>NZ_FNOK01000018.1 GCF_900106995.1 Saccharopolyspora shandongensis
TCTGGCGACCGGGCTGAAAGACACCGCAGCCCTGGTCAACAAGCCGTGGCAGCGGACGGTAGGCCACTACAGCCATGCGGACATGGGGTCCAGGGAAATTGACGGCCACCGCGTGACAAGCTCCCGCGCGTCGGCGATCACCGTCTGCGACGTGTTCGAGACCGATCTGACCTGGGCGGGCGAGTGATCATCTGCCGAAGGTCACGACGTTGGACCTGTCCAGGCTCCGTTAAATCGATCGATCTAGGCTGTCGCCGCGCAGTTTCAGAGGCGAGATGGTCACGTGGTCGGCGCAACAGGCTGGGTCTGATCGTGCTGCATGACGAGGTCTCGGTACGGCAGGTGCACCACCGGAAGCTGGTGGAAGCCACAGAGATGTTCGGTTTCCTCCAGCAGCTCGTCGATGCCGGCCGCATCGTCGGTGAGCACTTCGGTTTCGACGAATGAGCCGACGCCGGCGATCGTGTCGATCGCGACGGTCACGGTGTCGTGGTGGGGGTGCCGCAACGCGATGCGCGTCTTGGCGACCCGGGCTAGTTGCACCATCCCGATCGCTGCAAGCAACTGTTTCGCCTGCTTCGCTTGGTCAGCGCCGATCGAGACGTTGGTTTCCGGCTTGGTGATGATGTCGGCCGTGCTGTGCGTGGCGGCATTCGACGCCGGCTTGTAGGTGATCTCTGCGAACTCGTCTCGTTCGCGAACCCGCCAGGCACTCTACCGTTTCCATGAAGTCCACATCGGGACGGCTGTAGTAGGTGTCGATTTCGACCAAATGACCGTCGTCGCGGAACCCGATCTGCACGAGCCGGTTAATCAACGCCTGGGGGTTGATGTGGCTGGGCAGCTCGCGCTTGCGTTCAACCTCCATGCCCTGATCATCCTCCGCAGGCGATCGCGGCGAAGACCCGGGTCCAAGTTGCGCTTGCTGCACACGCCGAGTTGTTTGACAAGGTCGACGGGCTTGATCGAGGCGTTGGTAAGTTGCAGTGGATCAGGTCGGTTGCGATCGTCAGGGCTGCTCCAACCAGCCCACCGGGACGGGTGAGCCGGCCTTTGGTTCGCACGGCGCGTCGCCGAAAGCCTCATGCACGATTCGATGCACGGTTGCATCCAATGTGGACCCCTGAGGAATGTTCTGCTCCTCAGCAAAACCAAGCTGATCCCCGGCGCGGTACCACTTTCGCATCTCGTCGACGCCGAATTCCTCGGCTTGGGGGCGTGTTTTATGGCGCCGGAGCGTCTCGTCCCAAGTCACGTCGAAGTAGTAGAACACGCTTCTGCCAAGGTGGTCCTGACGCAGCTTGTGAAGCATGTCTGCGTAGCGTTCGGCGTGCATGATGCCCTCGACGATCACATTCCATCCATGGCCGAGCGCGAACCTCACCGCCGTGGAAATCAGCTCGATGTTGGCCCCACCCGGCACATCACGCTCTTTGAGCACGACGCGCCGGAAATAGTCCTGTTCAATGAGCGCGACACTGCCGCCAAGGTGAGCGCGCAACCGACGGGCTGTCGACGACTTGCCCGATCCGGAGGGGCCACGGAGCACAACCAGACAGGTGTCCTCAGTCCCAACGCGCGTCATGAGGTGGAAGTCTACGAGTCGCCCGACCTCATCCAGCGCTCCCACACCGACGCCTAGCCACATCGGCTTTCGATCTCGTCGAGGATGCGGAGGCCATGTCGGGTCAACCCAGCGACGCTCCGGAGAAGTCCGTAGTTCAGCAGCCCCCGCGGCAACCCACAACCGCACGGTGTCCACGTAGGCAGGCCAGGGATAGCTGATCACTGGATGGTGCCGGCGATAGCCACGGAGAAACTGGTCACGAACATGATCCTCGGCGAACTCCCGGTCGATCAGCTTGCCGAGATCGACGATCGGGTGCCCCCAAGTAGCTGTGTCCCAGTCCAACAGCCAGATCTGGCCGTCCAAGTCGAGGCCAAGATTGCGCCAGCCGAAGTCTCCGTGCAAGACGCAGCGATTGGGCTGAGGAACCTCGACACATAACGGGATCAACCGGCGAACCCTGCGACCGTACCTAGGAGCGATACCGGCGAGGTGGTCAGCTCGCTTCCGCAGGTCATCCATCAAGCTTTCGCTGGTGGTGGCCAGACCCGCAGGTGTAGCTGCGGTGGTGTGGGCGTGAAGCTGGGAAAGAAGCGCGCCGGCGCGTTCCACCAAGGATGGCACGGCAGGCTCGAATTCGGTGAGTTCGTACCAGGCGTACGCCAACCACGCTCGCCCGTCGGTGAGGATGCCTTGATCGAGCAGTCTCGGCGTCCTGATGCCGATCGGGCGAACGACTGCGGACACGGCGAGTGCTGCCTCATGAAAGGCGCGCTTCTCGACGAGCTTGATGAACATCGTCGGTTCGCCAACCGGACCCGCCACGAGATGCAGATTCCGGAAGTCTTCCTGTGCCGATCCCAGCGGCCTGACTGGCAAGCGAAGCACGTGAGCCAGTTCTTCGCATGCGCCGCCAATAGCGTTCGTCGTGACCACATGGGCAGCACAATGCGCGCCCACCTCGTGATCACGTGGAAGTCCGACCCCTCTGTCCACTATGGCCGCAGCTCGCCGATTGATCTAGTCCATTCGAGTGGCGGCGACCACGCGCCTGCCAGATAGCTGTACTGTGAATCGTTTGCGTCGTGATCAAGTGACACCCAAAAAGAAGGGCCACAACGGACCATGACACGCGCCCTTATCGACCTCGACGGCAGCGACCTAATCGTGGGAGCGAGGGGTTCCTGACGCATGCCGTGATCAACCGTTGTCAGGACTGAGCGCCTCCCCGAGGTCGATAAGCTGGCGCGGCCGGATGATCAACCCGTCCAACTCGGGATGGGCAGCTTCGATCATCGAGATGAATCGGTCACCGGTCGCCGCGAGCGTGAACATCGCTTGAAATGCGACGAAGAGCGCGTTGGTTTCGCATGCCGCGCGCCGATCGGGCGGGAGCGCCTCGGCGATGTCGTGCACGTCGTAGGTGCCGAGGTGCACGTACCCCGCGACCAGACCGTGCCCGCGCACAACCGGGAAGTGACTCGTCGTCGAAAATGGCGCAACAACAGGATGCCGGAGCGATGACTGTACCGTCGCGACCGCACGAACCGCGTAGAGCTGCGGAAACACCGGATCAACAAGGTGACCTGACGACGTCACCCAGGCAACGTGATGTGGAAGCCGCCAGGCGTGCGCGTTGGTGGGGTTGTCGAGTATGAGCCGCTCGGGATCGTCGATCTTGATGCCAGCACTGTCGCGCAGGAACTGCAGTCCGATCATCGCCATCTGTGTGGGCAGACCCAGAATCTGCATTGCCAGACAGGTTTCCACCGCGATCTCCATCGGATCGCGCGGCGGACGCCCGGCTGCGCGGGTGACCTGGACCGAAGCGATCGCCCGGCCAGGAGCGGACTCCGCACCGAACTTCAGCAAATTATCGTGAACGGACTTCTCGTCGATCGCGAACACCGTGTCGGGCACCGGAACAGGGCTGGCGCCGAAGGTGTCGTCCACGACATCGGCCGGCGGAATGAGGGTTGAAGACTGCGAGCGAGTGGCCTTCTTGGCGCACCAGTTGCGCAGCAGCCGATGCACGAAGTTGATCAGGCCCGTGTGTTCGACCGCGTCGACTTCGTTGGGATGTGCGTGGTTGAGCCAAGTGGCGCAGGCGGCCTTGTCGGTGTTGAGATAGGCGTGCAGGGCGCGGAGCACTGAGATCACGTCGCGGTCGCCTGCCTGAATCACCACTCGGTCGCGGTCAGCGATCTCCGCTATACGGATGACGGCGTCGAAACACTCGAACGCCGGAGTCTCCTGATCCGCCATCGCGGCCATGCAGCCGAACCCAAGGTTGCGCACCAGCATGGCGATGTCGAACCTGCGCAGGAGGCCCGATTGCGCAGCCTCCATGAAGCGCATGAGGATTTCGCGAGCGCCCCGCCAATCGCGGACGCTCACACACAACTCGGCCATCATTCGCAGCACCTGGGGGTACTCGGGTTGGGCCGGGTTCATGGCGGCGAGCAGGGCTTCGGCCTTGGCACGGGCCTCGGTATCTCGTCCCTTCCTGATCGTCGCTATGAGTTGGGTCAGTTCATAGAACCAGTCGACCTCACCTGCTACCGGGACCATCCGGCGGAAGTCGTTCAGCACCGACTCCAAGGCCGTCAACTGCGGGTGATCGACACTGTGGAGGCGGAGACTTCTCACCGTGGCCAGTGCAACGCGGATTGATTCACCGGCAGCCTTCTCGTGCACATGAATGGTGTTGGGGACCACCGCGACGAACCGCTCCAAAAGGGGGACGATCTCCTGTACTGCATCACGTGGATGATCAGCAAGTTCGTGCAGCGCACGAGCGAACGACACCAGGGTCTGGATCCGCAGGTGGATCACTTCAGCTTCTGGGAGTCGATCGAGGCAGGCCAGCTCCGCAGACAGGTAGCGAGCAGCACCTGTCCACTCGTCCAGATAGCCGAGAATTCCCGCCGTGTTGCCCCAGAGCAGTGCGCTGGCCTGGCTGACCGCGCTTTGGTCGATGGCGTGCTCGGACAGCTCGATCGCGTGCCCCACCATGCCGACGGCCTGCTGCATGTCGTGGTTCGAAGAGAAGAACTGCAGCCACGCTTGCGTACAGAACGTGACGCGTGAGAGCACGTCGGCGGTGCGCCCCTCACGCTCGACCAATCCGCGCACGATGAACTGCACGAGTCGTTCATCGCGATTGACACGTCCAACGACCTTACGGAACCGCGCGCGGCCCGCGTCGAGACGGGGAACGGTTCATCCGCCGTAGCGAGAGAATCCCGTCTCACCGCCCGAAGCACCTCACCCACCGGCGGATCGGTGTGGGGGTAGTGCGGGAACGGGAGGTCGACTTCGTCGACCGCGCATGCCAGCAACAAGTGCAGCGGAATCTGCCGCGAAGCGAGAAACGCCGCGGTGCGCAGAGCATTCGCAGCCATCGTCTCGGCGGGCCCGGTGCGCCCGACGACCCGCAACCACGTCATGGTGACGGCGCCGACCACGGTGTCCGGATAACCGACCGGAACCGACGGTCGATCATCCATCGCCCGCGCGAGCAGATCCTCGAAGTCGGCGACGGCACGCGCGAGATCATCGGCGTGCTCAAGTTGTGTGCTTACGAGGTAACTGGCGGCGAGTTCGAGAGCCAGCGGCCAGCGATGCAACCGAGCGACCAGCTGCCGAAGTGACTGCTGCTCGTCGTCGTTCGGCTCTCGGCCGCCGAGCACGCGGAGGACAAGCAACCTTGTCGCCTCACCGTCAGTCATGCCGCGCACGTCGATTTTCGCGGTGGACGGTCCGGTGAGCGGGGTCTGGTCGGTGCTCGTCACGATCGTGTGCCCGTGCCCCCTGGGCGGGATCCACTCGCGCACCACAGCCTGATCGGAGCAGTTGTCGAACACCATGAGCCACGGCCGAGCACTGCGGGCGAGCGCGGCGAAGACCCGCTGCCGCACCGGTGCCCCCAGGTTGCTTTCGCTGGCCAAGCCGTTGGCCTGCAGCCACGCGGCGACCGTGCTGAACGATGCGCTGATCTGCGACTCACTGGTGGCGTCGATCCACATGATCGCCGCGTACGCGTAGGCGTTGTCGTCCGCCCACGCCGCAGCCAGGCTGCTCTTCCCGATCCCCGACAACCCGGTGAGCAGGCACACCGGCGCCGCGTCCCGCGGAACCGGGACGGGGAGATGCTCCGCGATGCGCGCCAGCAACTCAGGGCGGGCGATGTCGGTGGCCCGTGGTGCCGGCGTCACGGGGACAGCCCAGTCACGTTCGCGCATCAACGACTTCAGCTCGTCGGGGTCCATGCGCAGCGCGGCCATCAAGTCCGTCATGGTGAGTTCCGGCCCCTGCGTGCCGGCCGCTCTGGCCATCACTTCCCACACCAGATAGCCGGTCAACAGCCCGGTCGCGTCCCATCCGACCGACGACGGCGCTGCCCGGTGCCGCGCGGCGCGGACCAGTTCCTGGACGTCCGCCCGCACCTGCTCAATGTCCCGCAGGTCGAGCACGACCTCCGTGCGCCGCAACCGCTCCCAGAACTCGTGCCCCGCGGCGGGGAGCTCCTCGGAGATCTTCGACCGCCGAATCAGCGACAGCACGTCGTCGCAGACATCCGGCTTGCTGGACTTCATCAGCGCCAGCAGCTCATGCAGGTTCCGCGCACCTGATCGATTGGTGACCACCAAATACCACTCGGCGACGTGGCCGGGCAACAACCGCAACAGCATCCCCACCAAATCGGACGCTGACAGCGAACTTCCGGGACCGCCGCTCTTGACCTGCGCGACAGTGAGAACGCGTTCTCCTGATACCAACGCGAAGTCAACGATCTCCTGGTCGGCTTTCAGATTTGCGGTCAGCACGCCCTCGATCTGGACGGCCGTGAGTTCCGTATCGTCCAGGTGATCGCGAGCAGCGCGTATTCCAACGTGCGGAGGTACTGGTACTCGAACCCACGCGCGGCTTCCTGCCCACCCACCAGCGATCCCCCAGGACTTCGATCAACGACCGTCTGCCGGAAGCAAGTCTGCGGGGTGTCGACCCTCAGCTCCAGTGCCCCGGGCTCGGCTAGTGTCAGGCCAATGGACCAGAAGTCACTCCAGTCATCCTCGCGACGCTGGATGCAAGCCGCGTTCGAGGCGTTCGGCCGCGGCGAGTCCCTCGACTTCGCTGTCCACCATGCCGGCGTCGGCCTGGAGCACCTGCTGAAGGCATACCTCTGCTCACTGCACCCGGCACTGATCATCGAAGCAACGCATTGGGCGTCGCTGCTGCACGCAGTCGGGCACGGCGACCGCTCAGGCGTCCCGGCAAGCCGCACCAAATCCATCGGGCTGAAGGTGGCGTTCGATCGCACGCGAGCGTTGCTCAAGCCCAAGATCACGGTCGCCGATTCGGCATTCGAGCGGGTCTTCGCAGCTCGGAACGGTGTTGCGCATGTTGGCGCACACGATGCCGACGCCGCGCGAGCAGTGCTCGGCACCTGCATCAGAATCGCCACGCCCGTCCTGGCCGAGCTCAAGATCGACCTAGAGCGCTACTGGGGTCACTACACCGCCCTCGTCGATAAGCTAGCCGACGAGCGGAACAACGAACTGCGTGTCACGTTCGAGGCCAAAATCGCACGAGCGAAGCGCGCGTTCCAGCAGCGATTCGGTGACCTCCTGTCGCCGCAACGGGAAAGCGTGGTCGCCGCGTTCGGGGCAACTCAATTCATCTATACCGGCTACGACGTGTCGATCGACTGCCCCGCATGCGAGGGCACCGGATGGGTGCACAGCGAGGACGGTGCAGTCGTCGACTGGCGCAATACCACCGAAAATGAGGCCGGGGAACCAGTGCCCGCGGTGACGATCTACGCGTCCGCCTTCAGCTGCGCCGTCTGTGGCCTGGAACTCGAAGGCGACGAGCTTGACCTCGCCGATCTTGAGAAGGAACACCATCTCGACGTCGACAACCCCGAGGACTACTACCCGGTTGACGAGGATCTCGCTTACGAGAGCTGGCTCGACAACCAACTAACTGAGACATAACGGACAACTCTTAGTCCGGAAAAGAATGCCGTTTCAAGGCCAAGGACTCAGCACCGAGGCCCGCGCGGCAGTGCTCACCATGGCCTTCGACTACCTCGCAGCCGTTCAGGCACGCACCACCGCATGGGAAGACACGCACGCCTCCCATCAGGTCAGCCGTAAGCTCGGGTATCGCCCAGACGGCACCGAGCGCGGTGTGCGGCGCGGACGACCCAGCTCCTTCATACGAATGCTGTTGCGCTGCAGCGACTTTGACCATCACCGACCGTCGTGGTCACTAGAGATTGACGGTCTGCAGCCCTGCTTTACCGCTTCTCGGCACTGACCAACCGTGATGATCAGGACGACAACTCGGAGCACGTTAGAGCACACCGTCGCAGGATAGGTCTTGCGCAAGTCAAAAATACCCGCCGCATGGACACCCGAACTCCCGATCGTCGCAGAAGCGACGCTGGTGGCGGCGACTTTCCAGCCAACGCCACCACTAGCCCCACAAGATCAGTGTCTAGCGGTGCCGCAGTGTATTGGTGGGCTCTTGCGCCTGCGAAATGTTCCGCACTTGCCATACATCAAGCCCACCAGACCACCGAACCGCCACCGACGGCGTCCAGTGACGCGCCTGGGATCCCGTGGTGGATGCTCTAGCTCTCCTCCCAGCTTACACGGAGTACTCGGCGATTTCGGTAGAGAAGCACCGAGCGGCTTGACGGTCGTCGTCAACCGACAGGCCTTCACTCGGAGGTTGCCGGAATCAGATGTCCTTGACGGTGAGCACCTGACGGCCGCTACGGAGGCGCAGACGTTCAAGGACAACGTTGAGGTCCGCGAGTCCGCCGGCCTGGATCACCAGAAGTCCCACAGCGTCCGAACACTGGTCGAGAAGATTCAGCCCCATTTCAAAGTCACCGAGGCCGCGCCGACAGTAAGAGAAGGAGCCGATCAGGCTGATCGACCGACGAAAGATGTCCCGCAATGGAAGCGGCAGCACTACGTTGGGCTGGTAGGCATTCTGAACGACGATGGTGCCACTCTCGCGAACGAGATGTAGAGCCAGTTCCAGCGGCGTTGAGTCGGCTCCGCTAGCCGCGTCCACCACCACATCGAAGCCGCACTTTTCAGGAACTCGTGGCGGCTGGAATGTGGCGGGAATGGCATCGACGATCGCTCGCCGTGGCGGGCGGCCGTCACGGTGTATGACGGTGACCTCCCACCCGTGTTGGTTGGCGTACAACGCGGTGAGGAGGCCGACCGTGCCCGCGCCGATAACGGCCAACCGACCTGGTGGGGAGATGGGAGTGCAGCGCAGCCCGTGGATTGCCACGGCTGCAGGGTCGGCAAGGACCGCGTGGAGGGCATCAACGCCATTCGGCAGAGGGTGAGCGTTTGCCGCTGGTACGACGACCTGTTCGGCGAAACCGCCGGGCAGGTCCCAGCCGAGGCGTCGCAGGCAGGGGCATAAGTGGCTGTCGCCTGCCGCACACGTATTGCAGGTCCCGCAGGAGATGAGGGGGTCGATAGCGACCACGCGGCCGGCGGGATCGGTACCGACGATTTCGTGGCCGGGTCTCCACGGCTCAGGCAGAGCGAAAACGTTGGGACGCACTAACTTCGGTAGGTCGCTGCCGCAGATGCCGGTGTGCGTGATGCGAACGACCGTCTCACCCTCGGCTGCCTGTGCTGGCGCCACCTCGTGCAGATAGAGTTTGCCGTTGCGGATCTCCCACGCCCTCATTTCTGCTCCGTCAAGTAAGGCGGCACGCGCTCTACCGCGTCCAGCACAGGGCCGTGCCAGTCGGTATCGCCGAACGCAAGGGCATCGGCAGTGCCTCGGCGCCGGACGGCGACGGCGGCCATTCCTGCGGCGAGCGCCCCCTGCAGCTCGTCACCGCCGCCATCTCCCACGTACAGCGTCCGGTGGGCTGGCACGCCCAACTCGTCCAGAATGCGCCGGTAGAGCCGTGGGTCGGGTTTGAGTGCGCCGGCCGCGCAACTGAACACCGCTGTGTCCACGAGCGCAGCCAGCGGACTCTTCGGCCAGGCGGCGGCGATCTCCGCGCTGGCGTCACTGAGGACGCCGACCCGTAGCCCCTTGCTGCGCAATGATTGCAGCGCATAGACAACCGAGGGAGCGGGGAGGAGACGGGCCTGCCCAAGCACACGTAACCGGTCTGCGACCGGCCCAATCACCTCGTCTGGCCCGTCGACGGCATGGACCAGATGCGTGGCGAGGTCGCGTAACGTCGGCAGGGTGCCGTTGTGGCGAGCATGCCACGTGTTACGGAAATACTGATCGACCGTCGCGGTCCCGCATCCGATCACGGCAGCCAGCCGGGAGGCCGCGCGGGTGCGTTCCTGGGGCGTAGGTGCGGTGACGAGGGTGCCGAACAGATCGAACGCCACGGCGTCCACAGGCGAGGGTCAGACGGTGGGGTTGATGCGGGCGAGCTTGCGCCCGACCTTGAGGTAGAAGTCGCCGAGCTGGCCGTCGAGCTTGTCCTTGACCACGGCCGCCAGCGGCTCGCGAGCCTCATCGGCGCTGAGCGTCACCTGCTCTTGGTTGCCATCGGATTCGACTACCAGGCGCAGCCCGTTCTGCTGTGCGACGCGACGAACATCCCCATTGCTCGAGGCGAAGCCCAGGGCCTTGACCACTTCTGTGATCGACTTGCTCAGGTCCGCCACCGTGGGCAGGTCGTCCACCTCACCAAAGGTGCGCTTGGAAAAGCGGGCGACGAACTCCTCACGGGCCTTCATCGCCGCGTCAACGCCGTGGATGGCGGCGGTGACTTCCCCTGCCAGGATCTTCTTCAGGTCCATCGGATGCAGCGAGCCGCTGCTAATCCGCTCTCGGGTAACAGCCAACTCGGAGTCCACCCACTCCGACAGTGCCTGGAAGTAGGGCTCCAGCAGCCGATCGGGTACCGACATGATCTTGCCGAAGATCTCGCCGGGTGGCGCTGTCAAGGGCACGTAGTTGCCCTTGGATTTGCTCATCTTGGCCCCGGAGCCGTCCGTGCCCTCGATCAGCGAGGTGGCGACGACCAACTCAGGAGTTTGGCCGCAGATGTCCATCACTTTGCGGCACATCTGCATGTTCAGGAATTGGTCGATCCCGCCGACTTCCAGGTCGCAGTTGGTCTCCACCGAATCCAGCGCCATGACGACTGAGTACAGCAACTCGGCCAGCGACAACCCTTGCCCAGCGTCGAGCCGCTTGCGGAAGTCCTCACGTTGCAGCGGCATGGACACGGGGATCTGAGCAGTGATCTCGATCACTTTTGGTAGCGTGATCTGCCGCAGCCAGTCGCCGTTGTGCCGGAACTGAGCACGCTCGAAGTCGAAGAACGGGCTGACCTGCTCACGGTAGGTGGCGAGGTTGCGAGCGATGTCCTCGTCGGTCAGCGCCGGCCGCTCGTCCGACCGGCCGGAGGGGTCACCGATCTTGGCGGTCATGTCGCCGACGATGAACACCACCAGGTGCCCCATCCGCTGAAAGCGGCTGAGGATGAGCATCGGCACCGTGTGCCCGAGGTGCACCTCGGCCCCGGTGGGGTCGATGCCGAACTTGGCGATGAACCGGCGACCCTTCTTGTCCGCCTCGATGATCCGCTCAGCCAGCGCGTCGGCGGCCGGTTGAAGCTCCTGCGAGCGGGCGGCGATCAGGGCGGCTTGCTCCGCCGGAGGCAGGTCCGACAGATCCAGGCTGCGGCGCTGCGTGGTCTCGGTCAGCAGCTCCCGCACGGTGGCGTCGGCCGCAAGGTCCGCGTCCTTGAGCAGGGCGGTGGCGCGGTCAACGGACTGGCTCAGTCGGGTCATCGAAGCTCTCCGGATATCGGGTTGCGCGTGATATGACGATGTTAGCGGGGCGCGGCGAGCCGATTCCTCCTGGTTAACAGGGCCACTGACTGATCACGTCGATGACGTAGTCTGTGAGGTCGACCACAGCGCGCTGCCAGGTTGGGCCAGCCTCCCGGCAGTATTTGTGCAGGTCGAGCAATGTGGCCGCATCGTAGCGGGGCAGTTGGCACATGAGCTGGTAGGTGGCCGACTCTTCGGGGATCGGTGGCTCGGCGGTCAGCAGGCGGCCTACCTCCTCCGGCGGGGTGGTCACGTCCAGGGCCGAACCGGGGAGGCTCTTGCTGAACTTCGGGTGACCGCCGAAGCCTCGCACCATGCGGGTGTAGGCGGCGGTGAGCGCGAAGTCCGACCGCAGCGGTACGTGTTCGTCGAGACGTGCCAGTGTCTTCTGGGCGAAGCGCACGTAACGGTGTTCGTCCACGCCGAGCATCACCAGCACCGCGTCGTGGTCCTGCCCCAGGGCGAGGAAGTCGGCGGCCATCAGCGACAGCGAGAGGGCGCGGCGGAAGGTCATCGCCGCGTCGACCAGCCCGCGGTCGACGTAGTAGCCGTGGTTGTCTTCTTCGGCGGCGTCGAAGTCGGCCTGTTCGACGTAGCGGCCGATCAGGTACATCGCTTCCAGTGCGGGCAGGTGGCTCTCCTGCGAGCGCACGATCCCGGCCGTGTCGTCGAAGCCCAGCCGCAGGCTGTACTCCCGAAACCGCTCGGCCAGCTCGCGTACCTCCGCGTAGGGCTTGGCCTTGCCGTTGTAGGCGTCAAGGTCGCCGAGCACGATCTGACACCGCTCGCCACCGAGCTGAAGTTCGATCATCTTGAGGATGTGGGAGACCGTGGCCAGGTGCGGCACGCCGGACATGCCGAACCCGGTGGTGACGATCCGTCGTTGCGGGCTAGCACGCAGGTAATGGTCGCCGTGGTGGTGGCACAGGTAGCGGGCATTGAGGGTGTCGGCGTCTAGGCCGGCCAGGGTGAAGTCGAACTGCCGCAGATCGAATGGGGTGTAACCGAACTCGGCGAGCACCTGCCGGTAGTAGGACTCTGAAAACAACACGGCGTTGGTCACGCGGAGGGTCCCTTCCGGGGAGTGCCCAGCGCGTCGCGCTCGCGCTGATGCTTGGCGTTGTCGCGGTGTTCGGCAGCCTGTTCGTGATAGCGGACAGCTAGCCCGGTGAGTTGGTCGGCGCGTGCCCAGGTCGGCGGACGATCGTGGAGCTGGCCGAGCCGGGCGGCGACCTCATCGCTGACGTTTGCCATGTACTCGGCGAAGACGCCGGGTGTGCGGCGATCAGTCATGCTTTCCTCATGTACCCGGTAGCGGGTCAGGGGCTCTGACAAGCGGATGCCGTGGCCGAGGTCTGCCAGCACGTGGAAGAACAACTCGTTGGTGACTGGCAGCAGGTCCCGCGCGGCAGCGGTGCGGACGACGAGCGTGCTGGTCGAACCGCCCGGATGGGTGCCCTCGACGAACGGCAAGCCGTCGGCGTCGATGACGTACTCCGCGTGCTGGATCAGCAGGAGGGCGGGGTTCGCGAGATGTGGGGCCAGTCTGCGCAGCTTGTCCGGCGTGAAAGCGTCGTCGGCATCCAGTGGCGCGAGCCATTCTCCGGATGCTTCATCAACGGCACGGGTGAGCGTGGCGGCGAACCCTTCGTGGGCCTTGTCCACGACGCGGACGCCGGGAAAGCGTGCGTACACGTCGTGGCTGCGGTCGGTCGAGCCGTCATCGATGACAACTATCTCGGCCAGGTCGTAGTCGCCTGGTTCCTGGCTGACCGCGTTCTCCAATGCCTCGCTGACGTAGCGCTCGTAGTTATGGCTCAACACCACGATTGACACCGAAGGCTGCGTCATCCGGTGCGCTGTCCCTTGCATGGGCCGAGTACGACGAGCTGCGTGGTCATCCCGCCGCCGCTGTCGTCGCTGCGAGTCAGTTCGAACCGTTCGATCGCGGCGGGGAAGCTTTCGACAAACGCCCGAAACTCGTCTTGCGTCCACTCCCGCACATGCGACGGGTTGGCCGGCGGCCCGAGGTTTTCCGTGCCAGCCCGCTTATCACGCGCCGGGGTGGAGACGACCGCGCACACCGCGCCCCGGTCGAGTAACCAGCAGATCAACCGCATCGCTGGGCGCGGGTCGACCAGATGTTCAAGCACGTCCGAGCACACGATCACCGATCGGGCAATCATCTCGGTGCCGAGCGGCAGTGTCGTCGCTGTCTCCAGGTCGGCGTCGAGCCATCGCCCTACCGGCAGGTTTGCTCGGCACCACTCGATATTGGGGCCAAAGTCGACGCCAACGAGATCCAGATGAGGATGTTGCTCGGCCAAGGCGACGAGCTTGCCAGCTCGTCCGCAACCTAGATCGATGATCACACTGCGGTCGTGCCTCTGAGCCAGCACAAGCACTTCGGGGTATACATCGGGCTGCCAGGTGATCCCGTCATCGATGTCTACGAAGTATTCCGGCGGCACGCGTGACGTGTAGCCAGGCCGAAGGTAATGAAGATCGGGATCGAAACCCACTCGGATCACGCCTTCCCGGCAGGAGTCGGAGAGGCCGCGGTCTTTGCCAGAACGGTGCCGCTACGCAGCGCGTCCTCGGCCAACTCACGCCCCTCAACCAATGAACTCGCCACACCGCTGCGTACCAGCAGGAACGCACTGTTAACAGCTACCACGGCGCGGTGGCTGTCCAGACCACTGCCAGCGAGCAGATCTGCAGTGCGATCGACGGCCTCGGCCGAACCGCAGGGCGTCGGAAGACCCGCCGCTGTAGCACCGGTAGCGGTTTCGTGCTCGATCGCGCTTACCGCGACCGGCCCCACGCCCCCATCCCGCACCCGGCAGCAGCGCAACTCACCCACCATTCCGATCTCGTCCAGGTAGTGGCCACTGGGCAACCGCGTGCTCAGTACGTCCACGTCACCCATGCCAAACCGGCTCAGCACCTCTGCGGCCACGTCCACGCGCGGATGGGCCAAGCCGAAGATAGTGACATCCCCCCGAACCGGGCTCGCCAGCGGCGCGAGTCCAAAGGAGAACGGATTCGGCGCATGGAACCGGCCGCCATAAAGGCCATCCAGTGCAGGGATCTCTGGCTCGATCGCAACGAAGGCGAACCCGCATGCGTCTAGGTCAGCACGCACGCCCGTCGCCGTTCGATGCTCACGTAACCCGAGCGCACGAACCAGATCACGCGATCCCAGCGTCGAGGATGTCGCGGCTGACCCGACCTTGATCACCCGTGCGCCAACGGCAGCAGCGACCAGCGCGGCAGGGGTGGAGACGTTCAGTGTCCGCAAGCCCTTCTTACCGCTGCCCGCCAGCAACAACACTCGGTGACTATCACCACCGAGCATCGTCGGCGCTGTGTAGTTGTCCATCGCGAGCGCGCTGCGCAGCAGTGCCTCCACCTCATCAGCCGCCGGGCCTCGCGTGATCACAGCGGTCAGCAGCGATCCCAGCACCACATCTCGGGTCGGCGCAGGCACCTCCGGCATAGCTTGGAACGCATCGGAGAGCTGTGCGGGTTGCACGTCATCACCTACCGAGATCCGGCCAAGCACCATACGGATCGGAGCAGGTAGATCCTCGGGGTTGGACGACGATGAGACGTGTTCGCCCGCAGGGTCCTTATAGGACAGCGTTGGCGAGATTTGCCGCGCCTCAGGCACGATCGGTAGCGAAGATCCTCCTCCGCTCTGGCTATCTCGAACATTCACCGACTGCGTCAATCTGGACACCAGACGACCCTATTGGGATCTTGCGATCACGCGGCGTTCCTCGAACGTGTGGTACCCAAACGGAGCAACTGACTACTCAAAGCGATCACACTGGTTAGGCTGCTGATCACGAAGTCGATCAGTAGCATCGCTGTGCGTGGATGATCGAGCAAAAGGGGGCGACGATCCTTACCCGCGATGAGCTGAAGATCGTGCATCTGGTCCTCAACACCGACTGCAACGCTTGGGATCGTCCCAACACTCCGGGATCACCTGGTGTATGCCGATTTTGCTACCGCGAACGCAACAGGGTGTTCGCAGACCCAGACACGGTGCGCCGCGTCATCGACCTCATCCGTCACGAGTCGGCTGCCCAGCGGATCGTATTCACGGGTGGCGATCCGCTGATGCCCTACGACAACCACCTCGAAGTTGCCCTTGCCCACGCAGTGGACCGTGGTTTCGAGACGAACCTGCACACCAACGGACTGCTGCTCGCCGACCGGTACTCGGGCCTCCGCCAGTACGTGACGCTGTACTCACTAGCCATTGATGGACCCGATGCCACTACAGCCGACTGGTTTCGTGGAACCGGTTTCTTTGAACGTTTCCTATCGAATGTCGAAATGCTGGTAGCCGACCAGAGACGATTAGCGTTCAACACTTTCACGACCACCGAGAGCGTAAGATGGCTACTTCAGCTTGGACAGCAGATTAGCAACATCGCCGCTCGAACGAGCGTCGAATACTGGCTCATCTCCCAGTATCGCCCAATCGGACGACCCAATAGTCGCAAGTCCGAGATCTATGGTTATGACCCCGCCACGTTTGTGGCTGCGGTAGACCAAGTTCGGGGCATCGTTGGTAACCTTGAAGTATTCGCGCAGCCTACGAGGGCACCCGACGACCCGTACCCATTTCGCGCATGGATTCTCGCAGACGGCACCGTCACGGCCGATCTCGGCAGCGTGGCGGCGCCGCGCAACGCTGTGCTCGGCAACATGCTCTCAGACGGTCTCGAACCCTTGATTCGCCGAGCATTCGCATTACGTGACACACAGTTCCCGGCATCGAATTCAAACGACCACGCGACACCGACGGAGAATTAATGGTGAGCCAATCAGCAAGCAGCAACGCTATGCGCGTGGTGCATTTGCCCGCCCGGACCCCATACGTGTGGAAGCTGCACGATCAGCGTTTCCAGATCATCAACAATACCACGATAGATGACGGAAGCATCGTACCACCCGATGTGACAGCCGCGTGGTTACTCGAACATCGTCCATTGACGTGGCTCGACGTGCTGCATCTGCACCATATCGAGCTGGAAGAATTGGAAACATTAGAACGACTGCTCGACGCCTGTGCTGACTCGGGCGTGCGCGTCGTGCACACCGCGCACGACATTCATGCCATGTTCCGCGGTAACGACGAGTTGCAGAAGCGTCTGCGCCTGCTCGATTCCGCCGACATTGACTGGATTTGCCTAACTCACGGCTCCGCGACCGCACTGACGAGCCTCTTGGGCCGCGATGTCAACGCGACTGTGATCCCGCACGGATACGTCGCCGACCCGGCTACTCTCGAAAACAAACAACGCGACCCCACTCAAGGCCGACAGCGGTACCTGTTATTCGGGGCAGCACGTCCCAACCGCGACCAACTCTCCACAGTCGTGAATTGGAGCCTGTTTACGGAGAAACCCGAACACGAGCTACATCTGTTAATGCGAGGATTCAGCCCAGCGCACTTCAGCGACCCCTCAAGCCAAGTGCCCCGCCTACTTGATGTGATCCACACCGATCCTCGCATCAAGACCACCATGCGCGGCTACCCGACGGACGACGAGGTGATCACTGCCGGACTAGCCGCGGACGCGCTGCTGCTGCCCTACCTGTGGGGAAGCCACTCCGGACAGCTCGAACTCGCCTTCGACCTCAACCTCCTCCCCATCTGTTCGTCCGTAGGTTATTTCTCTGATCAGTTCGATCAACACAAGGGTCTCGTAACTGAGCCGGAATGGTTTGATTGGTCACGCGGAAATCCACACCTTTTCGGTGAACGCTTCGTCGCCGCATTGGAGCGCGCAACTGAACGGCTAGCCACAGAAAACTTCGAACCGAATTCACACTTTCTTGAATACAGGCAAGCGGAGCACAAACAAATTCTGGACCAGCACGCCCAAATATACGGACGAACCGGCAAAGCTCATGCTTAGCCTCCTTGTCGATACTTCAGTGTGGCTCGACCTTGCCAAACAGCGGAACGGTCAACAGTCGATCGTTGCAATGCGATTTATTGTGGGGTCGTGACAAATTGGAACTCCTGGTTCCGTCGCTCATCCTCGAGGCGTTCGAACGTAACCGCCCGCGGGCCGAAGCAGCCGCCACGACAAGCGTTCGCGAGCGATTCCGTTTGCTACGACAAGATGTACAAGAGTACGGCGGCAACGCCACCCTGTGGGTTTCACAAGTCGGTCCACGTGCAGCGACCTGCACCTTTCGGTGTCCCCGGCAGACAGGACATGATCGCAGGTCATGTCACTGCGTCTGCTTTACCTGATCTTCGTGCGTATTGTGGGCTGACTGTGGCTGCTCGGCCGCTCGTCGGCGTCCAAGGACGTCGAGCTCCTAGTGCTGCGTCACGAGGTGGCCGTGCTGCGCAGAACCAACCCGAAACCCCGAATTTTTGGCGCCGGCAGCGTGCTGGTGGGCCCGGCAGACGGTGGAGCCGACATTGATGTCCCAGGTAATCACGTTCTTCGCGTCGGCTTGGGCCTGTAGTTCGGTGAAGATCCGTCTCCAGGTGCCGTCTCGCTGCCGCGCCGGAACAAGTCATACACCCGAGCCCGCGGCCCGTAACGCTGCGGGACATCCCGCCACGGCGTCCTGGTCCGGGTCCGCCACCGTATGCCGTCAATCAGCTGCCGCCTCGTCAAAATCGGTAGGCGGCCTGGTTTCCTGCCGCTGGGCAACAGCCGTTCCAGCGGGTCCACTGCGCATCCGTCAGATGCCCACGCGTCACGGAACCAGATCCTCCCCCGCGCTCAAGATCCACTTCCGATACACGCCCTGGCTGATGATCATCACGACCGCCCCGATCACCGTGGAGGTGGGCACCCCGCAGCCCGCAGAGTGCCGTACGCGCTGTCGATGACGAGCTAGCTACTGCTGCCTCTCCCATCCTTACTGCCCCAGTCGGTGCCAATCGTTTCCGGCTGCCTGGCCCCCGTATTCTCGTCATTCGCCTCCACACCAGCAGCGTGTAACCGGTGACACTGAATATCCCAGCCGCTGAGGCAAGGCTTACTGCGCAGCCACCCTGGAGCGGAACGGCCTATCGCGACGGAACTCCATCATTCCCCTGGCCAAAGTTGAATAGTCCATTCTTCTTCGCCGTAAAAGAAGTATTCGTCCCTTGCTCGTTCTTCCGCCCTCTCCCTGCCGCGAACGATCAATCTGATGTTCCAGCGACCTTCGGTTGGCAGTGCCAATGTGTCATATTCAAGACCGTTCAAATCCCGCACAGTGATCTCGCCAGAATCGAACCGTGCACTCGTTTCCCTGCGCGCGTCAATCTGGTCATTCTCGACACCAGGACCGGGTTCTGAATCATAGACCTCCAGAGAAAGGTCAGCGTAAAAACTGGTCGCCGAGGAGTAGAGAACCAAGCCAGCATCGTGAGAGAAAAATATGTCATCCTCGAATGAGAGCTTCGAGAGCGGCTCAGACCACCTGTCCCTGTCGCCGACAATGAACATATGCTCGTCGACCCGCGGTTGGGTGTGACTGACTTCTATGCGCATAGCGTGATCCTGCCAGAAAGTTTCGTGTGGCGCTACACGGAAGTGTAGCGCCACACCGGGCATACCGCTTACGGGATAGGCGGCACCATTTCCATGTTGTCCAGGACAACGAAGAACGGGTCGGCATGCAGTATGCGTGTATCAGTCATGAAAGCGCTAAACTTGCCGCCAGCACCACGGTTGTCAGATCGCGGAATAGCCCGGATTGTGAACGGGCCTCCCGATCCAGCACTTTGATATGTTTTATTGAATGGGTATTCGTCGCAGTCAAAGTCGCTGGGCTTGTTCGGAAAGTACTGAGCGCAGGCTGCATCTTTCGCGCGAGTGGCCTTGTCCTGGAGTTCCACGTCGAAAAAATTCCGAGTCAGCGGCTGACCGCTCTCGATGGACCCCGGAAACTTCCTTCCTCCGGGGTTAGGGACCACTGGCGCTCTCTCATAAAGAGCATCGGCGATATGGCGAACAGATTCAGGATAGTCTTTTGCATCGAGACGAAAGAGCTGAACCGCGTCAATGAAGGAACAGCCACGCCCCAGGGCCAAATAGCTGGCTGAATCGCACCTGAACCGCCTGGGCGAAAGTAGCCTAGTATCCGAAATCGCTCCGGTATTGAACCGGGCAGCGATGGAGATCCCCACGTTACTGAGACTCACCTTGTCCGGCCCGAGGCCGCCGTCTTCGAAGGAAGTGACGATGATGGTGCCACCTTGGCCGCCATCCATCGCCCAGCTCGCGATGTCAGTCTCCAATGGATAATCAGGCTCACACATTGGCCCGGCCGCAGCCATGCAGTACGGACCAATGGCTAAGTACTCATTCTCCATTCCGGGCGTGTAAGTCCAGCTGTCGGCCCGGACAACGTAACCGCCGCTACGGTCTCCGCGGGCCCCGTAGCCCACGACAATCAATCGAAACTCTGCCGTACCACTGGGAAGACAGCTGGTAGGGCCACATCCGGACATATACTTGTCAACCCGAACCCTCTGCACCTGGCAGAGCCGCTCATAACTTACCGCTACACCACCGTCATTGTAAGCTTCAGGCAACCCGACACAGAAGTTCTGGTCCGGCGACAAGTTAGGGTCATCATCGGCTGAGATCGCCCCCGAAGGAGTACTCCTGGCGTGCAGCAGCTCGCGCAGTTTCTCCTTTCCCCCATCCTGCACTTCCACAGCGGGAAGCGGAGGAACATCGGGAAATACGTACGCATTTTCGCCTTGACTCGGCACCCGCTCCCCTCGCGGCGGCAAGCTATAGAATTCGGGCGAAGGGACTTTCGTGATGACTAGTCGCCCCCCCTCTTCGGCACGATCCGCGCCAGCAGCTTGACCCACTGGAAGCAGACCTGCAGCAAGAACTGCCGAAATAAAGAAAGCGGTAGCCGCACCCTTTTTGGCTATCATTCTTCCCCAGTTTCCATCACACGGGCACTTTGCCCGTGAAACACGGTACGAGCAGGAGCAGGGAAGATCCACGAACATGAGAGCAATTCACACGGACGGACGCAGGTCGAGTGGCTGGCATCACACCGACGAGGACAGCAGAGGTCTTTTCAGCTCGTCGACACGGGTACCTCCCACCCGTGTGCGCGGCTGACGAGCAGAGAATGTGACTCGTCTCAGTCGCTGATTTTCTCTACCACTGCGCGATTTCGAAAATCGGCCAGCAGGGCTCATCCGAATGTCTCATCAGCACTACCCCGCGACATACGGCCCGTCGGCATCTCGGGTCAGGCAGTCCAAAGACAGCCCGCAAACCTCTTGTGGTCGTCGACCGGTGTCGATGAGCAGTTCCACGGCCAGCCGGTGCTCTTCGCCGTTGCAGCCGGTCGCCAGAGACAGCAGGTGTTCGCAGAGCTGCCGCATGATCGGGCGACTTCACCCGTGTACGAGCCGTGTCGTGCTGGAGCCGATCCACGAGCAGCTGAAAGATCCGAGCCGTGATCACCCCTGACCTTGACCAGCTGCGCGCGAGCATGGAACCCGCGAAGGCCGCCGAGGCGCGGTTCTGGGACCGCATGGCCGAACTCCGCATCCCCGACGGCGAAGCCTGGGAAGCCCTCCGCGTAGCCCTCGCAGAGATCCAGGACGGCGCCCACCACACCGACCCGTGGACCGTCGCCGTCGAACGCCTCGCCGCCGACCGGCAACGGCCAAGCGATCGCGAGCCGATGCAGTGAATGAGTCAAGGCCACATTGGATGGCCTCGACCTGCTGCACCTCGGCTCGGTGCTCGGATGACGGGAACTCGCGGCAACACTACGTCGACCGCCTGTGGCGCCGCGCGGAGGAGTCCCAGATCGCCGACCGCGACCAGCGCAAACGCAAACGGTCCAACTTCCCGGATCCGGTGGCGCCGCCAGCGCCGGACCTGCTGGTGCATACGAACCAGGGCGCTTCAGATTCCGGCACAAAGTCACGATCTTCTCCAACACTGACGGGCTGGAGCCGCTGCTGGCAGCACGGACTTCGGTAAGCCCAAACTACTGCTGCGATCCCCCCCAGCCCTCGCGGGGTGGATGGAGCCACGGCCGGACGGGACTGGGCCACCGCTGGCACGCTCTCCGAGTTGCAATCCTTTCCAGCATTGACGGACTGGATCCACCCGACCACAGCAGGTGGGCGTCGAGGCTGTCCGCGACGTTGTGGTCCTCTGCAGCCCCGGCGGCCGGAGCCACCTACTGTGACGGCCAGCATCAGCGCAGTACCCGAGTTGCGATCCTCGCCAGCCTGCCGGCGTTGCTACCACAGACGCCCTAGGTCATCACTGCTGTCAAGCCCTCGTTGTGATCCTTTCGAGCCCAGGAGGGCTGGCGCCACCTGCGTCAGTAGGCCCGCCCGGGTGGCCGACTCATGCAGGTTGCGATCCTCTCCGGCCCTGACGGGCCGGAGCCACCGACCAGTGCGGATACCGGGGTAGGCGATCCCCACGAAGTTGCGATCCTCTCCAGGCCTGGCGGGCCGGAGCCACACGTTCTCAGTCCGATAGCCATCATCGGGGCCGAATGTTGGTGGCCAGTGGAATTCCCCGCGGGCGGCCAGTCAGCGGGGAATCATCTGGCCACCGGCGGTCACGGAAGGTCAATCCCGAGCAGCGGCAAGCACGGGGAAAGTCCCTCGATGTCGACCGGTACGGCGCGATGCCACTCCCAAGCCGCGCGAGTAAGCCGCAGTCGATGCTCAACCGACACGGCCCCACGGACAGCGCGGCGTTGAAGGCCGTCGGGTTGGTAGCCAAGCTTGCGAGAAACGGCCTGGGAGGCCACGTTGTGCTCAAACGCGGCAGAGACGGCCTCTTCCACATCAAGGCCGGCGAAGGCGAGGTGCAGTACTGCGGCGCGCATCTCGGTGCCGATTCCCTGCCCGTGGTAGCGCTGCCCGAGCCACGAGCCCGTGTGCACCTCCCGGGTAATGGCCAGGTCACGGGCACCGATGCTCTGCTGCCCGACAACGCCGTCGCCGCAAAACACGGTGAGGTTGAGCGACCAGTTCTGCGGGGTCCAGCTGCCGAGCTGCCGCCAGTAGTGCTGGAGCACGTTCAGTGCGACCTGTTCGGGCGAGTGGTCGGTCCACGGCACAATGAAGGGCATAGCGTCTGGATCATGGACGCCGTTGGCAGCCAGTTCGGCCAGCTCACTGAGTTCATCGGGCGAGGGCAGGCGCAGTTCGAGCCGCGGCGTTCTCAACCTGAGCCCGACCAGCGGGAAATGGTCGACCAGCATGCGTCCATCATGATGGCGGGGCGGCTGCAGATCATCCGATTTTTCGGGCCTGCTGGCGGGCTCACCAGGGCCGCATGCAACTACGAACAGTGACATTGCAACTGGCCGTCCACGGGGAATTCGGGCTGGCCGCTGACAGCCGAAGTTGCGACCCCAACCCTCTGGCGGGCCGGAGCCACAACACCTCGCAGCGCGCCGCGCCCAACAGCGCTGGGTTGCGATCCACTCCAGCCCTGGCGGGCCGGAGCCACATGGACACGTGCAGGTTGTCGGCGATGGAGTGGGTCAGGTGGCGCCAGCCCTCCGGGGCTGGCGAGGATTGCAACCTGTTCCCCGGCCAGTTCGCGCCGCAGCAGCCGGCTGGTGGCGCCAGCCCTCCGGTGCTCGCGAGGATCGCAACGTCGTCTGCTCCTACCGAACGACCTACATGCACGTCAGTGGCGCCAGTCCTTCGGGGCTGGCGAGGGTCCCAACCGAGCCGTTCGGGCGCAGGGCCTGAGAGGATCGCAACCGCCTCAGATCCGGCACACGGCTGCTGGAACGCGTGAGGTGGCTCTGGCCCGCCAGGGCCGGAGAGGATCGCAACCAGATGATCTGGCCGGGGATGATCCTGGTCGGCTGGTGTGGCTCCGACCTGCCCTTCGGTATGGAAGGCGCCCGACACTCGAGCCTGCCAGCTGACTACCGCCGGGGAGGCCATGGCTGAGGAAAACCTTTGGCACAAGTCAATCGCATTGGGCCACGCTAGTCTGATGACCCGGAACAGCTCAGGTCCACGCTAGTCTGATGACCCGGAACAGCTCAGGTCATCCCGGAAATCAGGTGTCGACGCCGAACGAACTGAGCCGGTCAGCCAGATTCCTCATCGACTCGGGCGTGATCGCCCAAAACAGCAACGGGTTCGCGACTTCTGCAATGAGGTCGGTCATCTCGTCCGGAGTGAACTCGATGTCATCGCGGCCCTGGTCGTATCGCCTTGCACAAGCACGACGTCGGGCGCGTAGTCACGCAGGATGGTGTCCAGCGCGCTAATCCAGTAGCCGAGTTGGTTCCCTCGCTCGTTGCTGAGCTGGGTGCTGAGGGTGAGATGTGGGGTGAGGTTGCTGGTCATGCCGGTGGTGTAGTGCTGCCCGGTGTGGATGATGATCGCTTCGTCGTCGAGGAGTTCGGCGATGGGGGGCGAGTTTGATGGCTTCGGGTCGGGTGCCGAGCACGAGCGCGATGCGCATCGGGGGTGTCTTCTCGTGCTCGGTTACCAGAAGAGGTGTCGTCGTTGGCCGGCGCAGTACCGCTGGGCGGCGAGGAACAGCCGCAGGTAGAGCTGGTCGAGTGCGAGGTAGTTCGGCACAAGCTCGCTGCGGGTGAGGGTGCTTTCTGTGTAGGTCACGCCGTGGTCGGTGCGGGTGGCGTATCGGGCGGGGACGGTACTGGTGCCGCCGTCGGCGAGGCGGATGGCGTCGCTGAGGTCGAGTTCCACCAGGCCGGTGACTTCGGCGTCGGCGAACGGGATGGCTTCGAGGTCGACGTCGAGGGGAAGCAGGTGCCAGTGCTGGAATTCGCGTTCGATGTAGTCGGGTGCGAGGGTGACGGCGGTTTGGCGTAGGCCGATGGGGTGTAGGTCGGCGTGGGTGATGGGCAGTCCGAGTTCTTCGTGGACCTCGCGGATGCCCTCGGGGATGGTTTCGCCGGCGTGGTAGTGGCCGCCGACGGTGATGTCGGCGTAGTCGGGCCGGTCGAAGGAGTATCGGCCGGGTGCCTTTTTCTGCAGGTAGACGCGCTGGTGTTCGGGGTGGAGTGCGAGGGCGGAGAAGGTGCGGTGCCAGTGGCCCGCGTGGTGGGCTTTCTTCTTGTCTTCGATGCCGATGTGTTCGTAACGGTCGTTGAAGATGTCGATCAGGGGCACGATTGTCCTTTAATGGGTTCGGTTTTCGCGAGATTTCGGTAACTGTGTAGTGCGTCGGCGTAGTGGTCGGGGTCGCCGACGGTGACCCAGCAGCCTTCAACGCGGTGCACCGGCTGCGGTGGCGGCGAGGTCGCCGACGGCGATGCCGAGGTCCACTTCACCATCTGCCCGCTCGGTCGGTGTCAGTCGGTCGAGGATCGTGGGGCGCAAGATCAGTCGTGACACCACAGCCAAGGGCTCGTCCACTGTGCTCGGATGTGGGCGTTGCCGGATCGCGGTGACCGAGTCCGGTTGGTGCGGGTCGGTGTCGATGATCCGCCCACGCGCTGTGCTGGTGCTCCAGGTGGTCCGCGACTACAGCGAAGCAGTGCTCCTTGTGGTTGTGTGATTCCACCAGGACCACGCCTGGGACCGTTTCCAGCCGCCGCAGCGGTGCTCGGACGGTGCGCTCGGCGAGTTCCCGGCACGCTGCGGCGTCAACCCTGATGTCGAGCCGGAAGGTCCGCAGAGCGTGGTCACCAAGTCGGCCGGGGAGGTAGTGCGCGAGGTAGTGGCGCTGGGCGGCCGCCCAGTCGACGGGGGCGGTGATGGCGAACTCCACGTCGCCGAGGTACGCGGTCCAGATGTCACAAGCCGCCATCACAGGCCCATATCGAGATCAGGAAAATGATCTGCTCGACCAACGCGATCGAGTCGCTGAATGCCCGCTACCGCCGCGCTGTGCGGGCACGCGGGCACTTCCCGACCGAACAGGCCGCGTGGGTTCAACGGGTTAGCGCAACACCTCGTCTGCTGCGAGGTGTTCATGATGGGGCGTCCTGCGTTGCCGTTGCAGGTCCAGCGCCGGTTTTGGTCTGTGATGCGGACCGGAGTTGTGCTTGAGGAGGCAGCGGCTGCTGTCCGCGTGTCGAAGACGGTCGCTTGGAGGTGGTTCCGTGAAGCTGGCGGCATGATACCTGTAACCATCAGCGGCGCACGATCAGGTTGACCGAGCAGATCCGGGCCACGGTGCGGGAACTCGCCGGCCGCGCCTCGGCCCGGCTACTGCAGGCCCTGGGGATGGACGTCGGCCGGGACACCGCACTGCGCACCCTGCTGGGCATCCCGCTGCCGGAGCTGCGGGTGCCTCGGGTGCTGGGCATTGACGATTTCGCGCTGCGCAGGGGTCAGGACTACGCCACCGTGCTCATCGACGCCGACACCGGCCGGAGGGTCGACGTGTTGCCCGGCGGGGGTGCGAAGGTCGTCACCGAGTGGCTGCGGGCCCATCCCGGGGTCGAGGTCGTCTGCCGGGACGGATCGACCACCTACGCGCAGGCCGTGCGCGACGCACTGCCCGGCGCGGTGCAGGTAGCCGACCGGTGGCAGTGCGCCATGAGGCGCCTGGTTGTATCCCCGGCTCAGCCGGGATGAACTTGGAGGGAGGTTCTTGGGTCCGATGGCTTACCTGGAGCCGAAAGGCGAAGGGGACAACAGCATGCCATTGAAGCGACGGCCGTGCTCAGGCGTTGGAGGCGGCGCGTCGTGGGGCCCGCGTGATACGGCGAAAGCTGGATTGCCTGAATCCCAATTCCCAGTTGATGAAAGGTCGCATCCGTCGGAAATGACGCCCGAAGCCGACGCCGTGCTCTGCTCCGGTTTGGTGCCATGGCCGGGGCAACCTCCGGAGCACGGAACGATGTCCAATGAGGACATTGAAGGGAATGAGTGGGACGCCTACGTCACGCTGTCATGTACGGCCAGGACGAACATGGGATCGCCTACGGGACGCGAGTCCTATGGCGACGGAGGTCTGATAGTAGTCGCCGGAGTCACGCCCGGCCAAGGCGGACGGGAAGGCCGTCCACAGGGCGAAGCAGACCAGGTGATCGGACACTCAATGACCGGGAGGTATGCGTAATGCAGAGCGCCGAAACGGTGCTGGGTGTCCTGCGTGAGCGTGGCAGGCGTGGCCTGCCGTGTGATGAGCTGTATCGGCAGTTGTTCAACCCGCAGTTGTATCTGCTGGCCTATGGGCGCATCTACTCCAACCATGGGGCGATGACGCCTGGGACCTCCGGGGAAACCGTGGATGGCATGTCGCTGGGCAAGATCGAGCGCATCATTGATGCGCTGCGCCACGAGCGCTACCGATTCAGCCCCACCAGGCGGATATATATCCCGAAGAAAAACGGGAAACGCAGACCGCTGGGCTTGCCGTCGTGGTCGGACAAACTGGTCGGTGAGGCGGTACGCCTATTGTTGGAGGCGTATTACGAGCCGACCTTCTCCGACCGGTCACACGGTTTCCGTCCCGGCCGGGGATGCCACACCGCGCTGCGCGACGTGGCCAACACCTGGACCGGGACGACCTGGTTCATTGAGGGAGACGTCTCCGACTGCTTTGGGAGTTTCGATCATCAGATCATGCTGTCCAGGCTGGCGGAGAAGATCCAGGACAACCGGTTCCTGCGCCTGATGCGTAACATGCTCAAGGCCGGATACTTGGAGGACTGGGTATGGAACGCGACGTTGAGCGGGGTTCCGCAAGGCGGCGTGGTCTCGCCCGTCATGTCCAACATTTACCTGCATCGACTGGACGAATTCGTCGAGACACTGCTCATCCCGGAATACACCCGAGGGCGGATCAGGAAGCAAGACACTGAGTACGCCCGGGTGCGTGCGGCACGAGACCGAGCGCACAAGCGCGGCGACCGCGTCACGGCGCGGGAACTGCGTAAGCAGTTGCGCGGTATGCCCAGTGGGGATCCCCGCGACCCGGGCTTCCGGCGGCTGCACTACGTCCGGTATGCCGACGACACCCTTTTCGGTTTCGCCGGACCCAAGGCCGAAGCCGAGGAGATCAAACAGCGCCTGACGACATTCCTGCATGATGACCTCAAGTTGGAACTCTCGTCCGAGAAGACGTTGATCACGCACGCCCGTACAGGGTCGGCGAAATTCCTCGGCTACGAGATCACCGTGCTCCACAACGACCGCAAGGTCACCCGTGGCCGTCGCAGCGCCAACGGCGTCGTCAGCCTGCGGGTGCCGGAATCGGTGATCAAAACCAAGAAAGCCCCCTACCTGTCGCGCGGGAAACCCGAGCGCAGGCCCCATCTGATCAACGAGGACGACCACACCATCGTCAACACCTATGGGGCCGAGTGGAGGGGCATCGTCCAGTACTACCTGCTGGCCGGGAACGTCCATCGTCTCTACCGACTGCTCTGGGTCATGGAGACCTCGCTGCTGAAGACCCTGGCCAACAAGCACCGCTCGTCGGTGTCGACGATGGCCCGCAAGTGCGCGGCCACCGTCAACACCCCGCACGGGCTGCGCAAGTGCTTCGAGGCCAGGTTTGAACGCAGCGGCAGGAAGCCACTGGTCGCACGGTTCGGCGGCATTCCTTTGAGAAGGCAGAAGGACACGGCGATCTCCGACCGTGTCCTGGTCCCGGGAGTCGTCCGCCATAAGGAGTTGGTCACCCGGCTCCTGGCGGATCGTTGCGAACTCTGCAAGGGCACGGACGGCATCTCGGTGCACCACGTCCGACAGCTCGCAGACCTCGACCGACCAGGACAGCCACAGCCGGAGTGGGCGCAACTGATGGCACGGCGGCGGCGCAAGACCCTGGTGGTCTGTCGCGAGTGCCACAATGCAATCCACTCTGGACAGCCCGCTCCGCGTCTCACGCAGTAGTCACCGGAGAGCGACGTGCGGTGAAAGTCGCATGCGTCGTTCGGGCTGGGGGCCGCTGGAAAAGGACCCGCACTGCGGGCACCTCGCCGGCGGCTCACCAGTGCTCTCTGGCACGGGCTGGCCGAGGCCGCCGGCAAGGAAGTCGCCGCCCACAGTCACTGCTGGGCCGGCGCGACCGGACTGCGGCAGGGACGGTTGGCCGAGACCACCCTCCAGCGCTGGCAACAGATCCACGACCTGCTCGACGCAGGGGTGGGTCTGCTGGACTGCTCCCGCCGTCTCGGGCTGGCCCTCAACACGGTCAAGCGCTATGCCCGTGCCGAGACCCCGGAACGGATCCAGCGCGTCCCGAAATACCGGCCCACCCTGGTCGACCCCTACCGCGACCACCTCCGCACCCGCCGAGCCGAGGACCCGGGCGTGCCGGTCACACAACTGCTCGGTGAGATTCGCAAGTTGGGTTATCAGGGCAGTTCGAACCTGCTCTACCGCTACCTCAACCAGGGACGACACCTCGACGACCAGCCCCACCTCTCACCCCGCCGGGCCACCCGCCCGCTGCTGACCGAGCCACAGAACCTGACCACAGAGCAGACTGCCACCCGCGATCGCCTCGCCGCGGCCTGCCCCGAAATCACCGAACTGGCCACGCTCATCGGTTCCTTCGCCGCACTACTCAAACCCGCCGACGACAACGACGACCGGTTACGGGAGTGGATCACCCGTGCCCGCGCTATGGACCTGCTCCACGTGCATTCCTTCACCCGCGGACTTGATCAGGACCTCGCCGCCGTCACCGCCGCACTCACCCTGACCCACCACAATGGACGGACCGAAGGCGTCAACACCAAAACGAAAATGCTCAAACGACAAACCTACGGACGCGCAGGCTTCAAGCTGCTCCGCCACCGCATCCTGCTCGCCTGAAACTCGGGCACTCCATCACCACCGAAAGTGCGACAGAGCCAGATGGGTTGTGTATGAGATCACTTTGTGATTGGAGTACGGCCCATGACGGATATGCAGCAGCAAGGTCAGGATCCGTTGGGGACGGCTGCCGCGGAGTCGTCACCGTCGGCCCGGGAGACGGTCAATCAGATGCGACATCGTTGAGGAAACAAGCCTGGAGCTCGCCGTCGTCACCGGCATCGCGTTTGTCGCTTCCCTGCTGACCACACCGGTCGGGGGTTTTGCGGTGGAAGGCGGTGCCGGGGCTGCAGTCCTGGACGCCGCGGGTGTGCGGATGGCCGCAGTCGCTACGGAGTTCGTGATCGCCCTCGGTGGCGCGGTCACGACCGTGGTCGCCGTCGAAGCCAACGCCACTCTGGCCATGGCCATCAACAACACCCCCGACCCCAACGTCACCCAGACCGAAACCACCCAGGTCGGCGAACGGGTCGGCACTGGCGAGACGAGCGCACCGGAACTCAAGATCGACCGCAAGCAGATCGAGAAGAAATACGACCGACACGCACCCGATTTCGGCGTCGACAAGCCACGCAGTAAAGAAGCATTCGACGAGTTCGAGAACGCCATCCGCGACTTCACCCAAAGACCCGACCTCGAGCGCATGTCCGGCACCTACCGCGGAGACCCGGTGTTCTTCCAAGTCGACAAGAACACCGGGCTGTTCGTCATGCAAAAACCCACCGGCGAGTTCCTCAGCGGCTGGCGACTCAACCCCGACCAGCTCACCAACGTCCTGACCAGAGGAAAGCTATGATGCCGCCAACACGGTGCGCCCACCAATGCAACCAGCCAGGAGACAGAGCATGAGCAACGACGTCGCCGACTACGTTGGGCTCATCCGCGCCTTCACATCGGGCAAGATCTCAGCACCCCGGTTCGAGGAACAGTACATGGCGATGTTCAAAGCAGCGACCCGCCACTTCCCCGAACCCATCTACGAGATCCTCAACGACCTGTTCCTCGACTGCGACGAATACGTCGCCGACCCCGACCTCCGCGACGAAGACGACCTCGACGACCAGCAACTCCACGAACGTGCGACCGAGGCCCTGACCAAACTGGAAACCGGCCGCACCACGAACTGAAGCCGATGCCGGGCGCCGCTTGAACACGAAACGGGTTAGAGCACCAGCTCCGGTGGGACCAGCAGTCCCGCTCCTCCATGTCTCGCAGTCCACCACGATGCGGTAGTAGGGATCAATGGGCCTCCAGCCAGGAACTGGGAACAGTGTGTTTGTCGGTGCGGCCGGTCAGTCGTGCAACCGTTCGAGTCCGCTGTGCCGTTTCCTCGACGACTGCCTGCCCCAACGGAATCTCATCGTTGAGCAGTGGACGCGTGAGCTCTCCGCCGAGCAGGACAGGCCTCTTCAGGTGCTCGACGGTGTCAATGCCAAATGGCTGGGATCCGCCGCCGACCTACGCATCGGCCTCGATCTTGGCGCCGATCCCGGGTACTGGAACCTGGTGTCATTCCTTCCCGCCGAGCATTACCGTGCGCTGATGGCCGCCGCCGGATTCACGACCATGCCACCGATCTCACCCCACGGCGGCGACGTGGATCCGCTGCTGCAGCACTGGCGACGAACGTCTCGCCCTACCCAGATCGATGAACAGCAGCGCGCAGCGCTTGGGCTGTGTCTGGACGCCGCCGAGCTGGATTCCCTGGGGCACCGCTGGGGCCCGACCCGCCAGCCTGACTATCGACGCTCGTTCTTCGTGGCAGTCCATGAGGACGACCCCGATCACACCTCTCAGCGGCGGCACGAACCCGCATTGATCGATGCGTTCACCGATCTGTGGGATCTCTATCTGCGACAAGGCCGCGACCAACTCCACACCGAGGGAGGAACGGTCCTTACCTCTCCAGAACTCGCTGCCGGCTTCGCCACCGCCGACCTGATTACCGACCAGACCCTGATAGAGATCAAGACCGCAGCGCAACCCGAAACACTGCTGGACAAAGCCTTGAACCAGATACTCGGCTACGTCCTGTGCGATCGCGACGACGAGTTTCGGCTCCACACAGTGTGCCTCTACCTGAGCCGTCAAGCCAAAAGCCTCACCGTTTCCTTGGAAGACATTCTCCGAACCGCCACCCCAGGCCCCACCCCCCAATGGCAGTCGCTGCGAACGCAGTTCCAGGAAGCACTCGGCGACGACCTGCACCGCGCCGCTGAAAACGCCCGACCGGCCCAGCCTGGGAATCCACAGAGGACATATGGCAGCCCGGTTGTGCGACCATCTCAAGAAGCCGGGGATTAACCACAAAAACAGCTTGATCACCACCTGATCGGCCGCATGCCCAGAGGCTGGTGGCGTCGACGCCGGCCGGACCGGCTCCCCAGTCTTCCCAGCCGAGGATGTGGAAGTGCGGAGCCGCGATGTTCTGCCAGGCAAGGTCACCATGAACGGCTCGCCACGGCGGGGCCGTCACCAGTTCAGTCTCATCGGCACGCCACATCCACCCACGCCCGCGGTCGACCCAGGAAACTCCTTGGTGCCAGTCTGGTTTGGCCATCCTCCTGCAGCACCGAGCACAACTCCAGACGATTCCAGCCCGCTCGCCAAACGTCTCCAGGCGCTGCGCGGTCAGCCGAACACAGGTGCCTCGCTGGCTCGGGGCTCCGACCGAGCACCGCTTCATCACCGCCCGGTCGCGATCGAGCACGACGCCCAACCGCCACCTCAGCACGATCGACTGCTTCGCGAACCGGCTGTCGGCGATGGCGGTATCAAGGTCGACGAGGTCGTGGAAGACGTTCACCTGCTCAGGTCGGTGGTGAAACCACGTCTGGAGTGCGGGGGCGACCTAGCGCTCGAACCAAGCGCCGACGCGCGCCGCCGAACCGCCGTACTTGGCCGCGCCGTCATCGTCCAGTGACGCGCCCGGGATCCCGTGGTGGATGATCGGCATGTCCCGTCATCGTCCCGGGCAGCGGCCTTATGCTGTGGAACAGCGAGGACCCATCGAAGCTGGCCAGCGACATCGGTTCCGGCATCGAACGACTGGCCTGGCTACTCACAGGCGGACATCCGTGTCCTCGACGCCGTGCGGACTGCGACTCTTATCGTCGGCACCGGCATCTGCCCTGCCTCACGCGGACCTGGTAGCGCCGTTCGCCGTCTGCTCCGCAACGAAGCCGAGCGCATCGACGGGCTTGGGCTGAGCAGGATCGTCCGGTGGGCACACGCCTACTGGAGTGGAATCGTGCCGTTACCGGTACCGTGGCCCGAGGTCTGCCGCATCCTCGACACAGAAGCGGCAAGCGGGAAGGAATCGCGCTCCGACTGACAGGGTGGCATTCCGCCTGGAACACGCAACAGGATGGTCGGGCCGTATCCTCCAACCGTGACGACGGTCGGGCGGGCGTACGAACTGGCGGAAGCACTTCTGCGCGAGAATCTGCCGCGAAGGTGGGAACACACACGGGGCGTTGCAACCTGCGCCAGGCGGCTCGCGCCTCTCATAGGGGACTTGGGCGAAGTCCTGGAGACAGCGGCCGTGTTGCACGACATCGGGTACGCACAATCGCTTGTGGACACCGGTTTCCACCCACTCGACGGTGCACGCTATCTCCGGGCGGTTAACGCGGCAGATGATCGCGTCGTACGGCTGGTGGCGAACCACTCCTTCGCTCTCCTGGAGGCGGAGGAACGCGCGCTCCGAGCGGAGTTAGCTGGCGAGTTCCCGTTGCTTGACGATCCGCTGCTCGTGGACGGGTTGGTGTATTGCGACATGACCACCACGCCGGATGGCGAGCGTACGGCGCCGGAGGAGCGGATCGGCGAGATCCTAAGCCGCTACGGCGCGGATAGTGTCATCGGGCGTTTCATCCGCCGGGCCGCACCCGAGATCCACAGCAGTGTGGCCCGGGTGCGGGCAGCAGCGGACGCAGCCGGTGTGATGCTCTGACGGCGTTTACCCCAGGTAGGGGTAGGTGCCGGCCAGGTAGTGCCCGATCTGTTCGTGCATGCTCGGGTGGATATCGAGTGTCCCGAGGTCATTTGGATGCACCCAACGCACCCCGTCCGCCTCGTCGTTGATGGTGGGCTTGCCGCCAACGGGACGGCCGATGTAGACGACTTCGAACTGCTGCCGGATCTCCCCGTCGGTGTACGCGACGATGTGCTCGGGGTTCGAGTAGACGCCGAGGAAGCCGGTAACCTCCGCGATGATGCCGGTTTCTTCCTCGCACTCGCGCACGGCGCACTGTGCCGGGCTTTCGCCGATGTCCTGGGCGCCTCCGGGCAGAGCCCACTGACCGGTATCGCGTCGCCGCTGGAGGAGGATTTCGGCCTCGCTGTTCACGACGAGCATGTTGCTGGCGGGGATCAGAGTGTTAGCTTTGGGGGCTTTCGGGTCGTAATAATACTCAGTTCTGCCCACTGCTGTTGTGCTCCTGACGATCGGGCGCCCACGGGCGCGCTACTTTCCAGACAGCCTCGAAGCCCTCGCCATACCGCTGGAACCACTCGGCATTATCCGTCCGCCTGAGCTGGAAGAGCGGATTCGCGCTAGCTGGTTGACCCCATATATGGGGGTTGACCATGAGCAGGTCGTCATAGCGGAAGAGCGAGGTGTAGAGCGTTGTGTCGTGCAGCCGGACCTCACAGCCTGGGTGGCTCGCAAGGCCCCGGTAGTAGGTGAGCGAGGCTCTGATCTTGGCTGCCAGGGTGTCGCCGATTCCCTCCTCGCGTCCACGGGTCCGTACCGCCTCTCCCTCCGGATCGCCGAAGCACAGCCGCACTCGTACGCCGGCCTGCGCACGCTCCTGGAGCATGCGCTCGACGTGGGGGTTCGTCTGGGCGAAGAAGGTGCCCGAGTACACTAGGACGTCGATCTGCTTCATTGTCCCTAACATCAGGGAGATCCACACGTCGCGAGGGACGCTCGCCCGGTTCGGGTAGGTGTCGACGATCTCGGACTGAGAGGCACCGAAGCGCGATGTCTTCTGGCCTGCGTCCGGCCACAGGTATGCCTCGTCCACCTTGAGCAGGTTGGCGACGGTCCAGCGGTGTCGACGGTGAGGAATCCGGCCGCTGATCCAACGGCTGGCGGTTTTGGGGTCGACGGTGCAGGCTTGGGCCACTTCATCTACGGATAGCCCGCGTTGCACGAGTGCTGAACGAAGTCGCTCATTCACTCAGCTAAGCCAACCGGACCGTTCTGCTTGCCGCAAGACCATTTTCCGATATCGCGGTAGAACAGCGGAACCTGCGGGTCTGCCTACTCTGGTGGTGTGCCGCTCATTATGCTCTGGACATCGACCACACCCTGATCGAGAACTCCGGTGTCAGCAAGGAAATCTACGCGGCGGCCTTCGCGGCTACCGCCGGACGTACCTCTGTCCGACCGGCCCGTACTGAAGGCCGGACCGACCGCGTGATCCTCGCCGAGATGTACCGGGAGCACGGGATGGAACTGCCAGCATGGGAGCGCATTGCGCTCGCGCTGGAAGCTGCGGGCCGAGCGTGAAGTGGACCTCGTGGAACGCGGCCATGCTCTCCCTGGCGCGCGTGAAGCTCTCGCGGCGGTGGCGGCGGAACGAGACATGGCCTCTTCCGTGCTGACCGGGAACATCTCCGCCAACGCGCCTGTGAAGCTGCGGGCCTTCGGCCTTGACGTGCTTCTGGATATGGAGTGCGGGGCGTACGGCGAGCACTCGGTGGATCGCGAGGCCCTTGTGAAGGTGGCCGCGATCACATTCAGGAGGCCCACGGCCTCCTTCCGACAGCCCTGTCGTTCTCATCGGGGACACCCCCTCGTGACGTCCGGGCCGCCTCGATTCCGATGCCCATGTCGTCGCCGTGGCTTCCTGGATACACAGTGTCGAAGAACTGCGGTCAGCGGGGGCTTCCGTCGTCCTCCGCGAACTGTGCGATGTTTCCGCGTTGGTGAGCCACCTGCAGACCTCGGCTCACGTCTCGGACTGGAAACGTCCCGGGACGTCCTGAAGAAATCACCGGAGGGCGTTCGGCGTCCCGGTGTGCCACGGGAGCCTCTCCGTGTAGTCGTCGACGAATTCCTTCACAGACCGCCGACGCGCTACTGCCCCTCCGGCTGACTGGACGGAGTACGCGCATGACGGCACGACTTAGCGGACATACCAGCACGGCCTCCACGCTTGGGGAGGTGGAACGGCTTGCGGCCCACTACGGTGTACCGATCGAGGACGCGCTGCTCATCGCGATCAACCTGTACGGCGTCGACTCTGATCGGCCCCGTCATCGGGCCCGGGTCCAGGTCCGGCTCGCGAGTGCACCGGAGGTTTCGTGGCAGCTCATTGTCCCGTTAAATGTCACGGGCTCGCCGCTGAGGCTCAAGGGCGAGCAGCTGACGCTGGGCGGCACACTGGTGGGCGAGGTCGCGCGTATTGACGCGGACGAGGCGGTCGGCGGGTACTTCCGCGACACGGGCAGGGCGGTCACGCTCAATCCGAATGCCCGCAGCCGTTGTGTGGGCTGCGCTTTCTGCCCCAACACCCTGGAGGCCGCGGCTGATCCGCGTCTCTCGGAAGAGCGGGACCTAGGGGAGCTGTTCGCGGCGCTGCGGGAGCAGCATCCGCGGCACGACCTGACTGAACTTCGCGAGGTGACCGTCTCGACCGGTTGCTTCGAGCGTGAGTCGGCGGCGGTCCGTCACCTGCAGGCGCTGCGGACCGTGCTCACCGAGCACGCCGTCGAAGCGCGCATTGGCTTCCTGACCTCAGTGCTCGGCTCCAGGTCTGCATTCGAACGACTGGCCGCTGACGTCACGCCGTTCGTCCTCCGGCTGACCGCGGAATGCTTCACTCGCCGAGACCTGTTGCTCAAGGCCAGCAAAGCCGCGCTGGCGGTGTCAGATATGCCGGGGGTGCTCCGGCGGGCGTCGGATGCCGGCCATGGCACCTCGTTCACTTACATCGTGGGGCTGGACGGCATCGACGCGCTGATTGCGGGTGTCGGTGCGCTCGCCCCGTACGTCACCGAGTTCCCCAACTTCCAGGTCTACCAGGCTCACAACTCGATCATGGCGGGCTTGCGTAACCCCGGGGCCCAAGACCTGGAGTACTACCTCCGTGCGCGCGTGGTGATCGAGGAGATCATCGGTCCCTCCGGACTGCGACCAGTGGCATGGGAGTGCTACCGGCCGTTGTGGTACTTCACGTTTGCCGACGAGCCGCTGGTTGGTTCGTGATGGCCGAGACCGCCGTCCTGGCGGACGCTCTGTGGCGAGCCATCGTCTACGCCTCGGTGTGCCAGCTGCACCTGCAGGACAACGTTCTGCTCGGCAGGCCGCTGGCCGCCGAGCATGTGAAAGAACGCCCTTCTGGTCACTGGGGTACGGTGCCCGGCACGGCGTGGTCCCTGTCCCACGTCGTGCTCTGCGCTGGCCAAGTGGACAGGCAAGTGCACTTGGTTCCGCTCCTCGGTGCTGGACACGCCGGTGTTGTTCAGCTCGCCGCGGCCTGGGTGACGGGGGAGCTCGGGAAGAGCCATCCGCAGTTCGGCGCGGATACCGAAGGGCTGCGTCGACTGGCCCGGGCATTTCCGGACGTGGACGGGCTGGGATCCGAGGTCGTCCCCTCTCTGCCCGCAGGCGGGTTTCTCGGTGGACGGCTCGGTGGCTGCCTGCCGTTCGCCCAGGGAGCCGCGCTCGATGCCCCAGGCCGGATCGTCGTCCCCATCATCGGGGATGGAGAGTGCGAGACTCCGACAACCGCCGCGAGCTGGTTGGGGCAGACGGTCTTATCACGGACGTCGGTGCTGCCCATCGTGCACCTGAACGGCTTCCGTATGGGGAGCCGCTCTCTGCTCGGGGAGATGAATGACGACGCGATTCACGCCTACTTCGGTGGCGTGGGCTGGACGGTCAAGGTTGTCGATGTCGTGACGGCCTCCCTGCAGGAGCACGAAATCTTCCACATGGCGTTGTCTGACGTTCTGGAGCAGACGCGCCTCGGGCAACGTACGGCGCTGGTCCTGCGCTGCATGAAGGGATGGGGCGGCCCCGCATCGCTGGGAAATCGCGCCCTCTTGGGGACCCCCAGCCTGCACAAGACACCGCTGGATGACCCACGCGCCGATCCGGAGCAACTCACGCGACTGGCTCGCTGGCTCGCCTCCTACCGGCCCGCAGACCTCTTCGGCCCGGACGGGCGTGCTCGGGATGCACTCGCCGACGCAGTAGCCACGGCTCGCTGGTGCTCCTTGCGCTCGACCGTGGACCTTGCGGTGAAGAACCGCATCGTGGCGTACGACCGAGCTGGCACGTTCACTGAAGCGGTCACCGATGTCGTCAGAAGACACGCCACGCGCGGAGATTTTCGAGTTTTCAGCCCGGATGAGCTGTCCTCCAACCGGCTCCCGGACCTCGTCGGCGAGCGATGGGCACACGAACTCCTCGCCGAGGAAGTGCTGTTGGAATGGCTTGCCGGCTGGACCGCGAGCGGGCGCCGCGGTGTGGTGATCTCGTATGAGGCCTTCGCCTCGTTGCTCACCAGTGGCCTGGTAAGCCACATCAAACAACGACGGCTCGCCGGCGCGAGGGACCTGCCCAGCCTCAACGTGCTCCTCACGTCCTATGGCTGGCACAACATCCACACTCACGGCGACCCGTCTCTGACCACCGCGCTCCTCGCCTTGGGTGTTCCCGCGGTCCGCGTGCTGACACCGGCCGACCCGGTAAGGACTGCGGCCGCGTTGGACGAGGCGTTCGACTCTGTCGGCCGGGTCAATCTCGTGGTCGCGGGAAAGCACATCCGCACCGCTCATCCTGTCGACAACATCGAGGAGGAATGCGAGAGGGGCATCGCTATCTGGCCTCATCTCAGCGATGACGGTGAGCCCGACCTTGTGATCATCACTGCCGGAGACATCCCCGCCGCCGTCGCCGCGGAAGCGGTGGATGGCATCCGGGCCCGTCACGGATGCCGCGTTCGCGTGGTGAATCTCCTCGACCTGACAGTCCTCGGTGCTCCTTCGCGGTGGCCGGCCGGACTCAGCGCACAGGAGATGGGCCACTATCTCGGCACCCATGCGCCCGTGCTCGTGCTCACCCTTGGCCACTCGGCGGCCGTCTGGGGACTGCTCGCTGGACGCCTCCAGCGCCCCGTGGACGTCATCGGCTGGCAGGAGCCGCCCGGTCCCATACCCCAGAGACTGCTCGCCCACACCCTCGGCATGGACCGGGCAGGAGTGGAGCGCGCCGCCGGGCTCCTGCTGGCGTCGCGCGGGGTTGTCCAGTGACCCCGCTGACCATCGAGCGTCTGGAGATCACCGAAGTACGGGAGGGTGTGTCCCTGGGAGATGATTCATTCTTTGTCATCGTCCACGGTGCCGGAGCGGTCGGTTGTTACGGCCCAGTCGGCGAACGGATCGCCGTCTACGCACGGGGCACGGTGGCGTCCGTGGTGAAGGACGCCAGCGTCGCAGACCACATCGGACTGCTGGAGCGGATGCGTGCCGCAGCGCGCACGACCCCGTCTGACATCGCCTCGTGGGCAGTCGGCGCAGTCGACTGCGCGGTGTGGGATCTCCACGGCCGACTGGCGTCCCGCTCTGTCGCCGCCCTCCTGACAGCCCAGAAGCCCCGATCATCGGTGCCGGCGTACGCCTCGTGGCTATCCCAGGATCTCACCAGCGTCGACGACCTGGATGTGCTGCGCAGGGCGGCGGCAGACGACTGGTGCTTCACCAAATGGGGGCTACGCGGGACGGCAGATGACGCGCCTGATCGGGCCGCCACACGCATGGCGCGAGCCGTGGAGCGTTGCGCCCAGGCCGTCGGCACCCCGCTCGCCGTCGACGCGGTCGGTACCTGGAGCCCGTCCGCAGCGATGGCATTTGCGCACAGCGTCGATGTCTCCTGCCTTCTCTGGCTGGAGGACCCGTTGCCGCACCATGACCTGCACACCTACGGGCTTCTGGCAGCCACCGGGGTGCCGCTGGCCGTCGGCGAGCGCGCGCACTGCGATGAGGACCCCGCCGGGCTTATCCACTCCGTCAGCCCCCGTGTTCTCACCCTTGACGTCGTCGGCTGCGGCGGCCTGACCCGAGCTGTGCAGATCCTCGACGTAGCCCGCTCCCAGGCCATCCCGATATGCCCGCACGGCCGCTCGCTGGTTCCCGGCCTCCACCTCGCAGCAGCCTTCCCCGACGCGATACCGGCCGTCGAGTACCGGCTTCAGTGGGAGCCACGGCGTCAACGTCTCTACGACGTTGCCCTCCAGCCCGAGCACGGGCGCGTTCCCCTGCCGGACTCCCCCGGTCTCGGCACGACACCGAGGAGCACAGCATGTCCAGCACGTCGATGAACATCTCGGTTCGCGGCATGGTCAGCCAAGGTCCAGACGGACCGTTACTGGTGCTCTCCCAACGGCTCGACGGGCACGACACCTTCCTCACGGGGAGCCTCAAGGTGGGCGAAGCATCGATCGTCGTACGAATCCTGACTCTTGATGACGTGACCGTTCTGCGTCCGACGGATTCCGCGGGCGCCCCAGTGGGAACGCACTGGCACGGCACGCTTCACCTGCCGCACGGCCTACGACCGCGAACTGTTCCACCGGATCTCCAGCAGGCGGCCATCCGCGAGGAACGGTCCCTGGAGAGGCTGGATGAGGTGGAACTGCGCTACGCCCTGACCTTCCTGTCCGAGTCCACCACCATCGCCATCCGCCGCGCCCGCGTTGATGCCATCGTCTCCGCGCTGCCGACGAACACGAGGAGTCCACAGTGACACCGTCCCCGTCGCTGTTGGTCACGGTCGACGTCGGCGGGACCCTCGGCATCGCCGAGGGTCCTGGCTTGGCGATGCGGCTGACCGAGGCGTCCCCGCTGCCCGCGGCGCGCGCTCGCGAAATCATGCGGGCAGGCCTCCACACCCAGCCGGCGCTCACCGACACCGTGGTGGCGGAGGTCTGCGAGGCGCTGGAGGTGCCGCCGGAAGCCTTTCCCCGCGATGTGGTGCCGGCCCCGTTCCGTCTCTTTCCCTGTACGACGGCGGCACTTTGCCGCATCAGCGCTGTGGCGACCGTAGCCACGCTGTCCAACGTCACCTGCGTCGACGCCGACACCGAAGGTCTGCGCAGTCAGCTTTCTGCCTGGGTGAGCGACTTCTTCCCCTCCTGCCGCCTTGGCCACTCCAAACCTGACCCGCAGGCCTTCCATGCTGTCGCCAACCACTTCGGCGTGACACCTGACCGCATGATCCACATTGGCGACGATTGGGCCTGCGACATTGTGGGGGCGGTCGAAGCCGGTGCCACGGCAATATGGATATCCGGAGGCCGCTCCATGCCTCATGGATCCTGGGGCATTGACCACCATGTACTCGTCGCCCATGACCTGGCGGCGGCCGCCATGCACACCCAACACCTCGCAACAGGGAGCGTCGAATGAGCCTCTTCACCGGGACCGCCACCTACTACCGGCAGTTTCGCCCCGGCATTCCAGAGGACGTGGCAGTGGTTCTCGACCAGGCTGCCCCAGTACGCCCCAGCGGCCCCCGTCGGCTCCTGGACGTCGGCACCGGAACTGGCCTCGTGGTCGAGGCGCTCCTTGGCCGCTTCAACGACGTCATCGCGGTCGATAACGACGCCCACATGCTCGCTGCGGCCGAGTCGTCGCTGCGGCCGAAGTTGCCCGAGAACTCCCGCCTGAGCCTCGTGGAGAGCAGCGCCGAGGACTTCACCCCGCCTACCGACTGGCAGGCCGAACTCGTCACCATCTGCCGAGCGTTCCACTGGCTCGACCAAGCCACCATACTGACCCTCCTGGATCGCCAGGTTGCCCCGGATGGCACGGTCGCGATCTTTGCGGACAACAGCTTCTGGGCCGCGGGCAGCCCGTGGAAGGAAGCGGTCCGGGAGGTCATCAAAAGCTTCCTTGGGGAGCAGCGACGCGCCGGTGCCGGCACCTTCCAGCACCACAACCGCCCCTACAGCGAAATCATGCAGGAATCGCCCTTCAATGAGGTCGAGGAAGTACGGGTCCCCGTCCACCGCACCTGGACCACCGAGAGCATCCTCGGCTACCTCTACTCGACATCCTTTGCCGCACCCCACCTTTTCGGCGACCAGCTGAAGGAATTCGAGGCCGCGGTGAAGAACCGCCTGGCCGACTTCAACGACAACGACACCTTCCCCGAGGACAACGAGTTCCTCATCCGTCTCGGACGGCGAGGCCGGAGATGACAGCCGCCGGCGAGAAGCAGTCATACGGAAAGCTGACGGCACCGCGCATCGCGGTGGAGCTGAGCGAGCGGTCGATCCTCTGCCTGCCGGTCGGATCGCTCGAACAGCACGGCCCTCATCTGCCGCTCAACACCGACACCGTGATCGCCGAGCGCTTCGCCGACCGCCTGACCGCACACGTCGCGCAGCGGCACGACGTATGGGTCGTGCCGCCCGTGCCCTACGGGCTGTCCCCGGAGCACGCGTCGTCGTCAGGCACCGTGACCCTGGACATCCCGCTCTACACCACGCTGATCGAGACGCTCGTAGCGGACTACCTCCGTTCTACCCCTGCACGAGCCGTGCTCATCGTCAACGGCCATGGTGGCAACAAGGGCTCCCTTGAAGCCCTCGTGCACCAGCTCCAACGCAAGCATGACGTGGCCATCTGTGTCGTGAACCCCGGCTCCGTTGCCGCTGGCCGGATCAAGACCGGCAACGAATTCCCCGAGGTCCACGCCGGCGTCTGGGAAACCTCGCTCATGCTCGCGCTTGCGCCCGACTACGTACGGCTGGATCTCCTCCCAAGCGACTCCTGCCCCGACCCTGGCCAACGGGAGGAGATCCAGCGTCTCGTCCTCGACCGGGGCGCGACTTGGCCGTGGTCGTCGGACGATCCCGCGATCTCCAAGAACGGCGTCATCGGCGGCGACCCACGCAAGGCCAATGCGGAATTCGGGCAGGCCCTCGTCGCCGCCGCCCTGGACGCGTGCGCCGCTGTCCTCGACCGGCTCGCGCCACCCGCCCCTCACGAACCGCCCGAACATCGGAGAACTCATGCTCCTCACCGCTGATGAGAAGGCCGCTTTCAAACGGGACGGCGTCGTCATACGACGCGGGGCGATCGCTCCCAACCCGGTCAAACGCGCGGTGTCCCTCATTGATGAGCAGTACCGCGAAGAACTGACCCCCGACGCCATACCCGCGTACACCCAACGCACCTTTGTGCCGAATCTAGGAAATCACCCCGAGATCCTCGCCCTCTACGCGGAGACCGACGCCGCACAACTGGCCTCCGACCTTCTGGGCGACACAAGTCCGGTCACCACCACCCAAATCCAGATTCGTGTGCCCGAACGCGAATTCCCCGGCGTGCAGCAGGCCAAGGCGATGCACGTCGACGGCGTTTCCTGCCCCCACCTCGATCCACGAGAACTGCGCACCTTCTCCTTGCTCGTCGGCGTTGTCCTGTCCGACATCAAGGATCCGAAAGGTGGTGCACTGCACTACCTGCCCGGCGGACACCTCACCATGGCCCGCTGGTTCGCCAACGAGTGGTCACTCGGGATGACAGACCAGGTACCGCCGGAGATCGACCGCGAGCACGGAACGCCCCTACTCGGTGCACCCGGGGACGTCCTGCTCATGCACCACCTCGTCCCGCACTCGGTCGCGCACAACCTCACGCCACTCCCCCGGGTGATGGCGTACTTCCGGGTCTCCCACCCGGAGCACGCAACCCGTCGACTCGAAGCCCTCCGCGACCCCTGGCTCGACTACCCGCCCCTCACCGATGTGCCCTCCTCCACAACTTCCCAGGAGTAGCCGCATGCGCGTCACCAGCCCCAACGAACTCGACACCGCAGCCCGCGCGATCGAGGCCGGAGAACTGATCATCGTCCCCACACAGCGCTGGTACATGATCTGCACCGACGCAAGCAATGGGGACGCGTGCGACACCATCTTCACAGGAAAACGACGCCCCAGCACCAAATCCCTCGCCTACGTCGCTCCCTCACTCACTGCCTGCGAGGAGCACTTCCAACTCAGCGATGAGGCACGGAAGCTCGCCAAGATGTTCTGGCCCGGCGACCTTGCACTGCTCCTGCCATGGCGCAACCCGGAAGACGCCGCTCGGTATGCGGCAGTCGGCTCCCCAGCACTCACCACCGTGGCTCCGGGATTCCTCGGTGAACTCGCAGCGAGGTCGAACGTTCCCGTCGCCGCGACCACCGCGAACATCTCCGGAGACGCCGGCCCGGACGACCGTGGTCCCGCTGTGACCCTCGACGAGGTACAGGCCTTCCTCACAACCTCCGACCTCACCGTCTCCATCATCGTCGACGGCGGCGTCTGCCCCACCGCCAACCACATGACGATCATCGACTGCTTCACCCCGGAAGCGAAACTCGTACGCACTGGCCTGGTTCACCAGCGTGCTGTCGCCGCGACTCTTGGCCGAGAGGTCCGGGCTTCCTGATGGTGAAAACGCCTTTCTCGGCCGAACCTCACCGATGTAAACCGGGCAATGCCCGTCAACGAAGTCGCAAGCCAGGTAAGCTCCAGCTCCCGGCCCCAGAGCTTCGGCGCCGCGCGAGCCATCGTCGTTGCTCACTCAATCCAGCGAATCACGATGTCTCTCACGCTGGCGGCAGGTAGTCCTGAAGCGCAGCAACCACTCATCGACCGTTGATCAACGCTGGCCTCAGATTCAGCGAGATCGTCGGCCTTCTCTCGAGGTGATCTCGATAAAACCGACAACGATAGGAAACGCACGAGACTACCGCGAGGCCCTCGGGCTGCCGCTGATCCAGCATCTCGCCGAACTCACCGACCAGTACGGACTCCCGCACGACGATGAACCCGATGACGGCCCCGCCGGCGACGACACCGAATCAGCCGCCGAGACCGCCTGAAACCACGCCCGGCGGCGGCCGGCCTCCGGGAGAGCCGGACGTCGTGCGGTCACCTCCGGCATCCAGCAGGGGCCGGTTCGCGACACACCACTCGCGTGCCGGTCTCGGCGGCATCCTGTCATTGCGAACGGGGAGGATCAGAACCGCTGATGTCTCAGCATCAGGCCCAGGCCACAGCCCCGACAGAAGCCCCGGCAACCGGTGATCGCACCGCAGGGCACCCGGGAACGCTGATCGGTGTCGATGACCTCGAACCACCCCGGTGGGCTTCGGTCGATGAGCAGGTCGCTGACGCAAGCCTGTGGCAGACGCTGCGGGAATTGCCTGCCACGGCCGCGATCATCGTGCGCTTGTCCTGGGCCACCGCGCCGCGTTTGACGCTGCTGGCCGGCATCGTCCAGTTGCTGTCCGGATGCACGACCGCCTTCGGGCTGTTCGCCACCGCCAACGCACTGACCGTATTGCTGGAATCCGGACCCACCCCGCAGCGGGTCATCGACTCGCTTCCGGCCATCGCCGTCGTAGTCGCTTCGTTCGCGCTGCGCGGGCTGCTGGACACCGCCGTCAGCGCCGTGCAGGGCACGCTGACACCCCGGGTACGGCACGCCGCCCAAAATGAGATCAACACCGCCGTCGCCGGTGTCGCCCTGATCACGTGGGAAGACGCCGATTTCCGCGAGCTCGCCCGTCAGGGCGGCTATCACGGTGTGCTGGCTACGGAAAACAGTGTCCGCAACATCGCCGAAGTCACCTCCTCCCTGGTGTCCCTGACCGCAGCGGTGGTCACGACAGGGCTTCTCAGCCCCTGGCTGGTTCCGGTCCTGCTGCTAGCCACTGCCGCCGATGCCTGGGCGGCCATGACCAGCGCCAAACTCGGCTACCGCTCGTTTCTGAACATGGTCTCCCGCCGGATGCGGCTTCACGTCGTCGAAAACCTCCTCGTCGCCCGCGATGTGGCCGCCGAACGCACAGCATTGACCCTGCACGATGTCCTGCTGACCGAGCACCGGCGCGTCGCCACCGACGTCACCAACGAAGCGATCCGCCTGGAACACCGCAAAAGCCTCGTCCGCCTACTCGGGCGCACTCTGTCCGGTACCGGCACCGCACTCGCCTACATCGTGCTAGGAATCCTGCTGTATCTGACGGTGATGCCACTGGGACTGGCCGGCGCCGCCGTAATGGCGATGCGCACCGCCACCTCCGCACTGAACAGCACCATGGTCGCGATCAACCGGCTCTACGAACACTCCTTCTACCTTCGCTTCTACGAAAAACTGCTCCACGAGGCACGCGGACACCACCCGCCGGTCTCGGAAATCACCGCACCACGCAACCCTGAGACCATCCGCCTGGACAACGTCTCCTTCACCTACCCCGGCCAAGACCAGCCGGCACTGCACAACATCAACCTGACCCTGCGCCGAGGCGAAGTAATCGCCCTGGTCGGCGAAAACGGCTCCGGCAAAACAACCCTCGGCAAAATCCTCACCGGCCTCTACCCACCCACACACGGCACCGTCAGGTGGGATGACGTCGACCTGGCCACCGCCGACACCCGCTCGGTCTACGAGCAGATCGCTGTGATCGCCCAGGAACCCGCACGCTGGCCCATGATCGCCGGAACCAACATCCGCATCGGGCGCCTTGACTGCGCCACACATGACGCAGCATGGCATGCAGCCGTTTCAAAGTCAGGAGCCGACGAAGTGCTCAACGCCCTACCACACGGCGAAAAAACGGTGGTATCCAAACAGTTCCGGCAAGGCCAAGACCTCTCCGGCGGCCAATGGCAACGCATCGGCGTCGCCCGCGGCATCTACCGTGACGCCGCTATCCTCGTCGCTGACGAGCCCACCGCCGCACTCGACGCGAAAGCCGAGGCACGCGTATTCGCCGGGCTGCAACACGCCACCAACATCAGCCGCTCGGCCAACAGCGACCGCGCCACCAGAACCACCGTGCTGGTCACACACCGCCTCGCCAACGTATCTCGCGCCGACCGCATCCTCGTTCTCGATCAAGGCCGCATCGTCGAGTCCGGCACACATCAGGAACTCATGGCGCTCGGCAGCCACGGCCATTACCACCAGCTGTACTCACTCCAAGCGCAGGCCTACCGAAACGCCGCCGATACCCTATGACGTCGATCGCACCAACACACCACGGCCTCTCCAGACAACAGACACTGTCCGGCAGCCGTCGACCTGGCTAGGCAAACCAACTTCCACCACACTCACAAGAGCCCGACGACACCGAGACAGACGAACGCCGCGGCGAACCCGAATCCGCGGTCCGCCTGCTGCTCACACACGAGAACTTCGCACGGCATCGCCCGGACTGGCCCGTGGCGGTAGAGGGCCTGCAGCCGTGCCTCCCGCTGTTGGGAGCCACCCCATGACCGAGCTGGCTGACCGGATAGATCCATGGCCCTTTCGACACCTCGTGCTACGCGCACCGCGGTTGGAACTCCGGCCGGATGACGACGAAGGGTTGCTCGAACTCGCCGAGGTCGCGGTCACTGGGGTACACCCTCCGGAGGGGCTGCCGTTGGGCAGGTTGTGGCGCGACGAATCGACCGAAGACATCGCCCAGGGCTTGGTGCAGGCGCTCTGGCGTGATCGCGCGAACCTCAGCCCTGTGGACTGGTCACTGAACTTCCTCGTCCGCCAAGGCGGCCAGGTGATCGGGTTCCAAGGTATCTCCGCCAACCAGTTCGCGGTCAAGCGCGAGGTCGCCACCGCATCATGGCTCGGGATACCATTTCAGGGCAAGGGATTCGGTACCGAGGCCCGTGCAGCCGTACTCACTATGGCCTTCGACTACCTCGCCGCCGTTCAGGCACGCACCACCGCCTGGGAAGACGCGCACGCCTCCCAGCAGGTCAGCCGTAAGCTCGGGTATCGCCCAGACGGCACCGAGCGCGGCGTGCGGCGCGGACACCCTGGCTCGTTCATACGAATGCTGTTGCGCCGCAGCGATTTTGACCATTACCGACCGCCATGGTCGCTAGAGGTTGAAGGTCTGCAGCCCTGCTTACCGCTTCTCGGTACCGAAATGCCGATGTGTTCGCCAGGGCTCTGCCCAGTGAAGGGCTGTGCGGGGAGCTGACCGAGGAACTGGCGGCAGGCTACGTCGGTGTAGGTTCACGCACCCTGTAGCTCAGCAAGGAGAACGTCCGCAGCCGCCCTCGCGGGCTCCGACAGGGGGTCGGCGCTCCGCGACGGGCGACAACCCGGATCGCGTTCGCACACTGCAACAGTTGCGCGAGCTTGCCCGAACGAGTTTCAAGATCAGCGGCGAATTCGTGCTGTACCCGCGCGGCAAGCTGGGGATCAGGAAGTGCCGACTGCCACAGAGTCGCGGCATCGTGCCCACGCAGAGCCACGCCCCAGTCCTCCCAGTCGATGATGTGGCCCTCAAGCGAGAGGTTGTCCCAATGCAGGTCCGTGTGCGCCGTCGCCCACTCGTCCACAGTGGTGTCGACGCCATCGAAGACCTCGATGATCGTCTTGGTGAGGTGAGCTTGGCTCATGCCGACCCGTTCGGTCGGGTGCTCCCCCAGCGCGGCCAGCGACTCACGCTAGCCCGTCCACCACGAATCCGGGAGCGTCGCTGCTGTAGCAGGATCGCCCACCATCGGAGCGGTGATCAGCTCTACCTCGTCTGCCCTCCACACGACGTCCCTCGCCTGGTCGGTCCGCGTAGCGCTTTGGAACCATTCGGGTTTCTTGACCCTACGGATGGTCGCCGCAGGTTCCAAGCCGATCCATACCGCGCTATTGATCCGCCACCGCCGGCGGCGCTCGACTCGTACCCATGTGCCGTCCGCGGTGCGGAAGCCCTCCGTGGCCCCGTGTTCTCCGTACACCACGGACGACCGATCGAGCCGCACGTCCAACGCTCGTTCGGCACGGTCGAGCACGTCTTCGTGCCGGTTCTCACGTACGTCGAAAACCGCAGACGACTGCCTAGCCGTGACGACAGAGGCGGCGGTGTCGGCCATGCAGGTCAACGCACCAACGCAACACCACAACCGTCGCCCTCGGTTCTGACCAGCAGCAGTCCTTCAACTGCGGAGCGGCATCAGGGGCCTCCGGCATGATCCCGCCCATGTCTGCCGTGGAGAACGTGGGCCAGGCACTGGGCATCGTGCTTGCCAAGCTCGCCGACGCGGCGGAACAAATCAACACCGCCCTGCTCGCCTCGGACGAGGCCGAAACTGGCCTCGCGGTGCTGCACGGAACCAACGACGTCGAGGCACAACAGGTTCTGGCGGGCTACGGCGAGGCCTGTAACCAGCTCATCCAGGCGCAGCAGATGCTTGGCCGCTGCTCTGATCAGATCAGGACGTACGGCAGCAGCATCGGAGCGAGCCCCGCTCCCACGACGGGTGCTTCCTCCAGTAGCGCACGTGCCAAACCTGACGGCCGCGCGCGTTCGGCCCCGCCTCGACCCACTGCCGACCTTCCTCTCCAGCAGCCTGCCGAGGCCGGCGCGTGGGACCATGTCGTCGGGGATGCGCCGAATCCGGCAGACATCCATCTCCCGGAACTCGACGGAATTCACATCCTCGACGGCGGAGCTGATGATACGGGTGGTCATTTTTACGGCACAGGAATCCCGCTTAAGACCGAGTTCCCCGAGTCCTGGGACGACGCCAAGATCCTCGAATCCGTCGAGGATGTAGCCAAGAACCCGGACAGCCCGCCAGTCCTGTCCGATAGGAGCGGGAACTACAAGTTCAGCGGAACCAGGGACGGTGTGGAGATCGAGGGCTATGTAACCCCCGGCGGACAGGTCAAGACCGGTTTCCCCGTACGTGGCGAGGGCGTCGTTCAGAACGATGAGTTCGGCAACCCGCACCCGGTACCCTGAAACAAGTGAGCGGAGACCACACGACGATGGATACAGCCCAGCAGGCGACCCTCGGGCTACTGGAACAGCTCTCCGATCGCCTCCCCCAGCGTCGGCTGGCCCCGTACCGCGCACTCGGTGAAGCCGGCGAGACGGCTCAGTTGCTCAACGAAATGTGCAAAATGCTGGTCGCTCGCCACACCGAAGTGACACCCGCAGAGAAGGAAGCGCTGACGCGGCTGCTGGATACCGTCCCCACCGGCGACTATGACTACCTTCGTAACCGTGACAAGACCTTGGCCGCGATCGAGGTCGCCGATCAGCCGCGGGTCGTCACCCGTGAGGACCTGCGCAAGCTCAGTGCGGATTCGCATACCCTTCTGGAGCGTCTGGCCGATCGCCTCCCACCAGACCGGCTGGAGGAGTACCGCACCCTGAGTCATGTCGGTGAGTGGTCGATGCTGGTCGACTTGTTGTCGGCGAGCCTGGTTACCCGGCAGATCCCGGTCAGCCCTTCTGAACGGGACGCACTCGCCGCTTTGCTGAACTGGTTCCGCCCGGCAGCGGTTGCCGATCTCGCATACATCCGCGACCGCGAGAACACTCTCGCCTCGCTGAACGTCACCGACCAGCCCTGAGCGGTTTGGGCAGCGACCTGCCGCGAGCCCGTTCGGGAAGCACTACGAAAGAGATCCCTGCCGGAGATTCCGGCAGGGATCTTCGCATCAACAGCCGCGAAGGTCGTCTCGCTTCATGCAGGATGCGAGGGGCTACCCGCACACGGCCATGTCCGGCGTGGTGTCCCGATCAAACTCTCCTTGGGCGACACCGTCCAGGAAGGCCAGGACCTCGGCTTCGGTGAACTCCAGCTCCGCGGCCGTCCCACTAGGTTGAGGCGCGGCGCTGCGGAAGGCGTACATCCCGTCGGAGCGGCGCGTCATCTCCAGGCAGAGGCCAGCGGTCTGCCCGGAGCGCACACCAGCCAGGAAGGCGTCGAACTGTGGCTCGGTGAACACGAGGCGGAGGTCGTCATGCGCTCCGAAGGGCGTTTTGTCGTCACGGAGTCCGACCCAGCCGTCCCGGCGGGCGACACGCACACACTCCTGGTTCGCGTGACTGGCGCTTGCCTTGCGGAAGTCGCGTTCGGCGAAGGCCGGCGGGGTGCTGGTCATCAGCGTTCTCCTCGGATGCTCACTTCCTGAAGTCCTGGAGGACCGACTTCAGGAACTTGCGGGTCTCCTCGAACCGTAGCGCGGCGTTGGAGACGCGAGCCCAGGCTGCTTCATGCGCGGCGAGTGCCTTCTTGTCGTCGAGATATCTGATCTCGCCTTCACCCTCGACGTAGACCAACTCCAGCGGTCCAGCAGCACCAGGCGAGGGCACATGGATCAAACTGAACGGGCTCTTGATAGGTGAGCGTTGGCCGGCTGGCTGGTCGAAGGGCATGACCTGCAGCATGATGTTCGGCCGCTTCGAAAGCCTGATCAAGTAGTCGATTTGCTCGCGCATAACATCGGCGTCACCGCAGGTACGTCGCACACAGGACTCGGAGAGCACGAACTGCACAACCGGCGGCTCCGGCTTGTCCAGGATGTCCTGCCGAGCGAGCCTGGCCTTGATCCGGTCTTCCAGCGACACGTCCCTGGCTTCCGGCTGCTCAGCGTGTTGCGCCCGGACGTAGGACTCGCACTGCAGCAGCCCAGGCACGACCTCGACCTGCGCCGCGCGGATCTGGTCGGCGTGCTTCTCCAAGTCCACCAGCAACCGAAGATCCTCGGCGTACGCGCGGTTGTGCCCGGTACTCCAGAAGCCGCGCTTGTGGTTGTCGCGCCGTAGCTCGCGTAGGGCTTCTTTGTATCCCTCGTCATCGAAGCCGAGCTTGTCGGCGAGCATGACCAGATCACCGGGCGCGATGCTGCCGCCGCCGTTGATCAGCAGCGCGATACGGGACTGGCTCGTCTCGATGAGCTTGGCCGCCTCACTCTGCGAGATTCCCGCCTTCTCGATCATATGCGCGATCTCGCGTCCGAGCAGCAGCTTCTTGGCTGTACGAACCGTCGCTGGCATCGATGCAGACCTCCAGGTCAAGGGCGCATGGGCAAGTCAGGTGCTAGCAAGCTTTCATCCCAAGCACGGAGCGCCTCTCATTATCACCCAAATGGAGGCCATATCAAAACTTGCTAACCAAGCTTTACGCGAGCATGCTCAGTGACTGCAAGGCTTCAATGCATCCAGCTCGGATGCGGAGGCGACAGCCAATTGAGGTGAGCAGTATGTCCACTTCCACGCTCCACCTGGGCAGTCCCCTGATCAGTGACAATGTCCTGGCTGCCGATTCCGGCAGACTGTGGTTGTCGATCTACCGCCGAAGCGACCAGGTCGTGGTGGTGCCACCGGGTGCAGTGGTCGCGATGCGTCCTGCAGACGCACGCATCGGTGCCGACCTCTTGCCGCAGCAGCCCGACGGTGGCGCCAAGTCCCAGAAGCGCGGTCGAGCTCTCCGCTCCTCCTGCCGTTAAGCCAGCCTGAGCCGGACCCCGAACCGGCTCGGGCACATGAGGCGGGCGGCGCTGCGTCGAGTCAACCCGCCCTCCCCGACTCCGCGCGCCGCCCCCTTCCTAGCTCATCCGCACGCCATACCCGTCACGGCCAAACGCTGGCTGGCACCGCGCTATCACCAGCGCGATCTGCACCCCAATGCATCCAGACCACGACCGTTCTGCGCTGCGTTGTTCCCAGCCCTGCCCGATCCGTCGGCCATCGCGCCGCTCCCCCGGACGGATCGGGCAGCCCTAGCCACGGCGGCCCCGCTGCTGCCCCGACCGCCGGCGGGGTCGCCGTGCCCAGATCAACCCGCCGTAGGCGCCACGGCGCCCATCAATGAATGGAGTCCCGGGATGTCGACACCTGCCACTACGCCCAACTCCCCGGACCTTGGCCAGTACACGCTCGCCGCCGAGATGACCTTCTTCATCGACCAATTGAACTGGCCGGTCAGCCTCGACACTCGCCACCAGCGGCTGGTCGCGCGGACCGGGTGCGTGCTCGATGCAATTCGGATGCGCGAGCACCTGGCTGAGCCGACCGCGCACGAACTGGCCGTCAGCCTGATGTCCGGCCCGGTCTGCCGCGATGAGACAGGTTGGTGGACGTTCATCACGGCGCCCCGCAGAGGCAGGCCGATCACACTCCCAGATGACCTGCTCCACAGCCGCGCCGTTTACGCCCTCCCTCGAGGGCGCGAAGTCGTCGTCCCGCCCGTCGCTGCAACGACACGGTGGTGGTGCCAGCCGCAGCCCGGCCGTTCGTTGCCTCCCTGGTCCGCGGTTGTTGCAGTGGCCCGCTCAGCCCTCAGCCGTCGTGGCTGACTGCGCAATGCCCGGAGTACCGCTGCGCTGCGCGCAGGGATCACTCGCTTCGTCACCAAGGAGTTTTCTCATGTCTGCCACCGATTCTGTCACCGAAGAAACGCGGTGCCCGAGCGTCCACGGCGGCCGGGTCCGGCACCGACCCAGGACCACTCCCAATGGGGAGCCGGTGACGATGCCGTACCTGGACCTCCCGTACGGCCAAGGGCAACGGCAGGTCATCCTCACCGTTTGCTGCGACGCCCTGCTCGTGCCACCGCTCGACGAGGACCCCGAGCACCTGGTCGATTGCTCCGGCATCACACCGCGTCTGGTCACGAGCTAATCGCGCCGGTGGCCGACGGCTCCATGAACCGACTCTTAGCCAGCGACACGCGCTCTGCCTGAACCTGTACCGGGCGCACAAATTGTCCACGCCAGAAGACAAGGACCGTCAATGAATCAGGAGTTGCCCGATGTGGAGATTTTCGCCGTCCGTGACGACTTTGATCGCATCGCGCGTCGCTACATCGGTGCCGTTGTCGACAATGGCGGGCGGGTGCTGCTTGTACGGCGTCGCGTCGATAGCGAGCTCCGGCCTGGCTGTTGGGAAGTCCCCGTGGCCCGCCTGGCGGACAACGAGAACCTGGTGCAAGCCAGCGACCGCGGGCTCGCCGCAGGAACGTGCTTGCAGATCGAGGAAATCACGGCCTATCACGGCTTCGTCGATTTCATCGATCGTGGCGGGGTCCTCGCTCGCCTGCACCTCTTTGCCGTCTCGGTCACGGACGTGATGCGACTGCGAATTGGCGGGGACTACGAGGCCCACAGCTGGGAACCAGCCGAGGTCATCGAGGAGTTCATAAGCCGTTACCGTCAGCGCCCAGGGTGATCACCCCCGCACGGGATTGATACCAGAGGGTCGCCACGGGAACTGGCGCGAATGGATATCACCAACCGATGGCCAGTTCATAGCCGCTTTGGCGACGCACTGCGAATGCCCCTTCACGACACCAAATGCTCACGTAGTGCACAACCTGGCTGCCGATTCTACCCGTCCGAGAAGTCCCAAGTGGACTGAACTGTTCGGGTTGACGTGGGCGGTTTCGGCTCCGCCGAAATGAGATGGGAGAGCATCATGGTGATGTTCCTGGCAGTTCTGTCAGTCCTCGTGCTCGTTCTCGGGCTGTTGGCGTGGGGGCCGTCCGATAGCGCCAGGCGTCCACGATGAGCGGGCGCGCGTGGATCAACAGCGTGCATACCTCTCTGTGGCATGCCTGTGACGTGAATGATGCGGGCGGATCCATCGTTGTGTTGTGCGGAAACCGCCTTTACGGCCCGTTTCACCGTCGCCTTGGTGACGAAGTTCCTGCAGATTACCTCTCGGTGTGCCAAGCGTGTACCGATCTCGCGCGTCGGGAGCCAAAGGGGCGGCCTCAGCCGGAGCGAATCATGTGGCCCACAACCGATCCGGACGCCACGGTGCGCGTCGCCGCTTTCCAAGCGGCGCTGGACATCGGGGCGGAGGATCCGAAAGGTGGAGCCTGCAAGCTCGAACCTGGCACGCCTCACCGAGGTGTACCGCGCTGGCCGCTGCCGTCTGATTCCAGGGCCCCCGCCGGTTCAGGGTACCCGGACGCCCTCCAGCAACCAGCGGGTGCGGGGTGTGCTGGGTGATCAGGACGACTCCGTGCCCGGCATCGCGCAGCCGTGGTGCCAGTGCCCGGTAAAGCGTGCCGCCAGCGAGTCGCGGAGTTTGGCGGCGTTTTCGATGGACAGGTCAATTCGCGAAGATTCCCGGGTGCGTCTGTGCATGTCGGTGACCGGGTCGGCGAACCTCGTGGTGAACGCGTGGACGGCGGACATGGCAGACCTGATGAACATGCAGGACAGCCTCGAACGCCTGCTGCGCCAGGGCGGCATCCTGAACAGCTCGGTGATCCTGCGGACGCGCAAGCGCGTCGGTTGGCTGATGCACCCGGACGGCTGCTGCACCGGCGAGTCATCCCGCTTTCCGGGCCGCTGACCGAGCCCCCGAGCTGAAAGCCGGGCGCGGGCGCGGAAAACGCCCCCGCGCCCGGGCGGTCAGACCTGGCCGACGCCGGGGTGGCCGTTCTCGATCACGAAGCGGGCGCGGTCGCGGATGGGCGAACCGGGGGTCTCGACGTAGTCGATGACGCGGAAGTCGGCCTTCCACTCGGAGTGCGTGATGGTGTTGCGGACGTAGCCGCGATTGCGGTTGATGAACTTGATGTGCGGGTTCTCCTGGAGCTGGACCGCGTCGGTGGGGTTCTGGTCGACGCCGTTGCCATTGGAGGTGATCGAGGTGCCGACCAGCTCGGTGGCCACGGTCGCCGAAGCCGGGTCGTCGAAGTCGGCCTTGATGTCGGCGACGTAGTTGGCGTGCACGTCGCCGGTGATCACGACCGGGTTGGAAGCCTTGGCCAGCTGGTCGCGCACGAGGTTGCGCTCCACCACGTAGTTGTCCCAGGCGTCGTCGCTGAAGGAGTCGTCGTCGCCTGCGGTGAAGTCGCGCTGCGAGAAGAAGACCTGCTGCGCCAGCACGTTCCAGCGGGCGGTCTGGCCGCCCAGGTTGCGCAGCAGCCAATCGCGCTGGTCGGCGCCCAGGATCGTGCGTTCGGGGTCCAGTCGCTTGGCCTGGTCCTGGAAGTCGCGGTACTGGCGGGTGTCCAGCAGGTGGAAGTCCACCAGGTCGCCGAAGGTCAGCCGGCGGTGGATGCGGATGTTCGGGCCCGACGGGCGCTGCGTCGAGCGCAGCGGCATGTTCTCGTAGTAGGCCTGGAACGCCTCGGCGCGGCGCTGGCGGAAGACCGCCGGGTCCTGGTCGGGCTCGCTGTCCGGCTGGGAGCGGTCGCCGGCCCAGTTGTTCTCCACCTCGTGGTCGTCGAAGACGACCACCCACGGGAAGGCGGCGTGCGCGGCCTGCAGGTCCGGGTCGGTCTTGTACTGGGCGAGCCGCGTGCGGTAGTCGGCGAGGCCGAAGATTTCGCGCGCGGGTACGTGCGCGCGGCCGATGGTGCCCTTGGCGCCGCTCTCGTAGATGTAGTCGCCGAGGAAGGCGACCAGGTCGAGGTCCTCCTCGACCATGTGGGAGTAGGCGCTGAAGTGGCCGACGGGGTAGTTCTGGCAGCTGGCGAAGGCGAACGCGAACCGGTCGAGCCGCGCGCCGAAGCGCGGCGCGGTCTTCGTGCGGCCGACCGGGCTGAGCTCGCCGTCGACCCGGAAGCGGTAGAAGTAGTCGGCGGCGGGCTCGAGGCGGTCGAGCTCGACGTGCACCGAGTGGGCGGATTCCGGCCGGGCCATCTCGGTGCCGTCGGCCACGACGTGGCGGAACTGCTCGTCGGTGGCGACCTGCCACTGCACCGGCACGATCCGGTCGGACATGCCGCCGAGCCCGTCCTCGGCGAGCGGGTTCGGGGCCAGTCGGGTCCACAGCACGACGCCGGAGGGCAGCGGGTCACCGGAAGCGACGCCGAGCGAGAACGGGGAGCGGATCGGCCTGACTCCCGCGCCGGGGGAGGCGCTGGCGACGGCACCTAGACCGGTGCTGCCCAGCGCTGCCGCGCCGAGGGCTGCCGTGCCGGCTAACAGGACCTTGCGGCGGGACGGGGTTGCTTGGCTGGGGCCCGGATTCTCTGACATGTGCCACCTGTTCGGCAGTGCGCGGTCCACACGGCGTGCGTCCACGCAGGATCGGGAAATTCGGACGAACGGTAGTTCCGCCAGATGGCCGACAGACGAACCAGCGTTGTCCCCCCGATGTACCTGAGGGGTAGGGACTGGCGTCCCGCAGCGGGCAACCCCCAAGATCGAGCATCTTGCTGCACGCTGCTCCCTCACTCGTCCGCGATGGATACGAAACGGCCGACCACCGCGCCGACGAACGCCCCCGACCTACTCCTGCACGGGCTTCGCGCCTACACCTCCACAGGCGTGGTCGGCCAACCCTCGCTGGCCAGCGCGCAGAAGGGCGCCGCCCTTCTCGACGCGTTCGAGAGCCAATTCGCCCGTCGCCTCGATGAGTTGCGTAAGCCGATCCCCTGAGCAACGGCTCAGGCTGCTTCAGCGTCGAACAAAGCGACGGACATCCCTTGTCGCCCTACAGGATTGTGGGAGCACGGACGACTTTGCAGGAGGGCCGACATCGCTGCTGGCCTATCTGCCTCGCGCTCGCGTGCGCCGGCCAAGCGCGGGCGACCTATCGCACGCTGGATGTGACAACGGCACTCTGAGCGATATCGGGGAGGCGGGTGTACCCATGCGCCTCAGGGGGCGTCGACGCTCGGGAACACCCGCTGCCAGTTCAGGGAGCGCTTGCTGATGACGGGCGCCGCTCTCCGGCAATCTGGCGTTGCCGCAACGGTGCGCGCGTACTCATCGGTCACGCCATTGATCGGCAACGGGATGCCCCGGCGACGCTTGCCGACGGATCGTCAGTTGCCATTTCCGATTACCCCGAGTGAGGTTGCCCCCGAAGACCGGACACCGGGGTTTCATGCCACGAGGGCGTGGTCTTGACGATAGTTGATGCGCGTTTCGTGGGGTGTTCGGTGGTCAAGTGTCGAATGTAGACGGTCGTAGTTGTAGTAGCCGAGGTAGGAGAAGACGTCCCGCCGGGCGTCGGTTCGGGTAGCCCACACGGTGGTGCCGATCTCGGTCTTGAGCGTGGCGAAGAACGACTCCGCGACCGCGTTGTCGTAGCACGACCCGGTCCTGCCTACCGACGGTCGCACGCCCAGACCGGCGAGCGTGGCACGGAAGGCGGCCGAGGTGTATTGCGAGCCACGGTCGGAATGAAAGACCGCGTCGTTACCGATCAGGCCACGCCGGGCGGCCAGAACGATCGCGTCACCGACCAGTTCGGCGCGCATGTGCCCGGCCATCGCGTGGCCGATGACCTCCCTGCTGTGCAGGTCGATCACCGTGGCCAGATACAGCCAGCCCTCTTGTGTGGGCAGATAGGTGATGTCACCGACGAGCCGTCTGCCGGGTGCTGGGGCGGTGAAGTCGCGGCCGATGAGATCGGGCACCGGGGCAGCGGTCTCATCCTGCCTGGTCAGTGACCGGCGCCGACGCCGCGTGATGCCGACGATGCCGTGCTCGCGCATGATCCTCTCGACACGTTTGTGGTTGACCCGCCGGCCGCGGCGGCGCAACGCGGCAACGATCCGCGGGCGACCATAGGCCCCACGGTGCTCGGCGTGGACCTCGGCGATCTCGGCTGCCAGCCGTTCGTCGGCGGCGGTTCGTTCAGCGCGTGCGGGCGCGGCGGCCAGCCACTCGTAGAAGCCCGGACGTCTGATACCCAGGACCCGGCACAGCCGTGCGACGCCGAAGACGGCGCGGTGTTCGGAGATGAACCGGTAGCTGCAGGTCAACGACCCATCTCCTTGATGCTTCTATGTCAAGCGGCCTCCTGACCGGTGTTGGTCGCGGGCTGAGTGCGTGTTCGTTCGTCGGCGAGCAGCGCTCGCAGGACCACGTCAGAGAGGCGTCGTCGCAGCAGCCGTAGTGCTTCCTTGCGTGTCTTGCCGCGGGCGGTGAGCCCGTCGTAGTAGGTCTTGCCGCGCCCGCTGCCGCGTGCCTGAGTGACCGCGATCGTGTGGAGTGCGTGGTTGAGGGTCCGGTTGCCGCCGCGGTTGAGGCGGACCTTGACGTTGTTGCCGGACCAGACGGGAATCGGGGCGGTGCCGGTGAAGCGGGCATAGGCATCTTTGGAGCGAAACCGTGACGCGGTGGCGGTCTCACCGATGATGGCGGCGGCACTGAGCACCCCGCAGCCGGGTATTGCAAGCAGACTGGGCGCCAGGATGCGAACGAGGTCGCGTAGTTCTCGTTCGAGCTGGTTGACCTGTCGGGTCAGTTCCCGGCACCGGGCAAGTAGGTCGTCGGCGATGCGGGCGACTGTGCCGCTGAAGCCCTCCAGGTGGGCGGCGACGGAGTCCATTGTGGAGTAGCTGCGCAGGCCGCGTGGCGGGATCGTCAGCTGGGGATCGAGCTCGTGCACATGCCAGCGCAACCGATTGATCACCTTGGTCCGTTCAAGGATCAGATCATGGCGGTGATCGAACAGCAGCTTGACCTGCCGCGATGGCCCATCCAGTGCCGCGACCGGCAGGTCCGGCTCACGCAAGGCGGCGTGCGCTACCGCGAGGGCGTCGATCGGGTCGGACTTGCCGGGCTGGCGGCCTGACCGGCGGGCAGTGGCCATGAACCGCGTGTGCACCCGGATCACGCGGAAGCCCATCTTGATCAGGTCCTGCTCGAGCCTTCGGGTCATGTGCCGGCAGTCCTCGACCGCGAACGAGACATCGCTCCACTGGCCGGCCCACTGCACCGCGTTCAGATGACCCTCACTGGTGGCCTGGACCGTCCGTTCTGCCAGCTTGCGGCCGACCTCGTCGACCGCGACCAGCGTGTGTGTCCGCTTATGCGCGTCCACCCCGATCAGCACTGCCATCGAATCTCCCTTGCTGTCCAGACGATTTCCACGACGGACAGCGGGGGGCATGCCTTAGTTGAGCGATCGGCGAGCTTCTATCAAGCCACTCCACCGCCCGGCGCGGGATCCGGCGGGGCCGCACATCAGGACAAGCCACCAGCGTGCTGGGGCAGCAAAATAGCGAGCGAGCCCTACCGGATGCCGATCACTCTCGCACTAAGGCGAAATAGGCGGCTGCCTTGCGAAGGATCTCCTTCTCCAGCTCCAACTCGGCCACCCGCTTACGCAGCGCCCGCAGCTCTTCCTGCTCGCTCGTGGAGACGCTGCCCGGCGACGCGGTCTCGGCGCGGTCGGCGGTGCGGACCCAGTTACGCAGCGTCTCGTGGTTCACCCCGAGCTCGCGGGCGACCTGCCGTAACGGGCGATCCGAGGACCGGGCCAACTCGACCGCGTCCTTGCGGAACTGCTCGGGATACTTCGATGAACCTGACACAGGGACATCCTTGCTCCGGCAACTGCTGCCTGGGATCAGGGTGTCCGATTCACAGGGGCAACCTCATGTGTTGTTGATTCCACTGACGAGGCGGTACACCTGTCATGATGCCCGGCGCGTTGCCGTGTAGCTGTTGACGTGGCGTTGGTCGCGTTTGGCGCCGTACTACCGCGTGCTCGGTACTCCTTAACCCGCTCTGTGTCGATGAGGCCGTGTTGTCACTCCGGCATGGCCGGGAGGATATGGCCAGGTGAAACCGGTTTGTCCGCTAGTTGCGGACAACCGGTCATGATCACCCGATTGGCCCTAGCCGGTCGGCGCCAAACCCATCCGGAACGCCAAGCCGCGCAATTCACGGCCGCCGGCATCACGCCGCGAACGCCGCAGCAAGTCCCCCACGGCTTCGCGGACAAACACGTCATTGCGCACCCGCTGAGGCGCCAAATCCTCGGCGCGCAGGATCGAGGCTAATCCGGCCTCGCGCGAAGCCGGGCCACTAGCCAGTTGCGCGCGCCCGAGATCGGCCCAGTACTCCGCTTGCCGGGATGGTGACGGGATCAGTTCCGGGTGGACGTCGCGGGCCACCTCCGCGACCCGGGGCCCGTCGCCGAGCTCGGTGGACAACGCGACGCGCCAAATCCCGACGTTCACCGTCCCGAACCACATGTACGCGAAGTTCCCCACCGGGCCGTCCAGGCGGTTCGCCATCGCCTCAGCCTCGGCGAGATGGGTGTTCATCGTGGCCCGATCGGCCTGAGCTGCCGCGGCCAGGGCGGCCGACAGGTGCAGCATTCCGGATGCCTGGAGGACGTCGGGGGCATCCAACGCACTGGAGATCTCCTCCGCGGCGAGCACACTGCGCTGGTACTGCTTTGAACGGCTCAGGCCGCCCGCAGCGTCACCACGCAGCCACGTCACATACCCCAGCCACTCCGGGGCCTCCAACTCCTCTGCGCACTTTTGGGCCTCGCGTGCCGCCAACAGCGGCAACCCTCTGCCGCCGAGCCGTTTGGTCGTCCACGTGCACGAGCTGTAGCAGTGCAACAACCCCAACAGCGCCTCGCGTCGGTGCTGCGGTTCGCGAACGTACGCCGCGTGGAGCTCGCCCAGCAGTTGCGGCGCCAGCCGACCTTGGGCGGCGTAATCCGCGTGGACATGCATCAATTCCCGCAATCGCTGGACCTCGGCCGCCAATTCGGGCCACGGCCGAGCGGCCACGCCCGGATCATGTTCCAGCTCGTACTCCTCCAGCGCGGCCTCAATCGCTGTCAGCGCCTCGTGCGCCTCAGCGTCCAGCGGATCACTACGCGTCCAGGGCCGGCCAGTAAGTTCGGTGGGGCTGACTCGCAGCGCTGCCGCCAGCCGTTCCAATACGGCTCGCTTGCTGACCGGCTTCTCCCCGCGCTCGATCTCGGACAGATACGAACGAGATATGCCCGCAAGATCCGCCGTGGCTCGAAGAGTTATCTGACGCCAGCTGCGGATCTCACGAATCCGTGCACCAATAGCATCCTGCGGCTCCTCCACCGGTGCCACCTCCCCAACATTGCTGATCACTCCGACGGTACCGGTCCGAGGTAAATATCCGAGGTCGTCGGGGTCCCTGAACCATCGAGCTGCGCACGTGGGCGTGCGTCACCGCCCTCATCACCCCGTCGCTGGCCACCCGCACTCGCAGCTACTTCAGCCCCGGTACTCGCTGACGAGACGAGTCTTCCACTGCGGCAGCTCGAACGCGTCCCGCAGTGACGTGTTCGTCCTTGCCGCAACGTTTGCGACGTGATGCCGGCGGCCGTGAATTTCGTGGCTTGGCGCCGACCGGCTAGGGCCAATCGGGTGATCATGACCGGTTGTCCGCAACTAGCGGACAAACCGGTTTCACCTGGCCATATCCTCCCGGCCATGCCGGAGTGACAACACGGCCTCATCGACACAGAGCGGGGTTATGTCAGGAGCACGAGCGCCGGTTCCTGTTTGGTGCCGGCGCTACTCCATCTGGATTCGGAATGGAATTTTGGTTAAGGAGATCACGATGTCAGCACCCCAGGACGGCCCCGAGTCTCTTGGGGTGGACTTGAGTATCGCCAGTGTGGCGCGGATGTACGACTATCTCCTTGGCGGCAAGGACAATTATGCGGTCGACCGCGAGGCTGTGGTCAAGTTGAGGCTCGCCACTCCCGACATCGACGATGTCGCGCGTCGGAACCGGATGTGGTTGCAGCGCGTGGTGTACTTCGCAGCCGCGGAGTTAGGGATTCGCCAGTTCCTGGATTTTGGAACCGGGTTGCCGACCCAGCGCACTGTGCATGAGGTGGCTCAGGAAATCCACCCGGATGTCCGAGTGGTCTACGCCGACAACGATCCTATTGTGCTGGCGCACGGCCGGGCGCTGCTGGAGGACAACGATCGGACGATCATGTTGGACGCTGACATGGCCCAGCCGGACACCGTCCTACGGGCTCCGGAGGTTCTGGATCTCATCGACTTCGGCGAGCCGGTCGCCGCGATCTACGCATCCGTGTTGCACTGCTTGCCCGATGAGGCGCACCCCTACGAGGTGGTGAAGCGCGTTCGCGATGCTCTCCCCTCGGGCAGCTGCCTGGGTCTGTCGCACCTGGAAAGTGAGGATCAGGCTGCCGCGGAGGCTCTGACGGAGAGCATGCGTAAGAGCACTCCCTACTGGGGACGGGTGCGGGACCGCAGCGAGATCCGCCGGTTTTTCGATGGTTTCGACGTCGTGGAGCCGGGTCTAGGGGACATCGCCGAGTGGTGGCTGGACATCCCGGCCGTCGAGCTGCCTCTGGCCTCGGATTACGTGCGCCCGTCCACTGCCAGCCCGGTCATCGAGTTCGGCGGCGCGGGCATCAAACGATGATGACGAGCCGTTCCGACCGGCGGCGCCGGTCACGCTCTTACTCCGAGGACCAGACCAGGGTGGACGACGTTGTGGGCGCGGGTGTGCGCAGCGAGCGCGAACGTGACCGAAGTGGCGCGCATTCGAAGTTATCCGGGCCGGCGTCGGGTGAGCGTGCTGATGTCGCTGCCGATGTACAGCGCCGGGCGCGGTGGGCGGCGGCGGTATCTGCGGTGGTCGTGGCAGGGCTGGGTTCGGGCTGTGCTCTCTACCTTCACCTTGCACATGGTTTGGTCGGGCCTGGTATCGGCGTTGGGATCGGCACCGCTGTGGCTGTCGCGGCGTTGGTGGTTGTCCCGATCAAGGTGACTGCGGCCGTCACCGCCGTTCAGTCTCGTCAGGACGCCGAGGCGATCGCACCGTCGCTTTTAGGCACGTCTGATCAGCAGCGATCGGTGCTGATCAATCTGTCGGTTCGACAGCAAGCGTGGATCGATCGGATTCGTGAGCTGTTGAACGAGTTGGTCGAGAAGACCGAAGAACCCAACGATCTAGACATGCTCTTCCGGCTCGACCACTTCATCAATCTGTACAGCCGTAACGCCGAAAATCTCGGGGCGCTTTTCGGCGAGCCGCCTCAGCGGCAGACGGATTCGCCGGAGGTCATGTATACGGTGCTGCGCTCCGCGGTGTGCGAAATCGAGCACTATGCCCGGATCAAGGTGGCTCCCCCGGATGATCGGCTCACCGTGCACGGTCATGCCTTTGTCGAGCTGGTGCACCTGCTGTCGGCGCTACTGGAGAACGCCACCGCGTTCTCCAAGGACGACGAGCCGGTCGGTCTGTCGGCCCGCGCCTGTCGGGCCGGTGTTGCGATCGAGGTGGAAGACCGGGGAGACGGCATGCACGACGACGACTACGCGCGGCTGAACGCATCGCTCGCTGATCCCGGTCAGATTGACTTGGGACAGCAACTCGGCGAGGACGGACGCACAGGTCTGGCGATCGTGGCGGTCTACGCTCACCGCTTGGAGACACGGGTAGAGCTGCGCCGCAACAACTTCGGCGGCACCACCGCCGTCGTCGTGGTGCCGCAGCGTTTGCTCGGCACTCCGCAGCGTCCACAGCAGCCGCCTGCTCCCGCGGCCGGAAGCATTCGCCCCAGTGCGCCTCCCCCCGTTGACACGCCGCAGCCGGTGAAGCACGCGGCGGTGACCGAGGGTCACCGTGCGCCGGGGCCCGGCAGGCAACAGCAAGGGCCACCGTTGCCCAAGCGGATCCCGGATCGGGCGAACAGGGCAGGCGAGGAAGGCCGACATCACTACTTCGAGGGGGATCTCCACAACGGAGGTCGGCCTGCTCTCCCCGTGCGCGCGGGCACCTATTTGCCTGCCGCCCTGCACGAACCGGCCGCTGCAGACCGCAGGCATGTCAAAGAGCTGGATCCGGATCTGCTTGCCGATCTCACCGACGGCACGGACTGAGTCGACGGGGCCAACACCTCACCGGTCACACGCGAAGGAACCCGATGATGGACCACGACACGACATCACCCGCCAACTACGTGCACGAGCTTCTCCGGAAGGTGCCCAAAGCCCGCTGTGGGCTGGTGGCGTCCCGAGACGGACTGGCCATCACGGCCGTGAATCTGGACTCCACTTCCGCGGCTCGGTTGTCGGCGACCGTGTCCGCGATCTTCTCGCTGGTCGGCCAGGCCGCCGTGGAGGCCGGTGATGGTGGCGGCGGCGACGTCCACCAGCTTCACGCCGAGGTCAGTAACAGCATCCTGTCCATCGTCGGGGCCGAGGGCAGTGTGCTGGCCGTGCTCTCTGACCTGGAGGTGAACCGGAAGGTGCTGGGCTTCGAGATGAGGAAGCTCGTGAAGGCCCTGCCGGAGCAGATGTCGACCCCGCCCCGGATGACCACGCCACCGACCACGTTGAGTGCCGGGTGACGATTGCGGTGCCCGAGGACAACCTGAGTGCGAGCGCCGGTGCGCGGGTGCGCCCCTACATCCGCACCGGTGGCCGGACCCGGCCCTCGGAGGACGCCATCGTAAGCCTTGATCTCGAAGCGAAGGTGTTCTCCACCCAACGAATCCCTCCGCAGCGCGTGGCGCCAGACCACCGTGAGGCGTTGCAGATCTGTGACCGTCCGCGCACGGTCGCGGAAGTCGCGGCGCGGCTACGCCTTCCCGTGGCGCTGGCGAAAGTACTGCTGCGGGGGCTCATCGACGTGGGAGCGGTGGCGGTGCGCGCGTCGACCACCTCGCGCTTCGCCCGTGACCGAGAGACCCTGGAGCGCCTTCATGCGGCCCTGCAGCAACTCTGATCCGAGCCCGCAGGCGACCGTCCAGTGCAAGATCATCATCTCGGGCGGGCTCGGTGCCGGCAAAACCACCTTCGTCTCAACGATCAGCGACATCCCGCCCCTGATCACCGAAGAGCGGTTCACGACCGCCAGCGAAGGCACTGACGACCTCGCCGGCTTGGAACGCAAGGTCACGACGACCGTCGCGATGGACTTCGGCCTTCTGGCCTGGCCAGAGCACAACATGGAGCTGTACCTGTTCGGCACGCCGGGCCAGCACCGGTTCTGGTTCATGTGGGACGAGCTGATCCGCGGCGCGGCCGGCGCGGTCGTGCTCGCTGACACCCGCAGGCTTGAGGATTGTTTCGGGCCCGTGGAGTTCTTCCTGCGACGCGGCCTGCCGTTCATCCTCGCCGTGAACGTCTTCGACGATGCCTACCGCTACGAGCCGGGCGAACTGCGGGATGCGCTCCGGCTCGATCCTGGCGTCCCGATCCTGTTCTGCGATGCACGCGAGCGCCACTCCGTCACAGGTGTCCTCGGCGGCGTGGTCGCGCATGTCCTGAAACTGCTGACGTAGTCGGTGAAAGATTAAAGGAGTCCATGGTGAAGACCATGTCCATACGCGGTCTGGGCGCCCCGCCGGATGACCCCGAGAAGGCAGCAGGGGAGGAGGCAGCACGGCAGCACCGGCTGCGCGCGTTGGGGATCACTGCGCAGCCCGATCGCGAATTCGACGAGATTGCGCATGGGCTGGCGCGCGCGCTGGGCACGCCCCACGCGATGGTCAACGTGTTTCTGGACCAGACGCAGGTCTTCATTGGGCTGCATACGCCGTCGATGCAGCACAGCTTGGTCCTACACGACACCGCGCGCATGTCGCGGATCATGTCCCGGGACAAGGGGTTTTGCCCGCTCACAGTGCGGCGCCGCGTGCCGCTGGCCATCAAGAATGTCTTCGGGGTCCCGCTGTTCGCCAGCAACGACGTGGTGGACCGATTCCAGGTCCAGACGTATCTCGGCGCCCCGTTGATCGATCACACCGGAACCGCCTTGGGCACGACCTGCGTCGTCGGCAACGAACCGCGCGACTGGCAGCAAAGCCACGTCGAGCTCATCAAATCAACGGCTCGCGACGTCCTGGATCTGATGTACCAACGGCGGCAGCGCTGACAGGCGGAGCGGCCTGACACCCCTGGTCGACCGCCCATGAACCGTTTCGCAGAACCGTGTCGTCGAGGTGATCAACACGGCGCCGCCCACCGGGTGGCCGTCGCGAGAAGTGAGGATGCTGATGGTGGACGTTGACGTGATTGCTCAGATTGACGCGTATTTCTGCACTCCCCGACACCGCCAGCTCCGCGACGATGTCCGGCGGTTCGCTCAGACCGAAATCGCACCCCATGTCCCCGCGATGGAAACGGACCAGCAGATCCAGTACGAGCTGGCGCACCGGATCGCAGCGCAGGGATGGCTTGGTCCCACCATCAGCGGAGAGTATGGAGGGATGGGCGAAGGACACGTCGCCAAGACCATCATTGACGAGGAAGTGTCCACCGTCAGCGCCCCGATGGGCGCGATGGTGCAAGCCTCCCAGCTCGGCACCGCCAAAATCATCCACTACGGCACCCTGGAACAGCGGCGGCGTTGGCTGCCCGCGATCGCCCGAGGAGACGTTCTGCCCACGATCGCTGTTACCGAGCCCACAAGCGGTGGCCATGTGCTGGGCATGACTACCTCAGCCCGACGGGACGGTGACGACTACATCCTCAACGGCCGCAAGGTTTACGTGGGCAACTCCCATGTCGGCACCCTGCACGGCGTGGTCGCGCGTACCGGCGCCGGCAAGAACCTCACCGCGTTCCTCGTGGAAGCCGACCGCCCTGGACTGACCGTCGCAGGCCTCGAACCCACGCTCGGACTGCACGGGTTCTCCTTCGGCGAACTGATCTTCGACGACTGCCGCGTTCCCACAGCGAACCGGATTGGCAGAGAAGGCGACGGCTGGAAGGTCGCCTACTCCTCCAGCATCACCTACGGGCGCCCCAACCTGACGGCGGTCTCGCTGGGGATCCACCGAGCGCTCCTGAAGGACACCGTCGCCTACGTGAAGCAGCAGCGCCGGTACGGGCGACGGCTGGCCGATCTGTCGATCATCAAGGACAAAATCGGCAAAATGCGGTCCCACCTCATGACGTCGGCCGCAAACGCGTACCTCGCCGTGTCCATGCTGGACCGAAACCTGCCCTGCGACACCGAGCTGATCAATGCCAAATATCAAGGCGTGGAATTGCTGCTGGAGTCCGTCCGCATCGCGGTCGACGCACACGGAGCAGCCGCACTGCTACGCCGAAATCACATCGAACGGTACCTCCGCGATGCCTATCACATGCTCACCCCCGCTGGGACCCCGGAGATTCAACTACTACGCCTTGCTGAGGCCGAACTCGGCACAATGACAGGACAGTGGTCAGAACAACTGGCCGACCGTATCGCCACTACACCTTCAGCTACTTCCTGACCACGCGCATGCACAGGTGGCGCGCTGCCCTTGCTGACGTACATGATTCCCTGCACCCCCACAGATCGCGACACAGCTGGTCCACGGTTCGGGGCGGTAGCCCATTGATTATCCCGATGATCACCGATGACGGCGGCAAACCAGCCCGCTGCTACCTCACGACGAGGTGATGCGGCGATGCCACTCCCTCCCATTCCCGCCGAGGCACGACTCGTCTGAGACCGCGCTCGGCGCCCGGCTGATTATTCCCGCGCCTGTGCCGGGGTCGGGTGTTCATCGGCGAGGAGAAGAGAGGGCGCCGCTGATTTTGTCCTGGTGGAGGGAGTGCGATCTCTCCACCAGCCGTGGTGCCGGGCATTGCCGGTGTTCAACGACGCACATCGGCGCGATGCCCGGCACCCTTGATGTTGTTGCGGTTGGTCGCGGCCTGACACGGCGGAATCTGCGGGCACAACGCTGAGCTCTAGCGATGCCGCTACGGAGGTGCTCGCTCGTGCCTCCGGCGGGCTGCCACTCCAGGCGGTCCTTGCGACGGGCAGCTCGCGTCGCCGCCGACCACCACCGCCACGCTCCACGCCAGATTCAGAGAACACCATGCGAGGTTTCCCGACATGTCCTACTATGCCCTGCCTGCCCAAGCTCAGTTTCTGTATCGCCGGTTCGGTGATCACCCCAGCCCCCGCGCCACGGTGGATGCTGCGGCCGCCATGCTCGATACCGGCACCAACCGAGCCAGGAAGTTGCTGGAGGTCCTTCGGGACGCCGGCATGGTCGACGAACACGACGCCGGCTACACGCTCCCCACCGCGGACCAGGAACACGCCCGCACCCTCGCGGATCGCGAAGACGAGCCGAGAGTCCGAAAGGACACGCGCTCGCGCGTTATCGAGCGCGCCTATCTTCCGCAGCTCATCGAAGCCGACTACATCCTCAACCCAGGGCCGCACCACTACAACCCCGCCTATGTGGATCTCGAATCCGGCGCTCGCCAGTCGCGCTTCAGCAGTCCCAAGGAGGCGATGACGTGGTTCATCGCCAACATGGGCACCCTCCGGGGACTCATACGCCAGGCACATGACGACAAGAACTTCACCGCGGTCTGGCAATTGGCCGAGGCCAGCAGGGGCGGGCATCTCAAGGGCCGCTGCAATAACTGGCTGGTCGAGACGCACGAGGTCGCCGTCGAAGCCGCCTTGAAATGCCGCAGCCCCTGGGCCTCGATCGGCCACTCCCGCTTGTCGTCGGGTTACCGCAACACCGGCCGTGTCGACGAGGCCATAGCCATCGCTGTCACCGCCCGCAGGCTCGCCGTCAACGCCGGCGATGAATGGGCGGAATCAGCCGCGTGGTCCGCTGAGGGCCGGGGCTACTTCGCCGCAGAGGAGTACCACCTCGCTCTGGAGCGGTACCTGCAATCGCTGCTGATCGCCGAGCGGATCAACGACGCCCGCAGTGTCGCACTCCGAATCCGGCACATGGCCGAGTGCTACTTCGCGATGAACAAATACGCAGAGGCATGCCAGTTCTTCGAAGGCGCGGCCACGCGAATGAAGAGCATCGGTTTCCGCGATGGCCTCGCGATGGTCATAGTCCTTCTCGCCGATGCGCGCATCGCCGTCGGCCAAGCGGACGAGGCGATCGACGAACTGCACGACGCCCTGGCCATCATGGACGAATCAGGCTCGGATGCCTATGTCGCTGAAGTCTTCGCGCGCCTCGCCGCCGTTTCCGAGAAGCTGGGTCGCACTGCCGACGCGCGGCGCTACTCGGCCGAGGCCGACAGCCGCTTCGCCGCCATCAACGACCGTGACAGCCTGATCGAGGGCGAGCAGTGATCACCAGTGCGATGAGCGGTTTCGGGCCGAGTACGTCACCTTCCGGCAGCCCTGGTATTCGGGCGCCACTGGCGATCCTTCTACAACACGTCGCGGTGCTGGCGCTGACGGCCCTGCTCGCGGCGGGGTGTGCAGAGGCTCCTGACCCCGCAGACGACCGCTTCAAGGCCTTGCCTCGCCTCTGCGACCTGATCTCGCCGGAGACGGTACGCCAGGTCCTCGGTGAGCCGGTGGAGATCAAGACAGTGCAGGTCGAGACCACCGGCTACTGCCTGTGGACGTTTCGGGACCTGGCCACGGAAGGACCGCACCCGCTTGAGCGGGTCGCCTCGCTGCACGCGACCCTGCACCGCAGCACCGCCAGGCGTTTCGGTACCGCCGCGGCGTCGGAGGAACTCCAGCGATTAACCCAGGCATCGGCACAGCCCTACGAGCACGTCGAAGACGTCGGGGACGACGCGATGCGAAGGACTATGCCCGACGGAGCCGACTACGTGATTGTCGTGCACAACTTGAACATCAAGCTATGGGTGGTAGGCCGAGACGTGATCGACACGTCCGGGACCGTCGTGCCCATCCCGATGCGCCAAACCGGCTCGGCAGCATCGCGTCTCGCCGGTGAGGTCGTGTCGAGAGCCGACGGCGCCTGAAAGGCGCCGCCCGCGCGAAACGCCACCGCCTGCGTTTCCGATGAGAGGAGCATTCGTTGATCACCAAGGTGGCCAGTCGCCTTCGCGCTTGGGGCACCAGCCCCGGTCCCGCAAAGCTCGTCGCGCTCTGCACGAGTCTTCCGTCGCAGGCGATTCTGGTGCGGCTCGCAATCAACCTCGGTGATTTAGATCCGGCGCGGGCTCGCCTTGGCGGGATCATCATCCCAATGATGGCCATCGCAATCCTGGCCACGCTGGTTCTCGTCACACTGCGTGCACGCAAAACGGCCACCGCGTGGATCGCCGCCGGATACGTGGTCGTTCTCGGGGTCGGATTCGTGCTTTCTCTTGGATACCGAAAAAATGGACATTTCTAATTCATGGATGCTCCCGAAGAGGAATCCTTTGTGGCCAGTGGTGTGACTTTCGTGGTCACCTATGGAGGCGGCAGCGTTAAGCCCGGCTGCCGTGGCTGCGCGATCGGGTGCACAGTTGCGCTGGCTGCGTACGTGCTCACGGCCATCCTCGTGTATCTCTACACACGATGACCCAGTACTTCTAGCGCTAGGAATTCGCCACCAACTCCGGGCCAGCAACCGAACCGCGACATCAACCCGAAGATGACCAGGTAGGGAACGTGGCCACATCATTTCCCCCGCGCCCTCACTCTCAAACTGGCGATCCTAGGCCGCCGAAGGCGCCCCGGATCACTGTGTGGACCAAGCTGCCGCGGAGATCGTCGAAACTGGCTCGGTACTTGAAGGCGCCGGAAGGACGGGGCCCGGTGCTGGAGTGGTACCAGGCGACGATCGACTCGGCGATCCTGTCCGGCCTGGCCGTATCGGCAATCATGTTCGTCCTGATGTGCCTCCGGGCCTGGGGCTTCGACTGGATGAGCACTTGGTGGCTTTGGATTTTCGTCGTCGCACCGGTGATTCTCTGGCCACTGTGGATTCTGGCTTTCCACTCGTCCGGGATCTCGGCCGGCGCCGACTGGCTCGCGACCGAAAAGGGCTACATCGACACCTACGAGCTCACCGAAGTCAGAGTCGAAGGCGCCAGCGGAGGACTCGCCTGGACCCTGGAACTCACGGACAAAAAGGGCGTGGAGCTGTCAATCGACGCAGCCGACATCGAGGCCAACCAGGCACTCTGGGATCTCGTCTACAACGGCATCCGCTACTCCGTCCAACGAGGCGCCAAGACCAACCCGCGCGCGCTGGACAAGCTGCGGCTGCGGTAGCCAATGTGCGACCTTCTCCACTCTTTCTCGTTGGCGCTGCACACCGTGCCCATGCATAGGTCGCTGATGACGCTGTGGCGGGTCGATCAACTGGCCGCGAACCGTCTCGTTGGTCTCCCCCGCCGCAAACGTGGCGGAGCCCGAAACAACCTTTTGTAGGGAACTGCAGGCGAGCTCTTCCGCAGGTGAGCCCACCCGCAACCTGAAACGGAACGACTGAGCTGATGGTGGTTATGCGTACGACACGATTCATGGTTGCGGCTGTCGGTGCTGCGGCGGGCTTGCTCCTCGCAGGGTGTTCTCCCAGCGGCAACACCGGTGTTCAGGCGCCGAACACGCAGGACGCTGGACAGTCGTCACTTACAGGATTCGATCCCTGCGCTGTCCTCTCGCAGCAGGAGTTGCAGCACTATGGCGTGAGCGAACCGGGAGAGTTCGAAGACCAGGGAATTGGAGAGCCTGGCTGCACGTTCAAAGCCGACGGTGGTGATTACCTTCTCACGATCTACAAGGCCGAGAAGTCTGACCGTGCGTACTGGGAACAGAGGCGGGGCAACTTCGGTGTCTTCGAGTCGAATCAGATTGGTTCCCACCAGGGAATCAAGGCAATTGAGGAGGGTTCAGTCGGACTGGGTGGTTGTCGCCAGATCATCGAGTCCGGGGGCGGCTCGGTCTCGGTAGACATCACTGTCCATGCCGACAAGATCCAGAGTGACGAGGCCACCTGTGGAAAGGCGACGGAGATCGCGTGGGTTGTTGAGCCGAAGTTGCCGAAGTAGGACGCCGATCTCAAGCCCTCGCTGCTGCCCGATCAGATCGACGGCAGCGGTCTCGCATGGGTGACGCTCGGCGAGCAGATCACCAGGATCTTCGCTTAGCCGGGCCGGTCTTCTGCGAAACCACCATGCACGACAGCGCGAAGGAAGGCGCGGTGCTCACCGACGAGTCGGTCGAGGAGTTCGACCGGCCCGAAGTAGGCGACGTCGAGGACGGCAATGCGACGTTGGTCGAGTGGAGCAAGGCCCGCGCCTTCCTGAATGCCGACCCCCGCGCTTCGACCACCGACCTCGCGGTGCTCGACCTGGCTACCTCGCTTGGGGAGGACCGCTTTCGGCTCACAGAGATGGGTCGTGCCCATCGGAGAATGGTCCGGGCTGCGATGAACGCTGCGCTGGGCAAGGCGTGCTGAGCAAATCGGACGAGCCCGCCAACGGACCACGACGGGCAGTCGTCCTGACCAGCGGGTTCGAGAGGTCATCGTCCCTTTCGCGCGTATCCCCGCGGCCACCGCGTCCCATGGAGAGCCTTCAGCGCGCATGCGGAGCGAGTGCGTGAGCAGCTGCCGGTGTGCAGTCTCGGAGCAGCGCGGCAGCCTGCAGCCCGTGCGTAGGTGGCGTCACCATCGACCTTGCCGCCACCACCGGCGGCCGCGTACCAGCTCAACGCATCCGCCACGTCCGCACAGCGCTACGCCAGGTCGCCAACACCACTGAACTCGACGACCACATCCACGACCGCCTGATCGGACGCTGACACAGCCACCCCGACCTCCTCGATGGCGATCAGCCTCCCGTCACCCGTTGCCATCCGCCACCGGGCGCGTCGAACGCCCGGCGCCCATCGTCGATCAGGTCGTCACCATGAATGTTACGAGACACGTGGGGAATTCGTTCCACCTCTTCGCCGGCGCCTCGACGCTTACCTGGACCGCGACTTGACCGTGACCTGCTCACCGAGCGCGCCGAAGAAGCCACGCGCCGCTGACACGCCGCAGACGGCCGCCGACGTTACGCAGCTACGGCGACACGCACATCCTCGCGCAACTGCGCAACGTCGGATGAGGTCGCAGCGAACGGGGCGGCGGTTTCGGCGATGGCCTGCAGCTGGCTGCGGGTGTGGCGCGACGACAGTCCGTTGATCGCAGTGATCGCTTCCTGGCCGATCCGGACGCCGGAGTCGAGATCGCCGCCGAGGAGGCAGAGCCGGGAAAGGTAGGGCAGATGGAACGCGCGGGTTCGCGCGTAGGTGAGGTCGGCGCTGTTTGCGACAGCCTCCAGGTGCTCGATCGCTGCCGGCACGAAGCTCGGCTGGGCCAGGCCCAGCAGCGCGAGCGCATGCGCTCGGTGCGAGGCGATCTCGGCTTCGGTGACGTGGCGCGCCCAGTGCGGCACGTTATCCGGTTGAATCGCTGTGAAAGCATCAATTTCCCTGTTCAACGCCTCGTGGCACTGATCGGCGTGGCCGAGGGAACCGTGGCACCATGCCCGGCTGGCGTAGAGGTCGGCACGCGCGCTGGCGCTGGCGTCGTGGATGCTCGTGTTCGCGACGTTGAAGCCGAGCTCCACGAGGCGCAGCGCCTCACGGCCTGGGTCACGGCGGTCGTTGCCGTCGCGGAGTTTCAGAGCCTGATACGCCGCGTCCAGCAAGATCCCGATCGTAAGATCGGTACTACGGGGGTGTTGTTCCGCGCGCTTCGCGCGGTTCAATCCGAATGCGAACAGCTGCCGGGCTTGGTCGTGTTCTTCTAGATCCCAGGACGCCCAGCCCGCGATCCACGCCAGATCCGCGGTTGCCAGGTCGATGCGCGCGCGGATCTCCTCGGTGCAGACCGCGTCATCGAAGGAACGGACTGCTCGCAGCTGTGCGAGTGCGGCCGCGTGCATCAACCCGCCGCCTTGCGAGTAGATCGTGCCCCGGAAGCCTTCGGTCAAGCGCTCGATCGCCACCGCGTCGGCCTCACCGATCTCGCGCCGCCGGACGGAGCCGGCATGCGCAGGCAGCGTCTCGCTCAGCCGGGCGATATCGGGCTGGAGCGTGGAGCTCATCGTGATCCCGAAGACTAGTGAAAGGAAATTCCTGCGTTCCATCCCGCACACCTCCCCATCTGACTCCAGGCTGCCAGGTTCTGCGGCGAATCCCAACAGGGCGCCCGGTATCCGCAGCGCAGTGGCCACGTGAGCAACGGTCTCAACAAGCCCGAGCCGCCCAGCGCCCGATTCGACCTCGGAGATCCGTTTCTGTGCCAGGCCGATGCGCTCGCCCAGTTGCTGCTGGGAGAGCCCGGAGTAACGGCGCACCGCGCGGAACACCGGGCCGAAGTCATACCGACCCAGCGCCTCCACAAGCTCGGGGGCACGGAAAAAACCTAGCGGGACAATCGGTTTGCGCCTGGCACACGAATCGCACACGTCCGTGTTCCCCGCGCGAAGCCAGGAGGGGCACATCGAGCACCGTTGCTGCATTCGGCCCATCGGATCCTCTTTACTCGCGGCGCACAAGTAGATGCGCAGCGTATCGAAGGCGGCATCTTCTACATCAGGCCCGTCCGCATTGCAATCCCCAGAGGGATATCCGGCTAGGGATTGGTCCGCTCACTACCGATCGGCACTGTTCACGCCATGCCGTCGCCGAGCCCGACGCTCTCCGAGCCCGTCAAACATGCCCCAGCCCAAGGTGGCGCCCACAGACGCTGCGCAGTGGACAGATCAACGCGCGACCGCGCACCGAGCTGTGTCACGGCAGAGACATGGTGCCCCGACGAGGTCACGAAGATCTTCCACCTGCCGAAGCTGTCTCCTGGTGGTGAACCGGTCACCATGCCAGGTAAGGACGGTGCAGTGTCCCCGAAGGTCGTGGTCATCGCGAGGTGCAAGCGCCGGGCACGCCCGCCTCGATACGGCGAGACCGAGGAAGTCACCTCAGTGTGCCGGGGCTGCCTCACTGACGTGCTTGCGTCGCTCGGCCTCGCCGATCAGGCAGCAGAGCGCGCTGTCCATGCCGTTCTCGACATGGCCGCCGACGGCGTGGTCGACCCCGCCTCCCTACTTGCTGATCTCGAAGAAAGCTGCGGTGCGCCCGGCATGATCCGGCGCTTGCGAACGCTGCTGCGTCGCCTGTGGGAGCGCTACCGGTCGAGTTCGAGTCCCCGCGAGGACACGTGATCTTCGCAGAGGGCGAGCTGGGCGACCGGCGTTACAGCATCCAGCTCGGCGCTGCGGCAGTGGATCGCGGCGCGCCCGGAGATCGCCGAGCAGCTGCTGCGCGTGGTCGCGCGCCGACAGCGCCAGACCAACAGCTAGCGACCGAGGCCATTGGCTGCCAGGGCGCGCGTGAGCAGTCGGGGACGATCGCGGTCCGGTCGGCTGAGGACTTCGAGCGCACCGAAGCCCGGGTCCACATCAAGCACCTGTCGTTTGTGCGGGGGTCGCGCCGATGCGACTGATTCGACGTCTGATCGCGTGTCTGCGCCGCCACAAACAAGAGTCCGATGCCCGGTGGGAGCAGTCGATGAAGCATCCCGGCGGTGGCGATGGATGACGACATCCACGAGACGCGGGCGGTAGCCAAAGCGCACAGCATACGGCGCGCGGCCCGGCTCGACGTCACGCTGAGCCAGCGTGACCGGCCGCGAGCGATCTTCCTCGGTGACTGCACCGACCGCATGCTGGCGCTGCACACCGTGCCCGCGCATAGGTCGCTGATGGCGCTGTGGCAGGTCAATCAACTCACGATCGCTCAGATACTCCGCGCAGGGGTACGGATCTGGGGCTATGAGGAGGAAGACGATCCCCAGGCAGACGATGCGCAGGATGGTGATTCAGCGGTGACCAGCGTTCGGGACACGGCCGCTCGGCTACGGGCTGCCACGTCATCGCTGCCGACGTGGGTGGTCGACCGGTTCGCCGAGGAGCTGGAAGCGACGGCGGCGCTGCTGTCGGAAACGCTGTACACCAGCGCGGCGCATGACGATGTGCTCGGCCAGGTCGGTGCGATCATGACCCGCATCGTTGAGGACTTGCACGAGCTGATCGGCGCCGCGAGAAAGTCCATTTTGGATAAGGCGGAGCAATTGGCGGCCGAGACCGTCGCCAACGAAACGGGAGCACCGCCGCATCAGCCCTCGTCCGCGGTGGCGAAGGTCGAGGCGCTGCGGTGCCGCCCCCGCCCGAGATCGGCCCGCAAGGACACCAACGAACGAATCAAGGCGCTCTACCAGGCAGGCGGTGCTGTCGAGCACCGGGGCGGCGGTCACCTGGCGGCTTATGCGCCCACCGGAGAGTGCCGGTTCATTTCCGCGACCCCGAAAAACACGGCAGCCAGCAATACAGATCTGGACAAGCTGATCGCGAAAGCAGAGGAATGGCAACAGAAACACCAGAAACGCGCCAGGTAGACCATCTCGACGACGAGCCCCAGAGCTGGGTCTTGTTCAGCGAGAACACCCGCCGGGACCCCGTTGACGCGCGCATGTTCAAAACGGTCATAGACCGCCTCAAAGCTGTCCAGGCCGCAGACGCGGAACCCGTGGAAGTTCTGGTTGACGAGGATTCGATCCAGGTAGCGGAGCTGACCAAACTCTTCGCCGGCGCCGACCGTGACCTGCTCGAAGAGATCGCGACCGCATGGTTCGATCACTCCGGACTGTTTCCGGTACTGGCGGTGTGCAACCGGGTCAATCAGACGGTGACGTTCGTCAAAAGCTTGATCACCGACGACCCGGTCGAGGCGATCAGGAATGCGCGCGACGGGATGGAGCAGGCGCTCACCCGCGTCGATCTCCATGGCGTAGACACGTTCAATGGCTTCGGCGCCGAGGTCGCTCCACTGAGCAAGATCAGGGGCTTCGCTGGTTTCGGCGTGGGCGCGGACCAGGCATGACGGGCGTCGGCGTCGGGGATGTGGTGGCCGATCTGGAGGGGATCAAGGCTGGGCTTCCCTACGGCGCGGGAGGCGAGCTCCGCGACAGCATGGAGCCGGTGATAGCTGAGGTCGCCGACGCGCTGCGCACCAGCGAGGCCGAGTCCACTGTGCTCGGGGCGCTGGTGCGTGTCAAACAGGACGGCTCCGAGGTCATCGACGCGGGCCTGGTCCAGATCTGCCAGGTGATCGACACCGCGGCGACGACATGGTGAGCCACGTGCGGGCGTGGGCGAGTGGCACCGGACTACCGAAGACGCTGGCGGTGTGCTCGGCGCTGCCCACGTTCGCTGTTTCGCTGTGGGGCACCTACGCCCTGTTGGAGATGGCGTGGATTGGCCCGGGCGGGGGTGACCCCTCGTTCCTGCTCGCCGCCCTCGGCACAGTGCTCGTCGGCGCGCTGGGGGCCTGGGCACTCCTGACGCAACACCTCGACATCGCGTGGAGCCTGGCGGCCCTGCTGTTCCTGATCGGAAGCCCGATCAACAGGGAACTGTTGATCGGGCTCGTCTGAGACCCGCGCCCGGCGCCCCGGCTGATTATTCCCGCGCCTGTGCCGGGGTTGGGTGTTCATCCGCGAGAAGGGAGGTCACCGCCGATCTCGTCCTGGTGGAGAAAGTGCGATCTCTCCACCAGGCGTGGGTGCCGGGCATCGCCGGTGTTCAACGATGCACATCGGTGCGATGCCCGGCACCCGTTGATATTGAGACTGACGAAGGAAGACATGCAATCCTTGATCTTCAAGGGGGCCGTGATGCTCGTGGCGCCCATGGCCATATCGTTCGTGGTTGTGGGGGTGGTGAGCGTCGCCGTATATGGGTGGGGGCAGCTGGCCGCCGTCGGGCTGCCGGTGCCGTACTACTCCGACCTGCAGAACGCAAACGAGGCGGTACTGAGCTGGATGGGCTCGGTGTACGCCAGGGTCCTCCCGTGACCTGAACCCAACGTCGCCCCTCGGAGAGCATGAGGGGCGATGTTCGCCTGAGCCGGTCGGTCGCGGCCTGACCCGGCGGAATCTGCGGGCACAACGCTGAGCTCCAACGATGCCGCTACGGAGGTGCTCGCTCGTGCCTCCGGCGGGCTGCCGCTCCAGGCGGTCCTGGCGACGAGGCAGCTCGCGCCGCCGACACCGATCACCACCACGCTCCACGAAGGAAATGAAATGAACATGTCGGCCGCCGATTCGGCTGACCGAGACGCCCTCGAACACCACGATGATTGGCTCGACCGCGTGTCCACGCTGATGCGCACGGGCCGGTACGCCCAGGCGCGGGAGATCGCTGGGCGGTTGTGGCAAGCGTGGCGCTTCAAAATGGGACACGCCGCGCTGCCCTCATGGCAGATCGGCTGCGCCAACGCGTGGGCGTGCTACCGGACCGGCCACTACGCCGAACTCGGACACATCGTGGCAGAGCTCGGACGAATCCTAGGCGAGGCCACTGAAGACATCGGCGAGTGGCAGATCGAGTATGCGGATCTGAAAGCAGTCCACGCCCGCATCATGGGTGAATTCGCCGACGAACTCATCATCCGCAACAGCGTTGTCGAGCAAGCGTGCTCGGCATACGGCAACGCGAGCAAACAAGGACTACGGCTAGAACTCAACCGGGCCAGCGCACTTCGGCTGCTGGGGCGATTCACGGAGGCACACCAGCTCGACGCCACCACCGCCAATGCGTACACCGAGCAGCACGGCCCGAACGATCCGTCCACACTGCGTGTCCAGGCCGGACTGGCCATGGACCTACGGGAGCTCGGGCAATACGACGCAGCCGTCAACATGGGTCGGCGAGTTCTTTCCGCGCATCGAGAGGCGTTGAGCCCGGACCACCCGTTCGTCCTGGGCAGTCAGCGAATGCTGGCGGTGACGCTACAGCGCGCAGGCAAACCACACGAGGCGTACAACCTGGCCGGCGACGCGTACCAGCGATTGCTCAAGCAGGATGAGCGCGGACAGGACACCGCTGCCACATTGGCGGTGATGGCCTCAACCGCGGCCGATCCCAGGGAGGGTGCGAATCACGGCATGGCCGCCGTCGACATGATGCGCACCGCGATGGGCCCGGACCACCCGTTCACATTGGTGTGCGAGGGAACCCTGGCTGTGCGGTGGGCGATGGCCGGTGCACATCACCGTGCTTGCGCGTTGGCGAACCAGGTCGTGGATCGCTCGGTCGCGCGATTGGGCGTGGCTCACCCCCAGGTCGCTGTCTACGCAGCGAACCTAGCCGGGACCCTGGGGAAAACTGGCGAAACTGAGCAGGCACTGCGGATGCGCCACGAGGCTGCGGTGCGAGCAGCGGCGGCGCTGGGCGCCAAACACCCTGTGACTCTGACGATCGAACGAGCCTGGGACTGGCCGTGGTTGTACTGGGACACGATGCAGTTGTGATCCGCAGAACTCGGTGGTGATGCTGGCGCCACCGCTATCCCTGCCAAGTATGACCACAGCCCCGAATCAGCCTCGCCGGCCTGATATCCGGCGGGCGGCATGACATGCAGAGGAACGGATTGATGCAGTGGAACTTGCGGCTGACGGCCGCCAGCCGCGGAAATCTGGAAGGCCGGTGAGCTGCGCCGCGGGCGCGCGGTGTCCGCGGCGCCCCTAACGACCAGGAGAAGAACAGCTCGCGCTGCGGGAGGTGGTGTCAGATGGATAGTGTCCGCGCCGGCTGGCAGTCGGTTCGTCCGGGCGAGGTCGAATCAGCTCGCAATGCCGACCGCCGTGCGTACCCCGAGCAACCGGTGGCGGCACCAGACGCCACTTGACCACCCCACGCGGTGCTCCCGCGCCGTACCGTAGCGCCTGTGATCGAATCTGATGTGGCTGAGCTGATCACTGCCGTAACCGGCCGTGCCGTGCGCGATTCCGTTCGTCTGGGAGGCGGCGACTCCGCCGCGACGTTCGTCGTGGAGCTCGGCGATGGAGAGCGGGTGCTGGCCAAGACCGCCCCGGCCGACGCGACCGCCGCCGAAGCTGCCGGCTTGCGGTGGCTCGCCGACACCACGACCGTGCCCGTCCCCGCCGTCCTCGCCACCAACGACCAGTGGCTTGTCACCGAGCACATTCCCGGCGGTGAGCCCACCGCGACCGCCGCGGAGGCCTTCGGCCGCGGCCTTGCCGCCCTGCACGCCGCCGGAGCGCCCGCGTTCGGCGCCGCACCACCAGGCGGGCCCACCCACGCGCGCATCGGTGCCGCACCGATGCGCAACATCGCAGCACCGTCCTGGCCGGAGTTCTACGCAGAACACCGGCTTCTCCCCTTCCTCGCGCTCGCCGTCGACGCACACGCCCTGACCCCCGATGAAGCGCGTGTCGTCGAGGCGGTGATCGAGCGGCTCGACGAGTTCGCTGGACCGGCTGAGCCGCCGGCGCGGCTTCATGGCGACCTGTGGCACGGCAACGTGCACTGGGGAGCCGACGGGCGGGCGTGGCTGATCGACCCGGCCGCACACGGCGGACACCGCGAAACCGACCTCGCGATGCTGCATCTCTTCGGCTGCCCGCACCTCGACCGCATCGTGGCCGCCTATCACGAGGTGGCCCCGCTCGCCGACGGCTGGCGGCAGCGCATCGGGCTGCATCAGCTGTTCCCGCTGCTGGTACACACCGCCCTGTTCGGGCGGAGCTACACCGCTCAGCTCGTCGCGACGGCCGAGGCGGTGCTGGGCGACCGGTCCACGTCGGCCTCCAGCATCGTGGAGCGGCTGACCGGCATGATCCGCGCGGACCTCGCGGCGGTGGCGCACATGCCGCCCGGTGGCGATGCGCCGGCCCGAACGAAAGGACATGTGCGCGGCGGACTCGACGCGCTCGTCCTGGTCCTGGAGCACGAGCTCGGGCGTCCGGTGAACTTCCACGAGGCTCGTGCACTGCTGCGCGGCGAGCGCAGCGTCACCGAACTCCGCGAGCGCGGCTCCGATTAGGACGCCGGCACACGATCCCGCAGCTCGCGCCCGAAGTCGCGCACCGTGCTGTCCCCGCTGTCGTTGGCTTCTTTCACCAACGGCGCCAGCCGCTCCTGCACGCGGACAGACCGAAGCTGCCCGACTTGATCCAGCAGCTCACCTCCGGTGGCCATCGCCTCGTCGAGTTCCCCGGCCCGCAGCTGGCACAGGGTCAGGGTGCCGAGCTCGAATGCCATCGGACGCGCTTCGGCCGCCCCGCGGTGAGCGAGCGCTACTTGGGTGTCGGCAATGGCCCGGTCAAAATCACCCACGACCGCGCAGGTGGCTCCGGTGACCGCCGCATGGTCCGCCGTACCGAACCAGCTCAGCCAAGCCGGACCGCCCGCCGCGCCGAGCGCAAAGGCCTCATCGGCCTGACGCAGCCGCCGGGGCACCAACTCGCCAGCGTCCAACTCGGCCAGCGCCCATGCCTGGGACGCGGACAACACCGCGTGCTGCACGCCGGTGGCGTGCACCTCGGCCAGCTGCAGCAGACGGAGCGCATCAGCGGGCTTCCGCTGATGCAGCAGCGCCCGGCCCGATCCGTACAGAACGTGCGTGAGTAGCTTCGTGTTCTCGGCGTCCCGCGCCGTCGTCAATGCCCTCGCCATGTGGGTCCGGCACTCCTCAGTATCGCCGCAGTCCAGCTGGATCCAGGCCACCAGCAGGTCGGCCCGGGCAAGGAGCTCCAAGACCCTGCGCCGCATCCCCTCCCCCAGATCCGAAGAGGCTGCGATCAGGGACAGCCGGGATGTCACCGCCACCGCCGCCGGGCGCGCCGCCACACCACCCAGACTCTGGTCCAGATCGCGCAATGCACCCAACGCGTGTTCCGCCGCATCGAGGTCGGTGATCGTCACCGCCCCCAGCGGCTCGGTCAGGGTTTCCAGCGCCATCGGCTCCGGCACCTCACTCGGCGCCCGGGTCACGGCCGCGATCGCCGTGGCCATCAGCTCCCGACGGCGGGTGACCTCATCGATCGCCTGCGGCTCGGTACGGCTCACTGGAATGGGCATGCCAGCCAGTCCCATGTAGCCGCGCGGAATCCCCAGTCCGTCAGCGATCCGGGCCAGCACGTCGTAGGAGATCACCTGCCTCCCGTTGCAGATCTCGCTGACCTCCGACTGCGAGCAGCCGGTGCACATGGCGATATGCCGCTGGGAGATGACCTCCCGCAGCAGCCAGAACACCGTGGAGATATCGCGGGTTGCCAGCGCCGCCCGCATCTGCGGCTTGTCCCACAGGTCTGACGGAACCGATCGCATCAGCCGTCCCCTTCGGTCACCGTTGCCCGAATTAACTCACGGTTACCAGTCAAATACTACGAGTCGGAACCGCTGTTCCGGCCTGAAGGGCCCGGCCGCTGGTGCTCACGAGGCCGAGGAGCGCCGCATCAGGCGCCGCAGGTCGTCCTCGGTGATCCCGTCGCGCCAGATCGGCAGCTCCAGCATCGATGTCCACTCGCTGCTCACCTGACGCCCGTCGCTGAGCTGCACGAACCCCCGGAACCCATGCTGCCTCGTCACCGATCGGGGCGCCGTCCAACGGCGTCACGGGGTGGTCGTGGCCTTCAGCGTGGGCACGGAGCTGCGCCGCGGCCGTGGCTCGAGCCCACGGACTCCTCCACTCCACAGTGGATGTTCCGAACCACGACACGAGCGTAGGTGCCCCCGGCACGGTCGGTGTCCCTTGGCTGATGCTGTCGGCTTCGGCACGCAGCGCCGCGGCGTAGCTGGTGCGGCGCAGTCGCCTTGAGGCGGTTACTAGCGCTGCAGGCGAGCTCTGCCGCAGGCGAGCCCCACGCCGATCACCGCGGCGTGTCGGCTCGTAGTCCGGTCAACATGTCAAGAGCTCACCAGACTCAAGCACACCCCTACGGTCGGTTCTTTCTGGATATGGACTGCCGCCTAGACCTCGACCTGGCTGCTTAGAAGGTGAGCTACGCCCGATGGTGCTCGGCCCAGGCGCGGGCGGTCGCCGCCATTGTTTGTGCCCAGGGGATCGGGTGATCCCGCTCGATCTCGTTCCACATGCCCCTGTTCACGCGGGCGAACACGGCGACATGCTCGGGATCGGCGGCGGCGTAGGCGGGAAGCCGTGCGGCGATGGTTTCGGCTTGGGTGATGGTGTGGCCGTGAGCAATGAGTCGCAGCAGCCAGAACGCCGGGTCGGTCCAGGACTGCGCCGGCGTCGCCCACGCCCAGTCGATCAGCCACGCCTGACCGTGCGAGATCAAGACGTTGTCCGGCATCCAGTCCGTGTGCGTGAGTGATTGCCCAGCGAAGATCAGGGCGTCCGCGGGATCGTCGACGTAGGTTCGTAGGCGCGTCTCGATAGGCTTCCACGGGCCGGGACCTGCCGGGATCTCGATGTCGCTCAGAGCGTGCATGAGTTCCACGACCAGATCAATGTCCGGTGAGCCTGGCCCGTAGTGCGCTGACCGGCCGTCAATATGCTCGAAACCCAGGACGTTCCATCCGCCTTCATCGAACTGCCACAGCAACGCGGGTGAAATTCCCTTGACCAACGGCGCCGCGGCGGCCTCGCGAGCCTGGGTGATGACCATCCGGTGATCGGACGGCAGCCCTTTGACGAAGAGCCTCCCGTCGCGGGTCTCCAGTGCGGCGGCCAGCGGCGAGTTCTTCCCGTCGGTCACGGCGTGGCCCGAGATGATCGGCCCCGTCCGGGCCGTGATCGACTCGATGAGAGAGCCGGGCAGATCGGCCCATCGGAGACGTTTCGCCAACAGTAAGTCCTTACGAGACAGAGCGGGCGACCCGGCATGATCACCGGGCCGCCCACAGCGGTCGGTCACTCGGTCACTGGTACGGGACGTCGCTGGAGGAGCTACACGCGCACATCACCATGAGACCATCGGTGTCGGCGGCTACGCGATCGCCTACGGCTCCCACGCCCACACCCACGCCCGCCCCTACTCGGACCTGGATCTGCTGTTCGTCCATGACCAGCCCGCCACACCCTCCCCAGCCTGGTCGACGCCGTGATCGACCTGCACCACCGCGAGGGCCTGGAGCTCGACACCGAAGTCCGCCACGACGTCAAACTCTGCGCGACCAGCGCCGACATCGACACGCCACCGCGCTGGCCGGGTTCGGCGCCCCGCGCCTGCGAATCACTCCGGTCACCGACGATCCAGCCGTGCTCAACGCCGCTCCTTTTCGGCTCCGGCTGTTCCTCTCGGCGCTGTCCGGGCCGCACCTGTTCCTGGCCGGGGGCCTCACGGCCTACCGCCGCCACACCGATGCCGCCGACCGGGCCACCGCCCAGCTCGCCCTGGCCCTGCTCGACGAGACCGAAACGGTCACGGTCACCGCTGCCGCCGCGCACCTGCTCAGCGGTCCCGGGGGTGAACGCGGGAAAGACTGGCTCGGTTGGGAACCCAGCGAACTCGACGGTGGTGTCGGCGGATGTGCCGTCGAGCTCATCACCTTCTACCCCTTCGAGACTCAGGGCTTCTGGCGTCATCCCGGGCCAGCAGGCCGGCCGGCGCGCGGGTGGCGGGTTGAAGATGTTGTCGGCGTGGCGCTGATGGCGCTTTCTGAATAGGGTCCTGTCGCTGATTGCGTGATCAACATCTTGAACCCCGTTTCGGGTGTGGTCCCACGGGTCTGTGATCATGATCGCGGTGTGATCATGGTTGGTTAGCGGACCTGTTGCCGCACTTGGCCGGAGTGACGGTCGAGAAGGTCGAGCAGGCTCCGGGCGGGGTGCGGATCTGGGCATGTGCCAAGGCGAGTGCGAGTGCCTGTTCGTCATGTGGGGTGGGGTCTCCGCGGGTTCATAGCCGCTATGACCGTCGGGTGGCTGACGCGCCGGTGGCGGGACTACCGGTGGTGCTGTGTCGGCGACTTCGCGGTCAAACGCCGCCGCAGCTACGGGACCATCCTGCTCGACATGGCTACACACCGGCCGATTGACCTGCTCGCCGACCGCGCCGCGGATAGCCTCGCCGAGTGGCTGCGCGCGCACCCTGGCGTAACCATCGTCTGTCGTGATCGTGCTGGCGCGTATGCCGAAGGTGCGCGCCTGGGCGCGCCCGGTGCTCGGCAAGTAGCCGACCGCTGGCACCTCTGGCATGGCCTGGCCGGCTATGTCGAGAAAACGATCCGGCAGCATCGCCATGACCTGCGCGATCCCGAACACGATATCCCCGAGTCTGAACCAGATCCCGCTGGCCCGGTGAACGTTGAACAGATCGCGATCGCCGCAGACATTGACCGCGTCGAGGCGCAAGCCGTGGTCGTCCGGATCCGTGAGCACTACCAGGACGTGCAACGACTCCTGGCCCACGGCGAATCGATCAGCGGGATCTCCCGGTCACTGCGGCTGGATCGCAAGACCGTGCGGCGGTTCGCTCGGGCAGCGACCGTTGAGGAGTTGCTGATCAAGCAGCGGGACGGCCGTCCTGGGCCGCTGGAGCGGTTCAAACCATACCTGCGTGAGCGATGGAACCAGGGGTGCACGACGGCGACGGTCCTGCTGGCCGAGATCCGCGAGCAGGCCTACACCGGCAGCTATCCGGCTCTGACCCGCTATCTCCGTCTCTTTCGGACAGTTGGCACCGCGCCCCCTGCCACCCCAGCCCCGGCAAAGGTCCGAGACGTGACTCGATGGATGCTCCAACATCCCGACGACCTCGATGACCGGGAACGCGGTCGGCTGAACGAGATCCTGGCCCGCAGCTCAGCCCTGGAAAGGTTGGCCTATCACGTCGCGTCTTTCGCGGAGATGATGACGGGCCTGCATGGTGAACGCCTGGATGAATGGATCACTGCGGTGGAAGCGGATGACTTCCCGCAGTTGCACTCGTTCACCGCTGGGCTCGCTCGCGACCGCACTGCGGTGGTCAACGGGCTCACGATGGAACACAACTCCGGTGCGGTCGAAGGCGCCGTGTCGCGTTTGAAATCGGTCAAGAGAAGCATGTACGGGCGGGCGAAGTTCGACTTGCTCCGCAAGAAGGTCCTCTGCCGAGTCTGAGCCGACCCACATGTTGATCACGCAATCAGCGACAGGACCCTATTCAGAAAGCGCCATCAGCCCTGGCGGACCGCTTCGGCAAGCCAGTCCTGGGCGCGCTGCCACGGCCCGCATCCGGTACGGGCACGCTCAATGTGCAGCAACGTGATCCCCATAGCCCGCGCCAGTGTCGCGCCACGGGCCGCGACCAGGCTGGCCATGCTCGTCTCCTTCGCACACGCTGGGGTAGTGGCTGGCCGAGTCCGCGCGGGATCGCCGCATTGCCCCACCGCGATGCTTGACGGGCCGGTCCTCACCAGCTGATCCGTTGATCCGCGGATAGGCTCAGTTCCGTGAACGGGACTGGGGTCGCGATGCCGGATCTACGGCGGACAGGATGCGCCTGCGCCGTGACGCGGGCGGAGACCGAACTAGGGGTGCGGCTGGATACGTCCCGGGCGGTGGTGAAACGCCGGACGTGGGGGGCGCCGTCGAATGCGGGCACGTGGGTTCGGCTTCAGGTCTGGCCGGTCGAGCATCCGGCGGTGGAGCGGGTGCCTGGTGTGGTGGCTGCCTCCGAATTGGTGGGGGTTCCCCGACCGGCGTGGTATCGCGGTGTGCGCTGGGATGCCGACGGGCTGATGTGGCGGGCCGACGAACTGGACCTCATCACACAGCCCCCGGTGATCCCAGCCGGAACACTGACCAGCGATCCCGGCTTCTCCGACGACTGGTGGCGTGACCTGGAACGTGCGCTGGACGCGGTGGCAATCGCCGCCGTGCCGCTGCCGCAGCAGACGGTGACTCAGCAGCGGTTCACCGAGCGGATCACCACGGTGTTCGGAGCCGAGGTGGACACCACGGTGACCGAGTGGGGCGGGCTCCACGGGGACATGGGCTTCGCCAACCTCACGGCCCCGGAGTTGGTCCTGCTTGATTGGGAAGAGTTCGGGCGCGGCCCGGTCGGGCTGGATCACGCCCGGCTGTGGGCCGACGCGCTGGCCGCACCCGGTTTGGCGCAGCGGTGCGCAGCCGAATTCGCCCCGTACCTGGACAGCAAGCAGGGCCTGCTGTGCCGGGCCTACAGCCTGGCCCCGCTGTTGACGCTTCCGGACACTGAGCCGCTGCGGGCACCGGCGGAACTCGCCGCCGTCGAGGTCTCCGCCGCGCTGCGGCGCTCCAGCAGCCGCCGGTAGGACGCCACCAGCCGCGTGTTCACGCTGAGCCGGGGTGCTGTGATCAGTTCAGCAAGGTGCGCCGGGGTGCTGGCGCCGACGGCGACCCGCTCCACCCCGTCAGGCACCGCGCGCGCCAAGCGCAGCGCGGCTTGCCACCGCGTGGATTCCTGGCCTGGGGCCAGGAACTGGCATGGGTCGACCTCGCGCCAGACCGGATCCTGGGTATCACCGCCGAACGGGCTCATCCCCCACAACCTGGCCCCGCAGCGTGCAGCGAGGCCCTCTGCCGCGGTGAGGGCCTGCGAGGGTGTCAGCAGCCCAGAGCGGGTCATGACCAGCCCCGGCCTGGGCCAGTCGTCGCGTATCGCGGCGACTGCCGGGAGCACCTGGTCGGGATTCCAGGTGGCGATGCCCCAGCTGCGGCACCATCCGCGCCGGGCGGCGCGGGCGAGGACCACGGCGGCCTGCGCCAGCTGCTCGGCGGCGTGGTGGACCGGCAGGCCGGCCAGGCTGCGTTCGGGATTGTGCAGCCACAACACCGCAGGAGGCTGGCCCAGGCTCCGCACCGCAGCCTCGGCGGAGGACCACAGCCGCTGCGGGTCCAGGCTGTGAGTGTTCCTGCCGGTTGCGGTGTTGTGGTGGTAGCCGATCTTCGTGCATACCGTGAAGCGGTCGAGGAGGTTTCCGGCGGCGTCGATGAGTTGCTGATGGGCGGTGCCGTGCTGGTAGTGCGGCGCGGTATCCACTGTGGTCACGCCGAAGGTGAGCGCCGCTCGCAGCAGCTGCGGGGTTAGTCGAGTGCGGTGTAGGCCGAGCACAACGCGGGCGTGGCTTCCGTGCACAGTCCCTCCTCCAGCAACACGGCGCCGAGCTTGTGGACGTCCACGCCAGTGGTGGCAGCGGCGTCGGCGAGATCGACGGGGCTGCCGGACAACAGCAGCCGCACGCACTGGGTTGCAGCGGGGGCGAAGCGCAGGCGCCGCCCGGCCGCGATCACCGTCACCGCCTCGCCGGTTTCGACGATGTCCGGGGCGAACGGGGTGGTGCACACCAGCTTCTCGGGTGGGCCGAACGCGCCGCCGGTCACACTTCGCCGGGGCCGGGCATCGGTCTGACGCTGGTGGATGAGGTAGTCCGCCGGACTGTTCTCACTGGCCAGCTCGGCGAGAGCCGCGGCGAGTGCGGTGTGGTCAGTGTTGGGGCCGAGGTCGTGGCGGAATCGCTCGTCGTCGCGAGCCAGGTCGGCCAGCCAGGAGATCCAGTCGATGCCGGTGTGCGGGGCCATGCCGAAGGTGAGGTGCAGCGAGAGCCTGTCGTCGTCGTGGTCCGCGCGGGTGGCGGCATGCCACCAGCCCCGCGGGATGCTGATGACCTCACCGGCGCGCAGCACGCCAGACCACACGATCTCCTCTGGTGGTTCGGTGTTGGGGTCGGTGTCCCGGTACAACGGCGCCACCCGAGACGGGCCTCGCACCTCCCACCGCTTCGACCCGGCCAGTTGCACGATGATCGTGGGGTGGGAGTCCCAGTGCAGATCGAACCCGGCGGCGTCCCCGGTGGTCAGGTAGCTGTTGACCTGCACGGTCATGCCGCACCACCATTGCAACGCCCGGCAGGCCACCTCCATGGCCGCATCGAGGTGGTTGAGGGCATCGACGACGACCTGAGCCCCCTCTCCCAGCAGCACCCCCAGTTTCTCGGTGTCCACAATGGGCACCGACTGGCCCCGGCGGGTCGTGCGGGCGGTCAGGTAGCCGCGGGTGTGCACGTCGGCGCCGTGCTGCAACGCGCGGATCTGCGGGAAGTCCACCGACCGCCAGGACAGCAGGTCCAGCAGCCGGTGCGGGGTGAGCAGCCGGGTGGACAGCTCGGGATCCGGCAGGGCGCCCCGGGCGAAATCCCGCCCCAGGTCCCCGGCGTTGTCCCACGCCAATGCCTGCTCAAGATCGCGGACGAAACGAAGCGTCATGAAGACCTCCACACCGGAGACAAGGAGCGGGTGATCGACGAGAAAGTGCGAACCCTGGCAGCCGGAAAAGAAGCGGCGAACCCAGGGCCCGCACCCTCGTTGTGCCTGGCGTCCTAGGCCCCTGGAGGCGGATCCTTGGTCTCGCCGGAATCGCTGCCGTCCGAGGTCATCGCCATGCGATCGCGGCTCTGCGCCTGGTGCAGCCGCTCCACGCTCAACAGCAGCTCGTCGTTCTCCATCCCTGGGTCACCTCCCCTCAGTGCGGCGGCCGGGGCCACGTACGTGGCCGTGTCGTGAAGACGCGCCCGACGAACCCACCGCGTCGAGGTCTCGGCGAACCCCTCGGGCGCTGCATCCACGATCGCCGGGCGGGAATGTGCGGATCAATGACGGCCATGCGGGCGAACATTGCCGCGCGCGGCAATGCGGCGAACCCGACGGCGGAATACTGTCGGTGATCTGCGCAGGGAGTGATCATGCTGAGGATCAGCCGCGCGCGTCGCGCCGAACTCGCTCACCGTGCCGCGCACATCCGCAGACGGGGCCAGCGCGCCGACTGGGACGTGGCCACGATCGCCGACGAGATCGCCCGGCAGCTTCCCGAGCTCAAAGCTCTGGAGGTCTGGCGTCTGGCCTACGGGTGGAGCCGTCCCCAGGTGGTGGCCGCGATCTGCGAGGTGTTCGAGCAGGACGGATTGGCTCCACCGGGGCTGACACCGGCCCGGCTTTGCCGGTGGGAACACAACGGCGTGCAGCCCGAGGCCGACTACGCCGCCGCCCTGGCCCGTGTCTACCAGGTATCGCCGTGGCGACTCGGCCTCAACCTGCCGGGCATGCTGGTCGCTGGTCGGTATGGTCGGCCCACGCAACCGTCTGAGCCGGGAGTGGTGATGGTCAACAACGCCCTGACCGCCGTCGCGGATTCCGTGCAGCTCCAGCGTGAGATCGAAGGACCCGGCGGCGGCCCGGCCACTCACGAGCAGGCGCAACGGGCGATCGACTACTACGCCAGCCACTACCCGCGCTATGCGCCGACCGTCCTGGCCGGCGAGATCCACCGGTGTCGCCAGATGGTCGTCGACATGCTCACCCACCCCCAACACGACAGAGCCCGCACCGAACTGCGGCGCCTGGCCGGATGGCTGTCCGCGCTGCTCGGCGACCTGGCGTTCACTTGCTCCGACTACGCCGGGGCGCACATCCACCTCGGTACTGGTGCCCGGCTGGGCACCAGCATCGGCGAGCACCGCCTGGCCGGATGGAGCCTGGGCGCGCAATCGATGGTGGCGTTCTTCGGTGACCGGCCCGCCGACGCCCTGGATCTCGCCCACCAGGCCCGCGAGTACGCCGACACCCCGCTGCGACGAGCGCAGATCACCGCCTGGTGCGAACTACGGGCCCTGGCCGCGCTTGGCCGCCGCAGCGACGCAGAACACGCCGCCACCCGGGCCCAGCACCACATGGACGCCGCCGACGACGAGCCCGGACGCATGGGCTTCGACCGCGCTGAACTGCACCAACACCTCGCCGAATCCGCCCTGCGCCTCGACGACACCCCCAGCGCTCGACACCATGCCGCGACCGCCATCAGTCTCAAGTCCACCAGTTCCGGAGGCTGGGCCGCCGCCACGGTGATCCTCGCCCGCGCTCACGCCGCCGAGCACAACCCTGCCGACGCCACTGCCCTGGCCACCACCGTGCTCGACACGGTGTCACCGGCTCACCTCCGGGAAACCACCCGGCGCCGCCTGGCCGCGCTCGACGCCGACCTCCACACCGAACACTCGCCTGCGGCTACATCCCGCGAGCTCCGCGAACGACTACGAGCACTGCCCGCGCATACCCCGGCACCACGCACCAGCCCCGAACCCAACGGGCACTAGCCCATCCACCTGGCGGCACGCCAGTGATGGCAATGCCTTACCGGCCACCGTTGGCGCACACCGCACTACCCCACCTTGGTCGCCTGATCACCTGGTCATGCGGGCAGCTTTCACGCCGTTCACCGACACCAAAGCCCCCGCAAGGCGCCCCTGGGAGCCTGCCGAGACCAGCGCGGCACGAAACCTAGCTTCATCATCACCGTAGCTAGCCAACCTAGCTCCCGTAACAAGCAGCACGACCCTGCGCCTGTCCCGCGCGGCCGACAACCACTCCTCCCCCAGCGCAACAGGTTTGGTTGCCTCCTGCCAGGACCACCAAGTGCGACCAGGACGTGCGATAGTCACCAGTTGACTCTGCTTGACCCGCACCGTCCACCGCAGACGCTGCACCGGCGCCGGCCCAGGCAATTCGACCAGTGAAAACCCGCTTTCCCGCATCTCCGCCACACACGAATCAGCCGGCGTTGCCGCCCCCTCTGCCCACACCCTGAAGTTCGCGCTCGGCACCACAATCACGGCCGGATACAGCACCCCGTCGAGTTCAAGACAGGCCGTGATCACCCCATCAGGCAGACCCGAACCACGAGCCTTGCCCGCCCGAGCCCATTCCTCGACCTCGCGCCGACTGTGTATCGCGCTGGGGCCGCACGCTGCGTGTACCCGCCCCAAAGCACCCAGCGTCCTCTCATCGTTGGCCAAGAGAACCACGACCGAGGTCTCATCACGGCCCATGTCACCGGGCTGCCCGCACCGCAGACATTGATACGTCGGGTGCTCGAACAACTCGCCGGAGCGCAACAGCGCCCGATCATGATCGCTAAGCCACTCAGCGACCTCACCTGATACAAACGGCTCCACCCGCCAGATGGTGCCAGACCCCGACAGCCCAGCCACAGCACGACGGCCATGCGGCACCTCGAAGGTGAGATCGGCCAGTGGATCGGATCGCCGGGAACCACCAGCCGGTGTCGCGACGGAATCCGCTGCTCCATCACACGCGGTGTCGTCGTCGCGCTCACCATTGCTGCGTTTCAGTAACTGCGATCGGCTGGCCATCAAGTCGTTCATGAAGGCCCGTCCAAGCAGGCGAACCGACCTCGGGCTTTTGTCAGCGAGAACACACGCTGGTGCCTGGCAAGCATCGCGCGCCAGGCACCAACAACGTGCGAATCTTAGTTTTGGTTGTCGTAGGCTTCGACAATCTCAGCCGGAATGCGACCCCGGTCGGAAACCTGCATCCCCCGATTCCGGGCCCAATCCCGGATGGCCTGGTTGCGTTCGCGGTCGGCCGCGGTCGGCGCCGCAGGAGGCTTGCCGCCCTTGACAGCGGCGCGCTTGCGGCCACCGGTCTTCTGCGCGTTGGCCACGAAAGACGCCAGCGAGTCGCGGAGTTTAGCGGCGTTTTTGGTGGACAGGTCAATTGAGTAGTTCACCCCGTCCAAGGCGAACTCCACGGTACTGTCGGCTGCTGTGCCATCGACGTCATCGACGAGCTGAATAGTGACTTTCTGAGCCAAAACGGTCTCCTTTAATCCACAGCGTACAACGCGGCATGACTATTTCAAAGAGTTCAATGTGGAACCCCACGGAACCAAGGCTGCTGCTGGTTGGCGCTAGCACCTGATCTCTGGTGTTCTAAGGTAGACGGTACAGGAGGCGTATCCGGTTGATGGGTAATCCTGTTCACGAGCTCAGATGGGTGGCGTAGCGTTGCAGCGGATTCAGGTCGAACGCGTCGATGACATCGACGGGTCCCCAGCCAACCACACCGTCACCCTCGCGCTGGATGGTGTGACGTACGAAATCGACCTGAACGACAAGCACACCCAACAACTCCGGGACGTCCTCGAGCGCTACATCAAGTCCGCGCGCACCCTAGAGCCCGAGCCGGCACGCAGCACGCGCCAGCAGGAGCGCGAAGAGAAGCAGGCCCGGCAGGCCAACAAGCAGCTGACCGAACAGATCCGCGGCGCCGCGCAGCGCACCCGCGATCACCTCAGCAAGAAGGCCGCCGCGCAGGTCGCCCCAGAACCGGTCGAGCAGCCCGAGCCCGTCAAGGAAACGATCTTCGACACGCCCCAGGACGAAGAGCCAAAGCCGGAAGCGGCCCGCGTCCCGGCGGTTTCGATGCCGCAGTTCTCCTCCGCAGTCGACTGATAACCGGCCTGCTGGTCCGATTTCCATGGCGGCGGTCCGACGCATACCCGCGAAAAGCGCTGCAACGAGCTGCCATTCTGGGGACGGACCTTGCCGGCCTGAGCCTTGTCCGAACTGGAAAGGCTCCGCGTCGCGCTCACCGCCGGAGCGCGACCGTGCCGCGAGCAGCATGGCGCGCACCTACCGCTGGCGACAGACTCGGTGATGGCCCATATCATCGCCACCCGGTTGTGCGACGCCTCCGATCTACTGCTCCTGCCGCCAACCACCATCTCCTGCAGCCACGAGCACGAAGGCCTACTGGCCGGCACCGTCTCGGTCCGCGCCACGATGCTGCACGTCATCGTCACCGACATTGCCGATCCCAACCGATGCCGCAATCAGCGAACAACCGACGCCAAATTCGCGAGCAAAGCCACCCCGGCAGCGGTGCTTGGCAAAGGGCCCGCCAGGCCGAAGGCTGCGAGCTCACCGCGTCCCAAGATATGCACGCAGGCGAGGGGAAGACGAGCATCCTGGTGCACGCTGCGCCCTCGCTCGTCCGCGATGGATGCGAGACGGCCGACCACCGCGCCGACGAACGCCCCGACCTGCTCCTGCGCCCCGCCCATCGAACGGTCCCCACCGCGGCAACCACACGGCCGATGTCCCAGCGCAGTTCTGCCAGCTGAACAACGTCGGCTCTGAGCTTACGAACTCCGTCGCCACCTTGTCGCACCGGACGGAACCTCTGTCCAGATGAGCTGCCAAGCCCTACCTGAGGGCTTCGACGGCCCGTGCGGCGCTGTGGTTGCTCGCCCGTTCGAGCGAATACGGTGATCGTCATTGTCGTGGCCGGTAGCTCTGAAGCGCTGCAACCACTTGCCGATCGTTGATCACCGCTGGACGAAGAGTCGACGCGATCGTCGGTCTTACCGAGACGATCTCGGTAAGACCGACGGCAGGTAGCGCAAACGTGCGCTGCCGTCGTTGCGTGGACACGGGCACACGACCGTCCGCATCGGTGACGGGCCAGGACAGGCCGTCCTCGAATGGCCGCGCATGCGGAACAAGCCGGGACACCCCGGCGTCGAAACCACGGACCAGGACGAGTGGCTGCTCAACACAATGACGACCAGCACGAGCAACCAGGAAAAAGGAGCATCCCACACAATACCAAACACAGCCCCGTCTGGCACCTACTCGACCAGGCCTTAGGCGACTGGGGGACGACCTGCCGCTCGATCGCCCTCATCCTCGGCACGCTCCTCCCCGTACTGATCACCCTGGTCCTCGTGCACGGAAGCCTGGCAACCATTGCGCCATGGCTGGCCGGGATCGGCACTATGCTCGGCATGTGCCGCTACGCCAACAACCGATCAAACAAGAAAGCAGGACCTCCCCCTGATCAACCGCCATAAACCACATCTGTCGCACCGGGTCGTGGACGCAATCCACCCGCCGTTGTCGGCGTACGCGGTCGACGCGGATCAGCCAGCTGGCACAGTGACGCTGCTTTGTTAAGTCGACAGCCTCCTGCCCGGCGGTGGCGCGCCCCCGACCAAAGGAGACATTCGGATTCTCGTGGCTTCTCTTTGCCACTACGGGAACCGGGACGCTGTCACCTTCCCGCCGCTACTCGGGATCGGCATGGAAAACGCCTCGAACACCAGTGGATTCTCTCCCCTACTGCGGCGGTACCGTGCCCCTGCCACTGCCAGCGGCACTCGTTCTGGAGGCATGAGGTCGGGTCGTCTGGGCGTGGTTAGCTCACCAGCTCCGCGCGGAAGGCATGGCTCGCGGTCCGGTTCCGCGGCTCTGGGACGTGACGACACCAGAGAATGCAGTTGTTGCTAGCCGGCATGAACCTCAGCGAAAACTGGTGCGCAGCAGGCCACCATCAGACCGCCTACGTGAACTCCTCGAGTGCACCAAAGAGAACGAAGGAAGGGCTACATGGACTGCTTCTTCGAACGCTTTCCTGGCGCAACCTGGGAAATCCAAGAGCGCCTGCACGTCTACGCGCTGCCCAACCAGAAAGTCCGTGACGTCGTCACGGACTACCACACCCTCCTCGGCGATGACCCCATCGGCCAGTACGGGCTCGGCCTCCAACCGGCCGCCTTCCTTCATTTCACCGTCCAGATGCTGCGCAAGCATCGCAGCGAGGTTACCCAACTCGACCTGGACGAACTCGTCACCCACCTCGCCAAGCAGCTGCGGCACGTCGATCCGATCACTTTGCAGGTTGGACCTCCCCAGGCAGGCGTGCACGCCGTCGAGCTCTGGGTCGCCCCTGACGCCGACGAGGTCTGGGGCGAGCTTGTCAGCCACACCCGCACGGCCGTGAGCAACGTATTCGGACCCGACGCCCTGCCACCGCTAGGCCCTAACGCAGTCCCCCACACGTCCCTGGGCTACGGGGTCCGTCCCGGCGACTCCGGCGCAATCACCAACGTCATCAAGCAAATCCGCCGGCCACTGGTCGAAGTCACCGTCGACCAGGTACACCTCCTGGCCGTCACGCAACACCCCGCTCGCGGCTGCTTCACTTGGGAACCGATCGCGGCGATCCCACTCGGGCGCTAGCTCTACCCCGTACACCAGCACGAAGGTGATGAAGTTGGGGATCAGCCGTCGTTCACCGACCTAGACAGGCAACGACGGCTGACCCAGTCAAACACTCGCAGCGGAGCCGGCTTAGACCCACGACCGCGACGTAGCGAGAACGGCTGGTTCAACCGCGCCGTCCACATGCAGCTCGCTGCGGCGCGAGCCGCGTGCATGCGGGAGCGGAAATGCTCGGCCAACCACGTAAAGAGCCGGCAGCCCGGAACGGGCGCTGAGCCAAGGCTCAATGACGGCGACACCAGCACCGCCAACGCGCGTCAACCAACTCAGCGGTGCATCGCCGGGGATTACGAGTTCTGGCCATGGCGGCGTTGTAACGTGGCCCTATGTTGGACCCAAAACTTCGCGATGTTGTTGGTTGGCTGGCGTCAACGCTGCAGCTGCACCGCGGCATGCTGGCAGGGGTCCCTCTGGAATACACGACCAACGCCGGCGTTCTCTTCGTGTCCTGGCGCGGAGGGCCTACCGCCGACATGGTCGCAGCCGAGCTGGTCCAGGCGGCAGACCCGGACCTGCCGGTAACGCTGCGTCCGGCACGGGCATCGGCTGAGTTCCTCCACCTCTCCGTCGGAGATCTGACGGTGTGTTTGCATCCCCGTGACCCCACGCCAGATCAGCCCTGGGCGCCTCGCGTCGGACAGCACCCGAACAGCCGCCCCTGGCCGTGGCCATGGAGACTGCATGACAGTGGAGCTTCTTACGACACCGTGCTGTGGACCGCGGGCAACGTGGATTCCGGCGGTGATGAAGTCGCGGTGGTGGTGCGTGTTTCCCCGTCAGCTGCCACTGCCGCTCATTCGTCCTGGTCCGAGAGCGGATTCCGTGTCATCGATGCCGACTACGAAGTCCCGGACCATGCATCCGCAGAGACGAAGCGCCTCTGGCGGCAGCGAACGGCGAACGCCCACATTCGGCTGCGCTATGCCACCACAGGCTGGAGCGACGCGGAAGCCGACGAATGGCTCGCGGGGGACGGTCCGCACCAACGACGTCCCATGATCAGCGCCGTGCTGCTCGACGAGCGATGCATCATCCGGGTCGACGCAGGGCTGCGAATCGTAGCCACCGTCGCCGACGGAAGTCCGTGGGTGTCCGCGCCCTGGGATGTGCTCCCTTCCGCCCTCTACAGCGCACTGAGCACCCGGGTCGCTGATCACCTGAACCCGCCCGAGTTCCTGAATGTCCGGCGATACGGAGACGCCTGGAGCCAGGTTCGGTTCCAGCTTTCAAGCCAGCTTGTCGCCCCGGGCGAACACTCCTACGGCCCACCAAGGGCTTTCGAGTAACCCGAGGACACTAGAAGCAGGGACCGGCGGTGATGACCTGGCGGATCGTGGGGGTCTGGACCATCAACAGCCGGGAGTGGTGGTCGATGCGATCGTCGTCGTAGCAGGAGCGTTCGTCCTCTGCCAGGCCCGTCCAGATGTGCCTGGGCAGAAGGTCCGGCGCCGTGTGTATTTCGGTGACGAAGCCACGCCAGCCTTCCAGCGTGATCAGTTGCAGCTGCCCGTATTCGGCTCCGGGATCCTCGACCGGTCCGGAGCTGGCGGGGCGGGTCACCGCCGCTTGTCCGCTTCGGCGAAAGGACGAAGATGAGCAGCGGAATCACCTTGGCAACGCTGTCTGGGCCGGGCGGGCGCTGATCGGGTCCGCTCCGGCATCCCCGGTGTCGCTGATGGCGGAAACAGGCTCTGACTGAATTGATCGCGTCGGTGGCAGCCAGATCGGTGATACCCACCAGCGCGCTCGCAGGTTCACGCTGTGGTCATGGCCCCAGGAGCGGACCGCGAGAATGTCGGCCAGGTCGCGGCAGAACGGTACGGCTCGGAGACCGTGACCGTGTCGCCGGGGCGGGCGAAGTCCGCCAGTCCCCGGAAACCGTCGCGTTGCAGGGCGGGGCCTTCGAGCAGGTGGCCGGGTCGCTGAAGAACCGCACCCCGTCAGTGCCAGCGATCAGCCCGGCTTCGGCGAGTACGTATGTTTGTCGCAGGGTGCTTTGTTCGTCTGTTCGCGGACGCGGGCCTGGATGGCGCGCACGTCGTGGCCGGGCAGGAAGTCCCGGTCCGTAGCCTCTCCGCAGCCGCAGGGCCGGTAGAGGAACGGTCTTTCCTCGGGCAGGTCGCAGTCGCAGTAGGCGATCGGGTCCTGGGAGCTGTTGGCCGCCGGATCGGCCCGGCCGATCCAGGCGTCGGGCAGCGAGGCCCCTCTGTGAGCACTTCGCCTTCAACCCGCTGTCGGCATCGCGTCACCGCTCGCGCCCATCAGGTTTCCGGCGCGAAGTCCGACTGTGCGGTGCGACACGAGCTTCTTGCCGTGGACAGGCTTAAAGGTCTCGGCGAAGCTGATTGCCGTGCGCATCGGTTAGGACGCGGTCCAGTTCCAGGGGCGTGCCCCGTTGTGTCCGCGCAGGCAGTTGATGCGGTATTGCGTTTCGTTCGCGATCTGGTCATTTTGGTCGGCGCGGTTGGCGAGCCAGCTTGTCATGCGCAGTTCGCGAATGTCTCGCAGGAGCTCATAGGATGGACTGGAAAGGACATCGAAGCCGTAAGCGTCAGCGAACTGCTGGTATTCGGCAGCGCTGACCCAACCGAAGCTGTCATGCTCGCTTGCTACGAGCGTCAGATCCCATTCCGGCGGGCCGATCGCGACGCGCTCGAGGTCAAGCGCCAGGATTCTGCCGTCGTCGACGGCAACGATGTTGTTGTCATGCGGATCGCCGTGGATCAAGGCCGGCCCCAGTGTGAACGTGGCAGTCCTCCAGTGGTTCTCGAGATTGCGGAGGCGATCACACAGGAAGCTCTTGTCCCCTGCCGGAATCGGAGCGGCGTTGATTCGTTCGGCGATCCGCACGAAAGGCCGCAGCGCTGTAAGCAACTCCCCCTTGGGTGAAGAAATAGTGTGCAGATCACGCAGGAAGTGTCCGATCTCGGCTGGGGTCGCGGGTCTGTACGAGGGCAGCTCGTGCCAGAATGTCACCACGGTGTCGTTGAGTTCGACCGGCTCTTCGGCGGGCTCCACGACCGAGATGTGGGCCGTGTGTAGCAGCCATGCTGCCAAAGTGGTTTCTTTCAACGCGGTTTCGCGCTGAGTTACCGTCCGGGTGACGCGAGCGACGAGCTGGTGTGGCAGCCGGTAGGTCGCGCTGTCTCCCAAGCTGAGAAGTTCGGCGTGTGCGCTGTCGATTCCTCGCTGGGCACAGGCCGCATGCAAGGCTCGGGTTTCGGCTGGAGCGCGGTCGGATGGAGTGGTCATTGTGTTAGCGCTGCAGTGTCTTGGCGATCTGGTGACGGAGGTCGGTCACGTCGCCATAGCGAGCATGTGGTTTGGTCGCGACGTACAGGTCGCGGAGGTAGTTGCGGACACGCTGGGAACGGAGATCTTGGGCCCGCGTGAGGGCTTCCAGCCCTCGGTGGGCGGCGGCGCCCGGGTCGTCGTTGATCTGCAGAGTGATGGATTTGATCAGCGACAGGGTCTTTGACCTGGCGTATTTCGGTGTGTGGTGGTGCACGGCGAAATCCAGGCGGTCGATGGCTGGGTGCGGATCGTAGCCGTGGTCGACGAGATCGAACAGGGCGTGCCCGGAGTCTCCACGCATCTCCGCTGCGTCGTAATACTCCATCCAGGGCGGCGTTTCGGTGACGCTCTGCGCGAAGTGTTCGTCTGCGCACTCGATGGCCGCAAGGCACTCTCCGATCCTGCCTTCTCTGGCCAGAGCGCGGCCGCGCACGACGTGGAGCATCGACCGTTCACGAGCGGTGAGCCGGTCGTCCCGGACTTGAGCGAGTTCGGCGAGCTCAATGGCATCCTCGCGCCGAAGGCTGACAGCTTGCCGCGCCATGTCAGAAAGGATCGTCGCGCGCAGGCTCTGATCTTCCGCCCGTTCGGCACAGTACAGGCCGAATCGGAAGTAGCGGTCCGCTGAGTCGTGCGCTCCAGCGTCATACGACATCCAGCCGGCGACCTCGGCAAGGTTGCCAACAGCCGCGTGGAGCTCCCGACGTACCACACTGGTGCGGCACCGGGCCTCGAGAAGACCAGCTGCCCACCGCAGCTGCCCGCCTACCGCCTCGCGGGAGAGCCCGCCTCCATACAGATGCTCCCATTCCGAGAACGTCGCGGCGCTTTGGGTCACGTGGGCTACCTCGGAGCGGCCGACCCACTGCGGCACGGGAGTGGGCGACTCTGCCCGCGCCAAGAATTCCGATACTGATCCGCTCAGCATCACCCCACTGGCGACGGCGGTGCCCAGACCAAGAAAAGAGCGCCGGTGCACATCGTCCTCCTCTCCGATCGCCCTGGGGCAATAAAAGCCCAGCTCGGCATCAGACTCCGCACCAAGCACAGCGCGGAAGGCAGAACGATACACAGGATTCGGCCACCGATGGATGCCACGCTCCAGCTTGGACACATAGTAAGTCGACATCGGCGGGTCTAAGGCCAGGTGCCGCGACACAGAGTCGGCGACCTGGGCTTGGGTGAGCTTGTGTCGACGTCGTGCCGACTCCAGCTCAGTATTGCGACGGTGTCCGTGTGTGCTCATCGCTGACCTTCCGCAAAGCGCATCACCACAGTACGGGTGACATCACCTAATCACCAAACGTGACAGCTCTCAGTCTGTCAGTAACCCTGCCAGTTCGTCGGCCAGTTCGAGGACGTTCCGTCAGCCACTCGCCATGGGCATGGTGAGAAGGGTCCTGTTGGTGCTGTAACGGCACCTTCCGCGAGACCCAACGAGGGGTGTCTGCGATGCACGCTGCTGCGACCGAAGTTCGGAATGCCGGGCGACTGAGCGGGGAAACGAGATTCCCGGTGGTGATCCTCCATGTCGCCAGTTGATCCCAAAGTTCGGATGATCCATCCCATTCCAGGGATGCGATGGACCGAGCTTCGCGACGCCGCAACCGAACTCGCCGACCACCAGTGGCCGCTGGTTCCAGGGACCTATCAGGTCAGTACGGACTCTCCGTGGCTGGGCAAATCCTGCTCGACGGGGCTGGTTCCGATCACCGAGCTGAGTGCGGAGGCCACCACCGACCTCGCACAGGTCTGGGAATGGTGGACGCGTCGCCCCTACTCGGTGCTGCTCGCCTGTGGCAGGGCAATCGACGCGCTTGAGGTGCCCACCAGTCTGGGCCGGACGGCCGAGGACATGCTCGCAGCGCTGAAGCTCCGTGGCCCTGTCGCCGTGACACGGCGCACATGGCTGGTCTTCGTCGAATCGGCCGGACAAACGATGCCGCTAGTCGACGTGCCGGCGCCGGTCACGTGGCACAGCGGGGGTTCCTTCGTCCCCCTGCCGCCGACGATCGATGGCGACATGCCCTACTACTGGCGCATCACCCCTGAAGACGTCGACTGGCGTCTTCCCGAAGCGACACCCACGCTGGACTGCCTGCAGCAGTGTTGGGACACCCGAGAGACAGACACGCCGATACCCGTGTAGTCGCCGAGCGGTCACTGGGTAGTCCGGACTGCCACCCCGAACAGCGACCGGTCGGTCCCGGCAGTGGGCGGCCGAGGTAGTTGCGGTTGCCCACTGCCGGGATTTTTCCGGTTTTCTTGATCCACGACGACCGCGGAACGGGACACCGCAATGTTTGAAAGACGCCCGGCCAACGGGCCCCTTCGCGCGAGTGAGAAGCTGCCCATGCTGCAACGGAATTCGTGGTCCGAGCTGATACGTGAACCGCTGCCATACTCCGCGACTCTCGATGGTGAGACGTCGCAGGAGCGTGGCATGAAGCCCTGTGTGGTCGTGGTTTCGCTCAACGGCGTCGACAACATGGGCAAGGACTGAACGGATGTCAGAGCGGAAAGATCGAAACACAGATCGCTCAAAACCACATCGTCATCATGAAAAAGCGCTCAGGATAGCGTCAACGCGCCTACGCGACCTGTTTGCATGGTCAATCTTCTCCCTCGGAGTCGTCGCAGCTCCTACGGTCCCTTTTCTACGGCCGAAGGGTTGGGAACCGTGGCCGTATCGGCAGTACTACATCCTCGGGATCTTCGCGATCATGGCTCTCGGCTGCCGCCTCCCATCATGGTCGGCCATCGTTCTCTGGGGCCTATACCTGCTTGGTCTCGCATGGGTCTCCTAGCAACGCACGGCAGCTGCCGACCTTCCCAGCCGCCAAACCGCACGCTGCTGATGACGCCGGATGGCATATGGATCACGGGGGATAGTGAAAGTCGGGTGGCTCACGCGCATCTGATACGCACTGCGGACGTCCTTGCACCTCGACTTGGCGTCGACCTGACATTGTGTGAGCGGTGGCTTGGGGTTGGCAGGGTTCCCATACGGCGCATAGTTCCGCTGCCGACCTGGTTGTCGTTGTGTCCGCTCTGTTTGGCCAGTCCTGAGCTCTCTGTCAACGCGTTGCGCATCGAGCGCATCCTCACCGCCTGCGACGCTCTTACAGCCGACACGCTGATGGATCGCACCTCTGCGACCACCGTGATCCCCCAGGTACCGACTTCTACGGATCGTGGATGGAGACCTGCTGCATGAGTGGCTTGCTCCGAGATCAATCGACGCACGTCACGACGTACCCCGTGCAGTCCTGGCTCACGCACGCCGTGCCTTGGCATCGGGCGGTTGCCATGCGGCTGGTAGCAGTGGCAGCGCTGCTGGGCTCGCTTACCGCGGGATGCACCGGAAACGGCTTCGCCCCGGCAACCGACCGGTTCCGGGAACTCCCGCGGATCTGTGACCTCGTCTCGCCGGCCACTGCAAGCCGCGTGATCGGAGTGGGATACAAGAGGGACGCGATCGCTGTCGAGACCACGGGTTATTGCTTGTGGACGTATCGCGATCTGGGATCCGAAGGTGCTCGTCCGTTTGAACGGGCGCTGTCCCTGCACGTCAGCCTGCATCGAAGCATGACCAGGAGATCCGGCGCCGACGGAGCATTGGAAGAACTGGGCCGGCTGAGCAAGGACGCGTCGGGCCAGTTCGCACCGGCGCCGGGCGTCGGGGAGCATGCGGTACGGAGCACGTCGGGCGGGAGTATCAACTACATCATCGTCGTCGACAACCTGAACCTGAAGATGACGTTCTCCGGCCGGGATATGGACGCTGAGGGCAAGCTCGTGGCAATCCCGGGCAAGCAGGCGGTCTCGTCCAGCTTCGAGGTAGCCCGTGAGATCGTGCACAACCTCGAGCTGGGTTGAGTGCCATGAGTTTCCGAAGAGTGCCTGACATCTACACCCTGCTTTCGCCGGAGATAGAAGGACTCCTTGGTAGCCCGGCACACGGATGGCAAGGCCCTGCCGACAGCGACGGCCTGACGAGCATCTGCTCTTGGTGCCATCGCGACCTCACCCCGGATGGCCCGCGATTGATGGAACGGGTTCTGCACGTATCGGCGTCGTTGTACCGAGACAGCGCAACAACGTCGGGCGACGACATGGCGCAGATGTCACGTGATCAGGCAATTACCGATCTGAGGTTGCGGTTTCAGGACGCTCCTTGCGTTGGTGAGGGCGCGGTGCTCGCGACAGCTCCGGGAAAGGCCATTGTCTTGCTGACCGTTGACAACGTCCTGGTTCGGCTAAAGCTCTTAGGGCTGGACAGGGACACCAATGGTGAGGTCGTGGAAGTGGCAGCTACCCAGGCCGCCGACGTTGTGAACGTGACGGCCCGCGAGATCACGCGGCGCCTCGAACAGCTACTGAGGTGAGAACCTGCCAACGAAACGCCGACGGCGATTGCGCTCGACTGAGCGCAGGCTGCCGAGCCCGGCTTCCGCCGCCCTGGACGCCCTCTAATCCCGCTCCTGCCCCAGAAATCATCATCGAGAAAGGCCAACATGACCATCCGGCTGAGTGATCAAAGCGCGCCCTCTCCGTCACCCTTTGTGGTGACCAGCTTCGGATTCGGCGCGGGCAGATGCTGCGGGTCGCCATCGGCTGCTCCGACAGACGCGGCCGTGCCGTCGCCGAGCACCTCGCCGCTGCGCCGCGTCCCCCGGGAACCGGGGTGTTCATCCGTCATCTTCGACTCCGGCCGGACGAAGGTGGAGCGACCTGTACATCATTCACGCAATCACCAGTCATGATCCGAAATGACGTCCCGACCCGCACCATCATCGAACTCTATGTGACCAGGAAAATTTCACAGCAAAAAGTGGGTAACCGTGTCGGTATCAGCGCCAGCGCCGTACGCCTGCGTCTCGAAGCCGCGGGAATTGAGATCCGCTCCCACGGCAAAAGGCTCGACACCGATCAAGAGTGGCTCTTAAACGAAAGGGTGTTCCGAAAGTGGCGGAAGGGTGTACCAGTAGCAGGAATAGCCGCGCAGCTCGGGATGTCTGCATACGAAGCCCGAGCAAGGCTGCATATCTCCGGCGTGAACCGGATCGGTATCCCGATCGGTCGGCGTTCCAAGGTCCAGTTCCGCGGCCCAAACCCACACGAAGTTTGGTGTCGCAAACCGGACAGCGAACTTCCCTGGCCGGACTGCTGCCACCGGTAAGCCGGCACGGCATGCCCAGGCGATCTAGTAGCAGCGGGCGGCAGTCGATCATGGATGGCAGCGCCTCATAAAGGCTATCGAGTATCGGGTCGCGGCCGGCTGGCTGTCACAACGGCGTGGCGGCAGCCAGCACTCCACACCATCAACACGAAAAGCAAAGGCACAGTGAAAGAAACCGAACAGCACGATCCCCAGCCAGGACTGGTAACCGTGGGATTGCATGCCCTGAGTCTGACCATCTTGTGGATCACCGGAGCGACCGCGATGATCCTCGGACTCTCCACCGCCGCCCACCACGCGTGGATCGGAGGGCTTTTCCTCTCATTCGACATCATTCTCCGAGCCGGAAGCTTGGTCACTCGCGTCGTCAGCGGTCGCGCCGCGCGCGCAGCCGCGGAAAGCGACGGCAAGGATGGCGATCAGGCTTACTTCGAGGGGATGACCGAAAGCTTGCCCCGCGATCCCCGAAGCGCCCGCGCCGAAATCACCAGTCCACACTGGATCATCCAGCGCGCGTGTGCTGCTGCCTACGGCATCATGATGATCGCGGTGATCTCAACCTGGGCTCCCACAGCAGTCGCCGTCATTGTCGGGGTCAGCTACGTGGCCGCTGATCTCGGAGGCAACTATCTCTTCGCCATCCGACTGCATAAGACTCTTGCTGCAATCGCTGAGGAGCGATCCTCACGGCGCTCCGCCGGCCGCGAAGCCGTCACAACTCCACCTCAGCAGCGGTGACGGACGAGACAAGCATCCAGCAACCAACGCGCCCTTACTGGTCGTAGTTCACTGAGGGCCACGCGCCTCGACGGCGACCGCTCTCACTGAAGTGCGTGCCTGGAGTATGAACCGCGCGGCGCTTCGACAGTGGATGACCACTCGGCCAGAGATCGCCGAGCAGCTGCTGCGGGGCAGTAGGCACCCACACTTCTGTTCTCCACGGCACCGCGACAACCGAGGCTCTGAAGAGCGGCCACGCCCCGAGCCCTGAGCCCTCAGCAACGCTTGACCGAAACCTGATCCAAAAACCCTGAAGGAGTCCACATGCCCGATTGGCCAGTGCAATCCCGCCCGTTCCGTGGCGGTGCGAGAGCTCACGCAGTGATCCCGCCGATCGTGCTTCTGTTGAGCTTCGGCTACAGCCAACGAGTCCCGCCGCCGGCGAACTTCTCTCTTGACGTGCGTAGCGCGCCAAACCCGCTTCGTATCCCCGAATTCCGGGGTCTCTCCGTACTGGACGAGTCCGTCCAGAAATGGATGCTCGCCGAGCTGGACTCGTGGTTCGACGGCCTTCTCGATACTCTCGGCCCTCAGCTCGCCGATGCAGAGTCGCGCGACTCGCGCGCACTCACGTGGGCATTCGGATGCACCACCGGACACGATCAGTCTGTCGTACTCGCCGAGTTGGTCGGCGCAGCCATCCGACGTACCGGAACGACGGTCTGCATCAAACACCTGGACCTCGCGACGGAAACGATGCAACACGACGCAGACCGGGTGGTGATCGCACCGTGACAGTGGGAGTGACTACGCGGCTACCTGAGTCGCACAAAGGTCCGCCCGCGCGGTGGCGACGAACATTGGAGGAGTCCGGCGTTGGGCGACGTTAACTGGATTCTTCTCGTCCACGATGACAAACCTGTTGGCCCTCGCGGCTGCCTTCTCGGCTGCATGGTGATGCTGGGCGTCTTCGCGGGCTTCGTGATCCTCGCGCAGTACATGAGATGAGAACGTGATTCCAGCAAGGTGCCGCCCTGCTGCGGGTTCCTCACCGGGACCGGAGTGAATCTGTGTGCCGCGGGCACCACGTCACAGCACACACCAGGTGGTGCTCCTCTCATGTTCCCGTCTCAGGTTGTTCCTGCGCCGTCGATGACGTCATTACGGAGCCCGTATGACGTGCGGTCGCACCCTGCTCCTCACATCGAAAGGATGGACATGGCAACTCTGCCTGAGATCAACCGCAAGTGGAAGTTGACCAGTGAAGCCGAATCCGAGTTGCGCAGCAGGCTGGCAATGGCGGGCTACTACTGCTCCGCCGAGCCGGCAGTCGAGACCGACATCTACTACTCACAGCCGAATGTGTGGGTGCGCATCCGCGAGCGCGACAACGTCGCCGAGATCGCCTACACCGCCATCCCTGGCTCCACGCGCGAGATCCAGGTCATGCGCGCCGACATCACCCAGGCAGGAGAAGCCGCTGCGCTGCTAAAGGCAATCGGCGCGGTCGAGCAGGTGCGCGTGGTCAAGACCCGCGCGATCTTCAAACACCTGGCGCTGGAGCACGCCAGGGTCGTCATCGACCAGATTTCCGGGGTCGGCACCTTCGTGGCAGTCGAGGTCGCGCTCGATGATGCAGACGCCCGCGGCGCCGTGGCCAATGTGGAACGCCACCTGCAGCTCGATGAGCTGCCGGTGATCGAACTCCCATACCGGGAACTGGTAACGCGGGCCGTGACTGTGGCCTCGTGAGCCCGGCAGTACTGGAGGTCCTCACCTGGGGCTACAACCGCACCACCCCGCCGCCGGCCGACCTGGCCATCAACGTCCGCTGGATCCGCAGCCCACAGGTTTTCCTCACGCTGAAGCACAAACGACATCACGGACTGCGCCATTCGCGGGAACGATCCTCGATCAACCCCATATCACTCGGGCGCGTAATTAGTGTTCGCGACGGTCTGCAGACGATCCGAGAACGGAGCTGCTTGGTGGACGGCTTTCGCGTCGACTTGACTGCCTTGACGGGTGCATCGAAAGGTGTGCGCGACACCATCGAGTCGATGAACGACCGCAAGGTCAGCGACGTCGACTGCCCCGCTGACGCATTCGGCCACGATCGATTGGCCACCACGGTCGACGAATTCTGCAATCGTTGGAACGAAGGCGTGACGAATCTAACCGACGACGCCAAAGAAGTCTCTGCCCGGCTCGACTACTGCGCGAAGGCGTACCTGCAGACCGACGAAGCCGCGCGGGCCCATTTCGAGGGCATTGTGCAACGGACCGGTGGCGACGACCCGGCAGCGCAGTGATGGCTGCTGAACTCGGAACCACGAACGATCCGAATGCCCTGATACCTGGCAACGCTGAGGCTGTTCGCGTTACTGCGGCGTCGATGCGCCGCTACGGCGACGCTCTGCAGGAGGCGGGCGACGGGCTCAAACGCATCGACAGCTCGGAGGGCTGGGAGGGTGAAGCCGCAGAGCAGTTCCGGTCCGCGTTCGAGGGCGAACCCATCAAGTGGCTGGAAGCTGGCGACTGCTTCCAGCACTCGGCGGGGGCACTAGAGCAGTACAGCGAGGCACTGACCTGGGCGCAAGGACAAGCTGCCGTAGCGATCCGATTGTGGAACGACGGCGAAGCCGCGACCCAACAGGCCAAAGCCGACCACGCCCGAGCAACAGAGCAAGTCGGGCAGCACGTACCGCCCGGAGCAGCAGCTATTGAGGTTGCCTTCCACGATCCTGGCGAAGCGAAGCGCCAAGCCGCCCGGGAGACTTTGCAGCGCGCCCGCGGCCAGCTCGCAGCGGCCGGAGAGCGCACGGCCGACGTCGTCGGCCGTGCGCGGGACAAAGCACCCGAAGAGCGAAGTTGGCTCGCGCAGGCTGGGGAAGCGATCGGCGACACTGCCGCGAGCGTGGTCAACGGGCTTGCCTCTTTCGGCAACGCCGCCATTCGCCACCCCGAATGGGTCGCTGCCCTGGCGGGAGGTGCGGCGCTCACCGTGGTCAGTGCGGCGGGTGAGACCGTCGGCGTCGCCTTGGATGCCACTGGCGTCGGCGCGGTCGGCGGCATTCCGCTTGGCGCTGCGTCGACAGCTGGCCTGGTTACCGGCATTGGGGCGATGGGGGTCTCGATGGCAGGGCTCGCCTCCGAAGCCGCGGGTGACGACTCCGTCGAAGTCATCGATACCCATGACGCCGAACCCGCGCCTGCGCCCGCTCTTCCGTGGGAGGACCCTGCGGTGCAGGAGAAGCTTCCCGCGGAGTGGGGTGATGGCAGCGCTACGAAGAAGGGCGTCGGGCAGCGGTGGCAGGATCCCAGCGATCCCGGCAGCGGAGTTAGGATCGACCAAGGCAATCCGAACAACTCCCAACCCACGCAGCAGGTCGACCACGTGATCGTCAGAGAGCACGGAAAGGTAATCGGCCGCGACGGCGAGCCAATCTCGGGTTCCGTCAAGCAGAACCCCGAAGAAGCGCACATCCCGTTGAGTGAGTGGAAGCAGTGGAAATCGTGGAACCACCCGTAGAGTCGATCCGCTACCCCGAGATGCGGGCAGAAGTCATCGACGCAGTCCGGTCGCTGTCCGACCTGGACTACCAGCGCCGTGTCTGGATCCGCCATGAGTACCCCCAAGACGGGTTCTACGACGACCTCACCACAAACGTGAACATCCTCTTCGACGACACGTGCGTGCTTCCCGAACCGGAGCAACGAGTCGGTGTTGTTCTCCACTTCAGCGAGGTGGAAGCAATCAAGGCACTCGGCGAGGTGCTCGACCCACTCATCGGTGAGCTAGGCGACGCCAGTGATGGTCAGTACCTCGAACATCCACAGTGGCCTGAAGTTGTCACCAGGGCGCAGCGGGCATACCAGATTCTCAGCCGACACGAGAACAGATAGTGGATCGGAGTCCGCGTAGGGAGCGATGTCGCCGAACGGGCGCTGGGACCAAAGTCCGCGGCTCCCCGTCTGAACTGGTCTTGATCGCCAAGGCCTCAGAGGCTGTTGGGTAACTGGGCGGGCACGTAGTGCGACGTGGTGTTGATCATGTTTGGTGTGTCGGGATGACAAAAGGATCATCCCCGTCGTGATCTTGTTGTGTGTGCAACTGCGATACCGGCGGGGATGATCGCCGTTCATGTTATCCGTCCAGCCTGAGCAATGAGGTGTGGGCTGTCCTGGAACCGTTGATGCCGGTACGAGACCGCCGAAAGGGCGGTGCCGCAAGGAAATACGGCGATCGTCCGGTGCTGGACGCGATCTTCTTCGTGCTGCGCTCGGGCTGTCAGTGGCGGATGATTCCCCGCGATCTGCTGCCCTGGGACGCCGCCTACCGCTGGTTTCGGACCTGGACCACAGACGGCACCATCGACCGTGTTCACGACGCGCTGCGCGATCAGGTCCGTTTCCAGGCCGGCCGCCAGGCGGACCCGACGGCGGCGGTGCTCGACGCCCAGTCCATCAAAAGCAGCGAGGGTGGCGAAGCGCGTGGGTTCGATATGGGCAAGAAAACGACAGGCCGCAAACGGCACCTCATCGTGGACACCCTCGGCCTGCTGCTGGTCGTCATGGTCACCTCCGCGTCGGTGCAGGACCGCGTCGGCGGGCGGGAGATCCTGCAACGCCTGGCCGCCCGCTTCCCCTCGATCGCGCTGGTCTGGGCCGATGGTGGATACGCCAACTCCATCGTCAACGGCCTGCTGGCCTGGGCGAAGGAAAACCTCGGACTGGTACTGGAAATCGTCAAACGCAGCGACGAGGCCAAGGGGTTCCGGGTTCTACCGCGTCGCTGGGTGGTCGAACGAACTTTTGGGTGGCTCGTCCGTAATCGGCGCCTCGCACGAGACTACGAACGTCTGACTGCCAACTCCGAAACCATGATCAAACTTGCGATGATCCGCCTCATGGCCACCCGGCTGGCCGGCCAAGCCGTCCGGTGGTCCAACGCCACCGAACGCGAAGCCGCACGCCGACTGACCGTGGAGACCCATCTCGCAGCGTAATCACTCACATACCCAACAGCCTCTCAGACGATCGATCAGGGTGCTGGCTCGGATAGCTCCCGAACGTGTCGAGAAAAAGGACGTTTGACTGGTACTGGTCGACGAGGAGCTCGCCCCACCTCAACCCGCGCAAGGCCGTGGCTGCAGTCGCCGACCTCCCCTGGCGGCGTGACGCGCCTGAAGAACCCACACGGATGACGAGGAGACCAACGCACCGGTAACTGCTGCCCACCACTATTAGCAGTGCGGGCGCCGGCAGTGCCAGGCGTGCATGACCGCGCACACCCCTGTCCTACCGACGCAAGCAGCACGGGACTCCGCGGACTGAGGACGAGTTCCGTGCGCTGGCAGATGAGATCTACGCGCAGCGCCGAAGGTGGGCCAAGCTGTGGGCGCCGGAGAACGCCGGTCCGCTGCGCACCGCAGAGCCGGAAGCCGGTCGATGGCCGAGAAGGTCTTGGCCGACTCACCCGTCTGGCCTGGGCGAACAAAAAACCCCTGGCCGTCTGACCAGGGGTTTCGCATATGTGACTTAGATCACTGAATGACGTGATCGAGTTTTTGGTGATCGGTGCTAATCTGATCGCCGGACACGTTGTGTCCCGATAGGTACACCTCACCACAGTACTGAACTTGAACAACTCAGACATTAGGGTGAACGCCGGAAACCTGTCAAGACCGAAGTAACGGAGTTCACTCCCTTGGTTGAGGTGCTGCCTCTCGACAACCGAACCGAGAGGACGTGCATGGACAGCGTTCGTATCGGCCTGGGGCCGTTCCTGGACTACGTACGCAGCACCCCGCGGGGCTGCGTGGCGATCGTGAAGTCCCAGCGGCGGATGTACCTCGATCCTGACGGCCAGGGATCGTCGTTCTACGGGCCGTTGTCGGCCGGGCTGCGGCGGGCGGTGAACTCGACCGACCCGGAGCAGGTCATCGCCGAGGTCGTGAAGCGCTCCCGACCTGAGCAGCGCCGGCACTACGAGGAGCTGCAGAGTGGGTTCGGCCGGTGGTGGTCGAAGACCAAGGCCAGCGGTGTGCCGGTGGCCTCGACCGAGTGGGTGCGCGCGGAGCTCGCGGTGCGCGTCCTCGGCAGCCGTGAGCCCGGCAGTGGGGTGCTGGGGCTTCGGTACCGCGACGGCAAGACCGAGGTCGTGCTGCCTTATCTCAAGGAACCCGAACTGGGCCGGGACGCGGCGAACCTCACGCTGCGGATCCTGGAGCTGCACATGAACGAGCTGCTGCCGGGCGCGATTCCGGTCGTGCTCGACCTGCGCCGGGCCGCGCCGCTGCGATTGCGCAGCAACACCAACCGAGACGACCTCGACGCCGTGCTGGCCGGCGAAGCCGCCAAGTACGTCACTCACTGGCAGGCCGCTGCGGCCTGATCATGACCGCCCTTCTGGGGGTGCGGCCCGCATCGTCGCGCCGCGCCCTGGGCGTGCAGGTGGAGTTGCTGGTCGACAGAAATGAGGGTGTGTGCAGCTCGTCGAACGTTTGAACCAGATCCGGACCCAGATGCGGCGTGAACTGGCCGATTTCGACCAGGCCGATGATCAGGAGGCGCGAACCGCGTCCGTGGAGGCTTTGATCGGGCTGACCGAGCAGCTGCTGGCCTTCGACGACTCGCTGCCGGAATACGCACGGCAGCAGGCCAAAGCGGCCGCACAGGCCAAGGTGTTGCGCGTCAAGCCAGCGATGCTGACCGCGGCGGGAATCTGCGCGGCCGCCGGGTTGCTGGTGACCGCGACCGTGTTCTGGGGATCGACGCCCGGGATCGCGATCCTGGGCAGCCTGGTATCGCTGTTGCTGGGCTTCCTGCTGTTCTTCGGAGCCGAGGAGACCGAGGTGCACACAGCGAACGGGCCGAAGGTGCCCTCACCGACATCGCGATGGGCCGCCGCGATCTGCGGTGCGCTCTCGGCCGTGGCCTTCGTGGCGCTGGCCTGGGGCTGGACCGGCGGCTGGTTCGGATGGCTGGCGCTGCTGGCCACCGGAGTCCCGGCGTTCCTGGTGGCTCTCCAGCCACTGAACCCGCCGCCCTCAACGGAAGCGGCCAGCTCCACGGCCGCGTGAGCAACCCGGGTACTGCCGCCGTCCGATTCCCGCATCAAACAGAAAGGCCGCTGGGTGTTCCACAACGTTGAGGACTTCGACGACGTCTCCACCAGCCTGCAGACGATCCAGAACGAAATCGACGAGGTCAGCTCCACCGTCCGACAGCACCACACGGAGATCAACGACCGGGTTGAGAGCGCCGAGACCGAGAACAACCAGCTGGAACAGCGGCTGGACAAGCTCGACGACCAGCTGCAACAGCTGGGTGACCAGATCGCGGTCCTGGAACGGCGCGCGCTGACCACCAGCACCAACCGCGCCGACCTCGATACCCGAACCCCCACCGAACGGCGGCTGGCCCGCAGCGCCCGCCGCGCCAAGGAACTCGAGCGAGAGCTGCTGCCCGAGCACACCCGCAAGTACAAGAAGAACTCGATCTCGACCTTCGAAAACCAGGTCCAGGAACTCGCCGACAACGAAAGCACCCTGGTCGAAGTGATCGCGGAACTGGCCGGCCTGGCCAAGCGAGACCCACGCACCGCCGAGCACCAGGCCGCCCGGGCCAGCTACACGCAGGCCAAGACCCAGGTCGAGACCAGCCGCCGCTTCGTCACACCACATCGCCGCCAGGCGATCGAGGACGACCGGGCCACGCTGGCCGCGGATGCGAAGAAACGCGCCAAGCACGGCGCGGAGATCGACGCGGGCAAGCAGGACTGGTTCCGGCTGTGCAGGGCACTGCGCAACCGGATAAGCAAGGCCATCGACAGTGGAGCCGCGCTGCCACCGTGGTTCACCACGGTCCTCGGCCCCACCCCACCTGCGGCCCGGACCGAAAAATGGGTCAACACCGCCACGCTGCTGCTGGCTTACCGGGCCATGTACGAGGTCACCGACCTGGTCGTCGCGCTGGGCCCCAAACCATCCCGCAACGGCGCCAGCCTGCGCCACACGCTCTACGAGGAACTCGAGGACGAGCTGCGCACATACCGCCGGCGGTAGGCAGACCGCCTGCCGCAACATCCCGAAGCCCCCGCCACGTGGAACACGGCGGGGGCTTCGGGATGTTGCCGGTCAGCTGCGGCTGTGACTGGTGCGCTTGGCCCCGGTGACCGCAGCGACCGCCGCAACCTCGTCCTCGCCGTAGAAGGTGCGCGCCGAGGAGTGCGAGCCCAGGCCCGCCGCCTTGGCCAGGGTCGCCAGCGGATAAGGCCGCGGACCGACGAACTCGCGGCCGTAGGCGATCAGCTGCCGCAGCTGGCGATCGACCTCGTCCCGCTGGCGCCGCACCCGCTCAATCTCGGTCAGCAGCGGGTCCCAGTCCTCGGCCTCCCAGGCCCCTCGCAAGTTGTGGGCGTAGTCCTCGCGCAGCTCCCGCACGTGGTCCTGGGCGTCAGCGATCAAGTCGGGCGGGTCACACTGCGCCGGGTCCGTCGGCATCGGGTAGGCCAACGCAGCGATGTGATCGAAGATATCCGTTCCTGCCATGCATGGCACTCTACGCCACAACTGACGAACTTCGTCAACATTGACGCGTGACGTCATTCTGCTGAAGCGTGCCCCATGTGTATGCGGGTGTCGGCAAGGAAGCTGTCATCAGCCTCAAACGAGCACGGGCGGACTGCGGCGGCGTCCTCGGCACGCCGATCCCAAGGATTTTGCAGACCGCCTCTCCGTGGACCAATCGAGTGACAGCTCAGCGACACCAGCTCGCCGCCCGACGATTTCACCGCAACCTTGTCGCGCGGTCGCCGAACGCAATTCGGCGCGCCCAGGTGGCGACTGGTTCCTCGCTCAGCCGGGCGGCAGGTAGGGGCCCGTGGCCGCCGGGCGAGACGGTGCGCTTGTAGCGGACTACGGAGGTGCGGCTGCCTCGACTCCTCCGGCGGTCAGGTCGGCGGCTTGGCGCCGGGCCGCCGACCAGCTTCGGAGCCGGGCCTGCTTGCCGTCGACGCGGGTGCAGCAGCCCAGTAATCCGGCGCGCCGTCCATCTCGGTCAGCAGCGAAACGACCGGCAGCATCCTACTCAGTCACTACCTTCAGGCGATTCGATCGACGCAGGATTCATGGCCGGGCTTTTCAAGGACGCGCTCAGCCCGAGACCGAGCTCGACTCTGCCTCACGTGTACGAGAATTTCGTGAGCTAGGCGTCGGATATCCGGTGCGCTAGAGAGGCGCCCGGTCGCGCGATCGATTGCCTCTCTGCGGTCGCGCGCGCAGACCCCTCCCCAGATCCCCCAGCTGACGCCTTCATCCGCCTCATGGCTAAGGGCGATCACGAGGCATTCAGTCCGGACCGGGCAGCCGGCACAAGCTTCGACCGCCTGACCACGTTGGCGGGCGAGTCCGTCGACACCGCGGGCTGGCTCAGGGAACCATGCGTCCTGGGAGGTGGACGTGGTGCAGCGGCCATGACTGCGGACTCTCCATTCTTGTTCGCGAAACACAAGCGACCCCCGAAATAGTGACCATCGAGAACGAACCGGCTCCTGTGGGACGGCAGTTCGATGACGAGGCGAGCGCCGCTCTGCTTCGGGTGAACCACCGGTGCGTGAGTACGGGATTCGGGCAACCTCAGTCAGACGCCCGACCAGGCTGTCCGCTATTGAGGACTTGGATGGTCGAAAGTACGCCGCCGTGGCCAGTGGGTCAACTCGAATGGACTAAGGACTTGCACTTGTCCACTAAAGGGGACACCCTTGTAGGACTGGAAGGGAGGTGTCCGATGCCGGAAGCCGAGTCGGGCAAGACGTTCGGGGAGCAGCTGGAGCTGTTGTTCGACGCGGTCCGACGTGAGGACGGCTCGGCGTACTCGAAACGCGAGGTTGCTGCCGCTGTCGGGTTGTCGAAGACCCACTTGTACAACCTGATCAACGGTGAGCGCGAGCCAAGTCACGCCACGGTCAAGGCATTGGCGGAGTTCTTCGGAGTGCAGCTGGACTACTTCTCAGACAGTGAGCGTGGACGAGAGCTGGCTCAGCAGTACTCGCTGCTAGCGAAGTTCGGCGAAGGCAAGCTGCGCGCTCTCGCACGAGGCGCGGAGAAGTTGTCGCCTGAGCAGTTAGCCAGCGTGATCGAGTACATCGAGTTCCAGGCGAGTAGAGATCACCCTTCTCGGTGACAAGACGTTCTTGTCGCTGTCAGACCAGCACCACGTAGGGACACTGGATCTCCGCGCTGCGCAGCAGCTGGCGTCGCTGCAGGCGTTTTCCGCGCTGTAGGCGAGCGGCGGCCTAGCAGCTTCGCTCGGCGGTAGTGCAGCCGACGCCTCCACCGTTGCGCACGGACGGAGGAAACGCCCGGCGGCGATATGAGGTGATGCGCTGTGGAAGACCCTCAGGGAACGGGCACAACAGCACGTAGATCTCGGCGTCGGCTGTTTGTTCTGCGTATGCGCCGCGCTCGGGGTGAGGCCCGGCTTCGGCGAGCGCTTCGCGAGGAACTCGACGAGCTTGGCATCGTGGGCCCGACGGACATGGCCGAGGTCTGCCGCCGTCTAGGAGCTCGCCGGGGAAAGCCGCTCAAGTTGTCGCCCTACCCGCTGGACGTACCCGGGCCATTCGGCTTGTGGATTGCGACCCCTGTCGTCGACTTCATCCTCTACCAGCAGGAAACGACGAACGCCCACCAGCAGCACATCATCGCCCACGAACTTGGGCATATCATCAGCGGTCATTCCTCGGACGACGGTGACGAGGCCGGTTGGTACGAGTCCTTTCCCGACATCCCTCCTGATCACGTCCGCCGTGCGCTGCGACGTACGCACTACGAGACCGACCAGGAACGTGAAGCCGAAACCGTGGCGACCTTGTTGCTGGAACGCGCCGCGGTGCTCGAGCAGGTCGCGCTTCCTTCTCAAACGCCTCGAGCGCGGCGTGCTCAACAGGCGCTTGGCGAGCAACAGGACTGGCTGTGAGCCTGACGAAGCTGGCCATCATCGTCGCCCTCGCGTGGTTCAGCTATCGGCTGGCCCGCTCGCCACGGGACCTCGCTCTGCGCGCTGTGGTCGCATGCTTGTTCTGCCGCTTGTTCGCTGCGCCTTCGACCGTTGCCGCTCTTCGCGAGCTCACAGGTGGTGCCCTGACGGCCAGTCTCGGCAAGCTGGTCATGAACATCGCGCTGAACGCCTCATGGTTCTTCCTGCTTCTCTTCTTCCTCTTCGCCGCTGCAGGAGGCACTGCTCGAGCGTGGCGGGAAACAGCTTTGGTGCTCGGCGTCTCGGCCTGCATGGCCTTAGCTGTTGTTGTCACTCCTGACGCGGACAGCGCGTTCCCGACGCGCGGTACGTTGCCGGTGACCTTCCAAGTACCGAGCGTTGCAGTCTTCTATCTCGTAGGCACGGCCTACGTCGCCTACGTGACCGGATCAGCCGCAATGTGGGCGTGGCGCTACGCCGCTGAGTCCGGTCGCCGCACACGGGTTGGCCTTCGACTCGCGGCCGTCGCCCTGGTTGGTGAAGCAGGCATCGCGGTGATCCGTGCCGGCATCGTCGTCGTCCGCTGGGCAGGCGGCAACGTGCCGCCATCGTTCGCGAGTACTGTCGACAGCCTGGTTCCCGTGGCGCTGCTGATCTTCGTGGTTGGGGTCTGTTGGGCTGGATTGGCAACCCGCATTTCGGCATTCCGCGTCTGGGCCCGCCATCGGAGCATCTACCACCAGCTGTATCCGTTGTGGGCAAGGCTGCATGAAGTCTTTCCTGGGGACGCACTCGAGCGCAGCCCCCGGAGCCTGTGGCTCGATCGGCTTTCGCCACGGCGCATACATCGCCGCTTCTGGCGCCGACTGATCGAGATTCGTGACGGCCTGGTCCAGCTGGGCCCGCACCTTGCAGACTCCGGCTTCGATACCGATCGGCCCGCGCATCAACAAGTCGGCGTCGTCAAGGAGGCATTGCGTCGCCAGCGTGAGGGGGCACGCCCCAGCGGGCGGTCCGCGGTACTCATCGCTGCTCCCGACGGCCCCGACCTCGGTGCCGACATCGAGCAGCTCCTCGCCCTCGCCCAAGCACTGTCCAAGCAGACCATGCCCACATGACCCCCTGACCAGAGAGACGGCACGATGAGACTTCTGATCACGGCTGAGCGCGTCTTGCTTGGTCCAGCCGGCCATCAGGTCGACGATGGCGCCATCCTGATTGACGAGAACACGATTCTCGCCGTCGGCCCTCGCCCCGAAGTCGAAGCACAAGCTGGCAGCGACGTTCGCCGGCGCGACTACCCGAACCACACCATCCTGCCAGGCTTGATCAACTGTCACGTGCACCTGGCGCTCGACGCTGGTTCAGCCCCCTTGGAGCAATACCTCGTCACCGAGGACACCGATCTCTTGCTCGGAATGGCAGGCCGTGCGCAACAAGCTGCTCGGAGTGGGGTCACGACCATCCGAGACCTCGGAGATCGCCAGGGTCTTGCTTTCCGTTTGCGGGATGCCATCGCTCGCGGCCAGCTAAGCGGGCCCCGCATCGTGGCGTCCGGCGCACCGCTGACCATTCCGCGTGGTCACTGCCACTTCTTCGGCGGTGAAGTCTCCGGCGAACACGAGATCCGCCAGCATGTCCGGGACATGGCCGACCGTGGGGCAGACCTCATCAAGGTCATGGCAAGCGGCGGCCACATCACCCCAGAATCGCCCCCGATGTGGGCAACCCAGTTCTCCGCGGACGAGCTCCGGATCGTCGTTGACGAAGCATCCAATGCGGGCCTGCCAGTCGCTGCACACGCCCACGGATCCGACGCGATCGCTGCCGCGGTCGATGCGGGCGTCTCGACCATCGAGCACTGCACATGGCTCCGAAGCGGAGGCGGCGGATACGACCAACGTGACGAGGTGGCCAAGCGCATGGCCAGCCAAGGCGTCTACGCCTGTATCGCATGGCCTCCGGACTGGCGGGGATTCATGGAACGCCTCGGACCGGAACGCGCTGAGCAGATCATCGAGCGCTTCCTATGGATGGACGAGCTGGGCATCCGCCTTGTGCCCGGCACCGATGCGGGCCTGCGAGGCTCAGGATTCGACGACTACGTCGACGCCCTCGAACTATATGCCCACATTGGATTCTCGAACGCCCAGATCATCGAGATGGCGTCGGTAACAAGTGCTCAAGCTCTAGGAATAGGCACAAGCGTGGGGCAGCTACAGCCCGGATACTCCGCAGACCTGATCGTGGTCGACGGCAACCCCCTCGCCTCCCTCAAGCACCTGCGGCACCCTCAGCTCGTGCTCGCCCACGGACACGCGTTCCACTCCCCCAGCTGACCGGCTCCCAGGCACCACAGAATGCCGCCGGCAACGCTTCTGTTCTGACGGTGCACATGGCGTCCAGGCCACGTGTGAATCCCGCTGTGGGACGAGCCTCGACAGGTGGTCAAGACTCGTCCCACAGCGGGATTCTCCAGTTTTCGTACCCTTTCTCAGGGTTCGCGGTCGAAGTGACGTGATGCTTCTATCTTCTTGTCCTACGTGGAGGGTGGGGTCAGACCGAGGCAGCCAGCGACGCCGCCGTGTACCCAGCCGGTGACTCGGGTGGTGTCATCGGTCAGGTTGACCCAGTCCGGTGTCGTAGGAGTTCCGCCGACGAGCTGGTGCACACGGTAGGCGTGGGCCTTGTAATAGACGCCGTCGACGGGCGACTGCAGGTCCGCCGCGCGGTGGATGCGGGCACCGTCCTGGATGGACAACGCTGTGCCGGGCGGGCAGGCACCTTCCGCGTGAGCTGTGCCGGTGACGCCTAGCATCAGGATTCCCGCAGCAGCTGCCAGATTCACCGCAACACTACACGTTTTTCGCATCGAACATTCCTCTCAGAATTTCGCGAATGAAGAAGAGACACTTCGCTATCCGAGACCCGTTGAAGGCGGATCCCAGCAGGGTTCCGATGAAATCGAGGGATTCAGCGGTGCATCACAGGACGTGCTGGCTCGGGCGTCCTTGGCGTGGTTCTTCGAAGTGTGGCAGTCCGCATGACCCGGCGATGCAGTCGTCGTCGGGGGTGGCGGCTTGGGCTGCAAGCGCTGTTCCGGCGACGGGTAGCGCGGCCAGGGCTACGGCGATCAACGCGGCTCGTACCGTGTTCGCGGCTGTCTTGTGGAGGTACTGATTTTCTCTCTTCATTTCCTTTCCTTTCTCCTTTTGGGCGCAGTTCTCCTGGGCGAGAATTCGCCCTGTGTGGGTGTGTTACCGGCCTGCGGCGGTTAGTTGGTGATGCGGAGGATGGCCGCGGTCCAGGTCATGCCGACGCCGATGCCCAGTAGGGCGATGTGGTCTCCGGCGGTGACGAGGCGTCGGGTGAGGAGGTGGTGCAGGTCGACGATGTGGTCGCAGGCGCCCATGTGGCCGTAGCGGCGGGCGAGGAAGGCGCTGCTGCGTTCTTCGGGGATCCCGAGCGGTGCGAGGCAGTGCCGTTGGGTTAGCGGGCCTCCGTAGTGCGGGCAGAGCAGGTAGCTGAGGTCGTCGAGTTCGAGTTCGGCGTCATACAGCGCTTGCTTGACGACGGCGCTGACGGCGGTGGCGTTGACGGTTTCGAGGGCGTCGGGTCCGTCGTGGGTGGCCAGCCAGTGTGCTTTTCGCTGGCGTAACTGGATCGGCGGCCGGTAGGTGTTTCCGTTGTACCAGCCGGCGTTTCCGCGGTGGAGGCCTTCCAGCTGGGGTTGCGCGCAGGAGGCGGTGGAGATCAGCTCCGCCACCGCACCTACACGGGAGTCGCGCCCGAGAAGGATGGCGGCTCCGGCGTCGCCGTAGGTGATGCCGGGGTCGGCTTGCCAGCGGTCGAACAGCGGTGTGTGGAAGGTGTCGCCGGCCGTGAGGAGCGCGGCGTGGCCGGGTTGGCCTTGGAGGACGTGGGTGGCCAGTTCGAGGCCGGCGACCATGCTGTTGGACATGCCGTTGACCGCGAGGGTCATGGTGGTGTCGAGCCCGAGTTGGTCGGCGACGAAGCAGTTGGGTGACCAGAAGTCGAGGCCCGGGTCGTGGATCGTGGCGTGCAGGTGCAGGTCCAGGCGGCAGTGGAAGCCGTGGAGGGCTTGGCGGCCCGCGTACGTTGCGAGCTCCGGTCCGGTGCACTCTGGTGCGACGGCGACAGATTCCTGGCGGTTCCGCTGTGCCTGCTGGGCGCTGTAGTGACCGGCGTGGATGGCGTCGGCGGCGGGCATGAGGTCGCCGGTGACGGCTCCGATGCCGTTGATCGTGATCCCGTGGTGCCGCATACCCGATCACCTCGCCGGACTGGTCGCGCTGGAGAGGGTTCCGGTGAACCACACTTCGCGGAATCCGTCGGCGCCGATCGAGCAGTCACGGCTGAGCGTGTGAAAGACGGGATCGAGGGCGCGGTTGACGAATCCGAGGAAGACAGGCTTGGGCGCGTCCGTGACCGCGGACAGGTGGCCCCAGTCCTCGCCGTCTTGCCACCGCAAGATAAACAGCGTTCTGGATCTGCTGGTTTGTTCTACGGTTCGCATGAGGGATCACTCCATTCCCGCGCACAGCGCGGCAGGAAAAAGAGAAACGGGAAGCCCAATCAGGAAATCGCTCTCACTGCGAAGGGATTTCCCGTGTTGTGGGTCTCGCCACCGTGACACTGGATCAAGCCTCGTGTCAGTTTTTGGCCTCACTCCACCAACAGATACACCCATCCGAGTGAGCCCGACGCCTAGCGCCGTGGGTCTCTCAACATCGAAAGCCCTTGAACCAGAACATGATCGCGGCGAAACCTGCTCCCGGGATGTTGCGGACGGGGCGCCAGGAAGTGGTTGTCCCGCCTGAGGATTCACTCAAACGGGCGCATACTCCGGTTGACGGGGGCCAAAATCTGACACGAGGTGCGGCCAACTGTCAGGCTCACTCGTCCCCGGACCCGCCGCGAAAACCAGCTCCCCTCGGACTTTCTCGCAGCCTGGTCCCCAGTTTCGGAGGTGACATTGTGGTGCCGACCCCTTCTTCCCCTCCTCACATCAGTGGAGGGTGTCGTTCACGTGCCAACACTTTCCTGCCCTGTGCCGGTGGTGGCGGTTCTCGTCCTCGCAGGCATCGTGGTGGGCCCGCTGCTGGCGTGGGCGGTGCGGCCCTGGGTGGTGTGCTCGACACGCCCCTGGCCGATGGCCGGGTTCAGCGCTGCCGACGGCGCCGTCACTCTCGCCGTGGGGTGCCGCTTCGCCACCGATCCCGTGCTTGCCGCCTGGTGGTGGTGGGCGCTCTGCAGTGTGGCGCTGGCCTGGATCGACCTGTCCTGTCACCGATTGCCACGCCCGTGGGTGATCGCACTGGCCGCAGGCGGTGTCGTCATGTTCACCATCCACGCCATCACGGTCTCCTCCCCGGCAGCGCTGCTGCGGTCGGTCTCCGCCGGTGTCCTGGTTCTGGCCGTTGGTTCGCTCGCCTACTGGATCGCTCCGGGTGGGCTGGGCTACGGCGACATCACCTTACTCGCCGCGATCTCCATATACACCGGATGGATCGGGTGGCGAACCGTGCTGGTGGGCATCGCCGCGGCGCTACTGGTGCTCGGCATTCTCGCCGGCCTGGCATGGGCGACCACGCTACGAGCCCGGACCGCGCGCATCGCCGCCGGTCCCTGTCTGATCCTCGGCGGCTGGATCGCCGTCCTCGTCCACACCTCGTGAAAGGCCACTAGGAATGCCCTCGACGCCTGTGTCCGTAGCCGCGCAAGCTGTGCTGTGTTCGGCCGGGTTCGTCCTGGCCGGCTGTGCGACAGCACCGCCGGCCACGCAGCCAGCCACCCCAAACATCGCCCCGCCGCCGGGCCCGTCCGCTGACGAACGTGCTGAAGTGGAGCGCACATATCGCGACTTCTGGCGGATCACCTGGAATTCCACGACCGAACGCGGTGCGGGATGGGACGCCGAGGTCCGTCGCGTAACAGGGCAGGAGCTGGCCGATCAGATCACCTCACGCGCTCGCGAGCAGCTGGCTGGCGGAATCCGGCTGTATGGCGCTGTCATGGCCCGTGTGTCGTCGGTGCAGATCACCGGGGATCACGCAAGTCTGCAGGATTGCCAGGACATGAGCCTGGCCGGCCAAGCCGATCTCGCATCCGGGAAGCCGAGGAACGTTGGCGTCGCTCGAAACCTCGTTCACGCCACGTTGAGCAAAGGGCCTGACGGGGTCTGGCGGGTCGATCGGGTCGAGTTTCCGGGCGGTGAGTGCTGATGTGCCCCACAGCCCGCGGCCCGTGCGTTCTCACCGGATTGACCGTACTGGCGGCGCTGACCGTCCCGGTGGCGCAGGCCCAGGACGGAGACGTCACGGTCGAGCATGGCGACGCTGGCGGCTGGCACGCCCCGCCTTCGATCGGTCTTTCCGCGAACACCCCGGGACGGCCGGGGCGACCCGCAACCTCAAAGCCCGGCGGCAACACACGTCCGAGCAACAGCCCGGCGGCGCTGGTGCCGCTGTGCCCGACCGTGATGTGCGATGCCCCGGGGCAAACACAGGACCCTGCGTTCATGCTCAGCTCTCAGCCGTTGTCGACATGGTGCTTGGGACCGCTGAACAACGGGCACTGTCCACAGCCGAATGCCACACCGCAAACACCGAACCCAGCGAGCGCTTCAGGCCCACCGGATCCCGTTGTTCTCGCTCAGCAGGCAGCTCAACGGCTGCGGTTGCCGCTGCCGACGCCGCGGCATTCCCCGGATCTGCGGTTGCCGGATGGCCGTCCGGCGACAGTCGTCGGTGAGCACACCTGGTTCTGGACTGCCCCTGAAGATTGGCGTCCGCAAACGCAGCGAGTGCAGGCGGGTGAAGTGTGGGCGGAGGTCACCGCCATACCGGTTCGGTTGTCGATGGCACCCGGGCTGGGCCAACCGGTCACTTCCTGTGCGGGGCCGGGGACACCATACGAGCGGTCGTTCGGGCTGCACGTTGCTTCGCCGGACTGCGATGTGGTGTACGAGCAGCCATCGATCGATCAGCCTGGTGCACTGGTGACGGCGGAGTGGTCGATCACCTGGCGGGTCACGTGGCAGGGCTGGACCGGCAGCTCACCTGCCGGGGGTGAGTTGGCGCCGATGACCTCGCGGGCGCCGGCGAGGTTCGCAGTGGCCGAGGCCCAAGCACTCCGCATCCGCTAATCCAACAGTTGTCCGTTTCTTTGTTTTCTCGTGTGTTTTGGCGAATTCACGTAGGGAGAGACCTATGTCCAGTACCGGCATTTTCGCAGTCACCAAGCCCGATTCCACCGAGCCCAAAGACAAACCCGCGTCGGTGCGTGCTCCTCGGGTTCCCCGGCAGCGGCGGTGGTGGCTGCTGAGCGCGTCCCTCGGGTTGATCATCGTGTCCGTCGCGGGAACGGTCGCAGTGGTATCGGCGGCGTGGGATCGCGAGCCCATGTTGCAGCTGGTCCGTGATGTGGCGTGGGGACAGCCCATCAGGGACGCCGACATGACCACTGTGGAGCTTCCGCCGAGCGCACGGCAATTCGGGGTCGCGGATGCCGGCCGCAGCCGCGTTGTCGGGCAGATCGCCGCCGCCAACTTGCGCGCCGGGCACCTCCTGGCCTTCAGCGATGTCACCACACAAGTCGTGCCCGCCAGGGGACAGCAGGTGATCGGCGTTCGCCTCCCCCCGGGACGGTATCCGGCCCGCGGACTGGCACCCAACGATCCTGTGGAGGTCGTGGGCCTGTCGAGCTCCGGTACGACGTCGGAGACGGTGGCCGGCGGGACCGGGTTTCAGGCACGCGTGGTCCAGACATCACCCCCGGACTCCGAGGGCGCGATCGTGGTCGACCTGCTCATCGACTCCTCTGCATCCGAACAGGCCGATTCCACTGCCGCAGGCGGCGCACTCGTCAAACTGCTCGGCCCCGCCCACTGAAACCAGTGCAGTTTTCCGTTTTTCGTTCTCGTGAAAGGAGTTTGTCATGGCTGTCATCACAATGCTGTCCGCAAAGGCCTCACCCGGAATCACCACAGCGGTCGCGGCACTGGCCACCGCCTGGCCCCACCGGCTTCTGGTGGTCGACGCCGATCCCGCCGGAGGTGACCTGCTGCGGGGATGGGGCAGCCCGTGGTTGGTCGACGGGCACCTCACCTCCGAGTGCGGGGCGGTCAGCTTCGCCGCCGCCACCCGCCACCTAGGCACCGTGCCCTCGGAAGGGCTGGCGGGACACGTGCAGGAAATTCCCAGTCACGACCATGTGCGGCTGCTGGCAGGCGTGACGACCCGCGCCCAGACGGGAGCCATCGGGGACGACGGCTGGCGACGACTCGCCAGCGCCACCCGCGATCTCGCCCGTGAAGGACCCGACGTCCTCATCGACGCCGGCCGCTGGGCACCGGAAACGCCCTGGCCGCTGATCACCGAAGCCGACCTGGTCCTGGTCGGAGTGCGCCCGACCCTCCGGCACATCTCAGCCGCACTGCCCTTGATCACCACGCTGCGCGAACTGATACCGATCACCCGGCTCGGAGCACTGGTAGCGGCCACCACAAGCCGCCAAGCCGACAGAGTCGCCCAGGCTCTAGGTGTCCCCGTGGGTGTCGAGCTCCCCGACGACCCGGCAGCCGCCCAGTTCTTCTCCGACGCGGCCGGCAACTGCCCGCCCCGTCACTCAGCCTTGTTGCGCACGAGCCGGAAGGCCGCCCTCCGGCTGCACCGCAGCCTCACCCCACCCACAACAAGGGTGGCCGACGGTGTCCCGGAAGCAGGTGCAGCATGACCACCGGAATCAACGGCAGCACACACCTGCCTCTCGCGCGCGAAACCGTGGGAAGGGTACCGGATACCGCGACCGTGCAGGCGTTGCGGGAAAAGGTCGCTGCCCGCCTGCGGAACAGCAGCGCCGACGAACGTGCATCGGTGGTGGCCGCGGAAATCACCGCATGGGCCCACGACCGCGCCAGCAGGGGCGACCCGCCATTGTCGGTGGCCGAGGAGCAGCGGCTCGCCGACGCGGTGCTGGCCGCGGTGTTCGGCCTGGGCCAGCTCCAGCCACTGCTGGAACTGGAGGACGTGGAGAACATCCACATCCACGGCCACGACCGAGTCTGGCTGGAGCTGGCCGACGGCCACCTACAACGCTGGCCCTACCCGGTCGCCGACTCCGACACCGAGCTTCTTGAACAGCTAGAGGCGATGTGCGCGCGGCTCGGGCAGACCTCCCGCGAGTTCAGCCCGGCTCAGCCCATCGTGAACCTGCGACTACCAGCAGGAGGGTCCTTGGGAGCGAGATTGGCGGCAGTACGGGAGGTCACCGACCGCCCGCGGATCGCCATCCGACGTCATCGCCTGACCCACACCACCCTCACCGACCTGCGCCGTCGCGGCACCCTCGACCCCGGCCTTGAGAACTTCCTCGCCGTCGCCGTGGCCGCGGGCGTGAACCTGCTCGTGACCGGCGGCCCGTTCGCCGGCAAAACCACGCTGTTGCGTGCACTATGCGCCGAAATCCCTGTCCACGAGCACATCGTGACCGTCGAGGACGACTACGAGCTCGGGCTGCATCTCGACGGCGAGCGCGTGGTGACCGCGTTCGAGGCACGCACCGCCAACGCCGAAGGCGTCGGAGAGATCAGCCTCGACGATCTCCTGAAACAAACCCTCCGACACTCGCCATCCCGGGTCATCGTCGGCGAAGTGCGCGGCGGGGAGATCACTGCGCTGCTGCGGGCGCTGGGTAACGGCGCCGCAGGCGGAATGGGCACCCTGCACGCGACATCGGCCCGCGCTGTCCCGGACCGCATCGCCGCGCTGGGGCAACTCGCCCTCCCACCGCTGTCCGTGGAAGCCGCGCACCGGTGGACGGCCTCCGCCCTAGACCTCATCGTTCACCTCGCCCGCCGGGACCACTCCGACCGCCGGGAACGCTTCGTGACCGAGATCGTCGAAGTCGGCCCCGTGGGCGATGCGGCCATTCCGGACCTAACGACGCTGTTCGGCCCTCGCCCCGGTGACGGCCGTGCCGTCCCGACATGCCCTCCCAGCCCGACGCTGATGGCCCGTCTGCAAGCCCACGGCCTGGACCGCACCCTCTTCAACCGGCCCGATGGCCAATGGAACAACTTCGATCAGAGGAGTGAGACGCCGTGATCGCCATTGTCACTGTCTTGTGTGGAGTGTTGTTCGGAACTGGGATTCTGCTCGGCGCCTTCTCTCTCATACCCCCGCCTCCGATGCGCTCCCGCGAGGAGACTACGAACAAGCGGCGCGCTGCGGTGAAGCCGTGGATGCTCCGGTGGTGGCGGCGTGGCGTGCTCGCCGTGCTGGTGGCGGCGGTGGTGTGGTGGGTGACCGGGTGGCCGGTGGCCGCCGCAGCCGCCATCGCAGCTGTTGTGGGCCTGCCTGTCGTGCTGGCCTCACGCGGTGCGCGGGAGGCCATCGTGCTGCAGGAAGCCCTTGCGGTGTGGACGCGGCGGGTCGGGGACCTGCTGGGCTCGGGCGTCGGAGGCTTGCACCACGCTGTCGCGCGCTCAGCCGACACCGCTCCGGAACCGCTGGCCGCGCCGGTTCGGCGTTTGGCGGACCGGCTGCGCACCGACAATCCGGAGACGGCGTTGCGGGCGTTCGCCGCGGAGTTCGGTGTTCCTGTGGTGGATGAGGTCGTGCTGGCGTTGCTGTTGCGTCTGCGGACCGGTGGACGTGGTTTGGTGGAGATCCTGCACGCCCAAGCCGCCGCGCTGCGCGCCCGCGCCGCCGCGACTCGCGAGGTCGAGGCAGACCGCGCCAAGCCCCGCACGACCGTGCGCAGCCTGGTGGCCATCACCACCGTCATGGTCGTCGGTCTGGTGCTCTTCGCCCGAGAGTTCCTCGCCCCGCTTCACACCTGGACCGGGCAAGGCGTTCTGGCCGTCGTGGCAGGCATTTTCGCTGTGTCGCTATGGCGAATGCACCAGCTCTCCACGATGCCCGCCAGACCCCGCTACCTCAACGACGGGCGACCATCATGAACACCGCACTCGTACTGGCCGCGGGGATGGGCACCGTCCTCGGAATCGGCCTCGCCCTCGGACTGCGCGCGATCGCCGGGCCCGCGCCGATGGACGTATCCGCCGCGCTCGGCCATCTCGCCACCCGGACCACCACCTCCATCCCTGCAACCGGGTGGCGGGCCTGGCGAGCGCGCCTGTTGACCTACGCCACCGACCGAGCCGATCACGCCCGGCACCCCTGGCTGAGCATCCCCACCTATGACCTCGGCCTTCTCGAACGCAGCCCCTCCGACTACGTGATGACACGGCTACGGTGGGCCGTGAGCAGCCTCGCCGCCGCCACCCTTCTCGCTGTTTCCCTCGCGGTCACGGGCGTGCCGGTCGGGGTATCGGTGGGGCTCGTGGCCGCCGGTGGACTGGTGGGTGTGGTGGTGCCGGTCTCGCGCCTCCGCGACCAGGCCGCGGTGGCACGGGAGGATGCGCGGCGGGCTCTGGCCGTCTACTTGGACCTCGTGGCCCAGCAGCGCACTGCCGGTCACGCGCCCGGCCCGGCGTTGCGCGAGGCCGCCGCAGTCGGCGACCACTGGCTGCTGACCCGGCTACATCGCACCCTCGCTCACGCCGAGCACAGTGGACACTCACCGTGGGACACGCTCCGCACGCTCGGCACCATGATCCGACTGCCGGAGTTGGTGGCGGTAGCGGACCTGGCGGCGACCGCCGCGGACGGGGCCGCGATCTACACCAGCCTGACCACCCACGCAGCCAGCCTCCGCACCGCCGCGATCAGCACCGACAAGGCCGACGCCAACACCCGCACCGAACGCCTCACCCTGCCGGTCACCCTGCTCATGCTCGGCATCCTGCTGCTGGTCCTCTACCCGGCCGTCGCCCGACTCCTGGGCTAACCGTCACAAACCCAGCGCCCATCGAAAGGGATCGTCATGTCTGCCATTCGCCTCCTCCGCCGGAACGCCACGACCGCCCTACTGGTGCTCTCGGTCTGGATCACGCTCGCCAGCGAGAGCGTGCAGCAGCGTGGGGAGCACGCCCGTTTCGACGACACCGGATCGGAGAGCACCGAAAAAGCCGTGCTCACCGCGATCGGACTGGCAGCCGCACTCGGGCTCGGTGCCGCCATCACCGCAGTCGTCCAGAAATACCAAGGCCAAATCCACTAACCGCGCCAGCGGCGAACATCCAGGGGGTGTCGTGAGCAACTCAACGATCAACGATCCAGGTCTCGACGCGACAAGCGCTGCGAGGCGCCGAGTGGTCACGGCTGTTAGGACTGCTTGTCAAGTCGCGCGATACGGCGGCGAAGCAGGCGAGCGTCCTTCGGTGGGAGGGCGTGCGCCGCGATCTCCAGAACCCGACGGAGCTCATCGGGGTGAGGGCAACATTCCGGCACACCACAACCGTGTTCCGACACCCGCAGGCGAAGCGCCGGGTCACGAACGAACTGCGACCACAAATACAGAAAGTGGGCGACGGCGCCCGGCCACAACCGCGTCCGTTCCAGCCGAACGAGGGCAGCCACGCCTGGGCGCGACAGTCCCGGAATTGCGTGCACGCCCAGCCCGGGCATCGACGGCTGCCATGCATCAGCGCGCACCTGCGCAGGCGATTTACGCGCCATGGTCCTCTCGTGTGTGCGACATGCCGCCCATCATCGCACGCTCGCCCTGGAGAGTCCGGCCTTTTCCGCACCGCGCGACCACGAATCCCCGTGCCGGTGATGCGGGGTCGGTGGCCGTGGAACTGGCCGTGCTCGCCCCGTTGGCGCTGGTCCTGCTCGTCACCGTCCTGCAGGCCGGGGTGTGGTGGCACACCCGCACTCTTTGCCTGTCGGCCGCACAGCAGGGGGTGCAGGCCGCGCGGACGGTCACCGGAACCGCGCGTGACGCCCGAATCGCGGCCACCGACTTCCTCACCCGCGCCGGCGGCCTCGTGGGGGACCCAGTAGTCAGCGCCGAGGCCGACGACCGCCAGGCGCGGGTGCGGGTGACGGCAACCGCCCCCTTGATCCTGCCGATTCCCGGTCTCGACCGCATCGAGCAGGAAGCCCATGCCGCCAAGGAACGCTTCACCACCCCCGGGCAACAGCCATGAACCGCTACGTCCGCGACGACGGGTCGGCCAGCATCGAACTGGCGATCCTCACACCAGCACTGCTCATGCTGCTGGCACTGATCGTCGCAGGCGGTCGCGTGGTCAGCGCCGACACCGCCGTCGAGCACGCCGCCACCGCCGCCGCCCGCGCCGCCAGCCTGGCCCGCACCCCCACCGCTGCTCGCACGACTGCTCTCGACACCGGCGCTCGGGTACTGGCCGACCAAGACCTCGCCTGCACCGACATCCAGCTCACCACCGACACCAGCGGATTCGGACGCGTCGGCGCCCCGGGCATCGTCACCGTCACCTTGCGCTGTGCGGTGGCGCTGGCCGACCTCACCAGCATTCCCGGCCTGCCCGTGGCCGTTCCCCTGCATGCGGCCTTCACCAGCCCCGTCGATCCCCACCGGAGTCGGTCATGAATCATCACGCCAGACGCCAGCGCGATGCGGGATCGGTCAGCGTGTTGGCTGCGGTGCTGGTGCCATGCCTGCTGCTGGTGTTCGCGATCCTCATCGACGGCGCCGACCGACTCCGCGTCCTAGTCCGCGCGGACGCCATCGCGGCAGAGGCCGCCCGCGCCGCGCTGACCGCGGTGGACACCCGCGGCCACACTCTCAGCCTTGACTCCCACGTCGCCACCGCCACCGCCCAGCGCTACCTCACTGCCACGAATCACACAGGCACGGTCATCCTGGACAGCACCACCGTGCAGGTCACCGTCACCTACTCCGAACCCGCCCGGATCGGATTGCTCTGGCCCACCCACACCGTCACCGGGCGGGCGACCGCCGCGCTCGCCACCGGCACCCAGGGCCCAGGTGGACTGCCATGAGCCGAATCCGCATCCTCCTGGCCGGCATCGGGATCCTCGTCCTACTCGCCGGAATGCCGGTGATCCTGCTGTTCGCCGGACACGTCATCACCATCCCCGCGTTGACCTGGCCGGAGCTCGACACCTCGCCCTGGGTAACACTGCCGATCCACGACCAACTCGCGAACTGGGCCGAGCACACCTGGCACACCCTGCGCCTGGACCTCGGCGCCGACGGAGCATTCCTGCTCGCCGTCCTCACCACCGGATGGGTCACGTGGGCGTGCCTGATGTGGTGGACCCTGTGCGACCTCGTCTTCCTGCTCCGGTACGGAGCCCGAGCCCTGCGCGACCGCCTCCACGTCACCGGGCCTCGAGGATGGACCACCGCGCTGCTCGCCAGCGTCGTGATCTCGCTGAACGCTCCCTCTGCCTCCGCGTCCCCCGCGGCCGATCGGGTTGCTGTCACCGCACCGCAGCATCCCTCCGGTGGTGTCCTGCCCTTCCCCAGCAGGGACACCACAACGCTGGGTTCGGGCGGCTACGCCGACCCCATCCCGCCGCCCGAACCCAGCACCCCCACCCACATCGCCGACGCCGTGCGCCCGGACTGCCCCCGCTACCGCGTCGCCCACGGCGACACCCTCTGGGGCCTCGCCCAACGCCACCTCGCTAACCCCCACCGCTGGACCGAAATCCGCGATCTCAACGCCGACCGCATCGGCGCCCCCCGCCACCTCCAGCCAGGCTGGATCCTCCTGCTACCACCCGACGCCGCCCAGGTGCCCACCCCGCCGGCCATCCCGGAGGACGCTCAGTGGGTCACGACCGCACCCGGCGACACCCTGACCACCATCGCCGAGCGCCACCTCGGCGACGGCGATCGATGGGAGGAAGTCTTCCGGCTCAACGCCCACCACCCGCAGCCAGACGGACGCGTCCTGCGCGACCCCGACCTGGTCTTCCCCGGCTGGTCTCTCGCACTCCCGGCCACCGACCACCACCAGAACGATGAAGCCCCCGTCGACAGCCCAGAAGACGAGGCTGCGCAAGCGGATCCCAAGCCGCAGCCGACGCCAGCGCCTGACCGGCAGCAATCCCCAGGGCGTGCCGTCACCACGACCTCCGGCGCCGCACTCGCCGTTGGTAGCAGCGGGCTTGTGGCCGCCAGTCTGGCCGCTGTCGTGGCACTAGCCTTGCTCGTCCGCCGCCGACGGCGGAGACGGACTTACCGACCGGGAAGTGGCGATCGGGCTCCGTGGACGACACTCGCGCCCGCAGTGCACGCACTGCGGTCAGCGTTCGATGGAGGCCAGACTTCGACTCGCCATGCCGGCCACGGCAAGACCGAGCCGATCACGCCGTCGCTCGTCGGCCATGCAGACCTTCCCGAGGCTGACTCGGCAGCGCAGGACGTCGAGATCGGAGTTCGTGACGGCCAGGCTCGTGCGCTTGACCTCGCCGCCGTCCACGGACTAGGTCTGGCGGGACCCGGCGCTGAGGCCGCCGCGCGCGCCCTCCTGGTTCAACTTCTTGCCACCACGAGCACCACCATCATCATTCCCGCTCGCGACGCCCGCTCCCTGATCTCGGAGGACCTGTCCACCTCATCGCGGCTGCGCATCACAGCTGACCTGGCCGAAGCAACCACCTACCTTGCCGGTCACCACGCGCCCGCCGGTGACACACACATGCCGGGGAAGCTGGACGTTGTGCTGGTCGTCGGCGCTGACCGGCACAACCCACGGCTCCAGGCGATTCTCGACAACGGCGCCGCGCGCGGCATCGCGGGCATCCTGCTGGGCAGCTGGTCGGCCGGAGCCACCGTGCACGTGATGGCCGACGGACTCGTCACCGCAACAAGCGCAGCTGTCGACGAACTGCGCGGTTCACGCTTGTTCCACCTCGACGCCACCGACACCCGCGATCTCATCGACCTGCTCGCCGACACCACGAAGGCCCACCCGACCACCGACACCGAGCATGCACAGCGGGAGACCACGGCCGAACACGAGGCCGAAGACGACGGCATTCATGTGGACAACACCGACGACCACGGCGTCGTTGATGGCGCGGACAGCCACGCAGAACCGCCTTCGGACAGCGGGGAAGACCGCACACCGAGCTCGACTCGGACGGTCACTTCTGCCAGAATGGCGCATCCTGCCGACCAGGACGATCGGCCTGTAACGCTCGGGGTATTCGGGCCTGCCACATTGACCTGGCATTCACCGGACGGCGAGGACCACGACCTCACCTCAGCCTTGGCGCCCAAACACAAAGCGCTGCTGGTGTTCCTCGCCCTGCACCCCAACGGCACGTCCCGCGCGGCAGTCCGTGAAGCCCTATGGCCGGATGCGCGCGGCCGCCGCCTCTACAACGCGTTCTACGCAAGCCTGTCCCAGATCCGTAAAGCCCTCACCGACGCCACCGATGATCGCGCCGCTGACGTGATCAGCCAGCGTGATGAGACGGTGGCGCTCAACGCAGACCTCGTGCAGGTCGACTACTGGCAGCTGCGCCAAGCCGAACATGACCGCAACATCGCGACCACCAGCGAGCAACGAATGGCAGCGTGGTCCCGCATCGCGGCCACCTACCGCGGAGAACTCGCCGACGGAATGTCCGCGCTCTGGCTCGACGGCCCCCGAGAAGACGCCCACCGCACGGTCCTCGACGCCCTTGCCGGCATGGCCGCCCACTACCGCGGACACGATCCCCACCGACAACTACAGCTCCTCGAACACGCCCGCATGCTCAACCCCGAAAACGAAGCCATCTACCGCGACATCATGCGCGTCCAAGCCGAACTCGGACTTACCGACGCCATCAGCCGCACCGTTCACCTGCTCAGCACTAACCTCGCCGATATCGGCGAGCGACCAGACCCCAGCACACTAACGCTCGCCCGAGCACTGCAGACCCGACACCAACAAGCAGTGACCTAAAGAAGTTCATTGGCATTCACCTTTGCCATTTGAAATCAGCCTCCGCTCAGGCGAGAAACATAGACAAGATGAGCTATGATTTTTCCGTAGCCACAGGGCAAATAGGCAGATTAGCAATCAGCAACTGAACCTTCAAGCAGGTTGCCTCAGGAATACGTGAGCGCCTCGCGACTGGCGCGACAAATTCGAAATCTCTTGCGCGTTTGCCGCAAAATTCAGTCGGAGCATCTCTTCGCTAAGTCACACCATCCGCTAGGCGAACCATTCGGCTGTAGGGTCTCAAACTCCGTGACATCTTGATCTTGTTTGACCTGCGGTCTTGCTCGGTGTCTCAGTCGGCATGTCAGCCCCGGCGTCTCAGTTTGATGGCATTTCTTCAATGGGCCGTGTCTGCCCGGATAAGCACCACCGCCTTCCGAGGAGACGCCACCTCTGGCCCGGCTGGGCGTCCCTTCGGGTAAGCAGGACAATGACGCCCGAGGTGGACTGGATGAGAGTGGCTGTGATCGGTTACGGGGTCGAGGGCCGGGCTGCCGTCGACTACTGGCGGCAGCGTGGCGCCGCCGTAGTGGTGCATGACCGCGCAGACGCAACGAATGTGCCTGCTGGGCTGGACATCGCTAGCGGTGAGGACTACCTGGCCGGACTTGACTCCGTCGATCTTGTTGTGCGTAGCCCCAGCGTTCGCCCGGACGCGTTGCCCTCCGAAGTGCCGGTGACAACTGTTGTTTCCGAGTTCCTCAGTCGGTCTCCGGCGCCAGTGATCGGAGTGACCGGAACCAAGGGCAGGGCACCACGATCGCATCATCCTGCGAACCGCAGGCCGTCGGGTGTTCGTCGGCGGCAACATCGGCACCCCTCCGCTGGCCTTTCTCGCTGAGCTGCGGTCCGATGATGTCGTCGTGCTGGAACTGTCGAGTTTCCAGCTGATCGACCTGCCGTTTTCTCCGCATATCGTGGTAGTCCTGTCGGTCACGCCCGACCACCTGAACTGGCACCAAGACTTCGACGAATACCAGCAGGCCAAGACCGCCATCGCAGCGCATCAGTCACCCAGTGATCTGGTCGTCTATGTCACAGAAAACCCCGTTGCGGCGGCAATCGCAGCGACGAGTCCTGCCCGCCGCCTTCCGGTCGGTCGCCCTGACGGGGTGCACGTGCACGACGAAGCTCTCCACCTCTGCTCTACCCGGATCATCGACGTCGCCGAGGTGCCTCTGCCCGGCGCCCACAACCTCGTCAACATCGGTGCCGCCATCGCCGCGACCGCCGCACTCGTGGAGAACGATCCGAGCGTCATCCGTGCTGGCATCCAGACGATCGAACCCCTGCCGCACCGGCTCCAGACCATCGCGATCAGGCAGGGAGTGACGTGGGTCGACGACTCGCTGTCCACCACACCGCAGACCACGATGGCAGCGATGGCTGCGTTCGATCGCCCGCAGGTCCTGCTCCTCGGTGGATCGGGGCCCGAGGAACATCCGTGTCGGATCGTGCGCTTGACCCTCGTCGATCCTGGTCGCCGTTCGGCGAGGTGTCGCCTGCCGCCGGTTCTTGAAGTCTTCCCCCAGATAACGCTCTATTATCTGCGCCATCGCTGATCACGGCCTGCGGGAACACACCTGCGGCGACGCCTGAAGCGACCCTGTTATCTGTGGCAAGGGAGAACCTCCGCCGCTACTTCAAGCCCTCCGACCAGGCGATCGCCGAGGTCACCAGCCTGCTCGCGCCAGGCGATGCCCGCCGGTGACGTCAACCGCCGTTTGCTGCTTCAACGGGCGCTGGGCGGTTTTGCTGTGGATTGATCGGGACATCTCGACGCGGCGCGTGGTGCGTGGCCCAAGCCACGATGTGCCTGCCCCGGCGGCGGAGTCGTGTGCTGGCGCTTCGCGGCTCTCGGCACCACCTGATGCCGCCCCAGAGCCGGGCGCTGAGTGAGTCCACCGGTGCGCCCCGGGTGTTGACGGCACGCGGGGCGTGTAGGGTGATCGGTGGTCGTTGTATTTCTGGGTTCGTGTTTTGTGCATGCTCGCAGGATGTTGATGCGGGCGGGCTTCTTTCTTTGGTTGTAGCTGGAGTGAGCCGCCGTCTGAGATCCCCCGGCCCGGGCCTCCGCACGGTGTGGTGGCCCGCCATACCCCAGCTCCCGAAGGAGACTGACATGACCAACGGAACCGTGAAGTGGTTCAACTCGGAAAAGGGCTTCGGCTTCATCGCCCCGAACGAGGGCGGCCCTGACGTCTTCGTGCACTACTCGGCCATCGACGCCGGCGGCTTCCGCAGCTTGGACGAGGACCAGCAGGTGACCTACGAGGTCAGCCAGGGCCCCAAGGGCCCGCAGGCGGACCTCGTGCGCGCGGTCTGAGACTCTGCTGAGTTTCTTCCCGGCCCGCACCTGGTGTGCGGGCCGGGGACTACGGTTTCACCCGGCATAGCTCCCGAACCCGCCACTTGCGGTGCGGTTGAGACGGGCCGAACCGATTTAGCGCAGCAGCACGCTCTCCGCCGTGACGACGCTGCCCGCCACTGGGCGCGCAACGAAACGGCGGGCCGCAGCCTGCTGCAGCACCAGTTTTCTTTCTCTTCCGGTTGAGCCGAGCGCGTTTGCGCGGGCCGGGTTCCCGGAGCCGAACCTTGTTTCTGCCTGCGGTCCTGCAGCGGCGACTCTCTGCGTTGCGCCAGGCCGCAGGATCCTTCGACGTGTATTGGAGCCCGATGCGGGCTAACTACAGCCTGATCACGACCCTGCCCACCGTGTTCACAGTGGATGGTGACCTCGCCGGCGAGGGAGTCGCCCTGCTGGCCGAGCGGCTTTGGCCGCATGTGCTGACCGGACCACCGGACACGCTCGTGGACCTGGCCCGGGCCAGCACCATCGATACCGCCGGGCTCGACCTCCTCGTCGCCGCACACACCTACGCGGCCCATCGGCACATCCCTCTCCACATCGTCAACGCGGCGCCCCGGGTGCTTCGCGTGCTGCATGCGGCCGGAGTGAGCGCACTCCCGGGCCGCAGCCCCCGCGCCGAGTTCGCCACCACCACGGCCGCCTGCACCTCGCAGCACACCGCGGCGGTGATGGCCTGATGCGGCACTGCCGCCACGTCGCGCGGACGTTGTTCGATGACGCCTGGCAGATCACCGATGCCGAAGGCCAGCACACCGCGCGTATCGCCGGCACCGAGCACGAGGCGATCGCCCGCGCCCACCACCAGCTCGCCGCCTACGGCGGAGGACGCGTGTTCCTCACCGACGCCGACTGACCACCCACCACCGGCCCGCTGAACGTGAAGCCGAAAAAGGCCGCGCCCGTGGTGAGCCTTCCCGAAAGGACCTTCCTGTGAACCTCTCCACCTCCCTCCGCCCCGGCAACGGGCCTCGGAGCGGCTCCGCGCAGGTTGACCGGCGCGGGGCTCTCCCGCGTCACGACCCGCGCCCACCCCGCGCAGACAAATCCCGCGACCGGAAGCCGGTGGCGCCCGTGGCGTTCCTCGAGCCCGGCCCGCCCCGCACCACCCCAGCCCCTCAGCGTCGGCGCACGGATCAGGACGAGGAGACTCTGCGCCCCCTCCGCGCCCCGTTTACCGCCGACGAGCCCGGAGGTCCGTGATCGAACGCATCAGCCGTGCGCGGCACGAACATTCGTATCCTGGTGGTATGAGCGAAGTTCTGACGACGCGTCGCGCCTATGCTTCGGTCAAACCCCGGATGCGAGGGTGGATTCACCTGGCCAGCGTGATCGGGTTCGCCGCCTCCGGCACGGTGCTGATCACCCTGGCCGCCACGACCGGCCCGCCGGCGACAGCCGTGGCCGTGGCGCTCTACACGGCCGGGGTGCTCGGCCTGTTCGGTGTCAGCGCCGTCTACCACCTCATCACGTGGCGCTCCAAGCGCGCCCGCACGTGGATGCGGCGGCTGGATCACTCGATGATCTTCCTGCTGATCGCAGGCACCTACACCCCAATCGGCCTGCTGGCCCTGCCGCAGGACACCGGCCGCATCGTGCTGGGCGTGGTCTGGGCCGGAGCGCTTGGCGGCATGCTGCTCAAACTCGCCTGGCCCCACGCGCCGCGCTGGGTCGGTGTGCCGCTCTACATCGCCCTTGGCTGGGTCGCGGTGTTCGTCCTCGGCGATCTGCTGCGCACCGCCGGTGTCGCGGGACTGGTGCTGCTGCTGGCCGGTGGCGTCCTCTACACCGTCGGAGCCCTCTGCTACGCCACCCGGTGGCCCGACCCGTGGCCGAGCACGTTCGGCTACCACGAGGTCTTCCACACCGCCGTGACCGCAGCGGCGATCTGCCACCACATCACCGTCTGGCTCCTCCTGCCCATCACACCCGCCACCTCTTGACGCGGCGAGCAGACCCCGGCTCTCCCACTTGGGGGCGCCGGGGGTCTGTCACGTGGCGAGGTTGTTCAGAAAGACCATGCCGCTGTGGGCTGCGGCGGCGAGTCGGCCCAGCAGGCTGCGGGTCAGATCAGCGGCCTCAACCGGCGCCGGTCACCACGAAGTAGGCCACCCACGCCACAGACAGCCATGCAGTGGCCAGTCGGGCACGCACGGGCACTTCTCCTCATCTCTGCAGCATCGCGACAGCGTTGCTCGCCTCTGAACACCACCTGTGCGGCATCGTGACTAGGGCGCACGCGACGTCGACGCGCGAGCTAACTCTGGGCGCCAGGCTCCGGCGGGCCGGTGTGCTCGGCGAGCTGGTCCTCGAGAGTGATGATCCGGCACGCCGCCGCCACCGGAGTGCCTTGATCGATAAGTTCGCGGGCACGTTCAGCCCGCCGCAACTGACGGCGCGAGTAGCGCCGGTGCCCCCCGGCCGAACGCTGCGGATCAATGAGGCCAGCGTCTTCCAGCGACCGCAGGAACGGCTGGGTCACCTCAAGCATCTCCGCAGCCCGCCCCATCGTGTAGGCGGGGTAATCCTCGTCGTCGAACTTCGCGCCGGCGCCGGGCCGATCCTGGCTCAATACCGCTCCCTCACCCCTCAACAAGGCCCCCGGCGCACCAGTGGTGCACCGGGGGCCGCGAGAAGGTAATTACTCACTACTCAGGCCGCTCATCCATCCACGAACACCGGGAGTGGGGCGGCGGGGAAAACAGTGACTCGACGACCCCCTTCTCACTCGCGTACGGATTACGGACTTACCCCTTTTTCACTCCCTGGGGGCAACCGGCCGGTTGCCCCCAGGGGCCTGCCACTACAGCTCCACTTCCATCACTCGCGGCGCCGATTCGTCGGTGATGGCGCTTTAGTGCTCTCCGTCTGTGGTGAGAAACCATAACAGGACAAAGCAACCATGTCTACAACGGCGATCTCAGAAATTCCACCGGGGCGAGGAGCCTGAAACTCGGGGCGGATAGGGCCTGCCGGAGACGGCTTAGACGCTGGCGTCCTCGTCGGGTTCGGACGGGTCGCGCAGCGGCCGCAGGCCACCGGCCAGCTCCGGAGTCAGAAACGAGTAGCGGCCGAGCATGTTGTTATCTGGACGAAGACGACTGACGGTCGAGTCCCCGGGATTCAGCACCCCGGGGACCCGAACAGGCAAGGGAGCACTCCCTCCGACAGGCCATTTCCGCTCGGAGTTACCGCACCGGCGCTACATCGCGGGCGGGAGCGAGTCCGGTCCGGGGCGTGGGGCGTCGAGTCGGTGCAGTACTCCTTCCAGCTCGCAGCTGCGCATGCGCAGCTGCGCTGCTCGCAGTGGGTCGTCGGTCGACTCGAACTGGTCGAGAAGCCGGGCACTGAGATTGTGCGCTGCGGCGCGGCGACCGGTGTAGGCGTCGGATCGCGCCGCGTGACCGCCGGGCGGGGTGCCGGCTGCTGTGTGCCGGGGGGCGAGCAGGACCAGACCTCCGCAGGCGGTGGTGGCCATCCAGTCATCGAGGGTGGCCTCCGGGTCGGTCAGATCGAGATCGGCCAGGCTGCCGGCCACGCACAGGTCGGTGTCGGCGGCGCGATCGGCGGGCACCAGCGCGTTCCACCACAGGCGGTGGTTGGTCACCGCCGCGGCCACGATGAGAGTCCCGCGCCGGTCGTGCTGGCCCAGGACCCAGTCCAGGGTGTCACCGGGCACGCCGACGACCACCGGCACACCACCCACCCGGCAGGCGGGCAGCGTGGCCAGCCGGGCACGCAACCGCTGATCACCGAGGGTCTCCATCAGGACCCGGGTGGCGTGCTCACGCTCCAGAACCCGGTCGTCGAGGGCTTCGCGCACCCACAGGCCATCACCGGCCGCGTGTTCGGTGTGCTCGACCCATTCTGATCGGTGGCCGTTGCCGACGGCGGTGGCGGCCATCAGCTGCTGGGCCTGGCCCAGCGAGTCCGCGCGCACGTCAACGGGGATGCCATCGTCGCCGGTCGCATAGCCGCGCCACCGGACCTCGTGGTCCAGCTCGCACCGATACACCACATGCCGCGCAGCCATCACCCCTGCACCACCTTCCACTACCGAATACCTCACTACACGGCGACATATACTGTGAACCAGTGGTCTTGCAAATCTGCATTGGCAGTTACAGAATAAGTGATGCAGGGCTGTTGGCAAGGGGTTTACCAGCAAAAACAAGGGAGGTGAGGCGCTGTCGGTCATTTCTGCCCGCGGAGTGCCGGGGTGCGTCCGGACCGAGGGCTCCGCTCCCCGCGCTCCGCTGCTGATGGCGTGTGAGTTGACGACGAGCGTGTGAAAGGACGTGGTGGGTGATGACGCTGGCGTTCGATCCGTTCTTCCGTGATCTCAACCGGTTGACCGCCGAGGTGTTCGGCAGCGCCCGCGCACCGCAGACCATGGCCATGGACGCCTACCGGGCCGGGGACAACTACGTGGTCGAGTTCGACCTGCCCGGCATCGACCCCGAGTCGCTGGAAGTCAGCGCGGAGAACAACACCCTCACCGTGCGCGCCCAGCGCCGCGGGCGGCCGAGTGGCGAGGGCGATGCCGAGGTCAGCTACCTGACCGCCGAACGCCCCCGAGGCACCTTCTCCCGCCAGCTCTCGCTGGGTGGCGGCCTGGATGTGGACAACATCAGCGCCGACTACACCGACGGGGTGCTCACCGTGACCCTGCCGGTGGCCGAGCGGGCCAAGCCCCGGCGCATCGAAGTCGGTCACGGGAGCGGCCGCAAGATCATCGAAGGCACCACCCACTGATCACCCGGTGTCCAGGCCCGCGACAGTGCGGGCCTGGACGCCCATTCCCGCACATCATGTGAGGTGGAGATGACCGATCATCCCCCGACCGACCGGGCCGCCACCGCCTTCGACGACGACGACTACCCCGCCTACACGATGGGCCGAGCCGCCGACATGCTCGGCGTCACGCCGGAGTTCCTCCGCAGCCTCGACGCCACCGGCCTGCTGTCCCCCGACCGCTCCACTGGCGGGCACCGCCGCTACAGCCGCACCCAACTCACCCTCGCCGCCCGCGTCCGCGAACTCCTCGACGCCGGCCACACTGTCCTGACCGCAGCCTGCCGCATCGCCGAACTCGAACGCGACCTCGCCGCCGCCCACACCCGCCTCACCGAACTCGAACACGACGGGACCCGATAACGACGTTCAGCCCGGCCTGTATCCCACCAGGTTTCGCCCCGGCAGGTCGCCTGCCGCGCCCTGCTCACCGAGGTGCGTCAGTGCCGAGTGACGGGGTATCTCCAGGGGCCGTGACATTCAGCCCGGCCGCTCGGCGTGTGGTCAGCGGCCGCGTTCGCGGCAAACCGCCGTGTAGACGTCGTCGCGGGGGTGCTGCTGGGGACCACGAGGATCACCAGCTGACCGTCGTCGACCTCGTCGCAGAAACCCAGAACACCGGGGCTGGCGGGACTTCGCCGAAGTCATCAGCGAGCTCGGGTGATCCGGCCAGGCGTGATCACGTTGACTGAGCGCATCGCCATGGTCCGGCAGAAGGCGGTGGCCGTCGCCGCAGCCACGGTCGCTACCACTGCGAGAGAGGGATCGTCAGGGTGGCGTCGGACCATTGAGGTCTCGGGCTTCCTGCAGTTCGTCTTCCAGGGTGACGATGCGGCAGGCGGCGTCGAGACCGGTGCCCTGGTCGACGAGTTCCCGGACGCGGGCGGCCAGGCGCAACTGGGAGCGGGAGTAGCGGCGGTGCCCACCGGAGGAGCGCTGCGGCTCGATCAGTTGTGCCTCGTCCAGGCTGCGCAGGAACGCCGGGGTGGTGCCGAGCATCTCGGCGGCGCGGCCCATGGTGTAGGCGGGGTAGTGCTCGTCATCGAACTTCTCGTCCGCGGTCTGCGGGTCGTGGGTTTCTGGGGTCATCGGCGCCTCCGCATCAAGAGGGGCCCCGGTGCCATGGCACCGGGGCCCCAGGGTTGTGGGTTCCACTTCCATCAGCCGACCGTGAGATCGGCCTCCTGTGTCCGCGTGCTCCGCACTAGAGGCGGAGACTGCGGGGATCGCGTTCGCGTAACCGAAGACCACCTTCCAATCCGATGGGACTGCGGCACCCGCCCGGCGCAACTCAGCCGGAGGCAGGCGATCCGATGGCGTGCAACCCTTCCCTTCTCCTCTGTTTCCTGACTTACCTATCCTCACGCGACTGTCGGCTCCGGCCTCTTGCACATGCCGGTCACGCCTTGCCGACTGTCCTTGGTCGCCTACCGGAGCCCCTTCCACTGATCGGCCCCGGCAGACCTGACCGTCTTGCGCTTGCTCACGGGTAGTTCGTCATCTCCCGTGCCACCTGACGTTCTCTCTCTTGCGACGAGCAGAAGATTACACACACTCAGCGGGGAATGTCTACTCCGGCGATCATAGATTTCATCGATCAGGTGAGGAAACTCCGCTCACCTGCGGGTTTCCGTCATGCTCACCCCCTGCGGCTCGGGACAGGGGGAGGACGTGCACGCCTCCGCGCGGCAGGGCTAGGTGCTCGTGCGCCGCCGGGCATGGTGGTGCAGCGACGTAGCCGCCACCCACGACTGGCCGGCCCGAGTTCTCCCAGGGATGGCCACGACGAAGCACTGGGTTAGCTCTGGGGGTCATTACCGGTGTCGTCGCCTGCTCGATCGAGTATGGCCAGGACCGGGAGTGCTTCTTGTGTGAACTTCTCGCCGACGGGAGTGAGCCTGATGCCGTCAGGGCCAGGTGCGGTCTCCAGGAGCGGGACACCGACGTCGCGTTCGAGGTGGCTGACTTGCGCGGCGAGGATGGCCTTTCTGATGCCGAGATGTCTGGCGGCACGGTTGAGGTCGGGGTGTCCGGGAATCGCCAGCAGCCGTGTGATGCGTTGTTCGGCCCCGCGGGACGCGAAGACAGTCCAGATGGTGGCCGAGAATGCGTCGGGTCCGCCGTGGTCGGCGAGGACGTGCTGGTGCGCGGCGACACCTCGGCGGATCGCGAGTCCGAGCTTGCGGGCGTGCCGGGCGAGATCCGATGCCGGGATGCCGAGTTCGGTTGCGATGTCGGTGAAGGAACGTTGGTTGTCTTCGTATTGCTCGCGCAGCCAGGCCGGGTCGAGTCCGCGGAGCGTTTCACGTGGCGCTCGTGGGCCGATTCCGCTGCCGACCATGAGCTTGCTGATCCGTTGGTGGCTGCAACCGATGAGTCGCGCGATCTGGCCGGGCCGGAGTCCCTGGTCGATATAGCCGCGCAGCTCATGCTCGCTGAGTAGGGCTGTGCCGTGCCTTTCGGTGACCGGCTCGGGGCTGCGCCCATGCTGCCGTCGTCGAGTCCAGAGTTGCGGATGGCGGGTAGCGGTCAGGTGAATGTGTTCGGACGTGGTGTGCAGGCGGGTGGCGATCTCGCTGCGGGGCAGCCCTGCCCTGGCAAGGGCCCAGAGTTGTTCGGGGCGAACGTCGTCAGGGTGTGGACCTGGCCAGGCGATGGTGCCGACCCGGTCGAACGGAGGTTCCCAGGTCACGGGTTCCTCGATGCGTAAGCGTCGCAACAGGGTCTGCGCTTGCTGGTGCAGATGTGCGGATAGCTGCGAGGGAAGGCTGAAAACGAACGCGGTGTAGTCAACGCCGTCGAGTGCTGGGGACAGCGTCAGCGGCTCGCGGAACAGGTAGGGGTGGCTGCCGGTGAGCAGCTCGATCAGGTGCAGCTGCGCGAAGCGTTCCTGGCGCTCGGAGGTGCGGTAGCGGATGTGTTTGCAGGCGGCCCGCCAGGCTGTGCGGTCCAGCGCGGCGGCCGAAATGCGCCGCCATCGGCGGCGGCGCCCGTAGTCGATGGGTGCGGGCTCCTCGTCGAGAGTGCGGGCGAGTTGACCGAGCGCGGCGAGCACGGGCTCCCAGGCGCCGCTGTGGCGGAGTTTCTTGGTGAAACCGGAGCAGACGACGTTGCTGGCCGAGGGCAGACCCAGCAGGTCCCGAACGGCGGTGTAGTCGAGGTCTCCGAGTCCGGCGATCTGCAGCAGCATACTCAGCGCTTGACGGTAGGACAGCGGGTCGAACCGGCCCTGGGGATTGAGACGCAGTGCCCATCCTCTCCAGAACAGGCTGGGGACGCTGGCCGCTCGCGTTGTGCTGTTCCCGGAGCGCGGGCGGCGCGGTGTGCTGGTCGCGATGCCGTAGCGAAGCTGGAAGGCGGAGCCCAGGTGCGGGCCGATGCGTTTGAGCAGCGCGCCCTGAAGTTCGGGGCTCGCGGTGTCCCACTGAGCAAGCAACCGGGAGAGGTGGGCTTTGGAACCGCCTGCGGTGGCGTGCGCGAGCCAGTCGGTGATCACCGGGTCCGGTGCGCTCGGTCCAGTGGCGAGCATGAGGTGCGCTGCGGTCGTGCCGAAAGCGACATGAGCGACCCGATCGTGGTATCGGTGATCAGGAAAGCCGTCGGGAGCGAGCAGGCTGTGTGTGATCGCTGTGATGGGTTCGGGTGGCGCGGTCGAGGTGCGTAATGCCGCCAGCGCTGCGCGCGCAGCGGCGTGCAGATCATCGAGGACCTGCTGTAACGGTGCCAGATCGGCGCCGGTGTGCCGCGCGGCCAGCAACGCGGTGATCGTGGCGTTGATCTGGTGCTGGGCGCGCAGCACGGGCTCCTCAGGGGCCAGGGGGACTATGTCCGCCTCTGCCAAGGGGAAGGTGCAGACGGGTGCTCCACCACGCGACGAGTCGAACCCGAAATCCCCAGGATCGGGCGAGCCGGGTGGTGGCGTCGTGCGGGTCCAGACGTGGCGACGTTCGCAGGCCGGGCAGATTTCCCGCAGCAGTAGGTGATGGTGGGTGCAGGCAAAGCTCCAGGCCAGCCGCCAGGACAGCATCCACCGATTTCCGTTGCCGGCCAGGCAGCGGGGGCAAAACCGCGATCCGGTCAGTTCACGCCACCATCGTGTGCGGCCGCCCCCTCGCGCGGACCGGTCGGGGACCAGACCGGTTCCGACGTAACGGTCCAGAGTCATGGCCGCCAGGGTTCCGGCGGAGGCTCCGGTGACCATGCTCAACGCCGCGAGCTCATCAGTGCCGAGGTGGTGCACCCACGGTTTGCGGCCTCGCAGCGTTTTCCACCGCGTAGCCACCCCCGCAGACCGAACGAGGTCGAAGATGCTGGTGTGCAAGCGTTCCGCGAAAGCTTCCAGCCAGCTGTCCAGCGCTTCACCCGGCAGCGGCGCCAACCGGATCGGCAACGTGCGAGCAGGCCTCATCGAGCACCACGAGCCTGTGGGGCGCGAGTCGTGAGACGGCGCGCCTGGATCGCGGCATTCAGTTCACGACGAGCGGTTTCCGCAGCAGCATCATTTTTCACACCGTCCAGCAGGTCCTGGTCGAGCCGCTCGACACCGGTGCGGACGGCCCGCTGGCACCCCCGGTTGATCAACGTCATCAAGGAGCCGATGTGACCGGTGCTGCGGGCGAACAGGTAATCCGACAGGTTCTCGGCGAGCATGCCCGGGTGCACGTTGGCCAGAACGAGGCGTTGTTCCAGCGCCAGCAGCATCTGCCGCCATTCCCACCGGCCGGTGTCGGAGTCGACGGTGAACGGACGCATGTCCAAAGGCGTGGTCCGGCGCCCGGTCTGGGCCAGCACCGCGTCGGTGCAGGAGGAACCTTCGGAGAACAGGCCGCGGTCGGCGAGCCCGACACCGATGAACAACAGCGTCACCGGGAACTCGTTGGCGATGTATTTGAAGTGGTTGCTGACCTCCACACCGCTTTTCGCCCGCCAGCGCAGAAAATGTAGGTCATCGACGATCAGCAGCCGCACGTAGCAGGAGAGCATGCAGTCCAGGGCACGATGAGCGAACTGCGCAGCGGTGCCACGACTGGTCCCGGGGTGAGCGAAAAACTCCAACATGGCCCGGTTGAAATCCTTCATCCCGGTGTTGCCAGTCAGCCCGACCCGGCAGACCGGCCAGCGCTCATGCCCATCGGGTGTCCACTCACCGTCCTCGGTGATCTCGCGGAGATGGAACTGCCTGGCGAACGCCAGGACCGCGGTGGTCTTGCCCAGACCAGGGAACGCATCGATGGCGATCGCGCCTTTGGCCTTGTCACCGTCCTGGGCATTGCTGTCGACGATGTCCCACAAGTCCTCATGCAGTTCGGCCAGCTGCGGAGTCCTCAGCGGACCGACGTTGGCGTGCCAGACTCGCCGTTGCTTGTCATAGTCCGCACGTGCCTCCTCCCGAAGGGCGCGGATCTGCTTGAGTGTCAGCGCATCCGGCCGCTGCCGGGCTGGGGCGTGCACGAACCGGTGCCAGCCTTCCTTGCGGGCCAGGGTGAGGTTGTCCAGGCCCGACTGGGTTTCCGGGGCCGCTTCCGCTGGTGATGCGGTCACACATCCTCCAGGGCATCGGCGTAGAAGTCATCGAGTTCGTCGTCGGTGTCGCCATCACCCATCTCCGGCCCCCGCTCAGCATCCTGATCATCGGAGGCACTGGTCTCGGCGGGATGCAGGACTCGGGCGACCGATGGCAACTCCGCGATGTCGGGTTCTCCGGCCTGTTCGGGCAGGTCGATAGCGGCGCGCTCCCGGGAAAGCCGCAGTGCCATCCGTCGCTCGACCAGGCTCCGGTCCAGGCCGAGGTTCCAGCGTTCCAGCAGATCAGCGACCGCGATCTTGTCGTCGGGATAGGTGTATTTCTCTGCCGCCAGACGCCGGGCGAACCGCAGCGCTTCATCGCTGAGCGGCATGTCCAGCGCGGGGGCGTGCTCCCACCACAGGGTGTGCCAGGTGCGGGCCTGTGGGTCGCGGAAGTAGACGCGGGTGATGTCGTCTGGGTCGACCTGGACTGGCCACCGGCCCCGAGCCTTTCCCGTGTAGGGGCTGGTGGCGTTTTCGTATTTCTTCAGTACCGCGTCACGGGCGTTGTAGCGGCGGCCGTCGATCTCCACCCCGTAGTGCTGGATCGTGCGCCACCTGGTGTGGAGGAACTCGTAGGCCAGATCCGGATCCCGTGGGGCTTCGATATAGCCAGCGCGGGCCAGGCCGTGCTCGAACATCATCGCTGGTGACAACCGCAGCTTCGGCAGGTGCGGCTCCACCAAGCCGTCATGAGGCCGGTGGTGATAGACCGCGATCCACTCCCGGATGATCGCTTCCAGCTCGTCGAGGAAGAAGAACGCCTCCGATTCCGGGTCCAGGCCGCGGGAGTGAACATCCGGGCCCTTATAGCCGGGCAGCGCCTGCAGCAGGTCTTCCCGCAGGGTGCGGAAAAACCGCTCCACCGGCCCCTTATCGCGGCCGGTGCGCAGGCGGGCCGGCTGGATCGAAATCCCCATCCGCCGGCAGACGCTGGTCACGTGCTCGGAAACATAGACCTTGCCGTGATCGACCACGATCGTCTCCGGCACCACCGCCGGCCCCGCCGCACCCGGTCCCCGCTGCTCCGCCAGCGCGAAAGCGGCGGTGTCGACCAGAACGCTGCGGGGAATACCGTGCTCGGGCCAGACCGCATGCTCAGGCCACCCAGGGGCGGCAGGCCGCGGCCGATAGCACTGATAGAGCACTGAGGAGACGTCCACCGCTTTCGTCGACACCGGCGTAATCCGCAGCCCGGTGATGCAACGGGTGTACCAGTCCATCGCGACCGTCAGCTCAGCCTGAACCCACCGCAACGTCACCGGATCCAGCGCGAACACATCCAGCCGCGTGGTATCCATCAACAAATACTCACCCGGCCTCGTCGGCCGCAGCTTCCCATAAGCCCCATCAGGCCGGTCGGCGATGTCCCGGTTCCGCTTCGTACTCAACCGGAACGTCGGATGCCGCTTCTCCAACTCCTCCAGCACCCGAAACGCCGTCGCCCGCGACGGCAACTTCACCACTCCCTCACCGAACCGGGCCACCACCCGCGCGTTCGTCCGGTCAATCACCATCGTCCGAGACGGCTTCGACTCCGCGGTGTGCTCGACCATCACCTCCAACGCGACCTCGACCCACCGCTCATCAGTCCGCCTGGAAGGGCGGACCGACGGCCTCCTTCTGGGTGCCAGTCCGGCTTCGCCGTCGTTCCGGAAATCCGACACCCATTGCTTGATCGTGCGTAGGCCGACCCCCAACTCCACCGCTTTTGCGTTATACCGGCTGGTCAAAGGCAAGCGCGGGTCGAACTGCTTCCGAGGCTCCCCGGCTTCTACGATGTCACTGCTTCCCGAGCGGTAACCCGTGAGGACTTCTCGGATATGTGCGGCGCGCACCCGGACCTGGTGCATCTCAGTCTCGGTAAGCTCAGCGAGCACGACGCTGGCGATCTCAACGGAGCCGTCAGAAGAAGGCCCCGGCCCGTCAGGGATCACTCTTACCTGGCCGGAGGTCAAGAGCTTTCTGAGCGCTACCCGCGAAATCCGGCCGTCGCCGCTGTTTTTTAGGACTACATCGTTGCCGGCGGTAGTGGTCAGCATCTCCACAACCTCGACCACTTCGCCGTCATAGACAAAGCGCGTCCCCACCCCAACACGGACAGAGGCGCTGTTCACGCCAACCTCCTCAGCATGGTGGCGTGGTTCAACGGCACGGTGAGATCGAACGTGAAGTGCTGTGTCCAGAGCAAATGCAGCAGGGCTGACCGCACCAACGGCCGCGGGTAACCCGGTGCAGCTTTCAGCGCTTCTCCCAACGGAAGACCGTCCAGATCCGCCACGCCTAACTCGCCCAGCAAACCAGTTTCGAACAGCCAGTCGCGGCGGTAGCCGGCCAGGAAGCGCACGTTCTCCAACTCGACGCGTGGTGGCTCGCTGCACACCTGGTACCACCACCCTTTCGACTCGACCACCCGTTTCGTCCAGGCGAACGTGAACGCATTCTCCGGCCGGGCAACCCGGTGACCAGGCTTGACATCAACCACGATGGGAACGGCGTCAGTGCACAGCAAGAAGTCTGGAACGTGCTTGCGTTCGCGCCCGGACACCGTGGCCCTCAACAGAAACGGCTGAGCAACAATGTGATGCACTGACGCGTCAAAATCCGCGAGCAGAAGTCGCGCCAACTCCAGTCGCGACTCATAAATGACGTGATCTTTCACCGTCGCCGACCAGTACGCGCCCGAGTAATGTTTTTGCCCTCGCCGCCAACGGAATGTCCGCCACGGTACGATCCTGTTCAACCCACCAGCATCGATATCGTCCCACGAGATAACGACTTCAGGCTCCTTGACGGACCACCGAAAGGCGACAGACACCGTCCCTTTACTCGGTTGCCCTAGCGGCAACGTCTCCACGACGTCACCAACCACCTGATCTGAAGCCACAACCGACCATCGGCAGCCGCATTGCCGACCATAAGCAAGACGTCGATGCTCCACACGAACGGCCCAGTCTCATACCCTGCCGCACAAGTGCAGCCAAGATGCAGTCGCCGATGAGAAAGTGCAGCAGGAAATGAGACCCTACATCGGCGACCCATATTCCTCATCGTATGCCCACTCATGCACCCGTTCATCTACTTCCTAATCAGGAAGCTCCACCGTGTCGGCTTGTCGCTGGTCACAGCACCACGGCCCCTACCTCACCCTCCCCAGCCTCGGTACCCCACGGGAACCTGTTGACGACTAGAGAAAAGAGCAACAGGTAACCCCCGAAATGCGAAAAAAATAAACCACACTGAAGCATCATTCGACTCCCCTGCATCGCAGGGCCAAAGTCAAGCCGAGAAAACGCCCGCGAAGCGATGGCGCCATAGACAGCTCGAAGCGTCGATCAACCAGACAGCCCGGACAATGTGAGCCCATTCGTCGCCAGGTCAGCCCTTCCCCCGCCAGCTTGTCAATACCCCGAAAGAGTTGCCGCACATTCCCGTTCAATCCCCCTCGGGGCAGTTGCAGCAACTATGCATACCTGCGCCAGCTCACCATCTTCGGTCGCGTCTACCCGCGCGACCTTAAGGCGAAAACATCTCACATATCCCCATACCAACCGCATTGAACCCGCCCGTTCAACCAGTCAGATCACAAAACAATAACGAGAGACGGCTCCAAGTTGCACGGTGTCCTATTTAGATGTGTAATAGACATATCAGAAGGACAAGCTAGGGAGTTGGCGAAGACCAGGGCACGGCGTCCCTGCGAGTCAATTAACACTGCAAAGTTCCTGAATGACATAACGACTGCATCGCGCAGTCATGCGGCCCGAACGGGCCGTGCGATAACAGAGCAACTAACCCACGTTCCTGGCGTGGTCCGCGTTTGTGAGTGCTAGATGTGCTTGCGCCACTCGTCCACGAGTGGAATGCCGCCACTAAGCGCACAAGCCAGCGCCAGCTAGCCAGGTCCGATAAGAGGTCATTGGACGCGCAGAGCGTCCGCCGCGTGAGCGGGACAGATTAATGGGGTTAGTTGACGTGCCTAGTTCTGGCACGGAAAAGCGTGGCCGGTGTGGATACCGAGATCACGTGATATAGCACCGCACCCGTGGGGATACCTAGGCGAGCGTGACGAACGCGACGACCCTAGCGACAACGTCGTGATCCGAAGGATGACAGGAATGCAGCGGGGGCGGAAAGCACCGGCCTAGTGACAGTAGGCCAACGCACATCGCAACAGGTGTGCCGCATGGCCGAAAAGCAAAACGGACAGTACTCCGTACGCAAGCCAATTGACCATGCGGCACACCTTAACTGATGGCGCGGCTCAAAAGTGTTAAGAGCCCCCCAAATGAGACACGAGTAGCCAACCAAAGGAAAGGGTCCGCGAAACTTTCGCAGAAACCCTCCCCTACATGGCTAATGCCGCATCTTGCGGGTGTACGGGTTCACGCCCCGTTCGTGCCACTGCGCGCGTCGAAAAATAAGCGTCGCGCACGCAAAGGCGAGCCCTGACAGGGAATTCCGGTCCCTGCCAGGGCTCTTGACATACCAGAGAGGTAGCTCTGTTATGCCCGCCACCATTATAGATGACCAGATCGAGTGCGAACAATGTGGTGATCAGGTCTCGGAAACGTGCTTGGTGGATAGCTACACCATGTGCACGGTTTGCGCCGACGATTACCCGATTTGCGAGCACTGCGATCGACGTTCCGAAGATACCTTCGAGACAGTGGACGGCGGCAATATCTGCGCCCACTGCGCCCGCATGATCTACATGCTGTGCGATCACTGCAATCTATTCGCTCGCGACCTTCGATACACCGCCGACGGAACCGAAGTATGCGATTCCTGCGCGGACGACTTCTGGGATTGCGAGGGCTGCGGAGACCTGACACGCTTCGCATCCCTCTGCGAGGAATGCGAAGCGGACGATAACAATAGCTCCGACCTGATCGAACGCTACTCGTACAAACCCGTGCCGAGGTTTCACGGTCCCGGTCCGGTCTTTCTCGGACTAGAACTGGAACTCAACACCCCGAGCGGCGAGAAGCGGGACTGCGCCGAAATGGCACTGCGCCACTTGGGCAGCCTAGGATACCTCAAAGAGGATTGTTCCATAGATTGCGGATTTGAAATTGTGACACATCCAATGTCCTATGACTGGGCAATGGATCACTTTCCCTGGGGAATGCTCTCTGATCTCGCAGACGATGGAGCCGATGGCTTCGAAAACGGCATGCATATCCATATCAGTCGCGATGCTTTTGATTCACCGTCCCACGTTTACCGGTGGATGAAGTTTCTGCACAGAAACGCGAAACAAGTAACAATTCTTGCGCGCCGCACCTCGGAGCAGTGGGCAGCATTTTACGAGTCAGATCGAAGGCACATTAAGGACTATGCCAAGGGGTTCAAAGGTGATCGATACCGCGCGATCAACACGCAAAATGATCACACGTTCGAGCTCCGTGTTTTTGCCAGCACGGTGGAGTCGCGTGAAGTGAAGGCAGCTCTGGGGTTGTCGGCGGCATCGGTGGAATATTCGCGAACACTCCGTGTCTCGGATGTCGTCCACCGTGGTGGGTGGACGTGGTGGGCTTTCGTGTCGTGGCTCCGCGAACACCCCGAGTATGCGCCGCTTTCGCGCGAGCTTGAGGAGCTGGCATGTGCCTCCTGACTTACTACCCGCCGGGCGTGGCACCGCAAACGGACGCACTTTTGAACGGCGCGCATCTCAACAACGATGGCCACGGTTTTGCAACTGTGACAGGCAATCAAATCGTGGTCCGGCGCAGCATGAACCCCGAAAAACTGGTGGAATCCTTCGAACGCATGCGCAAGAAGAATCTTGACGGTCCCGCGTTGTTTCACAGTCGCCTCAGCACTCACGGATCTATCGGCGTTCAGAATTGCCACCCGTTTTACATGGGAGGCGATCGACGTACTGTCGTTGCCCATAACGGCATCCTGCCAAAAGAGGTACACCCCCGACGGGGAGACAATAGATCAGACACTCGCGTTGCCGCAGAGGACTTTCTGCCGAAAAGCTCGTTCGGGTCATTCGCCACTCGAGCGGGACGACGCCGCCTGACTCAATGGCTGGGCAGAGGAAACAAGCTGGCTATCTTGACAGTCGATCCAAACTATCGAAAAAATTCTTACCTCTTGAATGAAGAGTGCGGAATCTGGGACGACGGCGTCTGGTATTCAAACCTCGGCTATCTCGAGCCATTGCATGATTTCAGCGACGGGTGTCCACTTTGCGAGTCTGCCGCAGAGATGGTTGACATCTACGGGTTCTGTGAGATTTGCGGCTGCTGCGTGGACTGCGAAGAGTACGTGGAGTCGTGCTGCTGCTATGTGCCTGCCATGCAGGCCCGTGGGTAGAGATTTCCAGAAAGGCGCGGACCGTGCAATTTGGGCGCTGGGCAGTCCTGCGGGTTTGTCCGGCTCCTTCTACCACAGAGAAGTCCTTCGAAAGCCGGAAAGGCATGACAGCGATGAAGGTAGACGCCTTCGAAAGTTGCAAACAGCGCGCGAAGGAGTTGGGCCAACAGCACGGCAGGGCACAGGCGGTGTGGCTGGTGGATATGAACGCAAGCGCTGAGTCGGCGCGGCGGGCGCTCCAGATGTACGAGGACGATATCCCAGATTTCTTCGATGTCTTCGATCCCCCACGTTCCGTTGTCCGGCGAGTTCGCCGACGACTACAGCACCGCAGAATTGTTCGAGGAGTGCGGATACTACAGATCCGGCCTCCACCAGAGCGACGTTGTGGCGGCTGTCGAGGCCGAAGCGGAGTTGGCCGACGCCTACGAGTTCGAGTACTTCGGTGCCTGCACTGACGAGGTGGTGCGGTTGCTGGGCATTCTGGCGGAGGTGTGAGAGCCCTGGGGTCATTAAGAAATCCGCAGCGGGTCACCGGTGGCGATAAGGCCGGAAGCCGCAGAAAGAAGGAGCAATGTCTGAGTATCCGCGCTACCGGTGGGAGGGCAACTCCCACGTTCCCGACGACCTTCCGGAAGAAGGCAACCGCTGCAAATACTGCGGACTTTCCATCACTTGGATCGGCCCAGGACGGTACGACTGGGAGCTTGCCGACGAGGTACCGGAGACGAACCGACCGGCCGTGACTCACAACAAAGTCGCGGCGCCGACAGGCCTGAGGAGCCGAGGACGACGCCTGGAGGCGGAGGGAACAGCATGACCGAACCAAACACGCGCCTCGTCTACGGCTCCAGCCTAGAGCCAGGGCACACGATGTGGGTGAACAACCGGCACGGCTGGGGTGTCGTGCGCAACGCCGCGACATCGGCCGACGACCGGGGTCGGCGGGTCTTTGAGGTTCAGTGTGCAGACGGTGAGGCCCGTACCTTCCGGTGTTCCGACCGAGGAATGGTCAAAGTACAGCGGCCGGGACCGGTGACACGTCGCTTGGCGGAGGCCGTGCTGGCCGAAATCAAGAAGGCCTGGCGATCGAGCATGCCGAAGGACGGACCGACCCTCCGGGACTACACGCATGGAGAGGTCAGCTTGCCAGGCTCCTGGTCGATCGACTGGGAGGATGGCGATGCCCCCTATAACTGGCCGTGGCTGTTCACCGAACGCCAGCACGCCGAACGGACCGTGCCCCTCGGGGTGCACCTCGAGGCGATCAGCGGCGTGGTCCTCGGGATCTACCCGAATGAGACGACATGAGCACTCGCTGCCCCAAGCTGCCAGCAATACACCCGCTCGCTGGGGCCAGTCCGGTTTCTTGGCTCCGCGAAACCGAAAGGAACGGCCGACATGGCAGACGCGACGCACCGAGTGACTGACGCGGACGGCAGGGAGATCCAGGCCGGCGACCAGGTGACGAGTTTCCGCGGGGAGACCGCGACCTTCGTCCGTGTCACGCGAGGCACGGAGTACAACGGCACGGCGAAGGTCTCCGTGCGCTGGCCGGACGGATTCGAGCACGACTACTACGACAGAGTGTTCAACCTGACGGTGTCGACGATCAAGGACCAACCGCTGACAGCAGGAGTACCCGGAGAAATCCGACTAGCTGGCGAGGACATCGTCAACACGGACATCGACCGCAGCAAAGGCTCGGGATCGGCTCGCCATTGCGAGCCCCGTCAAGAAGGTTCGTCACAGTGAGCAATGGGGGGCACGGCCTCCCCTGCGGCCTGTGAAACTCGGCGATTGCATGGACAGCGCTGCTGACGTCGTCGCTGTGAAGCCACCAACGGAACCTGCCCCAGAACGATCGCCACCACCAACTCCAGGCCTGCCGGAGGGCACTGCGACAAATAAGCGCAGCGCCCGGCGAGCACTTCCCGAACATATGAATCCGCAAGACATGAAGGTTCCCGGCAACTGGTGGCCTGACATCCGGTCTTGATCGCTTTTCTGCACACCAGTGATCCTCGTGGCAACGGAGTTACTAGGCCACTGACTGCCGATCCCACTGCACCGACCGAGAAGCCCTGGGGCCACTTCTTTCGATGTTCGGCCCCTTCGACAAGGAAGCCCACGAAAGTGAAGCCCTGCACAGGAACACAGCAATGACCGGCACAACTATTCCCCCGATCCCGGTGTGGCTAGCACATCTACCGACCGTCGGCGGCTTGGTGGTCCCGTGGATCACCCCTCGTACTGCAGACGGCCGATACCTCTTCGGGTCCGTAGACCGGACTCGCATGAGAGATGCCCTTCGGTGCGGATGGTGCGGAGTGTGTGGCCAACAGCTAGGCGACCGCCTCGTACTGCTGATGCGACTGTCCGATCTGCCGCGCCAGTGCACCAACGAACCGGCTCTGCATCCCCAGTGCGCCGCATACACCATCACGGCTTGTCCAATGGTCGGTGGACGTCTCACTCACTACCGGGCAACCCTGCCGCAGCTCGACTCGACCATGATGCCGGCACCAGACGCAACGGCGCGCCATGGCGCACCAGCCGAGCCGTGGTTCGCCGTATGGCTAACCACGTACCAAGTCGTCACCAATCACGGCCACCTCATGGCGTCCTACGCCGACAACCGACCCCTACGGATCAAGCCGATCACATGGCGGCTTTTCGGACTCTTCTGACGCAGCGTCCCACCTCGCTGAGTTGACCACACCGCCACAACTCTAGGGCGACGACACCTCTAGGACATCCCAGCTCTCGTCACATCTACTGCGTTCGCCGGTGGACACGATCTGCTCGCATGGGTTCGGACCCAGCCGCCACTCACCGACGCGTCACACCCTCACCCCGCTTGCGCGTCCAGTTTCGCTGGCTCCGTCTGAAGATCTGCACACCACTGGCTCGCAATCTTTCGCCACGCCGGGGATCGCATTTTGCAGGTTGGTGAGGACAGCGAGCCGCGTGTAGCAACGCAGCATCCAACACACCGCGCTACGAGGAAAACGTATCTCATCGGAGAAATCACATTGAGCAGCAATGAGTTTGACTGGATCCGCATCAGGCACAGGAGATGACTGCAATGGATGAGCTGATCAGGATCAGCGCCTACGCCCAGGATGGACAGCTAGTCCAGTCCTTCTTTGTCAACGGAATCGAGATCTTTCCGCGCAGGGATATCCAGGTCACCCCGGATGACCAGCTGCTGCGCCACGGCGCAGACGGATATCGACGGAAGATGCAGGACGTGATGCGTGAGCTGCCGCTCTCGGCCGCGATCAGGCTCGGCCGATGGACAGAAGAAACGATCGAGCTGGGAGGCGTCCGTGGTGGGTTCTGAAGATCGTTCGCTGCTGGCGTGGGCCGACGAACCGGTCGACGGCGCGCCGATGTCCGCGGTGAAGGCGATTCTTGCGCGGCCAACCGACTTGCACCCGCGACTGCGGCCCGACGACCCCAAGAACGTGCAGCACGACAACACGCTGCGTGCGCAGTGGGCAGCGCACGCACTAGCTGCCCGAATTGAGCAGGTGCATGGGTCGGATGACCAACCGCTCGAGACCGTTGTTGAGGATCTGGTGGCCGATCTATGGCACTTCTGCGACGCATTCGGCATCAACTTCGAAGAGATCATCGAGAAGGGAGCGGAGCGACACGCAGACGAAGCAGCCGGCGAAATATGAGCGCCCAGTGTTTAGGTGCTAGCCCGGAACCAGCTAGCAACCGAGATGTCGCCCAAATCTCGGGAGCTCGGTGCTGCAGGAGGCGCCCGTATTTCCTGCCAATGCTGGCATCCCTGGAAGGAGCGAGTGTGACAGCAACCCGCTGATTCCACGCCACACGACAATACCCCGGAGGGAACGATGCCGAAGTACACTGTCACCGGTCTACGTAACCAGACCACGAAAGCCGTGTGTCAACGGCGGCCGAATGTGGATCCGGCTGCGGCGGCTGAAAACGGACCCACCCCCTTGGTTGTTGATGTTTAGTCGTTGGTCTTGGTGGCTGTGGGGACGCGACCGAGGTCTTCTCGGTCTTTGAGTCGGTAGCTGTCTCCTTTCAGTGAGATGACTTCGGCGTGGTGGACGAGGCGGTCGATCATGGCTGCGGCGACGACGTCGTCACCGAAGACCTCGCCCCAGCGGCCGAACGGCTTGTTGCTGGTGACGATCAGGCTGGCTCTCTCGTAGCGGGAAGAGACCAGTTGGAAGAACAAGTTCGCGGCCTCGGCTTCGAAGGGGATGTAGCCGACCTCGTCGATGATCAGCAGCGGGATCCGGCCGAGTTTGACCAGTTCCTGTTGGAGTCGGCCGGCGTGGCTTGCCTCGGCAAGGCGGGCGACCCATTGAGCTGCGGTGGCGAAGGAGACCCGGTGTCCGGCCTGGCAGGCGCGGATGCCCAGCCCGATCGACAGGTGGATCTTGCCGGTGCCGGGAGGCCCGAGGAACACTACGTTTTCTTTTCCTGCAATGAAATCCAGTGTCCCGAGATGCGTGATCGTGTCGCGTTTCAGGGAACGCTGGTGGTCGAAATCGAACTCCTCCAAGGACTTCCTGCTCGGGAACCGGGCGGTGCGGATACGTCCCTCACCGCCGTGGGACTCGCGAGCGGCGACCTCGCGTTGCAGGCAAGCGGCCAGGAA
>NZ_FNOK01000013.1 GCF_900106995.1 Saccharopolyspora shandongensis
CTCAAACGGCTCATCCGCCAGCTCGACCGCAAGATCCACCTCATCGCCGACCGTCACCCCGTGCACCGGGCGAGACTGCTCAAAGACTGGCTGGCCCGCCACCACGACCGGATCGAGATGCATTTCCTGCCCGGATACTGCCCCGAACTCAACCCCGTCGAACTGCTCAACGGTGACATCAAACATCACGTGACCGCAACGACAAGCCCTCGCACCAAGTCCGAGCTGGCCGCAGCGACACGCACCCACCTGCGCCGTCGCCAGAACCAGCCCGACCACGTGCGTGCCTTGTTCGGCAAGGAAGAAGTCCGCTACGCCGCCGACTAGACACGCCACAATTGCCCTACCCCCCAATAAATAGTGATCTGACCCCTTCGTCTGGACCAAACCCGCCGACGAAAGTCGCCCGCGGAAAAGCCACCCTCGACGGGATCACCAAATCCGCGACACACCACTAGCTCGCAGGCGCGTCGGCGGCACTCGGCCACAGGAGTGCTTGGGCGACGATCACGCGGTCGCCGTTGAAGGTCACCGCCGGGCCTTCGTGCAAGCGGCAGCCGAGCGCGATCGCCTCGCTGACCCGGCGTCGGAAAGGCTCCGCCCAATTCGTCCCGAAGGCGATCGGGCCGGACACCGGCGGCGATTTCGCGCGAAATCGCCGCCCCTCCCCCACGGCGAATGTCGATTTCGCGCGAAATCGCCGCTCTGCGTCCACCGCGTCACGTCGCGTGCGTGCCAACATCCTCAGCCCGAAAGCGCCCCTAGGCAGCTTCGGCCGGTCTGTTCTGGCGGAGGCGCCATTAGCCGGGATCAGCGGTAGAGGTCGCGGGCGATGATGGTGCGTTGGACTTCCGAGGCTCCTTCGTAGATTCGGGGTGCTCGGACCTCTCGGTAGAGGTGTTCCAGCAGGTGTCCTTTGTGGAGCGCTCGGGCTCCGTGGATCTGGACCGCCGCGTCCACCACGTACTGGGCCGTCTCCGTGGCGAAGAGCTTCGCCATCGCCGAGCGCCCGGCCAGGTTCTGCTCGCCCGCGTCGTAGGCCGACGCCGCCGAGTAGACCAGCAGGCGGGCCGCTTCGGTGCGGGTGGCCATCTCCGCCAGCGGGTGCGACACGGCTTGGAGGTCCTTGAGCGTTCCGCCGAAGGCGCGGCGCGCTCCGGCGTGCTCGACCGCCGCGTCCAGGGCCGCTTGCGCCATGCCCACCGCGAAGGCGCCGACGCTGGGGCGGAACAGGTCCAGGGTGCGCATCGCCACCCGGAAGCCCCGATCCTGCTCCCCCAGCAGCTCCGCGCGGTGCACCCGGACCCCGTCGAAGACCAGCCGGCCGATCGGGTGCGGGCTGATCATGTCCAGGTGCTCGCCGGAGAGCCCCGGGCGGTCGGCGGGCACCACGAACGCGCTCACACCCCTGGCACCGGCACCGGCCGTCGTGCGGGCGAACACCGCGTAGAAGTCGGCTTCCGGCGCGTTGGAGATCCAGACCTTCTCCCCGGTCAGCCGCCAGCCGTCGCCGTCCGGCTCGGCGACCAGTTCCAGCGCTGCAGCGTCGGACCCGGCCTCGGGCTCGGTGAGCGCGAACGCCGCGACCGCATCCCCGGCCGCGACAGCCGGAATCCAGCGCCGCACCTGCTCGTCCTGGCCGGACTGCAGGACCGGGTAGCTGCCCAGGCCCTGCAGCGCCAGCGCGGTCTCGGCCTCGGTGCACACTCGCGCCAGCGACTCGCGCAGCAGGCAGAGGTCCAGCGAGGCCGCCTCCCGCGATCCCGCACCGCCGGGGAAGAGCTTGGCCAGCAGGCCCTGCTCCCCCATCGCCTTGATCAGGTCCCGGTTGACCGAGCCGGGCGCGCCGGCCTCGGCCAAGGGGCGCAGCTGTTCCGCGGCGACCCGGCCCACCCGTTCGGCGAACTCGCGCTGCTGCGCGGTGAGTGCGAAGGCGCTCATTGCATCCCTTCCGGTTCTGCGGGGTTCCAGCGCGCGTGGGCGGTGCCCCGGCCGCCGCTGCGGATCAGCTCCAGGCGGGGTTTCGGCCCGTCGGTGCGCCCGGTCTGCGGCTTGCGCCGACCGGCCCGGAACTGCTTCGGCCACGCCGCACCCGGGCCGTCGTAGTCCTGCTCGATCGCCGCATGCAAAGTCCACTGTGGATCGTAGAGATGGGTCCGGCCGACCGCGCACAGATCGGCGCGGCCCGCCAGGATCAGCGAGTTGACGTCGTCGTAGGAGGAGATGGCGCCGACCGCGATCACCGCGATGTCGTGCTCGCGCGCGACCTCGTTGCGGATCCGGTCGGCGAACGGCGTCTGGTAGCTCCGGCCGAACGCCGGGCGCTCGGCCTTGACCACCTGCCCGGTGGAGACGTCGATGCCCGCCGCGCCGTGCTCGGCGAACGCGCGCGCGACGCGCACCGCCTCGTCGGCGTCCACCCCGCCCTCGTGCCAGTCGGTGGCCGAGATCCGCACCGTCATCGGCCGGTCGGCCGGCCACACCTCGCGGACCGCGTCGAAGACCTCCAGCGGGAACCGCAGCCTGCCCGCCAGATCGCCGCCGTAGTCGTCGGTGCGCTGGTTGGCCAGCGGGGAGATGAAGGACGACAGCAGGTAGCCGTGTGCGCAGTGCAGTTCGAGCACGTCGAACCCGGCCCGCGCGGCGGCTTGCGCGGCAGCGACGAACTGCTGCTTGATCTCGGCGAGCTCGGCCGCGGTGAGCTCGCGCGGCGTCTGGTTCGCGGGCGAGTACGGCAGCGGCGAGGGGCCGACGACCTCCCAGTTCCCCTCGTCCAGCGGGTCGTCGATGCCGTCCCACATCAGCTTCGTCGACCCCTTGCGGCCCGAGTGCCCCAGCTGGACGCCGATCTTCGCGGCGGTGTTCCCGTGCACGAAGTCCACCACCCGCCGCCAGGCCGCCTCCTGCTCCGGGGTGCACAGGCAGGCGCAGCCCGGCGTGATCCGCCCCTGCTCGGACACGCACAACATCTCGGTCATCACCAGCCCGGCCCCGCCGAGGGCCTTGCTGCCGAGGTGCACGAGGTGGAAGTCGTCCGGCACGCCATCGACCGCGCTGTACATGTCCATCGGCGAAACGACGACGCGGTTGGGCAGCTCCAGCGGGCCGAGCCGCACCGGCTGGAACATCGGCGGCCGGACCTCGCCCGCGCCGGCGAACCAGGAGTCGATCCCGGCCACGAACTCCGGGTCGCGCAGCCGCAGGTTGTCGTAGGTGACGCGGCGGCTGCGGGTCAGCAGGTTGAAGGCGAACTGCTCGGGATCCTGGTGCACGTACTGGCCGATGTTCTCGAACCACTCCAGGCTGGCCTGCGCCGCTCGCTGCGTGGAGGTCACCACCGCACGCCGCTCCGCTTCGTACGCCTCCAAGGCTTCCTCGACCGAGGGCCGCTCCTGCAGGCAGGCCACCAGCGCCAGCGCATCCTCCATGGCCAGCTTCGTGCCGGAGCCGATGGAGAAGTGCGCGGTGTGCGCGGCATCGCCGAGGAGCACGACGTTGCCGCGCCGCCACGAGTCGCAGCGCACGGTCCGGAAGTTCAGCCACTTCGAGTTGTTGGCGAAGACCTCGTGGCCGGCCAGGGTGTCGGCGAACAGCTCCCGGATCAGCTCGATGGACTTCTCGTCGCTGTCGCCGGGCCTGGTCGAAGCCGAGGCGGCGAAGTCGGCGAATCCGGCGCGCCGCCAGACGTCCTCGTGCATCTCGACGATGAAGGTGCTGGCGTCGCGGCTGTAGGGGTAGCCGTGCAGCTGCATGATGCCGTGCGGCGTGTCCTGGATGACGAACTTGAACGCGTCGAAGACCAGGTCGGTGCCCAGCCAGATGTACTTGCAGCGCCCGGTTTCCACGCCGGGCCGGAAGGCCTCCGGGTATCGCGCGCGCACCGCCGAGTTCGCGCCGTCGGCCGCGACCACCAGGTCGTAGTCGGCGGACAGCCGCTCGACGTCCGGCGCCTCGGCCTGGAAGTGCAGCGCCACGTCCAGTTCGCGGCACCGGTCCTGCAGGATGCGCAGCAGCCGCTTGCGGCTCATCGCGGCGAAGCCGTGGCCGCCGGAGGTGGCCGAGGCGCCCCGGTGGTGCACGTCGATGTCGTCCCACCTGGCGAATTCCCGTTGCATGGCGCGGAAGATCCCGGCGTCGGCGTGCTCGATGCCGCCGAGGGTCTCGTCGGAGAACACCACGCCGAATCCGAAGGTGTCGTCCGGCGCGTTGCGCTCCCACACCGCGATCTCGTGCTCCGGGCCGAGCTGCCGCAGCAGCGCGGAGAAGTACAGACCGCCTGGACCGCCACCGATGACCGCGATGCGCACCGCGGGCTCCTTCCGTCGGTTCCGCTCCCGGCAGCGTATGCCGCATTGCGCACGACCGTCAATTTTACGTAATATCGCTTCCCGTGACGACGAGAAACTGCCTGGTCACCGGAGCCGGTAGGGGCATCGGTCGCGCCATCGCCCAGCGACTTTCCGAGTCCGGCAACCGCGTCGCGCTCACCGCGCGAAGCGCCGGGGAGCTCGCCGAGGCCGCCACACAGCTACCCGGGCCGGCGCTCGACCTGCCCGCCGACCTCGCCGACCCACAGGCCCCGAACCGGGTTTTCGACGCGGTCGAACGCGACTGGGGGCCGGTCGAGGTCTTGGTGCTCAACGCGGGCACCGCGACCTCGGCGCCGCTGACCGCGACGACCGATGAGGACTGGGAACGCGCGCTGCAGATCAACCTGACCGCGCCGTTCCGCTTCCTGCGCCGCGCGGTTCCGCCGATGGTCGAACGCGGCTTCGGCCGGATCGTGGTGATCGCGTCGATGGCCGCCAAGCGCGGCGACCCCTACGTCAGCGCCTACACCGCCAGCAAGCACGGCGTGCTCGGGCTGGTGCGCTCGGCCGCCGCGGAGCTGGCCAGGACGGGTGTCACGGTCAACGCCGTGTGCCCCGGCTTCGTCGACACGCCGATGACCGAACGCACCATCGACAACATCACCGCCAAGACCGGGCGGAGCGCGCAACAGGCCCGCAGCGCGTTGGAGGGCAAGCAACCCATCGGCCGGCTGATCAGCCCGGACGAGGTCGCCGACGTCGTGGAGCTGTGCGTGCGCAACGCCGCGATCAACGGGCAAGGGATCACTGTGGACGGAGGAGCGGTGCAATCATGACCATCGAACGGATCAACCCCGCGGAACTGGCCCGCCCGGCGGGTTTCTCCCACGCCGTGGTGGCCTCGGACTGCCGCCTGGTGTTCCTGGCCGGGCAGACCGCGCTCGACGCCGACGGCAAGATCGCCGGGGACGGCGTCGTCGCGCAGTTCCGGCAGGCGCTGGGCAACCTGCTCACCGCGCTGCGCGCCGCCGGGGGCAGCCCCGAGCAGGTGACCGAGCTGACCGTCTACATCGTGGACGTGGACGACTACCGCGCGCACGCCCGGGAAATCGGCGCGGTGTGGCGCGAACTCGCCGGACGGGACTACCCGGCGATGGCCGGGATCGGCGTGCAGCGCCTCTGGGACGCCGAGGCGCTGGTCGAGATCAAGGGCACCGCCGCGATCCCCGCCGAAGCGGTCAGCGCGCCGTGACGGCGTCGACGTGGTCGTGGGCCTGCCGCTCCAGCAGGGCCTTCAGCTCGAAGAACACCTCCGCGGCCACCGCCCCGTTCCAGTCCTTCGGCAGCAGCTCGGCGGGCAGCCCGGGGTCCAGGTAAGGCAAGCGGCGCCAGTCGGTGAGCACGCGCACGTAGTCGGCGAAGGCCTCCGGCCCGCGCGGCGACCGGCGGCGCCGCCACCGCCGCAGCACCGGCTGGTGCACCCCGATGAACTCGCCGTAGAGCTCCTGCAGCTGCTCCAAGTCCCACCACTGGGCAACCTTGGTCCGCAGATCGCCGAAGGCGAGGTGCTCGGCGTGGAACAGATCCGCGTAACCGGCCAGCTCGTAGCGCTGCAGGACGCTGCTCGCCGCTTCGCGCAGGTCGGCCGGGGCGATCCACACCCCCGGCGCGGCGGTGCCGAAGCCCAGGCGCGTCAGTTGGGTGCGCAGCACGTGCCGCTTCTGCCGTTCGGACTCCGGGACCGAGAACACCGCCAGCACCCACCCATCGGTGAGGGTGGCGCGCTCGCGGCGGAAGATCCGCTCGTCGCCTTCGCGCAGGATCTCCAGCGCGGCACCGGACAGCTCGTAGCCCGCCGCCCCGCCGCGCCGCTCGGCCAGCAGGATGCCGCGCCGCTTCAGCCGCGAGATCGACGAGCGCACCGCGGGCTCGTCGACGCCGAGATCGGCGAGCAGCCGCACCAACGACGCCACCGACAGCCAGCCACCGGCCTCCCGCGCGTACAGGCCGTAGAGGGTGACGATCAGCTGCCTGGGCTGCATGCCGCGGCCGGTCATCTCGCTCACCACGGCATCGCCCACCGATGCGCCATCCGTCACGATGTCCGTCGTCACGTGAACACGATAACAGCGGTCGCGCGGGCCGACTCGATCCACAGTGCCGCACCCGAATTCCCCGCCGTACCGGACGAAATCCCGGCGCATTGGCAACGCCCCGGGCGCGAAGTAGGATCCCGCACGTCGTCGAAGTTCCCGGAATCCGGAGGCGAAGAACGTGGCCGTCCTCGACGAACTGCTGCGGGCGCTGACGTCCGGCCGGATCAGCGTCATCGACCTGACCGCGCCCCTGACGTCCGACGTGCCCGTCCTGCGGCTACCGGAGCCGTTCGCCAACACCATCGGCTTCAGCCTGGAGGAGATCAGCCGGTTCGACGACCGCGGTCCCGCCTGGTACTGGAACAACATCCACACCGGGGAGCACACCGGCACCCACTTCGACGCGCCGGTGCACTGGATCACCGGCCGCGACGGCCTCGACGTCGCCTCGGTCCCGCCCCGGCAGATGATCGGCCCGGCCGCGGTGCTGGACTGCTCCGCGCAAGTCGCCGACGACCCGGACTTCCTGCTGGAGACCGAGCACATCCGCGAGTGGGAATCCGCGCACGGCCCCCTGCCCGAGGGCGGCTGGTTGCTGATGCGGACCGGCTGGGACGCGCGCAGCGGCGATCAGGCGGAGTTCCTCAACGCCGACGACAGCGGCTCGCACACCCCGGGGATCTCGCCGGACTGCGCCCGCTGGCTGGCCGAGGAGAGCGCCCTGATCGGCATCGGCGTGGAGACGGTGGGCACCGACGCCGGGCTGGCGCCCACCTTCGAACCGGCCTTCCCTTGCCACTCGTTGCTGCTCGGCGCCGGCAAGTACGGACTCACCCAGCTGCAGAACCTCGCGCTGCTGCCACCCACCGGAGTGGTACTGATCGCCGCGCCGCTGCCGATCGTCAACGGCTCCGGCAGCCCGACGCGGGTCCTGGCGCTGATCGAGCAGGACTGACCCACCGGTAGGAGGGAACGCGATGAACGTCGCCGAGGTCGTCGGCCGCACGGTGGCCGCGCTGGGTGCCGACCACGTCTTCGGCGTCGTCGGCAGCGGCAACTTCCACGTCACCAACGCGCTGGTCGCCGCGGGTGCGCGGTTCGTGGCCGCCCGCCACGAGGGCGGCGCGGCGACGATGGCCGACGCATATGCGCGCACCAGTGGCCGCCTCGGGGTGCTCTCGGTGCACCAGGGCTGCGGGCTGACCAATGCGCTCACCGGCATCACCGAAGCGGCCAAGAGCCGGACCCCGCTGCTCGTGCTCGCCGCGGAAACGGCCTCCGCCGCCATCCGCTCGAACTTCCGGATCGACCAGGATGCGCTGGCCACCGCCGTCGGCGCCCGCGCGGAGCGGGTGCACGGCGCGGCCACCGCCGTCGACGACGTGGTGCGGGCGTTCCGGCTGGCCACCGAGTGCAGGCGGACCGTGGTGCTGAACCTGCCGCTGGACGTCCAGGCGGCGGAGTTCGACGGCGAGCCGCACGTCCCGCAGCCCCCGGCGCTGAACCCGGTCGCGCCGTCCGCCGCCGCGGTGCGGGAGCTGGCCGACCGGCTGGTCGCCGCGCAACGCCCGGTCTTCATCGCCGGTCGCGGTGCCCGGCACGCCGGCCCCGAGCTGCGGGCGCTGGCCGAGGACTGCGGGGCGCTGCTGGCCACCTCGGCGGTGGCGCGGGGCCTGTTCCACGACGACCCGTGGTCGCTGGACGTCTCCGGCGGTTTCGCCACGCCGCTGACCGCCGAGCTGATCTCCGGTGCGGACCTCATCGTCGGTTGGGGCACCGCGCTGAACATGTGGACCACGCGGCACGGCAACCTGATCGGCCCCGGGTCCGCGCTGGTGCAGGTCGACGTCGAGAGCGAGGCGATCGGCGCGCACCGCCCGGTCGACCTCGGGGTGCTCGGCGACGTCGCCGCGACCGCCGAGGCGGCCCGGGCCGAACTCACCGACCGCGGCACCCGGCTCGCCGGTTACCGCGATCCCGGGGTGCGGGAACGGATCGCGAGCGCCGGTTCCTGGCGCGACGTGGCATTCGCCGACGAGTCCACACCGGACGCCATCGACCCGCGCGCGCTGACCATCGCCCTGGACGCGCTGCTGCCCGAAGAGCGGGTGCTGGCGGTGGATTCCGGCAACTTCATGGGCTACCCGAGCATGTTCCTGCGGGTCCCCGACGAGCAGGGCTTCTGCTTCACCCAGGCCTTCCAGTCCATCGGCCTCGGCCTGGCCACCGCCATCGGCGCCGCGCTGGCCCGCCCGGACCGGCTGCCGGTCGCCGCGCTCGGCGACGGCGGCGCGCTGATGGGCATCGCCGAACTCGAAACGGCGGCCCGGCTGGGACTGCCGATGGTGATCGTGGTCTACAACGACCACGCCTACGGCGCGGAAGTCCACCACTTCGGCCCGGACGGCCACCGGTTGGACACCGTCGAGTTCCCGGACACCGACCTCGCCGCCGCCGCGCGCGGCTTCGGCTGCACCGGGCTCACGGTGCGCTCCGAAGCCGACCTCGCGCCGGTGCGCGACTGGCTGAACGGACCGCGTGCCACGCCGCTGCTGATCGACGCCAAGATCGCCCCGGGCGAAGGCGCCTGGTGGCTCGTCGAAGCATTCCGCGGCCACTGACACCAACTGATTCTTGACGGACGTCAAATAGACGGCATATCGGTTGGTCACCGGGGACCGATGGCTCCTCAACCCAGCGCTCTGCTCCAGCTCGAGCAAATCTCCCGCTATCGGGCGAATCGACCTCCATTGTGCCCAACGCCGTGAGCAGCACGCCACTTCCTGGTATCGGTGACCGTTCCTAAAGACTGAGCATGAGTTGTTCAGGCTCAGCCGCCTGCCCCGACCGGTGGTGGGCACACTGGTTCCCCGCGTTCGCTCCGCATCCGGCGTCGACGCATCGTGTGTGTGGTCCGGTGATGTGAGGTCGGGGTTCCTCACGCCCCGGGATCCCGCGGTCGGACCTGGACGGTCCGATGCCCGCATCCATCGCTCTGGTGGATGCGAGGCGGTGCCGTCCGTCGCCGGATCGGGTATCTGTGCTTCGGATCGACAAGCACCACCAGTCGGCCGTGCTTGCGCCCCATCATGATCAGTTCGTTTTTCGTGGCCGAGATCGCAGCATCAGCCGCTTTCTTGGCCATCGCGGTCTTCGCGAGAAATTTCGGGCGGAAGTCCTCCACCGCGATCGCATCGTGGTCGGTCACCACGCGCATGGCCCATTTACGGGCCGTGTCCTGACGCTGGCGGGCGACCTTCGCGTGCGCTTTCGCGGCCTGGCGTTTGGCTTTGCGATATCCCTGTGAAGCGGGCTTTCCCTTCGCCGGCCGACGCCGGGCCATCATCCGCTGGTAGCGGGCCAGCTTCACCGCCGCGCGCTTGCCGTGCTCGACATGCGGAAGATCGTGGGCAACGGATGTGGTCGTAGCGATCTCGGCCACACCCCAGTCGACGCCGATCACCTGACCGGTTTCCGGCAACGACTGCACCTCGGTCGCGACCACGAACGAGCAATACCAGTGCCCCTGGGCGTCCTGGTACACACGCACCGACGACGGTGCGGAGGGAAGCTCGCGGGACCACACCACCGTGCACACGATGCCACCCGCCAGGTGCAGGCGACCGTCCTTGATCCGGAACCCGCGCAGCGTGTAGTTCAAGCTCGGACGCGCCAGCTCCTTTTTCTTGAACTGCGGCATCCCCACCCGCTGCCGGATCGGCAACCGGGCCTTGACGTCCTTCAACGCCTTGGCGCGGGACTTGGCAAAGTCACGAATGATCTGCTGCTGCGGAACCGAACCGCCAGCACTCAGCCAGTCGTGTTCCCTCCGCCATCCAGTCAGCAGCTTGTCCAGGTGCGCGGGACCGCATTCCTCGCCCGCACGGTGCGCCTGACGGGAGGTGGCCACGCACTGGTTCCATAACCACCGGCACCGATCCCACTCGGCCAGCAGCGCACGCCGGGAGGTCGGCGATAAGCGAAGTCGATAGGCGTACCGAGCGTGCCCGGCCTCCTCGGTCTTCGCTGCCACTGCCATGTGGATCATCACAGCATTTGATTTATGACTACCGACGGCGAATTCCGTACAGGCAGACACGTAGTTTTCCTCATGCATGCTCACTTGGTTTTCGTCACGAAGTACCGGCACCTCGCCTTCACCAACACACACCTGACCCGCATGGAAGAAATCATGCGGGAGGTGTGCGGCGACTTCGAAACCAAACTCGAGGGGTTCAACGGCGAAGCCAACCACGTGCATCTGCTCGTCAGCTTCCCACCCAAGGTCGCGGTGTCGAAACTGGTCAACTCCCTCGATGGAGTATCCTCCCGGTTGTTGCGCAAGGAGTGCGAAGACCTGCGGTTCGCTTACTGGAAAGGTGCCCGGTTGTGGTCGGGCTCGTACTTCGCCGGGTCGGTCAGTGGCACACCGATTTCCGTGGTGCGCCAGTACATCGAACAGCAAGCCCGCCCCGCAGTTTGACCGGTCGACTCAAACACAGAGTCGATTTCCTTCCCCCCGCCGTAAAGAACGGGGCATCCGCGCTACGTTTCTTCCGTGACGGTCTTCGGCGCGGCGGGAATCCCGTTCGCCGCGCTGGTGATGAACTTCGTGGTGCTGACCGCGGCGCTCTCCAGCGCGAACACGAACCTCTACCTGTGCACCAGGATGCTGCACTCCCTCGCCGGGCACGGCTACGCGCCGCGCTGGACCGCCAAGTTGAGCAAGGGCGGCGTGCCGCGCAACGCGCTGCTGCTCAGCGCGGCCGGGCTGCTCGTCGCCACCGCGCTGTCGGCCGCGCAGGGCAACGCCGCGTACCTGGTGCTGTTCGGGTTGTCCATCTTCGGCGCCCTGGCGGTGTGGATCCTCATCCTCGTCACGCACCTGGCGTTCCGGCGAACCCGCGCCGCTGCGGGCCTACCGCTGCCGAAGGTCCGCCTGCGCGGCGCACCGGTCACTGCGATCGCAGCGATCCTGTTCCTGGCGGCGGTCCTGGTGTCCACGGCGTTCATCGACGACCTGGCGGTCGCCTGGTGGGCGGGCGTGCCGTTCTTCATCGTGCTGAGCGCGATCTACTTCGCGGTCGGCCGGAAGTCACGCAGAGGGTCATCCGCGCACCCGGAGCGCAGATGAGTCCCGCGCCGGATGCCTTTACACTGAAGGTGCAGGCAAGTTCTTCTCGTGAGGAGCGGTCATTCCAACCGACGGTTCCACCACGCGAGCAGCCCTGGTGGTCAATGCACGGGCCCGCACGGGCGCCAAGGCATACGTGCGGGCGGTCGAGAACCTGCGCAGCCTGGGCATGCCCCTGCACTCGACCTTTCCGCTGCACGATCCGGCCCGGCTCCCGGAAACCGTGAACTCGGCCGTGGACGCGGGCCACGATCTGATCATCCTCGGTGGCGGTGACGGCAGCGTCAGCTCGGTGGTCGACGTGCTCGCACACCGCGGAGTGCCGTTGGGCCTGCTGCCGCTGGGCACCGCCAACGACTTCGCACGCACCCTGCACATTCCCACGGACCTCGACCACGCGTGCCGCACCATCGCACACGGCAAAGTGGTCGACATCGACCTCGGCCTCTGCGGAAACAACTACTACGTCAACCGCGCATCGGTCGGTCTCGGCGCGGGCGTGGCCGAGGCGATGTCGCCGACGCTGAAGAGATGGACCGGCGTACTGGCATACCCGGTGGCTACTGTCAAGGCACTGCTGCGACACCGACCGTTCTCGGCGCATCTGACGTTCCCCGACGGAGACCACGAGCCGCAGGAACACCACGGATTGCTGCAACTCTCGATCGCCAACGGCCGCTACTTCGGCGGCGGGCAGCTCGCGGCGCACGACGCCGGGATCGACGACGCGACGCTGGACATATCCGTCATGCGGCACGGCAGCCTCCACGACCTGATCGTCGCCGCGCGTGATCTCAAACGCGGTGCGCTCGACAGCGAGCACGTCCGTCACTTCCGCACCAAGCGGGTCGACGTGTCGACCGGACCCGACCTCCCGATCAACGTCGATGGTGAACTCGTCGATAGCACGCCGCAACGCTTCTCGGTCGCGCGCAACGCTCTCCACGTCGTCGTTCCTCGAACCTGGAAGGACGCCAGCAACCCGGACTTCTAGGACGGCGGAAGTCGTTGCCCGGCAGCAGTGATGGCGCGCCGCTTCAATGCCCGTCCAGATCGCGTTCCGCGCAGCCTGGTAGGCCGGATCCGCGGCCGCACCCGCCGAGCGGCCTACCGGATGCCCGGCTGGCCGCTGCCCCCGCTGCTGCTCCTGGCGATGATGGTGGTGGTCGTCTACGAAAACCTGGTCAGCGACCGGATCCTGGTATCGATCACGCTCGCCATCCTCGCGATCGGCTACGCCTACTACTACGGATACATCCAACCCTGCCGAGAAGACCGCTGGACACTACCCGACCCGGCCGACGAGGAGCCCTGATCAGTCCACTTGGGACATGCCGCCGGCATCTCGACTCACCAGCGGTCAGCCAGGTCTGCACGAGATGGAGTCGTCCGGGAGCGGGTTCGGGTCGGCCAGTTGCACCAGCACCGCGCCGGCGAGCAGTACCGCCGCTCCGGCCAGTTGCGTCGGGCTGAGCTCTTGGCCGAGCAGCAGCCAGGCGAGTCCTGCGGCGACCAGCGGTTCCACCAGGGCCAGCACGCTGGCCAGGGCCGAAGGCAGATAGCGCAGCGCCCGCAGCCCGGCCAGGTAGGGCAGCGCGGTGCCGACCACTGCCAGCACCAGCAGTGCCAGCCACACCGGAGCCTGCAGCCCGCCGAGCACCGCGGGGGCGGTGAGCGAGCTCAAGTGCAACGTCCACGGCGCGGCGACCACGGCCACCACCACCGCCCCGATCGCCAGCCCGGCCGCGGTCAGGCCGAACGAGTCGTACCTGCTCGCGCCGCGCTCGCCGAGCAGGAAGTACCCGGCCGAGCAGATCGCCGCGGCCAGCCCGGCGGCGACACCGAGCAGGTCCAACTCGGATCCCTGCCAGATCTCCGCGACCAGGACCAATCCGGCCACGGCCAGCCCGATGCCCAGCCACACCAGCCCCGGCAACCGGGTGCGCCGCACCACCCGCACCCACAGCGCGACCAGCGCGGGAGCCAGGTTGACCAGCACCATCGCCACCCCGACCGGGACCCGGGCCACGGCCAGGAAGAAGAACAGCTGCACCCCGGCGACGCCGAGCAGGCCGTAGCCGAGCAGCAGCCACAGGTCGGCGCGGCGGAACCGCAGCGCCCGCGGCCGCAGCACCGCGACCACCGGCACCAGCAGCACCGCAGCCAGCGCGATCCGCACCGAGGTCACCGCGGCCGGGGACCAGCCCGCCGCCATCACCGCCTTGGCCAGCGGGCCGGAACTCGCGAACAGCACCCACGAGGTCAGGCTCAGACCCGTCGCCCACGCCCGGCCCGGCGCCCGCGCGCTCTCCTCCAGTACGACCACGCCTGCAGTCTGGCCGCACGACGACCACCCCGGCCAGCGGTTTTCCGGCGCACGAGCCCAGGTCTCGACATGCGCCCGGCGCCGACGGCGATTTCGCGCGAAACCGCCATCCCTCCCCCACATGAAGCGCCGGTTTCGCGCGAAAACGTCATCCAGCCCTCACGCAGAGCGCCGGTTTCGCGCGAAAACGACGCCCCGTGTCCCAGACGCCACGCTCCGCACCTGTCCGCGCACGATTCTGAAAAGACCCCCAGGGCCGGTGAAAGTTCAGATCCGCAGCGACGGTCCACACAGGACGTTGATTCAGCGGTCGGCCGCCAGGCGGGCGAGGCGTCGCGGGGTCGGCCAGCGGACGTGGGAGGCCCAGCCGAGCCTTTCGAAGATCCAGATCACCCGGGCCGAGATGTCGATCTCGCCGCGCCGGACCCCGTGCCGGGCGCACGTCGGGTCGGCGTGGTGCAGGTTGTGCCACGACTCCCCCATGCTCAGCACCGCTAGCGGCCAGAAGTTGCCCGCCTTGTCGCGGCTGCGGAACGGGCGATCCCCGACCAGGTGGCAGATCGAGTTCACCGACCACGTCACGTGGTGCAGGAGGGCCACCCGCACCAGCCCGGCCCAGAAGAACGCCGTCGCGGCGCCCCACCAGGTCCCCGTGATCACGCCGCCGCACAGCGCGGGCAGGGCGAACGTCGCCACCGTCAGCGGCCCGAACAACCGGTGCACCAACCGGATGTCGGAGTCGGCCAGCAGGTCGGGCGCGAACCGCCGCTGGTTCGTCAGGTCCCGCTCGAAGATCCAGCCCATGTGCGCGTGCCAGAACCCGCGCGCCAGCGCGGCGGGAGACGTGCCGAACGCCCACGGCGAGTGCGGATCGCCTTCCCTGTCGGCGAAAGCGTGGTGGCGGCGGTGATCGGCCACCCAGTGCAGGATCGGCCCCTGGACCGCCATGCTGCCCGCGACCGCCAGCGCGATGCGCAACCAGCGCTTGGCGCGGAACGCGCCGTGCGTGAAGTAGCGGTGGTAGCCCACCGTCACGCCGAGGATGGTGAACGCGTACCAGCCGGCCGCGAGCAGCGCGTCCCACCAGCGCAGCCCCCACCCCCACGCCAGCGGCACCGCCGCCACCAGCGCCAGGAACGGCAGGAGAATGAATACGTACACCGACAGGTGCGGGGCCAGCGGCCTGCGGCCGGCCAGCAGCGGTTGGGGCGTCGACCCGGACGGTTCGGTGGCGACCATCGCAGCGGGAACCTCGAATCTGCGTCTCAGGAAGTTCTGCCACCACACAACCGGTATCGCGCCCTGAGCACAACGAATCGGCCCGCAAGGATGGGTGAACGTCAGACGAGGGCGCGGTGTCGGTCCCCCGTCAGTCGGCGGGCTCAGGCCTCGATCCCGGCCGCTTTTGAGTAGGCAGCCGAGGTATTCGAAGTGCTGCTCGTCGGCCGCCACAACGGTGACCTCGTGGTAGCGACGACAGGTAGCGCGTCGCCGCACCGAGGATGTCCTCGCGGGCCTAGTCGTCGAGGTCGGTCATGCTTCGCCACCAGCTCATGCCGAAGCTCTTGTCAGGCCAGGTGTGCGGGATCGCCGACTTCGTCGTCGTAGCCTCCGGCCGGGCTCGCCCGACGCGGGATGCGGTGCTGCGTCGTCGGCGGTCTCAGCGCGGCAGCGGCGGCAACTCGGTGCTGTCCAGCCAGCTCGTGAATAACCCGGCGAGCGACCGGTCCGCGAATTCGTCGGCCAGCGCCCTGAAGTCCGCCGTGGTCGCCGTGCCGTGCCGGTGGTCGGCGACCCACTTACGCAGCAGCTCGAAGAACGGCTCGTCGCCCAGTTCGCGGCGCAGCGCGTGCAGCGTCAGCGCGCCGCGCTTGTAGACCTGTTCGTCGAACATCCTGGCCACGCCCGGATCGGCGATCCGGAGATCCGGCGGACCTGCGGCGATGTGCGCGTGCCAGTTCGCCGCGTGCTGCTGGGCCGACGGGCCGCCCGAGTACTCCGACCACAACCATTCGGCGTAGGTGGCGAAACCCTCGTTGAGCCAGATGTGCCGCCAGTCCGCGATCGTGACGCTGTTGCCGAACCACTGGTGCGCCAGCTCGTGCACGACGAGCCGCTCGTTCGTGCGCCGGCCGTCCAGGTGGCCCGCGCCGAAGATCGACATGCCCTGCGCCTCGACCGGTTCGTCCAGGTCGTCGTCGGTGACCACGACGACGTACTCGCCGAACGGGTAAGGGCCGAACAGCCGCTGCAGCACGTCCATGATCTGGCCGTGCCGCGCGAAATCCGCGGCGAAGAGCTCGCCCAGCCGCGCGGGGATCGCCGCCCGCTGCGGCGCCGGCCCACCGGCCAGCTCCACGTCGGTGTACTGGCCGACCTGGATGCTCATCAGGTACGTCGCGGTAGGTTCCGGCCGCTCGTAGACCCAGGTCGTGGTGCTGCCGCGGCGTTGCCGCGACACCATGTTCCCGGTCACCTGCACCGAGTACGGCGAGGCCGTGGTGAACGAGATCCGGTAGGCCGCCTTGTCCGCGAGGTGATCGTTGCAGGGAAACCACGACGGCGCGCCGACCGGCTGGGCGGCGACCAGGGAGCCATCGGTCAGCTCGTCCCAGCCGATCTCGCCCCACCGGCCGGAAATCGGCCGCGGATTGCCCGAATACCGGACGTCCACCCGGAATTCCGCCGCCGCGGCGACGGGACGCGCCGGTTTGATCCGGAGCTTCCCGCCGCCGTGCGTGAACTTGGCGGGCCGGCCGTCCACGAGCACCCGGCGAACCCGCAGGTCGGCGAGGTCCAGGCTGAACCGCGACAGGGCCTGCGTCGCCACCGCCGAGATCGTCGCCTGCCCGGCGAGCCGGTTCGGGCCGACCTGGTACTCCAGGTCCAGGTCGTAGTGCTCGACGCGATAGCCGCCGTTGCCGTGCTCGGGCAGGTAGGAATCCGTCGACCGATCCGCTCCCGGTGCCGCCGCACCCGACTGGTCAGCACCAGGCTTCACCGGCGACGTCCTCCCGCTTTCCGCCACGTCGAGATCGGGTTGCCGAGCCACCGCGAGTGCGCGGGCACCTCGTCTCCCCGGGTCACCAGCGACCCGGGGCCGATGGTGGTGTGCGCGCCGATGCTCGCACCGGGCAGCACGATTCCGTGCGGGCCCAGCGTAGCGCCGGCGTCCAGGCGCACCTCGTCCAACCGCATGACCCGATCATGGAAGAGGTGGGTCTGCACCACGCAACCGCGGTTGACCGATGCGCCGTCGCCGAGCCGCACCAGGTCCGACTCGGGCAGCCAGTAGGTCTCCAGCCACACCCCGCGGCCGATCTTCGCGCCCATGCTGCGCTGCCACGCCGTCAGCAGCGGCGTCCCGCCGACCGAGCCGATCAGCCACGGGACGGCCAGCACCTCCACGAACATGTCCGCGAGCTCGGTCCGCCACACGAAGGAGCTCCACAGCGGGCGTTCGTCCGCCCGGTAGCGCCCGACCAGCAGCCACTTCACGGCGGTCGTGACGGCGCACGCCAGCAGGCCCGCGGCGAGCAATACCGGCCCGGCCAGCAACGCCGCCAGCCACAGCCCGCCTTCGGCGTGCAGGAACGCCAGCGCCCCCAGCACCAGCACCGCCAGCGCCACGCTGAGAGCCACCGGCACGAACCGGAACAGCTCGACCACCGCGCGGGCGATCTTCAGCCGCAGCGGCGGGGCGAACGTCCGGCTCGCGTCGGCCTCGTCGATGGAACGGCGCAGCGGCATCGGCGGCATGCCCAGCCAGGACGAGCCCTTCTTGGCCTTGCGCGGCGTCGAGGACAGCACCCCGACCAGGCCGCGCTTGGGCACCGAACGCCCTGCCGCGGTCATGCCCGAGTTCCCGAGGAAGGCCTGCTTGCCGATGCGGGCCGGGGCCACGTGCAGCCAGCCACCGCCGAGCTCGTAGGTGGCGACCATGGTGTCGTCGGCGAGGAAGGCGCCGTCGGCGACCTTCGTCATCTTCGGCAGCGCCAGCACGGTGGAGGCTTCCACGTCGCGACCGACCTTGGCACCGAGCAGCCGCAGCCACACCGGCGTGAACAGGCTGGCGTACAACGGGAACAGGCCGATGCGGGCCATGTCCATCAGGCGTTCGGTCGCCCACACCTGCCACGCCATGCGGCCGTGCACCGGGTGGTAGCCCTCGCGCATGCCGATGCTCAGCGCGCGCACGCTCACCAGCACCAGCACCGCGTAGGCAACGAGGTAGCACGCGCTCGCCAGGGGCACCGCCAGCAGCGCCCGGGTCAGCGCCGAGCCGAGATCGGGTGCACCACCGAGCGCGAGGCCGAGCACCACGACGCCAGGCAGTGCCGCCAGCGCCGGCAGCAGCCCGAGCAGCACCGAGGTGATCCCGTAGACCGAGGCCCACACCTGCGAGCGGGGCGGCCGGCTCGACGGCCAGGTGCGGCCCGCTTCGCGCACCGGGACGGCCGGTGAGCCGGCCCACCGCTGCTCCGCCGGCACCGAGCCGCGCACCGTGGAGCCGGCCGCGATCTCCGCGGACTTGCCGATCCGGGCGCCGGGGATCAGCGTGCTGCGCGCGCCGACGCGCGCACCGGCCCCAATCCGGAGCTTGCCGATGTGCACCTCGTCGCCGTCGACCCAGTGACCGGCGAGGTCGACCTCGGGTTCGACGGCCGCGCCCTTGCCGATCTTGAGCATGCCGGTGACCGGCGGCGGCGAGTGCAGGTCGACGTCCTTGGCGACCTTGGCGCCCAGCGCCCGCGCGTAGTGGGTCATCCAGGAGGCGCCGGACACGCCCGCCGCGCCGCTGAACTCGGCGAGCCGCTCGGCGGTCCACAGTCTCAAGTGGACATTTCCGCCGCGCGGGTAGGTGCCCGGGCGAACCCCGGCGAGCAGCAGTCGCGCGCCACCGGCCGACAACGCGATCCGGCCCGCGGGGCTGAACAGGACCAGCCACGCCGCGGCGATCCACCACCACGACACCGTCGGCGCGAACGACGCGGATCCGGTCCACGCCAGCACGTTGGTCAGCGCCGCCAGCACCGTAGTCCAGCGCAGCCCGACGATGGCCAGCAGCGGCAGCATGATCAGGGCCTGCCACAGCCCGGTCAGCCGCGGCGTCGGCCGGACGACGCGCCGTGAGGTCTCGGTCATCGCCTCCAGCGCGTCGAGGTGCGCGGCCAGCGCACCGAGCGTCGGGTGCTGGTAGATGTCGGCGACCGACACCTGGGCGTGGCGCATCCGGATGCGCGCGATCAGCTGGGCGGCGGTGAGGCTGCCGCCGCCGGTCGCGAAGAAGTCCGCGGCGGGGTCGGTCACCTCCACGCCGAGGATCTCCGCCCAGCCCTCCGCGAGCCACGCCTCGGTCGACGACATCGCCGACCTCGCGGCCGGATCGCCGCCGGCGGTGGGCAGCGGCCACGGCAGCGCGGCCCGATCCACCTTCCCGGAGGTGCGAGTCGGCAGGTCGGACACGACCGCGAGCAGCGGCACCAGCGCGGCGGGCAGCTGCTCCTGCAGCCGCCGCACCGCGTGGTCGTGGTCGAACGTCGCCTCGGACTCGGCACGGGGCACCACGTAGCCGACGAGGATCTGGTTCCCGGCGGCGGTGGTCTGCACGGCGGAGGCCGCCCCGGCAACGCCGGGCAGGGCCTGCAGCACCGCGTCCACCTCACCGAGTTCGATGCGGCGGCCACCGAGCTTGATCTGTTCGTCGGCCCGACCGACGAACAGCAGCCCTTCGGGCTCGGCCCGCACCACGTCACCGCTGCGGTAGGCCCGCGACCAGCCGAGCGACGGCAGCGGCGCGAACTTCTCGGCGTCCTTGCCCGCGTCCAGGTACCGGGCGAGGCCGACGCCACCGATGATCAGCTCGCCGGTGTCGCCCATCGCGACCGGCTCGCCGCGCTCGTCGACGACCGCGAGTTGCCAGCCCGCCAACGGCAATCCGATCCGCACCGGCCCTTCGCCGGTGAGCCGGGCGGCGCAGGCGACGACGGTCGCTTCCGTGGGCCCGTAGGTGTTCCAGACCTCGCGGCCTTCGACGGCGAGTCGTTCGGCGAGCTCCGGCGGGCACGCCTCGCCGCCGAAGATGAGCAGCCGAACCTCTTCCAGCGCTTCGACCGGCCACAGCGCGGCCAGCGTCGGCACCGTCGACACGATGCTGATGTGCCGCGCCACCAGCCAGGGACCGAGGTCGACACCGGTGCGCACCAGGGCGCGCGGCGCGGGCACCAGGCAGGCCCCGTGCCGCCAGGCCAGCCACATCTCTTCGCACGAGGCGTCGAACGCCACGGACAGCCCGGCCAGCACCCGGTCCCCGGGGCCGATGGGTTCCTCGGTGCGGAACAGGCCGGCTTCGGCGTCGACGAAGGCCGCGGCGGCGGCGTGGCTCACCGCCACGCCCTTCGGCTTCCCGGTCGAACCGGAGGTGAAGATGATCCAGGCGTCGTCGGCGGGCGATGGTTCGCCCGGGCGCCCGAGCGGCTCGCGGCGCAGCGCGAACGAGCCCTCGTCGGAGAGCACGGCGCAGACCTCGGCTTCGCCGAACACGAGTTCGGCACGCTCGTAGGGGTCGTCCGCGTCCACCGGAACGTAGGCGGCGCCGGCGGCCAGCACGCCCAAGATCGAGACGTAGAGTTCCGCGGTGCCGGAGGAAATCCGGATTCCGACCCGGTCGCCGACGCCGATGCCGGCTTCGGCGAGCCGCCGCCGCACGACGTCGATCTCGGCGGTCAGGCGGCCGTAGCTGAGCACCGTGGTGCCGTCGTCGATCGCCGGGGCGTCCGGGAATCGACGGGCCGTGCTGTCGAGAACTTCGACCAGGGTGCGCTGATCGGGTGCGAAGTCCGACCAGAACACCGCGCTGGCAGCGGTTTCCGGAGATGCGGACGGGACGAGCTGTTCACCTGCTGCTGTCAGAGTCACCGAAGGCGCCGCCCTGCCGACGATCCGTTGCCCTGTGCCCCGCCGCATGGCAGGTCCCGTGAGATGTCGCAACTCCGAACAGGACGTGAAATCACTGTCTCGCTCCGCAGTAGTCCGGGCGCGTACTCCGATGACCCGCCCAGGGCAGACAGACCAGCTTACGGGTCGAACGAGTCATCGCATCCCGAAGCCCCTCGGGGAGTGCTTGCCATCACGCCTGGAGACGGCGCTCGAGGCCGACCGGTACCGAGATCTGCTCACCTGCGCCGGTGAGCAGCGACCGTCCAGCCATGCAAGCAGTTTCCGCTCGACGCATCGCCGATCGGATCCACAGTCGACAGAGCGGACGCGTGCCGGCTGTTCGGCCCCTCCGTCCCGGACGGGTGTCAGGCTTGGAGATCTACGACGACCTTCACCTCGTCAGGTCCCGTGTCGAAGACGTCGGTCCAGTTGCGCAACGGGATCCGGCGGCTGATCAAGGATTCCAGCCAGTTCCGATCTGCGGCGGCCAACGCCTGCACGGCCTGTTTGTAGTGGCGCAGGTTGGCGTTCACGCTGCTCACAACGACGTCGTTGTCCAGCATCAACTCGTTGTCGATCGCTGCCTCCGCGGGGAAGGGCATGGTGCGGTGGTGGCCCGCGAGACCGGTCAGCACGGTGATGGCGTTGCGCGCGGTGTGCTGCAGCACCTCGAACACCAGCCTGCCGGATCCGGTCGTCTCGATCACGACGTCCGGTTCGCAACGCAGATCGTCCAGCGAGGTGTGGTAGGTGGCGCCCAGTGCACGGACCAGATCGGGTCTCGGTCCCTCGGCGACCTGGTCGAGGACATGCACCTCCAAGCCGCGCTGGACGCCTAGCAGCGCGGCGAGCAGGCCGATCGGTCCAGCCCTGGTCACCAGCGCGCGGTGGGGAGCGAAGTAGGCGCGTCGACCGATCATGTCGACCTGCTCCCACGCCTTGGCCACCACCGATGCGGGCTCGGTCAGCACGCCCAGAGCGCCGAGCCCAGGACTGACCTTGATCGCGAACTGGGGCTCGACGGTCCATAGCTGAGCACCGAATCCGTCCAGGCCCCGGATGCCGCGTTCGGTGTACTCACCGTTGAGGCAGAAGTCCCACTGCCCGGCGGCGCACGCCTCGCACGGCTCCGGGTCCGGACGCCGGACGACACCGACCACGTAGTCGCCATCCTGGAATCCGCTGATCGCAGGAGCGTGGACCGCCTGGCCGACGGATTCGTGGAAGAGGACCATGCGGTCTTGCCCCGGTGGCAAGGCACCATGCGCGTGTTCGGTGACATCACGATCAATGCGGCAGAACCCCACCAGCAGTCCTCGCACGAGTAGCTCGCCCGGCTGTGGAACGGGATCGGGCAGCTCGGTGACCGCCGACAGCTCCGGCTTTCCGGGCACCACGGTGGCAGCCTTCACCGGAACGCTCCTCCCTCACAGCGTTGGCCGGGAACAAGCGGACCCCCCGGTCAGCAAGTCGTATCAACGCCGGCGAACCCGTACTGCAGGAGCTGGTTCGCTTGCCCCGCCTGTGCTGCAGGACACAGCCCCCACGTACAACTGTCAATGGTCTGCGGACGAATCGCAGGACACGAACCGCTCCCGTCAGTGTCATTCGAGGACGGCCGGCGCCACGCGCGCCCTTCCAGGTGGTCGTCAGTCCCTGTGTTCTGTGCTCCCGGCCCGACGGATGTCGTCACTCGACTCGGGTGGGCGCGGGGGCTTTCTCCTCACCGGGCAGGCGGATGTCGGTGACTGCGATGTTGACCTCCACGACCTGCAGTCCGGTCATGCGCTCCACCGCGGTGATGATGTTGCGGCGCACCGCCCGCGCCAGATCCACCAGCGCGGACCCGTACTCCACGGTGATGTCCAGGTCGATGGCAGCCTGCTTCCCCCCGACCTCCACCGCCACCCCCGACGTTTGCGAAGCGCTCGAGCCAGGGATCCGTTCCCGGATCGCGCCGAATGCCCGGGCCGCTCCCCCACCGAGTGCCGCCACTCCCGAGACTTCGCGAGTGGCGATTGCAGCGATCTTCTGCACCACCCCAGCGGCGATCGTCGTGCGACCGTGCTCGGTCTCGGCGACCTCAGCTGTCGGTGCAGCCTCTCTGGCTCGTCCCGACGTGGTTGCCCAGCTCCCTTCCGTGCTGACGTCCTCTCGACTCCGCTTCCCGGTCTCTTTCTTGGCCATCAACACCGCCTCCCCTCCTCCTTTCCTTCGCCGGCCGACCTCCTCGACTTCACGATCACGGAAACGGCGCGCCGCGGCGGTGTTGATGATCGCAGCCGCGGGTATGGCGTGGTCATGGCCAAGGACAACAAGACCAGCAAGATCGTCACCGATCCGGACCGAGCTCTTGCCCGGGCACGAGCGGCCGCCGAACAGATCAAGCCGAAGGATGAAGCGCTGTACTGGGCGACGATGGCGCAAGCCCTGCTCTTGAGCGAGATCCGCGACATGATTCGTGAAACCCGCACTCACCAAGGCGGGAGTGTGGAACTACCCGAACAAGCGCCGCCACGAGAAACAGCCAGGGTCACCGTCGTCGAGAAGTAGCACGGCGTGGCGTCGCTGGGCTTCTGCCGGTCTCATCCGATGGCAGCCGCACCGTGATCGCGTAGGCGTCTCGGTAGCACTGGTCGAACGCGTGGTTCCTGCAAGGTCGGCAATCGCCGGCCGTCAGCGGGAACCACGAAGCCGGGCCAGCCGACCTCGCTTCCCAGCACCAGTCGTTTCGGCTGCCCTGGCTGCCGGGATGGCGTCCTCGGGTGGGAACGTCTCCCCGGCCGGCCCAGCACCCTCGTCAGTCGATGCTTCGGCCTCTTCGGGGACTTCCTCCCGCCCGAGCGGACGTTCCTCCGGTTCCTTCGACGAACGCACCATGCGGTAAACGACGTACGCCATGGCAGCCGCCGCTGTGCTCCCCGCTGCCACCATGCTCGTGCGCCGCAAAAGCATCATCCGCCGCTCGTGGACCTTTGACCTCCGGGTAAACCTGCGCTTGCCGTGACGCCTCGACGCACGGGTTTTAAGCACGTCCTGGACAACCTTTCGAACGGGGCGCAATGCGATCTTGGCCATGCCCCAGAAGCGCAGCAAATAGCCAAGGAGCGTGGCCAGATAAGCCTTGATCTTTATCATGTCTCGAGCTCCAAATCAGCGATGCCACCACGCGGGCTAACGGTTGCAACCCATTCTTCTGCCGCAGGGAGCCGGACGCCATTCGCGAGTTCATACCTTCAAGCATCGCTCGATCCGGTGAGGCACGATCAAGCAGTGCCTCAACCTCTCTGCGTTGCCGCGCGGAACGCCACCACAACGGCACGCACGATCAGCACCAACAGGAGGACCACGCCCAACACGACCAGCAGGATGGGAAACAAGATCATTCCGGCCACCAAGATGAGTTTGGTCTGCCAGCTCATTCCGGCTATTGCACCCTTGATCGCCGCCCAGACCGGACTCTTCCCGAGGAGCGCTGCCCGCACCGCCCGAAGGGCAGCCCCAGGCACCGCCCCGGACTTGTCCGCGCGTTCGGCGAGTTTGCCGACCACTCTCTCGATCTTCGTCGAGATGAGCTGTACGCAGGCTTCGACCGCGGCGCGGACGAGGCGCAAGAGGCTGTTTTCCAACCGCTCCAGCGCAACTGCCATGCCCTCGCCGACCTCAGCGGGCGCACCACTGCGATCGGCCACGTCTCCGGCGGTCGACTCCGCCGACGCTATCGCCGGCAACCTACGGGCTCGCCCGGACGATGCGAGATCTCGGTGCGATCGGGACTCATCCCGCCCACTTCGATCGCCGATGACTTCCCCGGGCTGTTTCTTTCGCCGCCCCGGAGGGGCGCTTGCTTCTCTCACATCAACCCCGTTTTTCAGAATCGCCTCCGCCCTGGATTCCTCGGCCGATCGGAGGCGAACACGCGACTATCTCTTGCCGCCCAGGAGTTTCATTCGCTTCCCGTGATTCGCACCTGCCCCACCCGCGCCCCTTCCGCGACTGGAACGACGCCCGGGAACGTTTCCCGCTTTCTTGGCGCGCCCGGAGAATCCGAACCTTCGCCCGCGCACCACACCTGGCACTGCCTGTGAAAGCTTTCCGAAAGCACCCGCGAGTGTCGCGGACAACGTTCGAAGCCGTTGGAATGCTTTGCGACCGAGGCGCCCCAAGGCCGATTTCGCCCCACCCCACCAGCCGAGCAAGATCCTGACGAGGTTCGCCAGTGCCACCTTGATCCGAATCACGGCCATCACCGAGCCTTCAGTTCCCATCGGGTACCCGGGATCGCACAACCGGAATCGTCGGTCAGTCCGGGCAATGGACGAGTATCCGAATAGGTTGTCGAGCGACAACCTATTGCCTACTTCCGGCCTCGTAGCAATCCGTACACAACAGCAGTGTCACACGTCACATTGAAACAAGTACCTTCAGGTGTACGGATAACGCGTCGCGGGTAAGCGTGAAGCGACTTCGCAAGACCATCGGGTTGAGCTTTACGCGAAGGCGAGCGGGGTCTCAGCAGCCGCACCGAGGGAGCATGACATGGGCACAGGCGACAAGGCCAAGCACAAGGCCGAAGAAATTGCCGGCAAGGCGAAGGAGAAGCTCGGTCAAGCCACCGGCGACAAGGAGAAAGAAGCCGCGGGCAAGAGCGAACAGACCAAGGGTGCGCTGAAGCAGGCGGCGGACAAGGTAAAGGATGCCGTCACCGGGCACAAGGACAAGAAACCCGACCAAGACGGCTAGCCACAAGTTTCGTGGGCCGCGCACCCCCGCTGGTGTGCGGCCCACTTCGCTGTGTCCACACGAACGCGCTGCAACGACATCACAACGGAGGTGACCATCACTGGTCGTCCCGCGGCAGCAGGGGGCCGAGCGGACCGAGGTCGAGGTTGAGATCGTCGGTGGAGAGCTCAAATCGATCGCGCAGTTCCGTCATCGCCTGTTCCAGCTTCATGAGGGCCAGACCCAGCTCTTCGACCTGCTCATCATCGAGCGTGCCTTGGTCGACTCGGCGCAAGGCCTGGCGCTCCATGAGCTGGCGCAGCAACTCGACGATGGTCAGCACGAGCCGGACCAGATCGCGCTGGACCGACTCCGCATCGGTTTCGATGCGGTGCTGCAGTCTTCCCGACCTGCCGATCCGTTGTTCTCCGGACGGTTCACCCATCGCTGCCCCGCTCCCAGGAGTCGACGTTCATCGTGCTCTCTTGGATCGATGTGATGATGGCCCGCAACGAGACCCGCACCAGGTCTACTCCAGCCAAGGAGATGGTGACGTCTCCGGTGAGCACCACTCCGCCGGCCAACAGCCGGTCGAGAAGGTCGACGAGCGCGATCTCACGAGCATCCCGAACAGTTCGCGTGCTGACGTCGTGTCCTGTGGTCATCGCCGCGCTCACTGCCTCTCCGCGGATACCACCGCGAACGAGTACGGTGCCCAAGGTCCCGTGAGCTCGATCTGCAGGGAGCTTCCGCTCTTGATTTCGTCGATCGCGGAGGTGAACTCCTCGGTCCGCGAGTCGTCGACCAGGTAGGCACCGTTGAGCACCATCAAGCCTCGATAGGCCGCGAGGTCGCGATTCTGCGGCGGGTGCACGCGGTTCGCGTGAGCGAGCTTGCTCAAGGCATCGTGGATCTCGCTTGCTCGCTCCACTGCTTCATGCTCTGCCTCGGCTCGCCCCTTCCTCTGCTCTCGGATCTTGCGGAGGTAAGCCTGTCCCGGACGTTCACCCTCGCCGGTCTCCGGCTCAGCAGGTTCCCCGGACGTGCTCTTGACGAGGTCCGCGTATGCCTTGACTCCCCACTCCGTGCGGCCGGCTATCAGCGCCAGAACGTCGAGGAACATGGGCGCTTGTTCGGTCAATGCAGCCTGAACCCGAGCGTCGTTGTAGTAGACCGTGGCCAACGCCAGTGGCGCGACGGTCGAGGTGGCAGCTGCTGCGTCGACGACGCGATTGTGCTCGCGCACCGTTCTTTCCAGCCACCGCAGGTCTTCCAAGTTCTTCCGCAGCCCTTGCTCGCCGAACTCCTCAGCGGACACCGTGCTGACCAGCGCCGCCAACTCACCAGAGCTGACCAGCCGAACCCCCGACCCGGCGATCCCCGCGGCGCCGGGCTGCAGGTCGGCGTCCTTCCGGGAGATCGCGTAGACGTAGGACAGGGTTTCAGCCACGGTCCTGCTCCTCAGAGGTGCGCCGAGGAGGTGCGCTTCGACGACGCTCACGGCGTTGTTCGTCTTCGCCTTGCTCTATCGCACCCTGCGGTGTGCTGCGTTCGGACTCGAGCTCTCGGACCTGAGAGCGCAGCTGCCGGTTCTCTTCAGCCAGATCGCGGTGGCCGGACGAGAGAGTGGGGTCGTGCTCCCACCAGTCGATCCCCATCTCGCGGGCGCGTTCCACCGAGGCGACCACGAGCCGGAGTTTGATGGTCAGCAGCTCGATGTCGAGCAGGTTCACCTGGATGTCACCGGCGATGACGATTCCCTTGTCCAAGACGCGTTCGAGGATGTCCGCGAGGTTCGCGGACTCCTGCCTGGCAGGTGGTGCCGCGCGCTGTCCGTACCAGGCGGGTGCCCGCGCCCCGCCGCCTCGAACCTCCGGTGCCGTCATCCGCTCCTCGCGATCGTGTCCATTCATCGTTCGTCGCCTCGTCCCCTGGAGTAGCGATCGACCCGGCGGTAGGAAAGGAGGTCGCCGTCCTGGTCCAGCTCCGCTTCATACACCGCCAGGATGTCCGCCGTGTCCGGAACCCGGTGGCTCTCGACCACCTCGACGCTCACACGCCAACCGTTTTCCGCACGCTCGAGCGAGGTGACACCCTCTGGCTGCCTGCCCGTCAGTTCATGCACCTGGCGGACGGCCAGCTGCGCGGCCTCGGCGGCCTTGAGCGAACGTCCCCCATCATCACTACCTCGCCGGTCCTCTTCACCTTCCGGTTCCCGACGCACTCGCGGCGGCTTGCGGTCTTTCTCGGCACGATCGTCGCGTGGCGCCGACGCCTTCGATCCCGTTGGCCGTGGCCGAGGTCGCCGAGGGCGATCGGCAGGTGGCTCGCGGTCCCTGGCGTCGTCGTCCCGCGTGGTGGCCACCGGATTCACATCTCCCCAGCTTCACGTCGGCGTTGCGCTTCGAACAGCCTGGCCAGCAGGTCCGCTTGCAGCTCGTCGCGCTCGTGATCGGTCAGCTCGCCGGCGGCGTGCGCGTCATCGACGTCGGCTATCTGCCGCTGGATCAGGGCAGGGTCGTAGTACTGCTGCTCCGCGTGCTGCTTGATCTGCTCAGCCACCCATACGGCACCTCGAACCGGTGCCAGTGGAAGCGTGAGCAGTCCGGTGATGAGCCCCATGTCAGGTCTCCGGCAAGAAATCGTAGGGAGCGAGAGGCCCGATCAACCGCAAGTTGACGCGCCCATCCCACTGCCGTCCGAGATCATCCACTGATTGCTCGAACTGCGCTACCGCCTCGCGATCAACGAGAAACGCGACGTGCATGGCGTCGTCCTCACCCGCGACCGCATGTGAAGCGGAAGCAGCGGAGGACTTCCCGAGAGAGCTGATCAGCGTCTCGGCATCAATTTCACGTTTCCTGACCACCGCGTTGTTGACCAGCTCTCCTAGCCTCAAGCGCTCGGCGTAGCCCGCATCCTCGGGCAGCCCTTGAACGGCCGCGCGGAGTTCCTGGATCTCGGGCTCTTCGGAAACGATTTCACGGAGGTGTGCGTTGTTCGCGTACCGGCCGCGAACGGTGAACTGCACCAGCCCGGCAAGCTCTGCGAGCACTTCCTCGAAATGCCCCTGATGGGGCGCCAAGAGCTCGTCGACGACAGCTTCCCTGGTTCTCACGACGGATCCGAAACGCATTGGTATCACTGTCGCTTCCGCCGCTAAGGTGTCGAGTACCCGTTCATGTGCGAGCAAATCCTCGCGTGTCCCGAGCGGACGAGCGAGCTGCACCTCGCTGACCAAGGCGGAGAGCTTGCCGTACGAGGCCAGGTCCACCTCTTCCTTTCCATCTCCAACCGAGGGCAGATCGTCCGGAAGCTTCTCCCGGTGGTCGACGATCCCATACACGTACACGCCGCGATCGACGCCGTCTTGCTGTCCCGATTGGACCTGATCGCCTCGTTCTGCGCGTGTGGCCATCATTCACGCTCCCGACTGCGTGATTCCCTGCGCCGCACGGGTTGCTTCTCTCTCTTGTCTCCCGCGTCGGCGCCGCGGAACTCGTCGAACTTGTCCTTGGCCGCGTCGATCACTCCCTTGGTCTTGCCTTTCGCGCCGCTCTCCGTCATGCCCTGCATCAGCTCCGGAAGGTCCTTGCCGCCCTTCTGATCCAGGTCCAGCCTGTTGGTCGCTTCGGCGAAACGCAGGTAGGTGTCCACACTGGCCACGACGACGCGCGCATCGACCGTGAGGATCTCGATCCCCACGAGCGAGACACGCACGAACAGGTCGATGACCAGACCCTTGTCGAGGATGAGCTCGACTACGTCTGCAAGAGTCCCTCCAGTTCCCCGCTGTACCGGGGACCCACCGCCGCCTTGCATGCTTGCGACGGTCATGCGATCACCTTCTCCGGCTGGATGTCACACGTTCACTTCGACGCCCTCCGCGTTCCTCCTCATCTTCTTCGTCGCCCTCGTCACCTTCCCGGTACTCCTGGTCCTCGTCTCCGTACTCCTCTTCGTCCTCGTACCCTTCGTCCTCTTCGGCTTCGGCCCCTTCATCCGCTTCGCCGTAGTCCTCGTCTCGCTCGGCCTCGTCTTCCTCGTCGCCGTAACCTTCTTCTTCGCCCTCTTCTCCTTCGGGCTCCTCATCCACTTCGGCGCGCTCGCCTTCGTACTCCTCTTCTTCCTCGGCGGGTTCGCGGCCGTATCCTTCCTCCTCCTCGCGCAGGGCGTCCTCGTGAGTCCGGACGACCTCCCTGTCGCGGATCTCGCCGCGCCATCCTTCGATCTTGTCCTGTTCCAAGATCGTCCGCGTCATCATGTGGCGTTTGATGTACTTGAAGTCCGCTCGCACACGCCGCCCTTGCGCACGCCACATGTACGCCGTCTTCTCGAAGAATCCTTGCGGATAGTATTCGAGGACAAGCAGAATTCGCGTCATGTTCGGCGCGAGCTCGTGGAACGTGACCGATCCATCCACGGTCCCCTTCGCGCCTGTCGAAGTCCAGATGATTCTGTCGTCGGGCACCTGTTCGACGATAGTGGCTTCCCAGCTTCGCTTCGACAGGAAGATCTGCGCCTTCCAGTTGATCTTCTCGTCGGATTCCTGGTCCACGCTGAGAACTTTCTTCGTCATGTCAGGAAAATCTTCAAACCTGGTCCACTGGTCGTACACAACGCGAAGCGGCAATCCCACATCATTGTGCTCGATGATGTTGACAACCTTGGCCTTGCCCTTCTTCCCCCCTTTGCCTCCACCCATACCTAGCTTCTCTTTCGCCTTTTCCTTCAATCCGGAGAAGCCGGCCTTCAGCGCCGACTTGACCGGGGACCCTCCCGCAGCCAATTCCCTACCCCCCGTCACTGCGGCCATCAACCCGGCACCACCGTTTTCAGCTGACTCCACAAGCTTTTCGGTCATGCCCTCGACCTTGTCGCTGACGAAACCAGCCGCCCGCTCCCCGGCTGCGGTCAACAAATCCTGGAGCCCCGCTTTCAACGGTTCGAGCGGCAGCTCGCTCAACAACCCACCAGAACCGGAACGACGCCCATCGGGCTGCTCCGCCATGTTCATCACCTCAGCCACGCTCAAGACGACTTCTTAGTGGTGGACGACTTGGAACTCGTTCCCGACTTGTGCTGAGCCGACGTTCCAGAGCCGGTTCTGCTCCCTGCCCCTTCGCTCGAGCGGCCCGCAGCCTTGGCCGATGCCCCACTGCTGGCCGTCGACCTGGCGCGCTCGGTGGCCTTCGACCGTGACTCGGGTTCCTCATGCGCCGTGCCTTTCCGGCCACTCGGGTCAGAACGACGCGTGCTCGCGCGAGCCGATGCCGAACGTTCATCGGTCCGGCTGCGGGCATGTCGCGGTGACGGCACCGCAGCTCGCTCTTCCGCCTGCTCCTCGGTCGCCGTTTCACCCTCGTCCACGTCTTCCTCGGGAGTTTCTCCGGCGGCCCGCTTACCGAGGCCAGACGCTCGCTTGCCGAGTCCAGCGGCTTGCTCACCAAGACCAGACGCCTGTTCCCCGACGTTGGGAGTCCGCAAACCGGCGGCCCGCTTGGTCAGATTGTCGCCAATCGAGTCGATCTTGTTCGTCGCCGCCGCAATGGCAGCGGATTTCGCCGCATCCATCAGGCGTTCACGCGCCTCACCCGTCAACTTCTTCAACTCGGGGGACCCGGCGATCAGTTTGCCCCCCTGCGCGAGGAGATCCTTGGGATTGACCCCGAGGCGCCGCCCTGCCATCACCCCGGCGGTCGCGATCGCGAGCTTCATCTTCCGACTGCGCCCGAGGACGTAACCGATCGCAACTGCGAGCGCGATCTGAGGTCCAGATTTCATGATCAACCTCCTGCGGGCGTCTCCGGCGGGCCGGTCGCCCTTAAACGCAAACGGCTCACGAAGCTCCTGAGGCCAGCCAACGGCTATCACCACTCGCCCTCGTGTTGACCTATTACCGAGCCGCTACGGCAATTATTTTGAGTGGCTACCCTCCTACTAGTCGACCAAAACCCTTGCCACGGGACAATTTCGTGATCGACCGGGCTTCCCGCGAAAACAAGATCAAGCACCACGCCGAGGCATCCGAGATCGTTTTCCACGGCACGCGAAGCGTGACTTTCCAGTTCCATGAACAGCTTCGAGCGCAAACGTCGAGCGAGGTCAGTCGACCAAGTCCGCATCTCGAAGCTCCTCCTCGACAATCTCGCTCACCCAGCGCCGCAGGGGAGACATCCGGTCGGTCGCGCGCCCCTCTCGGTGACCTCTTCTCCACACGTAGGTCTGCTGGTCGTCTGCCGACTTCACGACTTCTTCGTCCGCTGCGTCCGAACGAATGGTCAGGCCGCTCAGCGCGCACAGCACACCGCGGCCGGCTGCCAACGTGGCCGCGATGCTTCGCGCCTGCGAATCGCCGGGCAGAAGGACCGCTGCGTCACCGAAGTCGGCCGTCGCACGGGCCACGACGGCCAGCCGCAGCGTGTCCGGACTCGGCGCAAAGGTCATTGCCAACCCGGAAAGTACGTCTCGTACACCGATGCCACGGCAGAGAACCGCGGTGGTCGGCGCGACGTTCCCGTCCGAATCACCCATCCCACAGGCACTCGCGAGGGCCTCTGGGCGTAGCACGACGACTGCGCCGGCCGCGGCCGTTCCGATGCCGAGCAGGCGAGGAAACCACGTCATGGCGCTGCACCTCTCCTCCAAGGATGTCGATGCCCTCCGGGCATCATCCTTGATCACTAGCGCCTCGCGGTGTCTACCACATCACGGACACCGCGCCCGCCACCAGTATTGCGCCCAACCCTGCATGCGGAAAGTTTCTCCTGCCGCTCCGATATGGTCACTTCCCCAAGGGGTATGCCCACGGTGGAATCGCTCGCACGATCCGGCAGCGCCAGGGCCTCGGAGGCGGCAGATCATGTCAAGCACGCACGACTCTGAGCATGTTCCAGAGCAGCCTCACGAGTACGAGACCGTTCAAATCGTGCTGGTCGCCCAGATCAACGCGCCCTGGGTGAGCCGAAGCCTGGTCGACGTTGGCGCACTGATCCGCACCCCGAACGTGGCAGCAGGCATCCGTGGGGGCCTGCACGCGATCGCAGACATCGTTAGAGCAACGGCGAAGATCCTCGCTGACGACCGCCTGGAGGATGTCTCGCCCGAGGAGCGTCCACGGTTGGTGGTCACCGCAGAACGTGCAGACATGTCGAAACCTGACGCGCGCCGGCAGCATTGACAACCCGTGCCCGTCCCGGCAGCCGCGAGCGTGTACTGCACCAACACCAACGCGAAGCTGCAGGGAGCGCGACAGTCACACGAGGATCACCAGCATCAGAGCAACGACGCGCAACTTCAGCGAGAGATGATTTCAGCATGGGTTTGCGTGGCGGTGCGGAATGGGCCGCCCACCTGGTCACGGGCGGCCCATTGAGAAATCCCGGCTGACGATCGTCCATTCAGGACCAGGAATGATCGAACAGCTCCCCGTTGCCCCGCTCGGGTGGATGCCATGTCCGCCTGGCAACCCGGTGGCGATGCTGTCGTCCGGTCGCTCGGTCGTTTGCCCTGGGGCAACGGGGTTGTTCCGGCAGACATGGCGACGAGCAACCCTGCACCTTCGGCGTCAGCCCCTGATTCCGCGGGTCTTGTGGAACGCCAGCCGGTAGACGGCCAGCAGGATCAGCGCCCCGATCACCGCCCACACGAAACTCATCAGGTTGAACCCGGAGATGCCCGCGCTGCCGAACACCGAGCTGCCCAGCCAGCCCCCGAGCAGGCCGCCTGCGATGCCGATGAGGATGGTGACGATGATGCCGCCCGGATCCTTTCCGGGCAGGATGAACTTCGCGATAGCGCCCGCGATGAGGCCGAACAGGATCCAACTGAGAATGCCCATGTGCCGCTCCTTCGGTTGCGCTCCGCCGATGGGTCGCGCGCTGTTGTTTCGAATGAAGAACCCGCACGGCCAGGACTTGGGCCGATCAGCATTATGATGCTCGCGCTCGGTGACCACGTCAACGCAGGTCGCTCGTCGCTCCGCCGACGGCTCCACGCCTTCCTCGTTCGACCCGCCCGCCAATCCGCGGCACCCCGGAGATGATCGTGCTCCCCGGTCTTGCGGCCCGCTTCTCCACGCGTGCAGGTCACTCCAGCGCAATTCGTGCAGTCGGACAACGAAGCCGAACACCTTGCTCACCAGCAACGAATTTCCCGGCGAGCAGAGGCTCCGGCGACCTCGTCCTGAACATCCAGCCGTGCACAACGCCTCGGCCGTAGGCGTGCCCATGCCGTCGGTTCATTGTTCGCGGAGGGCGTTGCTCCAGCTCCGCTGCGCATCTCGTTGCCTCTCTGCAACCTCCGGCGGACGCTTCACCTCGTCATTGCACGGGACTCTCCCGGGCCTTCGCGTGAGACAATGGATGCCTCACCTGAGTGATCGTGTGCTGAAGCAAGGGAGACGACCCTGGTACGTCAACCTGATCTACCACCAGCCGATCTCCTCGACGAGATCGAGACTGCAGCCCGGGCGCTCGTCGTGGTCTGGGCACGCAGTGCGGAACGCGTCCGGCCGAAGGTTTCGGCGTCGCAACTGCGCGCTCTGATCGTGGTGGATCGTCACTCTTCGATCAATCTCGCCGGGCTTTCCGACGAGCTCGGCTCGATCCCCTCTGTCACGAGTCGCTTGTGCGATCGCCTTCAGGCAGCCGGTCTGCTCGTACGTCGAAGCAGCGCCATCGACCGTCGTGAGATCGTCCTGCAGCTCTCCCCTGACGGACGGCGTTTCGTGCAGCGCTTCCGGCGTGCTCGGAAAGCTGACCTCGCCGCAGTACTTCAGCAGATGAGCGCGCGGAGCCGCAATGCCCTGCTCATGGGCTTGAACGCCTTCTACTCGGCGGCGATGGAACTCGGTCACGCAGACGAAGAGCTCGCTTGAGCGACCAGGTCAAGGTGTAGCGCTATCGACAGCCGGTGTCCGAGCTTTCACGACGTGGACGGCGGCAGGACCAGTTCCTCCGCCACGCGATGGGGACCGAGCCAGTCGAGGCACACCGCCACGGCGTCGTCGTCCAGTTCTTGATCACGCAGGAAAGCGCGCAGATCGCTCATCAGTGCCCGTACGGCTTCGGCCGGCGGCAGCAGGCGGCTGGATTGAAGTGCCCGTCTGAGCGAGGTCATGGTGTAGTTGCGATCCGCGAGAACGGCGCCGTATATGCCATCGGTGAGGATGAAGAGCCGATCGCCTGCCTCGAGCTCGAATTCTTGCGCCACGTACTCGGTGCCGTCGAACATCCCGAGCGGGAGCTGAGCCTCCAGCGAGATGGGGGTGACGCCGTCCTGGCGAACACGCCAGATCCGCGGGGAACCCGCGTCGATGGCGAGGACGCTGCCGCTCTGGAGGTCCAACTGGATCAGCAGGGTCGCGACGTACTCCGCGCCCGTGTGGTGCGACCAGACGGCTTGATCTGCCAATGCTGCCTGTTCGACCAGATCCGCACCGCTTCGACGAGCGTTGCGCAGAGCCGTGATCGCCAAGGTCGTCAGCATCGACGCCGTGACGCCTTCCCCCATGCCGTTGGTGACCGCGACGGTCAGGGTCTCCGCCTCCTGCGACCAGTCGAAGTTGTCACCTCGCACCGCGTAGGCAGGTTCGAGCTGGCCGGCCAGCCGGTAGGACTTGCCGTCGACGGCCCGCACCGGCAGCAGCTGCCATTGCATTTCCGCCGCGAGGGTCACCCGTTCAGGCCGTCGGGCTCGCCGGTATCGGTCCGTGGCCACCTCCGCGAGGGTGATCGCGTGCGCGGCCGTCCCGGCCAAGGCGACCAGTTCGTCCGTCCCGGTGGCATCCGGCAGTTCTGGCAAGCGAACGTTCAGCACGCCGATGCGGTCACCGCGGACCGCCATGGGGAGGTTCAGCACAACTCCGCCACCGGCGGCTTCCCGCACGGGGACTTGATCGCGGTAGGCCCGACCTGCGGGAGTCCCCACCAACGGCACCCCCGGTGCCGTCGATGCGAGCACCGGTTCCAGAAGTGCGAGCCGGAGGTCGATCAAGTAGATCTCCGAAGAGATGGCGAAGTAGTGCTTCCGAAGCACTTCGTCGAGAACTTCGGCCAGCTCGTGCGCTGGGGCCTCCTTCAAGGCACGGTCCACCAGCGCCAGTCGGGCGGGCTCAGTCACGATTGCTCCAGCGTTCATAGCCGCCACAGGACGTCGACGGGATCACCTGCGCGCGCCTTGACCTGCGCCATGGCGGACCCCTTCCTGTTGGTCATCCGGTCGGTCCGGTTCTGGTAGCACCTGATTGCCCGGGAGACGCAGATCGGCAAACCGCTAGCCCGGTTCGGCCCGCCGCGGTGGCGTCGACCTGGACACCTCCTTTCCCGTTCTTTCAGTCCTGGCATGCCCGGAACCCGACATGCACAGCCATCCGCGGCTTCAGCGGGCGACGACCGGGCGACTCGACGTGACTGTGAACGGAAGAGCTCAGCGGTTGTCCGAGATCGTCCGGATGCGCACCGCGTTCTGCTTCAAACCGGACGCCGTCGAAGGATTCCTCCACGGCTTGCGGGAAGCCGTAGGCGGCAGAACCCCGCCTCTCGCGCCGCGCGTCCCGGGAGGCCGCCTGCACGAGCTCGCCACGGGCGTCGGTCAACGCCCCTGAGCACCACGACGACGTGTGGTTGACGTCCGTTCCGGCGGGTAGCCGGTGGGTGTTCGGCCTGGCAGAACAGATCCTAAGAGGTGGCCCGGTGTCACATTCCCAGCACTCGAAGACCCGAGACCTGGTCCGCGCCGGGGCGCGGGGACTCGTCGGTGCCATGGCGATGACCGGCATCCGGACCCTCACCGGGAACGTCGGCCTCGTCGAGGAAACACCTCCGGAAGCGATAGTCGGCAAGCACGCACCGGAGTCCGTCCAGCAACTGCCCGTGGAAAGCCGCACCGCGCTCACCGAGGCCGCGCACTGGTCCTACGGCGCAGTCGCCGGGCTCGGGTACAATGTCCTGCCGCGGAAGATCAGGTCGCTCCCCTGGTCCGGCCCGGCGTACGGCCTGATCATCTGGCTGGCGTTCGAGGCCGTCATCGCGCCGTTGCTGGCCGTGCGTCCGACCCGTCGGCGGCTGCTCGGTCGTCTCGTCATCGCGCTCGACCACGCCGTCTACGGCATCGTGGTGGCCGGTCGGCTCGCGCCCGATCCCGATGCGGTCAAGCGGCCGGCCGATGAGCGGGGCACCGCCACGTCATGAGCGCGGTCCGTTGTAAAAGCAACGGGCCGCGGCCGTCCCGGCTTGAAACCTAGGCGACCGCCGGGCGGGACTTGCGCCTTCCTGCGCGCACACCCCATGCCGACTACCCGCGGACGGCACGAAGAACACCTTCCGGGCACCTCAACAGGCCACATTGGATTCCGGCCGCCGCCATCGTCAGCTGCAGAACCGCACGAGTCGTTGCTCCAAGTCGTCACACGCGTTCGGCAGCCGGAACGCGGGTGAGGCGAGCACGCCGGGGCTGTTCCCGCGGACCGCGTCCCAAAGGAACCGCCGCACCGACGCGGAGTCCGGCAGGATGTCCTCGCCCAAGAACTCCAGCGTCGCGGCCCCGCCGCCGGTGTCGATCCGCAGCGCCCACCCGCTCACCTCGTCCCAGGTCAGCAGGAGCGGGAACTCCTCGAACACCGGTACTTGGGAATCAACGAGAATGATCACGGTCGCGAGATCGACATCGAGGTTGATGTCGATCTCGAAGACGTCGACGCCGAGATCTTCCGCCACGGAGGTGGCGTAGCCGACCAATCCGTCTGCCGCGAGGCTCATCGTGTCCATCACCGATCCTCCCGCCCGACCTCACTTCCCGTTCGACATCAACAGGCTGCTGCCCACTGGGTAACCGGTATCGCGCCGGCCTAGTCCAGCCGGCGACGTGCCCGGCGGCCGTCGCGGGACGAGCCGGTAACCGCCGACTCGCCGGGCGTCCGCGAGTTGTGATCACGCTTCCCCGCAACGCCTCCGTGCGGAGATCGCGTTCCAGGGCGTCCACTCATGAGGGGAACCTCGTGCGGGGCCATCTCTCCTCCTTTGCAACGGCTACAGGCGTTCCCCGTTCCCGACCGGATCATGCTTGGCCCGGACTCCGCGGCGTGATGCCGCTCAGCGCACGGCCTTCCACCGGGAACGCCGAGATCTCCGGTGGGACGACCTGCTGCCGGTCCACGACCAGGGCCCCAGCCGCAGGGACCACGTCATCGCACCGCGTCGTCCGCGATGCCAGCTCAGCGGGCCGATCTTCCCGCGCCGGGCAACCGAGTTCTTCATCTCCTCCCCCCTTCCGATCGCGATGCTCCGACCGCCGACGCGCACCAGCGGCAGATGGTCTCCCCAATCCTGGTGCGGCGCCGATTTCTCCGGAGCAGGAACACTTCTCGGCCAAGGCGAGGAATCCCTCCGGCACTACCGCTAGCCCTGCTCGCGCGACTCCCCGCGGCGTTCGCGTTCCCGCCGGCTGCAGGTCGCCCGCCGGACGGCCGTCTCCGTTTCGAGGCTGGACCCCAGCGCACCCGTCACCGTGCCCATGGAACTCGCCAGCCAGGACAGGTTGACGTAGTCGATGAACGTCGCCGCATGCCCCAACTTCTTCCCCAGGTAGTCCACGCTGATCACGGCGGTGGACCCGATCGGGGTGATCACGAACAGCAGGGCGTACATGCAGGCCACCCCGATGGTCGGGGTGATCAGCGTGGTCGCGTTGTACAGCACGACCTTGTTGCGGTCCTCGCTGTTGCGCGGCCTTTCCCACAGGCTGTTGTGCAGCGTGATCCACGTGACCATGGCGAAGACCGCGACCAGGTTGATCACGACCAGGCGGACGGCGCTGAGGTTGTCCGCCAGCGACCAGATGGTCGGGAAGAAGATGCCGAACGCGGCGGTCGCGGTGGCGGCCGCGATCGCCTGCGAAAGCTCCGGTCACGATCAACTCGCGCGCAGAACTCGTCCGGGAGCCCGTCGGCGATCCGGTGCGCGATCTCCGTGGGCACGCCGGGGCCGGCGACCACGCCCACCGTGATCGCGCGGTTGCTGCCTCTCCCGGCCGACGACATGTCACCTCCCACTCAGGCACCACCCTTGCCATTCCCGGGGCGAGGCGGTTCCGAAACAACCGCCACCCGACGAGTTGCTCTCCACCATCGCGGGAGGCTGGCAGCGGCACGGGGTACTTCAGCGTTACCAGGCCTTCCGAGCCGAGGAGGCACCCGCCATGCCCGAGCACGAACACCCCTTGGAAGCTCTGCACCGCGGACGCGACGCCGTGGCGGAGGCCGTGAGCAAGCAGGCCCGGACGCTACAACCGTCCTTGACGGAGCTCCACGCCTTCGGCTCGGCGATCGTGTCCACGATCGCCCAGCTCAGCCAGCTGAGCGCCGTGCTGGTCGACCAGGTGGGACGCTTCGACGAACGCGAGCTGGAACGGGCCAAGACCAGCGATCACCCCGCCGACACGCTGAAGGTCGCCGGCACCCACCTGGCCAGGCTGAGCGATCAGCTGGACATGGCCGTCACGGATGCCATCCGGTACTGGACGGCGATCGAAAGAGTGGACCTGCACACCAGGGGCGACCTCAGAGCACGACCCGAACCCGAGGCGTAGCGATCACGAACGCCCCTGGCCCGCATAAGCCGTCACCGGAGCGCGGGACCAGGCGTGCTGAGGAGTGCGCGGAACTCCGGCGCCGGCAGGGGCCGCGAGAACAGGAACCCCTGGCAGGCGTCGACGCCGAGGCCTTCGAGCAGGCGGCGTTGGGTGGTGTTCTCGACGCCTTCGGCGATGCAGGTCCGCCGCATGGCCCTGGCGAGTTCGACCACGGCGCGGACGATCCCGAGGTCGGCCGGATCGCTCCCCATGCCGGAGACGAAGCGCTGGTCGAGCTTGACGATCTGGGTGGGCAGGTCCTTGAGGCGGGCTAGCGAGGAATAGCCCGTTCCGAAGTCGTCCATCGCGAACCGCACCCCGGTGCTGGCCAGGTCGCGCATCGTCTTGCAGGGCTTCGACGGCAGGTCCACCAGGGACGTCTCCACCACCTCGACGACGACCCGGTCCGGCGCGATGCCGGTGTCGCTGATCGCGGCGGAGATCTCGTCGGCGAAGTCCGGGGCCTCGGGGCGCAGGCCGGAGACGTTCACCGTCACGCCCACGGGATGGCCGTCGTACGACTCCCAGGTGGTCGCCTCGGCCAGCGCGGTGCGCAGGACCCAGCGGTCCAGCTCGGGCAGCAGCCCGCCCTTCTCCGCTACCGGCAGGATCACGTCCGGCGCCAGCGGTCCGAGCTCCCGGTGCGGCCACCGAACGAGCGCTTCCGCCAGAACGATGGACTGATCCCGGGTGACGATCGGCTGGTAGTGCAGCCGGAGCCGGTTGTGGCGCAGTGCATCGCGGAGGTCTTCCTCCAGGGCCATCTGCACCCCGCTGGTGGTCGGCGCGGTCCGCGTGTAGCGGCCGTGGCCGCGTTTGGCGTCGAACATCGCCGCGTCCGCGGCGCTGATGATCTCGTCGATCGTGGCACCGCCCTGGACGGTGACCGCTCCGATGGAGGCCATGATGGAGACCAGCCGGTCTCGCAGTGGGATGAGCGCGCTCAGGAGGTCCGAGACCGTCGTGGTGAGCGCGTCGATCCCGCCGCAGTCGGCCACGTCGGAGCAGACCACGAGGAATTCGTCCCCGTAGAGCCGGGCCGGTGTGCAAGATGCCGGGAGCTCGGTGGCCAGGCGCTGGGCCAAGGCCACGAGCAGCTCGTCGCCCGCGTCGTGGCCGAGCGAGTCGTTCACGCGCTTGAAGTTGTCCAGATCGCAGAACAGCACAGCCGCTTGGCCGGTGCCTCCACAGCCGGCGAGCATGGGGGCCAGCAGCTCGTTGACGCCCTGCCGGTTGAGCAGCCCGGTCGTCTGGTCATGCGTCGCCTGGAAGTGCAAGGTCTCGGCGTGCCGGACCTGCTCGGTGACGTCCTGGAACACCGCCAACCAGAACCGGTTCCCGTCGTCGTTCACCGACGCCGCGCACCGCACGTCGCAGAACACCGGTTGCCCATCGGAGCGGGCCAGAACGCGGGGCGGTACCGGCTCTCGGTCCGGTTCGGCCGGGTCCGCGGGACGCGAGATCAGTCCCGCCCCGGAATCGCTGGGGTGCATCAGGTCGGCGGCGCACTTGCCGTGCAGGCGGTCGCCCAGCAGGTCGCACAGGGCACCGTTGGCGTCCAGGATCCGTTCGTCCTGGTCGAGGAGGGCGATGCCCACCGGAGCGAGTTCGAAGAGGTCGGCGAATCGCCGTTCCGAGCGCTGCCGCTGGGCATGCGCCTCGGTCTCGTCGCGAACCACCTTGATGAAGCCCTCCGGGCTGCCGTCCGGCGCCCGCTGTGCCGTGATCACCACGTGCGCCCAGAACCGGGTCCCGTCCTTGCGTAGCCGCCATCCCCGGTCGATGAAGAACCCGTGTGCGATGGCTTGGCCCAGTTCCCAGTCCGGATACCCGGACTCGACCTGCTCGGGCGGGTAGAACACCGAGAAGTGCCGCCCGATGATCTCCTCGCTGTCGTAGCCCTTGACCCGCTGAGCGCCGGCGCTCCAGCTGCTCACCCGGCCGTCGGCGTCAAGGGCGAAGATGGCGTACTCGCGCAGGTCGGCGACGAGCTCCCCGATCAACTGATCTCGGGGCAGCGCCGCTGCCGGTCGCAGGAAGCCGCTGTCGGGCCGACCGCCGACCGCGCCCGTCACATGGCTGTCGGTGATGTCCACCAGATCTCCGTCCTGAGCTGCACCGCGGCGATCAGCCGACTCGCGCGGCGAGAAACCGCACAACGCTCCCGCAGCACAACCCGGGCGCCGACCCAACGCGCATGGGCGCTGAGCCACTCGAGCAACGAATGCCACGCACTGTACATCCCTCGAACGCGAAGACCGCTATTCGTCACCCACGTGGACCCTGGTCCATCACAGCAGGCACTCGCGAGGACAGAGGCCGTCGCCATCGGGTGCCGAGTCCGCTCGGCGACTGGACAGGTTGCCGAGCGCCGATCATCGGACGAGGCTTGCCCGGACGTATCGCCGCACCTGGGCACTCCGGGCGGCGAGCAGCGCACCCGACTGGACAGGAAGGCACTCGATGACGCAGTCCCACGACGACGCGCGGCCGAAGACCTCGCACTTCGAAGGCACCCTGCCCTCGGGGCAGTACTGGCAGAGCTGGGCGGTCGAGCGGCCCGTCGGCGCGGTCGTGCTCGTCCACGGCGTGCACGAGCACAGCGGTCGATACCGCCACGTCGCGGAGCGGCTCAACGCGGCCGGCTACGCCGTGTACGCCCTCGACCACCCCGGCCACGGCCGTTCGCCGGGGAAGCGCGGCAACATCGGCACCATGGCCGACGCCGTCGCGGGAGTCGACCTCCTGGCCCGGCTGGCCGGCGAGCGCCACGACGACGTGCCGATGTTCGTCTACGGGCACAGCCTCGGCGGGCTGATCTCCCTGCAGTACCTCACCGGGACGCCGCTCGACCGGATCGCCGGTGCCGTGATCTCCGCCCCCGCGCTCAACACCGGCGCGGTGTCGGCCGTCGAGCGGGCCGCCGCACCGCTGCTGTCCAAGCTGCTGCCCGACCTCGGCGTGCGCAGCCTCGACGCGAGCACCATCAGCCGCGATCCCGCGGTCGTCCGGGCCTACCTCACCGACCCGCTCTGCCACGACGGGAAGATGCGGGCGCGGACCGCGACCGAGATCATGCTGACGGTCGAAGCGATGCCGCAACGCCTGAAGTCGCTGACCATGCCGCTGTTCGTCCTGCACGGCGGCGCGGACCGGCTGATGCCGCCGGCCGCCAGCGAGCTGGTCCACGCCCACGCCGGATCGCCGGACCTCACCCTGCGGATCCACGAAGGGCTCTACCACGAGCCGCACAACGAACCGGAGCAGGACCGCGTGCTCGACGAGATCGTGGACTGGCTCGACGCCCATCTGAAGGCCTGAAACGCCGATCGGGACCGGCGGTGATGTTTCCCCGATCCTGCGGGCGTAAACCCTCGTGCCGAGGCAGCTGAACCCGCGCACGAGGAGGTCTTGGATCTCATGTGGAACAGGCGAATTCGGAGCATCTCGGCGCAGCTCCGCGAGCGGTTCGGACGATCGCGCACCGGGCCGGTGCCGGTGCCCGGCCGCGAATCCGATCCGCTGCTGCACAAGGGCCCCAGAGTTCCGCCGGAAGGGCTGCGCCGTGGGCGACGGCTGGGGTGAGGACCACGCGGGGGCCGGCGAACCGGGAGTTCGCCGGCCCCCGCTCAGTTGTCGTTGTGCCATCACGGAAAACGGCCGCTCGATCATTGCTGACCGCAAGATCGCACCCGCTCCAGTGGTCAGCCCGGATCCGGGTTCGCGTTGTGCGAAGCCGAAAACCCGGACTGGCCGGGAGCGTCGCGGTGCCGGTGCGTGGTGGCGAACCGCCGGCGGTAGTGGGTCGGTGTCGTGCCCAGGTGGCGTGCGAAGGCGCGGCGGAGGGATTCGTCGGTGCCCAGTCCGCTGTGGCGTGCGGCCGAGGTGACGCTGTGCCCGTCGAGGAGGAGTTGCTGGGCGCGGTCGAGCCGGACGCGTTCGACCCAGCGGGCCGGTGTGGTGCCGAGTTCGGCGCTGAACAGGCGGGTCAGGTGCCGGGTGCTGACGGCCGCCGCGACGGCCATGGCCGGCAGGCTGTGGTCGGCGGCCGGGTCGGCGACCACAGACGCGATCACCGAGCGCAGCACGTCGCTTCGCGCCGGCGGGGTGGCGAGGGCCGTGGAGAACTGCGACTGGCCGCCCGGGCGTTGCAGGAACACGACCATTTCCCGGGCGATGTCCCGGGCCACGCCCGCGCCGTGGTCGTCTTCCACGAGCGCGAGGGTCAGATCGATTCCCGCGCTGATGCCGGCCGAGGTGACGTAGCGGCCGTCGCGGATGTGGATGGCGTCCGGCTCGACGCGCACCCGGGGATAGCGGCGGGCTAGCGCTTCGGCGTGCCGCCAGTGCGTGGTCGCGCGGCGGCCGTCGAGCAGCCCCAGTTCGGCGAGGGCGAAGGCGCCGGTGCAGACCGACGCGACCCGTTTCGCCTGCGCGGCGAGCGTGCGCACGGCCGCCAGCAGGTCGTCTTCGGGCCGCTGCTCGGCGAGCCGATCGCCGCCGGCGACCACCACCGTGTCGACGGCACCAGCGTCCGCCGCCGCGACGGTGCCTGCCAGCCCCAGCCCGGCGGACGTGGCGACTTGCGCACCGCGCGGCGAGACCAGCACCAACTCGTACGGGTGGCCTAGCCGACCCGCCTGGTGCAGCACCTCCGAAGGGCCGCTGACATCGAGCATCGTCACACCGTCGAACACCACGACGGCCACCCGGTGCGTCATGTCCGGATCTGTGGTTCTTCTGGCCGGAAGGACATGGCACCAGGGTAGCCGCCGGGGCGAACCTGGAACCCGTCACAACCGAGCAGGAGGCAGTGGAGATGAAGGAATCCATCGCAGGCGTGCAGATCCCGGACAGCGCCCTGGCGCGGGAGGCCACCGAGCTGGTGCGCGAGGCCGCGTCGCCGTTGCTGTTCGACCACTCCCGGCGGGTGTTCCTGTGGGGCTCGTTGCGCGGCCGGGAGCAGGGGCTGCGGTTCGATCCCGAGCTGCTGTACGTGGGCGCCATGTTCCACGACCTGGGGCTGACCGAGCGGTTCCGCCGCGCGGACCAGCGCTTCGAGATCGACGGCGCCGACGAGGCCCGCAGGTTCCTGCAGGCCCACGGCATCGGCGGCGAGCCCGCCGACCGGGTCTGGACCGCCATCGCCCTGCACACCACGCCCGAGATCCCGCTGCACATGGCACCCGAGGTCGCCCTGGTCACCCGCGGTGTCGAGCTCGACGTCCTGGGCATCGGCTACCACGCGGTCTCCGACGAGCAGCGCGACGCCGTGGTCGCGGCGCACCCGCGCCCGGACTTCAAGAACCGGATCCTCGCGGCGTTCACCGAAGGCATCGAGGACCGGCCCGAGACGACGTTCGGCAACGTCAAGGCGGACGTGCTGGCCTACTACGTCCCGGGCTTCGTGCGCGGCGACTTCGTCGAGGTAATCAAGAACTCCGACTGGCCGGAGTGATCCCCCAACGAAGGGCGGACAACACCGCCGATTCGACGCTGGAATGCTCGCCCGTGCTTGTCCAAGAGTCGTTTCAGAACGACTCCGCCCGACTCGTCCCGAAGACACCCGGCGCCTGACACCGGCGGCGATTTCGCGCGAAATCGCCGCCCGCGTCCCGGACGGCCACATCCCGAGCACGCCCTCGCACCGCTCCGAAACGCTCTCCAAGTCCGGTTCAGCGCATCGCCAGGGCAGCGCGAGCATCAGTCCAAAGTGGAGCTCGGCGTCACGCGCCGGGTTCGAGAGCGAAGCGGGCCGCTAGGCCGTGCACGACGCAGTCCAGCCCGATGGCGAACTCGTCGTCGCGGGCGCCGCGCAGGTTCTGACCTCGCTGCGCGGCGTACAGCTCGCGCTGCCGCGGAAATTCCTGCACCGCTCGTTCGGCGGCGGGCCACAGGCGCTCGGCCCATTCCTGCTCGCCCTGCCCGCTGCGCGCGAGCATGGTCAGCCAGGCTGCCTCGCTGGTCGACACCCCGATGACGTAGGCGAAGACCGTCTTCAGCGCGCGGTCGGCCGCGTCCAGCGGGAAGCCCCCTTCCTCGAACACGGCGAGGATGGCCTCGTTCAGCCGCATCATGTTCGGCCCGAGGTAGGCCACGCCCGCCTCGCCGAGCACGGAGACGATCCACGGGTGGCGCAGCAGCGTCGACCGGATGCTGTGCGCGCAGCCGGTGATGGCCGCCTGCCAGCCCGCGGCGTCGCCGGGGACCGGCGCCTCGATCTCGCCGTAGACCTCGTCCACGACCAGTTCGATCAGCTCGTCCTTGTTGGCCACGTGCGTGTACATCGAGGTCGCCCCGGCGTTGAGCTGGGCGCCGAGCTTGCGCATGCTCAACGCCCCGATGCCCTCGGTGTCCAGCAGGCGCAGCGCCGCAGCCACGATCTGCTCCCGGCTCAGCGCCGGCTGCTCCCGCCGCTGTCGCTGCGGGCGGGCCCACACCGAGGGGAACGACTGCTCGTCGGCTGGCATGCGGTCTCCTCGCTCGCGATCTGCCCGAACAGTGTACGTCCTTGCGAACGACGCACGGTCTCAGTACGGTGTGCGGACATCCGCACACTGTTCGGTTCGCAGGTCAGAGGGGATCCAATGCCAGTAACGCACTTCGACGCCGACCGGTGGCAGGCCAGGCTCGACGAGCTGCGCGCCGCCCACCACGTCCCGGCAGCCACGCTCGCCGTGCTGGCCGACGGCCATGTCCACGAGCTGGCGAGCGGTGTTCTGCACCGGGGAACCGGGGTGTCCGCCACGCCCGATTCGGTGTTCCTGGCCGGATCGCTCGCCAAGGCCTACACCGCCACGCTGGTGATGCAGCTGGTCGACTCCGGCGGGCTGGACCTGGATGCGCCGGTGGTGGGCGTGCTGCCGGAGTTCGCGACCCCGGACCCGGAGGCCACCAGGACGATCACCGCCCGCCAGCTCCTGTCGCACACCGGCGGGGTGACCAACGACTTCTTCCACGACTCCGGCCGCGGCGACGACTGCCTGGCGAAGTACGTCGAGGCCGCCGGGGACGTAGCGCTGGACTGCCCGCCGGGCACGGCGTTCTCCTACGGGAGCCTCGGCTACGTCGTGCTGGGCCGCATCGTCGAGGTGCTCACCGGGCAGACCTGGGACCAGGCGCTTCGGGACCGACTGTTCGCCCCGCTAGGGCTGGAGCACTCGATGACGCTGCCGGAGGAAGCGCTGCGGTTCCGCACGGCCATGGGCCACGTGGGCCGGGAACCGGCGGCCGTCTGGGACATGATGCCGCGCTCGGCGGGGCCGTACGGCCGGGTGATCGTCTCGGCCGGCGACGTCGCCCGCTTCGCCAAGATGCACCTGGACGGCGGCATCGCCGCGGACGGCACCCGGGTCCTGTCCGCCGATGCGGTCGCCGCGATGCAGCGCCGCGAGGTGGACAGCCCGGACAAGTGGAGCATGTCCGCGGACGGCTGGGGTCTCGGCTGGACCTTGCACGACTGGAACGGCGTCTTCGGCTTCGGCCACGACGGCAACGCGGGCGCGCAGCAGTCCTACCTGCGCGTCATCCCGCAGGCGGGCGTGGCGGTCGTGCTGCTCACCAACGGCGGCAACTTCGCCCGGCTCTACGCCGATCTGTTCCGGGAACTGCTGGCCGAACTGGCCGACGCGCGCATGCCGGCCCCGTTCGCCCCGCCCGCGAACCCGCCCGAGGTGGATCTGACACCGCTGCTAGGCAGCTACCGGCGCGCCGGAACCATCACGACCATCAGCCGGGACGACGCGGGCGGCGCCCGGATCCGCTACGAGTTCGTCGACGAGCTGGAAGGCATTGCCCCGCCGATGGAAGCGAGCCTGGTGCCGGTATCGCCGACGGTCTTCGCCGCACCGTTCAACCTCGGCGGCGAGGCGTACAGCCCGGTGGTATTCGCCACGCTGGCCAACGGCACCCCGTGCGTGTACGTCAGCATGCGCGCCGCCCCCAAGGCCGCCTGATCGCGGGTTCGCCCGCGATCAGCAAGGTCGCTCCGGCGAGGGCGGTCGGGTGCCGAGCAGATTGATGCCGGGCTTGGCCAAGTAGTTCATCACACCGTGGGGTCATTTCTCGGGGAGGGGCGGGGTGGAGGCGTGTCCATGGACACGCTCCAGCACGACAACGGGGATCTGCCTGCCCGCCGCTGCCTCGAACTCGGCGAACTTCGGGACGAGCGCTACCTCTTTCGCCCAGAGTCGCTCGCGCTCCGCGCCCCGCGCGAGCCGAGCTACGACCGGCACTATCTCCGTGCCCACTTCGACGGTGGCCCGCGGGTTCGCCACGAGATTGCGATACCAGACCGGATGCCGCGGACTGCCACCGTGGGTTCCGAAGACGGCCCAGCTATCGCCGACCGGCTGGTAGAACAACGGGCTGATCCGCTCGCGCCCGGTCTTGGCCCCGATGTGGTGCACCAAGATCAGCGGCATGCCTCGCTCGTCGAACCCGGGAATCCGGGGCGGGACGGGGCGACCCGCAGCGAAATCCTCTTCGCTACTCCAAGACACGTACCCGGCGTTCGCCCGGAACTCGGCGATGATCCGGTCGTTCCAGCTGCCGACGGCAGGGGCCTTGGCCTCGGTCGCGGTGGTCGTGGTCGGGTCGGACATGACATCCCCTTCACTATCCGGAGCACTTGCTCCCAAAAAGTAGCACAGAGCGGAGCATGTGCTCCGGATAAGGAGGTACACTCGGCCGCATGGCAGTGGCTGAACCGGAAAACACCGCCCGGCGCCGCGCGCCGCGCGTGGACGCGATCCGCAACCGGGAAGCGATCGTCGAGGCCGCCGCCGAAGTGCTGGCCGAGCAGGGCACCGCGGTGGACGTGCGCGAGATCGCCCGCCGCAGCGGGGTGGGCATGGGCACCCTCTACCGGCACTTCCCGAAGAAGGAAGATCTCGTCCACACGGTCCTGCGCCAGGACTTCTCGAGGTGGGCGGAATCCGCGCACCAGGCGGCGATCGACGCCGAGGACCCCTGGGCGGCACTGACCGACTTCTACCAGCAGGCCCTGACCGGCTACGCACGCCACCGCGCGATCATGGAGAACTTCGCGCTGACCTGGTCGGTCCCCGATCTGGAGGGCATCCAGCAGCTTCGCCTCGTCATCGAGGAACTGTGCGCCCGCGCGGGCGCCACGGGCCTGCTGCGCCCCGGCGTGACCACCGACGACCTGCTGCTCCTGCTGGTCTCACTGGGCCATGCCGTCCAGATCACCGACGAGTGCCGCCCACAGATGTGGAACAGGCTGCTGCGCATCTCCCTCGACGGCCTGCGCGCCGACCACCGCGAACCACTTCCCACCGACACCGCACCGGACGTTCCTACGACTCACGATGGTCTCTCTCCTAATTGAGGACCGACCGCTTAGGTGAGATCGGCGAGTTCCGCGGCCACGGCGGTGAGCTTGCCGCTGATGCGGGCGACGGCGTCGGCGCCGAGCGGCAACCGCAGCGGCGGGTTCGTCCGGTCCACGACGGCGACGAGCCGGGTGGCGGCCCACGCCGGGTCGCCACCCGGCTCGCCGTCGTCGTACTCGGCGAGCGTCTCTTCCACCTGGCGGTAGTCGTCGATGGACCGGCCGGCCTGCGCCGAGCCGACCGACGCGAAGTCGGTCTGGAAGACCCCGGGTTCGGCGATCGTGACCGCGATCCCGAACGGCGCGAGCTCCTCCCGCAACGCCTCGGCCAGTCCTTCGACCGCGAACTTGCTCGCCGCGTAGACGCCGAACCCCGCCCCGGACGCGAACCCACCCATCGAACTCATCATCAGCACGTGCCCCGACCGCTGCGCGCGCATCACCGGCAGCACCTCGTTCGTCACCGACAACACCCCGAAAACATTGGTGTCGAACAGGGTTCTCGCCTCGTCCACGGAGGTTTCCTCGACGGCACCGAGGAGTCCGCTCGCGGCGTTGTTGACCAGCACGTCGATCCGGCCGAACCGCTCGACCGCGGCCGCGACCGCCCGCCGCACGGTGTCCGGATCGGTGACGTCGAGGCGATACCTGAGCAGACGCTCCTCGTGCTCCGGCCCGACACCGGCGATGCGCTCGGGAACCCGGGCTGTGGCCACCACTGCGTCCCCGCGCGCCAGCACCGCGGCGACGAGCGCCGCCCCCAACCCGCGTGACGCGCCGGTAACCAGCCAAATCCGCATGTCCCATCCCTTCTCGCCGGCCCGCCCATCGGGCTCCGGCATCACGGTAGGCCGTCGATGAGCCCGGGCGGGGTTCGAGGACCGCATTTCACCACTCCTTCGCAATGAACTGTCCACAGTGGCCATTCTGCGACGATGATCGCCGCGCCACGGGTCGTCGCCGCTGGACAGGGCGCTCGGATGCCGTTGTCTTGGGTGGGGCCCAGAGCGGCGGGGCGGTCATTCCGCCCTACTCGTTCCTGCGAGGAGGGTTTCGGACAGGTTCCACAGCCGTTCGGCGTTGTCCGGGTCGAGGGCGTAGCGGGCCACGCCGTGCAGGGGTCGTGCGTCGCCTCTCCGATCGATGGTCTCGGCCTCGTTGCAGTCGACGAAGTAGCGGCCGCCGACACCTTAGAGCCGGGGCGAGGTGGCGAGCAGCGTCGCGGTGGCCGCTCCCCGATGTGAACCCAACGTCCGAAGTGGCGTGTCGCTTCGGACGACCGGCATCCCTCGGATCATCTCCCGCGAGCGGCGCTTCGGCCGCTGCGCTTGGCGTACGACAGCGCGAACATGTACAGGCCGCTGAGCAGGAGCAGGGCGAGCGGGAGCAGCGGCACGTAGGACACCCAGACGACCGGCTCTTCCTGCGCCAGGGCGACGAAGGTGACGATCACGGTCACCGTGAAGGCGATGGCAAGCCAGCGGTGGCTCTGCCGAACCCACTTGTTCCAGTTCATGCGGACCTCCTGCGAAATCGGGAAACCCCTGGACCAGCCAGGGAAAAACGTTCGTGGTGGTCGGCCGGGTCCGGCCCGGTGACGCCCATGCCGGTAACGCTAGGTGCGGGCGCGCGGGCGGCGCTTCTCGATTCCTGACCGGTCTCGCCGCCCGCCTCGCGCCGCACGTAGGCGTCCCCGCCACTCGTTGGGCCGCCGAGGTGGTCGCACTCGGATACCTGACGCAGCGACCGGCAGTGCAGGCCGGTGGCGAGGGGGCCAGCTGACTTCGGAGCACTCTCGCACAATCGGCGCGCAGGCTCGGGCACGAGCCAAAGATCCTTCTAGGACACGACGTCGGCCGCATACGAGCCCGCACCGCGAGGAGCTCGGCCAGGCCTCGATGCGAGACGGCTGGGGGTCGGGGCGTCAGGCCGCCCGGACCTGCTGCGCGGCGCAGGCCCTGCGGCCGTCCAGCGCGACCGCCAGGCTCGCCCGGCAGGTCCGCAGGATCTGCCGCGTTGCCGCGGTGTCGGGGATGGTGCGGCAACGCGTGCAGACAACGGAAACCGCGCCGCTCACCTCGTCCACCGCCACGGACGCCTCGGCTTCGCAACTCCGGCACCACCGGTGCCCGGTGACGGCGATGACGTGCGCCGGGGAGCTGATGCACTCGTGCGCCCACCGCCGGTGGACGTGGCAGCTGATGCGCTCGTGGGGCGAAAGCTCCTCCCGCTCCACCGCCGCGTCTTCGCGGACCAGCGTGTGCGCGAGGCGGTCGTCACGCAGGTCCTCGTAGCGTCCGCCGAACCGGAGCGCATCCGCGGGAGCGGGGCTCGGGTGCCCGCGGCGGCGTCGGGGCACGGAAGCGGTTCGTTCGGGGTGGGGCTGGTGGACCATCGTTTCGCCTCGGATGTTCCGCTCGGCTGGACATGTCCAGTGTCTTTCGTCCCGGTTGCGGAAACATTCGTGGCACTACGTAGTTCACTACGTAGTTGTCGAGGCGTAGGTACCGACCGGCCGCGGGCGCCCACCCGGCGCGCAGCTCCGCTGGATCTGTCCGCATGCGACGGTTCGGCTGCCGCGCAGGCGGGCCGACCCCGTGGCAGCCGTCGCGAAAAAATCAGTTGCCCGGTTGGTGCGTCGCCCCCTAGCCTCCTCGGTACACAGGAAAGGAGGTGGTCCAACGTTGAATACCAACTGGACTTGTGAGGTGGCTGTCCGCTAGGACCGCCCAGGCACTCCAGCCGACCCGACGTGCGATGCCCCCTGTGGAAGTCGACGCGGGCAAGCGGTCGGCGAATACCAGGCAGCTACCCGACCCCGAAGCCCCGAACTGTGTCCGGTTCGGCCTGAGCGAACATCGCCAGGAAGCGGCTTCGGGGTCGCTGCTTTTCCGGCCGGGCTTCGGGAATCCCCACAGCGGCCGGGGCGGGAGTCACTGATGGGGCTGCGGAGCACCACTGCGGTCAGCGACGTGGCCCGCTGGGCGGGCGGGCGTCGAGCAGAACCGCGCAGGTGATCAGCAGGGCGGCCACCACTAGGACGGCCGCGGCGAGTTCGGTCAGGATTTCGGTGGACATGGTCGGCCCCCGGGCGTGGGTTCTTCGACGCCGCGGCGGGCGCGCAGGCTGGTCAGCGTGACGGCCGCCAGGACCACCACGATGACCGCGAGCGAGAGCGGGGTCGGGATTTCCGGGACGGCGGGCCAGATCCCGTGCGCCCAATGCAGGACCAGCTTCGCCCCGATGAACGCGAGGATGATCGCCAACCCGTGGTTGAGGTGGGTGAGCTTGGCGAGCGCCGTTGCCAGCACGAAGTACAGGGCGCGCAGTCCGAGCAGGGCGAACGCGTTGGTGGTGAACACCAGGTACGGGTCCGCGGTGATGCCGTAGACGGCGGGGACGGAATCGACGGCGAACACCACGTCGGTGGCGAAGACCGCGACGACCACGACCGTCAGCGGGGTCAAGGCGCGTCGGCCGCCCTCGCGAACCGTGAGCCGGGGGCCGCGGTAGTCGTCGGTGACGGGCATCAGCCGCCGCAGCAGTCGCACCGATCGCATCTGCGACACGTCGCGGTCGAAGCCGGATCCGGTGAGCGCCTCGTGCAGGATCTTGACGGCGGTGGCGAACAGGATCGCGCCGAAGACCAGGAACGCCCAGGTGCCCGCCTGCAGCAGGGCGGCCCCGGCCGCGATGAAGACCCCGCGCAGCACCAGAGCCCCGACGATGCCGTACAGCAGCACCCGCTGCTGCAGTTCCGCCGGCACGGCGAAACCCGCCAGCAGCAGCATGAAGACGAACAGGTTGTCGACGGACAGGGACTTCTCCACCACGAAGCCGGTGATGAACTCCAGCGCCTGGCCGCCGCCGAACGCGCTCCACAGGAAGAGCCCGAACACCAGCGGCAAGGCGAGGTAGAAGACCGACCAGCCGATGGCCTCGCGCATGGAGACCTCGTGCGGGCGGTGGGTGACCAGGAAATCGGCGCACAGCAGGGCCAGCAGCACGGCGATGCTGATGCCCCAGAGCCACGGCGAGCCGATCGAGTCCGATGAGGCGGCGAGAACGGCCGGACGAGACATGGAGGCTCCTCGAACTCAGTCGCGTTCGAGGTCTCCTTCGCCCGCCGAGGGCGGCCTGCCGGGGATGCCGACGGGCATCCGTCCTGACCGGTCAGACCCTGCGGAAGTACTCCCCTCGAGCCGAGTATCGAGCAGCGCCCGGGCGGCAGCCACCGCAAAGCGCTCGCCGGGCCTCCCGGCGATCGGTGCGGCGTGCGCGCCCCTGCGGTGCTAGCGCGGGGTCAGCCGTTGACCTTGGACCGGAGGCCGTCCAGGACGAGTTCGAGCCCGCGCTCGAAGTCCGCCGGTCCGCCGGGCGCCCGGTCGATCGCGCCGGCGCTCGCCGCCTGCAGCGCCATCTGCTCTTCCACCGTGTGGCCGAAGACGAGGTGCAGCAGCGCCCTGGTGCCGACGTCGACCAGGTCGTCGGACAGGCCGCCGTCGCGCAGGGCCGCCCGCAGCTGGTTCGCGGGCTCGGCGGCACCGAGGCCGAAGGTGTGCGCCGTGACGACCACCTCCGCGCCGTCGCGGTAGGCGAGCATCGCGTCCCGGAGCTCGGCGCAGACCTCGACCACGCGCCGGTCCCATTCCCGGGCCCGGTGCGCTCGCCGGCCCCTGGTCAGGATCTCGTCGGCGACCGCCGCCAGCAGCGTCTGCTTGTTCGGCACGTGGTGGTAGAGGGCGCTCGGTTGCACGCCGAGCTCGGCGGCCAGCCGGCGCATCGACAGCGACTCCAGCCCGTACTCGTCGAGGACCGCGATCGCGCGATCCACGACGTCGCTCCGGTGATACCGCACGCAGACCCCTCCCGTTTGACCGATCGCCCCGCCCAGTTTAACCTGAACGCCGTTCAGGTGAACACTGTTCAGGTTGCCGCCTGCCGACCCGGGAGAAGCGATGAACACCACCTTCCACCAGCTCGCCGATGCGATCCTCGCCGGGGTGCCGGCCACCCCTGAGGACGCCCTCGCGGTGCTGCGCGCCGACGACGCCGAGCTGATGTCCGTCGTCGCTGCCGCCGGCCGGCTGCGCCGCGCGCACTTCGGCAACGCGGTGAAGGTGAACTACCTGGTGAACCTGAAATCGGGGCTGTGCCCGGAGAACTGCAACTACTGCTCGCAGGCGCTGGGCTCCGACGCGCCCATCCTGAAGTACTCGTGGCTGTCCAAGGACGAGACCCTCCGGCAGGCCGGTGCCGGGCTCAAGGGCGGCGCCAGCCGGGTGTGCCTGGTCTCCTCCGGCCGCGGGCCGTCCACCCGGGACATCGACAAGGTCACCGAGATGGTCGGCGCGCTCAAGGAGGAGTACCCGGACGTCGAGGTCTGCGCGTGCCTGGGGCTGCTCAAGGACGGCCAGGCCGAGCGCCTGAAGGCCGCCGGGGTGGACGCCTACAACCACAACATCAACACCGCCGAGAGCAACCACGACAACATCGTCCAGACCCACACCTACGCGGACCGGGTCGACACCGTGGAGAAGGCGAAGGGCGCGGGGATCTCGCCCTGCTCCGGCCTGATCGCAGGCCTGGGCGAGACCGACGAGCAGCTCGTCGAGGCGCTGTTCGCGCTGCGGGAGCTGGGCTCGGACTCGATCCCGGTCAACTTCCTGATGCCCTTCGACGGCACGCCGTTCGAGAACACCTGGGAGCTCTCCCCCACCCGCTGCGTGAAGATCCTGGCGATGGCCCGTTTCGTGTGCCCGGACAAGGAGATCCGGATCGCCGGCGGCCGCGAGATGCACCTGCGTTCGCTGCAGCCGATCGCGCTGCACGTCGCGAACTCGATCTTCCTCGGCGACTACCTCACCTCGGAGGGCCAGGAAGCCAAGGCGGACCTCGAGATGATCCGCGACAACGGCTTCGTCGTCCTGGGTTCCGAGGAGGACATCGCGCAGCAGGCCGGGCGGCTGGAGCCGGTCGATCCGGCGATCCGGCGCCGCGGTGCGGGCACCGACGTCCTCCCCAACGCCTGACATGGCCGCCGAAACACTGCTCGCGTTCGACCGCGAGCACCTGTGGCACCCGTACACGTCGATGGCCGACCCGACGCCGACGCGCCTGGTCACCGGTGCCGTGGGCAGCCGGATCACCCTCGACGGCGTCGGCGAGGTGGTCGACGGGATGGCGTCGTGGTGGTCGGCGATCCACGGCTACCGGCACCCCGCGCTCGACGCGGCGGTGCGCCGGCAGGTCGAGCAGATGTCGCACGTGATGTTCGGCGGGCTCACCCACGAGCCGGCGGTCGAGCTGGCCCGGCGTCTGGTCGACCTCACGCCCGCCGGTCTCGACCGCGTCTTCCTGGCCGACTCCGGGTCGGTGAGCGTCGAGGTGGCGATGAAGATGGCGCTGCAGTACCAGCGCGGCGCCGGCCGGCCGGAACGGACCCGGTTCCTCACCGTCCGCGGCGGCTACCACGGCGACACCTTCGACTGCATGAGCGTGTGCGACCCCGACGGCGGCATGCACGCCATGTGGTCCGGCGTGCTGCCGGAGCAGGTGTTCGGCGAGCGCCCGCCACGGCAGGACGGCGACGTCGACGCCTGGGCTACCGGCTTCCGCGCCCTCGCGGCCGAGCACGCGGACCGGCTCGCCGGGCTGATCGTGGAGCCGCTGCTCCAGGGCGCCGGCGGCATGCACCCCTACCCGGCCGCATGCCTGCCGGTGTTCCGCGAGATCGCCGACGAGCACGGACTGGTGCTGGTCTTCGACGAGATCGCCACCGGATTCGGCCGCACCGGAACCCTTTTCGCCGCCGACGCCGCCGGGGTGACCCCGGACGTGCTGTGCGTCGGCAAGGCGCTCACCGGGGGCTACCTGTCGCTGGCCGCCACGCTCTGCACGGCGGAGGTCGCCCGTGGTGTGTCCGCCAGCGATTCCGGCGTCCTCATGCACGGCCCCACCTTCATGGGCAACCCGCTGGCCTGCTCGGTCGCCTCGGCCAGCCTGGATCTGCTGGCCACCGGCGACTGGGCGGCGGACGTGCGCCGGATCAACACCGGTTTGCAGGCGCTGCACGACATCGACGCCGTCGACGTGCGGGTCCTCGGCGCGGTCGGCGTGGTCCAGCTCGACCGCCCGGTCGACGTGGTCAAGGCGACCGAAGCCGCCCTGGAGCAGGGCGTGTGGCTGCGCCCGTTCCGCGACCTGATCTACGCGATGCCGCCGTACGTGTGCACCGACGACGACGTCGCCGCCATCTGCGCCGGGATCGCGGCCGCTGCGGAGGCGGGATGAGCGGCTGGGAAGCGTGGTTCGCCGAGCAGCGGGCCAAGCGCGAAGACGCCGGGTTGCAGCGAACGCTGCGGCCGCGGGCGGTCGAGGACGACGTCATCGACCTCGCCAACAACGACTACCTGGGGTTGAGCTGCGATCCCGAGGTGCGCCGGGCGGCCGCCGATGCCGCCCTCGCCTGGGGCGCCGGGTCGGGTGCCTCCCGGCTGGTCACCGGCACCACCACGCTGCACGCCGACCTGGAGCGCGAGCTCGCCGAGTTCACCGGCCGCGAGGCGGCGCTGGTCTTCTCGACCGGCTACCACGCCAACCTGTCGGCGGTGACCGTGCTGGCGGACAAGCAGACGCTGATCGTCTCGGACGCGCACGTGCACGCTTCGCTGATCGACGCCGCGCGGCTGTCCCGAGCGGCGATCGAGGTGGTCCCGCACAACGACGTCGCCGCGGTCCGGGCCGCGTTGGCCGAAACCGGTGACCGACGGGCGATCGTGCTGACCGAGTCGGTCTTCTCGGTGCTCGGCGACGCCGCTCCGCTGGCGGATCTGGCGGCGGCCTGCGCCGATCACGACGCGCTGCTCGTCGTCGACGAGGCGCACGGGCTCGGCGTGGTCGGTGACGGCGGCCGAGGACTGGTGCACGCCCACGGCCTGGCCGACGACCGGCACGTGGTGATGACCGCGACGCTGTCGAAATCGCTCGGCGCGATGGGCGGCGCGGTGCTCGGCTCCGCCGCGCTGATCGACCACCTCACCAACCGGGCCCGCCCGTTCATCTTCGACACCGGGCTGGCACCGGCACCCACCGCCGGCGCGCTGGCCGCCCTCCGCCGGCTGCGCGGGCGGCCCGGTTTCCCGGCCCGGATCCACCAGCGCGGCGGCGAGCTGGCCGACCGGCTCGGCGTGCCGCGGTCGGCGGGCGCCGTGCTCTCGGTGCCCATGCCGTCGCCGCAGGTCGCCGTCGCCGCGCAGGCCGCCGCGCTCGCAGCCGGAGTCCGGGTGGGCTGCTTCCGGCCGCCATCGGTGCCCGACGGGATCTCCCGGCTCCGGATCACCACCCACGTCGGCCTCGACGACGAGCGCTGGGCGCACGCCGTTGACGTGCTGGCCCGCACCATCGACGACCACGGGCGGCAGGCATGATCACCATCATCACGGGCACCGACACCGGTGTCGGCAAGACCGTGGCCACCGCGGCGCTCGCGGTCCGCTCCGGTCCGGGCACGATCGTCGTGAAGCCCGCGCAGACCGGCATCGGCACCGACGAGCCCGACATCTCCGTCGTGGCGCGGCTGGCGGGCTGCGAGGTCGCCGAGTTCACCCGGCTCGAAGATCCCCTCGCGCCGGACACGGCCGCCCGGCGGCGCGGCATCGAGATCCCGCCGATCGGCGAGCACGCGGCCCGCATCCGCGAGCTCGCCCGGACCCGCGACACCGTCATCGTCGAAGGCGCGGGCGGCCTCCTGGTCCGCCTCGACACCGAAGGCGGCACCCTGCTGGACCTCGCCACCGGGCTCGCCGTGGACCACCCGGTGCGGGTGTACGTCGTGACCCGGGCCGGGCTCGGCACCCTCAACCACACCGAACTCACGGTCAACGCCCTGCGTTCGCGACACCTGGAGCCGGCGGGACTCGTGCTCGGCGCGGTGCCGGAAACGCTTGGCCTGGCCGAGGAATGCAACCTCGCCGAGCTGCCCCGCGTCACGGGAGTTCCGATCGTGGCGGCGATCCCCGACGGCGCCGGCGGTCTCGAACCGGAGCAGTTCCGGGCGCGAGCCGACTCCTGGCTGGCCGGCTTCCGGGCCGGTTACGCCGTTTCGTAGCCGAGCCGGGCGCCGAGGTTCCTCGCCGCCTCGCGCACCGCGGCGCCGAAGACCGCTTCGTTCTCCTCGGTCAGGCGGCTCATCGGGATGTTCACGCTGAGGCTGGCGATCGGCTTCTCCGGGCCGTCCAGGACGGCGGCGGCGACCGAGCCGACGTCGGCCCGCCATTCCCCGTGGTTGAGCGCGAATCCGCGGTCCCGGATCCGGGCCAGCTCGGCGAGCATCTGGTCCGGGTCGGTGATCGTGTTGTCGGTGTAGCGCGGTAGCTCGTCGGCGAACAGGCGCTTGAGGACTTCCGGGCCGCTGTTGGCGAGGACCGCCTTGCCGTTGGCGGACGCGTGCAGGGGAAGCGCGTGCCCCAGGGCCATGCTGATGCGCAGCGGCTTGGACGTCTCCAGCCGCTCGATCAGGACGACCCTGTCCTCCTCGGGGACCGTGAGGTGGATCGTCTCCTCGGTGCGGCTGCGCAGGTCCTCCATGATCGGCCTGGCCGCGTCGCGCAGGCCGAGATCGCCGCTGGCGCGGCCGCCGATCGCGAGCGCCTTGGTGGTCATCACCCACCGCTTGACCTCGCCCGATGCCGGGCGGATCCACCCGGCCTCGTCGAGGGTGAGCAGCGAGCGCTGGACCGAGCTCTTGGGCATGTCCAGCGCGCGGGCCAGGTCACCGACGCCGATCGGCTGCCGCGCGGCGACCTCTTCCAGTACCCGCAGCGTGTTCAGGACGTTGCGCAATGCCTTGACTCCTCAGTCCGCCGTGCCTACTCTCTCGGCGCTTTCATACGGCACAGCGTACCACCTCACGGCACAGTGGTTTCACGATACGGCGACTTCCCGGCACAGCTGCTTCACGGCACGGCTTCGGCTACTCGGCGCAGAAGGGTTTGGTGCAATGGCCGCCAACAGCGGACGGCATTTCCTGCAGATCCCCGGACCGACCAACGTCCCCGACAGCGTGTTGCGCGCCATGGCGCAACCCACGATCGATCACCGCGGGCCGGACTTCGCGGAGCTCGCGCAGGACGTGCTGAGCGGGGTCCGCCCGGTGTTCGGCACCGATCGGCCCGTCGTCATCTACCCGTCCTCGGGCACCGGGGCCTGGGAGGCGGCGCTCGTCAACACCCTGTCCCCCGGCGATCGCGTGCTCGCGTTCGAAACCGGCCACTTCGCCACCTTGTGGCGCGACATGGCCGAAGGCCTCGGGCTGATCGTCGACTTCGTCCCGGGCGACTGGCGGCGAGGCGTCGACCCGGCCGTCGTCGCCGAGCGGCTGGCCGCGGACGAACAGCACGGCATCGCCGCGGTGATGGTCGTCCACAACGAGACGTCGACCGGGGCCACCAGCCGCGTGCCGGAGATCCGGGCGGCCATCGACGAAGCGAACCACCCCACACTGCTGCTGGTCGACACGATCTCCTCGCTGGGCTCCATCGACTACCGGCACGACGAGTGGGGCGTGGACGTCACGGTCAGCTGCTCGCAGAAGGGCCTGATGCTGCCGCCGGGACTGGGTTTCAACGCGATCAGCGAGAAGGCGCTCGCCGCCGCCGAAGGGGCGCGGCTGCCGAAGTCGTACTGGAACTGGGCGCCCATCCTCGAAGCCAACGAACGCAGCTTCTTCCCCTACACCCCGCCCACCAACCTCCTCTACGGACTGCGGGAAGCGCTGTCGCTCCTCGAAGCGGAGGGAATGCCCAACGTCTTCGCCCGGCACGACCGGCACGCCGGGGCGACCAGGGCCGCCGTGTGGGCCTGGGGCCTGGAAGTGCTGTGCGCCGACGAACGCGAGTACTCCAGCTCGCTGACCGCCGTGCGGTTGGGCGAGGAGCACGATGCGAACAAGGTCCGCGAGGTCATCCTCGACCGCTTCGACATGTCGCTGGGCGCCGGCCTGGGCAAGCTCACCGGTCGCGTGTTCCGCATCGGCCACCTCGGCGACTTCAACGACCTGACGCTGGCCGGCACCCTCGCCGGCGTCCAGATGGGACTCGAACTGTCCGGGGTGCCCATCGACCCCACCGGCCTCCAAGCAGCGCTGGAGGTGTTGCGCGCCTAGGGAATGTTTTGAATTCGGTTTGCGTGGCGGTGCGGGTGGCGGAACCTCAGGAGTCTTCTCGCTGTGGGATCCCCGACATCATGAATGACCTATTCACCACGTCGGGGCTGTCCTCGCGAGAAGCCCCCTGAGAACCCGCGGCGGTGCGAGGTGAGTCCCACACCGCAAGCGGCTACCGCCGCTTATAAAGCATGGCCTAGGTAAATCAGTGCGGCGCCCTGGCCCGGCCGGGCGCGGCGACTGCGAAGACGAATCGGTGGAGAGGAATCGCGATGACCGTCCCGACAACTGACGCTTCCGCCGCACAGCACACCCTCGGTTCGCGCCTGGAACGCGCGCTCCGCGCCGCGCTGGACGGCGAGGTCGCCTTCGACGACTACACCCGCCACCTCTTCTCGCGCGACGCCAGCATGTACTCGATCACGCCGCTGGGCGTCGCGTTCCCGCGCCACGACGAAGACGTCGCCGCGGCGGTGAAGGCCGCCGCCGAGCTCCGTGTGCCGGTCGTGCCCCGCGGCGCGGGAACGAGCCTGGTCGGCCAGACCGTGGGGCCCGGCCTGGTGCTCGATATGTCCCGGCACCTGAACCGGATCCTGGAGATCGACCCGGTGGCGCGCACCGCGCTGGTGGAGGTCGGCGTCGTGCAGGACCAGCTCAACCAGGCCGCCGCCGCGCACGGGCTGATGTTCGGCCCGGACACCTCCACCAGCAACCGGGCCACGATCGGCGGGATGATCGGGAACAACTCCGCGGGCAGCGGCTCGCTGACCTACGGCATGACGATCGACCACGTGCGGGCGCTGGACGTGGTGCTCGCCGACGGCTCGTGCACCCGGTTCGAGCCCGTCGACGAAGCCGAGCGGGCGCGCCGGGCTTCGGCGGAGACCCTCGAAGGCCGGATCTACCAAGCACTTCCGGGCCTGGTCACCGCCAACGAGCACGTCATCGAGGCGAAGATGCCGGCGTTCTGGCGCCGCGCCTGCGGCTACCGGCTCGACCGGCTGGTGGGCTTCGGGCCGGAAAAACCGTTCGACCTGGCGAAGTTCGTGGTGGGCGCGGAGGGCACGCTGGTCATCGCCACCCGCGCGCTGGTGGACCTGGTGCCCAAGCCCCGGCGGACGGTCTACGCCGTCGGTCACTTCACCGACACCGCGAGCGCCATCTCGGCCACCACGGACGCGTTGAGCTGCGATCCGCACCAGGTCGAGCTGATGGACCGGACGATCCTGGACCTGTCGCGGCAGAAGATCGAGTTCGCCGGCCTCGGGAACGTGCTGGTCGGCGACCCGGGCGCGCTGCTGTTCGTCTCCTTCACCGGCGACGACGAAGCGGATCTGGTCGCGCAGCTCGACCGGCTCGATGCGCGGTGGCAGCAGAGCGGGCACGGCTACCACACGCTCCGCGCGGTCACGGCCGCCGAGCAGTCGGCGCTGCTGAAGGTCCGGAAGTCCAGCCTGGGCCTGCTGATGGCCGCCGGTGAGGGGACCCGCCGCCCGCTGGCCTTCGTCGAGGACACCGCCGTGGACCCGGTGCACCTAGCCGAATACACCAAGCGGTTCAAGGAGATCCTCGACGAGCACCGGATGGAGGCGGGGTTCTACGGCCACTGCTCGGTGGGCTGCCTGCACATCCGCCCGTTCGTCGACCTGACCGACCCCGGCGAGGTCGCCAAGATGCGCGCCGTCGCGGAAGCCGTCAAAGACCTCGTCGCCGAGTACGGCGGTGTGAACTCCAGCGAACACGGCGACGGCCTCGCCCGCAGCGAGTTCAACCGGGAGATCTTCGGCGACGAGCTGTACGAGGCCATGCGCGAGGTCAAGCGGCTCTTCGACCCCGGCGGCGTCATGAACCCCGGCAAGATCGTCGATGCGCCGTCGATGACCGAGAACCTGCGCGACCGCGACGCGCTCCCGCCCGCCCCACCGCTGCGGACGGCGCTGGAGTTCGAGGTCGTCGGCGGCATGCGCGGCGCCGCCGACCGCTGCATGAACATCGGTGCCTGCCGGAAGTCCACCGCCGGCGTGATGTGCCCGTCCTACATCGCGACGAAGAACGAGGAGCACTCCACCCGCGGCCGCGCCAACGCGTTGGTGAAGGCGCTGTCCGAACCGGATCCGCACGCGGCGCTGGGCGGCGAGCGCCTCCACGAAATCCTCGACCTCTGCCTGATGTGCAAGGCGTGCAAGAGCGAATGCCCGATGAGCGTGGACATGGCCTCGCTGAAGGCCGAAACGCTCGCGCACCACCACGAGATCCACGGGACTCCGCTCCGGTCGCGCGTGTTCTCCTCGATCCGCGCGCTCAACCGGCTCGGCTCGGCCACCGCCCCGCTGTCCAATCTGCCCGGCCGGATCCCCCTCCTGCGCCGGATCCTGGATCGCACGCTCGGCATCGCGGCGGCCCGCCCGCTGCCCACGTTCCAGCGGGTCAGCCTGCTCCGCTGGTTCCGCCGCCGAACGCCCGCGCCGCCCGCCGCGCCGCAGGGCGCGGTCACCTGGCTCGCGGACTCGTTCACGACCTTCACCGAACCGCACATCGGCCGGGCGGGCATCGAGCTGCTGGAGCGGTCGGGTTGGCGGGTGGATCTCGCGGGCGGCGGCTGCTGCGGGCGGTCGAGCATGTCGAAGGGAATGCTGGACGACGCGAAGAAGAAGGCGACGGCGCTGGTCACCTCGCTGGAGCGGGACACCGCACCGGATTCGCCGATCGTGGGCTGCGAGCCGTCGTGCGTGTTGATGCTCCGCGAGGAGCACAAGGCGCTGCTGCCCGATTCCTCGGCGGTGCGCGCCGTGGCGGAGCGGGTCAAGCAGGTGGAGGAACTCCTCGTCGAGGCGATCGACGCGGGCCGGCTGGCCCTGCGCGGGGATTCGTGGCTCGCGGGGCGCCGCATCGTCTTCCACGGCCACTGCCACCAGAAGGCCGAAGTCGGCACCGCCGCCACGGTCGCCCTGCTGCGCCGGATCCCGGGGGCGGAGGTCGTGGAGATCGACGCGGGCTGCTGCGGGATGGCAGGCTCGTTCGGCTTCGAGTCGGAGCACTACGAAACGTCCATGACCGTCGGCGGGGACCGGTTGTTCCCGGCGCTGGCGGCGGAACCCGAGGACACGGTAGTGGCCGCGACCGGGATTTCGTGCCGGCAGCAGATCTTCCACGGCGCGGGGCGCACCGCGTGGCACCCCGTGGAGCTGGTGCGCGAGGCCCTGTCCGTCGGCTAGAGCCTGTTTCCGAACTTGCTCTGCTTGGCGGTGCCGGTAGCGGAACCTCAGGCGCCTTCTCGCTGTGGGATCCCCGACTCATGAAAGCCAATTCACCACATCGGGGCTGTCCTCGCGAGAAGACACCTGAGAACCCGCGGCGGTGCAAGCGGCGAGGGCGGGCTAAGCGGCTGCGCCGCTTCAAAGACAAGACCTCACGTTGCCACGCCGCACACCACGACATTCAAAAGAGCCGCTAGGAGGCACCATGCGAATAGTCCGCTACCGCCTCGGTGACCGGGTCGGCCGCGGCGTCGTCGTCGGCGACCTGGTGCACGAGCTGCCCGACGGCAACGACGCCCCGGGGCGAGTCGTGGGTCCGCTGTCGGGCGTCACGCTGCTCGCCCCGTGCGAGCCGCGCGTGATCGTCTGCGCGGGCAGCAATTACGCCGACCAGATCGCAGAGAAGGGCAGGCCCTGGCCGGAGCAGCCGTCGCTGTTCCTCAAGGCTCCCAACGCGATCACCGGTCCGGATGCGGAGGTGCTGCGGCCGCCCGAGGTGCGGCGGCTGGAGTACGAAGGCGAACTCGCCGTCGTCATCGGCCGCACCGCGCGCGACGTGCGGGCCGATCGCTTCGCCGACGTCGTGTTGGGCTACACCTGCGCGAACGACGTCACCGCGCACGACTGGCGCGCCGACGGCCAGTGGACGCGGGCGAAGAGCGCGGATACGTTCTGCCCGCTGGGCCCCTGGATCGAGACCGAGGTGTCCGACCCGTCCGCCCTGCGGATCACCACGAGGCTGGCCGGGGAGGTCGTCCAGCGGGGATCGGTCGCGGACATGGTGTTCGGGATCGGGGAACTGCTGGCCTTCGTCACCCGCTGGATCACCCTGGAGTCCGGTGACGTGCTGCTCACCGGCAGCCCGGCCGGGGTGGGACCGATGGCACCCGGAGACGCCGTCGAGGTCGAGATCTCCGAGGTGGGCGCGCTGCGCAACGTGGTGGCCGACCGGGTGTGACCCGGCCAGCCGACCGCCAGATTCCGTCGTCGTACCAACGAATCCACCAACCCCTGCGAGCCAACGTCTGCCTCGAGGAGTGTCGATGTCCTTACAGGTAATATCGATCATCGGCCTGGTTCTGATCTTCGCCTTCGCGACCGTGCGCTCGGTGAACATGGGAGCGGTCGCGTTCCTGGGCGCTTTCCTGCTCGGCACGTTCGTGTTCGACAAGTCCAACGACGATCTCTTCGCCGGCTTCCCGGGTAACCTGTTCGTCACCCTGGTCGGCGTGACCCTGCTGTTCGCCATCGCCAAGGCGAACGGCACGGTCGACTGGCTCATCCACAGCGGAGTGCGGGCCGTGCGGGGGCGAATAGCACTCATCCCGTGGGTGATGTTCCTGGTCACCAGCCTGCTGACGATGGTGGGCGCCGTGGTCCCCGGCGCGGTGGCGATGATGGCCCCCATCGGGATGAACTTCGCGACGCGCTACCGGATCAACCCGCTGCTCATGGGGTTGCTCATCATCAACGGCGCGAGCGCGGGCGGCTTCTCGCCGATCAGCATCTTCGGCAGCATCACCAACGGCGTGGTGGAACGCAGCGGCCTGCCCGGGAATCCCGTGCTGCTGTGGATCAGCTCGCTGCTGTTCAACACGCTGCTGAGCGTCGCGGTGTTCTTCATGTTCGGCGGGCGGCAACTGCTCGGCAGGCGGGTCAGCACCGATCCGGCGCAGCAGGAGGACGAACCGACGGGTGGCGGCGGCACGGCGACCGCGACCCGGACGACCACGGCCATCGAGGCGACCACCTTGAACGTGCAGCGGATCGCGACGCTCGTCGGGCTCGCCACGCTGGCCGTCGGCGCGCTGGTGCTGGAGTTCGACGTGGGCCTGCTCGCGCTGAGCATCGCCACGATCATCATCCTGCTGTGGCCCGGTGTCACCAAGAAGTGCGTTTCCGAGGTCGCGTGGCCGACCGTGCTGCTGGTCTGCGGCGTGGTGACGTACGTGAGCCTGATGGAGGACGTCGGCACCATCGAGTACCTGGGCAACGGCGTCGTCGGCATCGGGATCCCGCTGCTGGCCGCGTTCGTCATCTGCCTGATCGGCGGCGGGGTGTCCGCGTTCGCGTCGACCACCGGGATCCTCGGCGCGCTCATCCCGCTCGCGGTGCCGTTCCTGCAAACCGGCCAGGTCGGGGCGATCGGCCTGATCATCGCCCTGGCGATCTCGTCGTCCGTGGTCGACTCGTCCCCGTTCTCGACCAGCGGTGCGCTCGTCGTCGCCAGCACCCCGGAGGAGGCGCGGGACACCACGTTCAAGCGGCTGATGGCGTGGGGCATGAGCATGATCGTGGTCGCGCCCGTGTTGTCGGTCGCGATCTTCGTGCTGCCCGGCTGGCTCTGACGGAACCGTTCCTAGGGTGAATGGCCGCTGTTGGCCAGATCGCCACAATCCGGACTGACAGTCCGGTGATCTCCCGAACGGTCGTGGAGATCGGGGAACAACACGAGTTGCTCACCTCGGCGCAGACAGGTCTTCCCACCACGTCGTGGTGTGCCCGCTGTCCTCGGTGGTCGCGTGCGCCCACGTGGCCTGGGGGCGGGTGCGGTCTGGCCGGTAGCTCTCCGCAAACCGATCCTCCGGTCGGGTGCGGTCACACCTGGCCGACGCCGCACCCGGTGTCCCAGGCCACGTCTGCCGATGGCCACCGCGGCAGCGTGATGCCGCGTGACCACAGTCTTGCTTTGCCTTTGGAGTGGGGTTTTCCAGTGCTTCTCGCCCCACCTGCTGGTGTACGCCGGATCGACAGCGATCACCAGCAGCCCGGCGTGGTAGACCATCCCGCGAAGGCGTTCTCGAAACCGCGCGGTGGGAATCCCGGCCACGGTGCGGCGAAACCGCTTGCCGCGCTGGCCGCGTCCCATCGTTTCCCGGCCGGTGGTGCGGGCATCGGTGAAGCCGAGGTTTTCGATCGCGATCCCCACACACCCATGCTCGCGGGCGAGATAGATCAGGTCGCTGATCGCCTGGCGCAGCCTCCCGTCCCGCCTGGAGGCGGGCCCGGTGAGATCAAGCGGGATGGTGTGCGGTGCACCGACCGGGTTGCCGTGCGGGTCGACCACCGTTGCGGCGAGGTGATCGGCATTGAGGTCGGCACTCACCAAACGCCCACCCTCAGCGGCGATTTCGTCCGGGGTGGGAACAGCAGCCGTCGGTGTGGACCACGATGCGTCGATGTACCAGCGTCCCCGCTGCGGATCCTGCACGATGTCGTAGCGCACCGCGGTGTTCGCGGTGATGCGGTCGAGCCACTCGCTGCGGCGGTGGTGGAAGGTCACCGTGCACTCAAGCTGGTACCGGCCGCGCGCCGCATTCGCCAGATGCCGCAACGGCTCCGGCAACACGATCGTCACCACACCTGTATCCGGATGAACGCTGATGGTGTAGTTACCGAAGGACGCCCCGGATTCGCCGTCAGCGGTGAGAAAAAGGCGCGTAGCATCCCACTGTTCGCGCCACCGTTCGACGGTCAATCCCGCATCGTCAAGGCGATGGCGGGAGCGGGCGAGGCGTCGCCCGCCCACCACGATCGAGGGGCGGCCCTCCCGGATGAGCTGCTCGACCTTGGCCAACCGTGTCTGAAGCACCTGAGCGCGACGGTACTTCTGCCAACGCTCGCTGGCGTCGGCATATCCCCGGACCCCGTTCGTACGCTGACCACACGGCGCGGACAAGCGGCGCTTGATCGTCCTGATCGCCTGCTTGAGACTAATTCGCTCGGCGTGCAGGCACCGCATCGACAGCCGGTACTGATCCTCACTGACCCGGGTAATCGCACCCGCCCACCGCGACGACGACACCGCCGTCAGAGCTTTCTTCCGCCACGCCCGCCCGCTCTCCTTTGCCGAAACATCGCCGATACGGACTCGTTCGGCCAGATCAGCACGGGCAATACGGCCAAGATGCCGACCAACGAGCGCCAGAACCCTCTCATCAGCCGGTGAGACGCGGAGCCGGTCGCGAATGCGGGCCCCGGAAGGCGCGGCGACGGTAAACGACGCAGCAATCCGCCGTAACCGTCGCTTTCCCACCAGTCACACCCTCCACACAAGATCACAGAAAGACTAACAGTCAGTCACAACACCGCTCACACAGGGTGTCGAATGACCGACTCCGGCCAACAGCAGCAAAGACAGCTGACGACCCGGGGTTCGGTGGCGCGTGCCGCCGAACCCCGGGCCACCGAACGTCATTCCCGCAGGCGTTCCTGGGCGATCTTCACGTAGCCGTCGTGACCGGTGTCGATCCCGTGGATGCCGAGCGAGACGCTGAACAAGAACGACGACAGCTGCTCGACGTGCTCCCGGAAGTGCTCGCGCGGCCGTCCGCCCGCGTCGACGTAGGCGGCCAGCAGCCGGTCGAGGCCGGATTCGCCGAAGGCCCGGCGCGGGGCGATGAAGTCGAGCGCCGGATCGTCGACCGCGGCGTCGGTCCAGTCCAGGATTCCGGTCAGCATCCCGGAATCGTCCACGAGCAGGTGTCCCGGGTGCAGGTCGGCGTGCACCAGGTGGAGCCCGGCGGGCTCGCCGATCCAGTACCGGTCGTCGTCGATCCACTCCCGCCACCGGCGAGCCCGCCGCTCGGGAACGTCCAATTCGGACTCCGCGCGGCGGAGGTGGTCGTCGGCCTCGTCGCGCACCGCCGTGCGCGCCGACACCGGAACACCGAGCTCGGCGATCGCCGCCACTGGCGCGCGGTGGAGTTCCGCGATCACCGCGCCGAGGATCCCGAAGAGCTCTTCGGGCACGTCGATCCACCACTCGTACGCCAACGTCACCGGATCTTCCGGCGCCAACGGCGAACCGGGCAGCCGCCGGTAGGCGACGAACTCGGAGGTGCACACCTCCCACCGCGGCAACGCGACGTCCAACCGCGGCCGCAGGAACTCCAGCAGCCGCTGCTCCCCGGCGATCAGCTCGCTGACGTCGGGACGCCGCGGCACGCGCAGCACCCACCGCACGCCATCGGCATCCACGGCATGCCCGACCTGGAAATCCCAGCCCCTCTCATCGATTTCGAGCACGCGAACCTGCAGCCCGTGCTTGCGGGCGAGATCGACGAACACGCCACGAACCGTAGCGCCCGGAGGCCGCTCGCCGCGATTCATTTCAGGCGCCGCGGATCATGGCGAGCACCACCTCGCGCAGCGGACCGTCGGTGGCGAGCCGCTCCACGGCGTCGAAGTGATGGCCGTCGGCCTGGTCCACCACCTGGCACGGCACCTCGTGCGCCGACCACGCGCGCACGAGCTCCGCCTGCTGGCGCGCGAACTCCGACGACTCGGCTCCGCCGAAGGTCAGGATCAGCGGGGCGACATGGGCAGGCCGCTGCCGGACCGGGCTGTTGCGCCGCGCGGTCTCGCGCGTCATGCCCAGCTTCTCGTTGAGGTAGCAGGCCTGGATCGGTTCGAGGTCGTAGAGGCCGCTGATCGCGCACGCCCCGGTCACCAGGTCGGCGGGCAGGCCGAGATCTTCCCAGCGCGTGGCCATGGCCGTGGCCGCGAGGTGACCGCCGGCGGAGTGCCCGGCGACGAAGATCCGCCCCGGATCGGCCCCGAACTGCGGGGCGCGCCTGGTGATCTCGGCGATCCCGGCGCGCACATCGGCGACGATCTCGTCCATCCCCGCCTCGGGCGCGAGCCGGTAGTCCAGCGAGGCGAAGCAGATACCGCGGGCCGTGTACGGCGCGGCGAGGAAGCCGAACATCTCCTTGTCCAGCGACTGCCAGTACCCGCCGTGCACGAACACCAGCAGCGGATCAGCCCCGGTCGGCGCCGCCGGCGGGTAGACGTCGAACGCCTGCTTCGGATGGTCGCCGTAGCCGACCGACCGCACGTCCGCCGCGGAGCGCAGCTGCTCGCTCTCCGCGACCCACCGGGCGAAGATCTCCTCGTGGTCCGGGATCCCGGCGCGCACGTTGTACTCGGCGTCCAGCCACTCCCGGCTCCGCTCGATCCCATCGACGATCATCGCGCAAAATCCTCCGCGTAGTCCCTGCACAACAAGTCCGGCCGCTGCCTCCGACGTCTCGCGGGCACTCGATCACGCCCGTCGGCCGGCCGGACTACAGTCTCCGGCGGACAACCGCTGGCTGTCTCGCGCGAACCGGCCACACACCGTCGAAGGGCTGCCAATGTTCGGCAAGAGCGAGGACCGCGAGGACTACCAACGCACCGCCCGGCCGCTCGCCGCGATGGCTCGCGACCTGCCGGACGGCCACGCCATCCCGGAGCACTCGCACCGCCGGGCCCAGCTGATCTACGGGACGTCCGGAGCGATCACCGTCACCACCCCGGAGGGCACCTGGGTGGCACCGCCGCAGCGCGCGGTCTGGATCCCCGCCGGAGTCCGGCACGCGATGCGCACCTCCGGCCCGGTCCCGATGCGCACCGTCTACGTCGAGCCCGGTGCACGCCCGCACCTGCCGACGTCGTGCACCGTGGTGGCGGTCACGCCGTTGCTGCGCGAACTGCTGCTCGCGGCGACCAAGATCCCGATCGACTACGACCCGCGCGGCCGCGACGGCCTGGTCATGGAGCTGCTGCTGGACGAGTTCGCGCCCCTCGCGGTAGTCCCCCTGCAACTCCCGCTCCCCCGCGATCCCGTCCTGCTGCAGATGTGCCGGCGCCTCATCGGCGAACCGGAGCTGGCGTGGACCACCGCCGACGCGGCGAGCCACGCGCACATGAGCGAGCGGACGCTGGCCCGCCGATTCGTCGCCGAGGTCGGCTGCACGTTCGGCCGCTGGCGCCAGCAGGCGCGGCTGCTGGCGGCCATCGAGATGCTCGCCAAGGGCGAGTCGGTCACGAGGGTATCGGCGCAGCTGTCCTACGAGAGCCCAAGCGCGTTCACCGCGATGTTCCGCCGCAGCCTCGGCAAACCCCCGTCCCAGTACTTCGACGGCCTCCCGGCGGAATGACGGCGCGTCCCGATATTCCACTGTGGACCCGCATAGGCTGCGCCGCGAGCCCGAACGAGACCGGCCTGCCGGTGATTCCGGGTCCGCGTCGACGAGCGGGCTTCCCATTCCCGGACCAGGGCACGCGCCTGGCCCTACGATGAACTCGCCCGCGGTGTGGCTCGCCGCCCTCGGGGACGACGGGCGATGCGAAGGACTGGAGACCATGCGGGTAACGGTGCTCGGGCCGGTCGGAGCCTGCGCGGACGACGGGACCCCGATCCGCGTTCCGGGCGTCAGGCCGCGCATGCTGCTGGCCAGGCTCGCGCTGACCGCGGGCGAAAGCGTGCCGACCGGCGCTCTCATCGACGACCTCTGGTCCGGCGATCCGCCGACCGAGGCGGTCAACGCATTGCACGCGCTGGTGTACCGGCTGCGAAAGGCGTTGGGCAACGCCGTGGCGCTGGAGTCGATGGGAACGGGCTACCGGCTCGCGATGCCGGCGGAGAACGTCGACGCCCACCGGTTCGAGGAGATGGCCACACGGGGCAGGCAGGAACTAGCAGCGGACTTGCCGCGGGAAGCGACCGCATCGCTCGGCGCGGCGCTCGCGCTGTGGCAGGGCGCCGCCCTCTCCGACGTGCGCGACGCCCCGTTCGCGACCAGGGCGAGCGCGCGCCTGGAGGAACTCCGGATCGGCGCCCTCGAAGACCGTTTCGATGCGGAGCTGCGACTCGGTCACCACGCCGGGATCCTGGCCGACCTGGAGGCGCTCTCCGCAGAACACCCGCTCCGGGAACGGCTGGCCGCGCTGCGCATGCGCGCGCTGCACGCGGCCGGCCGCCAGGCCGACGCCCTGGCCGTGCACGAGGAACTTCGCCGCGCGCTCGCCGACGAGCTCGGCGTCGATCCCTCGGCAGAGGTGCGGGAGGCCCACCTGGCCGTGCTGCGCGGCGCGACGAACCGGCAGGGCACGGCCCGAATCGGCACCGGGCCGCCTACCCGCGCCGCTGACCGCGTTCGTCGGCCGGGACGACGAGTTGGAGCTGCTCGCCGAGTTGGTGGAAACCTCCCGGCTGGTCACGGTCCTCGGCCCCGGCGGGGTGGGCAAGACACGGCTGGCGGTGGAGGCGGCGTCCCGGCATCGGGCCCACCGGCGCGGCCGGTTGTGGCTGGTCCCGCTCGCCGGGGTGAGCGGACCGGACAGCGTGGCCGACGCGGTGCTCGGCGTGCTCAGTTCCCCGGACGGCAGGCTCTCCGGCGGCCAGGGTGATCCGCTGGACCGGGTGGTCGAGCTGCTCGGCGGCGGGGAGTCCGTGCTCGTCCTGGACAACTGCGAGCACGTCGTCGGGGCCGCCGCGGAGTTCGCCCGGCAGCTGCTGGAACGCCAGCCGCAGCTGGCCATCCTGGCCACCAGCCGGGAATCGCTGGAGGTCATGGGCGAGGCGCTGTGCCGCCTCGGGCCGCTCGACCTGCCGCGGCACCGCGCGGACCCGGCGGATGCGTCCAGGTCCGCCGCGGTGCGGTTGTTCGTCGACCGCGCGGCGGCCGTGCGACCGGGTTTCGAACTGAACACGTCCACTGTGGATGCTGTGGTGAACGTGGTGCGCAGGCTGGACGGCCTGCCGCTCGCCCTGGAGCTGGCCGCGGCGCGGCTGCGGGCGATGAGCCCCGAGCAGATCGAGCGGCGGCTCGACGACCGGTTCCGGTTGCTGTCCACCGGAAACCGAGCGGCGCAGCCGCGCCAGCGCACCCTGCACGCGGTGATCGAGTGGAGCTGGGACCTACTGACCGAGCAGGAAAGGCTGCTGGCACGGCGGATGTCGGTGTTCCCCGCCGGGACCGGTGGCGCCGCGGCGGAGGCGGTGTGCTCGGACGCGGCGGACCTGCCGGCCGACGATGTCGGCTACGTGCTCGACGCGCTCGTCGAGAAGTCCATCGTGGAGCAGGCCGGGAACGGGTACCGGATGCTGGAGAGCATTCGGGCCCATGCCGCGCAGAAACTCCGGCAGGCAGGGGAAGAAGAGCAGGTCCGAGGACGGTTCACGCGCTACTTCGCCGGGTTGGCCGAGGAGCACGAGCCGCTGCTGCGCTCCGCCCGGCAGCTGGAGTCCCTGCTGATCTTCGACTCCGAGTACGACAACCTGATGTTCGCACTGCGATCGGCCATCGACGACGGTGATCCGGGCACCGCGGTCCAGATCCTCGGCCCGCTGTACTGGTACTGGAACTCCCTGCGCTACGACGCGCGGACCGACAACTACGTGGCCAGGGTGGTCGAGTTCGGCGACGCTCTGCCCGAGGACGCCCGCGCCGCGTTCACCGCGATCCACCTGCTGGCCGGAGACAGCGGGCCGAAGGCCGACGCCGAGCGGACTCACGCCCTGATCGAGGACTGCGCACGCACGGGAGCGCTCCAGCGCTACCCGGTGCTGCTGATGGCGACCCTGCCGATGGGGCACTTCCTCGGCCTGGACGAGCTGGTCGCACGCCAGATGCGGGAGGTGCGCGCCCGCCCCGATCGGTGGGCCACCGCATGCACGTTCATGGTGGAAGCGTTCATCCACCACGATCACGGCGACTGGGTCGGCTGCTCGACGGCGCTAGCGCACGCGTTGCGCGGGTTCGAGGCGACCGGTGACCGCCTGTGGACGGCGATGGTGCTGTCCGGCCAGGCGCAGGTGCACTCCGTCGAGGGCGACCACGACGAAGCGATCGCCGCCTTCGAACGGAGCCTCGCGCTGACCCCGCAGGACGCGTTCTCGTACCGGGTCGGGCTCGCCACCGAACGGATGCGCAGCGGCGATCTCGACGGCGCCCGGCGCGACATCGACGCCGCCGAGCAGGAGGCCCGGGACCGCGGCCAGCGACTGCTGGAGACCGAAGCCCTGGTCGTCATGACCGAGTTCCACCGCCGCTCGGGACATCCGGACCGCGCGGACCGGGAGCTCGACCGGATGGCGCTGCTGGCCCGCGAGACGCCGCTGCCCGCCGATGCGATCGAGGCCCGGATCGCCTCGGCGAGAATGGCGAACCGGCTCGCAGCGGGCGACGCCGCGGCGGCACGCGAACTGCTTTCCAGCGCCGTTACCGCTGCATTCGCCCACCGGGACATCGCACCGGCCGCCCAGCAGCTCGCGATGCTGCTGCACCTGGAGGGCGATCCGGTCGGCGCGGCCACCGCACTGGGGATGAGCCAGACCATCCGCGGCGCGTTCGACCACGGCGACCCGGAACTGCGCGAGCTCGTCACCGAACTCGCACAGCGCCTCGGCCAGGCCGAATATGACGAGGCGTACCGCCGGGGCGCCGAAATGCCGCGCCATGAAGCGCTCGAGCGACTGACCGCTTACACGACCTGACAGCCGCGCGGCCGGGCTGTCAGGTCGCTGTCAGACGGCTGTCATCGCCGGTCGGCATCGTTGCCCGCGTGTCGAAAACGCAACGCAACCCACGACGCTGGCTCGTCCTGGTCGTGCTGTGCCTGAGCACCCTGGTCCTGACGATCGACAACCAGGTGCTCACGGTCGCGATCCCGGTGCTGGTCCAGGACCTGGCGGCGGACTCCCAGGACATCCAGTGGATCGGCGACGCCTACATCCTGACCACCGCGGGCCTGCTGCTCACCGCGGGCAGCCTGTCGGACCGGTACGGGCGACGGCGGGTGATGATCAACGGCCTGGCCCTCTTCGGGCTGTCCTCGCTGCTGGCGGCCGACGCGTCGAGCGCGGGCGAGCTGATCGCCTACCGCGCGCTGATGGGCGTGGGCTGCGCGCTCGTGCTGCCCAGCACGCTGTCGATCCTGATCACGGTGTTCGACGACGAGGAGCGGCGCAAGGCCACCTCGGTCTGGTCGTCGGTGCTGATGGTCGGCATGATCGGCGGCCCCATCCTCGGCGGGGTGCTGGTCACCGGCTTCGGCTGGGGATCGGTCTTCCTCATCAACGTGCCGATCGCGGTCGCGGCGATCATCGCCGCGCTCGCCCTGATGCCCGAGTCCAAGGCGCCCGCCCGCCGGGCCGATCCGCTCGGCGCGGTCCTGTCGATGATCGGGCTGACCGTGCTGGTGTGGGCGATCATCGAGCTCCCGGTGACCGGCCTGACCCACCCGGCCACCCTGATCCGGCTCGCGGTGGCCGCGGCCGTCCTGGTCGCGTTCGCGGTCTGGGAGACCAGGACGGCCTCCCCCATGGTCCCGCTCGGGCTGTACCGGGATCGCGACTTCTCCGGCGGTAGCTTCGCGCTGGTCCTGACGCAGGTCGGATTCGGCGGGCTGGTCCTGGTGTTCACCCAGTACCTGCAGTTCGTCCTCGGCTACACCCCGACCCAGGCCGGCGCGATGATGGTGCCGCTCGCGCTGGCCACCATCCTGACCAACGCCCTGGGCGCCACCCTCGGCGACAAGATCGGCAACCGGACCATGACCGCGGCCGGCCTGACCGTGGTGGCCGTCGGATTCGCCCTGCTGGGGAGCCTTTCCCCGGACAGCGGCGTCGTCTCGGTGGCGTTGGCGCTGGCGGTGTTCGGCGTCGGGGCCGGTCTGGCGCAGCCCGCCGCGGTCGCGGCGCTCATGAACGCCGTTCCGCCGGAGCACGCGGGCGTCGGCTCCGCGGTGAACGACACCATGCAGCAGGCCGGAGCTGCCCTCGGGATCGCCGTCCTCGGCAGCGTGCTGGCCGCGAACTACACCGCCGCGATGCCCGCGACCGCACCGGAACAGGCCCGCGCCTCGATCGGCGACGCGCTCGCGCTAGGGGATGCCGGGCTCGCGCAGGCCGCTCGTGAGGCGTTCAGCTCGGGCATGGCGATCACCTGCTGGGTCACCGCCGCGCTGGTGCTCGCCGCCGCCGCGCTCGCCCGACTCGTCATGAAGGGCCGCAACTCCCCCGCGCCGCAGCAGGTTTCCGCAGAAGTCTGACGTACGAACCCGAACGACTAGGAGCACAAAGTGAGAATCATCGTGGACGAAGCGAAGTGCACCGGCGGCGGCCAGTGCGTGCTCGCCGCCGAGGAGGTGTTCGACCAGCGCGACGACGACGGCGTCGTGGTGCTGCTCGACCCGGCGCCGCGGGCCGATCTGCACGATGCGGTGCGGGAAGCCGCGATGCTGTGCCCCGCCGCGGCGATCCGCATCGAGGAAACGCCGTGACCGTACCCGACGACGTGCTGATCGTCGGCGCGTCCGTGGGCGGCCTGACGGTGACGGAAGCCTTGCGCCGCAAGGGATTCACCGGCCGGATTAAGGTCGTCGGCGAAGAGCCGCGCCCGCCCTACGACCGACCGCCGCTGTCCAAGGAGGTCCTCATCGGACGGTGGTCCGCGGAGGCCGTCCACCTGCGTCCCGCCGGCGGGCTGGACGAGCTGGGGGTGGACTGGCTGCTCGGCCACCGCGCCGAGCAGCTGCGGCTCGACACCCGCACCGTCGTGCTGGACCGGGGCAAGGCCCTGTCGTACGGGGCGCTGGTGATCGCGACCGGTCTGGTGCCGCGCCGACCGGCCGGCTTCGCCGAGGCGCACACCCTCCGGACCCTGGACGACGCGCTCCGCCTGAGGAAAGAACTCCAGAACGCGCTGCGAGTCGCGGTGATCGGCGCGGGAGTTCTCGGCTGCGAGGTGGCAGCCGCCTGCTGCGCCCTCGGCAAGCAGGTGACGCTCATCGAGCCGGGACCGGCGCCGATGGCGTTGCAGCTCGGCACCGAGCTCGGCGGTCACGTCGCCGCACTGCACGAATCGCGCGGCGTGCGACTGCGCACCGGCGTCGGTGCCGCCCGGCTCATCAGCGAGGACGGCAAGACCTCCGGGGTGGAACTGACCTCGGGCGAGGTCGTCGAGGCCGATCTCGCGGTGCTGGCGGCCGGGTCAGCACCCGCCACCGGATGGCTGGTGGACAGCGGCCTTCGCCTGGACGACGGGGTGTGCTGCGACGACTCGCTGCGAGCCGCCGAGGACGTGTACGCGGTCGGCGACGTCGCCCGCTGGCACGAGCCCGGCACCGGCACCGCCGCGCGGCTGGAAACCCGCACCAACGCCACGGAACAGGCCCTGATCGTCGCCGAAAACATCCTCGGCGGTGACCGCCGGTACAGCCCGATCCCGTACTTCTGGTCGGACCAGCACGACACCAAGATCCAGGTGCACGGCGTCATCGCGCCGCATGCGCGGATCCGGATCGCCGAAGGCGATCCCCGCGAGGGCCGCTTCCTCGCGCTGGCCGAGGACGACGACGGGGTCACCGCCGCCATCGGCTGGAACCACCCCCGCGGCGTCCGCACCGCACGCCGCACGCTGCGAAATCCCTTACCAGTAGGAGGAAATCGATAATGACCGAACCGTTCACGAAGGCAGAGCTGCTGTTCCAGCGGTCTCCCGAGCACCCGTTCCACCTGCCGCCGGAACTTGTTCGCCTGCGCGAGGAACGGCCGCTCGTGCGGATGAGCTACCCGGACGGGCACGAGGGCTGGCTGGCGACCGGCTACGACCAGGCCCGCGCGGTGCTCGCGCATCCCGGGTTCAGCAACCGGTACGAGCTGCTGCACGTGCCGATGCCCGGTATCACCGAGCCGGCAGCGCCCGCGCTGCCGGGCGACTTCCTCGGGACGGACGCGCCGGTGCACACCCGCTACCGCAGGCTGCTGGCCGGGAAGTTCACCCCGCGCCGGATCCGCCTGCTGGCGGAGCAGGTGGCCGAGTTCACCACTGCGCGCCTGGACGCGATGCAGCGCCAGGGCTCCCCGGCGGACCTGATGGAATTGTACGCGAGGCCGATTCCGGCGCTGGTGATCTGCGAGCTGCTGGGCGTCCCCTACGCCGATCGCGAGAAGTTCCAGCACCTCGCGGACGGCATGGTGCTGCGGGACGGGGCCACCCCGGAGGACCAGATCGCCGCGATGAAGGGGCTGCAGGACTACGTCAGCGAGCTCGTCCTGGCCAAGCGCGCCAACCCCACAGACGACGTCCTCAGCGAGCTGACCACCAGCGACCTGACGGACGAGGAACTGTTCGGACTCGGCGGATTCCTCCTGTTCGCGGGCCTGCACACGACCGCGAGCGTGATCGGGATGGCCACCTTCGCCCTGCTGATCAACCCCGACCAGCTCACCGCCCTGCGCGAGGACCCGGACCTCGCCGACGGCGCCGTCGAGGAACTGCTGCGCTACACCGGAATCGGCCCCTGCACGGTGCGGGCGGCGCTGGAGGACGCGGAGATCGACGGCCAGGTGATCAAGGCGGGCGAAAGCGTCACCGTCTCCATGGACGCGGCCAACCGCGACCCGGCCAAGTTCCCGAACCCGGACGCGCTGGACCTGCGCCGCAACGCGGCGGGACACCTCACCTTCATCCACGGCGTGCACCAATGCCTCGGCCAGCACCTCGCGCGGATCGAGCTGCGCACAGCGCTCCCAGCACTCGTCACCCGCTTCCCAGACCTGCGCCTGGCGATCCCGGCGGAAGAAGTACCGATGCACACGAACTCGAACATCTACGAAGTGGAGAGACTCCCCCTGACCTGGAACGCCTGACCCGCCCCGGCCCAGCGAGACCCACCTCGCTGGGCCGAGTCATGCGCCGCGGCCGAGGTCGCTCATCGCCGCAGAGAAGTGCGCCTTCCCATGAGAACCTCGGAGACTTCAAGAACTCCGCGTCGCAGATGCGGAAGGTGACGCCGCGGGCCTTGACGCGGCGCGTGTACGGTCATCACAGCCTCGCACCCAGTGTCCTCACCAGGGTGACCGGAACACCGGCGGTCTCGATCTGTCGGGTGCGGTCGAGAGCACGGTGGGTATTGATGCACTCTGCAACCGAGAGTGCAATAATGCACTTTGAGATGAATCGTGCAACTAACCTTCGCGAGCGGCGCATGGCCGCGACCGCTGCTCAGGTGACCTCCGTCGCTCTTCGGCTCACCGCCGAACGCGGCCTTTCCGGGTTCACCGTCGAGGAAGTCTGCGAGCAGGTCGACATCTCCCGCCGCACCTTCTTCAACTACTTCGCCTCCAAGGACGACGCCGTCCTGGGAATCACCGCACGCAAGGACGAAGACGCACTCACGGACCAGTTCCTGGCGCGCGGCGACTCCGCGGGCACCGGACTCTCGCCGACCCTGCTCGACGACCTCGCCGAGCTGGCCGTGCAGCGCTGGGAGCGCGCGGACATCACGGCCGAGAGCATCCGTGACGTTCTCGCCGCGTTCGAACGCGAGCCCCGGTTGCTCACCCGGTTCGTCGAGAAGATGCAGCTCGACGAGCAGTCCGACGTGGAACTCGTCGAGCAGCGCGAGGGCCTCGCTCCCGGTGATCTCCGCGCCGCCGCCGCCGTGCAGGTCATCCGGGCCCTGATCTCGGCCGGCGTGCGGGAATTCCTCACCCTGACGAACTCCGACTCCTTCGCGGAGATCCTCGCCCGCCGGCTCGCCGCCGCCCGCGAGCTCTTCGCGCCGAACCTCGAACGGAAGTCATGACCACCACCGCGCCCGCCCCGTTACTGCTGACGCAGCGGCGGATCTGGATCATCTTCAGCGCGCTCATCGCGGGCATGCTGCTGTCCAGCCTCGACCAGACGATCGTCTCGACCGCCATGCCGACCATCGTCGGCGACCTCGGCGGCGTCGAGCACCAGGTGTGGATCACCACCGCCTACCTGCTCGCGACCACGATCGTCATGCCGATCTACGGCAAGTTCGGCGACGTCCTCGGCCGCCGCCGGCTGTTCCTCATCGCGATCGCGCTGTTCACGCTCGCCTCGGTGGGCTGCGCGTTCGCCACGGACTTCTGGACGTTCGTGGTGTTCCGGGCCATGCAGGGCCTCGGCGGCGGCGGGCTCATGATCCTGTCGCAGGCGATCATCGCCGACATCGTGCCCGCCAACGAGCGCGGCAAGTACCTCGGCCCGCTCGGCGGCATCTTCGGCCTGTCGGCCGTCGGCGGTCCCCTGCTCGGCGGGTTCTTCGTCGACCACCTCACCTGGCAGTGGGCGTTCTACATCAACATCCCGGTCGGCATCGCCGCCTTCGTCATCGCGCTCGTCGCGCTGACCCTGCCGAACAAGAAGGCGACCCAGCCGATCGACGTCCTCGGCGTCGTGTTCCTCTCCATCGCCACGACGTGCCTCATCTTCTTCACCGACTTCGGCGGCGACAAGGCGCACGGCTGGACCGCGATCGAGACGTGGGCCTGGGGCCTCGGCCTGCTCGCCGCGACGGTCGCGTTCGTCATCACCGAGGCGCGCGCCGCGGACCCGATCATCCCGCTGAGCCTGTTCCGCAACCCGATCTTCGTGAACGCCACCGCGATCGGCCTCGCGCTGGGCCTCGGCATGTTCGCCGCCATCGGCTTCGTGCCGACGTTCCTGCAGATGTCGTCGGGCACCTCGGCGGCCGCCTCCGGCCTGCTGCTCCTGCCGATGATGGTGGGCCTCATCGGCACCTCGATCGCCTCGGGCGCCGCGATCACCAGGACCGGCCGCTACCGGATCTTCCCGATCGTCGGCACGATCATCACCGCCGTCGCCATGGTCCTGATGACGACGCTCGCCGCCGACACCCCGATCTGGCTGATCTGCGTCTACCTGTTCATCTTCGGCGCGGGCCTCGGCCTGATCATGCAGGTGGTCGTGCTGGTGGTGCAGAACGCGGTCCCGCCGGCCATGATCGGCACCGCGACGAGCACCAACAACTACTTCCGCGAGGTCGGTGCCGCGCTCGGCACCGCGGTGTTCGGCACGATCTTCACCACCCGCCTCACCGAGAACCTCACCGGGGTCTTCACCGCCTCCGGCGCCTCGGCGGCGGACGCCTCGACCGCGACCGCGACGCTCGACCCCAAGACGCTGAGCCAGCTCCCCGAACAGATCCGCGACGGCGTGGTCACGGCCTACGCCGACGCCCTCGCGCCCGTGTTCTGGTACCTGCTGCCGTTCATCGGCATCGCCTTCCTCCTCGCCCTGGTCCTCAAGCAGATCCCGCTCTCGGACGTCGCCGGGCTCGTCGCCCGTGGCGAGGCGATCGGCGGCGAGGAGGCGGAGCGGCTGGAAGCCGAGCAGCGCACGCAGAAGGAGCCGGCGGCCGACCCGGCGAGCGCACGCCGGGAAGGATCCGAAGATCTGGTCCGCTGACCGCCACCTGCGAGTACTACTGGCCTGCCGGTAGTACTCGCAGGTCTCCGGGAATGCGAAGATCGAGCCATGCCTGAAGGACGCGACACCGCCACCGCACCCGCCGAGTGGGACGGCGAGGACTACCAGCGGCGCTTCGACGCCTTGGCGGCCTCCGGTGCGGATGTCCACGGCGAAGCGGGCTTCGTCCGCGCCTACTCCCCCGCGAGCGTCCTCGACGCCGGTTGCGGGACGGGCCGCGTGGCGATCGAGCTGGCCCGGCACGACATCGAGGTCGTCGGGACCGACGTCGACGGCTCGATGTTGACCACCGCCCGCCGCCTGGCCCCGGGCATCTCCTGGGTCCAGGCCGACCTGGCCGGGCTCGACCTCGGGCGGACCTTCGACGTGGTCGTCATGGCCGGCAACGTCCCGCTGTTCACGCCGCCCGGCACCCAAGCGGCACTCGTCGCGGGCGTGGCCCGCCACGTGCGGCCCGCGGGCGTGCTCATCGCCGGTTTCAGCCTCGGCCGCGGTTACCGGATCGCCGACTACGACGCGCACGCGGCGGCGGCCGGGCTCACGCTGAGCGACCGGTTCGCCACCTGGGACCGGGCCCCCTTCACCGACGGCGACTACGCGGTTTCGGTCCACACTCGCTGAAGTCCACAACAGACAGTCGGGCATTCCGCTGCCCATTCAGGCTTCGCAACCTGCCCGCCGGGACAGTCCTCGCCGGATGCGGCGCTGCCTGTCATGGCGCCTGGCTACGTTGAGCCTCTCGTGAGGTGCCGCCGGGCTGGGTGTTCCGGCGCCGTGGTTGTGAGGAGACTTCTGTGCAGTCGGCTTCGGGCGACGCTTCGGTGTTCGTCTTTCGCATGTGGCGGCGCGATCTTGCGGCCGTGGAGTGGGAACCAGGCCCCCGGCTGCTGGTGCACATCGCCGAAGACGAGAGCGCGGTGCCGGAGCAGCTGTCCTGGGTCACGCGGGACGGCGCGGAGTCCTCACTCGCCTTCGCGCCGGACATGAGCAATTGCTTCGGCCACCGCCGAGCGGACAGCGCCCACCTGATCCAGGTTCGCGGCGAGCTCGAAGGCCGGGCGGCCCTTGAGGACGCCGACGGTGTCCACGGGTTCGAGTTCACCACCGAAACCCTGTCCAAGGGGTGGCACCCGGCGGGGCGGCTGCGGTTCCTCATCGACGACGGCGAGGAGTCGCCCCTGCAGTGGGTGGCGTGGCGAGACCGGTCGGGCACCGCGTACTCGGCCGGGCTGTGGAAGCCCGGTTGGTCCGGCGAGTCCGAGGAATTCACGGTCGCCGGCTTGACCCTCAAGAAAGCCGGCGCCGAATTCATGGGCTACCGCCAACCGGCGGGCCACGCCCCGGCCGCATACCGGGGCACGCTCGTGGAGCCCCCTGAGGCGTCGCCGTTCGAAAAGGCGCGCGAACCGGTGGCACCGGCGGAGGTTCCGGCCGGCACGCCGCAGCTGCCGCTGATCGAGTCGGTGCCGCTGGTGCGCACCGATTTCTCCGACGACGAGGCGTGGGCCGCGGCGAGCAGCCAGGTGACCGCACCGCGCCAGGTGTTCGAGGACGACGTCTTCACCGCGGACATGGAACTCGTCGACGACATCAGGTTCGACGGCCTGACGGCCGCACAACTCGTCCAGCTGGTGCCCCCGGACGCCGACTGGGCGCTGCTGGTCGTCGCCGACAAGGCGACCATGGAATCCCCGGAGCGCCACGTGCTGGTCGTCGATCTCGACGAGGAGAACCTCGGCCAGACCTTCCGCGCCACTCCGCCGGCGATCCAGGAGATCGAGAACAACCTGTCGATCGCGAACATGGACTGGGAGGACTTCGCCGACAACGTGGACGAGAACGGCATCGTGCAACCGATGCTCTAGAGCCTGTTTCCAGACTCGGTCTGCGTGGCGGTGCGGGTGGCGGCCCCCTGCCGGAGTTGCTGTCGCCTTCTCGCTGTGGGATCCCCGACTCATGAATGCCACCTCACACCAGGACATTCAAAACAGTCTCCCTAGCAGCGCGGTCAGCATCCGCCCGCGAGCGGGCTCATGCGGCGCTCACGTCGTCCTCGATCCGCAGCCGCTCGCCGATCGCTCCGCCCAAGGCCGTCAGCACGGACAGTCCCACGAGCAGCAGCGCCACCGACCACGACTGCTTCCCGCTCGCCGCCAGCACCGCCGTCGCCGCGAACGGCACGAACCCGCTGACCACGCCGCCCAGGTTGAACGCGATCGACACGCCGCTGTAGCGGAGCTGCGGCGGGAACAGTTCGGTGAGCAGCGATCCCGCGACCGCGTACGGCACCGACAGGCATGCCACGCCCGCGGTGATCGCCAGCACGACCAGGGCCGGGTTCTTCGTGTCGATCAGCCAGAACACCGGGAACGCGACCAGCGCGGAGGCGACGCCGCCCACCACGCACACGTTGCCCGGTCCCCACCGCTCGGCGAGCCGCCCGAAGGCGAGCAGGATCGCGATCTCCACCACCGCCGCCACGAGCGTCGCCCCGAGCATCAACGAGCGGGGCAGGTGCAGCGTTTCCGTGCCGTAGCTGATCGCGAACGTCGTCAGGAGGTAGAACCCGCCGACCCCGAGCAGCGACGCGGACAGGCCCACCAGCACCCGGCCGAAGGACCTGCGCAGCACCTCGACGACCGGCGAGGACGAGCGCTCCTGCTGCTGGAGCAACTCGGTGAACAGCGGCGACTCCTCGATCCTCCGCCGCAGGTACAGGGCGACGAACAGCAGCGGGATGGCCGCCAGGAAGGGCAGTCGCCACCCCCAGGAGTCGAAGGCGTCGGCGGGCAGCAGCGACACCAGCGCGAACGCTCCCGACGAGAGGAGCGTGCCGATCGGCGAGCCGACCTGGGGCAGCGCCGCGTACCGACCGCGGCGCTCCGGCGGGGCGTGCTCGACGGCCAGCGTGACCGCACCGCCCCATTCGCCGCCGACCGCGATGCCCTGGAACACGCGGAGCAGCGTCAGCAGGATCGGGGCGGCCACCCCGATGGCGGCGAAGTCCGGCAGGAGCCCGATCAGCGCGGTCACCACCCCGATCATCGTCACCGTGATGATCAGCGACGCCCGTCGCCCGCGGCGGTCGCCGACGTGCCCGAAGATCACCGCGCCGATCGGGCGAGCGACGAACCCGACCGCGAACGACGCGAACGCGGCCAGCGTGGCCACCACCGGATCGCCGCTCACGAAGTACAAGCGGTTGAACACGATCGAGGCGGCGGTGCCGTAGAGGAAGTAGTCGTACCACTCGAGCGCGGTCCCGACGAAAGCGGCGAAGGCGATCCGCCGCGCTTCCGCATCGGTGACGCGCGGTTCGTCGCGCATTGCAGCACTTCTCATCGGAACTCCGTTGCACAGTGGGAACCCGGTGATCCTGTGCGGACAGCGTGCTCGCACCGACACCCCGGCACAATGACGAAATGCCGCTACTTCCCGGGAGCGGCTTGGGCAAATGCACACGAGCCGCGGCCCGTGATCGCCCGCAGCGCACTCCCCCCAGGTCGACCGCTCACCCGCACAATGAAGCGGACGACCTGGAAGATCGCGACGGAATGGGCGCATACACATGTCGGACGTCGATATCGCGCCGGGCGGCCCGCTGCGCGGCCTGGTGCACGCGTGCTTGGACGACCTGGACGAGCTGGTCGACGACTTCATCGCGGAGCTGAGCGCGATCGAGCCCTACGCCAGCGGCGCGGTGCCGAACGAGGAGCTGCGCGAGGACGCCGAAGCCAGCATCGAAATGCTCCTGCGCACCGTCGCGGGACTACCCGTGCCGCAGCGGATCGGCGACACCGGCGAGCGGATCGGGCGCAGGCGCGCGCACCTCGGCGTCCCCCTGGAAGTCCTGCTTCGCGCGGTGCGACTGGACTTCCGGGTGATGTGGTCGGCGTTCCTGCGCCGGGTGGACCGGTCCGAGCTCCCGCTCCTGGTGCACAACACCGTTCGCGTCTGGGACGTGGTCGAGGAGTACAGCGCCCGGGTGCACCTGGCCTACGAGGACGAAGCCGCCGTGCTGGCCAGGGAACGGGAGGACGAACGCAACCGCCTGGTGGATTCGCTGCTGGCCGGCGGGGGACGTGATCCGCAGTTCGTCGAGCAGGTCGCGCGGGCGCTCGGCATGAACGCGAACGGCGACTTCCTGGTCGCGGCAGCCCCCGTCGACGCGCCGCGCCCGCTGCGCCAGGCGGCCGACCGGCTGCGGGCCGCGTCCGTTCCGGCCCACCTGCAGGACGTCGACCGGCGTCAGGTGCTCATCGCCGAGCTGCCGAACCGGTCGCCGGGGACACCGGCGCGGTGGCTCGACTCCGTGCCGTGCGGCGTCGGGCCGATCGCGAACGGGCTCGCCGACGTGCGCCGGGCGGTGCGGATCAGCGTGGCGGTGGCCGCGACGATCAGCGGCGAGGACGGCCGGCCGCACAACCTCGTCGAACAGTGGCCGCATGTCGTCGGCGCTCGCCTGGGCGAGATCGCGGCAGCCCTGCGGGACGAGGTGCTCCCCGCACCGGCCGCCGGCACGCCGCACGAGCGGGCTCGCATGTTGGAGACCGTGCGGGCATATCTGCGGTCTGGTTCGATCAACGCGGTCGCGAACGAGGTCTTCTGCCACCGCAACACCGTGCTCAACCGGTTGCACCGGTTCGCCGAGCTCACCGGGCACGACGTGACCCGGCCGGAGCACGCCGCCGCGGTCCTGGTCGCGCTGGCCTGCCGAGACCGCGCGGACGGCGAGGCCGACCCTGGTTGATCGGCTTGTGCATACGCCCAAGAAAATCGACGATTCCGGAGGCGGGCGGCAGTTCTCCACGAGCCCGGGTTCGGGTCGAATGGACGGCACGGCCCGTCAACGAGCCCCGCCGACGATCACGACGGCAGCGACTACAGGGATCCGGCCGACCGGCGGATCCGCGACCGCTACCCCGCCCAGAAGGACTTGATCATGAGAAGCGACTCCGCCTCGCCGGCCCCGGACGAGCAGAACACCGCACTGCTGAAGGACTTCGCGACGCTCTCGGCATTCGGAGCGACACCCGGCGGCGGAGTCGATCGCCAGGCCGCCACCGCTGCCGACGGCGAACAGCGCGCCTGGCTGCACGACTGGCTGATCGGCCACGGCTTCGAAGTGCACTACGACGCCGTGGGCAACCAGTTCGGCCTGTTCACCATCACGCCGGGCGCGCCGTACGTCCTCAGCGGCTCGCACCTGGACAGCCAGCCGCTCGGGGGCCGCTACGACGGCGCCTACGGCGTTCTGGCGGCAGCCCACGCCGCGCACCGAGCCGTCGAGCGCTGGAGGAGCTCCGGCGCTTCCCCGCGATACAACGTCGCCGTCGTCAACTGGTTCAACGAGGAAGGTTCCCGGTTCAAGCCGAGCATGATGGGCAGCGCGGTCTTCACCGGGAAGCTGCCCGCCGAGACCGCGCTCGCCACGACCGACCCGGCGGGGACCTCGGTGCGGGCCGCGCTCCGCGAGATCGGGACGATCGGCGACCACGCCGGGCCGGAGCTGGCCGCATACGCCGAGATCCACATCGAGCAGGGGCGAGAACTCGAGAACGCGGGCACCACGATCGGACTCGTGGGCTCGACCTGGGCGGCGCGCAAGTACCAGGTGATCGTCCGCGGCGAGCAGTCGCACACCGGGTCGACGATCATGGCGGACCGGCGCGACGCGCTGTTCGGCGCCTCCCTGCTGGTCGTGGCCGTCCGCGAACTGGCGGAGCGGGCCGCGGCCGTCCCGCTGCACACCTCGGTGAGCGAGATGTACGTCGAACCCAACTCGCCGGTGGTGGTGGCGCGCGAGGTGCGGATGCACGTCGACCTGCGGTCACCCGACGAGGCCTTCCTCGACGACGCGGCGCAGGAGCTCGCCGAGTCCGTCTCCGGCATCGAGGAGCGCGCGGCGGTCGACATCGAGGTGGTGCAGACGCACGGATGGGGCGTGGCGCCCTTCCCGAAAGCCGGGGTGGACCTCGCCGCCGAGGCGGCCGACGAGCTGGGGCTCCGGCACCGGACCATGATGACCATCGCCGGTCATGACTCGGTGAACATGAAGGACGTCACGCCCGCGGTCATGCTCTTCGTCCCCAGCGCCGACGGCATTTCCCACAACGAAGGCGAATTCACCCCCGATCACGACATCTGCGCGGGCACCGACCTGCTGACCGAGGTGCTCCACCGCCTCATGTCAGGCGCCCTGGAATCCCGGCCGTAGCACCGGAAAACGGCGAGACCCCGCCCTGACGGACGGGGTCTCACTGTCCTCTTCGGACCGTTTCAGTTCACCAGAGGCGTCCCGGACTTCGAAGGTCTGGGCATCCTCCGACGCCGGCTTCCACGTGGTGCCCAGATCACGAAGAAGTCGTTGGTCAGCTCGCCCGGGGCGCTGGTGAGGGCACCGCCGAACCGTCGTAATTCACGCCGGGAATCCGGAGACGCCGACGAGCACGGTCATCTCCGTAGCACTCAACGTGAGCCGATTCGCCCTGTTCTCGGGGGCCCATTGCACACACTTCCCCCACGCTTCACCCCCCACACGACTGGATGCAGCGGGCGTTAGTCGCGCTCAGCTCCATCCGGCCAAATGAGGGTGACCGGTAGATCACGCTCGCGAGCGGCATCCACGACATCGGCCGTTCCGCCGTAGCCCCGAGCGGGCTCGCCGTCCCACACTGCGACGAGGCGGTCTGCCGACTCGATCATTTTGACGCTGGCGGCCATGTGGGACTCGGATGTGGAGTCTGGGAAGTCGAGCCGGATGATCTCCGAGGCGCGGCCGAACAGTTCGTCGTAGTCGGCGTGGTGCTCTTCAGGAAGCTTCTCGCGATAGTTCGCAGCCGGAACGATGACGATCAACGCCCCGCCTTGATCGAGGACTGCCCGTGCGAAGAGCGTATCCGCGCCGTCTGCGATGCAGCTCAACAGCGCAGCTTCCGCCTCCGATCAGTGCAGATGACGCAAGAACGCCCGCCACGCGGCGTGGCCGACCACGATGCGCCCATCCTCCGGCGCCTTCGAATCCCGCACCGCCACAGCCTGATCCGTTAATCGGACCTCGACGCAGGCGTCACTGGCTGCGGCGCTTCGGCTGCTTTTGAACCACCCGGTGTCGTAAGCCATCACTCAAGCTCCTTCAGCTTGTCGATCAGCATTGCGCGAGACGCATCTTGGTCCAGCGCGAGTTCCTGCACCCGCCTGTAGGCATGGAACATGGGCACAGTGTCCGCTTCTTGATCGTGGTATGTCGATGGCCCGTAGGGCGCGGGAACAAACGCGATCCGAGGTGCTGAGCTACCGAAGTCGAGTGTGATGAGCCCACCGCCGAGAAGCGGGTTGTTCAGCACTGTCCTGGGCAGCACCTGAACCGCGACGTTCGGTCGTTCACCGAGCTGGAGCAAGTGCAGAACTTGCCCGCGCAGCACGGAGAAACTACCGATGACCTCGTCAAGCGCTCGTTCGGCCATGACGAAGGAGAGATCCTTCGGTTCGTCAGCGTCCAGGACACGCCGTTGAAGTTCCGATCGGAAGGCAACGCGACCCTCCACCTCCTCCTGCGACGACTCCCACCAGACCCCATCACCTGCGTTGATCACAGCTCGCATGTAGTCGGCCGACTGGGCCAAGCCAGGCACGATGCTGGATTCGTAGAACCCGATCGCCTTCGCATCGGCCTGAAGATCGGCCAGACGCTCGAAAGCGAGCGGCAACTGGTCGGTGTAGCCGCGACCGCGTTGGCGCTTGCGAGCTTGTGCGCCGAGTTCGAGGACCGTCTGACGTTCAGCCTCATCTACGCAATAGAAGTCCAGCAGGGCATCCAGTTCTTCGAGGCTGAAGGAACCCTTGGCCGTTTCAACCTGGCTGATGCGGGCCGTGTCTCGGCCGATCGCGCGGGCGGCCTGCTGTTGCGTCTTGCCCGCTCGGTCGCGAAAACGGCGCAGCATCAGACCGAGTTGACGGCGTTCCACCGTTTGACGTCCGGCCGGCACACGACCTCCTTCGTCCGACGATCACCCAACTCGGGCAATGCCAAAGCTCTCCAACAATCCCTATCCTCACCGTAAGGCTCTAACAAGAGCCTTACGGATTTCGTCAGATGAACTGTATCGAGTTCGGGCGGTGTGCCCGGAGGGGAGTCAGCCGTGTACCGAGGGCGAGGGGTTGAGACGGCCACGCTGGTCGGGATCTCGGAGATGGTCGACGTGAGCCATGAGTACGACGAGTGCTCCGACGAAGTGACCCTGATCTTCCGCGGCAACGACGAGCTGGTGCTCAGTTGCACCCGGCGCGGCTTCGCCGTGCTCCGCGATGCGGTCGCCGACGCCAACCGGGACCTGATCACCCGAGCGGTTTGAGGCGAGCGGCTTGGTCGACTAGGAGCCCGCGCAGATTGAACTGGTGGGTTTCGGACGCATGGACGGCGCCGGAAACAGCGAGACCCCGCTCTGGTGAACGGGGTCTCGCTGTCCTCTTAGGACCGACGTCCGGCGCGGACGTCGGGATCAGGCGAGGTCGAACCGGTCGAGGTTCATCACCTTGTCCCACGCGGCGACGAAGTCGCGCACGAACTTCTCCTTCGCGTCATCGCTCGCGTAGACCTCCGCGAGCGCCCGCAGCTCGGAGTTCGAGCCGAACACGAGGTCGGCGCGGCTGCCGGTCCACTTGACCTCGCCGGAGTCGTCGCGAGCTTCGAAGGTCTGGGCGTCCTCCGACGCCGGCTTCCACGTGGTGCCCAGGTCGAGCAGGTTCACGAAGAAGTCGTTGGTCAGCTTGCCCGGGGTGCCGGTGAGGACACCGAGCGCCGAGCCGTCGTAGTTCGCGCCGAGGACGCGGAGACCGCCGACGAGCACGGTCGCCTCCGGGGCGCTCAGCGTGAGCAGGTTCGCCTTGTCCAGCAGCAGGTACTCGGCCGGCAGCCGGTTGCCCTTGCCCTGGTAGTTGCGGAACCCGTCCGCAGCGGGCTCGAGCGCGGCGAACGACTCCGCGTCGGTCTGCTCCTGCGACGCGTCCACGCGGCCCGGCGCGAACGGCACCTCGACGTCGTAGCCCGCGGCCTTGGCCGCCTGCTCGACGGCCGCAGCCCCACCGAGCACGATCAGGTCGGCCAGCGAGACCTTCTTGCCGCCGGTCTGAGCGGCGTTGAACGACTCCTGGACGCCCTCCAGGGCGCTCAGCACCTTCGCCAGCTCGTCGGGGTTGTTGACCTCCCACCCCTTCTGCGGCTCCAAGCGGATGCGCGCGCCGTTGGCGCCACCGCGCTTGTCGCTGCCGCGGAACGTCGAGGCCGACGCCCACGCGGCCGAAACCAGCTGCGAGACGCTCAGGTCCGAGTCGAGGATCCGGGCCTTCAGGCCGGCGATGTCCTCGGCGCCGATGAGCTCGTGGTCGACCGCGGGGAGCGGGTCCTGCCACAGCAGGGTCTCCGCAGGCACCTCCGGGCCGAGGTAGAGCGACTTCGGCCCCAGGTCGCGGTGGGTGAGCTTGAACCACGCCCGGGCGAACGCGTCGGCGAACTCGTCGGGGTTCTCCATGAAGCGCCGCGCGATCGGCTCGTAGACCGGGTCGTACCGCAGCGAGAGGTCGGTGGTCAGCATGCTCGGCGCAATCCGCTTCGACGAATCGTGGGCGTGCGGCACCGTGCCCTCGCCCGCGCCGCCCTTCGGCTTCCACTGCTTCGCGCCGGCCGGGCTCTCGGTCAGCTCCCACTCGAAGCTGAAGAGGTTCCAGAGGAAGTTGGTGGTCCACTTCGTCGGCGTCGAGGTCCACGTGACCTCGAGACCGCTGGTGATGGTGTCGGCGCCCTTGCCGGTGCCGAAGGAGTTCTTCCAGCCCAGGCCCTGCTCTTCGAGGGCGGCGCCTTCGGGGTCGGAGCCGAGGTTGCTGTCCGGCGCCGCGCCGTGGGTCTTGCCGAAGGTGTGACCACCGGCGATCAGCGCGACGGTCTCCTCGTCGTTCATCGCCATGCGGCGGAAGGTCTCGCGGATGTCGCGGGCCGCGGCGATCGGGTCCGGGTTGCCGTTGGGGCCCTCCGGGTTGACGTAGATGAGGCCCATCTGGACCGCGGCCAGCGGGTTCTCAAGCTCCCGGTCACCGGTGTAGCGCTCGTCGTCGAGCCACGTGGTCTCGGGGCCCCAGTACACGTCCTCGTCGGGCTCCCAGACGTCCACGCGACCACCGGCGAAGCCGAAGGTCTTGAAGCCCATCGACTCCAGCGCGACGTTGCCGGCCAGGATCAGCAGGTCGGCCCAGGAGATCTTCTGGCCGTACTTCTTCTTGACCGGCCACAGCAGGCGGCGGGCCTTGTCGAGGTTGACGTTGTCCGGCCAGCTGTTCAGCGGCGCGAAGCGCTGCTGACCGGCGCCGGCGCCACCGCGGCCGTCGCTGATGCGGTAGGTGCCCGCGCTGTGCCACGCCATCCGGATGATGAGCGGCCCGTAGTGACCGAAGTCGGCAGGCCACCAGTCCTGCGAGGTGGTCAGGACCTCTTCGATGTCCCGCTTGACGGCGGGCAGGTCGAGGGTCTCGAACTCCGCGGCGTAGTCGAACTCCTCACCCAGCGGGTTGGCAACCGGGGGGTTCTTCGCGAGGATCTTGAGGTTGAGCCGGTTCGGCCACCACTGGCGGTTCCCCCCGCCCTGGGTCGGGTGCGGGGCGCGCCCGTGCGCGACCGGGCACTGGCCTGCGCTCGCCTCCTTGTTGTCTCCAACAACGGCGTCGGGGCTGTCAGTCACGGGAGTCCCTTTCAGATTCAGCTGTTCTGTTCAGCGGCGGGGTCGGGTGAGCAGGAGGAGCACAGGCCCCAGTAGATGACCTCGGCCTCGTCGATCGTGAAGCCGTGGGCATGGGAGGCGGCCAGGCAGGGCGCGACACCAACCGCGCAGTCGACGTCGACGATGGCATCGCACGACCGGCACGCGAGGTGGTGGTGGTTGTCCCCGACTCGCGCCTCGTAGCGGGCCACGGACCCCATCGGCTGGATGCGACGGAGCAAACCCGTTTCGGTCAGGGCGCGCAACACGTCGTAGACGGCCTGGCGGGAAACCTTCGGGAGCTCTCTGCGCACGACACCGACGATCGAGTCCGTATCGGCATGCGGATGTGCACGCACCGCCGACAACACCGCGACCCGAGGGCGGGTCACGCGCAGCGCAGCCTTGCGCAACATGTGCTCGAGGTCCGCAGTGGTCGTTGGCACGAGCAGAGCCTGCCAGAACTTTCTGGAACTAATCAAGAGTGAACCTCGCCTCACGCGGATCCGCTCCCACGTGCACGTGGCCTCCCCCGCGCTCGCCTCGACGGCGAACACGACCGGTAAGCATCTCGCGAGCCCGGCCGCGCTCCCCCGCGCGTCCGAAGGTGGCCCGGCCCAGATTGTCACTCGTGCACAAATGGACCGCCGATCTTGTGCTCGCGCGCCGTGGAACGGCACACGGCCGAGCCATGGGCTTGTGCCCAGTTCACAGGGCCTGCCCGGAGGTGACAGCGGTGTCCCCAGCTGCGTCGAGGGCGTTGTCCGCGATGACGGGCGACGCCGACCCGGAGGTCAGGTCTCTGGTTTCCGAGACCGCGCGGCGGCTCAACGACCAGCTGCCCGGTCTCGCGCGGGACATGAGCGACCTGCTCGCGCACCGCATCGACAAGCTGGATTCCGACGGCTACCTCGTGCAGCTGCTGCTGGCCAGCGTCGATGCCAACATCAAGACGATCGTGCACGTGCTCACCAACCACATCCCGATCGAGCACCTGCAGCCGACCACGGCGGCGGTGGAGTACGCGCCTCGCCTGGCGCAGCGCGACATCCCCGGCAACTCGCTGGTGCGCGCCTACCACATGGGACAGGACTACCTGATCCAGCACGTCTACGACGAGGTGCGACGGCTCGACTGCTCCGCCCACACCCGGCTGCTGGTGCTGCACCACATCTCGCGCGTGGTCTACCAGTACATCGACTGGATCTCGCTGTACGTCATCGACGCCTACGAGGAGGAGCGCAAGCGCTGGAACAACACGCGCGGCAGCGTGGTGCACAAGATCCTCAGCGACGATCCCCTGCCCGCGGCGGCCTTCGAAGCCGAAACGGCCTACCGGCTGGGCAGTTCCACATCGCCGCGATCATCTGGAGCCCCGACTCGTCCACCGATCAGCTGCGCACCCTCGAAGGACGCGCGCGAAGCCTCGCGGTCCGCTGGAACTCGTGCGGTCCGCCGATCGTCACCGCCATCAATCGCGCCACGCTGTGGGCGTGGATCCCGCGCGGGAGGAACACGGAGGCGATCGGCATGGCCGATGTCCGCCGTTTCGCCGAGGAGGCGGGTGATTGCCGCATCGCGCTCGGCCTGCCCGGCCGCGGAACCGCCGGATTCCGGCGCTCGCACGCGCAGGCCCAGGCCGCCCGGTCGGTGGCGTTGGCGTCGCCGGACGACCAGACGCCGCCGGCGGTCGGCTTCGGCGACCAGGGCGTCGCGATCGTGTCCATGCTCGCCAAGGACGTCGACGAGACCCGGCAGTGGGTGCGCGACGTCCTCGGCCAGCTCGCCGTCGCCAACGAGCACGCCGCCACGCTGCGGGAGACGATGCGCTTCTTCTTCCGCACCGGCGAGAACTACGCCCGGACCGCGGAACTGATCGAAAGATCGTAGCGCGCAGACTCCCGGATTTATCCGTGGGGTAAGCGCATCAAATCCCAGCTCGACGCGTCCAGTGGTAACTCAGCCAACGTTAGATAGCTTCATGTTGTATATTGTTAGGTATGGCCGTCACGCTGCGATCGAACGCGAACATCACCTTCCAGTGCGCGTTCCACGTTGTGTGGTGCCCGAAGTACCGGCGCCGGGTCATCGGTGGCCAGATGGAAGAACGACTGAAACAGGTCATCCGCGAAGTTGTTGACGAGAAAGGGGCGTGGCTGGTGGAGCTAGAAACCATGCCCGACCACGTGCACATTCTCGTTGAAGTTGACCCGCAGTACGGGGTTCACCGCCTGGTCAAGGCCATCAAGGGTCGTTCGTCGCGCGTGTTGCGGGATGAGTTTCCGTGGCTGCGGTCGAAACTGCCGACACTGTGGACTAACAGCTACTTCGTCGCGACCGTGGGCCTTGCTCCGCTGTCGGCGATCAAGCGGTATGTCGAGCAGCAGAAAACCCGGTGACACGATGCTGACGGGACGTCGCTATCGGTTGTCGTTGACGCCGGAGCAGGCTGAGCAGTGCGAGTTGTTCGGCGGGATCTGCCGGAGCGTGTGGAACACCGCACTGGAACAGCGCCGGGAGTGCCGCAGGCGGGGTGCGTGGATCAACTACAACGAACAAGCCACCCAGCTCGCCGACGCGAAAACCGAGCACGGCTGGCTCAAGCAGGCCCCGTCGCACGTCCTGCAGCAGACCCTTATGGACCTTGACCGGGCGTGCCGTGCACACGGCACGTTCCGGGTGAGGTGGCGTTCTGGGCGTCGGTGGTCGCCGTCGTTCCGGTTTCCCGCAGGGAAACAGATCACCGTGGAGCGGTTGGGTCGCAAGTGGGGGCGGGCGAAACTCCCGAAGCTGGGATGGGTGCGGTTCCGCTGGTCCCGCGCACTCGACGGCATGGTGAGGTCCGCGACGGTGTCTCGCGACGGCGCCGACTGGTTCGTGTCGTTCCTCGTTGAGGACGGAGCCACCACCCCAGAGCGGCACGCCGCACCCAACAGCGGTGTCGGTGTTGACCGAGGCGTCGCAACCGCTGTGGCCACCAGTGACGGTGACCTGTTGGACCGGGAGTTCCGCACCAAGGGTGAGGCCAAGCGTTACCGGAGGTTGCAGCAGAAACTCGCACGCCAACAACGTGGATCGACCAACCGCAAGAAGGCCCTCGCTAAGGCGCGGCGCATCAAGCGCCGTGAAACCGATCGTCGGGACGACTTCTGCAACCAAACCGCACACCAGCTCGCAACCCACAACGTGCTGGTCGCCATCGAAGATCTGCGCACCCGCAACATGACTGCCTCAGCCAAGGGCACCACCGAAGAACCGGGTAAGCGAGTTGCGCAGAAGTCCGGGTTGAACCGGTCGATCCTGGACAAGGGTTGGCACAAGCTTCAGCTCGCCGTGGAAAACGTTGCCCGGTACACGGGAACCAAGATCGTAAAAGTACCTGCTGCGTACACGTCTCAGACGTGCTCAGCATGCCGCGTTGTGGACCCGAAATCGCGTGAGAGCCAAGCGCGGTTCCGGTGCACCCAGTGCGGACACGCGGAGCACGCCGACGTCAACGCAGCGAAGAACATCCTCGCCGCCGGACGGGCGGTGTCAGCCTGTGGAGACCTCGGGAATGCCCGGTCCGTGAAGCAGGAACCAGCGGGAAACCGTGAGGAAGTACCGCGCCGACCAGCGCTAGAGCTGATTGGAACCCCCCACATTTAGGCGTGGGGAGGACGTCAAGCACCTGCACCGGAACACACACACGGTGAAGTACCGGATGAACAAGGTCTTCGGCGAGGGCAGCACGCCGACCTCCTACGACCGGATGGACGTCGCCCTGGCCCTGGAGGTCTGCCACTTCCTGGGAGAACGCGTCCTCCACCAACCAGACCACCCCTGACTCCCGGCGGAGAGTCAGCGGCGGAGGTGGCGCAGCGCGCGGGCGGCCGCGTTCGCGCCGCACATGCCGTGGGCGCCCGGCCCCGGTGGGGTCGCCGCCGAGCACTGGAAGTGGCCCGGCAGCCCGACGTCGTAGGGCTGCAGGGTGGTGCGGGGGCCGAAGGTCAGCTGCCGGACGTCCTTCGCGCCCGTCAGGATGTCGCCGCCGACGAAATTGGCGTTCTCCCGGGCGAATCCGGCCGGGGTGCGGACCGCGGTGCCGACGATCCGGTCCCGGAACCCGGGGGCGAACCGCTCGATCTGCGCGATGATCGCTTCGGTCGCGTCGCCGGTGTACCCGTGCGGGACGTGCGCATAGGTCCACAGTGGATGCACATCGCCCACCGAACGCGTCGGGTCGGCGAGGTACTGCTGGCCGACCAGCACGAACGGCCGGTCGGGCAGCCGCCCGGCGTGCACCGCCCGTTCGGCCGCCGCCACCTCCGCCGCGGTGCCGCAGACGTGCACCGAACCGGCCCGCCGGGCGTGCTCCGCGGCCCAGGGCACGCCGCCCTCGACCGCGAAGTCGATTTTGAAAGCGGCGGGCCCGCGCCGGAACCGGCGGTAGGCGCGGGAGATCCGCGCGGGCAGCCGGTCGCCCAGCGCGTCGGCCACCGCGGTCGGCGCGACGTCCCACACCACGACGTCCGACGGCGGGAGCTGCGCAGCCGAGCGCACCACGACCCCGGTCTCGATCTTCCCGCCGTGCTCCCGCAGCAGCTCGGCCAGCGCATCCGAGATGGCACGCGAACCGCCCTCGGCGACCGCCCAGCCGTGCCGGTGGCCGGCGGTCAGGATGCCGAGCCCGATCGCCGAGGACAGCGGCAGGTCCAGCGGCCGGAACGCGTGCGCGGCCACACCGAGCCACAAGGCCCGCGCCTGCTCGGTGCGGAACATCCGCGCCAGCGCCGTCGCAGGCAGCAGCGTCGGAATGCCGAACCGGGCGAGCCGCAACGGATGCCGCGGCAGGCGCAGGATCGGACGCAGGATGTCCTCGCTCAGCGCGTCGTAGCCGCGGGCCGGTCGCTCGAACAGCGCGCGCCAGCGGCGGCCGTCGGGTCCCAGTCCGCGGGCCGTCTCGGCCACCGAGCGGTGCAGGACGCCGGCGGTGCCGTCGTCGAGCAGGTGCGCGCAGTCGATCTCCGGCAGGCGCCAGCGCAGGCCGTGGCGGTCGAGTCCCAGATCGCGCAGGACGTGCGAGCCGACCGCCATCGGGTGCGTCGCCGAGCAGTGGTCGTGCAGCAGGCCGGGCACGATCGCCTCGATGGTGCGGGTGCCGCCGCCGATCTCGTCGGCCGCCTCCAGCACGGTGACCTCGACGCCCGCCCGGGCCAGGACGGCGGCGGCGGTGAGCCCGTTGGGGCCGCTGCCGATCACGGTCGCGGTGCTCATCGGAATTCCCTCCCGGGGTCGTGTCGTGCGCTTCCTGGGCGGGCGGAGGGCGGGCCGGTTTCGCCCTCCGCCCCGGAGTCTTCCAGCCGGCAGACCGATCGGCCCGGCCTGCGGTCAGGCGGTCGTGCGGACCGCCGGATCGGGCTCGCGGGCCCACGTGACGTCCAGCGGGATCGGCCCGTCCGGCAGCCACGGCTGGGCGGCCACCGCGTCCGAGACCTTCCAGGTGCCGCGCTCGATCACGCCGAGCGCGGCGTCGATCACCTTGTAGCGCTGGACCTTCGAGTGGATGGCCTGCGACTCGACCCACACCACCAGCCACTCGCCGGGGGCGAACCCGACGCGGGACTGCACCGCGCGGATCAGGTCCTCGTCGTGCAGGTGGCCGTCGCCGAAGTTGAAGCCGATCAGCGAGTTGCAGGCGAACTCGGCCTCGCGCACCGTGCGCCGGTCCAGGTCGGGCACGTTCTTCAGCAGCACCGAAAAAAGGCCGCGGCCCTGGCTGTGCATCGACCGCCAGGCGATCGTCTGCTGCATCGTGATCTCCGCGACCACCGGCGGATAGCCCATCGCCCGCAGCTGGTCGACCTGGTTCTCCGTCGGCCGGTGCGGCAGCGAGTTGAGCTTCTCCTCCGCGCCCGGCGCGAACACCCACAGCGCCGAGGCCCAGTTGCCCGCGTACTGCCGCATCGACGGCAGGAACGAGACCAGGTCGGGACGCAGGTTGCCCAGGACCGGGAAGAACGCCAGGGCGGCGACGATCGCGGCGGTCAGCCACGGCGAGGACATGTCGCCGACGCCGTAGCCGTCCCAGGCGGGGAAGCCGAGGAACAGGAAGATCGCGAGGTAGCCGAAGAGGATGTTCCACTCCAGCGGCACGGCCAGCGGGAACGTCGAGGTGATGAACAGGTGGAACACCACCATCAGCGCCACCCCGGCGAGCGTGAGCCAGTGGTTCGTGGAGAACAGCAGCACCAGCGGCGTGATGATCTCCACGGTGGTGCCGCCGACGTGCGCCATGAACGTCGCGAGGCCCGATGGCCGGATGTCGCGCGGGAAGTCGCGGTAATGCGCGCGCTTGAGCCACTTTGCGGGCACGCACGGGCTGTTGGACACCATCGGCGGCACGACGTTGGTGAAGTGCAGGCCGAACTTCGACACGCCCGCGCCGATCCACACCGCGCAGATCAGCAGCTTCGCCGCGATGATCAGGTCGCCGAACGGCAGCACGGCGAAGAACACCAAGCTGGGCAGGTACTGCTCGCCGCGCGCGGCCAGGAAGATCGTCTTGTCCCGCAACCCGTTCAGCACGTACAGCGCGATCAGCAGCGCCGGGGCGACCAGGCCGGCGGTGTTGTCCGGGAGCACCGCGCTCAGCGACGCGCTCGGCACCCCGGGCAGCAGGACGGCCGCCAGCAGGCTCGCGAGGAATGCCAGGTACAGGACGACGTCGAACGCCGTCCGGCGGTCGCCGCCGGTGAACGGCACCCGCCGCCACGGGCGCAGCCGGATCGTGCCCGGTCTCGCCCAGAAGAGCACGCCGCCGGTCATCGGCTTGAACTTGCCGGCGATCGGGCCCCAGGATCCGGCGACGCCGAACGCTTCGAGGAACACCGTCCACAGCACGAGCTTCTGGTAGACGATCGGCTCGTCCCACCAGTTCCCCACGTCCCAGAACGGCCCGGCCCCGGAGGTCCAGGTCGCCAGCGCCGTGCCGGCCAGGACGTGCAGGAAGAGCAGCTTGACCACGTAGGTCGCCGGGATCATCTTCGGCGACCCGAAACCGGACTGCACCCAGTGCAGGGCCAGCGCCTTCAACCGCTCCCGGAGGGGCTTGTCCAGGAAGGTCTCCAGGTCCACGGGCGGGAAATCGCCTGTCTTGAACCCCATTGTTCTCACCTCTCGAGCGAATTCGTCCGGGCACGACGGATCGCGCCCGGAAACCGCGTTCGGGCGGGGAATGCCGACTGGAATCGCCTACGAGCGCACGGCCAGCTCGCGGAGGCGCGGCTTGTCGACCTTGCCGACAGGGTTCTTCGGCAGCTCGTCGACCAGGTGGATCGCCACCGGGTGCTTGACCTTGGTGAGGTCTCGCCGGCAGCGTTCGAAGAGGTCCTCGGCGGTCGGGGAGGTGCCCGGGTAGGCGACGACCCACGCCACCGGCACCTCGCCGTAGACGGGGTGCGGCGCCCCGACGACGGCCGCTTCGAGGACGTCCGGGTGCCCGTGCAGGACCGCCTCGATCTCCTTGGGGTACAGGTTCTCCCCGCCGCGGATGATCATGTCCTTGATCCGGTCGACGAGGGTGAGGTAGCCGTCCTCGTCGATCCACCCGACGTCACCGGTGCGCAGCCGGCCGCCGGCGAGCGTCGCCGCGGTGTCCTCGGGGCGGTTCAGGTAGCCGCCCATGACGTTCGGGCCGGAGATGACGACCTCCCCCACCGCGCCGGTGGGCAGCGGCTCGCCGTCGGGGCCGAGCACCGCGATCCGCTGACCTGGCAGCGCCGGGCCGACCGTGCCCGGCTTCCGCACGCCGTCGACCGGGTTGCACGTCGACGCGCACGTCCCCTCGGTCAGCCCGTAGCCCTCGACCAGCACGAAACCGAACCGCTCCTCGGTGCGTTCGAGCAGCTCCCGCGACACCGGCGCGGCGCCGCAGACGGCGAAGCGCAGCGAGCTCGTGTCGGCGCGCACGGACTCCGGCAACTCCGCCAACCGCGCGTAAATCGTTGGCACGGCGGCGAAGTAGGTGGGCCGGTGGTGCTCGACGGCGGCCAGGAACGGCGCCGGGCCGAACCGTTCGAGCACGGTGAGCTGCCCGCCGGCGAGCATGCTGGCGAGGAAGCTCAAGCAGATCGCGTTGACGTGGAACAGCGGCAGCACCAGCAGGCAGTGGTCCGCCTCGGTCAGTCCGAAGTGGTCGACCATCATCGACGCCATCGCGTGCAGGTTCGCGTGCGTCAGCATCACGCCCTTGGGCCGCCCGGTGGAACCGCTGGTGTAGACGAGCAGCGCGAGGTCCGCGCCCCGCGGATCGTGCTGCGGGAGTCCGACCTCTGTGCCCGGCCGGGCGAGGTCGTCCACCGCGATCGACGGCAGCCCGCCCGTGGGGGCGTCCGGCCCGGCGTTGACGACGAGCTTGGCGCCCGAATCGATCAGCTGGAACTCGGCCTCGTTCGCGGTGAAGGCGGGGTTGAGCGGGGTCGCCGTGGCGCCGAGCCGCCAGGCGGCCAGCAGCACCAGGAGCAGCTCGATGCGGTTGGGCAGCATCACGGCGACCACGTCCCCGGCCCCGATCCCCCGGCCGGCGAGCTGACCCGCGACCGCGTCGACCCGGCGCACGACCTCGGCGTAGCTGTACTCGTGGCGCGCGTCCCGCAGGCACGGACGCGACGCGTCCCGGCCAGGCCGGGTCCAGGGCAGATATCCGAAAGTCACCATTCACCTCGCCATTGCGGTGTACGTGACCCGGAACACTAGGAGCGCCGAGCAGCCGCGCCCATATCCAGCATCGCCGAAGACCCGAGACGCCGTTGTGCACGATCGACAACCGGCCGCGGCGGAGGACTCGGCGACGCCGACGTTCGCCTCGTCGGCGGATGGACAGCATCGTGCACAAAGCATTCGGGTCGTCCGACGATCGCTCGGTCCCCTGCTCGACCGGGCAGGGGACCGAGCTCATTCCCGAATCCCTTTGGGCAGCAACCAGATCACGCCTGTGGGCTCAGCCCCGCCACAGCGAGCCGGAACAGCCGGTCGGCTTGGGCTGCGGGGTCCGGATAGTGCTCGGTGGCCAGGGCGATGCCGACGATCAGCGTGATCAGGTCCGCGACGGTGACTGCGGTCGGCACCGCGCCGTCCTGCGCGGCGCGGTGCAGTAGCGGACCTGCCGCTTCTTCCAGCGCCGCCGAGCAGCTGTTCTCGTGCGCCGGGTCCGTCCCGGCACCGTCGTAGGCCAGCGCGGCCGCCAGTCCCCGGGCGGAGACGCAGTAGGCGACGACCTCACCCAGCCATTCCAGCAGCGCGTCACGGCTGTCGCCCTCGCCGGTCAGTTCCTGGGCGCGGGCGCGCAGGACCTCGATCCGTTCCCGGGAGACCGCCTCCAGCAGTGCGCGGCGGGTCGGGAAGTGCCGGCGCACGGTCGCCGAGCCGACCCCCGCGGTGCGGGCGATCTGTTCCAGGGAGGCGCCGGCGCCTTGGACGGCGACCTCTTCCGCGGCCACGGCGAGGATGCGCGCGTAGTTGCGCCGGGCGTCCGCGCGCTGGCGCTCGGACATGACGTCACCTCCAGTTTTGCTAAACGGCGGGCCCCGCCGTATCGTACTCGAACGAAAACGGCGGGCCCCGCCGTTTAAGTTCCGAACGAGGAGCACCATGTCCGCAGCTTCCGCACCCGTCCTGGTCACCGGCGCCACCGGCAAGCAGGGCGGCGCCACCGCCCGCACCCTGCTGGCGGCAGGCGTTCCCGTCCGCGCCCTGGTGCGAGATCCGGCCACCGATCGGGCAAAGGCCGTCGAGGCGCTCGGCGCCGAACTGGTCACCGGCGATCTTCACGACCGCGATTCCGTGCTCCGGGCCGCCGAGGGCGCCCGCGCCGTCTTCTCCGTGCAGATGCCCGAGATGACCAACGAAGGCCCCGATTTCGCCGGAGAGGTGACCCAGGGCGTCAACCTCGTCGAGGCCGCACTGGCCGCCGGAGTCCCGCAGTTCGTGCACACCTCCGTCTCCGGCGCCGGCCAGCACACCGAAACTCCCGGCTGGGCCGAAGGACGCTGGGCGGCGCTAGAACCCACCCTCGGCGCGAAAAGCGCGATCCAGGACCGCATCCGTGCGGCCGGCTTCCCCCGCTGGACCCTCCTCAAGCCGGTCTTCTTCATGGAGAACTTCCTCCCGTCCATGGCCTACCTGTTCCCGCGCGGCATCGAGGGCGGCCTGGTGAGCGTCCTGAACCCCGAGACCCGGCTGCCCCTGGTCGCGGTGGACGACATCGGCGCGGCGGCCGCCGCGGCCATCGCCGCACCGGAGCGATTCCACGAGGTCGAGCTGGAACTGGCGAGCGACCACCTGTCGATGACGGAGATCGCCGAGGCCCTCTCCCGCGCACTGGGCACGCCGCTGTCCGCGCCGGACATGACCGAGGAGGAGGCCCTAGCGGCCGGAATGCCCGCGATGGGCGCCTCGCACGAGTGGCTCAACGTGGCCGGGCAGCCGGGCCGGCCCGAGTACGCCAGGGACCTCGGCATCCCGCTCACCGGCTTCGAGCGGTGGGCGCAGGAGCACATGCGAGCCGACGCCTGACACGGTCCCGATCGCCGCGGTCGAGCGCCCAACTACTTGGACAGCCGGGAAGACCAACGAGGAACTCGCCCAGGGCCGGATCCGCGCGCCGTCGAACGTCGACGACTTCTACAAGTCGTGCGTGCCGGGATGCGAGGTTCGACGGCACTGCTCCAGGTCGCCGTCCCGGACGCGCTGCGCGGGCGCGTGATGAACGCGCTCAAGGCGGTGAACGCGATGTGACTACTACCTGGGAACACGCATCGCACCCCGGGAGGCGGCGACGTTGGCGCGCTCCGCGACCACAAGCGAACCCATAATCCACAATGGACTGTCCGTATCGCCTGGATTGCAATTTCCGAGGGGGAGCCGACAGTCCGGGTGTTCGGTTGCCGGGGCGGTCGGCATGCTGGTGTTCTGGGCCAGTCGTGGGCCGCGTGGCGCAGTCAGGCCAGGGAACACATCCCGCTCCCCTTCGGTCGCCCTGCTCTTCAGAGGGCTCGGGTGGCGAAGAGGAAGGCCGGCGGCTCTCCTCCCCCGTGGCATTCGACGGAGGCCCCGCTGACGTACGAGGCGAGGTCGGAGGCCAGGAAGAGCGCGACGTTGGCGACCTCCTCCGGCCGCGCCATCCGTCCCAGCGGGATGGTGCGCTCGATGGCCGCGACGCTCTCGTCGCCGCCGTAGTGGCCGCCGGTCAGCTCGGTGCGGCACAGGCCGACGTTGATGGAGTTCAGCCGCACCTTCGGCGCCCACTCCACGGCCAGCGAGCGGGTGATCGAGTCCAGCCCCGCCTTCGCCGCGCCGTAGGCAGCCGTGCCCGGCGAGGGCCGGAGGGCGCTGACGGAGGAGATGTTCACGATCGAGCCGCCGGTGTCCTGCTGCTGCATGGCGGCGTTCGCGACCTGGGCGACTAGCAGCGGCCCCGAGAAGTTGAGATCCATGATCTTGCCGTGGAAGCGCGGTGACGCGTCCGCCGCCAGGGCGTACGGCGCTCCGCCCGCGTTGTTCACCGCCACGTCGATCCGGCCGTGCCGCGCGAGCAAGTCGGCCATCATCGCCCGGACCGACTCCTCGTCCCGCACATCGCACCGCAGGTGCGTCGTGCCCGCGACCGGCTCGTCCGCTTCGGACCGCGCGCACGTCACCACCTGCGCGCCGGCCTCGACGAAGGCCGCGGAGATGGCCCGGCCGATGCCCTTGGTGCCCCCGGTCACCAGGACCACCCGTCCCGTCAAATCCAGCTGAACCGCCACGCGTCTCTCCGATGGGTCGGGAACCAAGCAGATGTTAGGGTACCAAGCAAATGGTAGGTCAAGAAGCCCGGAAGGTGGCACATGGGCATCACCTCGGACTTGCGTGACGACGGCATCCGCGTCGTCACGGTCGACTACCCGCCTGTCAACGCGCTCCCCGTTCGGGGCTGGTTCGACCTCGCCGCGGCGCTCGACGAGGCGGGCGCCGACCTGGACACCCACGTCGTCGTCCTGCGCGCGGAGGGCAAGGGCTTCAACGCGGGCGTCGACATCAAGGAAATGCAGCACACCGATGGATTCGACGCCCTGATCGGCGCGAACCGGGGCTGCCACGCCGCGTTCAAGGCGGTCTACGAGTGCGCCGTGCCGGTCATCGCCGCCGTCAACGGGTTCTGCCTCGGCGGCGGCGTCGGCCTGGTCGGCAACGCCGACACGATCGTCGCCTCCGAAGACGCCTACTTCGGCGTGCCGGAGGTGGACCGCGGTGCCCTCGGCGCCGCGACCCACCTCGCCCGCCTCGTTCCGCCGCACCTGCTGCGCACCCTCTACTTCACCGGCCGCAACATCCCCGCCACCGACCTCGTCGGGCACGGCTCCGTCCTCGAAGTCGTGCCCCGCGACCGCCTCGACGAGGCGGCCCTCGCGGTCGCGGCCGAGATCGCCGCGAAGGACACCCGGGTCATCCGGATGGCGAAGGAGGCCATCAACGGCATCGACCCCGTCGACGTCAACCGCAGCTACCGGTTCGAGCAGGGCTTCACCATGGAGCTCAACCTCGCCGGGGTGGCGGACGAGCACCGGGACCGGTTCGCCGGCACCGAGAAAGCGAGGAGCGAATGAGCAAGCCACGCGACAAGCGCATGACCGCGGACGACGTGGTCGCCCGGCTCGAAGACGACATGACCATCGGCATCGGCGGCTGGGGCCCGCGGCGCAAGCCGATGGCGCTGGTCCGCGCGATCCTGCGCTCGAACCTGACCGACCTCACCCTGGTCTCCTGGGGCGGCGCCGACGTCGGACTCCTCGCCCGCGCCGGACGCATCCGCAAGCTGGTGTACGCGTTCGTCTCGCTGGACTCCGTGCCGCTCGAACCGAACTTCCAGCAGGCGCGGCAGAACCGGACGATCCCCGAGGTCGTCGAGCTCGACGAGGGCATGTTCCAGGGCGGGCTGCGCGCCGCCGCCCAGCGCCTGCCGTTCCTGCCCATGCGCGCCGGGCTCGGCTCCGACGTCATGGTGAACAACCCCGGCCTGCGCACCGTGACCAGCCCGTACCCCGCCGCGGACGGCGTCTTCGAGGAACTCGTCGCCGTTCCGGCGCTGCACCTCGACGCCGCGCTGGTGCACATGAACCGCGCGGACCAGCACGGCAACGCCACCTACCTCGGCCCGGATCCCTACTTCGACGACCTGTTCTGCATGGCGGCCGACAAGGCGTTCGTGACCTGCGAGCGGATCGTCGACACCGCGGAGCTCACCCGCGAAACCGCCGTCCAGCGCCTGCTGATCAGCCGGATGATGGTCGACGGCGTCGTCGAAACGCCCAACGGGGCCCACTTCAGCACGTGCACCCCGGACTACGAGCGGGACGAGAAGTTCCAGCGCGCTTACGCCGCCGCGGCCGCCGACCCGTCGGCCTGGGAAGCCTTCGAACGGCGCTTCCTGAGCGGCACCGAGGACGACTACCAGGCCGCCGTGAAGGCGTTCCACGAAGAGCAGGAGGCGTGAGGATGTCCGACGTGACGCGTGCCGAGATCTGCGCGGCGGCCATCGCCGACGCGTTCGCCGACGACGGCGAGATCTTCGGCAGCCCGATGGGCCTGCTGCCCACCCTGGGAGTGCGGCTGGCCAAGCTGACGAGCAATCCCGATCTGGTGATCTCCGACGGTGAATCCCGCTTCCTCGCCGAGGTTCCCGAGCTCGGGGGCGCATCCGATGCGGTGGAGGGCTGGATCCCGTTCCGGAAGGTCTTCGACGTGGTCGCCTACGGGAAGCGGCACGTCATGATGGGCGCCACCCAGATCGACCGGCACGGCAACCAGAACATCTCGGCGATCGGCGATTTCGCGCAGCCCAAGCGCCAGCTGCTCGGCTCCCGCGGCGCCCCCGGCAACACCGCGAACAACCGCACCTCGTACTGGGTTCCGAAGCACGCGCCCCGGGTCTTCGTGGAACGGGTGGACATCGTCTCCGGCATCGGCCCGAAGGCTGCCGAGCAGGCCGGACCGGCCGCAGCCCGGTACAACGACATCCACCGCATCGTCTCGAACCTCGCGGTCCTCGACCTGGGCGGCCCCGACCGCACGTTGCGGCTGCGCTCGGTGCACCCGGGCGTCACCGTCGACGACGTGCGCGCGGCCAGCGGGTGCGAGATCCACGCCGACGACGAGGTTCCGGAGACCCGCACGCCCACCGAGGCGGAGCTGACCCTCATCCGCGAGGTGATCGACCCGAAGAACCTGCGCGACCGCGAGGTCAAGCCGGAGGCCGCCCGATGAGCACCGAGCAGCTCCTGCGCACCCCGCTCAGCGACCTGGTCGGCATCCGGCATCCGGTCGTGCAGACCGGCATGGGCTGGGTGGCCGGGCCGAGCCTGGTCGGCGGCACGGCGAACGCCGGCGGCCTGGGCATCCTGGCCAGCGCGACGATGAGCCTTGCGGAGCTGGAGCAGGCGATCATCGCGGTCAAGCGTCGCACCGACCAGCCCTTCGGCGTCAACCTCCGGGCCGACGCCGGCGACGCGCCGCAGCGGGTCGACCTGCTGATCGAGCACGGGGTGAAGGTCGCGTCGTTCGCGCTGGCGCCGAAGAAGGAGCTGATCGCCAAGCTCAAGGACCACGGCATCGTCGTGATGCCTTCGGTCGGCGCGCCCCGCCACGCCGAGAAGGTGGCGGCGTGGGGCGCCGACGCGGTCATGGTCCAGGGCGGCGAGGGTGGTGGCCACACCGGCTCGGTGCCCACCACGCTGCTCCTGCCGAGCGTGCTCGACGCCGTCGACATCCCCGTCGTCGCGGCGGGCGGCTTCTTCGACGGCCGCGGCCTCGCGGCGGCTTTGTCCTACGGCGCGGCGGGAATCGGCATGGGCACCCGCTTCCTGCTCACCAAGGACAGCGCCGTTCCCGATGCCGTGAAGCGGCTGTACCTCTCCCACGACGTCAACGGGACCGTCGTCACCGACAAGGTCGACGGCATGCCGCACCGCATGCTGCGCACCCGGTTCGTGGAGGAGCTGCAGGAGACGAGCATCCTGAAGCGGCTGGGGCCGACCATCCGGCGGACCCTGAAGTTCAAGAAGCTGAGCGGGATGAGCTGGCGCGAGCTCGCCGCCGACGGCCGGTCGATGAAGCACGGCAGCGGCCGCTCCTGGGCGCAGATGGTGCTCGCGGCCAACACCCCGATGATGCTCAAGGCCGGCCTCGTCGAAGGCGACACGAACGCCGGCGTGCTCGCCGCCGGTCAGGTGGTCGGCGTGCTGGACGACCTGCCGACCTGCGAAGAGCTCATCGACCGGGTGGTCACCGAGGCCGCCGAATGCCTGCGGCAGACCCAGAAGTACACCCTCTGAACGAAAAGCGGTGCCCACGACGCAGTGGGCACCGCTTCTTCTTGGGCTGCTTCGGAATTCCCGGAGCCCAGGCGGCAATTCCCGCCGGAGTCCGCCTCACTCGCCGACTTCGCCATCGGCGAGTTCGCGCAGGAGGTCGAGGTGGCCGACGTGCCGGCCGTCTGCCGACAGGTCATCCGGGCACTTTTCGCGGGTCCGCGCTGGGACCGGTCGTGACCTGCACGGATGCGGGTGATGCGTGGGGCGTGCCCCACGAGTCGCCCCACGAGATCATCTTCCGTGCTCGACGCGGCCGTCCCACGCGGGCTAGCGTGCCCCCTGGTCGTGCATGGCGCTGAACCTTACGAGAGAGGTTCAGCGATGAGTAAGCAGGTATGGGCCGAGGAACTTCCCTCCGGCAACTGGTCCGCCCGGTACCGCCACCCGATCACGCGCCGCAAGGAACGCGCCGGATCGCACCCCAGCGAAGACGCGGCACTGGCCGCCGCTCGCAAGGCGGTGCGGGAGCTGGTTCGCCTCTACAACGGCGACCCGGACCTCTCGCCGGTCTCGGGTGCGCCGACGCTGGCGGAGTACGCGGCGGAGGCGATCGACGCGCTCCCGCACGTGCGCCCGTCGACCCGCAAGCGGTATCACTCGATCGCCCGCCAGTTGGTGAAGCACTTCGGCGACCGGGTGCGGGTCGATCAGCTCGACGAGTCGTCGGCCCGGTCTGTGGTGGCGGCGGCCAACCGCGCCGGACTGTCGCACTCGACGTGCGAGGGGCGCGTGACCGTGCTCGGCCACATCGTCGACCAGGCGGGCCGCGACGGGTACACGACGGTCCGCTCCGTGGACTGGCAGGTGCCGTTGCCGACGGAGGTGCGGCGGCAACGGGAACTACTCGACAACGACACGGTAGGGCTGCTGACGTGCGCGATGCCGTACCGGCTATGGGTGGCGATCCTGGTCTCCCGTGACACCGGGTTGCGGATCTCCGAGGTCGCCGGGCTGCGGGTGCAGGATGTGAACCTCGCCCGCCGACTGCTCCGGCTGGTCGGCTCTTTCGACCCTGACGGCGTGTGGCGCGAGCACACCAAAGGCCACCGCGCCGGGATCGAACTGCCCTTGACGCGACGTCTGACGGCCGCGCTCGAACACCACATCCGCAACAACGTCCGCCAGGGACAGACATGGTTGTTCGCCTACCCCGACGGCGAGCCGGTCGGGATCCGGAACATGCGCGCCGCGTTCGACCGGGCCCGCACGGTGGCGGGCGTTCCTGACGCGGTGTGGCACGACATGCGCCGGACCCTGCTCACGACGTTGAGCGACGAAGGTACGCCGCTCCAGCACTTGCAGGCGCTCGCCGGACATGCCAACCCCAAAACGACACGCAACTACATTCAGCGGGTCCGGGCCGAAGACCTCGCCCGCTGGACGGACACCATTGACCGGCCGACGACGCCGCCGGAGCCGCCGACGCGGCATCTCGTAGCCGTCTAGTCCGCACACGAACGCCCCGGAGCGACCACGCTCCGGGGCGCCTTCGCGTCTGTGAAATACGTCACATTCATTGCCTTTGGGGTCGGCTTCACGAGGCGCGGGAACGTGTCTCGCGGATGAGGCTAATTCTCCCGAAAGCGGGAGAAGTGTTCCGTGAGTCGGCATTCTTATCGGCGCCAACATCAATCGTGTTCGATGGCTGAGTTCCATTTCTGGGAATTCATGCGTGTGCGTCGTGTGTCGCATGAGGATCGGTCGCCGCGTCTTCGCACGCTCGCAGCGTGGTTGCATCAAGACGCTCGTAGGTTTGATGCTGGGAAAACACCACGCATCAACGAAAAACGCAGCGCCGTGTACGACCAGCAGTTCCACTGTGGACGTCGCATTGTTGATTCACACGGGAGGACCCGCATGCCCGCTGTCATGCAGACCGCCGCCATTCTGTCGGCCGACCCGAACGAGCTCGTCACCAGCCACCAGGCACAGGAATTGCTCGGCGTCCGTAAGCCGGTGTGGCGGGAAATGGTCCGCAACGGCGACGTCGCGATCTTCCAGCCCGCCGCCGGACCCCGCGCCGGCCTACCTGTTCATGCGGTCGCTTCAGGACTACGTGCAGCGCCGGGAAGCCCGCGCCGAGGAGCAGCGGCACAAGCGTTTCCGCGCCGCGCAGCGCTGCAAGACGGCCGCCTGAGAACGCGGAAGGCGGGCGCCCAGCAGCCGGCGCCCGCCTGATCCGCGCAACACCGAACACGCACCGATCGACCAACCACGGGAAGGAAAGCCGAACGTGACCACCGATCCTATCCCGCCCCCGGCGGTCCGCGAAGTCCCCAAGCCGGTCGAGCTTCCGCTGTGGCGCTTGGCGGACGCCGACCTCGACCGGCTCGTCCCCGGGCTCGACCAGGCCGCCCGGCTCTGCGCGGACATCGCCACCCCGGAAGCTGAAGACCTTCGTTACTGCGCCGCGTCGGCCCGGATCGAACGCCGCCGACGGCGCCGAGACCGCGCCGTCGCCGATGCTCGCGCCCTGCTCGCCAGCGTTGGGGGCGGTACCGCGTGAGCCTGGCTCACCAGCACAACGGGTCGGTCGACATCGATGAGTTCGACGCCGACCCTCCCGCAGTGTCAGAACTGTCAGAAACACGACAACGTCGTGGCCAGCGGGAACGCTTGCCTTCTGACACTTCTGACAGTTCTGACACACCGTCGGGAAACGCTGACCTTCTCGACGGTGTGCGGGACGGCGCGTGGCTGGACGCCCAAGATTTCCCGCCGCTGGACTACGCCGTCGACGGGCTCGTCCCCGAAGGCTTCTCGATCCTCATTGGACCACCGAAAGCCGGGAAGTCATGGCTCGCGCTCGAAGTGCTTCTCGCCGTCGCCTGCGGCGGACACGCGCTCGGCAAGGTCCATACAGGACCACCGCGCCGCGTCCTGTACCTCGCGCTCGAAGACGGCGACCGCCGGATGCAAGACCGCTGCCGAGCCTTGCTCGACGGGCATCCCATCCCGGAGCTATTCCACTACCTCACCCGCGTGCGGCCCGGACGTCTCGTCGCCACCATGCGCGCCTTCCTGAAGCGCTACCCGGATACCGGCTTGATCGTGGTCGACACGCTCGGGAAGGTCACGCCTCCGGCGATGCCCGGAGAGGGCGCCTACCAACGCGATTACCGGATCTCCGGCGACATCAAGGCCGTTGCCGACGAGCATCCCGGCCTGACCGTCACAGCACTTCATCACGACCGCAAGGCCGCCTCGGACGACTTCGTCGACTCCGTATCCGGCACACATGGACTCGCCGGAGCCGCCGACACGATCCTTGTCCTTGCCCGTAAACGCCAGGCCAAAGACGCACTCCTGAAGGTCACCGGGCGCGACGTTCCCGAAGCCGAGTACGCCGTGACGCTTGCCGAATCGGGACGCTGGACCCTCGCCGCCGCGAACCTTGACGAAGCCGCAGAGCTTGCCCGCCAACGGTCCGAATCGGAGGGTCGGAGCGAAACCTCGATGGCGATCGTTCAGTTCGTCCGCGAACATCCCGACGGCGTAAGTGCCAAGGATGTCGCGAACAAGTTCGGCGACATCGCGTACCGCTACCTCCGGCGGCTCGCCGACGACGCGTTCATCACCACGTCCAAACGGGGGTGGTACACGCCCACCTAACCCGTGTCAGAACCGTCAGAAGTGTCAGAAACCCAGGTCATCGGCTCGCCAACTTCTGACTCCCGGTGGTCAGAAGTGTCTGAAAGAACAAGGAGACCTACGGAGCATGGGCACCACATCCGAACCGTCCACACCGGACGCCGATCCACCGCCGGCCGAACCCCAGACCGAGATCACTCCGATGTGGTGGGGAGCCGACGAACGCACCCGCCAACGTCCCGACGTCACCAGTCGCCCGCACGTCGCCGGGCCTCCGACACCTGCCAGCGATCGCGGCACCGAACGCGGATGGCGACCGACCAGGAAGGGAGCGGCCGTCAAGAACGCGGTGAGCAACCCGTTCGCGAAACAGAAGGTGAGCCCAGGAGCGCGACGCGACGCCGAAGCGTTCAACCCCGGCAACCAAGTCCCGGTCAACCAGTACTGACCGGCCCGGCCGCCGCTTCCGACCCGAACGGGCGCGGCGGTCACCGCCGGACCTCTCAAACGCTCGCAGAGCAACGAATACGACGCGAAGGTCTCAGACATCGACGAGGCGGGAGCGGGCGCGAGAGGCGGTCTCAGAGCCCAGGGGGGTAACCCCCTCGCGGGGTGCGTCCCTCCCGCGTCGGTTCTGCACTTTCCCGAGCGTACGGCGATCAGAGTTGCGCGCAGCTACCCGCACGGTCCTGCCGTTACCCGGACGGCCGGTTGCAGACATCGCACCACAACTGGACGCATGGTTCCGAGCGTTCGTCGAATTTCCAAGCGACCTCAGAGGCGCGCAGGACTGCGCCGTTCGCTAGGTAAAGGAGCTGGCCTTACCTCGGGAACTTTCCTCACCAATCCTTCTGAACAAATTTCTCTCCGCCGGAACCGACGGGCGGATCGATCATCTCGTATTCATTTCTAATATGTCCAAAAGGTCCGATATCGACTACATTTGCGGATTCTACGCTCCCTGATTCGGTCATAGTGAGAACCACCGTAATCTTTGCTTTAAAGCTAGATAGAATCTTCGTGTAATCCGGACCCCACTTGCCGTAACTTGCGGCAAATTCCTGAGTCGCTCCCCATAGTGCGCGAGAGGCAATCAATGTCTTTCCATTATTCTCCCAGGCGATCGACTGGCGATTCCCAGCAATGCCTTCAATGGAAATAAGTCGAAGATCGGATATGGAATCGCGGTGGGTGACGGTAGAGAAGTGGTGCTTGACAACCGAGACCGGGAGTTTCCTGCCGAGGGCCTCGGTGACTGATTCAACGACGACTTCATTCCTTATTAAGTCGTGCTTGTTCAGTGGGTGCGTGGCGACTTTTCCAACGCTATACAGGAATGATTCTATCCCGTCGTAGTAGTGGAAGCGTGCATAGTATCCCCTAGTAGGGTTCGCGCCTCGTCGACGAGATCTTTCTTTAGTTCGCCCTTCCCAAAGTCTTTGGTGTTAGCGGAAACGAAGTAGACGTCCTCCTGTCGATCACGGCACGCATGGAGCGCGGTAAGCCAGATGACCGCATCTCTCGCGCCACTGCCTGGGTTATTCCAGTCTGTTTTTGCGGGAACTTTTCGGCGAGCCTCTCGCAACATCGCTTCTTTGTGTGCACTGTCGGGCGCCTCAAGGATGGTCACCATTTCTTCGATGCTAGCTCGCCGTTTTCGCTCGGCCTCGTCTGCTTGGGGCTTTCCTTCCCTTTCGATCCATCCAGGAATCACGTGCCGCAAGCGTTTTTGGCACCGAAGTAGTTCACTTATGTCTCGTCGAGTTCATGTCGATATTGCGCCATATACTCTTCGAGGACCAGTTCGGGCATTCCGATTGTATGCCCAATGCTCCTGCTCACGTTTTTTAAGGCTGTCGCCAATGGCCCTCCGGGTGCTGGAGGTAGAAAATTTGATTCGTGTCCAAAATGATCATTCCGCATTCTATCAGAGCTCTATATTTCCGAATTGCTTCGTTGTGTCTATCTGCGGGTGTGAAGTGCTGAGAATTGGGAAACGCGTGGCGTTCCATCTTCCCGCGCCTTCAGTAGCCGTTGTAATCCAGCGAGCACGTCGGCGAGGAGCTTTCGCGTGATCGTCGGTGGGCTGCACGCGATGTGTTTCTCGGCGGCGCGTGCTTTCCCGTCGGCGAGCGTCGGCGCAGCACCGACCCTGGTTTCTGGGCAGCCGACCGCCGGGAGATTGGCGACGTCGTCGGCGAGATCACCAGTCCAGCTCGCGCGGTACCCGGCGGCGACAATGCCCGTGTGCCGATGTTTTCCCGCTGCCATGCCTAGGAGTTCTCCTCGCTCGCAATCTCGATGCACTCCTCACACATCGGCCACCCGTCCGGCGGGCGCGTGTGCGGCCCCCGCCCGATTTCTCCGCAGAGACCGGCGACGACGGTCCCACTTCTCCCGTACTTCTGCATCGGCGCTTTGGAGTGTGCGTAGTGGACGACGCGCTCGCGCCATGACGGCGCGTACAGCAGCATTGCGCCTGGAGACTCGACGGCGCCGTCCGTCGGGGGCGTCGGGAGCTCCGGAGACGGCGGCGAGGTTTCGAGCTCGGCGCGTGAGACCGGCGGCGCGTCGCTTGCGAGCGTGGCGAGCATCAAGCATTGCGGGCACGGATTGCCCGTGAACGGCTCGACGATCTCGACTTCGCCCGGCTTCACCGTGTCGCCGCACGGAGCCACCCACACGACGTGATCGACGCAGTAGGCGTGCACTTCCGGTGGCCGATCCGGTGGCGCGTACTCCGGCCGTAGCCGTGCCAGGATCACGGAGCGTTGGCCGTTCACGCGGCACGTCCCGGAGTGCGGCGGCGGAGCCGTTCCTCCCGACGCCGGGCCGCTGCCTTGAGTGCTTGCTTCTCGCGATGTCCTGGCAGCCACCACACGATGAACAGCGGAACGAAGATCACCGACCAGGCCAGCAGCCCGAGCAACATCCCCAGCGCCTCATACATGTCTTGAACATCGCCAGTTTCGCCCGGTTAGCCCATATCACCTCGGTTATCTCACCGTGAGATAGTTTCCTGATGGCCACCTGGGAGACCCTGATCATTCCCCCGTCCGTGTGGAACGCGGACCACATGCGGGAGGCGTGCCAAAAACGCGACGTCGCCGGAATCCTCCGGGCAGTCCAGCGCGGCACCGGAGCGAGCCAGACGCAGTTGGCAATGGCAACCGGCATCCTGCAAGGCCGCATCTCCGAGATCCTGCGGGGAACCCGCACGGTGACCGCGTTCGAGGTGTTCGAACGCATCGCCGACGGGCTCGCCATGCCCGACGAGACTCGCGTACTGCTCGGTCTCGCCCCGGTGCATCCGTCCGGGCTCGACCATCTCGGACCGATCGGACGTGCCGAGATGCTGGCCGCCTACCGGTCGCAGGCCGACGCCACACCCGAGATCCGGCAGGCTGCCTCGACAGCCCAGAGAATCGACATCCTCGCGGTGCGCGGGCTCGGCATCATCGGCATGAACGACTCGCTTCTCCGCGCCACCGTCGCCCAGAACCGCCCCGTGTTCCGGGCGTTGCTCCTGGATCCGGACAGTGCCGCCGCCCGACGTCGCGCCGCAGAGGTCGGCGAATCGCACGAGTCGTTCGCCTCCGGCGTCAGCTTGTGCGTCGCTCGGCTGCGGGAACTGCGGGAGCAAACCGGCGCTCAGGTCGAGGTGTACTTCTACGACATGTTGCCAACGTGGCGAGTGCTGGCACTCGACGATGTGCAGTTCGTCTCCGCGTTCGGCGAAGAACACGAGGGGCACACCTCGCCCATGTACAAGATCGCAGCGTCGGCGCATGGCGCGCTGCATCGTGGGTTCCGTAGGTTCACCGACGAACTACGGGCGCAGTCCCGGCAGGTGATCTAGGGAGGTTCCACGGTGGCGGTCGAGGCAGAACTCAAGGCTCGTGTCAGCGACCCCGAAACCATCCGGGCGCGGCTACGCGAGCGAGCCGAGGAGCAGGTTCAGACCTACCGCGACCGGTATTTCGACTGGCCGTCCGGCAGCCTCGACAGACAGGGCTACGAGGTCCGTGTGCGCGTGGTGGAAACGGCCGCGACAACCACGAGCGTGCTCACGTTCAAAGAGCCCCCGGTGCACGACAGCGGGTCGAAACCGGAGCACGAGACCACCCTCGCCGACGCCGAGCCGGTCGCCGCCCTGCTAGCGACGCTCGGCCTGGTCGAGCACATCGCGTTCGAGAAGCACTGCCGGAACTTCCGGCTCACCGAACACGGCCGCGACGTGCTCGCCACCCTGGTGCACGTGCCAGAGCTGGACGGCACCTTCATCGAGGTCGAGACAATCGTCCCGGACGCGACCGACGTCGCCGCCGGTCTCGACGCGGTGCGGGCCGTGCTCGACTCGCTCGGCATCACTAACGACGACCTCACGACGGAGACGTACACCGACGCAGTCGCCGCCCGGCGCAGTTAAAACGCCCTTGCCCGTGGGGCAAACCGTGATCAACCGCGTGGGGCAAACGTGGGCCCAAAGCAATCACGCTGCGTACCAACAGCAGGTCAGCAGTGTCTATACTGCGTATGACCAAACCGCCGGTCACACCACCCGTGACCAGCGTTTTCCCAGGTCAGCGCCAAGCCGCGTAGAAAAGGGCTCTTTCCGGCGAGCGCGGCGGCGGAGTGTTCCCACTCCGCCTCGTACGCCGCGATGACGGCCTGGGGCGAGTCCGCGTCGGAAAGGTCCCACGACGGGTCCGGGCTGCCCGGCCACAGTGATGGCAAGGCGGCTCCGGCGCCCACGATCGAAATCCAGTGGCGTTCCACGGCGGTGAGGTGCTTGATCACGCCGAGCGCGGTCAACCTGGGCGACGGGGCGATCGGTGCCGCGGTGGCGAGCGCGCGGCCGAGCCCGTCGGCCTTGCCGACGGCGGTGTGCCGCAGGAACTGGAGAAACTCCCAGTAGAGCCGCAGTTCGTCTGTCGCGCGTTCGTCCGGCCAGCGCCGATGGTGCGTCGTCACGCGGTGCTCCTCTGACGTGCCGGCATGGTCTTGCCCACCGTCGTGGCCAGTGAATCACGGGACGACCACCGCGGGATGCCGGTCACCGATCTTGAAGAGTGCGCGATGCCCGTCCAGAGCGCCTTCGCGGATCAGGGCGGAACCGTTCGGGAACGACCTCTAGGCCCCTTCAGGCCAGGTCGGCCGGTCGTACCCGCAGCTTGGCCGCGATGCGGGCCAGCGCCTGCTGGTCGGCGTCGGTGAGCGGGTCGAGGACGAGCCGCCGCACCGCGCGCACGTGCGTGGGCGCGGCGGCGACGACCACCTCGTAGCCGGCGTCGGTGAGCGCGGCGACGGTGTACCGGCCGTCGTCGGGATCGGGCGAACGCGCCACCCAGCCCCGCTGCTCGAACCGCTTGACGACGTTGGACAGGCGCGAGAGGGAACCGTTGGCCAGGTAGGCCAGCTCGCTCATCCGCAGGCGGCGTTCCGGGGCCTCCGAGATGTGGCTGAGGGCCAGGTACTCGAAGAGGGTCAGGCCGGCCTCCTGCTGCAGCGGCGACTCCAGCCGCCCCGGCAGCAGCAGGATCAGCGAGACCAGCCCGGTCCAGGCCTCCTTCTCGTCCGGGTTCAGCCACGGCGTCTCGTCCGGGGCGTGCCCGCCTGGGGTTGCGGTGGTGGCCATGGCGGCACCCTACCCAGCGGTCATGACTTCACGCGTGAAGTAAAACCGTGCTACTTTGACTTCACACGTGAAGTGATCACGAAAGGACCCCATGAGCGAGCCGGAATTCTTAGCCACGCCCGGGTACGGCGCGCGGCAGCTGACCGACATGCACTACAACCAGGCGGTTCGAATCGGCGACCGCGTCGAGACCTCGGGCCAAGGAGGCTGGGACGACGACTGGAACTTCCCCGAATCTCTCGAAGACGAGATCGTGCAGGCCTTCGAGAACGTCGAGCGAACCCTCGCCACGGCCGGTGCCACGTGGCGCGACGTCATCTCCGTGAACTCCTACCACGTCCCCGAATCCGCCGAGTTCATCGGCGAGGTCCACAACCGCGTCATGGTGGAGCAGTTCCGCGAGCGCATGGGCGACCGCGCGCCCATCTGGACCGAGATCGGCGTGCCCGCCCTCGGCGCCCCGAAGATGCGCGTCGAGATCCGCGTGACGGCCATCGTCGGCTGACCGCCCGCCGCCTCCGATGCGCCTGCCGACCGGACGCCCCCGGCCGGCAGGCGCCGGCGCTAGCCGAACGAGACCGTCCCACCGGTCAGGACGGCGCGCTCCGCGACCGCGGCGCCGAAGGCGACCGCGTTCGCGTCGGCTCCCCAGCAGTCGACCGAGAGCCGGTCGCCGGGGAAGACGGGAGCGGCGAAGCGGCCCTCCAACCGGCGCAGATCGGCCGGATGGGCACCGTAGCGCCGCGCCACCTCCAGGGTCGTGCCCGCCAGGGTGCACAGGCCGTGCAGGAACGGCCGCGGCTGCCCGGCGGCCTCGGCCGCTTCGGGGTCGATGTGCATGTGGTGGCGATCCCCCAGCAGCCGGTACAGCGCCGCCTGGTTCGGCGCGGTGGCGACGTCGAGCCGGTGGTCGACCGGGGCTTCCGGCCGCTTCGGGCTCGACGGGCCGCGCTCGCCGCCGAATCCGCCGCAGCCGGGGGCGAACAGCGCCCAGGTGGCGACGAAGTAGTCGCTCTCCACCGCCACCTCGAAGATCGCCGACGAGCCCTTGTCCCACACCTCCGCCACGGACGCGGTCATCGCCAGGGAACCCGAGCGGGGCAGCGGGGCGAGCACTTCGAGCCGCTGGGAGCCGTGCACGGCGGTGCGGATGTCGAAAGCGCCTCGGGAGCCCAGTGCGTCGGGAGCCCACTGCGCGAGCGTCAGCGCGAAGGTCGGCAGCACGCGCAGCCGCTCTTCGAAGACCAGGTCCAGGTCCGTTGCGGCGGCGCCGACCGCCAGCGCGTAGAGGATCGCGTCCCGCTCGGTGTAGTCGACCACGCGGCTGCCGAGCTCGACGCCGCGCCACTCGCCCGCCGGGCGGGCCGTTTCCGCCGTCATCGCGCCGCTCCCACGATCAGGCCGCTGGTCGGCACCCCGGTTCCCGCGGTGACCACCACGTTCCGCACTCCCGCCGGCTGGTTGACCGAGGTGCCCCGGACCAGCCGGACGGCCTCGGCGATGCCGTTCATGCCGTGCAGGTAGGCCTCGCCGAGCTGGCCGCCGTGGGTGTTGGTGGGCAGCCTGCCGTCCAGTTCGAGGTGACCGTCCCGGATGAAGTCCTTCGCCTCCCCCCTGGCGCAGAAGCCGAGCTCCTCCAGCTGCGGGAGCACCAGCGGGGTGAAGTGGTCGTAGAGGATCGCGGCCTGCACGTCGTCGGGGCGCAGCCCGCTCTGCGACCACAGCTGGTCTCCGACCAGCCCCATCTCCGGGATGCCCGAGATCGACGGCCGGTAGTAGCTCGTCATCATGTGCTGGTCGGCGCCGGAACCCTGCGCCGCGGCGAGCACGTCCACCGGGGCGTGCGGCAGGTCCCGGGCGCGCTCCGCGGAGACCAGCACCAGCGCCTGGCCACCGTCGGTCTCCTGGCAGCAGTCCAGCAGGTGCAGCGGCTCGGCGATCCACCGCGACGCCTGGTGGTCCGCCAGGGTGATCGGGCGCCCGTAGAACCAGGCGTTGGGGTTGGTGGCGGCGTGCTTGCGGTCCAGCACCGCGACCCGCCCGAAATCCTCCGACGTGGCCCCGTATTCGTGCAGGTAGCGGCGCGCGAACATGGCCACCCACTGGGCGGGGGTGTTCAGGCCGTACGGCGTCATCCACGAGTACGCGGCCCGGTCGGCGCTGGTGTCCATCGCGCGGTCGGCCTGGCCCAGCCCGTAGCGCTCCCCCGACCGCTCGTTGAAGGCCCGCCAGCAGACCACGACCGACGCCAGCCCGGTGGCGATGGCGGCCGCGGCGTGCGCCACCGTCCCGCACGCGGCCCCGCCGCCGTAGCCGACGCGGGAGAAGAAGGTGAGCTCGCCGATCCCCGCGTTGCGGGCGACGTGGATGTCGGAGCTCGACTCCGCGGTGTAGGTCACCATGCCGTCGACGTCGGCCGGCGTCAGCCCGGCATCGGCCACGGCGGCGAGCACCGCCTCGGTGGCGAGCTGCAGTTCGCTGCGGCCGGACTTCTTGGAGAACTCCGTCGCGCCGATGCCGACGATCGCGGCCGAACGGGACAGCGGGGTGCCGCTGGCCGGGCTCATGCGGACTCCTTCGGGGTACCGGGAAGCTGGACGTCGACCGTGCCGGTGACGTGCGCGCCGAGGCCGTTCTCGCCCCGGACCGAGACCTGGACGCGCCGGTCCGGCTCGTCCTTGCCGGTCACCTCGCCGCTGAGGACCATCGTGTCGCCCGGGTAGTTGGGCGCCCCGAGCCGGATCCGGATGGCCTTGACCACCGCGGCCGGGCCGGCCCACGAGGTCACGAACCGGTCCACGAAGCCGTTGGTCGTGAGGATGTTCATGAACACGTCCTGGGAGCCGCGCTCGGCCGCCAGCCCCGGATCGTGGTGCACGTCCTGGAAGTCCCGGCTCGCGATGGCGGTGGCCACGACGAGGGTGCGGGTCAGCGGGATCTCCAGTCCCGGGAGGACGTCCCCGACGCGCACCGCGTCGAAGGTCCGCGTCGGCGGGATCGTCACGAGGCCACCTCCTCGACGGCCAGGCGCTCGCCCAGGTCGGCGAGGGCCGCCTCGGCTCCGCCGAACGTGCCGGAGATCTGCTTGCCCCACAGGAAGAACCGGTGGGCCGGGTAGTCGACGTCGGCGCCGATGCCGCCGTGCACGTGCTGCGTGCGGTGCACGACGTCCAGCCCGGCCTGGTCCGCCCACCACTTCGCCACCAGCACGGCGGCGTCGGCGCCGGGCGCCTCGTCGGCGAGCGAGGTGAGCGCCTGCCACAGCGTCACCCGCATGGCCTCGATGTCGATGTAGCAGTCGGCCAGCTGGTGCTGGACCGCCTGGAAGGTGGCCAGGGGACGGCCGAACTGGTGCCGCTCGCCGAGGTAACCGGCGGCGAGCGCCAGCGCTCCTCGTGCGACTCCGGCCTGGATCGCCGCGAGGGCGGCGGTGGCGCGGCGCAGGGTCTGACGGAGTGCGTCGCCGCCCGGATCGCCGACCGCGTGCCCGACGGCTCCGTCGAGGTGGAGGTGCCCGCTGAGGTCTCTGGTCGTGGTCTCGGCCTGTTCCCACCGCCCGCCTCCGGCGTCCGCCTGCACCAGGAACAGCCCCGGTCCCCGGTCCGTGGTCGCGGACACGACCACCGCGTCGGCGCCCTGCGGGGCCGGCACGACCGCCTTGGTTCCCGTTAGCCGCCAGGCACTTCCGTCGACGGTCGCGGTGCAAGCCGGTGCGTCGGGCTCGGCGGGGGCGAACTCCTCCAGCGCCAGGGCCAGCCGCAGGCTCCCGTCGGCCGCCGCCGGCAGGATCCGGCCGCGCTGCTCCTCGTCGCCGTGGGCGGCAACCGCCAGCGCCGCCACGCCCGCCGTCCACAGTGGAACAGGCGCGACGAACCGGCCCTGCTCCTCCAGCAGCACGCACAGGCCGGCGAGGCCGAGGCCCGCTCCGCCGTGCTCCTCGGGCAGCGCGATGCCCACCAGCCCGGCCCCGGCCAGGTCCGCCCAGAGGCGCTCGTCGACGCGCGTCTCCGACGCCTCCACCTCCCGGATCCGGTCGGTGGTGGCCCGGTCGGCGAAGATGCTGCGGGCCAGGTCCTGCACCGCGACCAGCTCGTCGCTGAGGTGGAAGTCCATTCGTGGTTCTCCTTCTCCGGCTGGTCAGGGCCGGTCGGTCACGGGGCGGAACACGGGCAGCGTCAGCTCCGGGTCCGCTTCGAGCCAGTCGAGCCGGACCGGCATGCCGATGGCGACGTCGTCCGGGGCCACGCCCACCAGGTTGGTGATCAGCCGGGTGCCCTCCGCGAGTTCGACGACCGCGATCAGCAGCGGGTACTCGAACGCCGGGTGCGGCGGGTGGTGCGCGACCACGTAGCTGTAGACGGTGCCGCGCCCGGATGCCGTCACGGTGTCCCAGTCGAAGGACTGGCAGTGCGGGCAGCACGGGCCGGGCGGGTGGCGCAGGGTCTCGCAGGATCGGCACCGCTGGACGACCAGCCGCCGCTCCTTCGCCGCGGCGAACCAGAACTCGTTGTCCTGGTTCACGGCGGGCCGGGGCCGCAGCGCCTTCTTCGCCGCGGGCCGGAACCGCAGGGTGCGCCACTTCTGGGTCGCCACCGCGGTTCCGCTCGCGTCGCGATAGGTGCGCACCGTGGTGACGAACCGCCCCGCGCCGAGCCCGGTGCGCTTCTCCGGGGAGATCGACTCCACGACCTCCTCGGTGCTGATCTCGTCGCCGGGCACGAGCTCGCGGTGGAACTCGAACTCGGAGTCGGTGGCCACCACCGAGGTGTAGCCGCCCTCCGCGAGCAGGGCGACGAGTTCGTCGAAGGGCGTGGGATCGTGCGGTGCCGTGGTGGCGGCGTAGCCCCGCATGGTCCACGCCTGCATCATCGAGGCCGGGGCGACGACGCCGTCGCGGCCCGTGGCCCGCGCGGCCTCGGCCGAGAGGTAGACCGGGTTGACGTCGCCCATCGCCTCGACCCAGTGGCGGATCATCGGCACGTTGACCGGGTCCTGGCCCGGCCTGCCCGGCACGAGCACGCTTCCCACGTAGGCCTGGAGGCGCTGCTCGTACGCCGCCTCCGGGGTCATCTGCTCGCCGCTCATGCGCCCCTCTTCGCCCGGGGCAGGCCGAGGCCCTGGGTGGCGACCATGTCGCGCAGCACCTCGTTCACGCCGCCACCGAAGGTGTTGACGATGCCCTGCCTGGAAAGTTGCTCGATCTGCCCGCCGAGCGCGGCCTCCGGCGAATCCGGCCGGATCCGGCCCGCCGCGCCGAGCACCTGGGTCAGCGTGCGCTGGACGTCGATGTGGGTCTCGGTGCCGTACGCCTTCGCGGCACCGGCGGTCGCGCCGGTCAGCGTGCCCTCCGCGACGGCCGTGGTCATCTTCCAGTTCATCAGGCGCATCGCTTCGAGCTTCGCGTAGGTCCGGGCCATTTCCCTCCGCACCCAGGGCTTTTCGGCGACCCCGGTGCGCTTCGCCCAGGCCAGCACCTGCTCCCAGAGCTGGATCATCCGCCCGCCGAGCGCGGCCAGGCCGACGCGCTCGTGGTTGAGCTGGGCGGTGATCAGCCGCCATCCGCCGTCGACGTCGCCGACGACATCTCCGGCCGGGACGCGGATGTCGCTGTAGTAGGTGGCGGTGACCACCATGCCGCCGACGGCCTGGATCGGGCTCCAGGAGAAACCCGGTGCGCCGGTGGGCACGATCAGGATCGAGATGCCCTTGTGCTTGGGCGCTTCCGCGTTGGTGCGGGCCGCGAGCCACACGTAGTCCGCGGTGTTCGCGCCCGAGGTGAAGATCTTCTGCCCGTTGACCACGAACTCGTCGCCGTCGCGCACCGCCCGGGTCTTGAGCGAGGCGAGGTCGGTGCCCGCGTCGGGTTCGGTGTAGCCGATGGCGAAGACGACGTCGCCGCTGAGGATTCCGGGCAGGTACGCCTTCTTCTGCTCCTCCGTGCCGTACTCCATCAGCGTGGGGCCGACGGTGTTCACGGTGACGAACGGGAACGGCAGCCCGGCGCGCTGCACCTCGTCGAAGAAGACGTACTGCTCCTCGATCGACCGGCCCTGGCCGCCGTACTCGCGCGGCCAGCCGATGCCCAGCCAGCCATCGCGGCCGAGCATCTTGACGACCTCCCGGAACCTGTCTCCGCCGACGCCCTCCTCCCCCACTCGTCTGCGTTCGTCCGCGGGCAGCAGCCCGGCGAAGTAGCCGCGCAGCTCCTGCCGGAGCCGGCGCTGCTCGGGTGTTTCACGCAAATCCATTCGGGAGTCCTCGTTCCTGGGCTCGGTGCGGCCGGTCCCGGCCGGTGGTGCGGCTGCGGAAGGTCAAGGCAGGAAGCGCAGCCGGCCGTTCGCGGCGAACTGCTCGCGGAGGGACACCTTGTCCGCCGCGGTCATCGGCTCGTACGACGGCTCGCCGCGACCGGCCCACCAGTACACGTCGTCGGTGGTCCGCCAGCCGTCCGCCTGCATCTCCTTCTTGCGGAGCTTGTTCGAGCCGGTCGTGGGCAGCCGGTGCGACACGCGGATGTAGCGCGGCGCGCCCTTGGCGCCCAGATCTTCCTGCGCCGTGAGGAAATCCGGTAGGCCGAGGCCCTCGAAGCTCATCCGCTCGGGAATCTCGACGGCCGCCATCACCTGGTCCCCCGAGCGCGGGTCCGGCACCGCGAAGACACCGGCGGCGACGACATCGGGGTGGCGGCGCAGGATCCGCTCGGTCAGCAGCGCGGAGATGTTCTCGCCGTCCACCCGGATCCAGTCGCCCGAGCGGCCGGCGAAGTAGAAGTAGCCCGCCGGATCGACGTACCCGAGGTCGCCCGTCCAGTACCAGCCGTGGCGCACCCGCTCGGCGTTGGCAGCCGGATTCTTGTAGTAGCCCTCGAACTTCGCGGCGCCCTCGGTGTTGACGATCTCGCCGATGGCGAGCTCGGCGTTGAGCACCCGGCCGTGCTCGTCCAGCTTCGCGGGCGGGCACGTCTCGCGGGTCTCCGGGTTGACGACCCGGACACCGGCGTGCGCGGGCACCCCGAGCGCTGCGGGCGGCCCGTCCGGGGCCTGGTTGATCATCCCGGCGCCTTCGCTGGACCCGTAGCCCTCGTACAGCGTCGCCGCGAAGCGGCGCTTGAACTCGGCCTGGTCCTCCGGCGACGCCTCGGTGCCGAAGCCGTGCGTCAGCGTGTTGTCGGCGTCGTCCGGTCGTTCCGGCTGGCCGAGGATGTAGCCGAGCGCCTTGCCGACGTAGGTGAAATACGTTGCGCCGTAATGGCGAACGTCGGCGAGGAAGCCCGACGCGGTGAACTTCGGCGTGAGCACGACGCACGCCCCCGCGAGCAGGGCGGGCGCCCAGAGGGCCATCAGCGCGTTGCCGTGGAACAGCGGCATGCAGCAGTAGCAGACGTCGTCGCGGCCGATGCGGTACTTCGCGGTGTTCTGGTACGCCAGCCCGACGAGCCGGCCCTGGGAGCAGATCGCGGCCTTCGACGCGCCGGTGGTCCCGGAGGTGAACAGCAGCAGCATCCGGGTCGCGGCCGTGACCGACGGGTCCTTGGCCGGCTCGGGCCGGTTCGGGAGCTGCTCGGCGTACTCCGCCGAATCCACCAGCAGGAAGCGATCCCGCGCCACGCCGATGTCGAGGCCGTCGAGGATCTCCAGCCCCGCCGCGTCGGTCACCACCAGCTGGAGGTCGGTGTTGCGCACCTCCTCCTCCAGGTAGGCGCCGCGGCGGGTGGGGTTGATGCCCACCACCGTCGCGCCGCTGAGCGCTGCGGCGCCCAGCCAGAGGATGAACTCCGGGACGTTGTCCAGGAGGATCCCGACGTGGAACGGCCGGTCATCGTCGCGCAACCGCCGCAGCAGGCCGGCGCGGGCGGCGCTGTCCCGGACGACCTCGTCCCAGGTCCAGGTCCGCTCCCGGGAACGGAGCCCCGGCCGGTGGTCGCCGAGGCGGTCGAGCAGCAGGTCGGCGATGGTCTCTCGTCGTTGGCTCATCGGTCCTCGCCGCTTCAGGAGACGTACCCGGCATCGGTGCCCCAGGTCTCGGAGCGCGTGGTGCTCCGGTCGACCAGGACACAGCGCGTGCCGGTGAAATTCGTTGGCATGCAACGGTTGTTGTGGTTGCACAGCGACCGGACGCCCGCGTCGGCCTCGATCCGGTTCACCAGGTCGGGCTCGCGGAGCAGGGCGCGCGCCATCGCCACGAACTCGAAGCCCCCGGCCATCGCCCGGTCCATGATCTCCCGGTTCGTGATGCCGCCGAGCAGGATCATCGGCAGCTTGACGGCGGCCCGGATCTGGCGGGCATCCTCCAGCAGGTAGCCGTCCCGGTAGGGATACTCCCGAAGCACCTTGTTCCCGACCAGCTTGACGCCGAGCTTGATGGGCTGGGGCATGACATCGGCGAACGCCTCCAGCGGCGCGTCGCCCTTGAACAGGTACATGGGGTTGCTCAGCGAGCTGCCCGCGGTCATCTCCAGGGCGTCGACGGTGCCGTCGGACTCCAGCCAGCGGGTCACCGCGATCGCCTCGTCGAGCCAGAAGCCGCCCGGCACGCCGTCGTCCATGTTCATCTTGGCGATGATCGCGATCCGGCCGTCCACGGCCTCGCGGACCGCCGTCATGATCTCCCGCGCGAACCGCGCCCGGTTCTCCAGGCTCCCGCCGTAGGAATCGGTGCGGTGGTTGATCTTCGGGCTCAGGAAGGAGCTGGCCAGGTAGTTGTGGCCCAGGTGCACCTCGACCGCGTCGAAGCCCGCCTCGATGGCCATGCGCGCCGCCCGGGCGTGATCCTGGACGATGCGGCGCAGGTCGTCCCGCGTGGCTTCCTTGGCGAAGCTGAGCGTGGTCTTGTGGAAGTGCCGGCTCGGCGAGAGAGCGGGCGCACCGTTGCCCTTGGGGTTGGCGACCGGGCCGGCGTGCCCGATCTGCGCCGACGCGGCGGCGCCCTCGGCGTGGACCGCGGCGGTTAGCTTCTGCAGGCCCGGCAGCGATTCCGGCGTCCACAGGACCTGGTGCCGGTCGGTACGCCCTTCGGGAGACACCGCGCAGTAGGCGACCGTGGTCATGCCCACGCCGCCGGCCGCGTGCCGGACGTGGAAGTCGACGAGATCCCGGGTGACCCTGCCCTGGTGGCTGAGACCTTCGTAGGTGGCGGCCTTGATGGTCCGGTTCCGGAGGGTCAGGGGGCCGATCCTGCCGGGGCTGAAGACGTCCGGGACGGTCCTGTCGGTGGTGGTCACGAAAGCTCCTGTTCGGTTTCTGCGCGGACGGTAGGTCGCCGGGGCGGTCCCGCACCCCGGCGATCCCGCTCATCGGGAGGGCCGGGTCAGCCGAAGAACGCCTGGCCGCCGTCCAGCGGCACGGTGGCCCCGGTCAGGTAGCGCAGGTCCGGGCCGACCAGGGCGACGACCGCGCGTCCGATGTCCGCCTCGCACTCGCCGATGCGGCCGAGCGGGATGGACTTGACGAACTCGGCGGCCTCCTCCGGATTGCTCGCCACCCATGACTCCAGCCCCGGGGACAGGGCGTGGGGCGCGATGGAGTTCGCGCGGATCCCGTCGCGTCCCCACTCCGCCGCCGCGGTCCGGGTGAGCGAGCGCAGGGCCTGCTTCGCCGCGGCGTACGCGCCGTAGGTCGTGGGGTCCCAGCGGACCATCGCGGAGGTGACGAGGTTGACGATGGAACCGCCGCCGCGGGCCTTCAGGTGCGGGTGGCAGGCCTTCATGAAGGCGAAGGCGGCGAACGGCGCGGTCCGGAAGCCCCGCTGGAAGTCGTCGTCGCTCATCGACAGCAGCGGCCCGTAGCTGCCGGTGTAGGCGTTGTTGACCAGCACGTCGACGCCGCCCAGCGCGCCGACGACCTGCTCCACCAGCGGCGGGATGGCGGCGGTGTCCGCCACGTCGACCGTGAACGGCACGGCCTCGGCGCCGCGTTCGCGGATCAGCTCGCAGGTGGCGCTCAGCTTCGCCTCGGTGCGGCCGACCACGGCCACGGACGCGCCCTCCCCGGCCAGCGCGAGCGCGATGCCCTGCCCGACGCCCTGCCCTGCCCCGGTGACCAGTGCGACCTTGCCCTGCAAGATGCCCATGCGGCGACTCCCAGATCGACGTGTGCTGCGCCTGTCCCGCAACAGTGGGGCGGATCGCGGCGCCGCCGAGCGGACCGTCCCGCTCAGCGGGAAGACGGGCGAGCGCACGTCCCGATAAACGGAAACCTGCGCCTGTTGTCCGCACCGGGTGCCGCACGATTTGATGCGCTCAACGTCCCGGCCAGCAGCTGGAGGAACGCCCACGCATGAGCACGACTGAACCTGCTGCCGTCATGACCGCCCTGACCAGCCCTGGCGGCGCTTTCGAACTCGCCGAAGAAGACGTGCTCGGCACGCGGCTGCCGGTGTTCAAGAACCGGGCCGGGTCGCTCGCCGAGATCCTCGCCGGATCCACCGCGCACGGCGACCGCGACTACATCGTCACCGCCGACCGGCGGATCTCCTTCCGCGAGCACGCCGAGCAGGTCGCCGCGCTGGCCGCCGCCCTGCGCGAGGAGTACGGCGTCGGCAAGGGCGACCGGGTCGCGATCGCCGCTGCCAACACGCCGGAATGGATCCTCGCGTTCTGGGCCACGATGGCCGTGGGCGGCATCGCCGTCGGGTTCAACGCCTGGTGGTCGGCCCGCGAGCTGGACCACGGCGTCGGGCTCGTCGAGCCGCGCGTGATCGTCGCCGACACCAAGCGCGCCGCCTTGCTGGAGAACGGCTCGGTGCCGCTGCTGCGCATGGAGCGGCAGGTCGGCGACCTGGTCCGGCGGTACGCGGGCGCGCCGCTGCCCACCGTGGACGTGGCCGAGGACGACCCCGCGATCGTCCTGTTCACCAGCGGGACGTCCGGCCGCCCCAAGGGAGCCGTCCACTCGCACCGCAACGTGTGCTCGGTCGTCGAGTACCACCGCATGAACGATGCCCTCGCCGCAGCGCTGAGCGACCCGGTCGCCCCGCAGGACCGGCGATACCTGTTGGCGCTGCCCCTGTTCCACATCGCCAGCCTGCACAACCTGGCGGTGCCGAGGCTCGCGACCGGCAGCACCGTCGTCATGCACCAGGGCGCTTTCGACATGGACGAGGTGCTCGGCCTGGTGGCGCGGGAGCGGGTGACCAACTGGGGCGCGGTGCCGACCCAGGCCCACCGGTTGCTGGAGCACGGCGACGTGTCGAAGTACGACCTCTCGGCCCTCACCGCGTTCTCCCTCGCCTCCGCGCCGTCGTCCACGGCGTTCAAGCAGCGCCTGCGCGAGAAGCTCCCCTTCGCGGAGAAGTCCCTTGTGGACAGCTACGGGATGACCGAGACCTGCACGGCGCTCACGGCCGCGAGCCCGGCGGATCTCGCCGAGACGCCGGGCACCCTCGGCCGGCCGATCGCGGGCGTCCAGCTCGAGATCCGCGACCCGCTCGGAATCCCCTTGCCGGACGGCGAAGAGGGCGAGGTGTGCGTCCGCAGCGCCTACAACATGCTCGGCTACTGGAACGACCCGCAGGCGACGAGCAACACCATCCGGGAAGACCGGTGGCTGCACACCGGCGACATCGGGGTGGTCGAGCGGGGCAGGCTCCGGCTCAGCAGCCGGCGCTCGGACCTGATCATCCGCGGCGGGGAGAACGTCTACCCGGCGGAGGTCGAGGGCGTTCTCGCCGAGCACCCGGAGGTCCAGGAGTGCGCCGTGCTGGGCGTGCCGCACGCCGACCTCGGCCAGGAGGTGTTCGCGGTGGTGGTCACCGCGCCCGGCAGCGGGCTCACCGAGGAGCAGCTGCGCGACTACGCCCGGGACCAGCTGGCCTACTTCAAGGTGCCGTCGCAGTGGCGGATCACCCACGACCGGCTGCCGCGCAACGCCACGGGCAAGGTGATCCGGACAGCGGTCCGCAACGACATCTAGTGCCCGCCGGGGACGTCGGCGTCGTCTCGAGGTTGCGCCGCCGCCCTGATCAACGACCGCTTACAACGCGAGCATCGCCGCGGCGACCTCATCGGCGGCTGCGGCGGGGATCGCGGTCGCGGCCTGTTCGAGCACGAGCAGCCGCGCGCCGGGGATCTCGCGCGCGAGCGCCTCGCCGTTGCCGACCGGGAAGAACATGTCGTGGCGACCGTGCACCACGAGCGCCGGAATCGCGAGCTCGGGCAGGCGCTCGCGCCAGCGCGGCTTGCAGTCGAGCTTGGAGAACACCATGCCCATCTGGTTGGCCAGCTGGACCGCGGGCTCCGTGCCCGGCGTGCGGTCGAAGACGCGCTCGGCGGTCGCGCGTGCCGCGGCGGGGTCGTTGCCGAGGACCTCCGCGCCGGCGGCGGCGAACTCCGCCACGGCGGCGCGGTCGGACCAGTCGGGCATCGGGATCGCGAACAACCGCTTCATCGTCGCCGCGTCGTGGTCGGGCAGGTCGTCGTCGACCGGGCCCGGTGCGACGGGCCGCGTCCCGGCGAGGGTGAGCGCCGAGAACGCGTCCGGGTGGTCGAGCGCGGCGACCTGGGCGACCATCCCGTCGACGCCGATGCCGGCCAGGTGCGCCGGCCGGTCGTCGAGCCCGCGGGCGAGCGCGGCGGCGTCGGCGGCGAGGTCGCGCAGCGTGTACGCCGGGGCCTCGGGGTCGGCGGTCGTCGACGCGCCGGAGTCGCGCAGGTCGTAACGCACGACGTGACGTCCGCCGCGAGCGAGCGCCTCGCAGAGTGCGTCGGGCCAGGAGAGCATGGTCGTGCCGCCCGCGAGCAGCACGAGGGGCGCCGACGCATCGCCGAAGTGCTCGACGCCGAGCGTGACTCCGTCGGGCGTGTGGACCGTCGAATGCATCGTCAACCTCCGGAACAGCTGCGTGACCGCGGCACACGTTACGCGCGAAACATCGTCCGCAGCCTCGATATCAGGGATCCGGCCAGAGCGCAGTTCCGCGCCGCGACCGGTCGCTGCGACGCGCGAACGAACGCCTGCCGAGATGGGCGATCAGGCGGACGCGGACGTTCCTCGGTACGGCGCCGAACCGGCGACTCGCGAAGCCCCCGGCCGTTCCGCTCCGGCCGGACGACCGGGGTCTCCGGGGCTCGCGCGCTGATCGTCCGACGACGCCTGGCGTCGTCCCGGGGTTCAGTTCGGCCGGCCGGTGCGAGCGTCGAGGGCGAAAGTACTGGTGAGGAGCTCGGATAGCATGCGTGCGTCCGCGCTGAACGCGATGTGCGCGTTGGGTTCCTGCGGCGTGTCCAGGCGGGTGTCGATGACCGTTCGGCCGATGGTGAGCGAGCTGGTCGTGTCCACGGCGACGGGCAGGTGCCGTGTCGTGACGATCTCGGGCCGCACGAGGTAGGCCGTGCAGAGCACGTCGTGCACCGGTGCCGCGTGCTCGGTCGTCATCGCCGTCGCGTAGGCGTCGATCCGGCGCCTGATGATCCGGGCAGCCGCGATTCCTGCTGGGGTCGCAAGCTTTTCGAGCGCGTCGCAGTCCTCCAGCGTGATCAACGCTTGATGGGTCGCGTCCAGCGTCACGAGGGTGAGGCGATCGAAGCCGGCCGAGAGGACGATGGCCGCCGCTTCGGGGTCGGCCCAGACGTTGAACTCGGCGGACGCGGTCACGTTGGTGACACCGTGGCCACCGCCCATGACGACCAACTCGTCGACGGCTTCGGTCAAAGACGGGTCGATCGCGAGCGCAGTGGCGATGTTGCTCAACGGGCCGACCGGGACCAAGGTGATCCGCTCGGTGGTCGATCGCAGGGTTTCCACCAGGTACTCGACGGCTCCGGTGTCCCGAACCTTGCTGTGCGGGGCCGGAATTGGCAGCTCGCTGCCGTGCGGGTCCTGATCGGTGTCCCGTTCGAAGTGCCTCCCCCCGGGGAAACCCCGGCGGGCAACGGGCCTCGACAGGCCTGCGAAGACCGGGATGTCCGGCCGCCCGATCCAGTCCACGACCCGCAGCGTGTTGTCCACGGTGTTCTCCAGCGGCACATTGCCGTTGACCGTGGTTATGCCTATCAGATCGAGATCGGGGTGCAGCGCGGCGAACATGATGGCGACGGCATCGTCCGTGCCGGTGTCGACATCGAGGATGATCCTGCGGCCCATGAGTTAAATCCCTTCGACTCCGGTTCGACCGAGCAGTCGAACCGGAGTCCAGTAGATCAAGAACGGGAAACGGTGCCGATCACGCCTCTCGACGCAAGCACCGGGCACCCGCGAGCTGCTCTTGGCGGAGCTCGACCGCCGCGCCAAGCTCGCCGAGCTCTGCATGAACCACGCGCTCGAACAGCAGTGCTGGGACTTCGTGCGGCGGCACCGTCGCGAAGTGCTCGTCGTCCGAGCAGAGACCAGTCGGCGCCTGAACGCCCTCGAGGACTCCCACGGCCACGTGGCGTCACACCTCGCTCCCCGGCATCACACGCGGACCACCGTTTTCGCTGGACACAGCGCCGATCAGCGACTTGATCGGTCAAGTTCAACCTTGAACGAACCCGGCTTGAATGCGCGTCGGAACACGTCTAGAAATGACGGCACGCCATGGTGGATCGCCTGCCCGAGCGGGAGTCCGATCGGGCGGCTTTTTCCCACCCTTTTCCTGGTGGTTTCCGGAGGGCTATGACCGAGCCACATGATGCCGATGAGTTCGCGGTGGTCGATCGCGAGCTTCTGGACGCGGTGTGGTCGTTGAACGAGGCGGTCCCCTGGTCGTTCGGCCTCGCCCATGACGAGCCGACCTGGGCGGCCGGCCTGGGCGCCCTGCTGGGCCTGCCCGACGCGGCCCACGACGACCTCCGCGCCCGATTCATCGAGCTCATCCGCCCGCTGATCGCGATCATCCGCTCTTCCCCGGCCGGGAAGGTCTTCGGGCACGAACAGCGCTACACCACGGCGACCGGGAACGAGCGGCTGCTCCGTTCCCGCGCCCGCTTGGTCGGGGACACCCGCACCGGTCGCCTGCTCGGGATCACCACCGATGTCACGCAGGCGCGGGAGGACCGGCGGGCAATGTCCGACCTGGCCGCCCGTTACCGGGTCTTCGTCGAGCACAGCCCGGACGCGATCTGGGTCCACCAAGATCAGAAGGCCGTCTACGCCAACCCCGCTACCGTCCGCATGCTCGCGGCCGAGTCCAGCGCGCAGATCGTCGGCCGCCCGATCGTCGACCTCGTCGCCGGGCACTCGCTGCCGGGCGTTCAGGCGCGGCTCGCGGCGCTGACCACCCCGGGAACGGCCACGATGCCGGCCGAGGTCGAGATGCGGTGTTTCGACGGCAGCATCATCCCGGTCGAATCAGTGGCCGTGCGAATCAACTGGGCGGGCCGCCCCGCGTTCCAGATCATCCAACGGGACGTCACGGCCCACCAACCGGCCGAGGTGGTGCTGCACCACCAGGCCGCACTGGTCCAGCACGTCAGCGACGCGATCATCGCCACCACCCGGGACGGGATGGTGACCAGCTGGAACCGGGCAGCAGCGGCCATCTACGGGCTGTCCGCCGAGCAGGCCATCGGCCGGCACATCGGCGCGGTGGTCGGCGCGCCGCTGGATCCCGCGGCGCTGCTCGACGCCGGCGGCATCACCGAAGCGCGACACCTGCGCGCCGACGGATCCGCATTGGCCATCCGCGTCTCCGCCGCGGAGATGCCGTCCGGTTTCGTCCTGGTGTGCGCCGACGAGACAGCGAGCCGACGGGCCGAGCAGGACTACGCCACCGTCGTGAACGCGCTGGACGAAGGAGTGATCGTGACCGACGCCAAGGGGCTCGTCCTGTCCGCGAACCCCGCGGCGGCGCACATTCTCGGCACCACCCGGGAGGAGGTGGTGGGCTCGGACCTCGGGGACTGGCCGCTGTTCGACGAGACCGGGGCGCCGATCCCGCTGGACGCTCGCCCGTCGACGCAAACCCAACGCACCGGAGCCCCGCAGAACGCCCGGGTGATCGGCGCCCGCCGAGGCGATGGACGCAGCGTGTGGCTCGCGGTGACCTCGCGATCGCTCACGCTGGACAACGACGCGCCGCACCCGATCGTCCTCTCGTTCACCGACATCACCGAATCCCGGGCAATCCGGGAGCGGCTGGAGCGGGAGGCCACGCACGACCCGCTGACCGGCCTGGCCAACCGCACCCTGGTGCTCCGGCACCTCGATTCCGCGTTGCGATCCGCCCACCCCGTCGGGGTGCTGTTCATCGACCTGGACGAGTTCAAGGTCATCAACGACTCGCTGGGGCACGGTGTCGGCGACGAGGTGCTGCGCGTCGTGGGCGAGCGGCTGCAGCAGCTGGTGGGCGAGGGCGAAGTGGTCGGCCGGCTCGGTGGTGACGAGTTCGTCGTCATCGCTCGCGCCGAGGACGATCGCAGGAAGCTCCGTTTGCTCGCCGAAGAGCTGCGCCGGAATCTCGCCGATCCGATCAGCGTGGAGGGCCGGAAGCTGCGCGTCGATGCCAGCATCGGGATCGTGCTGGCGCCGTCCGATGATCCGAGGACGGCCGCGGATGCGCTCCGCGACGCCGATGTGGCCATGTACCACGCCAAAACGCTCGGCCGCGGCCGGACCGCGTTCTTCGACGTGCGACTGCGCGAACGCATGCAGCGCCACCTCCTCCTGCAGCAAGACCTCCGCGAAGCGGCGCAGAAGGACCAGCTCTGGATGGCCTACCAGCCCATCATCGATCTGGGCACCGGACGGACTGTCGCCGTGGAAGGACTGCTGCGGTGGACGCACCCGTTGTACGGCACGGTGTCGCCCGCGGAGTTCATCCCGCTGGCCGAGGAAAGCGACGTCATCCACGGAATCGGAGCCCACATGCTGCGCATGGCCAGCCGTGAACTAGCGGCCTACCGCGCCCGGCGCCAGCTCGATCTCCGGCTCAAGGTGAACCTCTCCGCACGACAGCTCGAGGACCCCTACCTGCACAACGACGTGCACGAAGCCCTCGCCGAAGCGGGGCTTCCGGCCGGCTCCGTCTGCTTGGAAGTCACCGAAAGCGCCCTCATGCACGACCCGACGGCGGCGGCGCAGGTGCTCAGCAACCTGCGCCGACTCGGGGTGAGGCTGGCGATCGACGATTTCGGGACGGGCTACTCCTCACTCGCCCAGCTCCAACGACTCCCCCTGGACACGCTCAAGATCGACCGCTCGTTCATCACCGGGGTGGACGAGAATCCCGACGCCGAAGCGATCGTCAGCAGCATCATCGCCTTGGCGCACGCGGTAAAGCTCACGGTGGTGGCCGAAGGCGTCGAAACGGCGGGGCAACTGGACCTCCTCCGCCGCCTCGGGTGCGACCAAGCCCAAGGCTTCTACATCGGCAGACCGACGCCCGCCGACCAACTCGCCTAAAACCACTGGCCGTCGTCACCGGCATACGAACCCCACCATCGAAGAACTCCGCGCTGGAGCCACTCCGCCAACCCCGGGCAGCCCGCCGCACCTCTTCGAGCAAAGTCCACTAGGGACGAATATTTCCCCACCCTCGACGTCAGAACCACCGTGGCAGCGCGCAAACCGGGCGAGAGCAAGCGCGAAATCGGCACTCCGTATGAGAGCGGGGCGGCGATCTCGCGCGAAATCGCCGCCCCGCGCTCCAGGCGGCCGTACCTCGCACGTGCCCGCACCGGTCGGGAGCCCCTCCGGTTCGGGTCAGCGTGGTCGCGGCAGGTGCTTCGCGATGAACAGGCCGTCCGCCGACACGCAGACCTCGCCCCGGGCCGTGATCGCGCCCCTCGTGCGGATCTTGCGCCCGTCGACCGCGATCTGCTCGCCGGTGACGGTCAGCTGCTCAAACAACGGGGTCGGCCGGTGGTAGCGCAGCGTGAGCTCCGCCGTCATCCCCGACTGCCCCGCCCAGTGGTTCGCGACGCCGAGGGTGTGGTCGAGCAGGAGCGCCGAGATCCCGCCGTGCACGTGCCCGGGCGGCCCCTGGTACGGCAGGCCCAGCGCCACCACTCCCTCGACCGAGCCGTCGTCCTTCCCGGTCAGGTGCAGCGGCGGCGCGATCGTGTTCTCGGGGCCGGTCACGGGGTCGTGGCGGGTGATGCCCTCCCCCGACCACATGTCCACCATCCGCTGGTCCATCGCGGGCGCGTGCTCATCGAGGTGGTCCGCGACGGCGTTGAGCCGGTCCGCGACCTCCTTCATCTCCGCCGCCGACCCGTCCCCGGCGTGCAGCAGCGACGCGATCACCCGGCGGGCCGCCGACACCGCGGCGTCGACGCCCTCGTTGTGCGAGATGGCGGTCAGCTCCAGCGGCTGTTCCCGGGCGGCGGTCACGACGTCACCTCCGCGGTGGCGTGGGTCAGCACCGGCGCGTCGCCGCGCTCGGGACACGTCGAGCGCAGCACCAACTGCCCGCCGTCGCGCCACACCTCGGTCCGGATGGTCTCCCCGGGCAGCAGCGAGCCGGCGAACCGCACCTCGAACGCGCGCAGCCGGGCGGCATCGCCGTCGAGCAGCCCGTCGACGATCGCCTTGGCGACCAGCCCGTAGGAGGCCAGGCCGTGCAGGATGGGCCGGTCGAAACCGGCCGCCCTGGCGAAGCCGGGATCGGCGTGGAGCGGATTCATGTCGCCGTTGAGCCGGTAGATCAGCGCCTGGGCGGGCGTCGTGGGCGACTCCAGCACGGCATCCGGTTCGCGCTCCGGCAGTTCGGCGGCGACGTCCGGTCCCGGTTCTCCGCCGAACCCGCCCTCGCCGCGCGCCCAGATCTGCATGGTCGTCGTCCACAGCGCCGCGCCGGCGCCGTCCGCCGCGGTCGCTTCGAGCACGATCACCGCCGCCTTGCCCTTGTCCCACACGTCCGCGACGCGACTGGTGACGGTGGCCGTGCCGGACGCGGGCAGCGACCGGTGCACGCGGAGCGCCTGGCCCGCGTGCAGGATCTTGCGGAGGTCGATGTCGATCCCGGGCAGTTCCAGGCCCGGCGCGGCGCGGTCGCCGGTGGAAATCCCCTGCCCCGCCACCATCGCGAAGGTCGGCAGCACCTGGAGGCCGTCCTCGTAGGTGTAGGGCAGCTCCGGCTCGGTGTCGGCGCGGGCGCCGGCGCCGAGCGAGAGGTGGTAGAGCAGCACGTCCCGCCGCGTCCACGCGATCTCGCGGGTCGCGGGCCGGGCGTTCAGCGCCTCGTCGAGGTCGATCGCCATTCTTGCGTTTCTCCTGTGTGCGTCGAGCCGGTCTTGATCCCAGTTTTTGATCTTCGCCTTTGAAACGGCGCCAGCCGCTTGGCCCACCCTCGCAATTCGCACCGCCGCGGGTTCTCAGACGTCTTCTCGTGAGGACAGCCCCGATGCCGCGTATTGGTCCATACGTAAGTCGGGGATCCCACAGCGAGAAGGCGTCTGAGGTTCCGCCACCCGCGCCGCCACGCAGAACGAGTTCGGAGACAGGCACTTCAGGACTTGGGTCGGGGCTCGGGGTCGCGTGGGAGCCCCAGCAGCCGCTCGCCGACGATGTTGAGCTGGACCTCGGTGGTGCCGCCCGCGATCGACAGACACCGGGTGTTGAGGAACTTCCAGGTCGCGCCGGGGGAATCCGCGGACGGCCGCTGGCCGTTGAGCAGCGCCGCCGGCCCCTGCCACTCCATCGCGGTCTCCCACACCTGCTGGATGTGCTCCACGCCGAGGAGTTTGGCGATGGACGACTCCGATCCCGGCTGCTGGCCGCTCAGTGAGCGGATCGTCTGGCGGAGGCCGAGCAACGCGCCCGCCTGGGCGTCGGAGAGGATCTGCCCCAGCACGGCGAGGCGGTGGTCGTCGGCTTCCGCGGCCGCCAGTTCGAGCAGCGCTTCGCCGCCCGAGCCCAGCGACGAGTCGTGCGAGAGCGCGACGCGCTCGTTGGCCAGGGTGGTGCGGGCGAGCTTCCAGCCGTCGCCGGGCTCGGCGACCAGCATGTCGTCGGGCACGAAGACGTCGTCCAGGAACACCTCGTTGAACAGGGCGTCGCCGGTCAGCTCGCGCAGCGGCCTGATGGTGATGCCCGGGGCGTCCATGTGCAGCAGGAAGTACGACAGTCCCTTGTGCTTGGCCGCGTTCGGGTCGGTCCGGGCGAGGAGGATGCCGTAGTGCGCCTCGCGGGCCATGGAGGTCCACACCTTCTGGCCGTTGATCTTCCAGCCGCCGTCGACCTTCTCCGCCTTGGTGGACAGGCCGGCCAGGTCGGATCCCGCGCCCGGCTCGGAGAACAGCTGGCACCAGGTGATGTCCCCGCGGAGCGTCGCCGGGAGGAACCGGCGCTGCTGCTCCTCGTCGCCGTGCTGGATCAGGGTGGGCACCACCCAGTTCCCGATCACCATGTCGTGCGCGCGCACCTGCGCGGCCCGCATCTCCTCCGCGATGGTGAGCTGCTCGACGGCGTCGGCGCCCCGGCCCCACGGCTTCGGCAGGTGTGGCGCGGTGTAGCCGTGCTCGGCGAGGTAGCCGATGCGCTCCTCGCCCTGCAATGCGGCCGCCTCGGCGAGTTCCGCGCGCACCACCGCCCGGATCTCCTCCGCCTCCGGCGGCAGGTCCACCGAAACCTCGCGACGGGTGCCGTCCAGCGCCAGGCGCGCCACCCGCTGGTGCCAGTGGCCGGTCGCCCCCAGCAGCAGCCGCGACGTCTGAGCGCGGCGCAGGTGGAGACCGGCGTCGTGCTCCCAGGTGAACCCGATGCCGCCGAGCACCTGGATGCAGTCCTTCGCGGTGCTGAACCCGGCCTCGATGCCGGTGGCTCCCGCGACGGCGACGGCCAGCTCCACCTCGCCGGCGGCGTCCTGCGCGTCTTGCGCGCGGGCGGCGTCCCAGGCGCAGGCCCGGGCGGCTTCGGTGCGGGCCAGCATGCGGGCGCAGCGGTGCTTGACGCCCTGGAACTGCCCGATCGGCCGGCCGAACTGCTCCCGCACCCGGGCGTACTCGGCGGCGGTCGTGGTGCACCAGTCGGCGATGCCGCACGCCTCCGCCGCGAAGAGCGTGGCGGCGAGGTCGTGCGGCCGGTGCGGCGCGATGTCGAGGACGTCCTCGGCGGGCACCTGCGCGTGGGAGATCGCGACCTCGGCGAGCCGCCTGGTGAGGTCGTGGCTGGGCACCTCGGCGACCTCGGCCACGGAGCGGGGCAGCACCACCCACGCCTGCTCCCCCTCCAGCGCGACGCGGAGGACGAGCACGTCCGCGAGGTGCGCGCCGAGCACCGGCTTGGCGGTCCCGGAGACGAGGATGCCGCCGTCCGCGGTGCGCTCGGCGGTGAACCCGTCGCCGAGGGCGAGCGCGCCGGTCGCCGTTCCGTCCGCGAGCGCCGGGAGGTGCGCGTGGTGCCCCGCCTCGCGCAGCACCGCGCTGGTGAGCGCGGTCGGCAGGAAGGGACCGGGCGCCAGGCAGCGGCCGAGTTCTTCGAGGACGACCGCGAGTTCGAGCAGCCCGTAACCGGCGCCGCCGTCGGCCTCCGGCAGGTGCAACCCGAGCAGGCCCTGCGCGGCCAGCTGCTTCCAGAAGGGCGGCAGCTGCTCCGCGTCGGCATCGACCGCTGCGCGCACCTCGGTCTCGGTGATGTGGCGGCCGGCGAAGGCCCGCACGGAGTCCCGCAGGTCGCGGTGCTCCTCGCTCAACCCCAGAGTTCCCTGTGTCATCTCAGATCCGTTCGACGATGGTGGCCGTGGCGTGCGCGCCGCCGGCGCACATGGTGATCAGCGCGGTGGAGCGGTCGCTGCGTTCGAGTTCGTGGACGGCCTGGGTGATCAGCCGGGCGCCCGTGGAGCCGACGGCGTGCCCGAGCGCGATCGCGCCGCCGTTGACGTTGACCTTGTCCATGTCGGCCCGGTGCACCTGCGCCCACGACAGCACGACGGACGCGAAGGCCTCGTTGATCTCCACCAGGTCGATGTCGCCGAGCGCCATGCCCGCCTTCTCCAGCACGTGCGCCGTGGCGTGCACGGGGCCGTCGAGGTGGTAGTACGGGTCGGAGCCCACCATCCCGGAGGCGACGATCCGCACCCGCGGCCGCAGGCCCTCCGCCTCGGCCCGCTCCCGGCTCATCAGCAGCACCGCCGCCGCCCCGTCGCTGATCTGCGAGGAGTTGCCCGCGGTGTGGATGCCGTCGGTGATCACCGGCTTGAGCTTGGCGAGGCCCTCGGCCGTGGTCTCGCGCAGCCCCTGGTCCCGGTTCACCAGGGCGGTTTCGCCGGTGGGGCCGTCCTCGGTCAGGACCGGCGCGTCGACGGGGATGATCTGGCCGTCGAAGCGCCCCTCGGACCAGGCGACCGCCGCCTTCTGCTGGGAGGCCGCGCCGAGCGCGTCGGCGTCGGCGCGGGTGATGCCGCGGTTGCGGGCGATCCGCTCGGCGGCGGTGAACTGGTCGGGCATGTCGATCGACCAAGAGTCCGGCACTGGACTGCCGGTGCCCGGCGCCAGGGCCGAGCCGAGGAAGACGCGGCTCATCGCTTCGACGCCGCAGGCGATCCCGGTGTCGATGGCGCCGCCGGCGATCAACCCGGCGATCAGGTGCACGGCCTGCTGGGAGGAGCCGCAGGCGCAGTCGATGCTGGTGCACGCGGTGGCGTGGGGCAGGCCGGCGTGCAGCCAGGCGTTCCGGGTGACGTTGTTGGACTGCTCCCCCACCTGCGTCACGCAGCCGCCGACGACCTGGCCGACCTTCGCCGGGGCCAGGCCGGCCCGGTCGAGCACGCCCCGCTGGGCGAGGCCGAGGAGTTCGGCGGGATGCAGCCCGGACAGGGCTCCGTAGCGCTTGCCGACCGGCGTGCGACCGGCCTCGACGATGACGGCCTCGGGCATCTGGCTTCTCCATCCGCATGCGGGACGACACGCCCCGCAGCACTAGAATTCATTATCTATCTGCATTGAAACACCCACACAACGAGCAAGAACTGATTCAGTTCACTCAATGGGACACGGGCTCGCCAGCTGGGAGAATGAATACTAGTTTTCGGCGCGAGACCGGGCACGGCCGTGCCGGGACCGCCGGATGCAGGACAAGGAGCACGCAATGAGCGACAGCACGCTGGAGGGCCGCACCGCGGTCGTGACCGGCGCCGGCGCAGGGCTCGGGCGCGCGGAAGCGCTCGCGCTCGCGGCCCAGGGGGCCAACGTGGTCGTGAACGACATGGGCCCGGCCGCCGACGCCGTCGTCGACGAGATCAAGTCCGCGGGCGGCGACGCGGTGGCGGTGACCGGCGACGTGGGCGACTGGGCCACCGGCGACCGGCTGGTCGAGGCGGCCGTGGACACCTTCGGCGGCCTGGACGTCGTGGTGAATAATGCGGGCGTCCTGCGGGACACGATGATCTTCAACCTCACCGAGCGCGACTGGGACGACGTCATCCACGTCCACCTCAAGGGCCACGCGGCCGTCTCGCGCGCTGCGGCGGTGCACTGGCGCAACGCCAGCAAGGCGGCGGGCGGGCCCGTGTACGGCCGCATCGTGAACACCACGTCGGAGGCGTTCCTGTTCGGCCCCGCGGGGCAGCCGAACTACTCGGCGGCGAAGGCCGGCATCACCGCGCTGACCCTGTCGAGCGCGCAGGGGCTGTCGCGATACGGGGTGCGCGCCAACGCGATCTGCCCGCGGGCGCGGACCGGGATGACGGCGCACGTGTTCAGCGACGACCCGAACGGCAGCGACCTGGACATCCTGGCGCCGGAGCGGGTGGGCGCGTTCGTGGCCTACCTGGCCTCCCCGGTGGCGGACGAGATCAACGGCCAGGTCTTCGTGGTCTACGGCGACATGGTCGCGCTGCTGGCCGCGCCCACGGTGGAGCGGAAGTTCACGGCGGCGGCGGGCGCCTTCAGCGTTGCGGAGCTCGACGACCAGCTCACGCCGTACTTCGCGGGCCGGAGCCCGTACCAGAACTACGCGGCCTACAGCGTCGCGGAGCTGGACACCACGGGAGTGCAGAACATCGCGCCCCGGAAGAAGTAGCCGCCCCGATCCGGTCCGCGATTTCCCTTGAGGATTTTCGTCCTCGTTGTGCGTGGCGGTGCGGGTGGCGCCCCCCTGCGGGAGTTACAGCGTCCGCCTGGACTGCGGGTGCCCAACCTGATGTGTGTCCAGGTCCGACTTCAATGGAAATCGCGGACCGAGGATCGGGCCGGTGGGCCGGGTCAGTCGTCCAGGGAGGTCTGGTCCGGTGCGTTCGAGCGGGCCGCCAGGAGGAGGCCGCAGGCGAGCCGGATCTCCACCTCGACGTCGGCCATGGAGATCCGGCCGTTGAGCGCCGAGCTCAGCATTCCGTACCAGCACTCGATGACGAGGCTCACGAGGCGGACGTCGCGGGCCGTCGGGCTCTCGAGGCCGAGCATCCGGAACACCGCCTCGTTCATCATCTTGTCGATGCGGATGGCCTCGTTCACCGTCGCCGCGTTGGCCTGGACGTTGGACTGCATCATCGCGCTGGCCAGCAGCGGCTTGCTCAGCAGCTGGCGGGTGGACCGCAGCAGCAGTTCGCACACCGCGTCCACCGGATCCTGGTCCGAGCGCGGCGGGCGCGCCAGCTTGTCCAGCTGCTCCACCTGCTCGGCCATGACGGCGGTGAACAGGTGCGTCTTCGAGGGGAAGTAGCGGTAGAGCGTGGCGATCGCGACGCCCGCTTCCTTGGCCACGTCGTGCATCTGCACGCGGTCGAGCCCTCGCTCGGCGGCGAGGCCCGCGGCGGCGCGCAGGATCCGGCGCTGGCGCGCCTTCTGCTCCTGCGAGCTCGGCTCCGCGGCCGGCCGGGCCTCAGCGATTCTCGGCACGTGTCCCCCCTCGGTTGATCCGCATCGACACCTGATTGTGCGGGTTCGCCTCGTGGCCGTCTCCGTCAACGTACCGCTCACCGGGACGACCGGGCCCGCACCACGGGCTTCCGCCTCATCCGGGCCTACCGGCGAGCTGATCAGCGAGGAGGACGCGACTACCTGCGCAGCCCGGTCGGCGCGGCGACCGACGAGCGGCCGGAGGCGTCCCACCCCGGCATCGCACGGCGGTGGCGAATCACACCAGCGTGTCCTCGACGGGGAGGCTGAACGCGCCCTTGCCGTACAGCGCCAGGGCGCGCTGCGCGTCGTTGGCCACGTGCATGCTGCCCGCGTGCGCGTCGCGCCAGGCCCGTTCGATGGGGTTTCCCCGGCGCAGCGAGTTCCCGCCCGCGCTCTGGAACAGCAGGTCGATCGCCGCCAGCGCGCGCTCGGTGGCGCGCACCTGGTCCCGGCGGGCGCGCAGCCGCAGCTCCATCGGGATCTCCGCGTCCCGAACCGCGTGGTCGTAGAGGTCGGCCATGTTGCGGTCCAGCTGCAGCACCGCCGCGTCGATCTCGGACGCCGCCCGCGCCACGGCCACCTGCGCGCCCTGGTCCTCCACGAACCGGCCGCCGCCGAGGCTCAGCCGCACCCGGTCGCGCATGGCCGCCACGTAGGTTTCGTAGCAGCCCGACACGACTCCCACGACGGGTGCGGCGACGGCGGTGGTGAACACCGCGCCGAACGGCAGCGCGAACAGCGGGCCCGGGTTCACCGCCCGGCCGGGGGCGCGCAGCTGCGACACGTCGTAGTTGCGGACGATCCGGTGCGCGGGCACGAACGCCTTGTCCACGACGATGTCGTTGCTGCCGGTGCCGCGCAGCCCCACCGGATCCCACACGTCCAGCACCTGGAAGTCCGCGCGCGGCACGAGGACGCTGAGGAAGTCGACCGGCCGTCCCTCGTCGCCGACGACCAGCCCGCCGAGCAGCGCCCAGCTCGCGTGATCGCATCCGGACGCGAAGCTCCACCGGCCGCTGAGCAGGTAGCCGCCCTCGACCGCGGTCAGGCGCCCGATGGGCGCGTACGACGAGCAGATCAGCACGTCCGGGCCGCCCGCCCAGACCTCGTCCTGCGCTTCGCGGGGAAACAGGCCGACGTGCCACGGATGCACGCCGAGGATCGAGAGCACCCAGCCGCTGGAACCGCACACTGTGGACACTTCCCGGACCACCTCGTAGAAGCGCACGGGATCGCTTTCCAGGCCGCCGTAGCGCTTCGGCTGCAGCATCCGGAACGCGCCGACCGAAACCAGGTCGGCCACCGTCTCCGCCGGCAGCCGCCGGTCCTCCTCCGCGACCGGGTTGCGCCCCGCGATCGCCGGCAGGAGGTCGCGGACCCGCTCCAGCACCTCGTCGGTCATGCTCGTCCTCCCGTTGCGACGTCAGGTTTCCCATCGTGCGGCCTGCCGTCCGCGGCGGTCGCCGGGAGGTACCGGTGAGTGGGATCACCGGCGGTTCCCGCGGCCGCCGCCGCCTACCTTCGCGATGACTCACCGCTGACGGGAAGGGATGACGAGCATGACCGCTGTGGAGGAGGTCCGGAAGATCGAGGTGGACGAGGCGCCCACCCGGTTCGCGCGCGGCTGGCACTGCCTCGGGCTCGCCAAGGACTTCAAGGACGGCAAGCCGCACACGGTGCAGGCGTTCGGCCAGAAGCTGGTGGTCTGGGCCGATTCCCACGGCGAGCTGAACGTGCTCGACGCGTACTGCCGGCACATGGGCGGCGACCTGTCGCAGGGCTCGGTGAAGGGCGACGAGATCGCCTGCCCGTTCCACGACTGGCGGTGGGGCGGCGACGGCAAGTGCAAGAGCATCCCCTACGCGCGCCGGGTTCCGCTGCGCGCGCGGACGGCGGCGTGGCCGACCCTGGAGCAGGACGGGATGTTCTTCGTGTGGAACGACCCCGAGGGCAACCCGCCGCCCGCCGACGTGACCATCCCTCGCATCGAAGGCGCCACCAGCGACGAGTGGACCGACTGGCAGTGGTACTCGGTCACCATCGAGAACGCGCACTGCCGCGAGATCGTGGACAACGTGGTGGACATGGCGCACTTCTTCTACGTCCACTACTCGTTCCCGACGTACTTCAAGAACATCTTCGAGGGCCACACCGCGACGCAGATCCAGAACGGCGTCGGGCGGGAGGACGCCCGCCCGCAGGAGTCCGGCAGCGGCGCGCCCCGCATGCTGGGCAACACGTCGGTGGCCGCCTACCACGGCCCGTCGTTCATGATCGACGACCTGACCTACCACTACAGCGACGGCGACGTCGAGTCGGTGCTGATCAACTGCCACTACCCGGTCACCGCGAACTCCTTCGTGCTGCAGTACGGGATCATCGTCAAGCGCACCGATCGGCTGCGGGGCGAGGACGCGGACGGGATGGCCCGCAAGATGGGCGATTTCATCAAGATCGGCTTCGAGCAGGACGTGCAGATCTGGAAGAACAAGACCCGCATCGACAACCCGCTGCTGTGCGAGGAGGACGGCCCGGTCTACCAGCTGCGCCGGTGGTACGAGCAGTTCTACGTCGACGCGGCGGACGTGACGCCCGAGATGGTGGAGCGGTTCGAGTTCGAGATCGACACCACCAGGCCCAACGAGGCCTGGCGCCGCGAGGTCGAGGAGAACCTGGTCCGGAAGGCGCAGGCGGTCTGATGGCGGTGCGCGCAGACGGCCGGCTGGTCGATTCGCCCATGCAGCCCGTGCAGTGCGGCACCTGCGGTGGCCGCGTCGAGGTCCGCAAGAGCAGCTGGGACCAGACCAGCATCCAGTGGCACGAAGAGGCCGTCCGAGCCTGCGCGGAGCGCCGAGACGCGCCTCCGGGGTCCGGCCCGAACGGCCGGTTCTTCAGCGGCTGCAAGGCATTGCGGGATTCCGTGCGCGAAGCGGCGGCCCGCGGCGAGATCCCGATCCAGGCGGAGGACTGAGTGCTCGACACCACGAAGTACGGACCATGGGCGGTCATCGCCGGCGGATCCGAAGGCGTGGGCGCCTCGTTCGCCCACCGGCTCGCCGACGCCGGGATCAACCTGGTGCTGATCGCGCGGAAACCGGGGCCGCTGGCGGCCACAGCGGATGCGGTGCGGGCCAAGGGCGTGCAGGTGCGCGCCCTGGAGCTCGACCTGCTCGACCCGGGCGCGTTGCGGGCCATCAGGGACGTCACCGACGACCTCGACGTCGGCCTGCTGATCTTCAACGCGGGCGCCAACAGCTACGGCCACGAGTTCGTCACGGGCGACCTCGACCGCGTGCGCGGCGTGATCGACCTGAACATCACCGCGCAGCTCGCGCTCACCCACCACTTCGGCGCGCTGCTGAAGGAGCGGGGCCGCGGCGGGGTGATCCTGGTCGGCTCGATGGCGGGCTACCTGGGCCAGGCGCAGATCAGCATCTACTCGGCGGTGAAGGCCTTCTCGCGGGTGTTCGCCGAGGGCCTGTGGCTCGAACTGCGGGAGCACGGCGTGGACGTCCTGGAGCTGGTGCTCGGCGTGACCCGGACGCCGGCGATGGAACGCGCCGGGCTCAACTTCGACATCCCGGGCTTGAACGTCGCCGAACCCGACGACGTGGCCCGGGAAGGGCTCGAACGGCTGCCGCACGGGCCGGTGTGGGTGGCGGGCGGCAACGCCGAGGCGGCGGCGAAGCGCAGCGGCCCCAATCGGGCGGAACTCGCCCTCGGCGCCCACGAAGCCTCGAAACGCCTGCTACCACCCGAGTCGAAGGCCTGACGCGGCACGGATCACCGCAGCCCATGGTCGGCTGAGCAGCTGGGCCGCGGTTTCCCGCGTCGCTCTTGACCTATTCGCTCGGGCGGATCGCCAGCAAAGTCCTCAGTGGACCTCCAATCACTCGCCCATGGTCATCAGCAGATGACCCCGGCGGAACCGTTCCCCCTCGCGCAGCATCCGACCGAGCCGCGGCTTGTCGCAGAACGATCTTGGATGCCCGTCTGCGCTCCCGGTGGACGCTCAGGAGCCGGGCCGACTGCCCAGGCTGTGACCACCGGCGAGGAGGCCCGAAGACGTGGCAGCCGCCGTTACGCGACGCGGTCGGTGGCCGTGCGCCGGGTGAAGTTCATGTGCCAGTTGGTGATCCAGGTCCGCCCGTCGTCGAGGGAGAACGCCTGCTCCCAGTGGGCGCGGTCGGTGGTGATACCGGACCAGATGAAGCGCGCCTTGACCTTGCGGCCGTCGTGTTCGTCGTCGCCGTGGAAGACGCCGGTGCCGTCGGCGCCGAAGCTGCCGGTGACGGGTGGGAAGAGGGTGCCGGTGCGCTTGCTGGCCCAGTACAGCGACCACTGTGCGGTCGCCGGGTTGAACAGCCGCAGGGTCAGCCCGGAGAAGCCCTTGGTCGGGAACTCGATCTCGTCGAAGCTGGCGGCGCCGTCGAAGTGGCGGGAGGCGCGGGTGATGCCGGGGAACTCCTCCCAACGGTCGTCGCCCTCCGTCGGATCGAGGAAGTCCTTGCGCCAGCGGTTGACGACGTCGTAGGTGCCGGCGAAGAACGCGAAGTCGTTGTTCGTCATGCCGCAGACGTTAGGACCGGTTCCCTGACATCCTGTGTCAGTGGACCGGCCGTAGATTTGCGACCATGCGCGCCGGTCGACTCCTCTCGCTTCTGCTCCTGCTGCAAAACCGCGGCCGGATGACCGCCGATGAGTTGGCGGCGGCGCTAGAGGTGTCGGTGCGCACGGTGTACCGGGATGTGCAGGCGCTGATCGCGGCGGGCGTGCCGGTCTACGGCGAGGCAGGGCACGCGGGCGGCTACGCCCTGCTCGACGGCTACCGCACGCGGCTGACCGGGCTGACCGCGGCCGAGGCGCAGGCCCTGTTCCTGGCCGGTCTCCCCGGGCCGGCGGCCGAGCTGGGGATGGGCTCGGTCCTGGCAGCGGCCGAGCTCAAGATCGAGGCGGCCCTGCCGGTCGCGCTGCAGGACCAGGTCCGGCGGATCCGTGAGTGCTTCCACCTCGACGCCCCGGGCTGGTACCGGCAGGCGGACGAGGTGCCGCATCTTCCGACGGTGGCGGCCGCGGTGTGGGAGCGGCGGGCCATCCGCGTGCGCTACCGCCGGTGGCATACCCCGCAGCTGGTTGAGCGGCGCCTGGAGCCCTACGGGATCGTGCTCAAGGCCGGACGCTGGTACACCGTCGCCCGTGCCGGCGATGACCTGCGCACCTACCGGATCGGGCAGATCCTCGACCTGGAGCCGCTGGACGAGGTGTTCGACCCACCGGCCCGCTTCGACCTGGCTCGTCACTGGCAGTCCCATACGGCGCGACTGCAGGATCGGCTGTGGCAGGGCGAAGCGGAGATACGCATCTCACCGGTCGGCATCACCCGCCTCCAGGACGTCGCGGCGCAGGCGGTGCTCGATGGCGTGAACCAGGGAAAGCTGGAGCCCGGCGGCTGGCGCCGGGCCGTCATCCCCATCGAGAGCCTCGCCCACGCGGAGGCAGAGCTGCTGCGGCTAGGCCCGGAGGTGGAGGTGCTCGCACCGTCGGAGCTTCGGGAGCGCATCGCCACATCGGCACGGACCATGGCGACGCTCTACGACTGAAGTCCGCCAAGTGGAGCACTCAGCCACACCCGGACGCACCGTCAGCATTGGTCGTGAGCGCAAAAGCCGGTTTCTAGCCGGAATTCGCACTCACGACCCACCGCTCACCGCTCGAAACGCCCAGCCTTGACGGCCCGCAGGAAGCCAGCGACATCGACGTCCAGACGCGGCCCCTCCGGATCCTTCGAGTCCCGGATCAGCCCGAGCGGGCTGGATAACTCCACACAGTTGCCGTTGGCATTGGAGTAGCTGGACTTCTGCCAGGCGTGGGTGCTCATCTTTCCTCCAAAGACGAACTTCCCGCAGTCATCGGTCGAACCGGCCAGCCTTGACAGCCCGTACAAAGGCAGCGACGTCAGCACGCAGCACCGGCCCGTCACAATCCTTCGAGTCCCGGATCAGACCGGGCGGGCTGGACAACTCGACGCAGTGCGTTTCTTGGCCGCTGTAGCTGCTCTTGCGCCACTGGGTTTGCTTGATCATCCGCTTGCCTCCAACTCTCGGACCACATCGAGGACGAACGCTGATGAATCTTCGGGACTGATCGCGGCGCGGCGAATCGCTGCCGATGCGCGCCGGTAGGTCACCACGTCGTCGTCTTCGTAGAGGAACACCGACGACCGGTGGTTCTCGATCGCGATGATCGCCGGTGACTCCTTGAAACCGTAGATGACGAATGGCCCCATCAAGCCGGGATGCCATCCGCCACCGGTCGGCACGATCTGGATCGCCGTCCCTTTCTTCCCGTTGAGCTCCACCAACCGACGAAGCTGCTCGATGAGAACTGCCTTCCCACCAATGCACTGGCGAAGTGCGGGCTCGCCGATCAGCACAGTGTGATCAACTGATCGATCATCGCGTTGAGCCAGTTGGTCCTGGCGGTCGAGTCGGAGCTTTACGCGCGTCTCGACCACGTGCGACGCCAAGGCATCGTCATCGCCGATGATCGCCTTTGCATACTCGTAGGTTTGAAGGAGTCCGGATACGACGAGCGGGCACCAGTCGACGATCTCGATGGCAGTTCGTTCGCATTCGACGATGCCTGCCAGCTGCTCCGAGACGCCACCGGCGAGCCAGTTCGACTCACGTGCATTGCGAGCCAGGTCGAGGATCTGCCGTCGCCGTTTGCCGGTCACACCGAGCACGGCGAGAAACGCGGAGACGTCATCGGTAGTCGGCACTCGCTTGCCGGTCTGCCACTGCGAGATCGTGCTGTGGGACTTGTCGAGCAGGCGTCCAGCCTGCCGCGCTGTCAGATCGGAGTCGTCGAGCGCTCCCCGCAATGCGGCGGCTAGCGCGCGAGTTCGCGGTGTACCAGCGGTGTCGCCCACGTTCCACAGCTTACGGCGTTCTTGAGTCATTTCGGATACCACCCAAAAGGTTGAGGGCAACGAGCTTGCGGTCTCAGCCCGTGACCAGGAATTAATTGACCTGGGTGGTTCGTGACCGGTTGCGAAGCGATCACGTCCCAATATAGCCGAAGAGCGTCGTGGAGGTGGTTTCGTTGGTGCTGGAGGCGTGGCCTCGGTGGTTGCCGTCGCCTGGATTGCGGGCGTTGGACACGCATCTCGTGCTTCGACCCGGCGGCGCCGGCGAGTGCGGTGCCGAGGTGATGTGGGCCGCCGTCGGGCATCCGACCACGACCCGGCCACGCTGCTCGGTTTGCGTGCGGATCACGAAAGCGCGCAAGAACGCCTCGAATCCAGTCCGATCCGGCGCGGCGGTAACGCACTTGCGGAAGCAGCGGTGCGTCAAGCGAGAACGGTGATCTGACCACATCGGACGGTGACCAGGCCGGGAGGCGTCATGTTCTGGTTGCAGCTGGGCACGCTCATCGCGTTCAACGTCGTCATCTTCGCGATGCTGTTCATCCCGGCATCGAATCCGCAGCACGCCAGTCGCCAGGCAAGCCAGGGAACATCACCGGGGGCGTGCATCACGGCACCAAGCATGATTTTCTCCTCGTGCGAATAACTTCTGCGGATAACCGGCAAATCCGGGTCAACTCACCGCAGCAGGAACAGGGGTGTCGTCTTCGTGCTCATGACGGCCTCCGGGCGCATCGGCCTCGGCGCGTCGAGTCGTGGCAACGGCGAGCAGTCCGATCGGCAGCAGCGCGGCACCGGTCACGACAGCGCCCAGCGCGGCAGGTCCGACCAGACCCCACGAGGTCGACAGGGTGGCCCCGGCCACCGCGGCGCCGACTGCGGTGCCCAGGTTGAACGCCGCGGTCGCCAACGAGGACGCCAGCGTCGAACCGTTGCCCGCGTGGCGCAGCGTCTGGGCGATCAGCACCGGGTTGGCCCCCAGTCCCGACGCCCCGAGCAGGACGACCAGCGCGACCACGACCGTCGACCGGGTCGAGCTGAACACGATCAGCACCAGCAACAACGAGGTCAGCGCGAACGCTCCGGCGACGGTCGCGAGCGGACGACGGTCGCCGAGACGACCGCCCACGGCCGTGCCCACCAGCGCGCCGATCCCGAACCCGACCAGCACCAGGGGCACGAACTCGACCGGGATGCCGGCGCCGTCGGTGAGCAGCGGGCTGATGTAGCTGTAGGCGCCGAGGAATCCGGCCTGGGCGAGCCCGATCGCACCCAGCACGACCCACAACCGCCACGGCCGCAGCGCGGCCAGCTCCCCGCGCACCGTGACCTCCGCGCGTTGGGTGCCGCTGGTGGTCGGCATGAATCGCAGCACTGCGGCGATGGCCAGGAACGTCAGGCCCGCCAGCATCCAGAACGGGCCCCGCCAACCGGTGTACTGCCCGACGAAGGTGCCCAACGGCACACCGGCGACCACGGCCAGGCTCAGCCCGCCCGACATCACCGACAGCGCCCGGGCACTCTTCCCCGGACCGGCGGCCGTGGTGGCCACCACGGCACCGACCGCCCAGAACGTCCCGGTGGCCAGCGCGGTGACCACCCGCGAGACGGTCACCACGGCGAACGAACCGCTCAACGCCGCCACGACGTGCCCCACCGCGAACACCACCAGCGACAGCACCAACGTCGCCCGCTGGGGCAGGCGCAGAGTGGCCAGCGCCATCACCGGCGGCCCGACGATCATCCCGACCGCGAACGCGGACACCAACAGCCCCGCTCGTGCGACATCCACGCCCAAGTCGGCAGCCGCCTCGGGCAGCAGCCCCGCGATCATGAACTCGGTGGTGCCCATCAGGAAGATGCCCGCCGCGATCACGTAGACCAGTCCCGGCGTCCGCGTGCTGCTCGTGGCACCCCGCAGCGATGTGCTCAACGTCTCCGCCCCTCCAGGTGGCTCTCCATCGGGTCCGTAGCGGATCCCGACGCCCAGGAAACTCCGCACGTCGCGGGTGTGGGAGGCGGCGTTCAGGGGGGTGCTGGCAGCACCCCCCTCGCAGAACCTGGCAGCGGTGGACCGGGCGTCGTAACGTCGGCGGCATGGGCAAGCAGCACCACGCGGAGATCGGCGAGTTCCTGACGTCGCGGCGGGCCCGGATCACTCCCGACCAGGTCGGGCTGCCGGTCTACGACGCCGCCAAACGCCGCGTGCCCGGACTGCGCCGCCAGGAGGTCGCCACCCTCGCCGGGCTTTCGGTCGACTACTACACGCAGATCGAGCGCGGGAAGGTCAACGGCGTCTCCGAATCGGTGCTCGACGCGATCGCCCGCGCACTGCAACTGGACGAGGCCGAGCGCTCCCACTTGTTCGACCTGCACCGCAGCGCCACCACCAGCCCGCAGCGGCCCCGGCCCCGCCGCACGAAGGCCATCCGGCCGATGGTGCAGCGCCTGGTGGACTCCATGACGGTGCCGGCGTTCGTGCGCAACGCCCGCCACGACTTCGTCTGCGGCAACCAGCTGGCCTACGCCTTCTACTCCCCGCTCTACCCCGACCCGCTGCACCCCGACCCCGGCCAACCGGTCAACTTCGTCCGGTTCTGCTTCCTCGACCCCCGGGCACGGGACTTCTACCCCGACTGGGAATGGATGGCCGACAGCGCGGTCAACCTGCTGCGCACCGACGCCGGCCGCGACCCCTACGACCGGGGAATCTCCGATCTGGTCGGAGAATTGTCCACCCGCAGCGAGGAATTCCGGGTGCGCTGGGCCAAGCACAACGTGCGGCTGCACTACACCGGCACCAAGACCTTCCACCACCCCGTCGTCGGCGACATCACGGTCACCTACGAAACGATGCCGCTGCCCGCCGACCCCGGCCTGGTCCTCACCATCTACAGCCCCGAACCCGGGACCGCGTCCGCCGACGCCATGACCCTCCTCGCCACCTGGGCCGCCACCCACCTCGGCGAAACCGCGCCCACAGCCGACGACCAAGCCGAGCGGTCGCCATCCCAGCGCCCCGAGCACTGACGTCCCGCTCCTCCTCGCAATGTCCGCAGTGGACCGACCGGTGGGAGCGAGGAACTGCGCGCGACTTTCCAGGACACTTCCGGGACCAAGCTGTTCGCCTGCATGCCAGCCGACCAGACGACGGCGGAAAACTGCCGCAGCTCATCGAGGATCCCCGAACGGGGTCTCGTGAGTGTTCACTCCGGTTCTTACCGGCGCGAACACTCACGAGGACTAGGGCCGCTACCAGGCGTCGCCGTCGCGGCAGTCGCGGTTAGCCCCCTGCTGCGGCGCGGCCCGCGCGGCGGCCGAAGAACGTTCCGTCGCCCAGTGATGTGCCGCTCACGTAGCCTTCGCCGTGGATTCCGGAACTCGCCCGCCCCGCCGCGAAAAGCCCCGCGATCGGGCTGCCGGAGACGTCGAGCACGGCACCGTCCACTGTGGTGTGCAGGCCGCCGAGGGTGAACCCGGCGATGCCCGTGCCCGGCGGCACCGCGTCGCTGCCCCCCGGGTCGAACCCGAGCGCCGGGTTCACCGCCGCGAACGGCGGCTTGAGCTCGCGCAGCCACGCCGGGTTCTTGTGGAAGTGGGGATCGTCGCCCTCGGCGGCGTGCCGGTTGTACGTCGCCACGGTCGTTTCGAGCGCACCTGCCGGGATTCCGAGCTCCTCTTCCAGCTCGGCGAGGGTCTCGGCGACGTGCTGCGGTCGCACGCCCCAGAGGTCGCGCTCGGGGATGGCGTCGTAGCCCTCCTCGTCGATGATCACCCACCACGGCGCCGGGTTGTGCAGCGCGGCGTGGCTGAACATGCCCGGGTACACGTCCTCGTTGATGAACCGCTGGCCCCGCGCGTTGACGAGCATGCCGCGGCAGACCATCGCCGGCAGCGCGGTCAGCGCCGCCTCCACCTGCGCCATCCGCCGGGTGGCCGCGCCGAGGGCGGCGGCCATCCGGATCCCGCTCCCGTCGTCGAGGCCGTCGCTGACCTTGCCGTGCCCGAGGAGCACCGGCGCGTGGTCGGCGAGCATCTCCTCGTCGTCCACGAAGCCGCCGGTGGTGAGCACCACGCCGCGGCGGGCGCGGTAGTGGACGGTCTTGCCGTAGTTGCTCGCCACCACCCCGACGACCCGCCCGGACTCGTCGACGACGAGCGCGGTGGCGAGCGTGTCGGCGTGCGTCCGCGCCCCGGCCTCGTGCGCGGCCGACGCGAGGCGCTCCATGATCAGCCAACCGCCGAAGTTCTCCGCGGCGGGCCGGTGGCCGCGCGGCACCGGCCGCGCGATCGTGTTGTAGGGCCAGGCGTTCTCCCCCAGCCACATCAGCCCGTCGCGGGTCGGCGGCATCCAGCTCGGGGCGTCGTACATCGACTCCTCGAAGGTCAGCCCGCGGGCGCGGAACCACTCGAAGTGCTCCACGCTCTCGTCGCAGTACAGCCGCAGCTTCTCCGCGTCGGCGTGCGGGCCGAGGGCCGCTTCGAGGTAGGCGTACATCTCGTCCGGCGTGTCGTCGAAACCGCACGCCCGCTGGACGCGCGTGCCGCCGCCGAGGTACAGCTCACCGCCGGACAGCGCCGAGGACCCGCCAGGGCCCCCGGCGCGTTCCAGGACGATGACGTCGGCGCCGGCGGAGGACGCCTCGAAGGCCGCCGCCGCGCCGGCGCACCCGAAGCCGACCACGAGGACGTCGGCTTCGTGCTCGAACGCTTCTACCTGCGACAGCGGCACCGGGCGCACCGGCCGGGAGCTCATCGGCCGCTCACCGTTCCTGGCTGAACGCCGCGAGCGGTTCGGAACCGGACCAGTCGTGGCCCCAGTAGCTGTCCGCGGTGATCTCCTCGGCCGTGTAGTACGTCTCGTCGACGAGCAGGCCGTCGCAGCCGTACTCGATGTCCCAGCCGCCGGGCGCGCGGACGTAGAAGGAGATCGCTTTGTCGTTGGTGTGCCTGCCCAGCGTCGACGACAGCGAGAAGCCGCGCCGGTTGACCTCGTCGAGGGCCCGGCCCACGGTGTCGATCTCCTCGACCTCGACCATCAGGTGCACCAGGCCCGGCGGCTCGCCGTGCGGGGCCGGGCAGACCGCGAGGCTGTGGTGGCGCTGGTTCACGCCCATGAACCGCACCCGGCTCGGCGGGGCGTCCGGGGTTCCGCCGCCGACGCGGATGGCGCCGCGCGGCAGGAAGCCGAGCACCTCGGCGTAGAACTCGACCGTCTCCTGTGGACAGGTCGTCGGCAGCACCACGTGGCCCATGCCCTGATCGCCGGTGACGAACCGGTGGGCGTGCTTGGTGACGACCGGGCTGTGGTCGAGCACCGGCCCGAAGAACACCTCGACGGGAGTGCCGGCCGGGTCCTCGAAGGCGATCCCGGCCTCGACGCGCCGCTCGTCGCATTCCGCCTGCGACAACGCCTTGACCGCCGTGCCCGCCGCCGCCACGTCGCGGGCGACGGCCGCGAGCCCGAACTGGTCGCGCACCTCCCAGCCGACGGAGACCACCTTGTCGGCGTCGCCGGGCAGCACGATCAGCCGGGCGGCCCGCTCGTCCATGCGCAGGTAGAGCCCGTCGGCGTGGGGGCCGGTGGTCTCCTGGAGCCCGAGGGCGTCGATCGTGAGCTCGCGCCAGCGGTCGATGTCCCGGGTCTGCACCGTGAGGTATCCGAGACCGCGGATCTGGGGCATGTGCGTTCTTCCAATCTCTGTGCGGCGGGGCGGTCAGATCATCGAGCGCATCGGGCCCGGCGGCGGCTCGATGCCCAGTTCGGTCAGCGCGGACACGTGGAAGACGGCGCCCGGGACGTGGATGGCGTGCACCATGCCCATGTGGCCGTCGCGCCAGAAGCGCTGGATCGGGTTGTCCATGCGCAGGCCGTTGCCGCCGGAGCGGGCGACGATCTCGTCCATCGCGCGGACGGCGCGCCACGCCGCGGCGACCTGGGTGCGGCGGCTGACCGCGCGCTCCTCGAAGCCGATCTCCACGCCCGCGGCCACCTTGTCGTAGATCCGCGACACGTTGTCGAGCAACGCGACGCGGGAAGCGTGGATCTCAGCCGCCGCCTCGCCGATCGCGAACAGCACGTAGGGATCGTCCTTGATCTTGGTGCCGGTGATCTGCACGCGCTTCTGCTGGTAGGCCATGTGGTGCGCGAGGGCGCCCTCGCAGATGCCGATCACCGCGGAGGTGATGCCCAGCGGGAAGGCCGTGGTGAACGGCACGTGGTAGGTCGGGTTCTCCAGCCCGGCGTCCCGGGGCGCCGACCCGTCGAGCATCGTGCTGAACGGGATCACCCGGTACGACGGGACGAACGCGTCCTTGACGATGACGTCCTTGCTGCCGGTGCCGCGCAGGCCCACGACGTCCCAGGAGTCCTCGACGATCTCGTAGTCCGACCGCGGCAGGATCACGTGGTAGGCCACCGGCGGCTGGGCCACGTCGCCCTCCTCGTCGCCCATGAAGGCGCCGAGGAAGATCCAGTCGCAGTGGTCGGTCCCGGAGGAGAACTGCCAGTGCCCGTTGAAGACGTAGCCGCCGTCGACCGGCTTGAGCACGCCGAGCGGGGCGTACGGCGAGGCGATCCACGTGTCGGTGTTCTCGCCCCAGATCTCCTCCTGCACCCGGGGATCGGCCATCGCCATCTCCCACGGGTGGACGCCGACGATCCCGGCGACCCAGCCAGTGGAGCCGTCGTGGCTCGCGACCTTCATCACGGTCTCGGCGAACTCGGCAGGGTGCGCCTCGGCCCCGCCGTACCGGGCGGGCTGCAGCATCTTGATCACGCCGGTCTCGCGGAGCACCTTGGCCGCTCGGTCGTCGAGCCTGCCGAGCCGCTCGTTCGAGGCGGCGGCCCCGGCGATCTCCTCGGCTCGCTCCTCGACCGCCGTCAGAACCGGGTTGGACATCAGCTGGCCCTCGCTTCGGTGTCGGTGCCGCGCGCGGCGAGGCCCACGGCGAGTTCGATCAGCTGGTCCTCCTGGCCGCCGATCAGCTTGCGCTTGCCCGCCTCGACGAGGATTTCGGCGCCGGAAACGCCGTACTTCTTCGCGGCGCGGTCGGCGTGCTTGAGGAAGCTGGAGTAGACGCCGGCGTAGCCCATGGTCAGCGAGAGCCGGTCGAGCAGGCACTCGCCGTCCATCACCGGCCGGACCACGTCCTCGGCGGCGTCGATGATCTTCAGGGTGTCGACGCCCGTGCGGATGCCGAGCTTCTCGGCGACCGCGACGAACGCCTCGACGGGGGTGTTCCCAGCGCCGGCGCCGAAGCGCCGGGTGGAGCCGTCGATCTGGGTCGCCCCGGCGCGCACGGCGAGCACGGAGTTGGCCACGCCGAGGCCCAGGTTCTCGTGGCCGTGGAAGCCGACCTGGGCGTCGTCGCCGAGCTCGGCGACCAGCGCCGCGATCCGCTCGCTGGTGTCCTCCAGCACGAGTGCGCCGGCGGAGTCCACGACGTAGACGCACTGGCAGCCCGCGTCGGCCATGATCCGGGCCTGCTGCGCCAGCACCTCCGGTGGCTGGCTGTGCGACATCATCAGGAAGCCCACCGTCTCCAGGCCCAGCTCGCGGGCGAGCCCGAAGTGCTGCACGGAGACATCGGCCTCCGTGCAGTGCGTGGCGATCCGGCAGATGGCAGCCCCGTTGTCGGCAGCCGCGCGGATGTCGTCCTTCACCCCGACGCCGGGGAGCATCAGGAAGGCGATCTTGGCGCGCTTCGCCGTGGCCACCGCGGTCTTGATCAGCTCCTGCTCGGGGGTGTGGCTGAAGCCGTAGTTGAACGACGAGCCGCCGAGGCCGTCGCCGTGGGTCACCTCGATGACCGGGACCCCGGCGCCGTCGAGGGCGGCCACGATGTCCCGCACGTGCTCGGTGGTGAACTGGTGCTGCTTGGCGTGCGATCCGTCGCGCAGCGAGGAATCGGTGATCCTGATGCCGAGATCGGTGCTGTAGGCCATGGGTTTCTCACTGCCCCTTCTGCGCGCGGATCCGCCGGGCGAAGCCCGCGCCGACGCCCGCCGCGGCGGCGGTCATGATGTCGAGGTTCCCGGAGTACGGCGGGAGGAAGTCGCCGGCGCCCTCCACTTCGAGGAACACCGCGACGCGGGCCATGCCACCGTTCACAGTGGACGGATCGTCGAACTGCGGCTCGGCGCGCAGGCGATAGCCGGGCACGTAGCTCGCGACGGCCGCGACGACCTCGTGGATGGACCGGGCGATCGCGTCCCGGTCGCAGTCCGCCGGGATCGCGCAGAACACGGTGTCGCGCATCAGCATCGGCGGCTCGGCCGGGTTCAGGATGATGATCGCCTTGCCCCGCCGCGCACCGCCGATCTTCTCGATGCCGCGGGAGGTCGTGATGGTGAACTCGTCGATGTTCGCCCGCGTGCCGGGCCCGGCCGACGGCGAGGCCACGCTGGCCACGATCTCGGCGTAGGCGACCTCCACCACGCGCGAGACGGCGTGCACGATCGGGATGGTGGCCTGGCCGCCGCAGGTGATCAGGTTGACGTTGGGCGCGTCGAGGTGCTCGCCGAGGTTGACCGCGGGCACGACCGCGGGCCCCAGCGCGGCCGGGGTCAGGTCGATCGCCTGGATGCCCCGCTCGGCGTACTTCGGCGCGTTCTCCCGGTGCACGTAGGCCGAGGTCGCCTCGAACACGATGTCCGGCTGCTCGTCCTGCGCCAGCAGCCAGTCCACGCCCTCGGCGGAGCTGATCAGCCCCTCGCCGTGCGCGCGCTTGAGGCCGGGGCTGTCCGGGTCCACGCCGATCATCCAGCGCGGCTCGATGTATTCGGAGCGCAGCAGCTTGTACATCAGATCGGTGCCGATGTTGCCGGAGCCCACGATGGCGGCGGTCGCCTTGGTCACTGTTCCCACTCGTCCTTTCAATTCCCGGTGCGCCTCACGCGAACCGGGCCGTGACCGACCCGAGGCCGGTGAAGTCGGCGCGGTACTCCTCGCCCGGCGCGACGTCGACGGCCCTGGTGCACGAGCCCGGCAGGATCACGTGCCCCGCTTCGAGCCGGACGCCGAAGGTGGCGACCTTGCGGGCCAGCCAGGCCACCGCGGTGGTGGGGTTCCCGAGCACCGCGCTGGTGTTCCCGCGGGCGATCTCGGTGCCGCCGGAGAACAGCACGGCCTCGATGTCGGCGAGGTCCAGCTCGCCGGGCTTGGCCCGCGCGGCGCCGAGGACGACGCCCGCGGAGGAGGCGTTGTCGGCGATGGTGTCGGCGAGGCCGATCCGCCAGTCCCGGATCCGGCTGTCGATCAGCTCCAGGCTCGGGACGACGTACTCGGTGGCGGCGAGCACGTCCTCCTCCGTGCACCCCTCGCCCGGCAGCGAATCGCCCAGGACGTAACCGATCTCGACCTCGATGCGCGGGTAGCAGTAGCGCGCGGTTTCGACCGCGCGGTCCTCCGCCAGGAACATCGTGTCGAGGAGGTGGCCGTAGTCGGGCTCGTCGACGCCCATCATCCGCTGCATCACGGGGGACGACAGCCCGACCTTGTGACCGCGCACCACCGCGCCGGCGGCGAGCTGCCGGCGGATGTTCAGCAGCTGGATCTCGTAGGCGTCGACCACGTCGATGCCGGGGAACCGCTCGGTGAGCGGATCGATCGGCGCGCGATCGGACTGCGCGGCCCGGAGGGCGTCGGCGGCAGCCTGTCGAGTTGTCGCATCGAGCATGCCTGAACGGTGCCAGCCGATCTCCCGCAGCTGGGATTCCTCTCCCGCTCACCGGGACCGCCCGGTCGCGGAACTCCGTCGGGACAAGCGAAAACCCGCGGTGCAGGATCGCACCGCGGGTTCTCCCTCCCGCTCACCGGGACCCCGTCCGGTCAGTAGTCGTAGGTCAACTTCAGCCGGTCGGTGAGCGGCACGGCCTGGCAGCCGAGGACGATGCCCTCGGCGAGGTCGTTGGCGTCGAGCACTTCGTTGCGCTCGAGGTCGACCTCGCCTTCGAGCAGCACGCAGGCGCAAGCGCTGCAGGCGCCTTCCCGGCAGGAGTACGGCGCGTCCAGGCCCGCGGCCAGGAGCACGTCGAGCAGCTTGCGGCTCCGGGGCCACGACAGGGTGCGCGTCTCCCCGTCGAGGGTCACCTCGACCTCGCTCACCGGCCCGTCCTCGGCGGGCTCCGGCAGGATCTCGTTGGCGGCGAACGGATCGCCGGTCAGCGAGGTGAAGCGCTCGACGTGCACCCGCTTCGGCGGCGCGCCGAGCGCGGTCAGCGATTCGAGTACCAGGTCCATGAACACCTTGGGCCCGCAGATGAAAGCCTCGCGGTCGGCGTAGGGCCGCAGCAGCTCCCGCACGCCCGCCGCGGTCGGCAGCCCCTGCACGGATTCCAGCCAGTGCAGCACGGTGAGCCGGTCGCCGTGCTCGTCGAGCCCGAGCGTCTGCAGTTCGTCGCGGAATATCACCGAGTTCTCGTCGCGGTTGGCGTAGAGCAAGGTGATCCGGCCCCCGCCCGCGCGGAGCGCGGACTTCAGGATCGAGAGCACCGGGGTGATCCCGCTGCCGGCGGCGACGAGCAGCAGATCGGTGTCCAGCGACGCGGGCGTGAACGTCCCCGACGGGCTCAGCACGTCGAGCACGTCGCCCGCGACGACGTTGTCGCAGATCCAGTTCGAGCCGTAGCCGTCCCTGGTCCGCTTGACCGTGACCTTCAGCTTCTCGTCGCAGACGGGGGAGCTGCACAGCGAATAGCAGCGGGCGGCCCCGCCCGGCCGCTCCGAGGGGATCCGGATGGTCAGGAACTGACCGGGCAGGTAGCCGAACGGCTCACCCGGCTGCTCGGAGTGCTCCAGGACCAGGGTGTGCGCGTCGGCGGTCTCCCGGATCACCTCGACGACGCGAAGCTTCCACACCGTTGGCGGCGTCATGTTTCCTCCCGCCTCATCGGAGAACTCCCGCGGCGTGCTTCGCCGCGATGTAGCCGAAGACGATGGACGGACCGATGGTGGCGCCGGGGCCCGCGTACTCGTTGGCCATGACCGACGCGGTGGTGTTGCCGGTGGCGTAGAGGCCCTCGATCGCCGAATCGTCCGCTCGTAGGACCCGGCCGAGCTCGTCGGTGACCAGCCCGCCCTTCGTGCCGAGATCGCCCGTCTCGATCCGCACCGCGTAGAACGGCGCCTTGTCGATCACGTCCAGGTTGGGGTTGTTCAGGGTGGGATCACCGTAGTAGCGGTCGTAGGCGCTGTTGCCGCGGCCGTAGTCCGCGTCCTCGCCCGCGCGGGCGAAGCCGTTGAACCGCTCGACGGTCTGCTGCAGCGCGTCCGCCGGGACGTCGATCCGTTCCGCGAGTTCCGCGATCGTGCCGGCGCGGTGCACGATGCCCGCGTCGTAGAAGCTCTGCGGGAACGGCATGCCGGGCAGGATCTGCGCGAACGGGTACCTCGCGCGCGCCCTCGCGTCCATGATGAACCAGATCGGCCGGTGCTTGCCCGCCAGCTGCGCGTGCACGAAGTTCGTGTACGGCGCCGATTCGTTGGTGAACCGCTTCCCGTCCGCCGACACGATGATCTGGCCCGGGATGGCGCGCTCGGAGACCAGCGGGATCGTGGCGCCCGAGGGATGTTCGACCGAGGGCATCCACCAGGCGTCGTCCATGAAGTCCAGGGCCGCGCCCAGCTTCCGGCCCGCCTCGATGCCGTCTCCGACGTTCTCCACCGCGCCGAGGCTGTGGTTCTCCTGGCCGCCCTCGGGTAGGTATTCGGCCCGCATCTCGCCGTTGTGGTCGAAGCCGCCTGTCGCGAGCAGCACGCCGCGACGCGCGCGGATGCGCTGCTGCTCGCCGTCGCGGCGCACGACGACACCCGCCACGCGGCCGTCCTCGACCACCAGGTCGGTCATCGGGGCCCGCAGCCACAGCGGGATTCCGGCGTCCTTGAGCGCCATCCGCATCCGCGCCACCAGGGCCCGGCCGCCGGTGGACATGTGTCGCCGCCGGACGACGTTGGAGGACACCCGCCAGGCGGCGATCACCGACGCCCAGCGGCCCCGCCAGGTGCGCTTGACCATGGCCAGGTCGTGGTAGTCCTTGCCCGTGACCCACAGGCCCAGCGGGCCCTTCATGCTGTTGGGGCGCTGGAACTTCTCGTCCGCGCCGAGTTTCCGCGTGTCGAAGGGCAGCGGCTCGACGGATCGCCCCATCGGCCGCCCGCCCTCGTACTCCGGGTGGTAGTCGGCGTACCCCTTGGTCCAGTAGAACCGCATCCACCTGCTGCGGCACAGCAGTTCCATCGCCGCGGGGCCGTGGTCGACGTAGGCGTCGAGGCGGGCGGCCGGCACCTTGCCCTCGGTGAGCAGGTCCAGGTACCGGCGGATCGACTCGCGGCTGTCGTCGTGGCCCTTGGCCCGCAGCACCGGGTTGTTGGGGATCCAGATGCCGCCGCCGGACATCCCGGTGCTGCCGCCGTACTTCCCGGCCTTCTCGACGACCACCGTCGACAGGCCCGCGTCGGTGGCGGTGAGCGCGGCGGTCATCCCGCCGCCGCCGGAGCCGACGACGACGAGGTCGAACTCGTGGTCCCAGGACGCGGTCACGGCGCGTCCTTCCGCGTCAAGAACGCCAGCACCGCGCTCTCCCAGGCCTCCTTCTGCTCGATCATCGTCCAGTGCCCGCAGTTGGGGAAGATGTGCAGTTCGGCGTCGGGAATCGTGCGCATGGGGACCAGCGCCATGTCGACCGGGCTGACCCGGTCGTCGCGTCCCCACGTGATCAGCGTCCGGGCCCGGACCTTGTGCAGCATCGCCCAGTACGGCGGCTCGTCGGAGTTCGCCGCGGCGGCGGCGACGGCCTCGAAAGCCTTGCGGCCGTACATCTTCCGCGCGCTGGCGAGGGTGCTCGGATCGGTGGCGTGCGCCCAGCGCTCCTCGATCAGCTCCTCGGTCACCAGCGACCGGTCGTACACCATGGAGTTCAGCCACGCCACGAGCCGCTCCCGCGTGGGTTCGTCGGTGAACTCCATCAGCAGGTTGATGCCCTCGCCCGGCGAGGGGCTGAAGAGGGCACGGCCCACCCCGCCGATGGTGACCAGCCGGCGCACGCGGTCCGGTTCGTCGATGGCGAACCTGGTCGCGACGATGCCGCCCATGGAGTTGCCGATCACGTCGACCTGCTGGAGGCCGAGGCCGTCCAGGAAGCGCCGGACGGCGGCGGGGGCGGCGGCCATGGGGTGCTCGTCGGTGGGGTCGCTGACGCCGAAGCCGGGGAATTCCAGGACCAGGCAGCGGAAGTGCTCGGCGAAGACCGGGAGGTTGCCGCGGAAGTTCCGCCACCCGGTGACGCCGGGGCCGGACCCGTGCAGCATCAGCAGCGGCGGCCCGTCGCCGGCTTCGTGGTAGCGCAGGGTTCCGCGGTCCGTCTGCAGCTCGCGCAGCGTGGACTCGTAGCTCAGTTCCGTCATCTCACGCCCAAGCTCTCGAGGACTTTCAGTGGTTTCGCCGCTGCACGTTAAGGGCGGGCGCCCCGGCAGGGCTGCACGGACTCCCGATCAGCGGGATCGCGGGCTCCCGATCAACGGGATCGCGACCGCCCGCGGAATCCGCTTCCGAGGGCATGGGCAGTGCCTCCCGCTCAACGGGACGACGTGGCGAGAACGCCGCAACCGCGCGCCTAACGTCGATTCCGTGAACACCCAGCGAGCAGCGGAAGATCCTCAGGTCACGGTGGACGACGCCCCCGCGGCGGTGGCGCCCACGCCGCTGGAGATGCGGCGGGCGATGGGCACCTTCGCCAGCGGCGTCACGGTGGTGACCGGTTACGACGGCGAACCGGCGGGCTTCGCCTGCCAGTCCTTCGCCTCGGTGTCCCTGGAACCACCGCTCGTGCTGTTCTGCGCCGACCACCGGGGCCGGGCCTGGCCGCGGATCCGCAGCACCGGGCGCTTCTGCGTGAACGTGCTCGCCGAGCGGCAGACCGACCTGTGCGACCGGTTCGGTTCCAGCCGGGGAACCAAGTTCGAGGGACTGCCCTGGCAGCTGTCCCGGTGGGGCAGCCCGGTGCTGCCCGGCGTGCTCCTGCGGGTGCACGCGGAGGTGCACGACGTGCACGCCGCCGGCGACCACGACGTGGTGATCGGCCGGGTGCTGGAGCTGGAGACGCCCGCCGACGCGCCGCCGATGGTCTTCTTCCGGGGCAAGTTCGGGATCACACCGGAGCCGGAATTCGTCATGCCGGACGCCTGGGGCTGGGGCGACACCTGGGCCTGAGCCGGCGCGGGATTTCCGCGGTGCGCGGCCGGAATCCGGCGCCCGGCGGTCAGAGCCAGTCGCCGGTTCCCGCCGCCATCATGCGGTCGAGCGTCGCGGTCGACCAGGTCTTCTCGGGCGCGACAACGCTCATCTGGCGGCACGAGCGCGGTTTCGCCGCGGCCGGGTAGAGCACCTGCGACACCGTCCTGGCGGCGTCCACGACCAGCGGCGCCACCTTCTCCAACGGCGCCTGGACGTACCCCACCAGGGAGATGCTGCCCACCGGTCCCTCCGGGCCGCGGACGGCGGCCGCCGCGCAGGCGAGCGACGGAATGCACTCGCCCCGCTCGAAGGCGAGGCCGCGGCGGCGCCGGATGCGGTTGAGCTCCTGGTGCAGGGTGCCGATGTCGCCGATGGTGCGGTCGGTCAGCCGCCCGATGCGGTCGCCGAGCAGCTCGTCCACGGTCTCGGGCGCGAGCCCGGCCAGAATCGCCTTGCCCAGGGCCGTCGAGTGCGCCGGGGCCCGGCCGCCGACGCACGAGGGCACCGACGCGGCGAACCGGCCGCCCACCTTGTCGAGGTAGTGGATCTCGCCGCCCTCCAGCACCCCGAGGTGAACGACCATTCCAGTTTTCATCTGGAGGCCGTGGAGCAGCGGCGCGGCGGCGCCGCGGAGCTCGTCGTGGGCGTTGGCCTGGCCGCCGAGGCTGAGCGCGCGGCGCCCGAGCGAGTAGCCCGCGGCGCTGTGCCGGAGCCAGTCGAGCCGGACCAGCTGATCGAGGATCCGGTGCGCTGTCGACCTGGGCAGATTCGTGCTTCGAGCCACGTCTTCCAGGGTGAGCCGGGCGGAGCAGCGTTCGAAGGAGTCGAGGATCAGGGTCATCCGTTCCACCATCGACGGCGGCAGCTCGCGGCGCGGGGAGTCAGCGTGCTCGCGAGCGAAAGGGACAGTCATGGTTCTCCCCTCAGCCCGGCGTACCGGAAGTAAAACTGAAATGAATTCCACCTATCCGGAAACGGTAGCAGCGGCGCGCGAGCTGCGGAAGTCTCCCGCCGGGGTTTCGCCCGTGTTTCGGGGAGCACCCGGCTCCCGGTGACCGGGACGAGCCGGGAGCTCGCGAGGCGGCTCGGCTAAACCTTGTCGACGGCCCGGTGACACCGGCGCCGCGCGAGGAAAGGTCTGCAGATGAGAGTCGGCATCGCAAGCCCGGTGGTGACGCAGGTACCGGGCGTGCATTCGGAGTGGGAGCGCACGGCGGGCATCGAGGAGCTCGGCAGGATCGCCGAGACCGCCGACCGGCTGGGCTTCCACCACCTGACGTGCAGCGAGCACGTGGGCATTCCCCGGGAGGTCGCCGAGCAGCGCGGCGCGACCTACTGGGACCCGCTGGCCACGCTCGGATACCTGGCCGCGCGCACCACGCGGATCCGGCTCGCCACGCAGGTCCTGGTGCTCGGCTACCACCACCCGCTGGAGATCGCCAAGCGCTACGGCACCCTCGACCGCGTCTCGGGCGGCCGCCTGGTCCTCGGGCTCGGCGTGGGCAGCCTGGAAGAGGAGTTCGCGCTGATCGGCGCGCAGTTCGAGGGGCGCGGTGCCCGGGCCGACGATGCCCTCGCCGCCTTGCGCGCCAGCCTGTCTCAGCGGGAGCCGGAGTACCACGGCGAGCACTACGACTACGCGGGCTTCGTCGTGGAGCCGCACGCCGTGCAGGCCCGCGTGCCGATGTGGATCGGCGGCCGGACGTTGCGCTCCCTCCGCCGCGCGGCGAAGCACGGCGACGGCTGGGTGCCCTTCGGCCTCGACTTGGCTCAGCTGCGGGAGATGCTGACCAAGGTCGAACTTCCGGCGGGCTTCGAGGTCGTGCTCTCCTCCGGCGCGCTGGACCCGATGGAAAAGCCGACGGCGGCCGAGGCGGCGCTGGTGCAGGTGCGCGAAGCGGGCGCCACGCTCGTCGGCGCCCAGCTGCGGGCGCGATCCGCCGACCACTACTGCGAGCAGCTCGAAGCCCTGGCCGGCATCGCGGCCGGCCTCGATTGACGGGACGAGGTACCGATGGCTGAGGAATCCACCGATCTCGCCGAGCGGCTCGCCGCGCTGGAGGAGCGCCTGCGGCGGCTCGAAGACCAGCAGGAGATCGCCCGGCTCATCGCGAGCTACGGCCCGCTGGTCGACAGCGGCAGCGCCGAGGCCGTGGCCGACCGCTGGGAGGTCGACGGCACCTACGAGGTCGACGGGTGGTCGATGAACGGCCGCGCCGAGATCGTCGCGATGGTCACCGGCGCGACGCACCAGGGCTGGATCGAGGGCGGCTGCGCCCACTTCCTCGGCCCCGCGCACATCACGGTCGAGGGCGACGAGGCCGTCGCCGTGGGCCACTCGCTGATGGTGCTGCACAACGGCGGGGAGTTCGTCGTGCGCCGCGCCACCGCCAACCGGTGGCGGCTGCGGCGCGGGCCGGCGGGCTGGCGCGTCACCCGCCGGACGGGCCGGGTCCTCGACGGCCGCGAGGAGTCCCCGCGACTGCTCGCCGCGCTCGATCCCGGTGCGGTGGAGGCGGAATGACCGCCCGGGAGGAGATCGTGGAGCGGCTCGCCGAGCTGGCGGCCGCGATCGACGGGCGGGACTGGACGGCGGTCGCGGCCGCCTTCCTCCCGGACGCCCACGGGTACAGCGGGGACGGCGTCGAGGCGATCGTGCGGCAGATGCGCGATCACCTCGACGGGTGCGGCCCGACGCAGCACCTGCTCGGCAACCACCGGGTGGCGGTGGACGGCGACACCGCGCGTTCGCTGACCTACGCGCGCGTGCACCACGTCGGGGCCGGACCGATGGCCGGGCGGTTCTTCGAGTGCATGGGCGAGTACGACGACCGCTGGGTGCGCACGCCCGGCGGCTGGCGGCTGTCGTCGCGCACCTTCGACATGCGGATCACCCTGGGCGACTTCGCCGTGCTCCGCCCGGCCTGAGCGCGAACCCCTCGGCGTCCACATAGGACTCGTCTTGCCTCGGGAGCCGTTTCAGAACGGCTCATCCGAAGGCGTCCGATGACTGAGGATGCGGCGGTTTCGCGCGAAACCGCCATATCCCCTCACGCGAAACGCCGGTTTCGCGCGAAACCGCCGCCCTGCGCCCCGGGCGGGCACGCCCCGCGCATGCCCGCACCCGTTCCGGAACGCCTCCTCAGAACCCGGCCCCTGCGGTCATCCCGCCGTCGGCGACGAACTCCGCACCGGTGCAGTAGCTCGACTCGTCGGAGGCGAGGAACAGCACCACGTTGCTGATCTCCTGCGGTCGGGCGTAGCGGGGAATGGGCAGCCTGCGGATCACGCCGCCGGTCCGGTCCTCCAGCTCGTCCTCCTCCCTGCCGGTCATCGGCGTGGCCACGCTGCCGGGATGCACGGAGTTGACCCGGATCCCGCGGGGCCCGAGCTCCAGCGCCGCGGACCTCGTCAGGCCCCGGATGCCGAACTTGCTCGCGCTGTAGCCGGCGAATCCCGCTCCGCCGACCAGCCCGTTGACCAACGAGATGTTCACGATCGAGCCGCCCTCCCGCATGACCGGCGCGGTGTGCTTGATGCCGAGCCACTGCGAAACCAGGTTGACCTCGAGGATCTGCCGGAAGTCCTCGACGTTCGCGTCGGCGTAGGACTGGAACCGCAGGATTCCCGCGTTGTTGACCAGGACGTCGAGCCCGCCGAACGTCGAAACCGTGTGGTCGACGATCGCCGACCAGTCGTCGGTCACGGTCACGTCGTGCAGGAAGAACCGGCAATCGTGGCCGAGTTCCCCCGCCAGCCGCCGGCCTTCGTCGGCCAGCACGTCGCCGAAGACGACCCGGGCCCCTTCCGCCGCAAGGGTGCGGACGTGGGCGGCGCCCATGCCCCGCGCGCCTCCGGTGACCAGTGCGACCTTGCCGTCCAGCTTGCCCATCGACCCGCTCCTCCGAATCCGTCGTGTGGACGCAGCATGGTGGCGAAGTGCTCGGCGCACCGGCCCGATCCCGCTGAATGAGCAGCTCCCGCCGCAGCCGGCCGGTCCCGTGGCCGTCTCGGTGACCGAGACCTCATCGGAAGCACCCTGGTCGACTCGTTAGCGTCCGCTGGCACGCCCGCTCCGGGCATCCCCCGGGCGCCGCGCGGCTGGCCAGAACTCCCTTCCGCCGGCCCGAATTCGATGATCATCGCAGCCAATCCCGACTCAGCGAGGAGTCCAGAATGGATCATGCATCGCTGCCGCAAAGACCCGCGCCCGCCGGACCGGACACCGACGGCGAATCCGTTCGCCATGAGCGGTCCACCGGGCAGAACTACGCGATCATCGCGCTTCTCGTGCTGCTGGTGGAGATCACCGGGCTCGCCTACACGATGGTGACGCCGGTGCTGTCGAACATCGCCGCCGCGTACCGATCGCCGGACATCTCCTGGATCATCACCGCCGTCACCCTGGTCGGCGCGATCGCCTTCGCGGTGTGCGGCAAGCTGGGCGACATCTACGGCAAGAAGAAGGTCGCGCTGGGCTGCACCGCCGTGTTCGCCGTCGGCACCGCGCTGTGCGCGACGGCGCCGGTGCTGCCGCTGATGATCGCCGGTCGTGCGCTGCAGGGCTTCGGCCTGGCCGTCCTGTCGCTGGCGTACGGGCTGGTCCGGGACGTGCTGCCGAGGCGGCTGATCCCGATCGCGCTGGGCTTCATCGGCACCGGGATGGGGGCCAGCACGATCATCGGCCCGCTCATCAGCGGAATCCTGCTCGGCACCTTCTCCTTCCGCGGCGTCTTCTGGTTCCAGCTCTGCTACGCGGTCGTGGTGGGCCTGCTGGTGTGGCGGTTGATCCCCGAAAGCGGCCTGCGCGCCAAGGTCGGCGTGGACTGGCTCGGCGCGGCGCTGCTGGGACTCGGCGCGCTGGCCTTCCTCGCCGGCGTCGGGATGGCCAAGAAAGCGGGCTGGGTCTCGGTGCCCACGCTGGGCGGGATCATCGCGGGCGTGCTGCTCATCGCGGGCTGGGTCGCCTACGAACGGCGGGCGTCCGCACCGCTCGTCCACATCGGACTCCTCACGCGCCGCCGGGTCGGCCTGCCCATGATCGCCAACGCCTGCGTGCAGTTCGCGCTGGTCGGCAACTCGATGCTGGTGCCGATGTTCGCGATGTCGTCGCCGGAAGGCGGCTTCGGGTTCGGCTCGTCGGCGTTCGAGGTGGCGGGATTCCTCGCCGCAGCGGGGGTTTCCGCGATGATCGCGGGGCCGGTCAGCGGGCTGGTCTCGCGGCGCTTCGGGCCCCGCGCCGGCCTGGCCTTCGGCGCCTCGGCGCTCACCGCCGGCGCGACCCTGATCGCGTTCGTCCACGACACCGCGGGGATCCTCCTGCTGTCCCAGCTGATCTTCGGGATCGGCATCGGGGCCGCGACGGCGTCGCTGCCGAACATCATCATGCACGCGGTGCCCGCCGACGTGCAGGGCGTCAGCGGCGGAATGCTGAACCTGGTGGGCAGTTTCGGCAGTTCGATCGGATCGCAGGTGCTGGTGGTGCTGCTACTGCTGCCGGGCGCGACCTATCTCGGCGCCGAGGTGCACTACGCCGAATCAGGCTTCGTGCTGGCCTTCCTCGCAACTGCGGTGTGCGGCGCCGTCGCCCTGATCAGCTCCCTCTCCACCGGCCCCCTCCGCGGTCAGCACACGCTGTAGGGCTGCCCGGCGGAGCCGCACCCAGCCGGGCGCGGTGGCACGACCTCGCCCGGCTGGTGTGGAGTGAACGGCCTGTTCGCCTCAATAGACGAGGCAAACAGGCCGTTCACTTCACCCACCCAACACCGGCATGCACCATCGGTGTGAGGTGAACGGACCGTTCGCCTCGATAGGCGCCAGGGTCGGTGGGCGCTTTGGTTCGGCCACTGCGCATCGAGAGCGGGGCTGCGGTCGCACACCGCAGCCCCGTTCTCGACCGCTTCCGGCCCGCTAGAAGACCTCCGGGCCTCGCAAGGTGGCGTCGGCGCCACCATCCACATAGATCACCTGCCCGGTCATGTGCGTGTTCCCGGTGCTGATCAGCCAGTCCAGCGCCGCGGCGATCACGCCCGGTTCCGCATACCCGTTCAGCGGCATCGGCACCGCCTCGTCCATGACCTTCTTCATCGCCTCGTCCTCGAGGAGCGGCGCCGCCATCGGGCTGAGGACCACGCCCGGCGCCACGGCGTTGAGCGGGATTCCCGCACCCGCCCAGTCCGCGGTCACGGCCGTTCGGCGCAACCACTGCGCGAGGGCCGATTTCGACGACGGGTACAACCGGGAACCGGCCCCGCTCTCGACCGCTGCCCGCGCGCGTTCCAGCGCCGCCTGCTCGTCGTCCCGCAGGCACGCGTCGATCACGGCCTGGTCGACCGGCTGCGTTCCGGCGATGGAGCCGACCACCGCGGCCCGCGGCTGCGGAGCGGCGGTGAGCAACGGCCGAAGGCCCGCCAGCAGCCGGACGACGCCGAAGTAGTTGACGCTCACGGCGATCGGATCGGGCAGCGAGACGCCGGCGCACGCGACCACGCCGTCCAGGCGTCCCGCGGCGAGTTCGGCCACCTCCGCCACCGCCCGGGTCCGCCCCTCGTCGGTGGACAGGTCGGCCCGGACGTCCGCGGTGTCCCGATCGACACCGATCACGGTGGCTCCCTGCGCTGTCAGCATCCCCACCAGGGCCTTGCCGATGCCCGATGCCGAGCCGGTCACGGCGATGCGGCGTGTCATGTCCTCGTGCTCCTCCCACCAGTTCTTTCGGCCTCGCCTGGGAAATCCGGCGCAGCGGCCATCTCCGCATGCCTATCGAGTTCGCCGCGCCGCGGGATCCGGAAGTACCGGTGAGTGGGATCGGCGGATACCCGCCGGGTGCCGACGATGTTGTCTCTGCGGGACTTCGAACCCGACCGCCCGGGAGGAACGCCCGTGAACCGGCTGTCTCTAACCACCTCGCTGACCGCGCTGCTCGCGGCCGGACTGGTCGCGTCCGGTTGCGCCGCAAGCACCGGCGGCACCTCGGAACCGGCGCCCGCGGTCGCGGCGGAAGGCGGCACCCTGTCGAGCTCGGTCCCGCTGGACCACCGGCGCCTGCCCAGCGCGCAGGGCGAATGGCTGATCTCCTACACCTCCGCGGACGCCGGCGGGAAGCCCATCACGGTCTCGGGAACGGTCTCGGTGCCCAAGTCTCCCCCGCCGCAGGCGGGCTGGCCGGTGATCAGCTGGGCGCACGGCACCACCGGCACGGCCGATGTCTGCGCACCGTCCGCCGACCGGCCGGGCGGCCCGGCGCACTCCTACGTCGGGCTCGTCGACCAGACGCTGGACCGGTGGGTCGCCGCCGGCTACGTCGTGGTGCAAACCGACTACGAAGGGCTCGGCACCCCCGGAGAGCACCCCTACCTCAACGGGCGGAGCGCGGCGAACGCGGTCACCGACATCGTCCGCGCCGCGCGCCAGGTCGACCCCGGTGTCGGATCGGACTGGTTCGCGGTGGGGCACAGCCAGGGCGGCCACGCCGCCCTGTTCACCGCCGCAGCCGATCAGCAAGCCGCTGGACTCTCGCTGCGTGGTGCGGTGTCCATCGCGCCGGGCGGCTTCCAGACCAGCCAGACGACGACGTACTTCCAGCAGCGAACGGGCGAGCAGGGCGTCCGTGCGGCGCTGCCGTTCCTTCCCACGATGCTCATCGGTGCGGCTGCGGTCGATCCCGGAATCGTGCCCGAGCAGCTGCTCGGCGACGACGTCCGGCCGGTGCTGGACGCCGCGCGCACGACCTGCCAGGACGGGATCCGGGAGGCCGCCCCGACGGTGCGGGCGGAGCGGGTCTTCCGCGAGGGCGCGGATCTCGGCCGGCTGACGGCGTACCTGAAGTCGCAGGAACCGGAGGGCCTGGCGCTTCGCGTCCCGACCCTGGTCCTGCAGGGCACGACGGACGTGCTCGTGAGCAAGCCGGGAACCGACCAGCTGGTGAAGTCGCTGTGCGAACGCTCCCCCGCGATCGGCTACGCGGTGTACGACGGCGCGGATCACCGCCAGGTCCTCGCGGCATCCCAGCCCGCTGCGCAGCGGTTCACCGAGGATCTCCTCGCGAACCGGCAACCGGCGAACGCCTGCTCCCGGCCCTGAACCGGGCCACCGCGCGATCCGCAGCGAGCACGAATACCGGACTTCGGTGGAGTATGCCTCCGAGAACGGCGCGCCCTGCCCTCGATCCAGGCTTCGTCTTCAAGAGATGAGGATGCCGAGACCGTCGCCGAACAGCTTCAAGCCGAGCACGAAGCACAACACCGCCATCACGGCGGTGTTGTGCCGCACGGCCCAATCTCGCCACCCGTCGAGCATGTTCTTCGCCGGCTCTCCCATGAACAGGACGACCCCGAGCGGAGCCAGAAGTCCCAGCGAACCAATGATCACGAACACCGCCAGCGACGCGATCTGCTGCCCGATGGGAAGCCCGGCCGAGCTGATCGAGGCACCCGCGGCGAGGGTCAGCGGTGCGTTCTTGAGATTGGCCGCCGCCAGTGCCAGTCCAAGCCCGAAGATCTTGATCGGTGTGAAGCGGTCGATCGCAGCCATCCACTTCGGCAGCTGCGCCTGCGAGGCGTCGACAGACCGTCGGCGCCACTGCCGGGCACCGAGGAGGACGAGGAGCACCCCCAGTGCGAGCTTGAGACCTCCCACCCAGGTGGCCGGTTGCTGGTGGGTGGAGGCACCGGCCGGCCCGCCGATCGCCAGCATCACGGCGCCCAGCGCCGAAAGACCGACAACCCAGCCGATTGCGAACAGCGGTCCGTTGAGCCGTCCCCGCGGCGTGGCCAGGACGAGGATGATCGCGACGATCGGGAGTGGGCTGACGGCGACACCGGCCGCCAGGCCCAGCACATCACCGAGAGCTTTACCCAAAGCGGCCTCCGGACGGGATCAGGGACGATCAGGCTGACTGGCTCCACCGAGCTGACCACTGGTCACGCGCAAAGCCTTCTGGGCCTCCAGTTCCGAGGCGTCCGGGTAGGCACGGAGGCGCGAGCGCGCTTGGCTGCGGTGCTGGGCTACGGCAGCAATTCGTCGGCGCTGCGGGGCTCTTCGCGCTGCTGCTGGTTGAGCTTGTGACGCAGTACGGAGGAGCGGCGGTAAACCTCCTTGCGCGCCCGCATGATGTTGCCCAGGGGTGCGTGTTCAGCCGTGACCCGCCACGGTGTGAAGGACAGCGCATCCATCTTCTCCAGGTTGTCTTCGCCCGAGATGTCCTGCTGCGGGATCCGCAGCTTGGCCACCGTGACGAACGGCGAGAGCTTCTCCGGCCACTCCACGGTGACGTCTTCGACCGGCATCCGCTCCAGATCGGTGCACAGCTGGACCTGGATGTCGAACGCGTAGGGGCGCTCCCCCAGCTCGGCCACCAAAGCCGGCCGGAAGACCTCCGGCGCCGAGGCGATATCCATGGCGCGCCGGACCACCGCGTCGGCGGAGGCGGGGTCCGGGGCGAAACGCACCTTGGCGATGTAGTCGCCGTGCCGGACCGCGCCCATCGTCCAATAGCTCGACAGCAGCACGTTCACCTTGGGCAGCTGCGACAGGCGGAGGAATGCCAGAAACTCGTCCCAGGCCCAATCCTCCTGGTCGAGCGTTCCCTTTCCGGTCACGAAATCCCGGTAGAAGCGATGCACTCCAGGGCGACCTTCCGCGAAGTAGGCCGGGGCCTGGAGGAACAGGTCCTGGATGAACAGGTAGTGCTCGACCGTGTTGCAGAAGAAGATCGGCGCATTGATGTTGGCGTAGTCGAAAGTGCGCGTGTCAGGCTCGTCCTCCAGCAGAGTCGGACCGTCGATGTCGAAGATCTTCAGCGCCAGTCCGGTCGCCGCGCCGAGCCGCGCGTCGGCCCCGGCGTGGGGCGAACCATTGGAGAAGCGGATGAGCGCCCCATGCCTTCCCGGCGCGGCATAAACACCCTGCGCGTACTCGGCGGGCAGCCCGCCCAGGATCTCGACTTCCCCCCGGACCAGTCCATATCCCTTGGCATGCGCGTCGCGGACAGCCCGGCCGGTGCCCTCGGATTCGACCGATTCGGCAATGTAGCGCTCCGTCTTCCCGATCACCGTCTGCAGGTTCTGGTCGAACTGGGGATCAGCGACTTCGACGTCCCGCGTGTATGGGATGAACCCTGTTGCCATGATCTCGACCTTCCTTCGTCATGCGGTCGATGAACCGCCCGGCCAGCACTGCGGGTCGGCGACGAGAGCGCGGACCGAGGAGGTGAATCGGTCCTGGTACTCAGTTCTCCAGCTCGGAGAGCCAGCGCAGGGCACGCAGGCCGGGAAGGAAGCAATACTCCCCACCGCGAGTGACGACGAAGCTCGGCAAGTTCTGCAGGCGGCGCCGGACCGGCTTCCCCGGGATGGTGACGCTGCCCGTTCCGCCGTGGTGCCCGGCCACCGGATCCTTCTCCCCAGGGAACCCGATGAAGTTGCCATCGTTGACCCACTCGGACTTGATGAACTCGAACTGCCGGTCCAGGTGGGCGCAGATGAAGACCCCGACGAGTCCACGATCGGCGCCGTCGTCTTCGAGCACGCCCTCCGGCAGCGGCGGGCCGTAGCTGGTACCGCGACGGATGATGCGGTGCATCCGCGCCACCCCGATGATGTTGGCATCGCGCGGGTTCACCCGCCGGATATGCGCACCAGCGGGACACTTGAAGCCGCGATCGTCGTCCTTCCGGTAGAGGAAGTCGTTGTTGCGGCGCGGATCCGCGGCCAACTCCGCATCATCGTGCTCCGGGGAGAGGGTCAGCGGTGCCCCGCTCGGCCAGCGTCCGATCATCTTCGCCCCCAGCAACGCCTCCTCCTCGGGACTGGAGGTGTTCGCGCGCAGGTACTGCCGCCAGGCCGCAACCTTGGTGTGAAGCTTGCGCACAGCCAGGTAGGTCCCGTTGCGCCCCAGGACCTCGGGCCGCGGCATGGGCGGCAGGTTTCCGGTCTCATCGGGGTAGCCGAGGATGAACTCACCGGCCTTGAGAGGGGCTTCGTGCGGATTGGAGCCGGGAATCCCGACCCCCTCGATGCTCGGATGGCTGATGCCGTCGCGAAAGCCGAAGGAGGTGCGGCCGGTGGGGAGCTGCTGGACCTCCTGCTGCCAGATCACCTCGACACCGGGTGTCTCCCGAAGGGCGGCGCGTTCTCGCTCCAGCGCCTTCTCCAGGCTCGCCGCATCGGGCGCGAGCGCACTCACCGCGATATGAACATCAGGGGTTCCGAACGGCGGCTCCCACTGGGCCGGATCATTCTCGCCGACGTCGCCGATCACAGCGGCCCGCGCCGCCATGCCCTGCCGGAACGGAAGCGGGAAACTGTCGAGCGACTCCTGGGGAACCCCGAGGGCGCGTAGTCCCTGGTAGGTAAAGGCCACGGCCACCCAGGCACCTTGACTCGGATCGACGCTGGGGAGCCCTGCATCGATCGCCGGGAGCAGCCGCCGCAGCAGGGCACGCCCGGCTAGGCGGTCGTCAACGCGCAGGAAGAAAAACCTGCCGACGTACGGCACCGGCCGGGGACGAAGCGCTCCGCTCTGGACATCATCGATCTCGACGCTCACGCTCGGTGTACTGCTGTTTTCCGCTGCGTCCATGACCGTAGCGCCCCCGTATCAGGTCTCCGCACAACTCGGATGTCGCCGCGCGGCTGGCACGCACTCCCACCCGCCACTGCGGCCTGGCTTGCCCATTCCACGCCCCGGTCGACCGCCGAGGCCTTGGCACCACAACCCGCCGATCACCCGAAGAGCACCTGTGATCGACTCGGGGAGGGTTCCTCGGCGTCAGCCCGCGGCTTCGTCGAGCAGCTTCTGGAAGGCCGGCGTGGCCAGCAGCGCCGCGTTGGCCGGATCGTCGAGCGCCGCCCGGAACTCGGGGGTGTCGAGCACCGCCTGGAACGCCTCGTTCACGCGTTGGTTCTTCCAGATCTGCTGGACGGTGAGATCGGGGTAGGAGCTGATGAAGAATTCCGCAGGCGCCTGGTGGGCGACGAACCAGTCCTTCACGCTGGGATCGGCGATGCCGGGGAACCCTTCCGCGTGCGAGAAGATCTTCTCGAAGTTCGCCCCGACAACCGTCTTGGCGAAGTCATCGATGTAGGTGTCCCAGGACCCGTCGAACACGCTGGCGAACATGTGCCGGGTATCGTCATCGAAGATCGCATGCCGTGCGTCGTGCAACGTGCCGATCTCATTCAACGCTGCTCGATTCTGCTCCTTGGACGATCCGCTCCTAAGGTCGTCGAGGTCCTTGCGCAGCGCATCCGCGTGGCCCGGCTTGATCTTCGTGAAAACCGTGAACTCGCTGCACACCCCATCCGCCATGCCCGGCCGCTCCGGCTGAGCTGACTGAGTCGCTTCCGTCATCGGAGTCCCTCCTCCGTGCTCATCAGGGAGCCTGGTGCCCCGCAAGCGGCCATGCGCCCTTGTGCTCCAGGCTTGGGCAGGCGTTGTGGCCGAGCAAGAGCCAAAAGCCCTCCTCCCGCCTCGCTGACGAGCACCACGGCCGAGATGGCCCTGAACACCTCTGGCCCACCGCACGTCCCGATGAGCCCCACCGGCCACACCGCCGACACCCGCGCGGCTCTTGCCGACCTCCGTCCCTTGTGGACCAGTGTGGCGGCGTATTACGGCGCCCCGGGAAGGTGGTCGAGGCGGTCGCGTTGGGCACCGGTCAGGTGGAGCCGTTCCGCGGCGAGGTTCTCCTCCAGGTGATCGATCCGGGCCGTGCCCGGGATCGGGAGGACGACCGGCGAGCGGTCGAGGAGCCAGGCCAGCGCCACCTGGGTGGGAGTGGCGTCGAGTTCCGCGGCCACGGCGGCGACCTCGGCCCTCGCCCCCGACCCGCCCCAGGCGACGGGGCGCCACGGCAGGAACGCGATCCCGGCCGCATCGCATGCCTCCAGGACCGGATCGTGCTCGCGGTCGAGCAGGTTGTAGCGGTTCTGCACGCTTGCGATCTCGACGATCTGCCGCGCCTGGTCGAGCTCCCCGGCGGTGACCTCCGACAGCCCGATCCGGGCGATCTTGCCCTCGTCCCGCAGGTCTCGCAGCGTCCCGACCTGGTCGGCGAGCGGTGTCCCTGGGTCGATGCGGTGCAGCTGGAGCAGCTCGATCCGCTCGACGCGCAGCCGGCGCAGTGCCCGGTCGACCTGATCGCGCAGCACGGCCGGGCGCCCGTTGAGCTCCCACTCGCCGGAGGCCTCCGAGCGGGCGACGCCGATCTTGGTGGTGATGAGCAGCTCGTCCGGGTAGGGGTGCAGCGCTTCGGCCAGGAGCTCCTCGTTGGCTCCCCCGCCGTACATGTACGCGGTGTCGATCAGCGTGACGCCCAGCTCCACGGCCCGCCGGGCGACCGCGAGAGAGGCCTCGCGGGCCGGGCCCGGCTCCGTCGGCAAGTGCATGGCCCCGAATCCGAGCCGCCGTACTTCCAGATCCCCATCGAAACGAAACACAGTCGATGACAAGCTCTTTCTCTCCCTCTGTCGAGGGGCAACGCTAACAGCAACCCGATCACCGACACAGGTACTCAGTGCAACGCCCTGGATGAGCGCGGCCGCGCCGATGACCGTCACGACTCCGCCGATCCGCGTGGTCGTCCTGCTCGTCGCGACTTCTGCAGATGTGCTCATCGTTGAGATCTTTCTGAGAGTTGCGGGGAAAACGGCGCGATCGACCCGCGCGATCGATCGTTTTCGAGATAGCAGTGCCAAATTCGGCGGGGAGTGCGCTCAGCGGGAGTCGCGGACCGCGTCGGCCACGGCGGCTCCGAGCTCCGCGGTCGTGCTTCGCCACCCAGATCCGGCGTGAGCCGCGGTCAGCACCCGCACGCCCTCGGGCACGACCTCCTTCCCGATGCCGTCGCCGGGGATCACGGCAATGCGATACGTAGTGGTCATGGTGGAATTCCTCCGGTGGCCGCATTTTCCTTGCGGCGCAGTCGAAATGGGCTTTCGCCGGCGGATCGGCCGAACCTCGCCCCGCGTCCCACGGGCGATTTCCAGGTAGCGTAGGACGCACGAAGTGGACCCAAAAGACCTGATTCGGCACAACAGTGTTGCGCGAGACGAAAGAAGGACGCCGTGGATCTGCCGGAGCTCGACGATCTGCAGTTCTTCGACGGCGTCGCCCGCTCGGCCGAGCTGATCGATCGCACCGGCCGCCGCTACCCGATCGACGAGCCGCGCTGGTGCGGCGACGACGGATCTCCCCTGCTGGTCGAGCCGCTGCCCGGCATCACCCGCGAACGCATCGACTCGAGCGTGCGTTCGCAATGGCGCTACGCCGCCGCGCTCGCTCTGCCCGACACCCCGGCGGTCAGCCTCGGCGAGGGGCTGACCCCGTTGCTGCACCGCCGGTTGGCCGGGCTCGACGTCGCGGTCAAGTCCGAGTCGGCCAACCCCACGGCCAGCTTCAAGGACCGCGGCACCTCGGTGATGATCAGCACCCTGCGCGCGCAGGGCGTCCCCGCGGTACTGGAGGACTCCAGCGGCAACGGCGGCTCGTCCGTCGCCGCGTACTGCGCGGCGGCCGGGATCGACGCGCAGATCCTCGCCCCCGAGTCGACGTCCCCGGCCAAGATCCTGCAGAGCCGGATCCACGGCGCGTCGGTCGAACTCGTGCCCGGCAGCCGGCAGGACACCGCCGACGAGGCGCTCCGCCGGTCGGGCGAACGCTTCTACGCCAGCCACAACTGGCACCCGCACTTCCTCGACGGCATCAAGCTCATCGCCTACGAGATCTGGGAGGACCTCGGTTTCACCGCCCCGTCCGCGGTGGTCGTCCCGGCCGGCGCGGGGAGCCTGGTACTGGGCTGCGCCGCGGGCTTCGGGGAGCTGCACCGGGCGGGCGAGATCGACCGGGTGCCGCGCTTGCTGGTCAGCCAGCCGGAGCGGTGCAGCCCGCTGGTGCGGGCGTTCGACTCCGGCGCGGACGGCGTCGAACCGGCCGAATGGGCCCCGACGCTCGCCGAGGGAACGTCCATCGCGCACCCCGTGCGCGACCAGGAGGTGCTGCGCGCGATCCGCGCCAGCGGAGGCGCGATGACCGCGGTGCCCGAGGAAGAACTGCGCCCGGCGACGCTCGCCCTGGCGAGGACCGGCCTCTACGCCGAACCCACGAGCGCCCAGGTGGTGCCCGCCCTCGAACGGTTCGCGCGCGACGGCCACCTCACCGGCGACGACGTCGTCGTCGCGGTGCTGACCGGCTCGGGACTCAAGGCGAGCACCGCGATGGCCCGGCTGCTGGACGACTGACGTCGTTCGCCGGCGGACCGGAGCCAGGCTCTGGCGGCGGTTTCCCGGTGCTGTTGGTGGTTTCCTGTGGCGAACCGGCGCTGCCCGCGATCGCCGCCTCCGGCTCCGACGGGCGCCGCCGCGGAGTCATCCCGCCGTCAAGGTCCGCCCGCTGCCTGTAGGAATCGCGTCAAGAGCCCGCTCCGGCGCCGCTCGGCGAGCTTCACTGAACACGTCACCGCCGACAGAGGACGGTGCTCATCAGATCCGGGGGCGTCGTGATGATCATGTTCCGGCGTGGCCTGGTTCGCCGGTCGGTGGCCGGGCCCGCGACATCGTCCGCGGTCGGTTTCTTCGCGGTCGTGGCGGGGATGGCGCCCACGGCCGTGGCGGTCTGGTGGTCGGGCGGGCAGGTGGCCGGGTTGGTCGTGCTGTGCCTCGTCGCCGGCGGCTACGGCCTCGCCGTCCGCAACGCCACCGGCGCGCTGGTCACCGCGGCGCTGGGCTGGATGTTGTTCAACGGTTTCGTCGTGCATTCCCACGGCGATCTCGGCTGGGACTCCGGCGACGCCGTTCGACTGGCCGCGCTGACCGGTGCGGCGCTGCTCGGCGCGCTCCTGGGCAAGGCCTGGGCCGCCCGCCACGAGCGGCCGGTGGTCCTCGAGACCATCCCGGCGCCCAGGGCCGTGCAGCCTGCGAGCGGACTCGCCAAGGCCGCTTCCTCCCCCGAGGCCGCGGTGCCGCCGGCCCGGGAGTCCCGGCCCGTGGCGTGAGCCGGGAAGGGGTGCGCACACTGGTCGTGAGCACCCGAACGGCCGTGCGCCGATCCGCACCGCGGAGGTGAGGCGGATGCCACGCGGACGACTGCGCGTCTACCTCGGTGCCGCGCCCGGCGTCGGCAAGACCTACGCCATGCTCTGCGAGGGCCACCGCCGCCAGGACCGGGGCACCGACGTGGTCGTGGGCTACGTCGAAACCTACGACCGCCCCCGCACCGCCGAGCTGCTCGACGGCCTGGAGGTCCTCCCGCGCCGGACGCTCGGCTACCGCGGCGCCGCGTTCACCGAGCTCGACGTGGACGCCGTCCTCGCCCGCCGCCCGGAGGTCGCGCTGATCGACGAGCTCGCTCACACCAACGTGCCCGGTTCCGGCCGCACCAAGCGGTGGCAGGACATCGAGGAGGTGCTCGACGCGGGCATCGACGTGATCTCCACGGTGAACATCCAGCACCTCGAATCGCTCAACGACGTCGTCGAGCACATCACCGGCATCCCGCAGCGCGAAACCGTGCCCGACGAAGTGGTGCGCCGCGCGGAACAGGTCGAGCTCGTCGACATGACCGCGGAGGCCCTGCGCCGCCGGATGGCCCACGGCAACGTCTACCCGCCCGAGAAGATCGACGCGGCGCTGAGCAACTACTTCCGCGTCGGCAACCTCACGGCGCTGCGCGAACTCGCGCTGCTGTGGCTGGCCGACAAGGTCGACGAACAGCTCGACAGCTACCGGGCGGCGCACGACATCACCGGCACCTGGGAGGCCCGCGAACGCGTCGTCGTCGCGCTCACCGGCGGTGCCGAAGGCGAGACGCTGATCCGCCGGGCCGCCCGAATCGCCGAACGCGCCCGCGGCGCGGACCTCCTCGCGGTGCACGTCGTGCGCGGCGACGGGCTTTCCGATGCCAGCCCCGCGCACCTGGCGCGGCAGCGCGCCCTGATCGAGGACCTCGGCGGCACCTACCACCAGGTCGTCGGCGAGGACATCCCCAGCGCGCTGCTGGACTTCGCGCGCGGCGTCAACGCCACCCAGCTCGTGCTCGGCGCTTCCCGCCGGGGCCGGCTGGCGCAGCTGTTCTCGCGCGGCGTGGGCGTCACGACCACCGCCCGCTCCGGCCCCATTGACGTGCACATGGTCACCCACGAGCGCGTCGGCCACCGGCAGTGGCTGCCCACCTTCGCGCCGGGCGTCGGCTGGCGGCGCCGCATCGCCGGTTTCGCCTTGGCAGCGCTCGGCATTCCGCTGCTGACCGCGCTCCTGGAGCTCGCGCGCAACGACCTCTCGCTGCCCAGCGAGATCCTGCTGTTCCTCGTGCTGGTCGTCGGCATCGCGCTCGTCGGCGGGTGCTGGCCCGCGATCTCCGCAGCGCTGGCGGCCTTCCTGGTGCTGAACTACTACTTCACCCCGCCGCTGTACGTGTGGACGATCGCCGACCCCGACAACCTCCTCGCGCTGATCGTCTTCGCGGTCGTGGCGATCGCGGTCAGCGCGGTCGTCGACCTAGCGGCCCGCCGCGCCCGCGAAGCCGCCCGCGCGAGAGCCGAAGCCGCCGTCCTGTCCAACCTCGCCGGCAGCGTCCTGCGCGGCGAACACCCCCTGTCCGCGCTGCTGTCCCGGCTCCGCGAAACCTTCGCGCAGGACTCCGCGACCCTGTTGGAGCGGCGGCCCGAATCCGGTCGCACACCGGAGGAACAGCACGATCCGCGGGCCTGGCACGTCGTGGACGCCGCCGGTGCGCCGCCGTGCCCCAGCCCGGACGCGGGCGACACCCACATCGCCGTCGGCGAGGACCTCGCGCTGGCCCTGCGCGGCCCCACCCTCCCGGCCGCCGACCGCCGCGTCCTCGAAGCCTTCGCCACCCAGGCCGCCGTCGCGCTCCACCAGCACCGGCTGGCCGAGCAGGCCGAGCAATCCCGGCAGCTCACCGCGGCGAACGAGATGCGCACCGCGCTGCTCGCCGCCGTCAGCCACGACCTGCGCACCCCGCTGGCGTCGGCCTCCGCCGCCGTCGAGAGCCTCCTCAGCGACGACGTCGCCTGGAGCGAGGAGGACGAGGCCGAACTCCTCGACGCCGCCTACCAATCGCTGGTCCGGCTGGACCGGCTGGTCGCCAACCTGCTCGACATGAGCCGCCTGCAGTCCGGCACCCTCGGCATCGCCACCCGGCAGCTGGCCGTCGCCGATGCCGTGCCGCAGGCGCTCGACGGCCTGGACGCGAACGGCCGGGTGCGGATCCAGATTCCCGAGGCGCTGCCCGACGTCCTCGCCGATCCCGGCCTGCTCGAACGGGTCCTGGCCAACCTCATCGGCAACGCCCTGCACTACAACCCGCCCGGCCGGTCCGTGCTCGTGACCGCCAGCGCGCTCGCCGACCACGTCGAAGTCCGCATCATCGACCGCGGCCCAGGCGTCCGGCCGGAAGACCAGGAGAAGATCTTCCTGCCGTTCCAACGCCTCGGCGACCGCGACAAGAACACCGGCGTCGGGCTCGGGCTCGCCCTCGCCCGCGGCCTCACCGAGGCCATGCACGGCACGCTCACCCCAGACGAGACCCCGGGCGGCGGGCTCACCATGGTCCTGACCCTGCCGACGGCCGAACCTCCAGCGATACCGGCACAATCTTCTGCCGAACGGCCCACACCGCGCGGGAGCATCCGGTGACTGCTGCGGAACGGCGTCAGGACGCGGCGGATCCGGCTTGCTCGGCCACGAGAGCGATCGGCGTTTCGCCGCAGCGCCTGAGCACCACGCCGTTCTCGGCGCGCGGGATCGCGCCTGCGCTCCACCACGCCGGCACGTCCAGTTCGCGGGCGAGCGCGCCCGTCGCCTGCCCGACGTTGTTGGAAACGATGAACCTGCCCTGGGAGTTGACCAGCGCGGCTCGGCCGCGGAAGTCGCGCAGGTGCGGGAACACCGCGCGCTCGAAGTCCTTCACGAACACGTCCGCGCCGACGACTCCGGCGAAGCCCTGCCGGACGTTCAGCGGCACGGTGAAGGTCAGCGCGTACTCGTCGCTGCACAGGTAATCGACGTAGGGGCCGGTGATGTGCCGCTGCGCGGTTTCGCGCGGGATGGTGAACCAGGGCTGCCGCGTGTAGTCCAGGAAGTGCTCGCTGGCCGGGTCCAGGCTGATGAGGAGCTGCACGGGTTCCTCGCCCGGCGTCAGGGTCCACCACTGGAAACCCAGCTCCTGGTCGACCAGCAGGTTCGGCGCGGTGATGAAACCGGCCCCGGTCACCAGCTCGCCGAGGGCACCGACCACCTCCGGGCGCAGCCGGGCCAGGTCGCGGGCCCGCAACGAATCCTCGGCGAGCAGGGCCTCGGCGCCGCTGCGGATCGCCGCCAAGCGCGCGAAGACGTCCTCCACCAGCGTCGAAACGTGGTCGATGATCTCGTCGCCGACCAGTGTGCGCGTGTCCTTCACGTTGCGACCACCTCATGCACGTGCCGATTGCGTCGCCGGCTGCCGATGTTGGGGTTGGGTCAGCGTAGCGGCATGCCTCCAGCCGGTGCGCGCATTGCGCCAAGCCGTTTCGCGGCGCATGTGCCGGGTGCCCGGAATGCCCTGCTACCGGGTCAGTTCCAGGTGGACTTCGGCCGCGCGGTCCACGGCCGCGAGGATGTGCTTCTCCGTGAGCGTTCGGGCCAGCGGGCCATCGGCGCGCGCTATCGCCTCCGCGATCGCGCGGTGCTCGGAGTGGGAGCGGTCGGCTCCCCCGCCGCATCCGGCCGACAGCCACAGCACGGCGCCGAGCTCGCCCTGCAACTGGACCTCCTGCTGGGTCAGCCTGCTCGACTGGGCCGCGGCGGCGACTTCGAGGTGGAACTGCCGTTCCGCGCGGGCGGTGTCGTTCCCGCTGGTACCGCGCACGTCGTCGGCGGTCTGTTCGAGCCGCTCGAGGTCCTCCGGCGAGCTGCGCTCGGCCGCGAGGCGGGCGGCCGCCCCGGCGATGGCCGCGTAGTGGTCGCCGAGGTCGCGCAGCTCGCCGAGGCTCACGTCGCGCAGCCGCTCGCGCCAGAACTCGCCGCCGTGGTCGCGCGGGGCCTGCACGAAGCTGCCGCCGCTGCGCCCGCGCCGGGTCTCCACCAGGCCCTGCTGCCGCAGGGCCATGAGCGCTTCGCGGATGGTGACCGTCGAGACGCCGAACTGACCGGCCAGCTCCGCTTCGCTGGGCAGCTGCTCCTCGTCGGCGAGCAGGCCCAGCGTGATGGCGTCGACCAGCCGCCTGGTCACCGCCTCCACGCGGCCGGTCTGGTCCAGCGGCGCGAACATCGCTGATCGCGCGCGATGCGGCACCCGTTCGCCCATGTGCTTCCCCGGCTCCTCTCGGTCCTACGGAACCAATCTTGCCGGAAGGCCTTGTCATATTACATATGGTCTTATATGTTTTCGTCCCACCGAGACCCCCTCTGCCCCTCTGACTAGGAGCTATCCAGTGGAGCTCAAGCACTTCGTGGGCGGCGAGTACATCGATTCCCGCGCGGACCGGGTCGCCGAGATCATCGATCCGGTCACCGGCCGGCCCTACTGCACCGCGCCCGTCGCCGACGCCCAGGACGTGGACCACGCGATGCGGACCGCGTCGACGGCGTTCCGGAAGTGGCGCGACACCACCCCCGCCGAACGCCAGCTCGCGCTGACCCGCATCGCCGACGCGATCGAGGCCCGCGCCGACGAGATCGTGCGCGTCGAATCAGCCGACACCGGCAAACCGCTCGCGCTCACCCACGCCGAGGAAATCCCGATGGTGCTCGACCAGGTGCGCTTCTTCGCCGGCGCGGCCCGGGTGCTGGAGGGCAAGGCCGCGGGCGAGTACCTGGCCGGGCACACCTCCTACGTCCGCCGCGAACCCGTCGGCGTGTGCGCGCAGGTGACGCCGTGGAACTACCCGCTGCTGATGGCGATCTGGAAGATCGCGCCCGCGCTGGCCGCCGGCAACACCGTGGTCCTCAAGCCCGCCGACACCACCCCGGCGTCGACGCTGCTGCTGGCCGAGATCTGCGCCGAATTCCTGCCGCCGGGCGTGTTCAACGTGCTCTGCGGCGACCGCGACACCGGCCGCGAGCTCGTGACGCACCCGATCCCGGCGATGGCCTCGATCACCGGCTCGGTGCGCGCCGGGATCGAGGTCGCCGGGGCCGCGGCCACCGATCTCAAGCGCGTGCACCTGGAACTCGGCGGCAAGGCGCCGGTGCTGGTCTTCGCCGACGCCGATCTGGCCGCCGCCGCGGAAGGCATCGCCGCCGCCGGGTTCTTCAACGCCGGGCAGGACTGCACCGCCGCCACCAGGGTGCTGGTGCACGAATCGGTGCACGACGAGTTCGTCGCCGCGCTGGTCGAGCAGGCCGGCGCGACCCGGACCGGCAAGCCCGACGACGACGATGCGGCCTACGGCCCGCTGAACAACGCCGCCCAGCTGCAGCGGGTATCCGGGTTCGTCGAGCGGCTGCCCGACCACGCCGTCGTCCGCAGCGGCGGGCGGCGCGTCGGCGACCAGGGCTACTTCTTCGAACCGACCGTGATCTCCGATGTGCGCCAGGACGACGAGATCGTGCAGAACGAGGTCTTCGGCCCGGTGATCACCGTGCAGCGCTTCGCCGACGAGGACGAAGCGCTGGCCAACGCCAACGGCGTCGACTACGCCCTCGCCTCCTCGGTGTGGACCGCCGACCACGGGCGCGCCATGCGGGTGTCCCGCGAGCTGGACTTCGGCTGCGTCTGGATCAACACGCACATCCCGCTGGTGGCCGAGATGCCGCACGGCGGCTTCAAGAAATCGGGCTACGGCAAGGACCTCTCGCTGTACGGCCTGGAGGACTACACGCGCATCAAGCACGTCATGAGCGCTTTCTGACCAGCCTTGAATTTCCAAACGCATTTTGCGTGGCGGTGCGGGTAGCGGCCCCCTGCGGGAGTTACGGCCGCGGCCTGGACTCCGGGATCCCCGACTTACGCATGCCCAATACGCGGCATCGGGGCTGTCCTCGCCCAGTAGCCCAGAAGGGCGGGCACCGCCTGAGAACCCGCGGCGGTGCAGGTTGCGAGCGTGGGCCAAACGGCTGCGCCGCTTCAACGAAAACAGGCAAAGCCACGTCCAGACCCGCCTCTAGAACAGGAAAGGCAGACGATGTCGCCGAATTCAACTTCACCGCTGGCCGGCAGCCCGACGGCCGCGGCGGCGAGCGAGGCGGAGCCCGCCGTGCGGCTGCGCGATCTGCGCATGTCCTTCGGCCAGGTGCACGCCGTCGACGGGGTCGACCTCGACATCGCCGGCGGGGAGTTCTTCTCCATGCTCGGGCCGTCGGGATCGGGCAAGACGACGGTGCTGCGCATGATCGCGGGATTCCAGCTGCCCACCAGCGGCACGGTGGAACTCGACGGCCAGGACGTCAGCCGGGCGGCACCGTTCCAACGCGACGTCAACACGGTCTTCCAGGACTACGCCCTGTTCCCGCACATGACCGTGCTGGGCAACGTGGAGTACGGGCTGCGGGTCAAGCGGGTGCCGAAGGCGGAGCGCCGCGAGCGCGCCCTGCAGGCGCTGCGCAGCGTGCGGCTGGGCGAGCACGGTGACCGCAAGCCCTCGCAGCTCTCCGGTGGCCAGCGCCAACGCGTGGCGCTGGCGCGCGCGCTGGTCAACCGGCCGAAGGTGCTGCTGCTGGACGAACCGCTGGGCGCGCTGGACCTCAAGCTCCGCCAGGAGATGCAGTTGGAGCTCAAGCAGATCCAGCGCGAGGTCGGCATCACGTTCGTCTTCGTCACCCACGACCAGGACGAGGCGCTGACGATGAGCGACCGCATCGCGGTGTTCAACCAGGGGCGCATCGAGCAGGTCGGCACCCCGGCGGAGGTCTACGAACGGCCTGCCAGCCCGTTCGTCGCCGGCTTCGTCGGCACCTCGAACCTGCTCAGCGGTTCCAGCGCGGAAGCGGTCATCGGCAGCCCGGGCGTCTACAGCATCCGGCCCGAGAAGATCCGTATCCACGCCGATCTCGACCGCGGCACGGCATCGGGCGAAACCAGCGCCGCCGGCACGGTGACCGACGCCGTCTACGCCGGGGCGTCGGTGCGCTACGAGGTGTCGCTGGACGCGGGCGCGCGGCTTTCCGTGGTGCGCCCCAATGCCGGCACCGCCGACCTCGACCACCCCGCGGGCAGCAAGGTCCGCCTCGTCTGGCGCGACGAGCACAGCTTCCGCCTCACCGAAGCCGATCGCTGATCCCTCCGACGAACAGGAGAAAACCGATGCGCAACCGCAAGAAGATGGGCCTGCTCGCGGGCGTGCTGGCCGCCACCACCGCAGTCGCCGCCTGCGGCACGGCCGGCTCCTCGAACCCGCCGCCCGGCGGCCACGGCTTCAAGCCGCCCGCGCTGCCCGCCCTCAACGCACTCGGCCAGCCCGAGGGCGAGCTCAACGTCCTCGCCTGGCCCGGCTACGCCGAGGACGGATCCAACGACCCCGCGGTGGACTGGGTGACGCCATTCGAGCAGGAAACCGGCTGCCAGGTCAACGTCAAGCCGTTCGGCACCTCCGACGAGGCCGTGAACCTGATGAAGACCGGCCAGTACGACGTGATCTCCGCATCGGGCGACGCCTCGCTGCGGCTGGTGGCGGCGGGCGACGTCGAACCGGTCAACACCGCGCTGGTCCCCAACTACAACGACGTGTTCCCGTTCCTGAAGGACAAGCCGTGGAACAGCGTCGACGGCACCTCCTACGGCGTGCCGCACGGCTGGGGCGCGAACCTGCTGACCTACCGCACGGACAAGGTCCAGCCCGCCCCCGACTCGTGGTCGGTGATGTTCGACCCGAACTCGCCGCAGAAGGGCAAGATCGTCGCCTACGACTCGCCGATCTACATCGCCGACGCGGCGCTCTACCTGATGAAGCACCGGCCCGAGCTGGGCATCACCAACCCCTACGCGCTCGACGACAAGCAGTTCCAGGCTTCCGTCGACCTGCTCAAGCAGCAGCGGCCGATGGTCAGCGAGTACTGGTCGGACTACCTCAAGGAGAGCCAGGCCCTCAAGAGCGGTGACGCGAACGTCGGAACCGCCTGGCAGGTCACGGTGAACCTGACCCAGTCCGAAGGCGCCCCGGTCGCCGCCACGCTGCCCACCGAAGGCGCCACCGGCTGGTCGGACACCTGGATGGTCTCGGCGAAGTCGAAGCACAAGACCTGCGCCTACAAGTGGCTCAACCACATCGTGAGCCCGCAGGCCAACGCCAAGGTCGCCGAGTACTTCGGGGAATCCCCGGCCAACCCGAAGGCGTGCGAGCTCACCGAGGACCGCAACCACTGCACGACCTACCACGCCGGGGACGCCGACTACGCCTCGAAGATCTGGTACTGGACGACGCCGATCGAGCAGTGCCTCGACGGGCGCACCGACGTGAAGTGCAAGGACTACGGCGAGTGGACTCGCGCCTGGACCGAGATCAAGGGCTGACGCGAGCCGCGGTCGGTGGAGGCGAGGGGCATCCACCGACCGCCCACCCCCGACGAGCGAGGATCGAAAGAGATGACAACCACGGCCTCCGCCGAGCGCGCTCCGCGCCGGTCGTCGAGCTTCCTCTACCGCAGACCGCGGCTTCGGCTGGGACTGCTGCTGTCCGCGCCGATGCTGTGGCTGGGGCTGGCCTACCTCGGCGCCCTGGCCGCCCTGTTCATCACCGCGTTCTGGAGCACCGACCCGTTCACCGGCCAGGTGGTGATCGAGTGGTCGCTGGACAACTTCGCGACGCTGCTCACCGACGAGGTCTACCGGACCGTCACGCTGCGCACGGTCGGCATCGCCCTGCTGGTCACCGTCGTGGACGCGGTGATCGCGTTCCCGATGGCCTACTACATGGCCAAGTTCGCCTCGCCCAAGGCGCAACGGCTGCTGGTCATCGCGATCATGACCCCGCTGTGGGCCAGCTACCTGGTCAAGGCCTACGCGTGGCGGGTCATGCTCTCCGGCAACGGCGTGGTGCACTGGCTGCTGAGCCCGCTGGGCCTGGACGCCCCCGGCTACGGGCTGCTCGCCACCGTCATCACGCTGTCCTACCTGTGGTTGCCGTACATGATCCTGCCGATCTACGCGGGCCTCGAACGCCTTCCGGACTCCCTTGTGGACGCTTCGAGCGATCTGGGTGCCAAGCCGTGGCGCAGCTTCCGGTCGGTGGTGCTGCCGCTGGTCTTCCCGGCCATCGTGGCGGGCTCGATCTTCACGTTCTCGCTGTCGCTGGGCGACTACATCGCGGTCAAGATCGTCGGCGGCACCAACCAGATGCTGGGCAACGTCGTCTACGACAACATCGGCGCCGCCAACAACCTGCCCTTCGCCGCGACGGTGGCCACCGTCCCCGTCGTGATCATGCTCTGCTACCTGGCGGCCGTCCGCCGGACCGGCGCCCTCGACAACCTCTGAACCCCGCTCCGCGACCGCGTTCCCCGCAAGTTCCATCAAGGTCGAACCTTTGATTTCTATGGAAATCGCGGCCCCGGAACCCCTTTCGAAGACCTCGGCCCACTCCCGAAACAGCCCCTCTAGGAGCCGCTGCGATGAGTGCTTCCCGAACGACCCGGCTGGTGCTGCTGGGCGCGCTCGTTCTCGGACTGGCGATGATCTACTTCCCGCTGCTGGTCGTGCTGCTCAACTCGGTCAACGCCGACACCACGTTCGCCTGGCCGCCGTCGTCCTTCACCCTGGAGTGGTGGCACCGAGCGCTCGGCAACCAGGGCGCCCTCGATGCGCTGGCGACGAGCGCGCTGGTCGGCGTGGCCTCGACCGCGATCTCGCTGGTCCTCGGCACGATGGCGGCGTTCGCCCTGCAGCGGTTCCGCTTCTTCGGCCGCGACCAGGTGTCGTTGCTGATCATCCTGCCGATCGCGTTGCCGGGGATCGTCACCGGCATCGCACTCAACAACGCCTTCCGCACCATCCTGGGCATCGACCTGGGCCTGTTCACGGTCATCGTCGCGCACGCGACGTTCAGCATCGTGGTGGTGTTCAACAACGTCGTGGCCCGGCTGCGGCGGATGGGCGGCAACCTGGAGGAGGCGTCGATGGACCTCGGCGCGGGCGGAGCCACCACGTTCCGCCTGGTGACGTTCCCGATGCTGCGCTCCGCGCTGCTGGCGGGCGGGCTGCTGGCGTTCGCGCTGTCCTTCGACGAGATCATCGTCACCACCTTCACGCTCGGCACCGGCATGGAAACGCTGCCGATCTGGATCCTCAACAACCTGTTCCGGCCCAACCAGGCCCCGATCGTCAACGTCGTGGCGGCCGTGCTGATCGTGTTCTCGACGGTCCCGGTGTACCTGGCGCAACGGCTCTCCGGCGACACCAACGCCGGCGGCCGCCTCTGAGTGGTCACGGCGGCGAGAGGACCACGTCGACCAGGCGCCGTGCGAGTGCCGCCGGGATCCCCGGATTCCCGGCGGTCGCCCGGGCCAGCTCCAGATCGGGGCCGACGAGCAGGCGGATCCGTCGGCCATGTCGCCAGGAAGGTCGCGGCGCTTCCCAACGCCACCAGAATGTGACGGTCGGCGATACTTGGCACTGTCGTCGCGTTGCGAACAGGCCGTCTGGGGCAACGTGTCAACGGTAATTGGCAGCGTCGGTCAGCGGTACTTGGCAAGGCCGACCGTTGTCAGCGCTTCTTGTCGCTGGATCGCTGAGTGGAACTACTCATGCAGCTGTCATCCCGACATTGCTAGCTTGTGCGGCATGATTCCGTTACGCCGGATTGTGACGATCTCGTGTGCGGGCTTGTTACTGGCGTCATGCGGTATCGACGGCGGCGATTCAGCTGCGGGCGATGCGGAAACCGATCGGCAGTCCGAGACTCTGGCTCTGGCGATCAGCTACCCACGGCAGGCGGACGCCGCCGGGTTCGCCCGTGCCGCGCTGGCCACCTCACTGGGCAAGAGCGGCGACTTCAGCGTGCTGGAGGCCACGGACCTGGACCACAAGGGCCCCGGAAACCCGATGGCGCGCCTGGTCTGGCGAATCCATCGCAACAAGATCGACAGCGGTTGGAAACACACCCCGGCGTTCGACGCCTGCTACAGCGTCGAGTTCAACTATGACGGGGTTTCCTCGGGCCCATCCCGGATCATCTGCCCGGAGAGCGCCACCGCGATCACCCCGCCGCCCCTGCCGAGGCGGGACATTCCGTCAGACTTCGCCCCGGCCCTGGAGACCACTCTCGGCGCGCTGCCAGCCACACCCGGCGAAGAGGATGTGCGCGCAGCATTGGCCACTGGCCTGCCCACCCCGCCGGTGGCCCCGGAGACCGGGCTTGCAGGCATCCCGCCGCAGATCTTCGTCCAGGTCAAGGGTTCGGACGTCGGCGTGGCGCTTTTCGCACGTATCGGGGTCGGCGACGAGGACTGCATGCTAGGCCATCGAGTCGGCGGTGCGGTGAAAGTGTGGTCGCTCAATTGGCGTGATCTGGGGCCAAGGGAGACGCCGTGCAGCGCGGAAACCGCACTCGCCGCCCCCTAGTTCCTCGTGAACATCAGCCGATGCCAACTACGGCTGACAAATGCCAGCTATCGCTAACCGTCACACAGAACCGGCAGCTCCGCACTGGCCGACAGCGGCCGCACGATGTCGGCGTCCAGTCCGGGATCTCGGCGATCCCGTCGACGCCCCCTGGCCCCGGCCGACCGCGACCGGCACGTGCGGGTTGTGACATCGCACCCAGGAGCGCGGCACCACCGGGAAGTCGCGTCCGCCGTCAGGCATGCTCTACGCAGAACGCGGACTCGGTTCTCGGGGTGGTGCCAGGTGACCTTGCAGCAGCTTCGCTACTTCCTGGCCGTCGCGCGCGCCTTGCACTTCACCAAGGCGGCCGAAGCGGTCAAGGTCGCGCAGTCGTCGCTGAGCAACCAGATCCGGGCCCTGGAGGCGGAACTGGGCGCCGAGCTGTTCGTCCGCGCGCGCGGCTCGGTGCTCATCACGCCCGCCGGCGAGGCGCTGCTGCCGATCGCCACCCGGATGCTGGCCGACGCGGACGTCGCCAGGCGCGAAGCGGCCGACGTGGTCGGCGTGCACGGCGGGCTGGTCCGCCTCGGCGCGCCCCCGAGCCTGTGCGTGACGGTCCTCGCCGACGCCCTGCGCACCTTCCACCGCGAGCACCCAGGCGTGCGGCTTTCCGTGCGGGAGAACGGATCGCGCGACCTGGCGAGCGCGCTCCTGCACGGTCAGCTGGACCTCGCGCTCGTCGTCCTGCCGACCGGCGGCGTCAGCGACCAGCCCTCGCTGTCGATCACGCCGCTGCTGACCGAGGAGCTCGTCGTCGCAACGGCCGCCACCGGCGCCAAGCGGCCGGGCGCGCCGATCCCGATCGAAGCGCTGCGCGACCGGCAGATGGTGATGTTCCGCGAGGGCTACGACCTGCGGGAGACGACGCTGCGCGCGTGCGCGGAGGCCGGCTTCACCCCGAAGCTGGCCGTGGAGGGCGGCGAGATGGATGCCGTGCTGTGCTTCGTCGAGGCCGGGCTGGGCGCGGCGATCGTGCCGAGGATGGTGCTTTCCGGGCGCCCCGGCCTGCGCGGCACCCGGCTCGCGCGCCCGGGCCTGCGCCGCACGATCGGCCTCGCGCGCAGGACCGACACCACGCCGACGAACGCGGTTCGCGCGTTCGAGACCGAGCTGCTGGGCTTCCTGCACAGCGCGGCCGCCACCGGCGACCTGCCCAGCGGGGTCGAGTTCATCGGTGGAAGACCGGGCTGACCGGAATCACCCGGCGGAGATCAGCGGCGGCACCAGCACCGCGTAGTCGGTAGTGCGCCACGCTGTAACCCGAACATGATCGGCACCAGCGGGTGCGCGAACTTGTCATCCATAGTGGACAGTTCCTTCGGAGGTACTACCGGTCATCTTGATCGCGTCGCGGCAGACCCGGAAGCCCTCTCCATCACGTCCCGGAGAACCGACGATGGCGGCGAGCCCGATGTGACATCCGGAGCATCCGGCGCCGAGACCTGGGCCACACCTGCGGTGCGGCGTGGCGCCTCACGAGCGGCGATCGCCTCGGGCTATCGAGCCCAGCGTCTCACCATATTGGACAGTGCCGGAACACCGTGCCTAGCTTGCTTCCGTGACTCTCCAAGACGAACGAGTCGAGCCCGCGGGCTCCAGAGCACACCTGGCCCGCGATCGCGCGGCCGGGCGCGGACGCCGCCGGACGTCGATCGGCAGGCTGTGGTCGTCGACGGCCGGCAAGAAGATCGCCATGGCGGCATCGGGTGCCATCCTGCTGCTGTACGTGGTGGTGCACATGCTGTCCAACCTCAAGATCTTCATCTCGCCGGCCAACATCGACGCGTACGCGGTCTGGCTCCGCAGGCTGTTCGACGGCTTGCTGGAGTACGAGGGCTTCGTGTGGATCGTGCGGGTCGTGCTGCTGGCCGCAGTCCTGCTGCACGCGACCGCCGCCTACCAGCTGGCGCGCCGGGCGCGGGCGGCCCGCCCGGTCGGCTACCAGCGCCGCCCGAAGGTGCAGGCGGGCTACGCGGTGCGCACCATGCGCTGGGGCGGCGTGATCCTCGCCTTCTTCGTCGTCTACCACGTGCTCGACCTCACGACCGGCGACGTCAACCCGCACGGCGTGCACGGCGAGGTCTACCGGAACGTGGTGGCCAGCTTCCAGCGCTGGTACATCGCGCTGTTCTACGCGCTGGCGGCCTGCTCCCTCGGCCTGCACATCCGGCACGGGTTGTGGAGCGCCCTGCAGAGCCTCGGGGCGATGACCGCCGCGCGGCAGCGCGCCGCGAGGCTGACCGCGCTCGGGGTCTCGATCGCCATCACCGCCGGATTCCTCTCCGTGCCGTTCGCCGTGGTGACCGGAATACTGAAATGAGGGCAACGATGCCGCTGTACACCGAGGGCGAGCCGATCGCCGACGGCAAGGCGCCGGACGGGCCGATCGCCCGCCGCTGGGAGCAGCGCCGGTTCGCCGCGCGGTTGCTGAGCCCCAACAACAAGCGCAAGCGCACGGTGATCGTCGTGGGCACCGGGCTCGCCGGCGGGTCGGCTGCGGCGACGCTCGGCGAGCTGGGCTACCGCGTCTCCTCGTTCTGCTACCAGGACAGCCCCCGCCGGGCGCACAGCATCGCCGCGCAGGGCGGGATCAACGCGGCGAAGAACTACGCCGGCGACGGCGACAGCGTGCACCGGCTCTTCCACGACACCATCAAGGGCGGCGATTTTCGCGCCCGGGAGTCCAATGTGCACCGGCTGGCCGAGATCAGCACCCAGATCATCGACCAGTGCGTCGCGCAGGGCGTCCCGTTCGCGCGCGAGTACGGCGGGCTGCTGGACACCAGATCCTTCGGCGGCGCCCAGGTTTCCCGCACCTTCTACGCGCGCGGCCAGACCGGTCAGCAGCTGTTGCTCGGGGCTTACCAGGCACTCGCCCGCCAGATCGCCGCGAGGACGGTGACCATGCACCCGCGGACCGAGATGCTCGACCTCGTCGTGATCGACGGCCGCGCCCGCGGCGTGGTGGTCCGCGACCTGGTCAGCGGCAAGATCTCTACCCATCTCGCGGACGCAGTGGTGCTCGCGACCGGCGGCTACGGGAACGCGTTCTACCTGTCCACCAACGCGAAGGGCTGCAATACCACCGCGATCTGGCGCGCGCACCGCCGCGGAGCGCTGTTCGCCAACCCGTGCTTCACCCAGATCCACCCCACGTGCATCCCGGTCAGCGGGGAACACCAGTCCAAGCTGACGCTGATGAGCGAGTCGCTGCGCAACGACGGCAGGGTGTGGGTGCCGCAGGCGCGCGGCGACACCCGCCCGCCGGCGCAGATCCCCGAGGCCGAGCGCGACTACTACCTCGAACGGATCTACCCCAGCTTCGGCAACCTGGTGCCGAGGGACATCGCCTCGCGGGCGGCCAAGAACGTCTGCGACGAGGGCCGCGGAGTCGGGCCCGGCGGGCGCGGCGTGTACCTCGACTTCGCCGACGCGATCGAGCGGCTCGGCGCGGCCGCCGTGAAGGCCAAGTACGGCAACCTCTTCGAGATGTACGAGCGGATCACGAACGAGGATCCGTACCAGGTGCCGATGCGGATCTACCCGGCCGTGCACTACACGATGGGCGGCCTCTGGGTCGACTACGACCTGCGCAGCACCATCCCGGGGCTGTTCGTGATCGGTGAGGCGAACTTCTCCGACCACGGCGCGAACAGGCTCGGGGCCAGCGCCCTGATGCAGGGCTTGGCCGACGGCTACTTCGTGCTCCCGAGCACGATCGGCGACTACCTCGCCGACTGCCCAGCCGACACGGTGGCGGACGGCCACCCGGACGCCGTCAAGGCGGCAGGTGAGGTCCGCGAGCACATCGACCGGCTGCTCTCGGTCGGCGGCGACCGCACCGCCGACTCCTTCCACCGCGAACTCGGCGGCATCCTGTGGGAGCACTGCGGGATGGAGCGCGACGCGGCCGGGCTCCGCACTGCGATCGACCAGATCTCCGCGCTGCGCGGGGAATTCTGGCGCGACCTCCGGGTTCCCGGTACCGGTGCCGAGCTGAACCAGTCGCTGGAGCGGGCCGGCCGGGTGGCCGACTTCCTCGAACTCGCCGAGTTGATGTGCGTCGACGCGCTGCACCGCGAGGAATCCTGCGGCGGGCACTTCCGCGCGGAGCACCAGACCGAGGACGGCGAGGCCCTCCGCGACGACGAGAACTTCGACTACGTGGCGGCCTGGGAGTTCACCGGCACCGGCAACTCCCCCGTGCTGCACCGCGAGCACCTGCAGTTCCACGAAGTCCGGCCGAGCCGGCGAAGCTACCAGTGATCGGAGGCGATCATGCGTTTCACCCTGCGCATCTGGCGCCAGGACAGCCGGGATTCGGACGGGCGGCTCGGCGAGTACGTCGTGGACGACGTGCTGCCGGACATGTCCTTCCTGGAAATGCTCGACGTGCTCAACGAGCGGCTCGCCACCGACGGCGAGCAGCCGGTAGCGTTCGACCACGACTGCCGCGAAGGCATCTGCGGCATGTGCGGGATGATGATCGACGGGATCGCGCACGGGCCGCAGCGGGAGACCACCACCTGCCAGCTCTACATGCGGCACTTCGACGAGGGCAGGCCGATCACGATCGAGCCGTGGCGGGCGAAGCCGTTCCCGGTCGTGCGCGACCTGGTGGTGGACCGGAGCGCGTTCGACCGGATCATCGAGTCCGGCGGCTACATCAGCGCGCCGACCGGCAGCGCGCCGGACGCGCACGCGGTCCAGGTGCGCAAGCGCGACGCGGACCGCGCGTTCGAGGCGGCGGCCTGCATCGGCTGCGGCGCCTGCGTGGCGACCTGCCCGAACGGCTCCGGGATGCTGTTCACGGCGGCGAAGGCGACCCACCTCGGCAGCCTCCCGCAGGGCCAGCCGGAACGGCTGGGCCGCGCGGAGAACATGCTGGAAACCCATGACGAGCTGGGTTTCGGCGGCTGCACCAACACCGGGGAGTGCACCGTGGTGTGCCCGGTGGGCATCCCCCTCGAAACGATCGCCCGGTTCAACCGCGACGTCCTGAAGGCGTCCTTCCGCGACACGGCGGCAAGCTGACCGGCGAACGGCACCCGGCTGCTCGGCCGGGTGCCGTTGAGGGTCGTTCCAGAAAGGCCCAGGGCAAGCTCGTCCCGACGGCTCCCGCGCCTGACAGGCTGGCGGTTTCGCGCGAAAACGGCGCACCGGCCGCCCCGCGGACCGTCTCGCGTCAGCTGGCGCTGGGCAGCAGTCCTTCGGCAATCAGCCCTACGTGCACGGCCTCGCCGATCGCCGGGACTGCTAAGCGTCTTGAGTTTCCACGATGCTACTACCCCGCGAGCCGAATGAAGATCGCTCGTCGAGCACAGCTCACGACTTCCCGCGATCCGTCCCTTGAGGACAGTTAGCAGAACATGCCCCGACGCGCCGCACGGACCATCCGCCCCCGAGCGCCGTCCAGATCTCCCGACTTCCGTTCGTCAGGGATATTGACTCGCATTGTGGGTACATGCTCATAATGTGAGCCAACATCCTGCTGCTCAGTCCGCGCAGTGGAGTGCAACGAGGCACGAACGAACGGACACGCGTATGTCTGACACGGCAATCCTGATCAACACGGCGGTGGCGGTAGCGGCCATCGTGGTGCTGATCGTCAGGTTCAAGTTCAACCCGGTCATCGCCCTGGTGCTGGGCTCCTGCTACCTGGGGCTCGCCGCCGGGCTCGGCGTTGAGAAGACGGTGGAAGCGATCACCAGCGGTTTCGGCGACATCATGGCCGAGATCGGTCTCCTCGTCGCCTTCGGCGTGCTCATCGGGGCGGTCCTGCGAGACCTGCGCGCCATCGAACGGCTGGTGGACGCGCTGCTGCGCGTCGTCGGGCCCAAGCGCATCCCGCACGCCATGGCCCTGACGATCACGACCTTCCTGCAGTCGATCTACCTCGACGTGCTGCTGGTGATCTCCGGACCGCTGGCGAAGGCGGTCGCGCCGAAGCTGGGGCGCTACGGAACCGCCAGGATGGCCACCGCGCTGGCCATCGGCCTGGAATGCGGGATCGTGTTCACCGTGCCCGGTGTCGGCGCGCTGGCGCTGGCCGCACTGCTGCACGTTCCGCTCGGCACTTACCTCTTATACGGGCTCATCGTGGTCATCCCGACCGTGACGATCTCGATCTCCCTGATGACGTTCGCGCTCACCCGCGGATGGTGGAAGCCGGAAGTGGACGAACTGCCGCAACCTGCCGCCGAAACCGCCCTGGCCGCCGCAGTCCGCAGCGGCGGACCTGACGCGCTGGCCGCACCGAAAACGCGACAGGCACCTCTCCTACTGCTGTTCACGCCGCTGCTCGTCTCGCTGGTCCTGATCGCCACCGGAGCGTTGGCCGACGTGGTCGAATGGAAGAACCCGGTGGCGTCCTTCCTGTCGAGCCCCGTCGTGGCCCTGATGCTCGGCCTGATCGGGACCTGCTTCGTCGGCCGGAAGTACCTGGGCCAGTCCGCTGTGGAGGAGTCGCTCGGCCGCGGCCTGCGCGACAGCGGCCCGATCCTGCTGCTCAACGGCGTCGGAGGTTGCCTCGCCGCAGTCATCTCGCAGGCAGGGCTGGGCGACATCCTCGGCGAGTACTTCTCCGCCAACACCTGGGCGCCGCTGCTCCTGGTCTGGTTTATGGCCGCGGCCCTGCACGTCGCGGTCGGCTCGGTGACGATCTCGGCGATCACCTCGGCCGGGCTGCTCGCGCCGCTGGCGCCGGTGCTGGGCCTCAACCCGGTGCTCATCGCGCTCGCGGCAGGCGCCGGATCGCTGTTCATGGTCCACCTGACCAGCAACACCTTCTGGCTCCTGCAGTCGCTGCTGGGCCAAACCACCCGCGGCACCCTCAAGACCTGCTCCGCTGGCGTCTCCGTCGCATCCGTAGTCGCGATGGGACCGATCCTCGCCCTCAGCCTGGTCCTTTAGAAGAGGTACGCACTCGTCCTGCCTAGCGGTGCGGGTAGCGGAACCTCAGACAGTGGCAGGTACGCCGGCATCTCCTCGGCGAAAAGCCTCAGACGGTGCCGGACTCAGTTCATCACCCTCAGATTCACGCCAAGATCAACGACCCAAAATTCCTGTGACTAAACAACAATCACCCAGCCTAACGAAGCACTACTAGGCGGCTGTGCCGCTTCTAGAACAAGAGCCGCCTTGCCGAACCGCAAGGCAACCCGTTCCAGAACAGCCTGCTAGGTCCGACGAAAACGTTGCTGAAGGGGAAAAATGCGCAACGACAGCAGCCGGTTCCCGCTGGAGGGCGTGCGCGTCCTCGAACTCGGCAACTACATCGCCGCCCCCACCGCCGGGCGGATGCTCGCCGACTTCGGCGCCGAGGTCATCAAGGTGGAGCGGCCCGGCACCGGCGACGAGCTGCGGGGCTGGCGGCTCCACGCCGGATCGACGTCGATGCTCTTCCACACCATCAACCGCGGCAAGAAGTCGGTCGTGCTGGACCTGAAGACCCAGCGGGGCCGCGATGCGGTGCTGGAGCTGGTGCGCCACTGCGACGTCGTCATCGAGAACTTCCGGCCGGGCACGCTGGAGAAGTGGGGCCTGGGGCCGGACGTGCTGGAGGCCGCCAACCCGGACGTGGTCCTGGCCCGCATCTCGGGCTTCGGCCAGACCGGGCCGCTGGCCGACCGGCCCGGCTTCGCCGCGGTCGCGGAAGCGATGGGCGGGCTGCGCGACCTGGTCGGCGAAGCCGATCGGCCGCCGTCCCGCGTGGGAGTGTCCATCGGGGACTCGATCGCCGGGCTGCACGCGGCCTTCGGCATCGTCGCCTCGCTCCTGCAACGCTCGACGGCGCGCAACACCGAGCGGCCACCGCTCGCCGAACGCGTCGTCGACGTCGCGCTGCACGAAGCGGTCTTCTCGGTGATGGAATCCCTGGTGCCCGACTACCTCGCGCACGGCGTCCAGCGCCGCCGCGTCGGGGGCCGGATGGACGGCATCGCACCGACCAACGCCTACGCCTGCCGCGACGGCAGCAGCGTGGTCATCGCGGGCAACGGGGACTCGATCTTCCGCCGCTACATGCAGGCGATCGGCCGCCCCGACCTCGCCGACGACCCAGACCTGCAGACCAACGCCGGGCGCTGGGCCCGGCGCGACGAGCTCGACCACGCCATCGAGGAGTGGACGAGCTCCCATTCCCGCACGGAAGTCCTGGCCGCACTCGACGCCGCCGGAGTCCCGGCCGGGCCGATCTACACGGCCGCCGACATCTGCGCCGACGAGCAGTACCGCGCCCGCGGGATGATCCAGGAACTCCCGGTCGACACCGGCGCGGGCGAGCCCGTCGAGATCGGATTCCCCGGCGTCGTCCCGGTCATCGGCCCGACGTCACTCCCCGTTCGCTCACCCGGACCGGAACTCGGCGCCCACACCGACGAGGTGCTCGGCGCGCTGCTGGGACAGCACGCCGACCAGATCGAAGGCGCGATCGATGAGGAGAAGCGGAAGTGACTGACGAGCAAGCATTCCAACCCCGGGTCACCCTCCGCGACGTGACGTTGCGCGACGGCCTGCAGCTCACCGGAAAGCAGTTGTCCACCGAGCGCAAAGTGGCGGTCGTCCGGGAGTTGCTGGGGCTGGGCGTCCCGAGCGTCGAGGTGGGCTCGCTGGCGCGCGCCGACCTGGTGCCGTCCATGGCGAACACCCTCGAAGTCGTCGAGCGGCTCAGCCCCGACGAGCTCGCCCGCTGCTGGGTCTGGGTGGCCACCCCGCGCCACGTGCAACGCGCCGCCGAGGCCGGGGCCGTCAACTTCCAGTACTGCCTGTCGGCCTCCGACAGCCACAACCAGGCCAATATCGGACGCGCCACCGAGGACAGCCTCGCCGCCATGCCCCGGGCGGTCGAGCACGCGCATGACGCCGGCGGACGCATCCAGCTGTGCATCGCCACCGCGTTCACCTGCCCTTTCGACGGATTCGTGCCCGAGCGGCGGGTCCTCGACATCGCCACCGACCCGCGCGCGGCAGGCGCCGCCGACATCGTCGTCTGCGACACCCTCGGCCAGGCCGTCCCCGGCCAGGTCACCAGCCTGATCACCAAGATCACCGAGCACGCCCCGCCGCGCCGGATCGTCTACCACGGGCACGACACCTGGGGGCTCGGCGTCGCCAACTCGCTGGCCGCCATCGCCGCCGGAGCCGACGAGGTCGACGGCGCGCTCGGCGGCCTCGGCGGCTGCCCGTTCGCACCCGGGGCCAGCGGCAACACCAGCACCGAGGACCTGCTCTTCGCGCTCCGCCCGGACTGGCTGACCCCTGACACCTTCGCCCGGATCGTCGAGCTCTCCGGCGAACTGCTCGACGACCTCGGCGAACCCAACCGGTCCCGCGCCGCCCAAGGCGCCCGCTCCAGCGCTACCGCCTTCCCCTGGGCACTCGCGCACGACCAGGAGGAGTGCCGATGAGCCACCCGACGTTCCTCGTGACAACCCCGCTGCCCGACCCCGGCATGCAGATGCTCCGGGCGGCGGGCGATGTCGTGGTGCCGGATCGAGAGCTGACCGCGGAGGAGCTCACCGCCGTGTGCTCCTCCGGGAGCCACGACGTGGTAGTCGCGCAGCTGATCAACATCTTCGACGAGACCACGCTCGCCGCAGCCACTGTCCGCGGCATCTCCAACTACGCCGTCGGCTACGACAACGTCGACGTCGCAGCGGCAACCAACCACGGCATCCTCGTCTGCAACACCCCCGGCGTCCTCACCGCAGCCACGGCCGACCTCGCGATGCTGCTGATCCTGGCCACCGCCCGGCGCTGCGTGGAGGCCGATGCGTACCTGCGAAGCGGCCGGTTCCGCGGCTGGCGCCCCGAACTGCTGCTCGGTGCCGACATCACCGGGGCGAGTCTGGGCCTGGTCGGATTCGGGCGCATCGCCCGGGCAACGGCCGAACGCGCCCTCGGATTCGGCATGACCGTGCGCTACACCGCTCGCCGGGCGGTCCCCGACGACGACCTCGGTCCGCTCGCCGGGCGGGTGCAGCACGCCGAGTTCGACGAACTCGTGCGCACCAGCGACTTCCTGTCCCTGCACGTGCCGCTGAACGCCGACACCCACCACCTCATCGACGCCGACGTCCTGCGCGCGATGAAGCCCACGGCATACCTGATCAACACCGCCCGCGGGCCGGTGGTCAACGAGCAGGCGCTGGTCGCCGCGCTGCGAGACGGCCAGATCGCGGGCGCCGGCCTCGACGTCTACGAGCACGAACCCGACGTGGCCGACGGCCTCGCCGACCTCGCCAACACGACCCTGCTTCCACACCTGGGCAGCGCCACCCGCTCGGTTCGCGCCACGATGGCGCGCCGGTGCGCGGCGAACGCGATCGCCATGGCCCGCGGCGAAATGCCCGAACACCCCGTTAACCCGGAGGCGTGGCGAGCGTGAAAATCCTGGTAGCTCCGGACAGTTTCAAGGGGACCTACACAGCGCGCGAGGTTGCCGGAGCGATCGGCCGCGGCCTGGCGGAATCCGGGGCCAACCCGGTGCTGATGCCGGTCGCCGACGGCGGCGAAGGCACTCTCGACGTGCTCGCCGCGCCCCTGGACCTGCGATTCATCACCGCTCCGGCCCGCAACCCGTGGGGCACGGCGTGCGGTGGCACGTTCGCTGTGGCGGAATCCGGGACCGCCTTCGTGGAACTGGCCGAGGTCTGCGGCATCGCGGCTCCCCACGACGACCACCGTGACCCGATCGCCGCGGACACCTACGGCGTCGGGATGCTCATGGCCGCGGCAACGCGCCACGGCGCCGAACGGATCGTGGTGGCCACCGGCGGATCGGCCACGACCGACGGCGGAACCGGGGCGCTGTGCGCGCTGGAAGAGCACGGCGGCTTGCGAGGCACACCGGTCACCGTCCTCACCGACGTGACCACGCCCTACCTCGACGCGGCGCGCGTGTTCGGTCCGCAGAAAGGCGCGAGCCCAGCACAGGTCGCGGTACTGGCGCAACGGCTGCGCGATACCGCGGCCCGATTCCGCCGAGATCCCGCACTCGTGCCCGGCACCGGTGCGGCCGGTGGTTTCGCAGGCGCGATGTGGGCCGAGCACGACGCCGAACTCGTTTCGGGCGCGGACTTCGTGCTCGACGCGCTCGCGGCCGACGAGCACCTGGCGGAAGCGGACGCGATCGTCCTCGGCGAGGGCCGCATCGACTCCCAGAGCAGTCAGGGCAAGATCGTGTCCGCGCTGCTCGCGCGTTCCCGCTCGATACCGCGGTTCGCCGTGGTCGGGTCGGTCGGTCCCGATCTCGGCGACCTCCGCGACGAGTTCCGGCAGATCCTGGTCGCCGGGGACGAGCGCGCGATGCGGGCGGCAGGACGCGCGATCGGCCGACAACCGGCCAGCTCGGGTACCGACCGCCGAGTGCTCGGATGATCCGCTCCGCGCGCTCGACTACGACGTCGACCCACTCCACGCACTTCTCAGATGACATGCGCAACGTCGGCCCGTGGACCATCACCGCGCCTTTGAGCCTGCCGGGCAGCGGCAGCGCCTGGAGCGAATCGCTGGCGGAACGGCAGCCGCTGCCCGGGTGGCGCCGAGCCTGGGAGGAGATCATGGGTGGCGGGTTTCCTCGGACCCTGGATCGCGCGGCGTGCGCTCGGCCGTTCCCCGGGTGACGGCCGCCGAGCCAAACGACCGACGCTCGGCCCTGTCCACCTCGCGACGACCGAAGCCGAATCGAGTCGGCATGCGTGAGATCGGCATACCCCGCTGATCGAAACCCAACCAGGCCCAGATCTCGCCGCCTACGCCGAAGAGGTCGCGACCTGGTTCGACCTGACCGCGCGGAAGCCGGGCTGCCCCCGGAGCAGACCGGCACGTCGGCCGATTCCTGCCCGAGACCGGCGCAGCCCGCCTCGGCAGCGAACCGGGCGGTCAGCCCGCGGGCACGACTGTCCAATAAGGACCTCGACTTGTTCCCACAAGCCCGTCTCCATCGACGTCTACCTCGGTGCGGCGAGCATCATCGTGCCCAGGCCGGATCCTGTGACGATCGCCCGGTAGACCTCCTGTTCGGGGAACAACGCCGACCGCGACGGCGTTGCCGGGATCGTGCGACTGAACCTGCTGATCGACGCGGCACCCGCGGTGGATGCCGCCGTGACCGCTCCCCTTGCGCCAGCGGCCGGACTCGACCTCCGCGTCGCGGCACTGGCCGAACCGGCCAGCGTCGCCTCTCAGGCCGGTGATCTCAGCGGCAAGCGCGTACTCATCGTCGGCAGCGGCCCCATCGGTGCCCTCCTCACGCTCGAAGCGCTCGGAGTCGCCGCCGACGCCTCGGTGTCCGGGAAGGTGCTGCTCGCCTTCTGAACCGGGCTGCATCCGGTCACCGGAGCCGAGAAGATGGCAGGCGGTACACCGCGGACCCCACGACCCGAAAGCTGCACGCACCACCCGAACCAGAGAGGTCCACATGGACACCAGGACAGCAACCGCGAACATCGGCGTCGTCGGTCTGGCGGTGATGGGTTCGAACCTGGCCCGCAACCTCGCCTCGCGCGAAGGCAACACGGTCGCCGTCTACAACCGCACGTACGCGCGCACCGAGGAGCTCCTGTCCGAGCACCCGGAGGCCGGTTTCGTGGCGAGCGAGACGATCGACGACTTCGTCGCGTCGCTGGCGAAGCCGCGCACCGCGATCATCATGGTGCAGGCCGGGGCGGGCACGGACGCGGTGATCGGCCAGCTCGTCGAGCGCTTCGAACCCGGCGACATCATCGTCGACGGCGGCAACGCGAACTTCCACGACACCATCGCCCGGGAGAGCCGGATCGCGCCCACCGGCATCCACTTCGTCGGCGCCGGCATCTCCGGCGGCGAGGAGGGCGCGCTGCACGGCCCGTCGATCATGCCGGGCGGCTCGGCGGAGTCCTACGAGACCCTGGGGCCGATCCTCGCCTCGATCGCGGCCGTCGCCGAGGGCGAGCCCTGCGTCACCCACGTCGGCACCGACGGCGCGGGCCACTTCGTGAAGATGATCCACAACGGCATCGAGTACGCCGACATGCAGCTGATCGCCGAGGCGTACGACCTGCTGCGCACCGTCGGCAGCCTGCAGCCCGCGGCCATCGCCGACGTCTTCGCCAGGTGGAACGAGGGCCCGCTGGAGTCCTACCTGATCGAGATCACCGCCGAGGTGCTGCGCCAGGTCGACCCCGCCACCGGCCGGCCGTTCGTCGACATCGTGCTCGACCAAGCCGGCTCGAAGGGCACCGGCGTGTGGACCGTGCAGAACGCGCTCGACCTCGGCGTCCCGGTGGGCGGCATCGGCGAGGCCGTGTTCGCCCGCGCCGTCTCCTCGAAGCCGGCGCAGCGCGAGGCGGTGCAGCGGATCGTGAACTCGCGGCCGACCGTGCAGGAGGCCGACGCCTCCTTCGCCGACGACGTCGCCAAGGCGCTCTACGCCTCCAAGGTCGTCGCGTACGCGCAAGGCTTCGACGCCATCATCGCCGGCGCCGAGAAGTACGGCTGGGACATCCACAAGGACCGGATCGCCAAGATCTGGCGCGGCGGCTGCATCATCCGCGCCCAGTTCCTCAACCGCATCGCCGAGGCCTACGACGAGAACCCGGACATCGCCACCCTGCTCGAAGCGCCTTACTTCGCGCAGGCCGTGGCCGATGGCGAGGCGGCCTGGCGCCGCGTCGTCGCGACGTCCGCCCTCTCCGGCGTGCCGGTCCCGGGCTTCAGCTCCGCGCTCAGCTACTACGACTCGCTGGCGGTGAAGCGGCTCCCCGCCGCGCTGGTGCAAGGCCAGCGCGACTTCTTCGGCGCGCACACCTACAAGCGCGTCGACAAGCCCGGCACCTTCCACACCCTCTGGTCCGGCGACCGCACCGAGGTCGAAGTCCCCGGCCACTAGCGAGCCGCGTGCCTGCCGAGGGATCTCGGCAGGCACGCGGGACCGCCGGTCACCGCAAGCTCTTCACCGCCGGGTGCGGCGAATCCTCATGGCGTGGTGAGCGGGATGATCCGGCGGAACTTGCCACCGGACGACCGCTGCGGCGGCTCCTCCGCGCGTTCGAGCGTCACGTGGTCGGCTTCGTGCTCGGCAAGCAGGTGGCTGATCTCATCGCGCACCGCCTGCCACACGCGGTCGGCGTCGGCGCCGTCCCTGGGTTGCAGTCGTACGCGCAGCGTGGTGGGCGTCGTCTGGAGGATCTGGAACCCGTCGATGCCGGGAGCGCGATCCAGCACGGTACCGACGAGCATCGGCGAGATGCTGACGTGCCCGCCGCCGTCGGCGGGGAAGCTGAGCACGTCGGCGGCGCGACCCGCTACCCGGATGGCCGGCAGCGGGTTGCCGCAGGGGCAGGGGTCGGGGCGGAGCAGGACGCTGTCGCCGAGGTCGTAGCGCAGGAACGGCTGGACCCGGTTGGCGAGGTTGCTGATCAGGACCGTGCGCGACGGCTGCCCGGCCGGGACCGCCCGGTGGTCGGCGTCGACCGGCTCGACCACGACCCAGTCGCTGTTGACGTGGTACCAGCCGTGCGCGCAGCCAACGCTCAGGAAGTTGCATTCGGTCGCGGCGTAGGCGGCGCGGACCTTGGCGTGGAACGCGGCCGCGATCCGGTCCCGGACGTCGGCCGTCAGCGTCTCACCACCCGGTATGACGACCGACGGGCGGAGGCGCAGGCGGCCGGCCTCTTGCTCCTCGGCCAGCTGCGCGAGCGTGCTCAGGAAACCGGCGACGTTGGCGGGGTTGTACCGGTTGAGCTCGTCGACCAGGGTCGGCAGCGGCTGGTCGATCGGGAAGGACCGCATGATCCGGCCGAGCCGCGGGTGGTCGCGGCGGAACCGCTCCGCCGAGGCGACAGTGTAGAAGTGGCCGCTGGGTGCGGCGATGACGGCGGTGCGGCCGCCGCGAGCGAGCGCGCGGACGGCGTCGCGGAATCCCAGCAGGCCGCGGGTGCGTGACGAGAGGACGGTCGGCACGGCCAGGTTCCGCTCGTCCAGCACGAACAGCCCGCGCAGACCGCTGGTGCCGGAGGTGGTGGCCACCAGGTACCGGTCCTGGAACCGCGCCCCGACGAGGTCGGGATCGGCGACGAACGCCTCGACCCGCTCGCGGGTCACCTG
>NZ_FNOK01000045.1 GCF_900106995.1 Saccharopolyspora shandongensis
ACCTGGCGAAACGGCTGAAGATCAGCTCCACCACGGCATCCAACGACGCCACTCACCTTGCAAGATCCACCACGCGGTGATCATCACCGCCGACAGCTCTCAGCATCCCACGTCACGCCGTCGTTGCAGTACTCCCTGCTCAAGGCCCCGGATGTGTCCGTGGAACGGATTGGCCCTTGCTCATGCGCAGGATCAAGGCGACCGCGTCCTCCGAGTGGACTGCCGGAGTCAGGACCTCCTGGAGGAGCAGGCCACGAATCGCGGCGATGGTGACGGAGGCCGTGGTCAGCGCTTCCTTGGCGTCGAGCCCTTCGCGTTCCGTACTCGATAACTGCGAACACGTGCTCGACAGCTGTGCAACCTCGCTGACTGTCTGCTGCGGGCGGCTCCCCGCCTTACGATCCTCGCGACGAGCCGGGAAGCGCTCGCTGTCACCGGCGAGGCCCTCTACCCGGTCCTGCCGATGTCACTGCCCGATCCGGAACGTCCCCTGCCTCCCGTCGAAGCCCTCACCCAGTACGAAGCGGTCACCCTGTTCATGGAACGGGCGGCGGCCATCCGACCAGGATTTACGATCACCGACGACAACGCAGCCGCCGTTGTGCGGTTGTGCCAACGACTCGAAGGAATGCCGCTAGCGATCGAATTGGCTGCCGCACGGCTGCAGGCCCTGTCGGTGGAGCAGATCGTCCAACGGCTCGACGACCGCTACCGACTACTCTCTGCCGGTAGGCGGACGGTGCTACCGCAGCAACAGACCCTCCGAGCCCTGATCGACTGGAGCTACAAACTGTGCAGCACTACCGAACGCGTCGTGTGGGCGCGTCTGTCGGTCTTTGCGGGCACGTTCGATCTCACCGCGGCCGAAAACGTGTGCGCCGGTGACGGCATCGACCCCGACGACATCGCCGACCTCGTGGCCGGACTGGTCGCCAAGTCCGTGCTCCTCCTGGACAGCGACTCACCGCAGCCCGGATACCGACTTCTGGAGACCATCCGCCAGTACGGTTCCGAACAACTTGCCTCCCTCAACGAGGCTGCCGCACCTCGTCGTCACCGCGACTACTACGCACACCTCGTCGCCGAAGCCGAGCACAAGCTGTTCACACCCGAGCAAACACGACTGCTGACACAGCTCCGAAGCGAATACCCCAACGTCAGAGCTGCCTTGGAATTCTGCGCCAGCACCCCAGGAGAAACCCACACCGGACTCGTCATGGCGACCGCTCTCTGGCAGTACTGGGCCGCCTCCGGCGCGGTGAGCGAAGGACGACGCTGGCTCGACCGCACGCTGGCACTCGCCCCAGAGCCTACGAACCAACGCGCACGAGGCCTGTGCGTCGCGGCATGGATGGCCATTCTGCAAGGCGACCTCACCAGCGCCGCAGACCGACTGAACCAGGCCCAGACGATCAGCCGGCACCTCGACGACGAAAAAGCGCTGGGCTACGTGGCGCTGTTCTCCGGCATCATCGAAGCTCTGCAGGGACACCTGAAGCAAGCGATGTCGTCGTACGAGCAAACCGTCGCGCACCACCAAGCAGTCCACGAGCCAATCGGCATTGCCATCGCCTCTCGCCTCGTCATCTCCCAACGCACGGCAGAAGCCCACATCGAGCACATCCTCGTCAAACTCGGATTCACTTCCCGGCACCAAATCGCAGCCTGGGCAACAGAACACCACCCAAACTGACCGATCACGGCACCTCAACAGGGGATGGCCGCCTCTGCGCGACCGGCAGAAATAACGAGTCCACCGTCACCCACGAGGCGCCCACGGCCGCGCCACCGCCTCCGCCTCCGCCTCCGCCTCCGCCTCCGAGATGAACTCCGCGCCGGGGTGCGCACCGCCACCTTTGCCGTCACCACGAACTGCCCGGCCTGCTCGGACTCGGCCACATACACCGCAGGGTGTCCCGACGTGTGCCCATACAGCCCTCGTGGCGCAAAGTCTTCGGCCGTCGGCCGCAAAGCGGGAGCAGCTCGATTCGCTCATCGAGGACCGATTCCGGGCACATCACCAAGCCGACGTGATCAAGAGCCTGCCCAGATTTGGCTCACTACTGGTAGCTGAATTCATCGCCGCAACCGGCGGTGATGTGATCTCCTTCGGTACCGCAGACCGTCTCGCCGGAGTCTCTGGACTTGCGCCCGCACCGCGCGATTCAGGCCGCATCACTGGAAACCTGTACCGCCCACAACGCTACAGTCGGCGGCTTCTGCGGATCTTCTACCTATCCGCACAACTCGGCATCCAGCACTGCGCTGCCTCGAAGACGTACTACGACCGCAAGCGTGCTGAAGGGAAACGTCATATTCAAGCCGTACTCGCACTTGCCCGACGACGCCTCAACGTCTTGTGGGCCCTCTTACGGGACAACCGCATGTACCAACCGGTGATACAGCCGGCTGTGTAATCCCACCAGGCATGTCGGGGGTGTCGGTGCTTGCACGTGTGCCAGGGGTTCTCAACGCTCTGCGTTGAGAGCTGCTGTTAGGGCCTTGTACGTCTGCTCAACTGCTCCTGCCACGCTCGGTACGACGATGGCTGCCCGCCTCATTCGGAGCACCTCGGTCAGCTGATCGTGCATGCCCGCGAGCAGCGACGGTCCACCGCTACGAGCCACGATCTCTTTGACCTGTTGGTGCCATGGAAGGTCGTCGTCCTCGCCGCGGCGGGCGAAGCGGTCCACCGACCGTTCCTTGGTATCCATCAACACAATCTCACAGAACTCGGCGCCATTGTCGTGCGCTACGGCCTCGAAGCGCTCAATCTCGCTCAACCGCCCCAGGAACTGCGGCATGACTATGTCGCGTCCAGCGCGCAGGTGCGTGCCGGCCATGCTCAGCGCAATCGGTCGCACGATCTCCCCGGTCTCCTCGAACCGATCGCGCCAACCACCAATCAAGCCTCGCAACTGATCGATGTCTAGATTGAGCACACCGACATGGTCGTTCACGTAAAGCTGCGCAAGCGTCGACTTGCCAATACCCGGCGGACCGTTGAGGTGGATGAGGCGAGGCACGCTGCGCAGTCTATGTGCGTTCGGGAATCGAACGCCACGCAGTTGACAACAGGATTGGGATTCCCCTACCTCGGAAACGATCGCGTGCTGTCAGGGCACACAAGAGTCATACTAGACCATGTGTTCGAACGGTCGGCTCGACCGCCAAGGAGTCCGGCGGCAACCGGTGCCGGAAGCCGCATGTTCCGGCCCGGGTCGACCTGGCGAAAGCGTTCCTGTATCCGGAGCCGGACGAGCCCGACGAGCCGGTAGAGCCGCTGCCGGATGGTTGGGATCTTGATGCTGCTGTCGAGGGCAAACTGCTCTGCTGGTGACGCGACACCCGGCGCCGCTGGTGGGGGAAGTGCACCTGCGCGCACGACGCGGCAAAGGTAGCGGCGGCATCTGGCACACGTGGTGGCTACTCGAACCCGCCATCACGCAGATCTTCGACCCACCAGAGCGCTGCGGCTGATCTGCATCTGACCGTGAGCGGGGGACGTTGTGCCCTCCTGTGCTCCCGGCGGGATGTCGCAGGATCGGCGTGCCGGGACACAACCCGCTGCGAGGCTCGTCCGGGGCGGAAGGGCTCAACCGCAGGTGCCCAAGGTCCGTCAGTTCACTGCCATCGACGATGACCCGCTCCGGCAAGCCCTCGATCAGAACCGCCGAACTCGGCAGGTGGGGCACGGTTGCCGTCTGGACAGGAGCGATCACCCTCGTTATCTGGAGGTCCGTTCTGGCCTCAGACACACGAGAGATCTTAGTTTCAGGTCGTGTGGCTGGTGAGTATCCGGCAGCTCTAAGGCACTGATCGCGCGGTAGATCTGGTTGTCACCCGCACCAGCCTCCGGCGGATGATCCGTTCTGAGAACAAGGCCTACTGGCCGGCCACCAGCTCGACTAGACCGTCCTTCAACGAGGACTAAAGTCCCAGGTTGGCGCCCTGCCGCCAACGGCATGCTGAGCCGTGTGGGAGGGGGTGCTCGCATGCCGTCGGCCATCTGGACCGGATACATCGCCTTCGGATTGGTCTCGATCGCCGTCCAAGTCGTAGCCGCCACCGAAAGCCGGTCAGTGACGTTTCGCCAAATCCACCAGCGCCGAACGCAAGATGCGCGACGCGCTCGCCGAGCGCGGCAAGGCCGGCGAGGACCGGCAGGCGCTGCTGGACGACCTGCTGACCATCATCACCGACACCGGAATCCCCGACGACCAGATCGGCGGCCTGATCCGGGGCGAGCGGATCGGGTGGCCACGCCTGCGGTCCGCGGTCGCACAGGCCGCGCCGCGGCTGCCGCGCGATCACGGGCATCTGGCCGCGCTCGACGGCTCCTACGGATACCTGCGCCAGTTCACCCCGCAGGTGCTGGACGCGGTGCGACTACATGCGCTCCGGCGACATGCTCACCCTCCAGGAGGCCGACCGGCTCGGCCGCAACCTTCTGGAGGGCCTGATCATGCTCAACGAACTGTTCGAGCAGGGCGTCGCGGTCAAGATCCTCGACGGCATCGCCGCCGGGGAGCACACCGAACGCAGCCTGATCCTCGACCTGGCGCTCGCACTCGCCGAGGACCGACGCCGCGACATCGTCCGCAAGACCCGCAACGGCCTCGAATCCGCCGCCCGACAGGGCCGCACCGGTGGCTGACCACGAGTCGTCGACGCCGACAAACGCTGCGCGATCCTGGCCCGCCGCGCCGAAGGCCAGTCCCTGCGCGAGATCGCCCGCGGCGTCGGCGTCAGCCTCGCCGTGGTGCACGGCGAGGTCACCGCCGCGGAAGCCGCAATCCGGCAGACGTCCTGACCGCGAAGCCTCTCGTCCGTCGTATCCACCCGATTCCCGGCGAGTACCGCGACGGCCTGGACCTCGCTGTCACATGCCTGTGGTGACGGTGACGCCCGAGGACACGCGGCGTGGTGTGGTCACGCCGGTCACCAGGTTGCCGGTGGAGGCGATCGTCGCCGTCGTGCCGGTGCCGGCCTGGTAGTCCAGCCCGATCCCGGTGCCGCTGCCGCGGATGGTGTTGGCCACCACGGCCACCGCCGCCGCGCCGTAGTTGACGCGCACCGACACGAAGGCCGACACCCCGCCCGAAGGGCCCACGACCCGGTTGTGCGCGACGGTCGACGCCGCCTCGCCCTGCGCGGAGGCCCGGATGCCGAAGCCGGCGAAGCCCTCGAGGTAGTTGTCGGAGACGCTGCTGCCGAACAGACGCTCCGCGGCGATGGCCCCGCCTGCGACGTCGTAGACGTGGTTGCGTTCGACGTACCAGCCCGCGGTGTTGTCCAGGCTGATCCCGGCGGCGCCTGCGCCGGCGATCCAGTTGTCGGTCAACTGCCAGTCGGTGACCGCGTTGCCCGGGTCCTCGACCCGGATGCCACTGCCTCCGGACTCGGCGACGTGGCACGCCGAGATCCGGCCGTTGACCTGACTGTTGCCCAACAGGGTCCCGTTCGCGGAGGGATTGGTCACCCGGATCCCGTGCCGGTTCGTCCCGAGCACCAGGACGTCCTCCACCACCGACGCCCACGACCGCAGCACAAGCCCGTCCCCGGCGCGGGGGTTGGCCTCCCGATTCCCCTCCAACGTCAACGAGCGGAGTGTGACGGGGGCACCGGTGAAGTCCGTGTCATCGAGGTAGGAATCGCTGGCCACCAACGCGGCCAGGTTCGCCCCGTCCGCCTGACGGATCACCGTCCCGGTACGGGACGTCCCGCGATAGGAGCGGTCACCGAGCAGACGAATCGTGCCGTCGATCAAACACCGCCCGGAAATCACGATCTCCGCACCGACCGGGCTGGCCCCGATCGCCGCGTTGATCCGCTCGTCGTCCGACACCATGTCCGAACACTCCACCAACACTGTGCCCGAATCGACTGGCGCGGCGGCCGCGACCGCCGGCACCGACAGGGTGAGCGCCGCCAATAGCGCCATTCTGCGCATCGAATCTCCTGGTTCCGCTGAGGTCGCCCGATGCCGAATTCGACCCGGGCAAGTCCGGACGAGCACGACGCTGCGGGTGTGCGGGCTTTCTCGACACATCCGCAGCGTCGGTTTCGGTAAATGATCACCGCTCGCCCATCGGCGTCCTAGATCGGATCAGCCGAAGGGGCATTTCCTTCATGTGCGCATCCCCCCGGGAAGCTCACCCTGGCGGCCAATCTGCCCGTCCCGCATCCCTCGAAGGCTTGGGAACATGATTCAGGGCCGCGTTCAGCAGTTGCGAATCGTCCCTGAAACGTCCTTGACGTTGCCGGAATAGATCCAGCCAGGGTCCCAACTCTCCTCACCGACCGCTTTGACGTAGTACCAGGTGTTGCCCGAATCGGGGTTGCGGTACTTGCAGATGGCCTTCAGCGTCGTGGGCACCGGCATGTCGTTCCACCCGATGAAGTTGCAGCCTGCGGCCGGCCCGAACCTGAGTCTGATCGATTTGGTGGTCGTCATCGTCACGCTGGTGGGGTCGCCCCCGGGGGTCCAGGTGCAGTCCACGCCTGCGGGGGCCTGTGGGGCGGAGACGGTATCCGGCTGAGCGGTCGCCGACGCTGACAGCAGCGTCGCGAGGGCTGCCGCGGTCGCAGCGACGGCAATCCCGAGTCTCTGGAACAGTCGCAAGGTTTCCTCCTTCATAGTCCTGCCGAAGCGTCTGCGGAGCAGGACAAACGGATGTCATCCACACATCGCGATCGACGGTGGTGGTTCACGATCAGCTCGCCGTGTGGAGAGCGCGTCATCGACTTCCATGACGCTTCGCCAGCCTGGCAAGACGGTGGGCGTGTGGCCAAGCCCTTCAGTGTGTCCCGGACGGCGATGCCAGGTCTTGCCTGGTCAGCTGGAGGTTGTCCGGTGACCCGGACAACCTCCGAACGGCCGATTCCCTCGGACTCGGATGATCCACCAAGATGAGTCGGTGAGTCGTGACCGGATCCGACCGGAATCAGCGCAGGACGCCGAGGAGTTCTCCGCGCTTCTGCGGTCGCTCAAAAAGAATTCGGGCCGCACCTTACGCCAATTGGAAGAACAAGCCGCCATACAGGGCGCGGTTCTGCCCCGCAGTACTGTCGCGGACATGCTGCGTCGTGGCGCGCTTCCCCGACCGGAATTGCTGGCGGTGTTCGTGCGCGCGTGCGGCGATGGGCAGTATTTGGCGGAATGGCTCAGCGTTCGTGAACGCTTGGCCGTGGGGCCGCATCTCGACCAGGCGCCGGCCGCACCGGCAACCGAACCTGATGCCGACCCCATCCCGCACGGGACGGAGCGACGGCGTACCTGGGTGATCACGGCGGTGCTGACGGCCGTGGCGGCGGCAGTGGCAGCCGTGGCGTGGTGGCCGAGGACCGGAATCGACAGAGGAGTCACCTCCACTTCCGTCGACACCCCCGTCCACCCCGAGGTGCTGCCGCTGCCGTCCGCGGGCAGCTGGGTCCGGATACGCCCCGCAAAGGCACCCGACCTGTGCCTGACCGAAGGCCGCGAGCACACCGGACGCTACGACTCCGCCGTGGCGGTCCTGCGCCCCTGCGCCGAGCCCGCAGGACCACGGGTGTTCCTCCAACCCGACGGCACGGAACTGGCCACAATCAAATGGGAAAGCCCCATCAACCACGTCATGGGCTGTCTCACCGTCGTGGAGACCGGCTTCATCAACGACATGCTCGAACCACAGGACAACTGCATCGCGGGCAAATCCGGGCAACTGTTCCACATCGAGCACGTCGGCGACCGGCACTACCGACTGCGTACCCCGGGCAGCGACCTGTGTATCGGGCTACGCGAGAACCTCACCGTGGTCGACACCGAAGCCCTCCGCCAACCGTGCGCCCCCCAGCCTGACCAGGAATTTCTGATCGACCTCACCTCTGGCGACCAGCCGAACCGCCCAGCGGTTCGGCTGCCTCAACTCCAACACGGAAAGTGATCAGCAGATTCCTCGCACATTCTGACCCTGTCGGGGGCAGCACCTACCCGCGCCACCACCCGCATCCTCGGCCGCTTGCGTCGAACAGCAGCTCGACGTGACCCATCGAACGAGCGGTGCTCAAAACGTTATAAATCGATCTTCGTGCGCAAGAGGTAGCCGTCTGAACAGCACGATCAGTGCTTAGCGCTGGTTTTCGTTCCGATGTTCCTCCTCATACACCGTCCAGCACTGACCGCGGCGATCGACTACATGCGGACCGGGGACATGCTCACCGTGCAGGAAGTCGACCGGCTCGGCCGCAACCTTCTCGAAGGCCTGCTCGTGCTCAGCGACCTGTTCTCCCGCGGCGATGCCGTCAAAGTCCTCGACGGCATCGCCGCCGGCGAGCACACCGAACCAACCTCATCCTCATCCTCGACCTCGACCTCGACCTCGACCTCGACCTCGACCTCGACCTCGCGCTCGCCCTGGCCGAAAACGCCGCCGCGACATCGTCCGCAAAACCCGCAACGGCCTCGACGCCGCCCGCGCCCGCACCGGCGGCCGGCCCCGCGTCGTCGACGCCGACAAGCGCCGCATCATCCTCGCCCGGCACGCCGACGGCGAGTCCATCCGCACCATCGCCCGCGCTACCAAGGTGTCCATCGGCACCGTCATCGCCGAGAAGCGCACCGCCAACGGCTGATCACCACTGGTCAGGCATATCCGCCCGATTTTCGGCGAGTACTACGGCGACGCCCACTACTAGAAACTCCGGGACCACTGCCCCACCTGATCGCTGGTCACGCTGGAGCGGTCAACGGTCATCCTCAAACCGGGCGGACAACCCAACCACTGCCCGCGATCGGACCGCAGCCACGCGAGCTGCATGCCCGCCACCAAGCGGTCGAGCTCCACCCCATGGGCATGAACGACCATCGGCACCTTGTCCGCACCCGGCCCCAGGCCCCGCTTGTACGACACCAAGGCGTCCAAGTCGATCCAGACCGGCCGCGGTGGGCTGATGCGGCGAGCCAGCATCCGATGAACACCTTCGAACACACGTTCAGTATGTATCCGGCCTGCTCCTGATCACCAGCGTCTCAGCGGCCAAGATGGCGATCTCGCTGCTTCGCTTGCGCACCGCAACCACGGAGGATTTGGATGCGAGCCCAACCGGTCCACTACGCGGCGCGCAGGTGAAGTAAAAACTTGACGTCCAGGGGTTTGTCTGGCCATGTCGTGTGGTCCGCGGTTCACGGGGACGGTAAACCAGGCTGAAGCCGGTACATTCTAACCCGTTTCGCAGGGCCGACGAGGGGCCTCCGCTTCGGCGGGGGTCCCTCGTTTAGTGCATGCGAACGAACGCTGTTTATGGCGCTGGTAGTCGTCAGTTCGTATTCACCTGAAAGTGCTTGCGTGTCACTCTGTGCAGTCATACGATCACAAGATTGTGCGAGCATAGGGACAACGAAGGGGACTTGTGGCGACTGGGGCTGGCGAGACTGATCAGGGTAGGAATATGCCCACAGGAAGCGGTGGGGTTAATTCTGAGGAGGCCGAGAGGAGGCTTCAAGAGGAGTATCGGGAGAAGGTAAAGAAGTTTGACGAAATCGAAGATGACCTGAGGGCTGCTCGGACCTTTCAGAGAATTTTCACTCTTTGCTTAGCGGGTGCAATCGTCCTGGCTTTCTTGCTGGGATATACGGTTATCGTTGGCCTATGGCGGGCGCAGCCTGAATTTACCAGATGGGCTGGCCTGGTCATTGTTATCGGGCTATGGATAGCGATGACCGTGATAATCTGGAAGAATCGAAAGAAAATAGTTGCGAAAGCAGGTGATCTTCGCAACGCACTCCAAGATCGCCAGACGGCGGCTGCTAACCTGCCTCTAGATTCGCCGTCTGCATTGCGAATCTACCGGGAGGCGTCGCTAGACCTCCCTTGTAACTGCCATGATCAAATGGCGGTTTCCTGGCGACGGGAACGCGCGGGAACGCGTGACAACCCGTCGTAACGAGGAGGAACAAGAGCCGCTGACCTGCAGGGATGCGCGAAACAGCTGGTCGGCCGCAGCGGGCCACTACCTTGACACGGTAGTGCTCACTCGTGACGTTTGTGCTGGTGACGGCATAGCGCTAGCGGGCATGGCTGTGGTGCGTTCGGTTGTCTGCCTCTGCCAGCCCAACCGGTCGACCGCTCCAGAAGCGGCCGGCGAGCCAAGGCGGTCGCGCGCCAGGTCTGTTCTTCGTGCTCCGCCTCTCGCTGATGGTGATGGGGTCTTCGCGACGTTGGGTTCTTCAGGTAGCCGGTCATGGGAGCGTGGTGCTCGAAGATCAACGTGAGGAAGCCGTAGTTGGTGCCTTTTCAGCAGAGATCGTCTGCGGACGATGGAATGCGGTGGGCTGCCTGAGGTGCGGCAGCCCACCGCGGGGCCCGGCTCTCACTGCGCTGGCTTCAACGACACCGCCCCGGGTTGGCGATGTTGCCGGACGTGGCGGGTCAAGGCGCGGGCGCGGCGCGAACCGATGCCAAGGCGTCGGCGGAGTGTGTCGGCCGAGATCGGACGGTGGTGCGAGTTCCAATGCTCGGCGTCGAGCTGACATGCCTGCTCGACCAACGGATCGTCTTCATTGCCATGCGATGTCTCCGGGCCTGCGTCTTCGCTGCAAGTGTGCTGACCAGGCATCTTGTTGACGGCCGTGCGCGGCGCTGGCACATCGTCCGGATCTGCCGGCCTTGCATCTCTTGATCGGGTCTCTTCAGCCTCGGCGCTGGTCTCGTTGGCAGTCTGGACCCGATGCCGCTTCAACGCCTGGTTCAACAGTTCGACCGACAGCAGCAACGCCAGCGGCGGGCAGGCCGCCACCGCGATCGCGAAGGCACTCAGCTCAGGAGCGGAAGCCACGTTCGCGCACAATATGACAGTTCAATTCCGAGGCTGAACGACAGCCACGCTTTCCACTGCCCGCCGTCGCGTCGGCTGTGGTCGTACTTCCATAGCTCGACCGTGGCCATTGTCAAGGCGAAGTCGGCCCGGAGCGCCCTGCCGGTGTTTCCACCGGTGGGTTTCTCCGGGCCGCTTCCCGAACCCGGCGTGCCTGTTACCAGGCACCGGGCTCTCCACACATCCCAGAGGGCGTTGGGTGTTCTCAGGCCGTGCTCGGCCAGGGCGAAGGGATCTTGGTTCCCCGGTAGGAGTAGTAACGGATCTTCACTCCTGCCGGGTTGAACAAGGTCATCTCGCCGGTGGCGGGCCACCATCCGTCGCAGGTGAATTGGCGGCGGAGTTCCTTCCAGTTGGTGCGCCGATGCTTGCGGCGAAGCCATAACCTTGCGTCTCGTCTTTGGCCGCGTCGATGAAGGCCTGTGCCATGACTGACAGGGTCCGGCGGCTGTGCCAACCCACGCCGATGACGCGGGGGTGGATCCCGCTCAGGCGCCGCGCGTGTACGTCGGCCCGCTCGGGGAGAACGGCGAGTTGCGAAACTACCGCAGCGGCGTAGCCGTGCGCTGCCAGGTCAAGCAGAGTGGCGTTGTGGTTGCTGCGGAAAACCACCCTGGACCTGTAACCGGGGCGTCCCGAGCGCGCCTCCAGGGTGTGCGGCGTCCGCAGGTGCGCATACGACATGAGCGGTAGGTCGGGGTAATCGTCCAGATTCACCGGGCCGTCCTCGCGGGCAAGTGGTGACTGCTTTGACACCGCCAGCACATAGGGGTCCTCGATCAATGTCTCGGTGGCGAATGGTCCGTCTGGCATCGGGAAGACGACGAAGGTCAGATCCAGTTGGTCGGACTCGACCAGCTGAAGCAGATCGCCGTCATCAGGCAGTTCGGTCAGGACAACTTGTGCCTTCGGAAGTACGTCCCGCAGCTTCGCCAGGATCGGCGCGAGCAGACTCGATCCGACGCTCTCGAAGCAGCCGACCCGAAGAATCCCGGCGGCGCCCCTGGACAGCGCCCCAGCGTCCACCGCAACCCGCTGCATGGCGCCAGTGATCGTTTCTGCGTGCTGTAGCAAGAGCCGGCCCGCTGGCGTGAGTGTCACCGACTTGCCACCGGCTGAGCGCTCGAGGAGCTGGCTGCCGATCAGTGACTCGAGCCGCTGGACGTGCTGGCTGACCGCCGACTGCGTGTACCCGAGTTGCGTCGCAGCCTCGGTGAACGAGCCGAAACGGGCTACATACGTCAAGGACACGAAGTGCCGAAGATCCAGCTTCATGTACGAGGGCAGAGCGTCCATGCCCCGACTCTCCCATAAGCAAGTCGAATATTTGTCAGTATTTTTTGTCGCTGGATGTAATGGGAACCTTCGAGCAATGTGGTGCGCACAACACCATCTCCGAAGGAGTTACACCATGACCACCACCAAGGTTACCCTCGGCGACGTCATCGATCTGGAGCGATACCCGATCGATCAGCTGAACAGCCGGAAGGGTCGCGCGCTGATCGACTTCTGTCACGCGTCGCTCGCCTTCGAAGGAGCATGCCAATTGGCTGGCTTCTTCCGTCCGGAAGCGGTCGATCGTCTGGTCGCGGAGGCCCAGGAGAAGCAGAGCGCGGCATACCGCACCGACGACACTCACAACGTCTACTTCGAGCAGGTGCCGTCAGAGAGCGCCGCCGACAACCCGGCCGCGGTCTTGCAGCACAGTTCTAAGCTGACGATTGCTTGGGACCTGGTCGGCGAAGACTCCCCGCTCCGGGTGGCCTACGAGTCTGACGAATTGACGACATTCCTGGGTCAGGCACTCGGGATGGAGACCTTCTACCGCTATGCAGATCCGCTCGGTGCCGCGTCTTTGATGATTTTCAACGAGGGCGACGAACTCGGCTGGCATTTCGACCGTTCACCCTTCGCGGTCACGGTCATGCTCCACCCAGTGGTTTTCGGCGGTGAGTACCAGTATTTCCACAACCTCCGCACGGCCGACAACCAGAACTCGTCCGGAGTGCTAGCTGCTCTTCGGGGCGAGCAGCCCGGGCGCATCACTTTGGCCGGGGAGCCTGGCGCTCTGACCATGTTCCGTGGGCAACACTCGCTGCACCGCGTCACCCCGGTTGAAGGCGCCGAACCTCGCATCAACGCAGTCCTCTCCTACTCAGAGCGCCCCGGCGACAAGCTGAATGCCTTGACGCAACAGCTCTTCTACGGCCGCACGGCCTGACTTCGGGCCAGGCTTCGGGGCAGTGGTTCCAATGCGGAAGCTGGTGCTGAAGGAGATCTCGTGGTCACCCTTCTAGACGGCTCCTCACTCACGGTCGACGAACTGCTCCGGCTTGGCGTCCAGGAGCACCCCGAGATCACCATCGACGCGCAGGCCCGAGCCCGGGTGGCCGATTCTGCTGTCCTGGTCAACCAAGTGGTTCGACGTCGAGCGGTGTACGGCCGGACCACCGGTGTTGGTGCCAACCGCGACACCACAATTAGCGGCAACATCACCCACGACCTGCGGCTCCTGCGTAGTCACGCGACCAGCTCCGGGGAAGTGCTCGACCCGGTCACGACCCGGATGGCGATGATCGTGCGGCTCAACCAACTGCTGCACGGCGGCTCGGGAATGCACCCGGGCATTCTCGATGCTCTTGCCATCGCCATCCGGGAAAACCGGATCCCGGTGGTGCACGCCGCCGGTGCCATCGGCACCGGAGACCTGTCCGCGATGGCCGAGATCGCTCTCGGCCTGGCTGGCGAGACCACCCTCCGCGATGGCAGCCGAAGACCCTTGTGGAGGCCAACACCCGGTGATTCGTTACCGATCATTTCAACCAACGCGGTCACGATCGCCAGCACCTGTCAGGTACTCGGGCAACTCCGTCGCTGGATCACCCATCACACTGTGGCGGCCGGGCTCTCGTTCATCGCCGTTCGGGCGTCCGCGGAACCCTTGCAACCCTCGGTTCAGGAAGCCCGACCCCATCCTGGACAAGTCCGGGCGGCGGCCGAACTACGTACCCTCCTGAGCGGGATTGAGTTCCGGGCAGCACGTGTCCAGGACTCCTACGGGTTTCGCGCCTATCCGCAGGTGGCCGGCGCCCTGCTGGACAGCCTGGACGGCCTGGAGCGGGTACTCGTCACCGAGGCGAATGCAGCCGCGGAGAATCCACTGATCGACCTGGCCGCCCACGATGTCTTCCACAACGGCAACTTCCACGGGATATCGGTCGCCCTCGCCGTCGACCACGTCAAGCTCGCCCTCTCCTCACTAGCCCAGCTGTCGGTAGCCAGAGTCACCGACCTGTCATCGCCGGAGATGACGGGCCTGCCAGCCTTCCTCGCCGATGGCACTCCCGGCAGCAGCGGAATGATGCTGCTGGAGTACAACCAAGCCGCCGCACAGGCCGCCCTGCGGCAAAGCGCGCAACCGGCCACCCTGGGATCGGTCGTCATCTCTCGAGGCACCGAGAACCACTCCAGCTTCTCGACCCAGGCCGCACGGCAACTACACCAGTGCCTGGAGTCGGCAACCGATGTGCTCGCCTGCGAACTCCTGGCCGCGATCCGAGCGCTCGACCTGCGCAACGAGCGACTCCCTGGCACCGGCCACCTGAGCGCCTATCTGCGGCGGATCGGCCGGGAACTCAACCACGATCTCGCCGATCGATCACTCACCACCGACCTCGCCACGGTCCGCCACTTCCTGACCGCCGACCAATAGGATCCCCGATGAACCAGCCCACCCCAACGGACGAAACGGGGACGGCCGAGGGCTCGATCGCCCTGGACCAAGTGCCCTTCGGACGATTCCACCTGAAAGTCACCGCCATGACCTTCGGAGCCAACTTCTCCGACGGTTACGCACTCGGAATCATCGGCAGCGCGCTCCCGCTGCTCACCGACCAATGGAACGTCAACGGGTTCTGGCAGGGAATGCTGGCCAGTTCCGCGCTGATCGGGCTGTTCTTCGGCTCGCTGATACTCGGGCCGATCGCCGACAAGATCGGCCGCCAACGCGTCTACGTGCTCAACTTCATCCTCATCGCCATCGCCTCACTGCTGCAGTTCTGGGCACCGAACGTAGAGACGATCTTCATCCTGCGATTGCTTATCGGGTTCGGCCTCGGCGCCGACTATGCCGTCGGGCCGACGCTGCTGTCAGAATTCGCGCCACGCAAATCCCGCGGCCTCATGCTCTCGTCCCTCACCGTGCTGTGGACGGTGGGCTATGTCATCGCCAACATCCTCGGCACCTACGTGACCGTCGGGTCCGACACCTGGCGCTGGCTGCTCGCCTCCGGTTGCATCCCTGCCGCCATCGTGCTGGTCATCCGGATCGGCAGCCCGGAATCCCCAGGATGGCTGATGAGCAAAGGCCGTGCCGAGGAAGCCCGCGCCATCGTCACCAAATATCTGAAGGCCGAAAACGTCCGGATCCCCAAAACCCACACCGAGGACGCCGGTCAGTTCTCGGAACTGTTCAGCCCAGCACTGCGTAAGAACACCTGGTTCGGCATCTTGTTCTTCTCGGCACAGGTCCTGCCCTACTTCGCGATCTACACCTTCGTGTCGACGATTCTCGGGGCGATGAATGTGTCGAACGAAAACACCCAGAACGTGCTGATCAATTTATTCCTGCTCGTCGGCGGCGTCGTCGGCGTGTACTTCATCGACAAGATGCCGCGCCGCGGGTTCACCCTGTGGACCTTCGTGATCCTGGCAGGGTCACTGCTGGTGCTGGGCATCGTCGCACATGCGAACCCGTGGCTGATGATGATCCCCTTCATCATCTACTCGTTCGTCATGTCGGGCGCCTCCAACATCACTCAGGTATATCCACCCGAGTTGTTTCCCACCAGGCTCCGCGGGACCGGTGTCGGCCTGCTCAACGCGACCAGCCGGATCAGCTCGGCCATCGGCACCTTCCTGCTCCCGATCAGCATCACCCATTGGGGCGTCAGCAACTCGATGTACTGGCTGGCCGCAGTGCTCGCCTTCGGTGCCGTGATCACCTACTTCTGGGCCCCGAACACCGAGTCCCAGAAACTCGTCTGATTCCCCGTCGCTAACCTGAGCCACGTCGCTTCCGAGAGATACGTCCATGATCAGTTCCGTCACACTCGGGTCCGCGCCGATCTCGTTCGAGGAGTTCGTCGCGGTCGCCCGCCACCACGCGACAGTGGAGTTCTCATCCGAATACCGAGAACGGGTCATCGGATCAGCGACTTTGATCGATCGTTTCCTCGCCGAGAACCGACTCATCTACGGGGTGAATGCCGAACAGCTCCAGGAAAACATCGTGATGTCGCACGCGGTTTCCGTCGGGGAGCCGCTCTCCGAAGAACTTGTGCGCGCCATCCAGCTGATGACACTGATCAGTCTCGGCCAGGGCTTCTCCGGGACCCGTCTGGAGACTCTGGACCTGATCCGCGAGCTTTTAAACCGCCGCGTCACGCCTGTCGCTCCTGGCAACGGATCGGTCGGGTATCTCGCCATCGAGGCGCATCTAGCTCTGGTGCTCATCGGCAGGGGCCGCGCCACCGTCGAAGGGCACACCGTCGACGGTGCCGAAGCACTGCGACAGGCCGGACTCGCCCCGCGTCGGCTGCAGGCGAAGGAGGGCCTGACCCTTACCAACGGCTGCCACTCAGTCACCGGAATTTCAGTTCTGGCGGCCCACGACATCGCACACCAATCGCGCTTGGCTGACCTGCTCGCCGCGCTGGGTTACGAGGCGCTGAAGTGCACCACCCGATCCCTTGACCCGCGGCTACACGCTCTGCGCAAGCACCCCGAGCAAGCTGCCTGCGCGCGGAACCTGGAACGACTCCTAGACGGCAGCCAGATCGCTAAACGATTCCGGGACTACCGCGTTCAGGACCCGTACATGTTCCGAGCACTCGCGCAGACCCATGGCGCAGCGCGACGGTTCATCACTGACACCAGCAGGGTCCTCGCCGAGGCACTCGCGTCGGTCGGGGACAACCCCGTGCTGGTCCCCGACGGAGCCGGCGATGGTACCGCCATCATGGGCGGAAACTTCGACGGTACGTACATCGCCATGGCTGCTGACACGATCACCACAGACGCCGCGGTACTGGCGAAGGTCTCGGAACGGCGGACCGATCGGATGGTCAACAGTGCGTTCAGTGAGCTGCCAGCCTTCCTGGCGCCGACACCCGGCCTGAATAACGGCCTGATGATCCCGCAGTACACGGCTGCCGGGCTGCTGATGGAGATGCGCGCTGACTCTGCACCGGCTTCGGTCGACTCAGTACCAACCTCCGCCAACCAAGAGGACCCGGTCAGCAATGCCTATCTTGCCGCTCAGCAGTCCTATCGAGTAGCCGGCAAACTCCGCTACGTGCACGCGATCGAACTGCTCACCGCGACTCAGGCGCTCGATCTACTCGATGTCCCAGAACACAGTGCTCCGGCTGTACGGGCCATCCACGACATGGTCCGGCAACGGGTTCCCTTCGCTGCCACCGACCGACTGTTCGGACTCGACATCGAAGCCACAGGCGAACTACTCAGAGGCGACGAGCTTCTCAACGCTGCCGAAGGCGTGGCTGGCCCGCTGGAGTTCTGAGCTCATACGCCGACGCCGGACGCCGGCTCTTCGACCTTCACCTCAATTACGAGACCGCAGCCCCCTACCCGCTCGACGGTCGCGACGTGGAGCCCGTGGGCGATGAGTACGACTTCTTCGCGGTAGGGCGAGCGCAAGATGAGTTTCGGCAAGGCCACGCCCGAGCAGAAGGCCGCCGGGGAGAAGGTGGACCGGGCGACGGCCAACTACAACAACCGGATCACCTTGCGAGGCATCCCCGACCGAGCCCACCGCTACACGCTCGGCTCTCGCTCGACTGTCGAGTGGATCACCGAGCGGTAGCCGAACGAGTGGTCAGGCGAACTTGGGAACCCTCGGTCCATCTTCGATCTCCTCGCCCGTGTCGTGACGGTCTCGGTGGAGACGATGGACATCGTCGACCAACTGCCGGCGCTTGAGGTCATCCCTGGCTGAACTGGTCAGCTGCTGTGTCCTCGGGTACGTCGGTCTCGGCCTGCCGGTCGCCTGTGGGGTTCCAGAATCGGCTCCCCATGCCTGACCTGCGACGTTAAGCTATGCGCTCGTACTCGTTGATCAAGCCGCCAAGCACCGGTCGACGTTTGATCCGCTCACTGTCGAGGTCTGCAACTGGGTAACTCGGCCGTGGTGGCCGAAGCTCGCGGGCACGGTGCGGCCGGCGCCCGTTGTAGTGTCGGATGTACTCCGTAAGCACTGCACGCAGGTGCCGTTCACCAAAGATCAACAGGCGGTCGGTGAGTTCGGCTCGGACAGTGCGCACGAACCGTTCAGCAAAACAGTTCGCCCGCGGGCAGCGTGGGGGAGTCTTGACGACGCGGATACCTACATCAGCAAGGACCGCATCGAACGACGTGGTGAACTGGCCGGCTCGGTCCCGGACGAGGAATCGGAAGTCGGTGATGTCATCGCCGAGGTCCATCAGCAGGTTGCGGACCTGCTGAGTGGTCCACGCCCCGTCTGGGTTCGTGGTCGTGACCAGCAGGTGCACACACCGGCTGCCGACCTCCATCACGAAGAACACGTAGACCCGTTTGAGGGTGACCGCGCAGTCCACGTGAAAGAAGTCGCACGCCAGCATGGTCGAGGCCTGCATGCGCAGGAACTGTCGCCAGGTCGTGTCGGTGCACCGGGTCGGTGCTGGAGGGATGCGCAATCGCTTGAGAACGCGGCGGATCGTCGAGGCGCCCACTCGATAGCCGAGCTTGAGTAGCTCACCCTGGATCCTCTGGTATCCCCAGGTGTGATTCTCCTTGGCCATGCGCTCGATCAACACGGCGACATCGTCATCGACGGGCGGGCGGCCGATGCGGTGTGGATATGTCCACTTCCTGGCAAGCAGACGACGATGCCAGCGCAGCATCGTGCCTGGCGTGACCAACCGGTTCGCTCGCAGCACCTTCGGTAACAACCGGATTAGCGCGGCGAAGACCGCCCGGTCGGCCCAGTCCATCCGGGGTTTCGGGTTGGTTCTGCGCAGCACCTCGTGACGCAGCACCAGCAGTTCGACGTCCTTCGACACCGACGAGCGGCCGAGCAACACCAGCCAGCCCACAAGCCGTATGAAGATCAGATAAACCAGACGCAGGGACACGGTTCGCGATCACGCCCTGCCCGGCGAGCGCAGCGATAGCCGCAGGTCGGACACGCGGGCCAACTTCTGGAACCCCACAGGTGTGGTTCCGACGCGGTGGAGCTCACCGAGCGCGAGGTCGATGTGCTGCGGTTGATGGCCGACGGCTGGTGCACTGCGGAGATCGCCGGCGGGCTCGGCTACTCGGAGCGGACGGTGAAGAACGCGCTCTCTTCGGTGACGAGTCGGCTCAAGCTGCGGAATCGTGCACACGCGGTCGCCTACGCCCTGCGGGCCGGGATCATCTGAGCGCGATTCGTGCCCGGCATCTCGGCGAGCCGGCGGGCGATCTGTCGTCGCTCGAACCGGCCACGCCCATCGACGACATCCCACGGGGATGACTGCGGGTTTATCTGAATTTGTAAGGGAATGTAGCCATGCGTGAGGCAGTGATCTGTGAGCCGTTGCGGACGCCGGTGGGGCGTTACGGCGGCGTGTTCAGCAACGTCCCGGCGGCCGACCTTGCGGCCGGCGTGCTGCGGGAGTTGTTGCACCGCACTAAAATCGACGGGTCCGATGTGGACGATGTGATCTTCGGGCAGTGCTACCCGAACGGGGAGGCGCCGGCGATCGGGCGGGTCGCCGCGCTGGACGCGGGCCTGCCGGTGACGGTGCCGGGCCAGCAGCTGGACCGGCGGTGCGGGTCCGGGCTGCAGGCGGTCATCGACGCGGCGATGCGGGTGCAGACCGGCATCTGCGACCTGGTCATCGCCGGTGGTGCGGAGAGTATGAGCCAGGCCGAGCATTACGCGCTGGGTCTGCGTTTCGGGTTCAAGGGCGACTCGACGCCGTTGTCGGACCGGATCGGGCGCGGCCGGGTTACCGCCGGTGGCAAGCACTACCTGGTGCCGGGCGGGATGCTGGAGACCGCCGAGAACTTGCGTAAGGAGTACTCGGTCAGTCGCAGAGCGCAGGACTGGCTTGCGTTCGACTCGCACCAGCGTGCCGTCGCCGCGCAGGCGGAGGGCCGCTTCGCCGACGAGGTGCTGGTTGACCAGGACGAACACCCGAGTGCTGACATCTCGCTGGAGGCGCTGGCCGTGTTGCGGCCGGTGCGGTGGTCAGTCGATCCGGGAGCCACCGTCACTGCCGGCAACGCCAGCGGGCAGAGCGACGGCGGCGCCGCCTGCATCGTGACCACGCGCGAGCGCGCGGACGAGCTGGGGCTGCGGCCGCTGGCGCGGCTGGTGACGTGGGCGGCGGCCGGGGTCGAGCAGTCCCGGACGGGCATCGGCCCGGTGCCCGCGACCGCGGTGGCGCTGGAGCGCGCGGGACTGGAACTGGGGGACCTGGACCTCATCGAGCTCAATGAGGCGTTCGCGCGCAGGCATTGGCGGTGACGACGGCCTGGAAGCTGGCGGAAGCCGATTTCGAGCGGGTGAACGTCAACGGCTCGGGTATCTCGCTGGGCCACCCGGTGGGTGCCACCGGTGTGCGGATTCTGGCCACGATGCTCCGCGAGCTCGACCGCCGTCAGGGCCGCTATGCGCTGGAGACGATGTGCATCGGCGGCCAGGGTCTGTCGGCAGTCTTCGAACGAATCGCCTGACCACACAACGATTTCGTAATCGCGTGACTCCGACACGCCGACGTCGTGCCGCGGGCGAGACAGTCGACGTTGGGGTCTCGACTGTTCGAGAGAGGCGGTGTGGGCAACGATTTTCGGCCACCTGTTGACCTTCCACGCTGCAGCAGTCATTGAGTTCGTGGTCGGCACCCAGCAATCTGGTCAAGGAACGGGTACGGGTGTGGTAGCGGCGTCGAAGGAGTCTGGGCGTCGGGACGCTGCGCAGGTCGGCCCAGACGGTCACCAGCCGTCCGGCCATGGTCTCGTGGAGCGAGATCGTCTGTAGACCAGAACGGACGGGGAGTTGCCCGCTGGGCGGCATTCGCGCGGAAAACCCCACCGCCGCGCCCTCACCGCCTTCCTGATCCACCGCTGCCGGTGGTTCGATCCCGTCGACCAGCAGCGTGGGTGCCGCTGACCGGGGTTCCGGCCAGCAAGTCACCGGTAAGGAAACTGCCGGGCGGTTCTGCCGCCTGTTCTGCGTGGTAATCGGTGGATCGATGCGCTGTGCTGGTGGAGCAGACCACGATGGATCACGTGCCTAGACGGGGCGGACAACCGAATGAAGACGACATATGACTCATGTCTCAGCTGTTAAGACAGAGATCGCGTTCGAGCGGGCGAGCAACGCTGCCCCCTGGCGTCACGAGTGCAGTAACGACGCGGACACTGCACTAAAAGGACTCTACGACGCCTACTACTCAAGACTGCTGGCATACGTCACGCGAATCCTCGCCGATCAGCACCATGCCGAAGACGTGGTGCAGGAAACAATGCTGCGTGCCTGGTGTCACGCAGACCCCCTGACACCCGACCGCGGCTCGGTGTGGGGCTGGCTGACCCGCGTCGCCCACAACCTCGCGATCGACCGGATCCGAGCGCGCCGCGCACGGCCCGTCGAGGTCGAGGTCGAGGAAACGGTGGAGGGAGCAACGCACGGCCGCAACACCGACCATTCCGACACCGTGATCAACATGATGTTCGTCGCCACCATGGTGAACAAACTGGTACCCGCGCACCGATCTGTGCTCCACGCGGTGTACTACGCCGACCGCACCGCCTCGGACGCAGCCAGCGCACTCGGCGTCCCGGTCGGCACCGTCAAATCACGATTGCACCACGCACTGCGCAACCTCAAACAGACACTGGAACACCAACGCTGACCGCCACGCCGGCTAGCGGATCTTCCGCCTCCCGAGAACGGCACTTCTATTTCTGCCGATGGTTCTTCATGGCGGTAGGCGTGTCAGGCGCGCATTCTTGATCCAGGTTCCCGAATCGCTCAAACTCGAGGAGTTGACGTGGGCGTCCGACCATTTCACACCGCCAGTTCCGCCCGCCGCACCGCACGGCATGACGAAGAAACCGTTGTGATCAACCTGTCCCAGATCACCGCCGAGCCGTCCAACCAGAACACCATCGCCGAGCCGGAGCCGGAGCCGGAGCCGGAGCCGGAGCCCGAACCTGCGCCTGCGCTCCCGCACACCATTCAGGACGTGCTACTCGGCAAGATCACGTTGGAGGAACTCTCTGGCAGCGAGATGGCCTGACACCGACGGGTTCCGGGTCAACTTATCCGGCGGATGTTCTCCGTAAGATCAACTCCCAGTTGAGCGTAGTTTCTCGCGCATCTTGACGGCTTCCTCACTGTCGAGCATGTCGCATAGGGGCAGCGCCCGTTCCCGTTCGCCGCGTGCCGCGACGGGGTCGCCCAACTCGTCCGACAATGACGCAAGTTCGCAGAGCGTCTCGACCTGGGGCAATGGTTGGGCGACACGCTCGAACAGTGCGAGCGCATCGGTCAACCGGGCACGTGCATCTGGTTGATTCCCCTTCTCGCGCAAGAACTTCCCGCAGGCATGGAGCGCGCGGGCCTGACCCATCACAGAGCCGTGTGCCCGGAACAGCTCCAACGCCTCCTCGCACTGGCGGAGCGCCACGTCGAGCGAGCCGAGTGCGGCCAGATTCTTCGCCGAGCGCAGCAGTAGATAGGAATAATTGGTGTCGTCCACGGGGATACGCGGGCCGTCCGGTGATCGCCTGAAGTAGTTCACGCAGACGTCGAACTCTTCAGCTGCATCGAGAAGCCGGCCCTCCGAGTGCCAAGACGTGGCCCGCATCGTTCGTGCGATGTGGAGGCCAAGCGGGTATTCGGCCTCGCTGAACAGCATCACCGCTTCGTCGAGCATTGTGCGGGCGGTAGTCGGGTGGCCCATACCGAGTTCGATGTTGGCCATGTAGGTCTTTGCCCAGCCCTGTTCACGCAGGTCACCTGCGTCAACAGCGGCCTGCCGCGCCTGCTGGGTCAACCGGACGGCATCATTCGGACGGCCCAGCAGCGTGAACAGAACCCAGGACAGGTAGTTGCGTTGAGCAGCCTCGTCGCGCTTGCTGTCGATCGCGAGGGCCGACCTCAAGCCGAGATCGAACACCTCGTGCCAGATAGTCGCGGTGCCGCCGATCTCGGAAAACCAATGCATGGCTTCAGCCAAGTCCAGGACCTGCTGGTGTTCGGCCCGTGCCGCGGCGCCCTTCAACGCGGCCAGCCAGTTCTCCGTCTCCACCTCGAGCCACCGGCCCGCACCGGCGTGGTCGGCGAACGACGAGGTCGCCGTCGGGGATACCCCCTCACAAGACGGCTTGAAGTACCGGCCCGCCGCCGTCGCCGTCGTCACCAGCCAATTCACCAGGCGGTCCTCTGCCGCCCGCACGGCCTCGGGAGCCTCCTCCTGGGCGAGCCGCTCTGTCGCGAACACCCTGAGAAGGTCGTGGAACTGGTACCGGCCTTCCTCGGGAGACAGCTGTAACAAGCTCGCATCGGCCAGTTCTTCCAGGAAGAGGTCCGCCTCGTCCTCGTCTGGCGCTTCGACGAGCGCCACGACGGCGCCCGCCGAGAAATCGGCTGGCACCAGAGCGAGCCGACGGAACACCATGGCCGCGGTCGGACTGAGCTGACGGTACGACAGTTCGAATACCCTGCGGAGGTTGAGGTCGCCGGCGGTGAGCGCTGTCAAGCGCCTGCCATGATCCCGTAGCTGGTCGACGAGTCGGCTGAGCGGCCGCGAGGGACGACTCGCGAGGCGGTTTCCCGCAATGCGGAGCGCGAGGGGCAGCCGCCCGCACAACTCGACCAACTCGACTGACGCGCCACATTCCCGCGACACGCGCTCCGCCCCGACGATGGCCGACAGCAGCGCGACGGCGTCGTCCCGGCCCAACACGTCCAGGCTGAACCGGCTGGCCCCTTCGATGCCCACCAGCATTTGGCGACTGGTGATCAGGGTGAGGCACTGCGGCCCGCCGACCAGGAGTGGGCGCACCTGTGCCTCATCGGCGGCGTCGTCGAGGACGATCAGAGTGGCGCGTTTGCGAAGCAGGGACCGGCACATGCTTGCCCGGTGTTCCATCTCGGCTGGGATCTGGACAGCGTCTACACCGAGCGATCTCAACACCAGGTGCAGCACGTCCGCGGGTTCGCTCGGTTCGGGCGACATCCCGCGCAACTTCAGGAAGAGTTGACCGTCGGGAAAGAGCTCGGCGAGTTCGTGCGCGGTCCTGACCGAAACGCTCGTCTTGCCGGTGCCGGGAGGCCCGCTCAACACCGCGATGTGGCCCGATCGCCGGTGGCCGCCAGCCAGCTCCTCGGCGAGAGCGCGCAACGCATCGACATCGTTCTCGCGCCCCACGAGGTCGTCGACGTCGGGTGGCAGCACGCTCATGACGGCTGGCCCGTGAACAGGGGCTGGTAAAGCGATGGGCACGGCGTGAGCGCGGCCCTGCTTGGCGACCTCTTGCAGATGGGCCAGCTCTGCATCGGTCAATTCCAATGGGCTGGCGAGCGCCTCGACCGTGCGTCGCTGGGGGCCCTTGGCGATTCCTCGCTCCATGTCGCTGATGGCCCGGACGCTGACACCGGACCCTTCGGCCAGCTCCTCTTGAGTAAGTTTGGCGCGTGCGCGGTACCGCCTCAACAGCGTGTTGAAACTTGCGGGAGCGTGTTCGAAAGCCGCGTCCGACATTCCCGAATTATCCATGCCGGCTCAGCACGGACAAGCCTTGGCCCCGGAAGAGATGCGTGGTCGGCGGCTCGGCGGGATCGCGGCGGCAGACACTCCCGCCGCTTGCCGAGATCGTAGGTGAGCAGGTGATCGAGTGTTTAGTATTGATCACTGGGCGCGATGGGCATCTGTCGTGCCGGGGTGGCTTGGTTGAGGAGGTACGAGTGCGCGTGATGGCGAACCAGTTGCAGCCGCCGCCGTATCCGTTCATCGATCGTGATGACGTTCTGGCTGCGTTGGCTGTGCAGGTCGAACGGGCCACGCGTGACGACCGCCCCGCCTTGGTGGCGCTGGATGGTCTCGGGGGAATCGGCGTTACCTCCACTGCGCTGCAGTTCTATGCGAAGCACAAGTCGTGGTTCCCGGACGGCGCTTTGCAGGTCAAGCTGAGCGATCCGCAATGAGATGGTGCCGGTCGGTGAGGCGCTCAACGGGACGTTGCAGAAGCTGGGAGAGGCACCTGGCGATCTCCCGGCGACGGTGGCGGACCGCTCGGATCTGCTTCGTGGCCTGTTTGCGGACAAACGGGTCTTTCTGCTGCTCAATGATGCGGTGACCGTTGCTCAGGTGAACGCGTTTCTGATCAACTCGGCGGGATCGGTCGTGGTCGCGACGAGCAGGGACGAATTGCCGGGGTTGCGTCGGCTGGGATTCACCAGGGTCCGGGTACGTCCGCCCGATGACGAACACAGCGTGGCGCTTTTGGACGCGTCGGCCGGGCGCGCGTGGGATTGCGATGCCCAGACCAAAGCGCATCTCATCGCGGTCTGCGGCGTTTACCCTCTGGCCTTGCACGCGGTCGCGTCGCTGGCCGAAGAGCCGTCGCCGGGTTGGCTTATCAAGCGCCGGCTTGAACGGGGTGGGCTTGCGCTGTTCCAGGTCGACGAGGAGAAACCGGTGCGGGGTCCGCTAGATCTGGTTTACGAGAATCTCCCCGCCGATGCCGCTGAGGCATATCGGATGCTGGCGTTGCACCCGGGCACGTAGTTCACTCTGGCGGCGGCAGCGGTGGTTCTCGGTACCAGTCTGGATGACGCTGGCCGCGGATAGCGGGCAGCAGGCGTTGGTGCTGTTCAGCCGTGACGGTTCGTCGCGCCGGAAGGGCGAAGTCTGCCGGCTGCTCGCCTCGATCGTGGAGCGGCGGGGGACCACGTCGCTGTGATCGAATACCTGGGGCAGGCCGCGGAACATTACGCACTGTGTGATCCAGGCGAGGCCGAGGCGATCCGTCAGCGGCTGGCCGAACTAGATGGGGATTCTTCCGGCGAACACGGTTCCTGACGCACTCGGTACTCGCCCGACGCCGTCCGCACGACCAGGACTGCCGGTATCTGGTGATGCCGGCCGGTGGAGGTCATCCAGAGATAGTACGCGGAAGCCCAGATGACCGGGTCCGGCGCACCTCCGTGACCGACCGGCATGACCCGGACCGGGTTGATGCCGCGGCGGCGACTAGGCAGTCCTGCCCGTGGTGATCGCGGCGGCCAGGGTTGTTCCGGGAGATTCGCGCAGCGTTTCGTCCCACCACAGGCGCACTGAGGTTGTCAGCTCTCGTTCGTGGCAGAACAGGATGTCGGCGTTGGTGCGCAAGCTTCGGATCGGGTGCTGGAAGCCGACGACCAAGTGGGCACCACCAGGCGGCGCCGGGCCATCGGTCCGTCCGATGAGGACATCCGCCGGTAACCGCCGCACCCGGGCAACGGATTCGTCCATCGACGTTGCCCTTGCCGAAAACCTCATCCGTGCAGGCCATGTGGCATGCTCGTACTCGTGGAGGATGCCGCCGAGGCGATCGCGTCGGCGTATGTTCAGGCGAGCGATCTTGTCGGGATCTGCGATAGGCGTGGGTAAGGGGTTCAACGAGCGGATGTTGGCCATGCCCCGATGCGGGCGGTGTTCGTTGTAGAACTGTTCGAACTCGCGCAGGACGTGGAGCAGGTGACGCTGGTTCCAGATCAAGGCGCGATCCAGAAGCTCCGCCGGCAGGTCTGCACTCACCTCTCCATGATTGAGTTCATCGTCGGTATCTGGACGCCGCTGAGCACGACCTCGATCCCGGTATCCGACAGAACCGTATCGAAGAGGGCAGGGAACTTTCCGTCGCGGTCCCGGATCAGGAACCGTGCCTGGCGGGGCATACGGATCCCGGTGAGCACGACCTCGATGTCCGAGTCTTTCAGGATCGCGTCGAACAGCGCGGGGAACTTCCCGTCCCGATCTCTGATCATGTATCGCGCCCGGCAGCTGGCGTCTTCGAGGTCCATGACGAGATTCCTGGCGGCTTGTGTCGCCCAGGATGCGGTCGGGTGCGTGGTGGCGCCCAGGATCCGGATTCGCTGGGTGGTGTGCTCGATGACGGCGAGCACATACAGTCTCGTTCCGGGTAGGGTGACGGTTTCGAAGAAGTCGCAAGCTAGCAGGGCGTCGGCCTGGGAGCGCAGGAACTCCGCCCAGGTGCTGGAGTTCCGTTCGGGTGCCGGGTCGATCCCCGTTTCCTTGAGGATTTCCCAGACGGTCGAGGCGGCTACTTTCACGCCCAGGATGAGCAATTCACAGTGCGGTCGGCGGTATCCCCGGCTGGGTTCTCTTTTGCCAGGCGCAGCACCAAAGCACGGACGGTGCGTGGCCGGCCAGGGCGCTTTGGTTGGGAAAGGGCAGCGTGGCGGTGTGCGGCGAGGTCGCGGTGCCAGCGCGGCACGGTGTCCGGGCGTACCAGCAGCCGCAGCTTGCCCAGCACGTTCCGTGGCAGCTGGTGCAGGAGCGCAGCCATAAACGCTCGATCAGCCGGGGTGAAGCGCGCACCCTATTCTTTCCGAGTTACCGCTCCAGCACCGTGATCTGATGGCGCAAGGCGAGGATCTCGATGTCCTTGTCACAGTCGTTCATCGGCAGCAGGCGCAGCATGGCGAACGCGTTCGTCATACCGAGGTAGGCCAGTCGCAGCTGCACAGTCGATCACCATGCCGTGGCGCTTGACAGCAGCGAAAGCGTCCGGTCGAGCGACTACTCGACTTCCCTGGACGTACTGCCCACCGCCTCGCACCAGGGCGGATGAGGTTATCGGCAAGGGCAGCGCCGCCGCCCTACCGCTCGCCTCCTCCTCTCACCTCAGGCGCGACGATTGGCGCGATCCCCACCGCGTGTTGAAGTGCCGTCCGGGCCAGTCCCCGCCCTCGTGAGCAGTCGACATCCTTGCGAGGACAGCCGGCCTTGCGGGGTCGGTGGTCGTCCTGCTGCGGTATGACTCATGTCGCCGGCCAAGGCGGCACCGTGTTGCCGGCCTAGCCTGCACGCGGTTTTCGATACGTCGGCGATATCCGCCCGCTCCTACGATTGAGAGCATGCGTGTGCTGGTTGTCGAGGATGAGCCCTACATGGCCGAGGCCATCCGCGATGGACTGCGCCTGGCGGCGATCGCGGCCGACATCGCCGGAGACGGCGACACCGCTCTGGAGATGCTGAGTATCAACGCCTACGACATCGCCGTCCTCGACCGCGACATCCCCGGGCCTTCCGGCGACGAGGTTGCCGAACGCATCGTCGCTTCAGGCAGCGGCATGCCGATCCTGATGCTCACCGCTGCGGACCGGCTGGACGACAAGGCTTCCGGGTTCGAGCTAGGCGCCGATGACTACCTCACCAAGCCGTTCGAGCTGCAAGAACTCGTGCTCCGTCTCAGAGCCCTCGACCGCAGGCGTGCCCACAACAGGCCGCCAGTGCGGGAGCTCGCCGGCCTGCGGCTGGACCCGTTCCGCCGCGAGGTCTACCGGGACGGCCGGTACGTCGCGCTCACCCGGAAGCAGTTCGCGGTGCTCGAAGTCCTCGTGGCCGCCGAAGGCGGTGTCATCAGCGCCGAAGAGCTCCTGGAACGGGCTTGGGATGAGAATGCCGACCCGTTCACCAACGCCGTGCGCATCACGGTATCCGCACTGCGCAAGCGGCTCGGCGAACCCTGGCTGATCGCCACGGTGCCTGGCGTCGGCTACCGCATCGACACGGGACCGGACGCCGGGAGGGAGGGAGGCGAATGTGGATAGGGCGCCTGGGTTGAGCGTTCGTCTCAAGCTCACCTTCAGCTATGCCGGCTTCCTCATGCTGGCCGGCGCCGTGCTGCTCGGGGCGTTTGCGGGGTTCCTGGGCGACTACCGGGAGAGGGCACAGGACGCTGGCGAGGTTGTGATCGCGCCTTCGGGCACCGAGCTACTGCGTGACTTCGCACCGGCGGCCGCCGGCGCGATTGTGTTCCTCCTGGTGTTCGGTCTCGCCGGAGGGTGGATTCTCGCTGGGCGGATGCTGGCCCCGCTGACCCGCCTCGCCGATGCCACGCGCACGGCTGCGAGGGGTTCGCTCTCTCACCGGATCGAGTTGGAGGGGCGCCAGGACGAGTTCCGAGAGCTCGCTGACGCCTTCGACGGCATGCTCGCGCGGCTCGAAGCGCATGTCGCCGAACAGCAGCGCTTCGCAGCCAACGCTTCCCACGAGCTGCGTACTCCACTTGCGATCACGCAGACCCTGCTCGACGTCGCTCGCAACGATCCGAACCGGGAAAGCAGCGAGCTCGATGAACGCCTCCGCGTCGTCAACGCCCGAGCGATCGACCTCACCGAAGCACTGCTGCTGCTCAGCCGCACTGACCAGCGCTCCTTTTCCCGAGATGACGTTGATTTGTCGCTCATCGCGGAAGAAGCCACCGAAACACTCCTCCCGCTTGCCGAGAAACATGACGTCGTCATTGAAACCTCCGGAGACATCACCCCGACCATCGGGTCCCATGCGCTCCTGCTGCAGTTGACCACGAACCTCCTGCACAACGCGATCGTCCACAACCTGCCCGAATACGGCACCGTTGAGGTCAGCACCGCTGTCGGTCCCGAGGACGCCGTGCTCACGGTCGAGAACACCGGCGACAAGCTCAGCCCGCACGTGGTCGCCACGCTCACCGAACCGTTCCAGCGCGGCACCGGACGCGTCCGCAGCGACCATGTAGGTGCCGGCCTCGGTCTGGCGATCGCCAAGAGCATCACCCAAGCGCACGACGGAACGCTCTCGCTCAGCCCGCGCGCCGGCGGCGGGCTCTGCGTCACGGTACGACTACCCACGACAGCTCGGCAGGTCACGTAGGCAGCGGGACGAGATTCCAGCTTGGCCGGTGTACCCGCGTCGCTCGTAGAACCTGTGCGCGTCCGGCCGGCGATCATTGCTGGTGACCTCCATCCGAACGCATCCCCGCATGGTTCACTCCAAGCCTCGTGAGTCGATACTTCGTTGCTCCGCGACCGCGGTGAGCACGTGCCGGGCCAGGATGACGTCCGCGTCCGGTGCGCCAGCCGCCGACGCGTGGGCTGACATCTTCGCGATCCGCTCGGGATCGGTGAGCACCGGGATGAGCGTGGTTTCGATCCAAGTCGGATTAAGGTCAGCGTTGTCGACGAGCAGTGCCCCACCGGCAGCGACGACCGGCTCGGCGTTCAACCGCTGATCAGCGCCGCGCAGCGGCAACGGGACATACGCGGCAGGCAATCCGACGGCGGCCAGTTCGGCGCACGTCATCGCCCCGGAGCGGCAGATCACGAAGTCGGCCGCGGCGTAGGCGTACTGCATTTCGTCGACGTAGGGGACGGCGACGTAGGGCGGGTCGGCGGGGCGGCCGGACGGCACGTCGACCGTGTGCCGCGGCCCGGTGATATGAAGGACCTGCACGCTGGCCGCCCGTAACGCCGCCGCGGCGCCGGACACTGCAGTGTTGATCGCTCCCGCACCCTGCGAACCGCCGGTGACCAGCACTACCGGCCCATCGCGGCGCAGCCCGAACCGTTGCCGAGCCGCGTCGCGCAGCGCGGCCCGGTCGAGCCCGGCGATCGCGGGCCGCAGCGGGATGCCGATCGCGGTGGCATGGGCGAGACGAACACCTGGCGCAGCGGCGAACACATGCCTCGTCATCCGAGCCGCCACTCGGTTGGCCACTCCGGGCCGCGCGTTCGCTTCGTGGACGACGATCGGCAGGCCACGTCGTCGGGCGGCGAGATAGGCCGGCATAGCTACGTAACCGCCGAAGCCCACCACGACCTCGGCTCGCACACGGTCGAGCACTGCACCGGCTACCCGGACCGAGTCGCGGAGCCTGGTCGGCGTCTGTAACAGGTCGCTGCTCAGCCTGCGCGACAGCGGCACCGGCGGGATGAGTTCGAGCGGGTAGCCGCGAGCGGGGATGAGCGTCGTGTCCAGTCCGCGGACAGTGCCGAGAGCGGTGATCTCGGCAGTGGGCTCCAGACGGCGCAGCGCGTCGGCGAAGTTCATCGCGGGCTCGATGTGCCCTGCCGAATGGCCACCAGCGACAACGACGCGCGGTGGCGGCTCGCCTGGCATCACGATGTCCCTCCGATCAAGATTCCTCGGTTCGCGTGAAACCGCTCGAATACATGCATGGGTAGCGCTGCAGAGTCTGAATTGTGGGAGTAGCCCGACGGATTGTGGAACCGCACTACACCGTCATCGACCGCATAGACCAGCACGAGGTGGCCTCCACGTTGGGGCTCGTGGGTGTTCGGGTCGCGAATCTCAGGTGATACTGACGCGATCATGACCTGTCCGGGTCGCACCTCTCGGCTGGATACATGAATGGGCGTGTGCTCGACCAGTTCGCAGTGAAATCCGAACTGTGAGCTGACCCAGGCCATGAACGGCCGGTAGATGAGTCCTTGGACCTTGCCGGAGGGCTCCACCACGTAGCAGCCCAAGTCGAGGGCCAGCGCGAGGAGTTCGCCCATCGGCAGCCGGATGTCGGTCCATCCCTGGAGCAGCGACTGCAGGCACGCTAGACCGCAGACCTTGCGGGACCAGAACAGGTATTCCTCGCTTGAGCGGTATCCGTCGGAGGCCCAGTCGTGCAGTCGCGATGGATCGGTGCCACCCAAGAAGACCTCCAGCCCCGATAGGTCGGTGCGCCGCATGACGACCTCGTCGTTGCGTTCCAAATGTCCCCACTGCGAGATGCAATGGAGACTCCGATCACGTGATGGGAAAGTCGAAGTAGACATCAGGATGGGGCTCGTTTCTCAGCGTGTAGTGCCACCATTCGCAGTCGTACCGATCGAATCCGCAGTCCTCCATGATGGAACGGAGATGCTCACGGTTTTGGGCCTCGGTTGGCGTGATTCCTCGGGCTCGATGATGTGAGATCGGGTCCATGAGGTCGTGGCCGCCACCCATGGGAGCAAGCTCACCGGTGGCAAGGTGATAGAGGGTCAGATCGACGGCGCTGCCCCTGCTGTGGCCCGACTTCGCGGCCACATATCCGTTCTTGAACATCTGGGGCCGGTCGATGTTCGGGTAGTGCCGCAGTTTGGTCCGGCCGTCCTCGGGCTGTTCCGACCAGCGTAGGAAGCAGTCGACGGCGCGTTGGGGGCGATACCCGTCCCAGAGAAGCAGCCCGAAGCCAAGGGAGGCTGCCTTCTCGCGTGCTTGCTCCAGGGCCGCGCACAGGGACCGGGTGCCGACGATGCGATTCGCGAGATAGCCGTCTACGGGTTTGCCGGTGAAGTTGTCCCAGGTGGCGTACTTGGCATCCCAGCGGACGCCCGGCACCCGATCGTCAACGTAGACGAAGTCGTCGTTCATCGCTTCTTCCCGTGCAGTGTCATCGAGATGAGCCGGTCGATCAGATCGGACAGCGGCACCCCTGCGGCGGCCATCATCCGCGGGTAGCGGCTGTAAGACGTCATGCCGGGCATGGTGTTGACCTCGTTGAGGACCACCCGCCCGTCGTCGGTGAGGAACATGTCGACGCGGGCAAGTCCCTTGCAGCCCAGGGTGCGGTAGATGGTCTTGGCGGTCTCTTGGACGAGCTGGCGCGATTCGTCGGAGATGTCGGCGGGAACGATGAAGGTCGAGTTCTCCGATCCGGTCTCTGGGGAGTCCTCCTGGTGGATTCTGAAGAATCCGTGCGAGAGGTCAACGCGGTCCACCTCGCCCACGATCAGGCCGAACTGTTCCCCGAGGACCGCGCAGCCGATCTCGCCGCCGGCCACCGCCTCCTCGATCAGAACCCTCGAGTCGTACTGTCGCGCTGCGCTCAGCGCACTCGGCAACTCGTCTTTGTCGGTGACTTTGCTGACGCCGAACGATGAACCTGATCGAGCCGGCTTCACGAAGACGGGATAAGGGAGACGGTCGGGGTCGACCTTCTCGTTCTCCGCGACGACCCAGAAGTTCGGCGTGGCGATTCCTGCGCTCTTGGCGACGGTGTAAGCCAGGGACTTGTCCATGCACACGGCCGAGCCCTGGACGTCGCAGCCGACGTAGGGGATGCCGGAGAGGTCCAACAAGCCCTGGATCGCGCCGTCCTCGCCGAGCTTGCCGTGAAGCACGGGAAAGACGACGTCGAGACGTCTCGCCTCATAGCCCTCCTGCCCCATGACCAGCAGGCCGTGCACACTTCGGGCGGGTGACAGCATGGCTGGGCGAGCGCTGCCATTCTCCCAATCCGCGCCTGGGCCGTCACAGAGCTTCCAATCGCCGCCCGTGGTGATGCCGATCCAGAACGGTTCGTACTTCTCGGTGTCGAGGTTCCTGGCGACCTCTTGCGCCGATTTGACGGAGACGGGATGCTCTTCGGACGCGCCACCAAAGATGATTCCGACCTTCAATCTGCTCATGTTGTTTTCCCACTCTCAAAGTTCAGGCAGTTGATGAGACTGTTCTCGACGGTGTCTTGCAGGGCGTGGTCCGTGTAATAGGCGGAGTGCGGGCTGATCAGCACATTCGGCAGGCGCTGCAGCCGCACCAAGGCCTCGTTCTCGATATGCCTGTTTCGGCAGTCGGCGTAGAAGATGCCTTCCTCGCCTTCGAGGACATCCAGCGCCGCACCGCCCAACCTGCCGCTCTCCAACGCCGACAGGAGAGCCTCGGTATCGAGCAGCGGGCCGCGCCCTGTGTTGACGACGTACGCGCCGGGCTTCATCCGCTCGATGCGATGACGATCGAGGAGATGATGGGTGTCCGCGGTGAGCGGGGTATGGAGCGTGACAATGTCGCTCTGCTCGATCAGTTCATCGAGCGGTACGTAGTCGACCGAGGCTTGATGTCGGCTGTCGTGGGCCAGCACGCGGCAGCCGAAGCCTCGCAGTCGGTCGATAACCGCTGTGCCGATGCGGCCTGTTCCGATCACCCCGACGGTCAGGTCTCGCAGCTCCTTGCCGCGAGTGTCGCTCAGCCGATAGTCGTGAGCGTCGGTGCGGCGGATGGTGGATTTCGCGTGGCGCACGGCCATCAGCATCAACATCAACGTGTAGTCGGCCACGCTGTCCGGTGAGTAGGCGACGTTGCCCACCGAGATGCCGACGCGCTCGGCGTACTCCAGGTCGATGTGGTTGTAGCCGATGCTTCTGGTGGAGATGTATTCCACACCGGCCTTGCTGAGCGCCAGAAGCGTGGGATTGGTGATCTGAGTCTTGTGGTTCACGCTGATGCATCGGTTGCCACGTGCCAGTTCAGCGTTGGTCTCGCAGACGGCGTCCTCGGTGATGGTGGGCGACAATCCGAGGCGTGCCCCTATCTCCTGGAACAAGGTGGCTTCGTCCTGGCCGCATCCGAAGACCGCGAGTCCTGTCGTCGGGATGGACGAGGGAGATGGCTCGGCCATCGTTCGGGCGCGACGGTCCGTGGTCGCTTCGCTGTAGATCGAACCCAATTCGCTGGAGGCCATGTCTCAAGTCAAGACAGCGCCGTGTTGTCAGCACGTATGCGATTTTCGATACGCGGACGATATGCCGCCCCAAGCTGCCGGGTCACGTGAGCGCAGCGGCGATCTCGTCGAGGCGCGCCGCGCGGGAGGCCTTGACGAGCACCACATCGCCCGCGGCGAGATGGCCGCGAGCCATTCAACGGCCGTCTTGTTGTCAGCCAGACGAGTACGTGACTACCAGGGACCTGGACCCGTCAAGAAACACGACCTCCACTGGGGGCACGAGAAATACATGGACGGGCTGAAACGGAACCTCGGCGAAACGATCGTCTGCTACCAGCGCACAGCCGAATAGCCCACACGGTTCCTCTCCCGGAGCCTGTGGGGTTCCAGAAGTCGGCTACCAGCGCTGGTCAGTAATTTTATGCTGTGCGCTCATATTCGTTGATCAAGCCACCCAAGGCCGGTCGGCGCTTGATCTGCTCATGGCGGAGGTCCGCAGCGGGGTGGATTGGCCGTGGCGGGCGAAGTTCGCGGGCACGGTGCGGCCGACGACCGTTGTAGTGCCGGACGTACTCCGCAAGCACCGCACGCGCGTGTCGTTCACCGAAAATCAACAGGCGGTCGGTGAGTTCGGCTCTGACAGTGCGTACGAACCGTTCGGCGAAACGGTTCGCCAGCGGGCACCGCGGGGGAGTCTTGACTACGCGGATGTCCACATCGGCAAGGACCCATCGAACGATGCGGTGAACTGGCCTGCCCGATCCCGGACGAGAAACCGGAATTCGGTGGCGCGATCGCCGAGGTCCATCAGCAGGTTGCGTGCCTGCTGAGTGGTCCACGCCCGTCTGGATTCGTCGTCGCGCCGAGCAGGTGTGCGTATCGGCTGCCGACTTCCAGTACGAAGAACACGTAGACCCGTTTGAGGGTGACCGCGCAGTCGACGTGGAAGAAGTCGCATGCCGGCATGGTCGACGTCTGGGTGCGCAGGAACTGCTGCCAGGTCGTGTCGGCGCACCGGATCGGTGCTGGCGGTATGCGCAAACGCTTGAGAACGCGGCGGATCGTCGACGCCCCCACTCGATGGCCGAGTTTGAACAACTCACCCTGGATCCGTTGATATCCCCAGGTGTGATTCTCCTTGGCCAAGCGCTCGATCAACACGGCAACGGCGTTGTCTACGGGCGGGCGCCCGATGCGGTTCGGATAGGTCCGCTTCCTGGTAACCAGGCGATGATGCCAGCGCAGCACCGTGCCGGGTGTGACCAATCGGTGCGCCCGCAGCGCCTTCGGCAGCAACCGGATCAGCGCGGCGAATAGTGCCCGGTCGGCCTAGTTCATCCGGGGTTTCGGGTTGGTTCTGCGCAGTACGGTCACCTCGTGACGCAGTACCAGGAGTTCGATGTCCTTGGACGCCGACGAACGGCCGAGCAGCCACAGCCAGCCCCCAATCCGCACGAAGATCAGGTAAAGCAGACGTAGTGACATGACCTGCGATCATGCCCTGTCTGCCGGGAGCGCCGAAAGGTGCAGGTCGCAGCACGCGGACCGACTTGTGGAACCCCACACGCGGAGATGCGGGTCTGGCCCTCGATGATCACCGACCGGGCGAGTTGGATCATCAGGTTTTTGGCCATCGGTACACCTTCCCATCGGGTGTGGTGAACGCTGGCCTTGGACAAGCTCCACGGTTGCAGCCGAGTGACCGACTGTGTCTGAGGGGCGAGTTGCACGCTAACTGCACGCCTTCTGCTTCCCGAAATCGGTTGAGGCAGGGGGCTTTTTGCTGTCCCGCCTGTCCCACCTGGAGTCCACCTGGGACACCTTGGCGGGACAGGCGGATTTACTTTGTGAACTGCGAGAATGTCGGCTGGTGCACGACCGGGACAGTGCCCCTGCCGAAAACCTCATCCTCCCTTGTCATGCGGTATGCGGGTACTCGTGGAGGATGCCGCGGCGCGGGCATCGGTTCCTCGTCACAAGGGGTTGTTCTTCGGAAGGCGACAAGTCCACATCAGAGGTCCTTCCAGTGCACCCCGTCCACCTTGAAGTCCAGTTCGATGGGAGGGGCGTCCTCCGTGACGAACCCGATCTCCTTGATCTGCGACAGTGCCGCCCTGGCCTGGTACTTGACCCGGGCCATGTAGTCGTTCTCCGTCGGTACAGGGTCGGGCGCATCGCCCCGCTGCGTGTAGAGAGCGGCGTTCTTGCCGATCTCCTCGAAGATCGTCGGGGTCATCACCGGTGCCTGGGGGAAGAGTTCCAGGTTCTGCAACCGCCGTAGGTCCGCGTGGTGAATGACGGTGGTACCGCGGGACAGGATGCCCACACCGATCTTCGATCCGGAGTGCTTGGCCGCCGTGTGTGCCACGGCAGCGACATCGGCGCTGTGCAGGCAGCGAATGAACCGGGGGGTGCCGCGACCGGTCTTGATGCCTGCGATCAGCGCCTTCAGGATGTCGGCGAAAGCGTACTCGCCGGTGATGGTCGTGCCGCTGAAGCGGCCGAAGCCCGGGGAGAGTGCGATGACGACTTCGTGGGGATCGTCTCGCTTCTCTGCGGGATTCCCCTCCTCGAAGGTGAGTCGGCGCATCGCCTGTTCGTCCGCTTTTTTCTTCTTGGCTTCAGGGGTGTCAGCGTCATCTTCTCCCGCGTCGTCGACACGTCGGTGGGGGTGGGTCTCGATCAGGTGCCGGAGGACCTTCATCTCCTCCCAGCGTTGTCCGCTGGGGCGGTATCCGGTGCCGGGTCCGGCGTAGTCGTTGGGGTCGTTGACCGCCGAGCGCGGAGTCATTCCGGGATCTGGGTCCAGGATGGCCGAGGTCTGCAGCAGATCACCGGAGACCCGTTGCCGCAGCATGGTCAGCATGTTGCTGACAGTCTCCGCATGCTGGGGGTCCTTGTCCAAGGCCCGCACCACTTCCAACCCGGAGATTCGCTTCTTGTCGATATAGTCGGCGGCCTTGAGGTCCTGGTGGATGTCCCGTTTTGGCATGTCGGCGCTGGAGAAGGCGTTTATTGCGGCCTGGATCTCGTCTTCGAGGACCGTGATAGGCGGGTCGAGCTCCAGGCCGGCGAGCACGGTCTGCAGAGCGCGTGCGGCACTTTCACGGACCGTGCTGATCTCCTTATCGGTCACGTGGCGCAGGCCACCGTCGACTTGGAAGTCACGTTGGAGGGTGTTCCAGTCGTCGTAGTCCAGCACGTCCTCGTTGGAGCCGGCGAACATGTTGTCCTCGTTGGGGACACTGGAGTATCCACCGGTCACCAGGTCTGACCCGGCCAGCAGTTGCGGCAGGAACCGGGCGGTGGAACGCATCTTCGAATGCGAGAACGCCTGGTCGTTGCCTGCCGAGCATTCCAGATCGACCATCGCGGTGATCATGTTCTCGGCCACCACGGCACGCATGCCGGCGGGCACGGCTCCGGGCAGACCGATGCAGCTGATCGAGCCGTTCTGCAGGCCCTGCACGCCTGCGCCCTTGGTCACCAGGATGCATCGTATTTCCAGGTAGAGCATGGACTTGCCGTCGGCGTGGCCCATGAGGACCTCTGAGCCGGTACCGGAGGTGAACCGGGCCTTGATGCCGCGGGAGGCGTAGGCAGAGGCAAGGAATGCCTTGGACCATGGGGTGTCGTCCCCGTCCTCGAAGACCTGCTCCGTGCCGTAGACCGAGACCGTCTCGGCGTAGGTGGTCAGTCCGCGCATACCCAGCTTGAGTGTCGTGGCTTCCTCGAGGGCGCACTGGGTGAGCACTCCTCCTCGCCCCGTCTGTGAACCGATCAGTAGGGCAATCGCGACCAACGGCGCGTATCTCACCACGCCGAGTGTGGTCTCCAGTTCGCGGAATCCCCGTAGCGCCGCCTCGGCGGCGTCGGCGGCGATCAGGACTGGGTTCTCCAGTTTGTTCGTGGTGTGCGCCTGGTTGGCGGGGGTGCGCCGGGCACGCATCTTCTGAAACGCCATCATCAGCTCGACCACGTTCATGGTCTTGGCGACTTCCAGCAGCTTCGCCGGGGTCAGCCCGCGGGAGACCGTGAGTACCTCTTGGCGGGAGATCGTCGGGGAAACGAGCATGTGTGCGATCTCTGTTGCCGAGAGGGCCATTGCCTTCTCGGTCACCGAGGGGTCGATGACCTTGTCGGCGATGAACCTGTCGATGAAGTCGAAATCCGCGCGTTTCCTGCCGTCCATTTCGACAATCTGGCCGTGGTCCACACGCACGCTGGGTTTCGGGTCGGCTGGACTGTCCATCGCGACCAGGCCCATCGACGGCCATTCCTTGATGAACCCGTCCTTGTTGACCTCGCGCTGCTCCAGTGCCAATGTCCGTCGGAGCTTGCCGTCCGGCGTCGTAACCGGTCTGGTGGGGCTGCCATCGTGGGCGGGGGTGCTGTCGTCTGCGTTCCCGGTCCTGGACTGGGTGGGTACGGCGAGATCTGTGGTGGGGTGGGTCCGAGGCTGTGGCGAGCTGGTCACGGCTGGTCCTCATCAGTGCTCGTCGGGTGCTGTCCGGCGCCGTTCTGGTGCCGGAACAGATTGCGCTCCTCGTACACCTCGATCGCTTCACGGACCAGTTGGGCGCAGAGCGGCGCGTCCTTTTCCTCCAGTTCGGCGGCGACCTTCGTCATCTGCTCGCGATTTGCGAGGCTCGGCCGCATAGCATCGTAGAACTCCAGAATTTTCTTCTCGTCATCGAATTGAGTCAATTCCGCGGCGCGGCGCAGGTTATCCGCAAGTTCGGGGCGGCCCGCGTCCTTGGCTATCTGCGCCTGCAAAATCAGGCTTTGCGGGTGAATTCTCAGGTCATCGTTTACCAGGTCGCCCTCCCGCATCTTCGCGAGGGTGATTTCAGTGAAAGCCTTATCGCTCTTGGTGCGCAACAACTCGGGACGCTCGGTGGACAGGGGATAGTCATACCTGCTGACCGTTGGCACGTGCGTTCCCGTTCGATCCATAATCTGTTTCCTCTCCGAAGGAGTGTCGACCGTTTTGGGCCACAGGTGACCAAACGTCCTCGCGGGACGTCAAACGAGGAGACACCAACGAGCCTCGCCGTGCAGAACCACCGTTCAGAGAACCGGAAGCAGGAAGCTCTGTGTGGCCGGATACAGGCCGTAGTCGAGAACGCTAGAATGGTGGAGAATCTCACCATTGGTACGGCAATTCGTGGTCAACAACTCATGTCGTGACATAAAGCCAGGAGTCGAAGACGTACCGCTCCGGGTGAGAACCAGGTCATTCCTGGATGCGGGTACACGTACTTGCTACCGTCAGGTGGTTCCAGTCGGAAACCCTGCCGCGGTGCAGGAGAATGCGCGCCGGGAAGCCGAAGCGCCCGCTGTCCGCGGATCAGGAATCCAGTGTGCCTATGGAGACGCAGATGAGCGCGACCCAGACGTTGGATACGATTCAGGTTTTCCGTCGGCTGCGCGATCAGAGCAGTGGCGTGAATACCGACGAGTTGGATGCACTGTTCCAGAAGTTGGAGTCGGTCTCCTTCGGCAACCTGATCGGCGGCCGTTGGAAGGGGGGCGTGTTCCAGACTGGACACAAAGCGATCAAATGGCTCGACGAGATCAAATGGTACGGCAAGCAGTTCAATTCGCAGCTCGACGTGAAACCCCTGCTGTGTCGCGAGGAAGATGGGGAAATCTATTCCCGGCGGCAGAATGATGGCGAGGCCAGTATCTGGAGGATTGAGTTCAGGGAAGAGCTGTCGGCCGCGATGGTGTACGACAAGGTCGCGATCGTCGATCACTTCCGTTTGGTGGACTCGGCGACCGTGATGGGGATCATGACCGGCAAGGACGATATGGTCTACGACAACGGTAAATACTGCTACTTCTATCTTGAGCGGGACCGCCACGCCGGTGGCACCGAAGGAATGTGAGAAGTGGCTGGCTGTGAATAGGTGCAAGCGTCACCAACCGCTGTTCGCGGTCCAGGGGCGAATGCCTGCGATGTAATCGTGTTCCATTCGCTGGCGACGTCGCCCGCCCTGCCGAGCCCTGGCGGCTAATCGCCTCCCGCACCGGGTCTCGGCGCCTCGTGCTCGAGGAAACCAGGACCGCACTGCACCCCGTCCCCTTGGCCCCGGTGCAGGGGTGGAAGTAGATGACCTGGTCGTTGAGTGCGGTGGTGGAGATCGCGGAGAGCACTGTCTTGCTGCGGTGTGGGCCGAGGCGCCGTTGGTCTGGAGGCGGTGGAGGAAGCCGCGGATGTGGTCGGGCAGGATCTCGTTCATCCGCATTGGCCCGAACTCGGCCAGCAGGTACTTCTGGGTGACCTGTTGGTAGCCCTGGCGGGTGTTGAGTTCCATGACGTGGTTTGGGCAGCCATACCTCGGCGACGTAGCGGGCGAAGCGTTGACGTCCGCTTGCGAGGTTGACGAGCCGGGTGAAGGTGCCGGCGGAACGTTGTCGGCCGCGGAGGTCCCAGTAGTAGGCGGTGTAGCAGCGTCGCCGTATGGACAGGGCCTGCTCGACCGCCACGTGATCACCGGATCTTGGTCGGTCGACGGGCGTGATCATGATCTGTGATGGACGAGCTGTCGTTGCGGTTGGTGCCGGATGAGTTGTGGGGCCTGGTTGAACCGTTGGTTCCGCCGGCGAAGGAACGACCGCAGGGCGGATGGATGTCGCGTGTGGATGACCGGAAAGTGTTCACTGCGATCGTGTTCGTGCTGACCGGCGGATGCGCCTGGCCTCCCAGCGTCAGGGTGAAAGTCCCTACCGCGCACCGGCGCTTCAGTGAGTGGACCGAAGCGGATCTGTGGCGGCGACTGCACCAAGCTGTTCTCGACGAGTTCGGAAGCTGAGGGATGATCGACTGATCCCTGGCGATGCTGGATGGTGCATCGCTTCGCGGGAAAAGGGGGATCTGTAACCGGTTCGAACCGGGTCGATCGAGGCGGCGGCTCCAAGATCCACGCCCTGTCCGGCTGCTTGGGCATCCCGCTCGCGGTTGGTATTTCCGTGGCCAACACCCACGACAACGCAGCGCTCAAGCCGCTCGTGTTGGCCATTCCCGCGATCCGGTCCGGTGAAGGCCATGCCGCTTCCGTCGCGCGAAACTCCATGCGGACAAGGCATACGACGAACACGGCTACACATAACCCCCACTGAGATCACCTCAGTGGAAAGAACCCGGGACACATCAGAGCCTCCATCACCCCGGGACGGTTCACCTCAGCATCTGACGTCGTCGTGCGCCGTGTCCGTTCAACCTGTGCGCGCGACGGTGGACGATGGTGCCTGGGTTTGACGCTTCTTGGCTGCGAGCCACATGCCCGTGATGAGGACGGCTACGAACAGCGTGCAGAGGACGAGTGAGACGGGGCGGGTCACGAAGATCGTGGGGTCCCCATCGGACATGGTGAGCGAGCTCCGCAGGTTGGATTCCAGGGTGCCGCCGAGGATCGCGGACAGCACGAGGGGGCCTGGTTCGAAGCTGGTCTTGCGCATGGCGTAGCCGAGGAGTCCGGCGACCACAGCGACGACCATGTCGAAGGTGCTGTTGTTCAGTGAGTAGACGCCGACCATGGTGACCATGACGGTCACGGCGCTGATCACGCTCATGCGGATCTTCAGCAACTGCACGAATGCGCCGACCAGTGGGATGTTGAGCACCAGCAGCATCAGGTTGCCGATGAACATGGAGGCCATGATCCCCCAGAACACGTCCGGGTGTTCGCTGACGAGCGTGGGTCCAGGTGTGATGCCTTGTAGCAGCAGGGCGCCGAACATCAGGGCCATCACGCTGCCGGTGGGCAGGCCTAAGGTGAGCAGGGGCAGGAAACTGGCCGTCGAACCGGCGTTGTTCGCCGTTTCAGGTCCGGCGACTCCTTCGATGGCACCGTTGCCGAATCGGGTCGGGTCCTTTGCGCGGCGGCGTTCGACGGCGTAGGACGTCATCGAGGAGAGCACGCTGCCACCACCGGGAACCAGACCGAGCACTGAGCCGATGAGGGTGCCGCGTGCGATGGGCCCCGCAGAGGCGCGCAGGTCCTGGCTGCTTGGCCACACCTTGCCGGTCTTGGCGGCCAGCGGTTTCTGGTTGGAGCCGTGGTGGAGGTTGTGGAGGACTTCGCCGATGCCGAACATGCCCATGGCGATGGCGACGACTTCAAGGCCGCCGAGCAGGTCCAGGGAGCCGAAGGTGAACCGTGCTACGCCGTCGACGGGATCCTGGCCCACCGTCCCGATGAGCAGCCCGAGCCCGAGCATCGCGAGTGCTTTAATCAGCGATCCTCGCGCGATGGCCAATACCAGCAGGAGGCCCAGCAGTGCCACTGCGAACAGTTCAGGTGGTCCGAACTTGCCGGCGAGTGCGGCCAGTGGCGCCGCTATGGCGACGAGCATGACCGTGGCCACGACTCCGCCGACGAACGACCCGATCGCTGCGGTCCCGAGCGCTGTGCCGGCACGTCCTTGCCGGGCCATCTCGTAGCCGTCGAAAGTGGTGACGATCGAGGCGACCTCACCTGGAACTCGGACGAGCACGGCTGTGATGGTTCCGCCGTACATCGCACCGTAGTAGATCCCGGCGAGCAGGATGATCGCGCCGGATGGTTCGAGTGCGTAGGTGACCGGTAACAGCATCGCGATGGTCGCTGTCGGCCCCAAACCTGGGAGGACACCGATCACCATGCCAATGACGACGCCGAGCAGCACCATCAGGAGGTTCGTGCCGCTGAGCGCGACGCCGAACCCGTTGAGCAGTCCATCGAGCTGGGGCATCGCGATCACCTCGGGAGGAAGGCGTCGACGGGCAACGGCACGTCGAGCAGCTTGACGAACACGACGTAGATCACCAGGCCGACGCCAGTCGGCACCAACGCCGAAACGAGCCAGGATTCCTTGGCGAGGAAACGGAGCCAGACCATCCCGGTCACGACGCATGAGGTGACGATCCCGGTTGCCTTCAGCAGTGCGATGAACGCGGCGAGCAGGAGCACGCCCCACAGGATCAGGTGGAATTCGGCACGGCTGATGTGCTCGACCGTCCGAAGAGGACGTTTGAACAACATGGCCGCGGATGTCGCCACGAGGAGGATTCCGGCGAACACCGGCCACAGGCCAGGCCCTGCAGGTTCGCCGTTGCGCTGTTCCAGCAGGATGCCACTGATCGCCGCCGCAACTCCAATGGCCAACAGCGCGACGCTCGGCACGACGCTGGTCCTTGAAGGTCCTCGGCGCTCGTCCGCATTCTCCGGTGCCTGTTTCTTCGTCGTCATCGCCGCACCAGGTCAACGAGCGCTTTCTCAGTCTCAGCCAGCAGTTCGGCGACGTGCGGGCCGTCCAGGTCGGGGTCGGGGGAGTTGTCGCCCACCACGGAGAGGACCTGTTCGTCGGTGGTGCAGGTGGTCAGCGTCCGGCTGAGCTTGTCGAGCACCATCGGGTGGGTGCGGGAAGGGGCAGCCCAGTACGTCACGATCCCCGGTCCTGGGAGTTGTCCTGCCCCGTATCCCAGTTCGGCCAGGGTTGGTACTTCGGCGAGGTAATCGGGTCGGTGGTCGGCGGTCACTGCGAGTACTCGGACCTCTCCGGAGCGGATCGCCTTCACGACGGGCTTTCCGCTGGGTGCGACTAGGAGGTCGTAGTCGCCGTGGGCGAGCCCGCGTTGACCTTCGCCGAGGCTGCCGTAAGCGATCTGGTCCGCCTTGAGCCCGTAGTTGTCCACTAGTCCCTTGACGTTGAGGCCCGAGGATGTCGCCGGCCCCGAGGTTGCGACCACTACGTGATCGTCGGCGCTGATGAGCTGGCTCAGCGAGGTGATCGGACTGGTCGGGGAGACGAGGAGGACCGACGGAGTGGTGCTCGTGGCGCCAATCGGCACCAGTGATTTCGCGTTGTAACCGGCGTCCGGGGTGAGCATCGGAGCGATCACACCGGTGCTGGTGGTGGCCTGCGCCAGCGTGTAGCCGTCGGGTTTGGCGCGGATGACTTCGTTCATGCCGATCGTGCCGTTGCCGCCGCCGCGGTTTTCCACCAGAACAGACTGACCAAGTTTCGTTTCGACGCACTTGCCGTAGAGCCTGGCCAAGGTGTCATTCGACGATCCCGCTGGAAACGGGCTGATGAGTCGAATGCTGCGGCTTGGGTAGTCCTCCGGGTTCCCGGTGGATTCTTGCGCACATGCGGCCAACAGCATCGCAGCTGCACCGACCGCCAGCGCCGTTGCTGGCCTGCTCATGATGTCCTCTCGAAGACTGGAGATCCTGACCGCGGATCGTTCATGCCGGGATTCGTATGCCGAGAGTGCGCGAGCAGTGTTGTCAGGCGAGTCGAAGGAAGTCAACTATCGCGGCGATACCCTGCCGATCGCCGATGAACAAGATCGGCGATCACGATGTGAGCCGCACCGGATTTCCTTCGGTTTCTCTGTTCTCGCAGCGAGCTGTCTCTTGTGGACTGTGTTTTGGGAACAAGGGGTCGCAGGTCCAAATCCTGTCGTCCCAACAGAGTGACAGGCCCGCTGACCAGTACGTGAGTGCTGGTCAGCGGGACTTTTGAACGTCGCCGATCGGTAAACGTAGACGTACTGATCGAGGACGATGACCGAAGGCGACGGATGGCTCTCAGTGGTGCCGTTGGGGTGCACCCGACGCGACAGATGTGTCGCAGGCGTGGGGCCCACTTGGATGTACCGAGGTAACGATCACTCCGCTGATCTGGGGTTTTTGCGCTGGTTGGCCCTGAAGCGCGCTTTCTTCTGACGATTCCCGCACGTGTTCATGTCACACCATTTGCGGGTGCGACTTTGGCTGGTGTCGAAGAAGGCGGCTTGGCAGGTTGGTGATGCGCACAGGGCCAATTTTCCGTCTCGTTCGCCTGCGATGATGCTGATCGCGTCGGCGGCGATCACGCTGAGGGCATCCTCCACGCAGGAAGCCGAGCTGAGCCGCCATCGCCGCTTGCCCTCGGGCGTCAGGATAGCCGCGGCCCGACCCTGAGCGCTGCAGTCATTGATGACTTGGACAGCGGACGCAGGGAGAGCGTCCTGGATCGCGGCCGCTGTCGCGGCGGCGTGAATCGACTCCCTCAGTTCCCGGGCGAGGTCGAGCTGGGCAGTGGTGCAGGAGTCCACGGCGAGGCCGCTCACTGCCAGCCAGTCGATGAGTCGGTGCGGCGTGGGAATGCGCTCCACAGCGTCGCCACGACGCTCCGTCAGTGTCGCCGTGAAGCTGGTCGCTAGCACGTTACCGAGGCGAAAGTCGGGGAACTCGGCACGCATGGAACCACCTTAGCAGGTTGCACGAAGGCAAGGAGGTCTGCTAGAACCGTCTAAGCCGGTTCCACGATGGCCAGGAGGTCTCATGCCCCGTCTGACCAGCGACGTGCAAGCATTTGAAGCCCGCGCAACTGACGCTGACCTCGACGATCTGCGCGCGCGACTGGCCGCCGCGCGGCTGCCGGAGGCTGAGACGGTCTATCGCGCCGCGCCCGACCCTCGCCGATGGGAACAGGGCGTTCCTCTCGCCGACCTCGTCGATGTCGTGAACTACTGGCGCACCGGGTACAACTGGCGGTCGTTCGAAGAGCGCCTCAACCGCATCGGCCAGTTCCGCACGACCATTGATGATCTGGGAATCCACTTCTTGCACCGCCGATCCGCGCGCGCAGATGCCACTCCGCTGATCTTGACGCACGGCTGGCCGGGCAGCATTGCTGAGTTCATCGATGTAGTAGACGAGCTAGCAGATCCGAAAGATGCAGACGCGCCGGCGTTCCACGTCGTGGTCCCGTCGCTACCAGGCTTTGGTTACAGCGACAAGCCGGCCACCACCGGGTGGGGAACCGAAAAGATCGCGGCCGCATGGGTGGAACTGATGGGAAGGCTCGGCTACAGCAAGTTCGCAGCCCACGGCGGCGACTGGGGAGGTAATATCACCACGGTTCTCGGCGGCAGGTTCCCGGCGCACGTTCTCGGCATCCACACAACGTTCGCGGAGGGACCGCCCGGGTTGACAACGGACGGGCTGACGGCGGTCGAGCGCAAGTGGGCCGAGGAAACCCGCGATTTCTGGCGCCACCGCGCGGCGTACGCGAAGCAGCAGGCGACCCGACCGCAGACCATCGGCTATTCGCTCGTCGACTCACCGGTCGGGCTTCTTGCCTGGATCCTTGACAAGTTCGCCGAGTGGACAGACACCGAAGATAGCCCGTTCGAGACGATTTCCAGAGACCGCGTTCTTGACGACGTCACCCTGTATTGGCTGACGCGGACCGGCGCATCGTCGGCCCGCATCTACTACGAAAGCCACAACTCGCTGGATCCCGAACTCCGGGTCGACGTCCCGGCAGCGATCAGCATGTATCCCCGCGACATCGAGAAGTGTCCGCGCGCCTGGGCACAGGAGCGGTACCGGCAGATCGTCCGATGGAGGTCTCCCGAAATCGGGGGACATTTCCCGTCGCTGGAGGTTCCCGAGTATTTCGTCAAAGATCTGCAAGAGGGCCTCGCGGCAGTGCTGGCCGCTAATCGGTGAACGCGGCTGGGTGCCGGCGCTCGATCACCGCCTGATCCGGCTCAAGGCGTTGCCCGACGGCTTCCAGACCGAGTTCGTCGAGACGGCAGAACGTGGTCGGACAGGGCGCGGCGAAGATGGCGTGGAGCATGTCGAGATCTTTCGGATGGCAGACCTCGACGCCTAGCCGCCAACACCCCCGACTACACCCTCAACTGCGAAGAGCCTTTGCGGCACATTGTGGATCTTGCCGGATCGCTTCGGTGGTCGACTCATCGTCGTGACCATGCCGCGACGATACGGCGGATCGTCGTCGACCTAATTGATCATTGCGGACGGGCCTTGGTCAGCGTCCTCGACATGGTCGAGGCGATCGCCCCGCCCTGGCGGGTCCGGGTTTAGGCGACGGGACTGGTGCTACGGCTCGACTGGCCGGTGAGGTTCTCCGGGCGCAGCAAGTCGTCCAGCTGATGTCGGTCCAGTTGGCCGTGTCGCAACACGAGGTCGTACACGCTCTCCCCGGATTCCAGGGCTTGTTGCGCGATCCTGGTCGCCACGTCGTATCCGAGGATGGGATTCAAGACCGTGACTAGGCCGATCGAGTATTCGACCGTTCGGCGGAGATGTTCGCGATTGGCGCTAATGCCGCATATGCAGCGATCGGCCAGTGTTTGGCAGGCGACGGCGAGATGTTCGATGCTCTGGAAGAGGCTGTGCATGATGATCGGTTCGAATGCGTTGAGCTGCAGCTGGCCACCTTCGGCAGCGAGGCTGATGGTGACGTCGTTTCCGATGACCTCGTAGGCGATCTGGTTGACGACTTCGGGGATTACCGGGTTCACCTTGCCGGGCATGATGCTGGACCCGGCCTGGACCGGTGGCAGGCTGATCTCGGTGAGTCCGGCGCGTGGACCGGACGACAGCAGTCGAAGGTCGTTGCAGATTTTGGAGAGCTTGACCGAGACTCGCTTGAGCACACCGGAGAGCTGGACGAAGGCGCCGGCGTCTTGTGTTGCCTCGACCAGGTCGGCCGCAGTCACGAGATCGATCCCGGTGGCGGCGGCCAAGTGGTCACGTACCCGACGGGCATATTCCGGAGGGGCCGTGATGCCAGTCCCGATCGCAGTTGCGCCCAGGTTGATTTCCCGAATCAGCGTGCGAGCCTCGGCTACCCGGTCGATGTCCTCGCTGAGCATGACCGCGTACGTTGCGAACTCCTGGCCCAAGGTCATCGGCACGGCGTCCTGCAGTTGGGTGCGCCCCATCTTGAGCACGTCGGCGAACTCATCAGCCTTGTCCGCGAAGGCTTGCCGTAGGACGGTCATGCTGTCAAGCAGTCGCCCGATCGCGAAGTAGGCTGCCACCTTGATCGCGGTGGGGTACACGTCGTTGGTGCTTTGGCTTCGGTTCACGTCCTCGAGGGGATGCAGGTACGCGTACTCCCCGCGCTGATGCCCTAGCTTTTCCAGCGCGCGGTTGGCAATGACCTCATTGGCGTTCATGTTTGTGGAGGTTCCCGCGCCGCCCTGGATGACGTCGACCACGAACTGGTCGTGGAACTGGCCGGTCCGGATCTCGTCACAGGCGTCGCTGATCGCCTTGGCCTTATCAGCGGCAAGCACACCGAGGTCGGAGTTAGCGCGAGCCGCGGCCTGCTTGACGCATGCGAGCGCGACCACCAGATCTGGGTAAGTCGAGATCGGAATGCGGCTGATGGCAAAGTTCTCGCACGCTCGCAGCGTGTGCACGCCCCAGTACGCCGATGCCGGTACGGCGCGGTCGCCGATCAGGTCGTGTTCGAGTCGGGTGGCACCGGTCTCGGATCGCGAGGGGTCGAGGGCGGTCACGGGAACCTCCAGGGTTGGTGGCAGCGGCCTCAGCGAGCCAGCGGTTCTTCGTGCGTTCGGTCGTTGCGCTGCAGGTATGGCGCACTGTCGGCGACCCGTGCCATGAACTCCAAAGCGAGTTGAGCCCCGAGTAGCGACGTGTTGTTGGAACGTACGTCGATCATCGGGTTTATCTCGACGATGTCGAATCCGATGACGTTGGTGTGCCGGGCGATCGCAAAGAGGGTCTGCTTGAGCTCCTCGTAGGCGAACCCATCAGGTTCGGCAGACGCGCAGCCCGGAACGAGCGGCATATCCAGCACATCGATGTCCATGCTGACGTAAACCGCGGCACCGGACGGAATCTTGTCCAGCACCCGCTCCATACCGTGCCTCCGGAACTGCTTCATCGTGATCACGTCGTTGCCGTTGCGCTTGGCGTCTGACAGGTCGTCCTGGCTCATCCGCATGCTCCGCATCCCGACCTGAACCATCTGACCGACGTGCGGCAGTGACGACATCTTCCGGATGGGGCTGCCGTTGCCGTACTCGGCGCCGTGCACGAACGGGCGGAAGTCGAGGTGCGCATCGAAATGCAGCAGGACGACCGGCTGCTCATACGCCCGGACCACCCCCCAGGAGATCGCGTGGTCACCACCGAACACCACGGGCAGCGCGCCGGCATCGAGGATCTTGCGCACAGACCGCGTGACGTTGTTCATGGTCTGCTCGGGGTTGGTGTACACGACATCGACATCGCCGCAGTCGACGATTCGGTTGTTCTTGGTCTCGTGGACCAAGTAGCGGCGGTCCTCGTCGAGATCGTAGTAACCGCCATGCCGCTGGGTCGGACCGTACTCGGCATAACGCACCGACATCTCCCGGATCTGGCGCGGTGCCATGCGTGCTCCGGGGTACCACGGTGATCCCTCATCGCTGGGCACGCCCAGGATCGCGATATCGGCGTCGAGTTCGTCGAGGTCGGTAGCGATCGGAGCGCGCAGGTAAGAAGGGATGCCGACGAATGGCAGGTTGAGCTTGGGCTCGGACATGCTTGATATTCCTTAGATTGTCGAGTGGATTAGTTGCTGATGGTCAGGGCGCTGTTGCCGTAGTAGAGCTTTTGACCTCGAGCGGCGCGATCTCGCCGACGACGAAGATGTACACAAGGCAGCCGAGCAGCGCGACCGCACCAGCGACGATCAGTCCGATGACGAACGACCCGGTCGATCCGTAGATCAGCCCGATCAGGACGGGACTCACGACCCCGGCCAGGTTGGACACCGCGTTCTGGATGCCTTGGATCGAGGACGCCCACGAGCGAGCAGCTCGTGGTGCGATATCCGCTGGCAGCGTGACGATGCTCGACGTCGCGAAGGTGACACCCCCGAATGACACGGAGAGCAGCAGAAGCGCCACCGTGCTGCTCTCCACCACGGCTGCGAGGCCGATCAGCGAAGACACGAGCATTCCCCCGACAATGCAGGACTTACGGGCGAAGGTCAGCGAGTGCCCGCGACGCACGAGTGCGTCCGATGCCCAGCCGCCGACGAAGTTCCCGATGAAAGCCACGATCGCAGGAACTGTGCCGAGCAAGCCCAGTTTGAGGAGCGAGAACCCGCGTTCATCAACCAGGTACGAGGGGAACCACGTGATGAAGAAGTAGATGACGAAGGACTGGCAGGAGAACCCGAGCGCCATTCCCCACACCGTGCGGTAGCGGAAGAGGTCGCGCCAGCGTAGTTGCGGCGCGTTCTGGTCAGGATCGGTGTCGGCGGCCGTGTGCTGGAACTGCCCGGCCTCGATGTGGGCCAACTCGGCGGCGTTCACTTTGGGGTGCCGGCGCGGGTCGCGGTACATCTTCAGCCAGAACGCGACCCAGATCAATCCCAGCAGGCCGGTCACGAGAAACGAGCCACGCCAGCCCAGCCACGCGATCAACGCCGTGACCAGAGGTGTCGCGAGCAATGTGCCGCCGCGCGCACCGCTGTCGTAGATACCGGATGCCGTGCCGCGCTCGTGGCTGGGGAACCACCGCTCGACCAACTTCGTGCACGCGGGGAAGGCGGCGGCCTCACCAACTCCGAGCATCATCCGGAGTCCGATGAGCGAACCCGCACCGCGGACGAACATGGTCGCCGCCGTGCACACGGACCACCATGCCACGGCTGCGGCGTACATGATCCGACTGCCGAATCGGTCGACCATCCATCCCATCGGGATCTGGAAAAGGGAGTAGGTCCAGAAGAAGGAGCCCAAGATCAACCCGGTCAGCGCGGGATCGATGTTCAGTTCCTTGGTCATGTACGGCATGGCGACCGACAAGTTCGCCCTGTCGACGTAAGCAATGGTCAAACCGGCGAATGCCAGCCACGCCATCACCCATCTGACTCGTGTGCGCCGCTGGCTTCGTTGCTCCGCGGCCGCTTTCGCAGTCATGTTCGATTGCCCTTCGCGCTCAGCAGACAAGGGACACCTCGGGGTCTCCGGGAGGTCGGCGGTTAATCCAGCTTCGAGGCTCGTAGGCCGTGGGGTCATCGACCGATCGCCGGCGACTGGAGCGCCACGCAGCAAGAGTGCATCTTCGGCAGATGCCTGTCAATATTGACAGGCCACTGTCGTTAGTGATCGCGATGCGGAAGATTTGACAGAACGAGGCCGATCGCTCGATCATGTGGGCACGAGACTTCTGCCTACGAAGGAGCACGACCGACCCATGCCGCGCTGGCTAGACGACGGAGTGGCCGACGCGATCCTGACCGCCATCGACGAAGCCGACGGACCGGTCGGGGCACGACAGGTCCGCATCGGACTCGCCGGACGGGGGCACCAACTCTCGGAGTCGAGCATCGCCCGCCGGCTACGGGATCTCGATGCCCAAGGCCTCACCCAACCGGTCGGGTCTAAAGGTCGGACTGTGACCGCCCGCGGCGCGGAAGTCGTTCGTCGTTCCCGCCGCACCGCCAGTGGAGCCGACCTTGCGGCCGCCACCGAGATCAAAACAGCCGAGGATCTACTGAACCTGCTCAGGGCACGCCGAGCAATCGAGCCGGAAGCCCTGCGCGACGCCACCCGGAACACCACGCCAGCTCACGTCGAGCAGTTGCGCGGGATCGTTGAAGCACATCGTCAACAGCTGGCAGCCAGCGAGGCAGTCCCTCGCGATGTCGCGCTGCGCTTTCATCGTGAGGCGACGACACCAACGCAGAACCCGCTCGTGCAAGCGATGCTGAGAATCGTCCTCGACAACACCCTCGATCGCGTCGAAGAAGCACTCGACGTCATCCTTGAAGCCCACCACCACGCTGACATCAGCGTCTCCGAGCACGAGGCAATAGTCGATGCCATCGCAGACGGCGACGAAGAACGTGCAAGCGAGCTGATGCGCGCGCACCTCGACCGACTACTCAACGAGGTGGAGAAGTTCCTCGTCATGCACGACTCAGGCCTGGTCGAACGCATGCTCCGGCGCCGCTGAACCAAGAACTCCGATCGGCACCTCCGTTACGTTTTCGGCTCTGATCAAGAATCCTGATCGGTGTCAAGCCCCTCAAACCGTAGAGACCTGAGTTGTGGGGATCTTGAGGTTTGTGATCGCGTCGCGCGCTGCGGCGGGTCTCGATCCAGGACACGATCGCCAGATGCAGTTCCTCGCGGGTGCGCCACCGCCTGGTGTCGAGAACGTTCTTTTGCAGCAAGGAAAGAGCGATTCCATCGCGGCGTTGTCCCCACACGCGCCGACCCTGCCCATGGATCCGGCCAGCTGGTGGCGGCGCAGTAGTCGCCGGAACTTCTTCGACCGGAACTGGCTACCGCGATCCGAGCGGACGATCATGCCGCGCGGGTTCCGGAGTGCGATGGCGTTGCGTAACGCCGCGACGGCGAGTGAGGACTTCATCCGGTGGCTGATCGAGTAGCCGACGATGCGGTTGGAGTAGCAGTTCTTGACCGCACACAAGGGATCCGGGTTTTTCACGGAGGTCGCGAGTATCCCGATGGGCGTGTCGTGCGGTATCGCCAAGATCAGGTACTGGCCGGCGTGACATCACCTCGGGTGGCCGCTGTCCACGGCGGGCGGGCTTCTTCATGTGGCGAATGCGTGCCTTGGCGGAACTCCGCCATCGTCAGCCGATCATCCGGCCGGATCGCGATGTTAGAACACCCGCATGTCATCTTCCTCACGGCCCATTTCGTCCTGTACAAGGCGGCGATTGATCGCCGCGGCAGCAACGGCCGTACTGATCGCGACCGGATTCACCACGGTCCAGATGCCGGTGGCGGCGGCCGACCCGCCGACGGCCGCCAAGGCCGCAGCCCCCTACAAGCAGACCGTCACTCTGATCACCGGCGACGTGGTCACCGTCACCACTTCCGGCGACGGCGCGGAGACGGTTGACGTCGACCGGCCGGACGACGCTACCGGCGGCGTGCACGTCCAGGAGAGCGGCGGCGATCTGTACGTCCTGCCAGACGAGGCGATGCCGTTGCTGGCCGCCGACGAACTGGACCGACGGCTGTTCAACGTCACCGACCTCATCGAGATGGGGTATGACGACGCGAAGGCCCCGAGTGTGCCACTGATCAGCACCTACGCACCGGTCCGGACCGCCGAGCCGGTCACGCCGAAGGGTGCGAAGCTGGTCCGCGACCTGCGCGGGGTCGGTGCCGCAGCGCTGGCGGTGGACAAGAAGCAGACCCGCGCCTTCTGGACCAGCGTCGCGCCGGTCGCCACCGGCTCCAAGCCGGCGCTCGGCAGCGGAATCGCGAAGCTCTGGCTGGACGGCCGGGTCACCGCCAACCTCAAGGAGAGCGTGCCGCAGATCGGCGCGCCGGAGGCGTGGGCCGCCGGCTACGACGGCAGCGGTGTCAAGGTCGCGGTGCTGGACACCGGGATCGACGCCAGCCACCCTGACCTGGTCAACCAGATCGACGACAAGGTCAGTTTCGCGCCGGACGAGGACACCTCCGACGTCAATGGGCACGGCACCCACGTGGCCTCGACGATCGTGGGCACCGGCGCGGCCTCCGACGGCACGTACAAGGGTGTCGCGCCCGGCGCGGATCTCATCGTCGGCAAGGTCCTCAGCAACGACGGTTTCGGCCAGGACTCCTGGGTGCTCGCAGGCATGCAGTGGGCAGCCGAATCCGGGGCGGACGTGGTCAGCATGAGCCTGAGCGACCCGACGCTCTCCGACGGGACCGACCCGATGGCGGTCGCGGTGGACACGCTGTCCGCGCAGTACGGCACGCTGTTCGTCATCGCCTCCGGCAACGCCGGGCCGCAGAGCATCGGCACGCCCAGCTCGGCCGCCAGCGCGCTGACTGTCGGCGCGGTCGACAAGCAGGACCGGTTGGCGGGCTTCTCCAGCACCGGTCCGCTGGTGCGCAGCGGCGCGCTCAAGCCGGACATCACCGCCCCCGGCGTCGACATCACCGCCGCCCGCTCGCAGCAGATGACCACCGGCACCGGCCCGTACCGGACCATCAGCGGCACCTCGATGGCCACCCCGCACGTGTCGGGCGCAGCAGCGATCCTGGCCCAGCGGCACCCGGACTGGTCCGGCGCGCAGCTCAAGGAAGCGCTTATGAGCAGTGCGAAGGGTCTGGACGCCAGCTACACGGCGTACGCGGTGGGCACCGGCCGGGTCGACGTCGCCGCCGCCGTACGCGAGAACGTCCGGGCGACCGGCTCGGTCTTCTTCGGCAACTTCGACTGGCCGCACGAGCCCACCGACGCCCCGGTGACCAAGCCGGTGACGTTCACCAACTCGGGCAGCGACGCCGTGACCCTGAACCTCGCCACCACCGGTTCGGGCCCGTTCTCGCTGGGCGCCGACTCCGTGACGGTGCCCGCCGGCGGGAGCGTCGACGTTCCCGTCACCGGTGATCCGACCAAGCCCGGCACCGGCCAGTTCACCGGCTACCTCGTCGGCACCGACGCCGCCACGGGTAAGGCGGTCACGCGTACCTCGCTCGGTTTACTCAAGGAGGACGAGCGCTTCGACCTGAAGATCAGGCTCATCGGCCGGGACGGCAAGCCCGCCACCTCGACGGTCGTGGTCAAGAAGGACGATGGGTCCGACCCGTTCATCTACACCATCACCGGTGAGATGACGCTGCGGATGCCGCCGGGCACCTACACCGTCGATTCGTCGCTGGACGTCCCGGGCGAGCGGCCCGACTCGCTCGGCCGCGCCCTGCTGGTGGCCCCGGAGACCGTCCTCGCCAACTCCGGAGCCGAAGTGGTGCTGGACGCGAGCAAGGCGCGCTTGCTGGACACCACCGCCCCGCAGCGGAGCGAGGACCGGCAGCGCAAGCTCGACTACACAGTCAATTTCGCCAACGGCGACAGCTACCGCAACGGGTTCATCGTGCCGGTGAAGTACGACGACCTCTACGTCACCCCGACCAAGCAGCTCAGCCACGGATCGTTCACGATGGTCACCCGGTGGCGCAAGGGCGAGCCGCACCTGAGCGTGGACGTCCCCGGCCTGCCGCCCGTGGACGTCACGGTCCAGCCGGGCAGCACATTCGCCGCCGGCAACGACACCCTGCCTGCGGTCTACGCGGGCACCGGTGCAGCCGACGAGTACGCCACGCTCGACGCGAAGGGCAAGGCCGCGGTGGTCACCCGCAGCGATGCGGTCAGCGCCCAGGATCGTGCCGCCGCCGCCGTGGCCGCCGGGGCGAAGCTCCTGCTGGTGGTCAACGACGGCGTCGGCGTGCTCAACGAGTCCGTTGGCCAGTCGCCGATCCCCGTCGCCACCGTGCACCGCGACGCCGGAGCGCAACTGATCGACCTGGCCAAGACCGGCACGCTGAAGCTGATCACCAACCAGGTCCCGTACGCGGGCTACGTCTACGACCTGACCCGCGACTACACCGGCCAGGTACCGGACAAGGCGCTCATGTACCACCCGAGCCAGCAGGATCTCGCCCGGATCGACGCGGGCTACAACAACATCACGAAGCCGATGGAGGGCGGCGGCTACCGCTTCGACCTGACCTTCGTCCCGTCGATCGGCTTCTCGGAACGGGAGTGGCACCCCGGCACCCGCACCGAGTGGGTCACCCCGGATCAGGTCTGGAGCGAGTCGCACGTTCAGGGCACCTGGACGGACGTGGCCAACCGCTACGCGTACGCCAAGGGCACCACCACCCGGCTGGACTGGTTCGCCCCCGCGATCCGGCCGGCGTTCAACCGGGCGTTCGCGGTGCAGAACAGCCGCTGGGGCGACTTCATGACCATCAACGTGCAGGCGTGGAGCCCGTCGGCCGACGAGCTGGAGCACGGCGGATACCTGGACTACGGTTCGGTGCCGGTCAACATGAAGCTCTACCAGGGCGACCAGCTGCTGTACGAGAAGAAGAACTCGTCCGACCTGCAGTGGAAGTCGGTGCCGACTGGGACGCTGCCCTACCACCTGGTGCTGGACGCGTCCCGCCCGGCCGAACAGTGGCGGCTGTCGACCCGTACGCACACCGAGTGGGACTTCGTCTCCAGCACCAACGATGCGGACTTCTTCGAGCCGTTCGCGCTGCTGCAGATGGAGTACCGTCTCGACACCGACCTGCACGGTGACGTGAAGGCGGGCACCACCGAGGAAATCCGCGTCAAGCCGATTCCCCAGGCCGGCGGCGGCCCCAGCACCGGCAACGTCACCTCAACGACGCTGGAGGTGTCGTACGACGACGGCGCCACCTGGCAGCAGGTGACCTTGAACAAGGGCGCCGACGACTGGTGGAACGGCGAGCTAAAGCTGGCGAAGCAGCCGGGCGGCTTCGTGTCGGTCCGAGCCACCGGTACGACCGACGCCGGCTTCAGCATCAATCAGGAGATCATCCGGGCCTACGGCCTTCGATGAGACCGTTCGAAGGGCCCCGGGGCGGCGACGTTCCGGGGCCTGTCTCGTCTGACCTCCCGCCATTTGGGGCTGGGCAAGATCCATCGCCGCGCATAGTCTCCCCGCAGCGACGGGTGGAGGGAAGGCGGCCGCCGATGCTGGGCGCGTTGGGCCTGAGCCCCGAAGACGAAGCGGTCTACGGCGTGCTCGCTGGACGTGCCGAGGCGAACTCGGCAGAGCTGGCAGACGCCCTGCACCTGCCCGTACCGGTGGTCGAGGCGGCGCTGTCGCATCTGTTGGCGTGCGGTCTGGTGAAGTCCACCCCCGACGGCGAATTCACCGCGGCGCCGCCCGCGGTCGCGCTCGGGGCGTTGATCAGTGAACGGCGGGCGGCCCTGCGGAGCGCCGAGCTGGCGCTCGTCGAGCTCGCCGAGGAGCATCGCAAGGCGACGGCGGGCCGCACCATCAGCGAGCTGATCGAGGTGGTCACCGGCGTCGAGGCGGTCCGGCACCGGTTCGCACAGGTGCAGCACGCCGCCCGCACAGAGGTTCGCAGCTTCGTCACCGCGCCTGTCGTTGTCGTACCCATAGGTTCCAATTCGGCCGAGTCGCAGCTGGTGGCCCAAGGCGTGCGCTACCGGGTCGTGATCGAACGGGCGGTGCTCGCCGAACCCGGCGCAGTCGACGAGGCCATCGAGTCACTGCGCAAGGGCGTCGAGGTGCGGGTGGTCGAGTCGCTACCGATCAAGCTCATGCTGGCCGACACCGAGCTGGGCCTGGTGCCACTGACCGTCGCGCCTGGGGACGAGCCCGGTGCGGTGCTGCTGCACCGCGCCGGGCTGCTCACTGCGATGGACGCACTGTTCGAGATCGTATGGCGGTACGCCCATCCGCTCAACGTTTCCACATTCGGCGAGCTGACCGCCGAGGAAACTCACGGTGGAGACGCGGACGCCCCGACCGGGCTGGACCGAAGGATCCTGGCTCTGCTGTTGGCCGGGCTCACGGATCACGCGGTCGCCGCCCAGCTCGACCTCTCCCTGCGAACCCTGCAACGCCGCCTACGACATCTGATGGATCTCGCCGGGGTCGACACCCGGATGCAGCTGGGCTGGCACGCGGCACGCCACGACTGGGCCTGATCGAAGGGCACGCCAGCCTGCAGTACTAGGGCTGGGGCGAGTGGGGATTGGGGGTCAGCGAGCGGGCCAGGGGCGGGCGTCTCGCAGCAGTCCGAGCATCCCGGAGACGAGCCGCATCTGCTCGACCGTCCGGATGTCCGCTTCCAGCAGCCGCGGGCTGCACACCAGCACCGCCACCGACTGCGCTCGCGACAGTGCCACGTTCAACCGGTTGCGGGACAACAGGAAATCCAGTCCGCGGGGCAGGTCGATCGCTGACGAGGACGTCATCGTCGTCACCACCACCGGGGCTTCCTGGCCTTGGAACCGGTCCACCGTGCCGACGCGCACGTCGCCGAAACCGGCGTCGGCCAGTGCGTGCGTGACCGTCCGCGCCTGCAGGTTGTACGGCGCCACCACGAGGAAATCCGCGTCCGTCAGCGGACGGCCCTGCCACGTGCGCCCGTGCAAGTCCGCGATCACCGACACGACCTGCGCCGCTTCCTCGATCGACCGCGTGGTGTTCCCGCGGTGCTCCACCGACGCGAGGTACAGCCCGGAGGCGAAGCCGTCGACCGAACGGTCCGCGGACGGGTGCGAGTGCAGCAAACCCGCGTACGACAACCGGGAAACCGGCGCGCACACGGCCGGATGCATGCGTCGTGTCTGGTCCAGGAAGTAGCCCAGCTCGGTCGGCATGATGTCCGCATCGCCGATCAGGTGCCCCAACGCCGACGCCTCCGCGCCCGCCGGGTGCGTGCCCTGCACGACCTGCGGCAGCTGCTGCGGATCGCCCAGCAGCACCACGTTCTTCGCGCACATCGACACGGCCAGCGCGTCCGCGAGCGCGAACTGCCCGGCCTCGTCGATCACCAGTACGTCGAACGGTTCCTCGCGCACGGCGGCGTTCGCGAATGTCCACGCGGTGCCGCCGACGAGGTGCCCGTCGTTGTGCTCGTCGCGCCATTTCGCCAACGCGTTGTTCGTCTTCGGCTGTTCCCACGGCAGCGCGGGATCAGGCGTCCGACGCGGCCGTTTCGCGCACGCCATCGACGGCGCGTTGCCGAGCGCGGCGGACAGCACGTTCTCCACGGCCTTGTGGCTGTTGGACGTCACACCGACCGTCCGCCCGGACCGCACGAGGTGCGCGATCAGCTTGCCCGCCAAGTACGTCTTCCCCGCCCCGGGCGGGCCCTGCACCGCGAGCACCGACCCGTCGAGCGCGTCGACCGCCTCGATCACGGTGGCCACCGAGTCCTCGCCGGGCGCGGGCAGCGCACCGCCGCGCAACCGCGGGATCCGGCGCAGCAGGTCCACGCCCGGATGCGCGGGCAGCTCCGGGAGCGTTTCCCCGACCAGCCGGGCCAGGCCGGCCACGGCCTCGTCCTTCGGCGCGGGCCGCACCGGGCCGCCCGGCAGGACCGCGACCGGTCGCTCGTCCGACGTGCTGTCCGGCGCGCTGCTCTCCTCCAGCGTCAGCTCGACCGCCGACGCCGCCACGACCTTCGCGTCCCGCGCATCGGCGCTGTACCGCAGCCGCACGCCGTCCCCGACCGCGAACGGATGCGGCCGGTCCGGGTCGCACGTCACCACGAGCGTGCGCTTGGCCGTGCGCAGCCGTCCCGACGGCGGCGCCCACTCCTCCGCGGACACCGACACCGGCACAGCGCAGGTCGTGTCCACCTCGAGGTCGCCGACCGGTGCGGCGAGCTGCCGGAAGAACTCCCACCACGCCGGGTTCGTCTCGCGCCGGTGGTAGCCGACGGAGGCGGCGAGCAGCGCGCGAGCGTGGTCGTCCGGGGTGAAGTCGGCGGGATCGTCGGGCAGGCCGTCGAGCAGCGGGTCGACCAGCGCCGCCAGCGCGGCCGCGCGTTCGGCCCGGCGCAGCGCGGCCTCTTCCTCCTCCGTCTGCCGCAGCAGGGCGTCCACTTCGGACTCCGGTGCTGGGGTTGCGAGCTCGATGCCCGCTTCCTCTCGGACGCGGTGCAGGAATTCCAGCAGCCGCAACGTGGACACGCAGTCGTACTCGTTGTAGTCGGCGATGCCGCGCAGCACCTCGTCGGCCTCTTCGATGTCGCCGGCCTTGGCGAGCGTCAGGTAGTCCTCGTACGCCTCGATGCTCGACGCGGCCGTCTTCACGTCGCCGTCGCGGGCTTCCGGCATGTACAACGGTTCGAGGTACTTGATCGAGTACGATCGCTGGCCGACGCGCAAAGCCTTGCGCACCACGGCATACAGGTCGACCATCCGGCCGCTGCGCAGCAGTTCGTCCACGGCCTCCTCGCGCGTTCCGTGCACTGCGGCGAGCCGCTTGACGGCCGTGACCTCGTACGGCGCGTAGTGGAAGATGTGCGCGTCCGGATCGTCGGTCAGCCGGGCGGTGGCGAAGTCGACGAACTCCTCGAAGGCACGCTTCTCCTGCCGACGCGTATGCGCCCAAAACGGTGTGAAGCGCGCGTCGGGCGTGACGGCGCCGAACAGGTACTCCAGCCCGGCACCGCCGAGCGCATACGGGTCGCCTTCCATGTCGAAGAAGATGTCGCCCGGGCTCGGTGGCGGCAGCTCGGCCAGCGCCGACGGGTCGATGACCTCATACGCCAGTTTTCCGGTTTCGTCCTGCCGCACCTGGATCGCGGCCTGCGCGCGCAAGGTCGCGAACGTGCCCGCCGACATGTCACGCGGCCGGTCCGACGGCTCGGCGGTGGCGAGCGCGTCGATCGTGCCGAGCCCGGCCGTCGCGAGCTTGCGCCGCTGTTCGCCACGCATGCCCGCTACCAGCGACAGGTCCCGGTCCGCTTCGCGCGCGGACGAGCAGTGGACAGCGAAGCCGCAGCCGGTGCAGGCGGGGCGTTCGTCGGCCCACATGCGTTCCGGCAGCCGTGGCGGCCGCGTGACGAGCCGGTCACGGAGGCGATCGAGCAGCGGCAGGAAATCGTCGACGCGCAGGCTGCGCGTGGTGCCGTCACCGAGCAGCAGGTGCATCTCCGGCCCGGCCGGCCAACCAGCGCGGCGCAACGCGTCGGCGTACGCGGTGAGCTGCACGACCGCGGATGGCTTCGCGTGCCGCGCGAGCTTCGTGTCGTAGACCTCGTACCGGCCTTGGTCGTCGCGGAGCAGGAAATCGGCGCGGCCGGAGAACTCACCGTCGTGGAAGACGGCCTGGTAGACCACCGGCGCCCCCGCCCGCAGCGCTTCCTCGGTGGCCTTCGCGGCGGCGACCTGGTCGGGCTCGTCGATTTCGATCACGGTCTTGCGCTCGTCACGCAGCCGTTCCAGCGTGGCTGCCTCGTGCGCGTGGCCGTGCTTGACGGCCAGCCGGTCGGGCCCGGAGCCCGGGCGCGGCGCGCCGGGCAGTCCCGCCGCCAACGCTTGCTTGAGGATGCTGCGGTGTTCGCATTCGAGCAGGTCGGCGAGGTCGGACGGGGTATGCATCGCCTGGCAGTCTGACATGCGCGCCTGTCCGGGTCGGCACCATGGGTGCCGACACGCCGTGGCAGTAAACCCCGGTCGTGCGGGCGGTGATGACTCCGACGGCCGCCGGGTTCGACCGGTCCACGCTCGATTTGGCCGGGTTCCTGGGTGAGGCCACCCGGGTGCGTGATGTCGAAGTCATTCTTGACGAGTCAGAAGCACCACAGCGTCGAGGGCAAGCAACGACGCGAGAGGACCTAGCCGCAGATCCGGGAAAACCCGTGGAGTAAAAGAGTGTCCGAGGACGGAGTTGCCCCATATGCCTATCCGTTCCAGCGAGGCAGAATCGACTTGTAACACGGAGCACAGTCGAACCATTCCGTCCATCGTGGACAAATCCTGGGCGGCTGCGGGTGAGTAAACCGTTTCCCTGTCTGCGGAATCGATCATACCCCCGCTGATCGCCGGCTGGCCTGCCAGCTGCTGGGCCTGGACCGGGAGATCAAAAGCCTTGACAAGCAACTCACCGAACGCTTCCAAGCTCACCCCGACGCCGAACGGATCACCAGAATCGACGGCTTCGGGCCGATCCTGGGGGCCAGCTGCTGGCCGACACCGGCGGCGACCTGCTCGCCACTCTCGGCAACCCCGGCCGCCTACGCCGGCCTCGCACCGGTACCCCGCGATTCCGGCCGAGTGCGGGGCAACCTGCACCGCCCGAAGCGCTACCACCGCGGGCTGCGGCGAGTGTTCTACCTGGCCGCATTGTCGAGCATCAAACGGCCAGGCAGCCCCTCTCGTGGCTTCTACCAGCGCAAAGTAGTGAAGGAAAGGTTCACGCCCAGGCATTGATCGCGCTTGCCCGCCGCCTGGTCGACGTCATCTGGGCGCTCCTGCGCGACGGCCGCACATTCCAGATCACACCGCCCAACCTGCCTCAAGCGGCTTGACACGATCAATGAAGTTCCTAATGCTCCGCGATGTCGTCGATAGCCGGCGCGGAGGTCGCCGCACGCCACGGGCGTCCCAGCAGCTCTTCGGCGCCCTTGAGGTCACCGGCCGCCAGGCAGCTGCGTATCAGGGTGGAGGAGCAGGCCCGGCCGCCGTGGGCGACGAGCGGCACGGCGTCCAAGGTGAAGCCGAGCCGCCTTCCCGCGCGGCCGAGCAGGGCGGTGTCGCCACCGCCCCCTCGGCCGAAGCGGAAGTTCTCGCCCACCACCACGGCGCGAGCCCGGAGCGCGTGGCCGAGGACTCGGTCGGCGAACTCGTCGGCCGCGATGCCGGCCAGCGCCGCGGTGAACGGCAGCACGAGTACGGCGTCGATGCCGAGGCCGTGGGCGAGGCGGACGCGTTCTTCGAGCGACGCCAACTGCATGGGCGCGCGCTCCGGGCAGGTCACCGTGAGCGGGTGCGGGTCGAAAGTGAGCAACACGGACGGCAGCTCGTGCTGGGCCGCCCGCTCGCGCACCCGCCGGACCAGCGCGGCATGACCACGGTGGAATCCGTCGAAGACGCCCATGGTCACCGCGCCGCCTTGCCAGTCGGAGGGCACGTCGCGCAGGCCCGTCCACGTAGTACCCGAGGACCGGGCTGCCGACGTGAATTCCGGGCGGCTCGGGGACGATTGTGCTGTCACATCCGCATCCTTGGGGTGTCGAAGTACGGGTGATGCTCATCGTGCTGCTCCGAGCTGGGCCGGGGCGGCACCGGACCGCCCCGGCAGCAGCGGTCAGCGGCGGTGGATGCTCACGTCGTCCGGGTTGATCAGGTCCGGCACGGTCCAGCCGTTCAGGTCGTACTCGGCCATGCACTGCTCCGCGAAGCCCTTCATGGCGTCGGCGGTGCCGGAAGCCTGAGCGGTGAAGAGCATCTCCGCGCGCACCTGCTCGTGGTTGCCGGAGTAGTTGCGCTCGTACAGCTCGTGCCGGCCGCCGAACTCGCTGCCGATGGAGTCCCAGATCAGCTTCATCAGCTTGACCCGCTCGACGGAGTCGTAACCGTTGGACCCGCGCACGTACTTGTCCAGGTAGGGGCGGATCTCCGGGACGGAGAAGTCCTTGGCGTTGGAGTTGAGGTAGATCAGTCCACTGCCCAGGTCCTGCATGATGATTTCCTTGATCCGCGGGTAGCCCAGGGTCATGAACCAGCGGTAGGCCAGGCCGTAGTCGAGTTTCGGCAGGAGGGCGTCGTCCTTCCAGGAGTCCGGGTTGTTCGCCATGGCGTCGGTCAGGCCCCAGAACAGGTTGCGCCAGGCGATGACCTCGCCCACGCGGGTCTGGATGCCGCGGAAGTCCTTGGTGCCGGTGACCTCCACGCCCTTCATCAGCAGTCCGGCGATGAAGTCGAGCTTGACGGCGAGGCGCGTGCAGCCGTGGAAGGTGAAGCGGTGCAGGAAGCCCGAGCCGGGGAAGAACGTGCTGGCCTTCTCGGCGTCACCGTAGATGAAGACGTTCTCCCAGGGGATCTTCACCTTGTCGAGGATGAAGATGGTGTCGTTCTCGTCGAAGCGGCTGGACAGCGGGTAGTCGAACGGGCTGCCCATGACGTCGGCGTTCATCGCGTAGGAGTGCCGGCTGATCAGCTTCATGCCGGGCGTGCCCATCGGGACGGTGCAGACCAGCGCGAACTCCTTCTTCTTGATCGGCAGGCCGTAGTGGGCGATGAAGTTGAAGTGGGTGATGGCCGAGCCGGTGGCCACCACCTTGGCGACGCTGATGACCAGGCCGTCGTCGCGTTCCTCGTCGACGTGGACGAAGATGTCCTTGACCTCGTCGGGGTTGCGGTCGCGGTCGACCGGCGGGTTGATGATGGCGTGGTTCCAGTAGAGGACCTTCTCCTGCGACTCGGCGTACCAGCGCCGGGCGTTGTCGCCGAAGGGTTGGTAGAAGTCGCTGTTGGCGCCGAGGGTGCCGAGGAAGGCCGCCTTGTAGTCGGGGCTGCGGCCCATCCAGCCGTAGGTCATCCGCGCCCACTCGGCGATCGCGTCGCGGTCGGCGATCAGGTCCTCGCGGCTGCGCGGCGTGCGGAAGAACGGGTGGGTGAAGCCGTCGCTGCCGGTGTCGGTCGGCACGGTGAGCACCGACTGCTTGTCCGCGTCGTGCAGGGCGTCGTACAGCCGCGCCGTCATGCGCACCGAGTTGCGGAAGGCGGGGTGCTCGGTGACGTCCTTGACCTTCTCGCCATAGACCCACACCTCCCGTCCGTCGCGAATGGACTCGATGTACTCGTCGCCCGTCAGCGGGCGGGTCTTGCGGACGTTCGCCGCGGGCGGGGCGGCCGGAGAGCGGGTGTCTGCCTGAGTCATGTCTTTCCTAGCTGATCTCGAAGGTGTGTGATCGGGAATTACGAGGCGTGCCGCGTGGCGCGCCTCGCGTGCATCGCGGTGAAGGCCGGGGCGCCGGTGAACCATCCGCTCTCGGGGCTGTCCAGGCAGGCGCCCCAGTGGGCGCCCGCGTCCCGCCGGTCCAGGTGGCGGAAGGTTCCGGCGTGGAACAGCAGCGGTTCCAGATCGGTGATGTCGGCCTCGACCACTTCGCCGATGACGATCAGGTGGTCGCCGCCGTCGTAGGTGCGCCACGGGCGGCACGAGATCGTGGCGGCCGCTCCCGTGAGCACGGGGCCGAGGGGACCGTCGGACCACTGGGGTTCCGGCTCCACGGGCCGGCCGGCGAAGTGCCAGGCGGTGTCGGCCTGGCCGGCTGCCAGGATGTTGACCGCGAAGGGCGTGTCCTTCAGATACCGGCACGCCTTGGACTGGCGGGTGAGGGTCACCTGGCACAGGGCCGGTTCCAGGGAGACGGCGGTGAACGCGTTGACCGTGGCGCCGTGGCGTCCGCCGTCGGAGGTGGCGCATGTGACGACCGTGACGCCGGTGGCGAAGCGGCCGAAGGCGTTCCGGAGGTGGCGCTGGTTCACGTGGCCCACCTCGGAGAGCCGGCGGATGCGAGGCGCTCGCTCCTCCCGCATCCGGTGCCGCCGGGTTCCTTTACCAAGCGGCTCCTCCTCGTATGTGACATTGCCCCGCTCCTGCCTGTGGAGGTATGGCACGGGCCGGTGCCGTGCCTGCCACGGCACCGGTCCGCGTCGTGGTGATAGAAGACTGAACACGGGCGTGGCCGCGGTCTTGGGTGAGATGACCCCCTTCGGTACCCCCTCTGCCCGTGCGGGTACTCATCACTTCGAACCCGTGATCGCATTGATTCGCGGAAGTTATGGGTTCTGGTCGCGGGACTATGAATCGGGGCGCTGGCCGGGGAAAACACGGGCGTGCGTCCTTGGCACGAAGTGTCCTTCGACATAGGGTCAGCGGAACGGCCGAGGCGAGGACATCGAGGACCATGCACGACGACAGTGGACGCGGTTGTCTGGTCGGCGCTGGCGGTCTCACCAGTTTCGTGGGGCGTCGGCAGGAGATCGCCGGCGTGCGCAGGAGTCTGTCGGCCTCCCGGCTCGTCACGCTTACCGGTCCCGGTGGCATCGGTAAGACGCGGCTCGCTCTGGTGGTCGCGGACCGGGTCCGCAGGGCGTTCCGGGACGGTATTCAGGTCGTCCAGCTGGCCAGCCTCGACGATGCGCGCGAGGTGGCCTCCGCGTTCACCTCGGCGCTCGCCGTCCTGGACCAGTCGAACCGGTCCGCGACCCAGCAACTGGTCGATCATCTGGGAACCCAGCAGGTGCTGCTGGTCGTGGACAACTGCGAGCACGTGCTGACGGCCACCGCCGAACTGCTGGCCGAACTTCTCGAAACGGCACCGGGCCTGCGCGTCCTGGCCACCAGCCGCGAACCGCTCGGCATCGCGGGCGAGCTTGTCACGGTGATCCCGACCCTGTCGGTACCGACGGCCGAGCAGTTGCACGACGCCGCGAGCGTCGACCACAGCGAAGCCGTTCAGCTGCTGGTCGACCGGGCGCGCAGCGTCGCCCCGGACTTCGCCGTCACCGATACCAACCGCCTTGCCGTCCAACAGCTGTGCGAACGGCTCGACGGGATGCCGCTCGCCATCGAACTCGCCGCCATCCGGCTGCGCACGTTGTCAGTCGGCCAGGTCGTCGAGCGCCTGGACCGCCGATTCGAACTGCTCACCGGCGGCAGTCGCGTGGCTCGGCCGCGACAGCAGACGCTCCGCGCACTGATCGACTGGAGCCACGAGCTGTGCTCCGATGACGAACGCCTGCTGTGGGCGCGGATGTCGGTCTTCCCGGGCGGATGCGACCTGACGGCGGTCGAGGAGGTCTGCGGGTTCGGCGACTTCGCCGCCGAGCGCGTCGTCGACGTCCTCGACCGGCTCGTCGCCAAGTCGATCGTGATAGCCGAGCACATCGGTGAACGGGTCCGCTACCGGCAGCTGATGACCGTGCGCGAATACGGCGCCGAAAGGCTCGACGAACTCGGGGAACTGCCGGTGCTGCGGCGCCGCATGCGCGATCACTATCTGCGCCAGGCCCGCTCCATGGTGGAGCGCTGGTGCGGCCCCGGGCAGCACGAGATGCTCGCCACCATGCGGCGCGACCACGCCAACCTGCTCGCGGCGCTGGAATGGTCGCTCACCACGCCCGACGAGCATCCCGCGGGCGGCCGGCTCGCGTCCTTCCTGCGCTACCACTGGATCGCCGGCGGCTCGCTCAGCGAGGGAAGGCGATGGCTGGACCGCATCCTCGACGTGCTGGACGGCGACACCGTCGAGCGGGGGTCGGTGCTGTGGGTGGCGGCCTGGGCGACGCTCCTGCAGGGGGACCGCGAGGCCGCCGCCGTCCGCCTGGCGGAGCTGGAGCACGTGGCAGCGGTGCTGGACGACCCCGAGCTGGCCGCGCACGCCGCGAACTGGCGGGCCCTGTACCACCTCTTCAGCGGCAGCCTGCCCACGGCGATCGGCCTGTACCACCGGGCTGTGCGGGGACACCGGGCGCTCGGCAGCACCGGCGCGGTGCTCACCGCGCAGTTCCAGCTCGCCATGGCGCGCAACTTCCAGGAGCCCGCGGGCAACGCCCTGGAGACCTGCAGGGAGGTGCTAGCCGTGAGCGCCCGGCACGGCGAACGCTGGAATCACGCCTACGCCCTGTGGATCAGCGGCCTGCAGCACTGGCGCGCGGGCGACATGGCCGCGGCCAAGCAGGCCGCGACGGCGGCCCTGGAGATCCAGCGCGATTTCACCGACGGCGTCTGCACGGCCCTGGTGCTGGAGCTGATGTCCTGGATCGCCATGTCCAACCAGCAAGCGGACGACGCCGCCATGCTGGGAGCTGCCGCCGGAGCGGTGTGGCACCGGCTCGGCACCTCCATCGACGCGTTCGGACCCCACATCACCGCAGACTCCCTGCGCCTGGCCCAACAGGTCGTCGAAACGGTGGGCGCGGAACGGGTGGCGAAGGTCACCCAGCGCCTGGCTCATCTGACCAAGGCCGAGGCGATCGAGCTCGCCCTCGAAATCGACGCAGCCGTCAAGCCCACCACCGCGACGTGCGTCGCCCGAAGCTGCCCGCTCACGGACCGGGAACTGCAGGTGGCGCGCCTGATCGCCGCGGGACTGAGCAATCGCGCCATCGCCGAGAACCTGGTGATCTCGCCCCGCACCGTGGACGGCCACGTCGAGCGCATGCTAGGCAAGCTCGGCTTCGCCTCCCGCACCCAAGTCGCCTCCTGGATCGCGTCCCTCGACGAATCCGGTGACGAAGCCCGCGCACATCGGGCTCCAGCGCCTTGACCCTCCGATGCCGACTGAGATAGTGAAGTGCCGGAGGTAGCGGGTGAGGATTCGGCGAAGGTGCCGTTGGTTGACGATCAGGAGCCTGTCGAGCAGTTCGCGGCGTAGGGTTGCGATCATTCTTTCGCAGATCGCGTTCGCCTGCGGGGCTTGGGGCGGGCTGGTCAAGATCCGGATGTCGGCAGCGGCGAAGACCGCGTCGTGCGGAATAATCCCAATTCCGCGAGATCAATTTGCGGTGCCAGGCCAGGATCGTCGACGGCGTGACGGCGAACGCTTCGGTCCAGCGGCGACCGGGGATCAGACGCGACAACGCTGAGAGCCATAACCGGTCGGCAGGGGTGTAGCGAACCTGTGCGATCTGGCGGCGTAGCACCGCGTTCTCGTGCCGCAGGACGAGTATTTCGGCGTCCTTGGCCAAGTCTCGTTGCAGGAGCACGGCTGCGAAGCTGATCAGGCAGCGCACGGTCTGATAGATGATCGACAGCAACGTCCCATGATGATCTCGAACCGTCCAGTTCGGCAACAGCGCAGGTCGGGGCGCCGCATCGAGTTCCCGAGCCCCACAGCATGGATGAGGTATTCGGCAAGGGCACGGTTACAAGGAACGCCGATGTTTCCTCCATCCTCAGGCCAGCTCACGCCGCCACGCCGAGCACCTCAGCATCCACTCACCAGATCAACTCACCGATAACTGCGAAACCTCAGTCAACGTGATCAATGAATTTCTGGTTCACTTTGCGAAGTCCGCTAGCACCGCTCGGTGGTCGGATCCGTGTGTGCGAATGACTTCGGTGTTCGTGGGTCGCAGTCCGCATTGGAGGATGTGATCCAGCCGTACCACCGGAAGTGTCGCGGGCCAGGTGAACCCGAAGCCGGAGCCTGTGTCCTGCTGGACGGGGCGGACCTTCGGTGGCAGCAGGCGCATCGCGCGGTCGTCGGTCGCTGTGTTGAAGTCGCCCAGCACGATCGCGCGGGGCGAGTCGTCGGCGCGGCGGACGTCGGCGAGGTGGGACAGGGCCCGGTTGCGTTGGTCGATGGAGCCGGGGCGCAGGGACGGCAGGTGAACTACGTAGACCTCGATCCGGCCGTGGGGCGTGTGGACCTGGGCGCGCATCGCGCGGGTCCAGTCCAGGCCGAGGTCGACCGGTTCGACGTCGTCGACCGGGTAGCGACTCCAGAGGCCGACGGTGCCGATGGTCGCGTGGTGCGGGTGGTCGTCGCCCAGGGCCGTCTGGAGCGCCCTGCGCGCAGGGGTGGTCAGTTCCTGCACACCGATGACGTCCGCGCCGGTCGCGGCCAGATCGGCCGCGGTCGACGCGGGGTCGTCGTTGCCCGCGAACAGGTTCTGGCTGACGACCCGCAGGTCGCTGCTGGCGGCCGAGGCGTGCGGGAGCAGGTTCGCTCCGAACAGTACGCACCATGCCAGGGTGGGGGCCAGAACCGCCACCGTGGTTCGCGCCCTGGCCAGGAGTCCAGCGACGAGTAGGAGCGGGATCGCCAGGCCGAGCCACGGCGCGACGCTGTCGAGCAGCGTGCCCGTTCCGGCGACATCCGGGATCAGGGCGTGGCCGGCGATGAGCAGCGCCAGTGCTGCCGAGGCGACCAGGACCACCACGTCACGCACGCGACGCATCGGCATCTCCTCTCACAGTCCGGTCGGGCAGATCCGTTGCGGCGTACCGCCCTTGACCGACGCGTCCACGCACCCCGCGGGCAGCCCGTCGTGGGGGTGGGCGGAGAAGTTGGCGGTGACGGTGAGAGCGCTATCGCCGAACGAGGTCCGTTGCACCAGGTGGTCGGGTGTGAGCCAGCGGAAGTCGGTCATCGGCTCGGTGGCCGCGGCCTCGTGCAGCGGCTCGAAGTACCGCTGCAGTTCGGCGATCTGCTTGCCGTGACTGTCCAGTTCGGACTTGTCGAGGACCAGGTTCAGCGGCGTGTTGTACAGCATCGCCAGCATGGCCCGGTCCCTGCTCTGGTCCGGCAGCTTCGACCACGACAGTTCCCAGCGGTCGGTGCTGATGACCGAGTCGTGCAGCACCGTCTGGTACAGCGGCACCCGGAACTGCGGGGCGAACATGGCCTTGGCCAGGTCCGCGGGTAGGTGCACCGGTTTGAAGAAGAATGCCGGTGCTCCCTGCGGGGCGTAGCCACCCCAGGTCTCCCGGTCCTTTTGCAGCTTCCACAGCCCGTCGCTGACCGGGGTCAGGGAGCCGTGGCTGTAGGTGAGGACGCGGTTGGCCCACGCGCCAGAGTTCTCCGAGCCCAGCACGAGTTTCCGGTCGCCGGAGAGCCATCCTATGCGGTCGAGGCGGTTCTTGCGGTCCTCGGCCTTGTTCATGGGGTGCTGCGGGCTGTGGTCGGTGTGCAGTTCGCCGGCCGCGTCAACGTCGAGGAAGTAGCTGGTTGCGCCGTTGGCGGTCATCTCGCGGGTGCGGTTGGCCAGGTACTGCTCGGTCGGCTCGGCGCGAGCGAACGACTCGGAGCTCAGGTAGCAGCCGCGGCCGCCGAAACCGGTCATGACCTTGCCCTGGGCATCACGGACGCAAGCGTCCTGCCAGACCGGGGCGGGCCAGCGGGACGACGGGTTGTCGGCGGTGGCCGGGTCCTGGGCGTTGGCCCACGAGTCGTAGGGACCGACGAGGTATCCGGCTTGGTTGGCGGCGTCCACGGCCTGCTTGGTCATCGGGTGGTCGTCGGCGTCGTAGCCGAGCCACATGCGGTTCAGCCCGAGCTGGCGCATGCGCTGGATTCCCTCGGGGGTACGGGCCTCGCCCCAGGTGTATGCGTGGAAGGCTCCGATGAGCTTGCCGACCTCGGGGTTGCGGGCGATCTTCCGTTGCAGCGGTTCGATCCCGCCGTGGTGCTGCAGCCAGTCGCGGTAGTCGCGGGCGGCGGCCACCGGCGAGCCGTCGGTGAGCGCGAACGACATCGTGTAGTCCATTGTGGACTCTTGTGGGGTGAAGTCGTGCACCGCTTCGGTGCGCAGTCGACCCTGGTCGGAGACGAAGCGCAGCGACGTGCCGATGTCGGACCCGGCGATGTAGCCGGCCCCGTGCCCGGGCTGGCTGGTGCCCCAGAACGGCATGGTCAGCCCGTCGGCCATGCCGAATTCCGCCCCGGCGAGCCCGGCGGCGTCGGAGTTCCACCACGGGTCGGCCGCCGGCACGGACAGGCCTTCCCCGCGTGGGAACTGGATCTCCTGCACGGACCGGTCGGTGCCGGTCACCGGCCAGGTCATCGAGCCCTGCTCGTCGGCGTGCACGGTCATCTCCAGCCGTCCGGCCTGCGTGGCGGCCGTCACGGTGAGTCCCTTGGCCGGGTAGCGCCAGGTCGCCTTTCCACCGTCGGCGGCCACCGTGCTCGGGGCGCCCAATGCGTCGGCCGCCGGGGCGGACAGCTGCCAGTTCGCTCCGTCGTCGGCCTCGGCTCGGACGCCTAGCGACGTGGTGTCCACCACGGCCCTGCCGCCCTTGACCGGGACGACGATCTGCTTGTCGTTCACTTCGATCTCCGGCCGGTCGGACGCGGTGGCAGTGGCGCACGCGGTCGTCGCCACGCACAGCACGCCCAGCAGCCCGGCCAGTCGGATTGCGTTGTCACGTTTCACGCTCGTCAGAGTTGTCACCGCAGATGAGAGTTCGATGAGAGCTGTGGGTCACGGCGTAGTATCCGGGTGCTGTGCGTGTGCTTGTGGTCGAAGATGAATCCGTTGTGCGTGACGCCGTGGTGCGTGGCCTGGAGTCCGAGGGTTACGACGCCCGGTCCGCTGGCGACGGCGCGAAGGCGTTGACAGAGATCGCACGGTGGCAGCCAGACGCGATCGTCCTCGACTTGCTGATGCCGTTCATGGACGGCCTCACGCTGTGTCGGCGGCTGCGCACCGAAGGCGACCGGACCCCGATCCTGGTGCTTACCGCCCGGGACGCGATCGCCGACCGGATCGCCGGGCTGGACGCGGGCGCCGACGACTACCTCGTCAAGCCGTTCGACCTCGACGAACTCCTCGCACGGGTGCGGGCGCTGCTGCGGCGCAGCTATCCGGAGGACGATGCGGTGCTGCGCTTCGCCGATCTGAGCATGGACACGGCGGCCCACCGGGTGCTGCGTGGCGACCGCCTGGTGGAGCTCAGCCGCACCGAGTTCACGCTGCTGGAGGTCCTGTTGCGCAACGTCGAGCAGGCGTTGCCGCGCGAGACGATCACGGAACGGGTGTGGGGCCGGGACTTCGGACCGGCGTCGAACTCGCTGCAGGTCTACGTCCGCTACCTGCGCCGCAAGCTGGAAGCCGGGGGCGAGCCTCGGCTGGTCCACACCGTACGTGGCATCGGCTATCGGCTCGGTGCGCTGTGAGGCGCCCGCTGCGGCTGCGGATCGCGCTGGCCACGGCGGTCTCGGTGGCCGTGGCGGTGGTCGGCATGGCGCTGGCCGGGTACGCGATCGTGGCCCACGAGCTGGACCGGTCGCTGAACCTGGGGCTGACCCGCGAGGTCAACCGGCTGGTGCGGCACGAGCAGGCCTCGCCCGGTGCGTGGACGCCGTCCGGGCCGTGCGTGTTCCTCGCCGCTCCGGCGTGCGTGCAGAAGGTCGCCGCGAACGGCCAAGTCGACGGCGAGGGCGGACTTCCGGTGGACCGGCACACGCTCGACGTCGCCGCCGGGCGCGCGGACGCCTACTTCAGCGACATCACGCTGGAGGGGCATCCGGTGCGAATGGTCACCGCTCCCTTGGTACCTGGCACCGCGATCGAGGTGGCGGTGCGGTCGGACCGGGTCGACGAGAGCCTGCGGCGGATCAGCCTGGCGTTGCTCGCCACCGGAGCGGTGGGGATCGTGTTGGCCGCCGTGGCGGGTTTCGTCGTGGCACGCACCGGGCTCGCACCCGTGGCCGCCCTGACCAGGACCGCGGAGCGCGTCGCCCGCACCCGCGATCCCGAGCACCGCATAGAGGTGCGCGGTGAGGACGAAATCGGTCGTCTGGCAACGAGTTTCAACACCATGCTCGGAGAGTTGCAGAAGGCGCTAGGCGCGTTGCAGGGGTCGTTGGACGCGCAGCGGCGCCTCGTCGCCGACGCCTCGCACGAGCTGCGGACGCCGTTGACCGGGCTGCGCACCAACATCGACCTGCTCGCACGCGGCGACCGGCTCGACCCGCAGCAGCGGGAGGCGACGATCGAGGCACTGCACGCCCAGGCCGGCGAGCTGACCGGGCTGGTCACCGACCTGATCGACCTCGCACGTGGCGACGAGGCGGTCCCGGAGGAGACCGAGGACGTGCGGCTGGACCGGCTCGTCGAGCAGTGCGCGGCCAGCGCCCGGAAACGCCGCCCGGACCTGTCATTCGACACCGACCTCGAACCCACCGTGATCGACGGGGTGCCCCGCACGCTCGCCCGCGCGATCACGAACCTGATGGACAACGCGGCGAAGTTCAGCCCCGTTGGCGGTGCGGTCGAAGTGCGCCTGCAGGACCGCGAACTGACGGTCCGCGACCACGGCCCGGGCATCGCCGCAGCGGACCTGGATCGGGTCTTCGACCGCTTCTACCGCGCCCCGGACGCGCACGGCTTACCCGGATCCGGCCTGGGGCTGGCAATCGTGTTGCAGGTCGCCACCGCCCACGGAGCCGAAGTGACCGCCGAAGCTGCGCCCGGCGGCGGGGCACTGTTCCGGCTCCACTTCCCGCCGGAGTGAACTAGTTCGCCGTAGCCAACAGGTGGCCTGACGAGCCCACTGCGGCCTGACAACATCATTGGGCATCACTCACAGTGCCCATACCCGCCGGGCGATCAGACCGCTGGCTTGTGCGGGCAGGAACTCGCGCCAGGTTGGGCCGCGGCGGCGCGGGGCCGGATCGATTCCGGCTGCGTGCAGGATTTCCCAGACGGTGGAGGCGGCGATCGGGTGTCCGAGCCGGGCCGGTTCGCCCTGGGTCCGGCGGTGTCCCCATCGGCTGTTTTCGCGGGCGAGGCCCAGCACGAGCTTCTTGAAGGAGAGCAGACGTCGGGTGACCTTGTACAGCAGCGACACGATCACACAAGCATGGTCGCAGACCTACCTCTGGAGCTGGGGCCGTTTGATCAGCAACGATGAATAAACGAGCCCCTCAGCGCGTCGACTTCTTCGTGGACGACAGCGGTGCGGCAACGGTCAACGAGGTCAACACGTTTCCCGGCTTCACGTCGAATTCACAGTATCCCCGGATGTGGCAGGCCATCGGCCTGGACTACGCAGACCTCCTGAACAAGCTGGTCACCACTGGGCTCGTGTGTCGACGGTCGGCGGCTTCGTGTCCTAGCAGGCTCCTAGCGTGTATGCCTGGGGAGTAGCAGGCTGCGCGATTCGTGCCTGTGGGCTGCGAAGACGCGCGCCTGGGCGGCATCCGCACCGCCAGCCCGCCGACGGTCGCTCGGGGTGAATCGCACTCTTTGCTTGCCGAGTTGGCGTTCCAGCACCGTGATCTGATGGCGCAAGACGAGGATTTCTGCGTCCTTGTCTCGATCGTTCATAGGCAGCAGGCGCAGCATGGCGAACGCATTCGTGACGCCGGGTAGGCCAGTCGCAGCAGCGCGGTCGATCATCATGTCGCGCTTACCGTCAGGTGCGTGAGAGCGCCGATGCAAGAGACCACGGCCGGAACCCTGGAAACTGCTTCCACCTGCACGGATGAGGTATTCGGCAAGGGCAGATCGCCTCGGATTCTCGGAAGACTCTGATGGCCGTCGCAGCGGCACGCTGCTGACGTCGTGCCGTCAGTCGTCGAGGTAGATACCGATGTGCTCGGTGATCTCGGCCTCGGCGCGTTGCGGGTCGCCGGAGCTGAGGGCGTCGAGGAGTGCGCGATGCTGTTCGACCACGGCGTGCGGGCTGTCATGGTGCGGGGCGTCGCGCAGGAAGTATGCCCGCACCCGAGGCTGGATCGTGCGCCAGATCTGCAGCGACTGCGTGTGCCGCATGGCCACGATCACGGTCTCGTGGAACGCGACATCGAGGTCCGCGAGACGTCGCGCGTCGAGCGGGTGGGCCGCTGATTCCATTTGCTGAACGATCACCTCGAGCGCAGCGCGGAGCTCCTCGTTCCCCGCCTTCGCCGCATCGCGGAACGCGACTTTCTCGATGACGAGACGGATCGGCACGAGAATCTCGGAGATCTCCGTCTGGGGGATCTCTGCGACGACGGCACCGCGATAGGAGTGCGAGACGACGAGGCCCTCTTGTTCGAGAACCATGATCGCTTCGCGGACCGGTCCCCGGCTGATGCCGTAGTGCGCAGAGATGTCGCGCTCGACGAGCCTTTCGCCGGCAGCGAGTTCACCCGAGGCGATGCGTTCGCGCAGGTTGCGCAGGACCCAGTCGCGCCTTGACTCGGGCGGCGAAGCAGGCAGTGCCGACATCGTGCAGGACTCCTTGGTTGGGCGCCTCAGCCTAGCAGATGGCCGATGGTTGACCATCTGCCATTTGCGACCTACTGTCAGCGTCTCGTCAGGGAGTTCCGTGGAGAGGCTGGGCAATGAAGCTAGGGACATCAGCACGGCAGACGCGCACGGACACCAGCCATCGAGTACCGGGCAAGGTCACGACCGCGGCGGTGCTGGGAACGGTGCTCGAGTGGTACGACTTTGCGATCTACGGCGCGATGGCCGCTGTCATCGGACGCCTTTTCTTCCCGACGGACGATCCGACGGTCTCGCTGCTGGTGGCCCTCGCCTCGTATGCGGTGGGGTTCGTGTGCCGCCCCCTCGGCGCGATCTTCCTGGGGCGTCTCGGCGACCGTGCCGGCCGTCGGAGCATGCTCGCTCTGACGATGGTGATTGTCGGCGTCTCGAGCCTGCTCATCGGTCTGCTCCCGACGTACGCCTCGGTCGGTTTGCTCGCCCCAGCGCTGCTCGTGGCGTTGCGGATGATCCAGGGCCTGGCGGTGGGCGCCGAGTGGACCGGCGGGGCGACGTATCTCCTCGAGCACGCACGCACTGGCCGGCGTGGGTTGTTCTCAGGCATCGTGCAGGCATCTACGGTTACCGGGTTCCTGTTTGGGACCGGCATTGCCACCGTCATCGTCCGAGTCATACCTGAGCAGACAGTCGACGCGTGGGGGTGGCGCGTCCCGTTCCTCGTCGGCGGCGTCGTCGCGGCGATCGGGCTGTTCGTCCGCCTCAAGCTCGACGAGTCCCCGGCCTACCGAGAGTTCGGCGAAGGCGTGCGCTCGAATCAGCAGAGCACGAACGATGTCCCTGCCGCCGATGACGAGTGGCGAACACCAACGCGCCGCAACTGGTTGCTCGTGCTCGGCATCGTCTTCGGCGTGACCCTCTACGGGTACACGGCGACCAGTTTCCCGGCGTTCCTGGCCGGCGTCGACGCCCTTCCGCTGGCGGATGCCCTGACGACCAACGTCGTAGCTCTGCTGATCGAAGTGCCGCTGATCATCGCCGCGGGTGCCCTGTCCGACCGTGTCGGACGCAAGAAGCTGATGATGGGCGCCATGGCGCTCTTCGCGCTCGGCACCTACCCGGTCTTCGCGCTCGTCGCCAGCGGCACCATCGCCGGTGCCCTCCTCGGCCAGGTCGTCTTCGTCGTCTTGTTCGCCACGGTCTCGGGCCCGATGGCAGCGATGTTCATCGAGTTGTTCCCCACTCGGGTCCGTTCGACCGCGTTCTCCAGCTCATACAACATCGGCGTGGCGGTCTTCGGTGGCACCGCGCCCTTCGTGAACACGTTCCTCGCGACATCGACCGGTGTCGACGTCGCCCCAGCGTTCTACCTCACCTTCGGGGCGCTGATCTCGCTTGCCTTCCTCAGCCGCGTGCGCGACCGTCACGACCAGGAGCTCCGCTGATGCCCGCGGTCATCGCTCCCGCCGTCGACCTCGTCCTGCTCGGCGGGAAGCTTGTCGACGGCACGGGCGCACCCGCACGGGTGGCCGACGTCGCTGTCAAGGACGGGCGAGTAGTTGCCGTCGAGAGCGGCCTGCGCGCCGAGGCGGGGCAACGCATCGATGTCACGGGGCTGACCGTTGCCCCCGGCTTCATCGACTCGCACAGCCACAGCGACTGGTCGGTCCTCGGCAACCGCGACGCCCAGAGCACCATCCGTCAGGGTGTGACGACCGAGGTCGTCGGCAACTGCGGCGTCACGTACGCACCCGTCTCTCCGGCCGGTGTCGACGCAGCCCGCAACGCGCTGGGCGCGTACGGGTACGAGGGAGAGGTCACGTGGCGCCGCTTCGCAGATCTGCTCGACGTCGTGCATCGCCACGGCGGGGGAACGTCTCAGAACCTGGCGTGGTTCGTCGGGCACACGGCTCTGCGCGATGCAGCCGAGGTACGCGGTACCGGCGCCGACGCTGACGGCATCACGCGGATGGTCCGACACCTTGAGGAGGCGATGGACGCGGGGGCGCTCGGGATGTCGAGCGGCCTGGAGTACGGCTCCGGGCGTGATGCGACCACCGATGAGCTCACCGGCGTCGCCGCCGCGCTCTCCCGGTACGACGGCATCTACGCCAGCCACATCCGCAACCGCGACGCCCACCTCCTCGACGCAGTGGATGAGTTCCTCGCCATCGCGCGGCACAACAACCTTCGTGCGCAGCTGTCGCACCTCAACGTTCGCCACGACACCGGCGCGTCGCCGGATGCCTGGCACGAGGCCGTCGGCCGACTCGCCGCCGAGCGAAAGGCAGGGATGGACGTGCTTGCAGACATGACCCCCTACCCGCACGGCATCGGCCTCGCCACCGGCCTGCTACCGGGATGGATTCTCGCCGACGGTCCTGCCCAGACCGCACGGCTACTGGATGACGCCGAGGTTCGGGGCCGGCTGCGCGGCGACTGCGACCGGTACTGGCGGTTCGTGCACAAGGGCCAGTGGGACCGCGTCGTCCTCGCGACCAGTCCGGCGACACCGGAACTGGAGGGCTTGTCCTTCCCACAGATCGCCGAGCGCCGGGGACAGGACTGTTGGGACGCGTTCTTCGATGTCCTCCAGACAGCCGGGGCGGACATGCACGCCGTGCAGCTGATGGGTCGATTGTTCACTCCCGAACACGTCGCCGAGGCGATCGCCCATCCGCTGTTCTGCCTCGGCGTCGACGGGTTCACCAGCCGCACCGACGGACCTCTCGCCGAACGCACGCGCCACCCGCTCTTCTTCACCGGCCACACCCATTACATCGCCCACCACGTCCTGCAGGCCGGCACCCTCACCCTCGAGGAGGCAGTGCGGAAGATGACCTCGATGGTCGCCGACCGCTTCGCACTGCACGGGCGCGGGCGCGTCCAGGTGGGAGCACACGCCGATCTCGCCGTGCTCGATCTCAAGGCCCTCGCAGCCCAGGACACGTTCGATTTCCCCGGGCGCTACGCGGCTGGGGTACCCCACGTCATCGTCAACGGCCGGCTCGTCGTCCACGACGGACAGCACCTTGGCACCCGTGCAGGGCATTACCTGCCGCGAAGCTGACCACGCATCAGAACACCACTACACCACGAAAAGGGAGACAGTGAAGATCATCGACGTCAGGGCCACCGGACTGCGCGGCGCGACGCCTGAAGGAGGCTGGCAAGAGGAGCTGACGCAGGACGACGTGGTGCACACCCTCGTCACCGTCCACGCCGAGGACGGATTGATCGGCATCGGCAGCGTCTTCACCAGCGAGAACTTGGTGCGAGGCGCGCTTGAGGTGCTGCGTCCCCTGATCATTGGTTCCAACGCGCTGGAGCCCGAGCGCACCAGCGAGCGGCTGCACCGCACCACGTTCTGGATGGGGCGTGGCGGATCGATCACACACGCCATCAGTGGCATCGACACCGCGCTGTGGGACATCCTCGGCAAGGTCACCGGCCAACCGGTTGGCCGCCTCCTCGGCGGCCGCTATCGCGAGCGCGTCCGCCCGTACGCTTCCCTGCTCATGGACCAGCCCGAACCGCTGCGCGCTCACCTGCTCCAACTGCGGAACGCCGGCTGGACGGCGTTCAAGATCGGCTGGGGACCGTTCGGCCGCACCGATGAGCGCCTTGACGAGCGCATCGTCGCGGCCGCCCGCGAGGCCATCGGACCCGACGCGATGCTCATGGTCGACGCCGGCGGCAGCGACAGCGCTTGGACCCAGGGCTACAAGTGGGCACTGCGCACCGCACACATGCTGCGCGACTACGACGTCGCTTGGTTCGAGGAACCCCTGCCTCCGGACGCGCTTGACGATTACACCCACCTGCGCCGCCTCGCCCCCGTCGCGATCTCCGGTGGAGAGGTGCTGACCCGCCGGCAGTCGTTCCACCCGTGGATCGAGGCCGGCGCGCTCGACATCGTCCAGCCCGACGTCACCAAGGTCGGCGGCACCAGCGAGCTGAGGCGCATCGGCTGGGCGGCCCACGACCACGGTGTCAAGCTCATCCCGCACGGCTGGAACACCGCCGTCGGCCTCGCGACCGATCTCCAGCTCGCGTCCGCGCTGCCCGACACGGACCTCGTCGAGTACGTCACCGGATCGCCGTACATTGACGACATCACCGCTCGGCCCTGGCAACTCGACGACGACGGCATGCTCGCCATCCCTGACGAACCCGGCCTCGGCATCGACCTCGACCCCGGCAAACTCGCCCAGTACACCGACGCCGCCCACCTGCTGGGCGCAGCATGACGCTGCCTTTTCGTGCCCGGTTGTGGATAGACTGCGGCGGCCGCGGCTTCCCGCGAGGCCAACTCAGTGACCGCCCAGCCGATCAGGGCAGCGCGTCAGCCGGCCTGCGGCGGCCGTCTCAAGGTCGGCGTGCACTACCACGCTGCGGGGTCTTCTCCTGTCAGGCGCAGCAGAATGCCTTCTAGCGGCTCGGCTCAGATCCTTGGCCTTCCCATCGCCCCTTTTGGCGTGGTCGGCCCGCTGGGAGTGCCGGCGATCTGAGTGATGAGGAAATCGAGTCGTTCCTCCTGGCCAGCCGGGGACATGCAGCCGCTGTCCGACAAGACAGCCATGCCGTGCAACGCGCTCCAGATGACTTCTGCGAACAGTTCGCGTCGGTCGTTGTCCGGGCGGAAGCAGCTGACGAACTCGTCGCTTTTCGGGATGGAATCGCGAAGCGCGAGTTCGATGCGATCGCTTACTCGGCCGTGTAATCGTCCTCGTCCTCGAACTTCTCGTTGATCTCCTCGATCGCGTGCCGTGCCGCCATTGCCAGGTGGCGGGGGCACAGCCAGGCGTCAGGTGCGCTGACGTCGGCGGGTTCTGCGAATTCTGCCGGCGCGTAGAGGTGGTTGAGGTGCTGCTGCAGGTCTCGGTTCTCCGTGGGGTGTGCATCGCCGTGGGCGCATTGGCCTTCCGCCGGGTGGGCGTCCACTGTGGATAGAATGTCTCGGATGTCTTTCGCTACGCCGTAGGGCATTTCCACGATCTCGACGCACCAGGTGGCGATCAGCAGTGGAACGGTTCGCTCGACCGGATCGGCGTCCGCTGCCAGTGCCGCGTACCGGCGGGCTGCCCACAGGCCTGCCTCTTGCACGTCGCGATGCTCGTCGAACTGGTTGTCCTCGATCAACGCGGTCAACGAGCCGATGTCGATTCTTCCGTCGGGGCGCAGGAATTCCGCGTCGAGGCGCGCGGTGTCCCGGCTGCCGAACAGCGTCTCCCGCCCCTGCCGCAACTCGCCCAACGCGGTCTCGGCGAGGCCGCGGAGGAAAGCGGGGCACAGCCAGTTCCGCACCGGGAGCCGGTCCTCGTCGTGCCATGCCGCGTGGCAGGCCCTGCCGCCCGGACTGCGCAGCCGGATACCGTCCGCGGCTGTGCCTGCGGCGTCGAAGCCCGTTTCGGGGTGTTCGTCCGGCGCGTGGGCGCAGGTGCCGTCCCCGAGTTGGGGCAGCACCACTTCCAGGCCCTCGATCATCGAGTCGAGCACGGACGAGGTCCGGATCCGGCCGGAGACCGCGTACCAGCAGCTGGCGTACATCGTCACGACGTATCCGGCCCGCACGCCGCGAGTCGGGTGGCTGGGCAACGAGCCGGCCAGGTATTCCAGGGTCCAGCGCGGGTCGGCGTACGGGTAGTCGTTGAGGATGCCGTCCAGGTCCTTGATGTCCGACTCGT
>NZ_FNOK01000002.1:0-300054 GCF_900106995.1 Saccharopolyspora shandongensis
AACCAGCGCTCGATCAGCTCCGTGACCTGCCCCCGGGTCCACACCAGCCCCGGCAGCGCCAGCTGATCGGGAAACTTGCCTACCACCGCCCGCTTCACCCGGGCCTGCTGCCGTGCGGTCAGCGCCTTCTGCTCCTCGGGACGCCGGCCACGTTTCCGCGCGTCCAAGGCCCGGTTTCCCGCACGGTGAAACGCATTCACCCAACGCGACACCGACCGCAGCCCCACACCGAAGGTCTCCGCGACCTCCGCCTGCGTCCGCCCGGACTCGACCGCCGCGACCACCCGCCGCCGCAAATCCTCTTGCGAGGCAGGCGAAAGCCGCTTGACATCAAACACCGTCACCTTCACACCATAACCAACGACCACGCCACATTTGAGTTACCCATCAATAAGTCAGGGCACCCACAGACCAGGGAGCCTCTGAGGTTCCGCCACCCGCACCGCCACGCAAAACGAGGTTGGAAAAGCCTCAATGAATTCCGGATCAGTTAGTTGATCTTGTTGTTGCGGGTGCCCGCGACTGGCACCATGCCAACGTTCGCATTCGTTTGAGCTGATGAGGAAAAGTGCAGAAACTGATCGCCCCGATTTCCGCATTGCTGCTGATGGGCCTGGTCGGCTGCGGAAACGGGGAGACCCGCGACGCGGCTGCTCCTGCTGAAAGCACCGTCGAGGCGGCCGCGGAGCCCCAGCAACCCGCGGAGCAGCTGCCGCGGGAGGCCGCATTCGGGGAAAAGGCCGGCGCGGCCAACGACGGCAGCGAATTCGCGATCACCGCCAGCACACCGAAGGACTTCACCGAATTCTCGGAAGCCCCGGTGGAAGGCAAGTACGTCGTCGTCGAAGTCCAGGCGGAACTCCTCGGCGGTGACGGCGGGGCCGTCGCGGCGACGTCGTTCATGCTGGCCGACGCCTCCGGCACCGAGTACCCCAACGCCGCGCCCAACGGCACCAACATGGACGGGATGCTGTTCGCGACGCTGCTCTCCAAGGGCGACAGCGGAAGCGGCAAGGTCGTGTTCGACGTCCCCGCCGACACGACCGGTTTCGTGCTGAAGTACCAGCCGATCGGGGCGACCGAGGCCATCGCCACCTGGCGCTGACGCGCCAGCGGCGATCGGGGCGGGCGTCGGTTCACGTCCCGGAACCGACGCCCGTTTTCGGTCATCCCACGTGCTTCGCGATCGTGCGGAGAACATCCCGCAGTCCCTCGCGGACCTGCGGATCCTCGATCGTCTCGTCAGGCCCGACGGCGCCGCGCGGAACGGTCAGGCGGATGCAGGCCGCCTCGATGATGTCGGTGCTCAGGTAGCCCAGGACCGTCCTGAGCGTTTCGGACGCGCCGTTCCCGCGCCCCTCCGGAGCGACGTTGACCCAGGCCACCGGCTTCTCGTGCATCTCCGGGCCGCCGACGGTCCAGTCGAGCAGGTTCTTGAAGCTGCCGGGCAGCGTGCCCGCGTATTCCGGCGTGCAGAACAGCAACGCGTCCGCCGAGGCGATCCGGCCGCGCAGATCGGCGGCAGGTGCGGGCAGCGAATCGGTGTCCTGGTCGGGGTTGAACGCCGGAAGCTCGGCCAGCCCCTCGTAGAGCGCGACCGTCACGCCGTCCGGCGCGGCCGCCAGCGCGGTGCGCAGCGCGGCGGTGTTCGTCGAACCGCTCCGCGTGCTGCCCGTGACCAGCAAGATATCGACCACTGCCCCACCTCTTCCAGCCCGGCACTCGCCGGGCGACCTCCCGATCTTGCCGAGCCTTCGACCGGCGTTCCGCAACGTCCTCCCGATTCTGCCCAAGGGGCCGTTCCAGAACGGGACGCGGGCACGAGCGAGGCCCGACCGCCTGGAACTCAGGGCGGCGATTTCGCGCGAAATCGCCAACCCGCCAGCCATCCGGCGCCTCCGAGGCGAGCTTGCCCGAGCCCTCCGGAAAGTGATCCCCAACGCCGCGAAGCCCTGGTGCTCTTCCCGACGTCACGGGTTCTCGAAGCGGACCTCGGGGTAGCGCGGGGACGGGCGGTCCAGCAGGTGCTGCGGCCGGTCCCGCAGGTGCAGGTCCACGAACGCGGCGACGTAGGCCCTGGTTATCTGCGCCGTGCGATCGCCGGTCATCGGCTCGCCTCCCACGTCGATTCCCAGCTGCTCCGCCAGGATCGAGTAGTCCGTGAACGACGAATGTGCCGTGCCCGCAACGGAAAGCCAGCGCTTCCAGCCCGTCAGGTGCGGCCAGCTGGCGTCCCAGGTTTCGTCCGCGCCCGGCCGGCCGTGCTTGTCCGCGCCCAGCATCAGGAACGGGCGGTCGAGATCTTCGGTCAGTTCCGGCTGGAAGGTGCCGTCCATGTTGACCCCGGCGCGGATCCGCGGATCTTCCCGCACCGCGTGCGCCGCGGCAGCGCCGCCCAGGGAATGGCCGGCCATCGCGATGCGGTCCGCGTCGATCAGGCCCGATCCGGTCAGCTCGTCGATCACGAACGAGACGTCGATCGCGCGGCTACGCGCGATGGTCGGCCCGTCCGGTTTCGTTTCGCAGATCAGGCATTCGGTGATCCGGCCGTCCGGGAACGTGATCGCGCTCGCCTCGTAGGTGTGGTCCACGGCCGCGACGGCGTAGCCGCGGCTGGCGAGGTCCTCGGCCAGCCCGGTCAGCGACGAGCGCGAGAAGCTGTGCCCGGGCGAAAGCACCACCAGCGGCAGTTTCCGGTCCAGCGGCTCCGCATCCGCCACCGCATGGGTGCGGGTCGTGCTCAGGATCTCCTCGGGAACCCCGGTCACCCGCAGGCCCGCCAGGATCAGGCGCGACTCCTCGGGCGTGACGTACTCGGCGCGGCCCCTCGCGGTCCTCGGTCGGGTAGAACAGCGACACCATCAGCTCGCGGTTCTCCTCTGGCACCCACGGATCGGGGCGGTCGTGGTCGACCAGGTGCAGCGTGGTCTTGCCGACCGCGAGCGGGCCGGTCGGTTCGGGGAGTGCGAGGCGCGTGGGCTCGGCCGCCGCAACCGGGGCCAGCAGCACGCTTGCCGCCACTGCGGCTATCAGGGTTTTCATGCCGCCAAGCCTCGAACGGCGGCCGTGCCCGGCGAATCCGGTGAGCCCCCGATTCGTCCCCGATCAGTTCAGCAGGTCGGCCCAGACGAGGTGGTGGTCCGAGGCGTCGTTGAGGCGGGCGAGCTCGTCGTTCGACGCCGGCCAGAAAACCCCGGCGCGCAACGGGATCAGCGGCGCCGACGGCAGGACGTAGTCCACGCGGAGGTTGCCGGGCGCCTTGTCGTTGAAGTCGCCGGTGTCGAAGTACGGGTTGCCGCGCTGATCCGCGTTCGCGCCGCCCTGCGCCAGGCTCGCCTCGACCGCTCCGGCGCTGCCCGGCAGCGGGTCGATGACGCGCGGGGCGCTCAGGATCTGGCGGGCGCCGTTGCTGTCGCCGTCGACCGGATCGGAGTTCTGGTCGCCCGCGATCATGAACCGGGCGCCGGGCGCGAGACCGCCGGAGACGCCCGCGTCGTCGTAGATGTAGCGACCCCTGCCCGGGCTGACGTAGTCCGCCCAGAAGCGGATCTCGTCGTGGTTGCGCAGGGCGTTGCGCTTCTCCGGGCCGTCGAAGGCCGGCGGCGTCGGGTGCGAGGTCAGGAAGTGCACGGTCCGCCCGCCGACCTCGATCGGCAGGTCCCAGTGCGACTTCGACGACAGCCGCAGGGCCGCCAGCTGCTCCGGCGAGTACCAGTCGCCGGGCTGCGGCGTCGCCGGGTCGTCCGGCAGCTGCGCGCCCGGCATGTCCACCCACCGGAACCGCTGGAACGTGCGGGCCTCGCCGATCGGGTACTTCGACAGCACCACCATGCCGTACTGGCCGGGGAAGACGCCGAAGCCGTAGGCGTCGCCCGGGCCGCCGACGGTGCCGTCCTTGTCCAGGTCCATCCCGGTCTGCACGCCCGTGTTCACCGGGGCGGTGTAGGCGTACGGGTAGTCGATCGAGTCGGCGCCGCCCTGGCCGTGCGCCAGGTAGTTGGCGCGGAAGGCGTCGACCGCCGCGCCGCCCTCGACGTAGTCGAACTCGTTGAGCAGCAGCACGTCCGGGCGGGCCCGCTGCACCACCTCGGCCACCTTCCGGGCCTGCGGATCGTCCGGTGTGGACAGATCCGCGACCAGCTCGCCCTCGGCGGCGCGGTTGAGGGAGGCGTTGAACGTCGCGAAGCGCACCGGCTGCGCCGCATCGGCGGCGGGCGCCACCAGAGCCGCGGCGACCGCGGCGACCGCGAGAACGGCACGTTTCACGACATCCCCTTCGTTCAGACTGCGACAACCACCCCGCCGGGTGACTTCCTCCGCAATTTCAATGAGCGTTTTTCATCCTGGTCGGCCCGCAGTCGCGGGTCGCAAAGGTGCACGTCGATGGGGTGTCGCATGCGCCGCAGGCGCATAACCCACCTACGACACTTGCACCGCCGCGGGTTCACGGTGCCCACCCCTCCGGGGTTCCCTCGGCGAGGACGGCCCTGACGCCGTGTATTGGACATACATAAGTCAGGGCACCCACAGACCAGGGAGCCTCTGAGGTTCCGCCACCCGCACCGCCACGCAAAACGACGGTGAAAAAACCTCATTGAAATTGCGGACCACCGGGAGCGGGGCGGGGCACTTCCGGCGGGCTAGCCGCCGGAAATGCCCCGTGCGCTGCTGCGAGTTTTCCCGCAGGTGTCGATCAGGCCAGGTTGTGGTGACCGGCCTTGGTCATCACCGGGGCGTCGTGCTGCGCCATCAGGGAGACCCGCGCGGCACGCAGCTGCGCGCGCTCGGCGCGGGTCTGCATCCCGTTGACCGCCTCGGTGCTCTTCGAGTAGCCGTCGACCACCGCGGCCAGCGCCTTGGCGTTCCGCTCCAGCGCGACCCGGTCCACATTGGACAGATTGTCACCGGGCGCGTGGTAGTTCGGGTCGAAGGCGACGCCCGCGGTGCCGCCCCACTTCGCCGCCTGCTCCTCGGTCTTGAGCGTCTCGACGCCGGTGTTCAGGCCGCCCGCCGGGATGCCGACCGCGATGAACTCGCCGTAGTCGGAACGGCCGTCGAACTCGTCGCCCTCCACCTCGACGCCCTGCTTGGCCATCGCGGCGACGAAGTCCTGCTCGATCTGACCCGAGCCGTGCGGGCCCGTCGGGCCGCCGGTGGAGCCGTCGCCGTCGTAGACGAAGTAGCCGGCGTTCGGCGAACCGATCATGTCGAAGTTCAGGTACAGCGCGATGTCGAGCTGCTGCTCGAAGCTCAGGCCCTGCACGTACTGCGTCGACCCGACCAGGCCGGACTCCTCCGCGCCCCAGAACGCGAACCGGACCGCGTTGTTGACCTTCGGGCTGCCGCCCAGCTTCAACGCCGCCTCCAGCAGACCCGCGCTGCCGGTGCCGTTGTCGTTGATGCCCGGGCCCTCGGGAACGCTGTCCAGGTGCGCGCCGGCCATCACGACGTTGTCGGTGCGACCGGTGCGGGTCTGCGCCACGATGTTTCGGGTGGTGACGGTCTCCAGGCGCGCCTGGACGTCCAGCTTCACCTCGGCGCCGGCCTGCCCGGCGAGCGCCTCGCCGACCTGCTTGGTGACACCGGCGGCCGGGATCTTCGAGATGTCCGGGTCGCCGAGCGTGCCGTTGAGCGCACCGTCCACGTTGTTGTAGATGATCGTGCCCACTGCCCCGCGCTCGCCCGCGAACTTCGCCTTCTCCCCGAAGGTGCAAGCGCCGCGCTTGATCAGGACGACCTTGCCGGTGATGTCCTGCCCGTCGTAGTCGCTGGCGGAGCACCCCGGCGTGTCGTCGACCGGGGCGACGGCCAGCGGCGCGGTGACGCCGCCCTGCGGGGTGGCCGGCGAGTACTCGAGCACGTCACCCTCGACCGGCTGACCGGCCACCGCCAGGCTGAACGAGTCCAGGAAGTAGGCCTGGTAGGTGAACTCCGGCGTGGTGACGTCGAAACCCGCGCCGCGGAGCTTGCCCGCCACGTAGTCGACGCTGGCCTCGTAGCCCGGCTGACCGGACGCGCGGTTGCCGCCGTTCTGGTCGGCGATCCGCTGGAACGCGATCAGGTGACGGTTCACGGCGTTGCCGTTGATGGTCGAGCCGAGGTCGGCCGGCGCCGCGCTGGCCGGGGTGACGGTCAGCAACGCGGCCGCGCACGTCGCGGCCAGAGCCGCCGCCGAGCGCTTGGGTGTGATGGTTCGCGAACTCATCATGCTCCCCGCTTCGGGTGGACTTTTGTGTTGGCTAGCCTTGAGAGGATCACTCAACGAAGTCAAGCCTGCGCCGGGAAGAGTTAAGAAGCAGGGACTATTTCCCATTTTTCCCGACTTGTCCGGTCGACTTCGGACTCGCCGCACCACGCGCTGCGAACCGTCCACCGCGACTACCGTTCAGAGTATGTACGCGATCTCGATCCGCGAGCCGGGCGCACCGGACGTGTTGGAATGGACCGAACACCCCGACCCGCGGCCAGGCCCGGGCGAGGTGCTCATCGACGTCGTGGCGAGCGCGGTCAACCGCGCCGACCTGAGCCAGCGGCAGGGCAACTACCCGCCGCCGAAGGGCGCCAGCACCATCCTCGGGCTGGAATGCGCCGGAACCATCGCCGAAATAGGCGAAGGCGTGACCGGCTGGCAGGTCGGCGACGAGGTGTGCGCGCTGCTCGCCGGCGGCGGCTACGCCGAGCGGGTCGCGGTGCCCGCCGCGCAGGTGCTGCCCAAGCCGGCCGGTGTGGACCTCGTCGAAGCCGCCGGATTGCCCGAGGTCAACTGCACCGTGTGGTCGAACGTGGTGATGGAGGCCGGACTCCGGAGCGGACAGCTGCTGCTCGTGCACGGCGGCGCCGGCGGCATCGGCACCAGCGCGATCCAGATCGCCAAGGCGCTCGGCGCGCGCGTGGCGGCGACCGCCGGATCCGCCGAGAGCCGGCAGCTGTGCGCCGACCTCGGCGCGGCCCCGGTCATCGACTACCGCAACGAGGACTTCGTCGCGATCGTCAAGGAACTCGGCGGCGCGGACGTCATCCTGGACAACATGGGAGCGTCCTATTTGGACCGCAACCTGTCCGCGCTGGCGCCCGACGGGCACCTGGCCGTGATCGGCATGCAGGGCGGCCGGAAGGCCGAGCTGGACCTGGGGAAGATGCTGGTCAAGCGGCTGCACCTGTCGGTGCTCGGGCTCCGCGGGCGGCCGGTGGAAGGGCCGCAGGGCAAGGCGGCGATCGTCGCCGACGTGCGGGAGCGGCTGTGGCCGCTGGTCGAGGCGGGCGAGGTGCGGACGCTGGTGCACGAGCGAGTGCCGCTGCGGGAGGCGGCGCGAGCGCACGCGATGCTGGAAGCGGGCGACGTCCGCGGCAAGATCCTGCTCGTCCGCTGACCATTCGCGCCGGTCAGGGCTCGTGAGTGGTTTGGACTGCTGTAGCGCTCCAAAGCACTCACGACCCGGGGCCCGCGCAGGCCGTTGGAGCGAACGGACCGTTTGCGCCGATAGAGCAGGCGAACAGGCCGTTGACTCGCAACCCGCCTGGGAACTTCAGCTGAGTTCGGCGACGGCCCGGACCAGCTGGTCCACTTCGGAGGCGTTCGTGTAGTGCGCCAGGCCCACCCGGACCGCACCGCCGACCTCGCCGACGCCCAGCACCGCGAACACCCCGTGCGTGCCCGGATCCGCGAACGCGCAGACGCCCCGATCCGCGAGGTGCTCCACCGCGTCCTCCGCCTTGACCCCGTTCACCGTGAACGCCATCGACGGCACCCGGCGCATCGCGTCGCCGATCACCATCACGTGCCGCAGCTTCCGCAGCCCGTTGGTCAGGTTCGCCAGCAGGCCGGCCTGGTACGACTTCACCGAGCCCAGCGACGTCAGCAGGCGCTCCCGGCGCGGCCCGACCGCCGAATCGTCCAGCTCTGCCAGGTAGTCCACCGAGGCCACCAGCCCGGCCAGCAGCGGATGGGCGTGCGGGCCGAGCTCCAGCCGCTCCGGGCCGCGCGCGCCGGGCTCCAGCGCCACCGACGGCAGCTGGTCGAGCATCGCCGGGTTCTTGAACACCAGCGCCCCGACCGGCGGCCCGCCCCACGCCGAGGCGTTCACCGCCACCACGTCCGCGCCCATCGCGGTGATGTCCAACGGCACGAACGGCGCCGCCGAGGAAGCGTCGACCACCACCAGCGCGCCCTGCTCGGCCGCGGCGTCCGCGGCCTGCCGCACGTCCGGCCGGGAGCCGACCGCGCCCGACGCCGCCGTGATCGCGACGACCTTCGTGCGCGGGGTGACCAGCTCCTTGTACTGCCAGGTGGGCAGCTCGCAAGTCTCGATGTCGACCTCGGCCCACCGGACCGTGGTGCCGGAGCGCTGCGCCGCGCGCTGCCACGGCGCGACGTTGGCCGGGTGGTCCAGCCGGGAGACGACGACGTCATCGCCGATCATCCAGCCGTCGCCGAGCGCGTCGGCGAGTCGTTGCAGCAGAACGGCGGAGTTCGGCCCGAGCACCACCCCGGCCGGGTTGGCACCGATCAGGTCCGCAAAAGCGCGACGGGCGGCCTCCACGATCGCCTCGGCGCGCTGCGATGCGGGGAAGATCCCGCCCGGACCGGATACCGGGGCCCGCAGCGCGGTGGACGCCGCGGTCGCCACTTGTTCAGGAACCTGCATGCCCGCCGGGGCGTCCAGGTGCACCCACCCGTCGCCCAGTGCGGGGAAGAGCCCGCGAACAGCCGCGACGTCGAACGCCATGGGGAACACGTTACGTACGGGGCGCGGCGTTCTCGCTGCCGGGTGGCAGATATCGCATCACTCGCGCCCGGCAGGGCTGCTGACGTTTTCGCGTGAAACCGGCATCCTGCGTGCGGACGGGCGGCGTTTTCGCGTGAGAACGCCGCTCGCCCCGGATTTCCGCGAGCAACGTCGACCAGCCAGGATGGAGACATGACCCACGATCCGAGTGAGGGCCGGCCGCAGGTGTTCGTCGTCGGCGAGGACGGCAAGCCGATCGGGGCCGCCCTGAGCTCCGACGAGCAGCCGGAGCGCGGCGAGGACATCAACGACCTGGTCGAACAGCCGGCCAAGGTGATGCGCATCGGCACCATGATCAAGCAGCTGCTGGAGGAGGTCCGGGCGGCACCGCTGGACGAGGCCAGCCGCACCCGCCTCAAGGAGATCCACCAGTCGTCGATCCGCGAGCTGGAGCAGGGCCTCGCCCCGGAGCTCATCGAGGAGCTGGAGCGCCTGTCGCTGCCGTTCGCCCAGGAGTCGACGCCGTCCGAGTCGGAGCTGCGGATCGCCCAGGCCCAGCTGGTCGGCTGGCTGGAGGGCCTGTTCCACGGCCTGCAGACGGCGCTGTTCGCGCAGCAGATGGCGGCCCGGGCCCAGCTGGAGCAGATGCGCCGAGGCCTGCCGGCGGGCAGCGGCGGCGAGGTCGAACCCGGCCACCAGCGAGGCACCGGCCAGTACCTGTGACGCTCCGTGGAGGCTGTGCGCCCGCCGTCAGACGGGCGCTACGCCGTCGAGTGATGCCCACACCGGAGGGGCACACCCGAGGTCGGTACTCTGACGCACTGTGCAGTCCACGAGCACGGTAGACAGCCCCCCCGCGCCCCCCGAAACGTCGTCGCGGACTTGGCGCAAGGCGTTCAAGGACATCAACGACGGGCTCCAACAGCGACAGCTGTGGGCGCACCTCGGATGGCAGGACATCAAGCAGCGCTACCGGCGCTCGGTCATCGGCCCGCTATGGATCACCATCGGCATGGGCATGACCGCGACGGCGCTCGGCCTGCTCTACTCGCAGCTGTTCAGCCAGGAAATCCGGACGTTCCTGCCGTACCTGACGGTCGGCTTCATCGTCTGGAACTTCATCCTCGGCTGCCTGACCGAGGGCACCGAGGTCTTCATCGCCAACGAAGGCCTGATGAAGCAGCTGCCCTCGCCGATCAGCGTGCACGTCCTGCGCCTGGTGTGGCGGCAGTCGCTGCTGTTCGCGCACAACATGATCGTCTACCTGGTGGTGCTGGCGATCTTCCAGATGCCGATCAGCTGGACGGTGATCGCGGCCATCCCGGCCTTCATGCTGCTGATGCTCAACGGCGGCTGGGTCGCGCTGGTGTTCGGCATCATCGCCACCCGATTCCGGGACATCCCGCCGGTCATCAACAGCCTCTCCACGCTGCTGTTCTTCATGACCCCGATCGTCTGGAACGCCGACATCCTGAAGGCGAAGGCACCGGAACTCGGCTGGCGCGCCAACCTCGCGGACCTGAACCCGCTCTACCACTACATCGAAATCATCCGCGACCCGCTGATCGGGCAGGATCAGTTGCTGTACCACTGGATCGTGGTCCTCGCCTGCACGGTCGTGGGATGGGCGCTCGCGTTGGTCGTCCTGCGCAACTACCGCGCGCGCATCACCTACTGGGTCTGATCGGGAGCTGAGGAACTGTGGTCAGCATCGACGTCTGGAACGCAGCGGTCGACTTCCCGATCTTCGACGCGAAGTCCCGCTCGCTGAAGAAGGCCGTGCTCGGCAAGGCGGGTGGCAAGATCGGCACCGACAGCCGAGTGCCGATCATCGAGGCACTGCACGACATCAACCTGTCGCTGCGGCACGGCGACCGCGTCGCCCTGGTGGGGCACAACGGCGCCGGCAAGTCGACTCTGTTGCGCCTGCTCAGCGGCATCTACGAGCCCACCCGGGGTAGCGCGCGGGTGGTCGGCAAGGTCGCCCCGGTGTTCGACCTCGGCGTCGGCATGGACCCGGAGATCTCCGGGTACGAGAACATCATCATCCGCGGCCTCTTCCTCGGCATGAACCGCAAGGAGATGGAGAAGCGGATCGACGAGATCGCCGAGTTCACCGAGCTCGGTGACTACCTGGCGATGCCGCTGCGCACCTACTCCACCGGCATGCGCGTGCGGCTCGCGCTGGGCGTCGTGACCTCCATCGACCCGGAGATCCTGATCCTGGACGAGGGCATCGGCGCCGTCGACGCCGAGTTCCTGGAGAAGGCGCGGGACCGGCTCAACGACCTCGTGAAGCGATCGGGCATCCTGGTCTTCGCCTCGCACTCCGACGAGTTCTTGATCGAGCTGTGCAGCACCGCGATCTGGATGGACAAGGGCGGGATGCGGGAGCAGGGGTCGCTCCGCGAAGTGCTGACGCACTACAAGGGCTACGACCCCTTCGAGCACCTCAGCGAGGAAACCCTGGCCCGGATCGGCGAATCCGCGGCCACGATCGGGAGCAAAGAAGGCGCATGAGCACCGACTCCGCACAGCAGCTGCCCGCCGGATCCGTAGTCGCGGTGATCGTCACCAGGCACCGTCGCGAGCTGCTGGCGGAGTCCCTGAAGGTGATCGCGAGTCAGACCAGACTCCCGGATCACCTGGTGGTGGTCGACAACGGACCGGACCAGCCCGCGCAGGACGTGGTGGCGGACTGCCCGATCCCGTCGACCTACCTGGTCTCGCAGCGCAACCTCGGCGGCGCCGGCGGCTTCGCGCTCGGCATGCTGCACGCGCTGTCGCTCGGCGCGGAGTGGGTGTGGCTGGGCGACGACGACGGCCGGCCCGCCGACGAGCACGCGCTGTCGACGCTGCTGGACGTCGCGAAGAAGCGGCGGCTCGCCGCGGTGTCGCCCGTCGTGGTGAACATCGACACCCCGGACAAGCTGGCGTTCCCGCTGCGCCGCGGCCTGACCTGGAAGCGCCGGGTCAGCGAGCTCGGCGGCGACGACTTCCTGCCGGGCATCGCGTCGCTGTTCAACGGCGCGCTGTTCCGGGCATCGACGCTGGACGTGGTGGGCGTGCCGGACTACCGGCTGTTCTTCCGCGGCGACGAGGTGGAGGTGCACCGCAGGGTGGTCCGCTCCGGGCTGCCGTTCGGCACCACGCTGAAGACCCGGTTCCTGCACCCGGACGGCTCGGCGGAGTTCAAGCCGATGCTGGGCGGCCGGTTCCACGCCCAGGACCCGTCGGACGCGGCGAAGCGCTACTACACGTACCGCAACCGCGGCTACCTCCTGTCGCAGCCGGGGATGCGGAAGATCGGCGCGCTGGAGGTGCTCCGCTTCGGCATGTACTTCGTCGGTCAGAAGCGCGACCCGAAGGCGTTCAAGGAGTGGCTGCGGCTGCTCCGCCAGGGCCAGCAGGAGAAGTTCTACCGCCGCTGATCCGTGTCAGTTTCAATTGAAACTGCGGTCACCGGACGGTTACGGGAGCCTGAGACTGGCCTGAGAGCTACCTGAGACCGCAGCTCACGGCACCGGTCCGAGTGGTCGTTTGCACACCGGCGGAATGCCGCGAAAAGGCTCGGACCAGCGGCTACTATCCTCCACCCGTGCTCAGTGGCCAGGAAGAAAGCCGCCGAACGGACGATGCTTCGGCGCAATCCGAGACCGAACGCAGACAACCGTCCGCCAGGCGGCTGAAGCTGTTCGCGTCGATCTTCGGGCTGCTCGGCACGGTGCTCGCGCTGGCGGTGCCGTTCCTCCCCGTCAACTACAACATCACGACCCTGAAGTGGCCGACGGCGGAAGGCACCAAGTCGGTGTCGGCGCCGCTGGTGAGCTACTCGCCGGTGTGGTTGAACGCCGAGGTGCCGTGCGCCGCCGTGCGCAGCCTGGACGCCCGCACCAACGGTCCCGCCACGGTGCTGAGCACGAACCCGCCGACGTCGGACTACGGCAAGCTGACCGGCCTGACGCTGCAGGTCGACAACGGCCACCTGACGATGCTGACCAAGGGCCAGCAGGTGGGCACGGTGCCGCTGCCCGCGGGCGACTGCTCGTTCTCGCTGCACTCCGACGCGTACGGCACCACGGCCACCGTCGGCGGCGAGTCGCTGGCGAACCTGCGCGGCGACCAGCGCCCGCAGCTGACCGGCATCTACTCCGGGCTCAACGACGGCATCGACGACGTGCACGGCCTGTCCTTCGAGGCCCGCGTGGACAACCGCTACGAGAGCCAGGCGACCACGATCAAGGGCGTCGCGATCGCGCTCGCGGTGCTGGCGTTCATCGGCTCCGTGGTCTGCCTGCGGCGGCTGGACGTGCGCGCCGGCCGGCGCCCGCCGAAGTGGGCCCCCGCCGGTTGGTGGAAGCCGACGTTCCGCGACGTCTCGGTGATCGGCGCGCTCGTCGTCTGGTGGGTCATCGGCGCGATGACCTCGGACGACGGCTACATCCTGACGATCGCGCGGGCGCGCGAGAGCTTCGGCTACGTCAGCAACTACTTCCGCTGGTTCGGCGTCCCGGAGGCGCCGTTCGGCTGGTTCTACGAGCTGTACTCGCTGTGGGTGCAGATCTCGACGGCGACGCCGTGGGTGCGGCTGCCCGCGCTGCTGATGGGCATCGTCAGCTGGTTGCTGATCAGCCGCGAGGTGCTGCCGCGACTCGGCCAGCAGGTGCGGCGCAGCAACGCCGCCGGCTGGGCCGCCGCCGCAGTGTTCCTGGCGTTCTGGCTGCCCTACAACAACGGCCTGCGGCCCGAGCCGGTCGTGGTGCTGTTCTCGCTGCTGGCGCTGTGCTCGGTCGAGCGGGCCGTGGCGACCAGTCGGCTGATGCCCGCCGCGCTGGGCCTGGTCGTCGCGGCCCTGTCGGTCGGGGCGAACCCGCACGGCATGGTGTCCGTGCTGCCGTTCGTGGCGGCGCTGAAGCCGCTGTTCCGGCTGGTCCGCAAGCGGGCCCAGGAGTTCGGCTGGTTGCCGGTGCTGGCGCCGATCGCGGCCTCCGGGTTCGTGATCCTGACCCTGGTGTTCTCCGACCAGACCTGGCAGTCGGTCATGGACGCCACGAAGCTGCGCACCGAACTCGGCCCGAGCCAGAGCTGGTACGAGGAGCTCAGCCGCTACAACCTGCTGTTCAGCCAGACGCCGGACGGCTCGCTGACCCGCCGGTTCCCGGTGCTGCTGGTGATGCTCTGCCTCGCCACCTGCGCCGTGGTGCTGCTGCGGCGCGGCCGCATCCGGGGCGCGGCGCTCGGCCCGAGCCGACGGCTGCTCGCGGTCACCGCGCTGTCCTTCGTGGTGCTGGTGCTGACCCCCACCAAGTGGTCGCACCACTTCGGCATCTTCGCCGCCTTCGGCGGTGCCCTGGCGGCGCTGACCGCGCTGGCCACCAGCAGCACCGTGCTGCGCTCCCGCCGGAACCGAGCGGGCTTCCTCGCGATGCTCATGGTGATCCTGGCGTTCACGGCCACCGGCCCGAACGCCTGGTGGTACGTCTCCGGCTGGGGCGTGCCGTGGTTCAACATGCCGCCGGAGATCAGCGACTACAAGCTGAGCACGATCTTCCTCGTCGTCGCCGGGATTGCGCTGATCGTGGCGTTCATAGAGCACCTGCGCATCGACGAGAACAACCCGAAGGTCGTCGACGAGCGCTTCGGGCGCGAGGAGAAGCGCAGCCGGGCGCTGCGGCTAGGCACCGCGCCGCTGTCGATCCTGTGCGCGCTGCTGGTGCTCTTCGAGCTCGCCAACTTCGGCAAGGTCATCCAGAAGCAGTGGGGCAGCTACAGCCTCGGCTCGGACAACATCAAGCAGATCGTCGGCTCCAGCTGCGGCCTGTCCGACTACGTCTACGTGGAGACCAACCCGCAGTCCGGCATGCTGCGGGTGTCCGGTGAGCAGCCGGGCACCGCGGCGCCGTCGGAGGACGCGGACATCGGCATCCCGCCGAAGCGGCTGGAGGGCAAGGAGGACGCCGACCAGTACATGCGGGCCAAGATGGTCGGCTTCAACCGGCCCGGCCTGCCGCCCGGCGACGGCTCCGACATGCAGGAAACCGACTGGAAGCCGCCGCACCAGTTCGGCAACGACAACGCGCCGGTGTGGGGCAGCTACGACCCGGCCGGCCTCGGCACCGGCGAGCTGCGCACCCAGTGGTACGACCTGCCGGAGCGGGCGAAGACCGGCGAGGTGCCGGTAGTGCTCTCGCTGGCGGGCGCGGAGCTGGGCGCGAACTCGGTGGCGCTGGAGTTCGGCCGCGACACCGACGCCGGTTTCCTGATCACCGAGCGCAAGTACGTGGTGCAGCAGCCCGGCCCGGCGTGGCGGGACTTCCGGTTCACCATCGGCGGCAAGTCCGAAGGCGCCACCAAGATGCGCGTGGTGGCCACCGACAACTCGCTGGGCCCGAACGGCTGGGTCGCGGTGAGCGCGCCGCGGGCGCCGCAGCTGGTGAACATGACCGACTTCGTCCGGGACCAGCCGACGTTCGTGGAGTGGACGGCCGCGCTGGTGCACCCGTGCCTGCAGCTGCCGGGCGTGCACAACGGCATCGCCGAGATCCCGAAGTTCCGGGTGGCGGCCGGGGCCGAGGTGCGCGACATCGGGCAGGGCTGGTCGTCGCCGGACGCCGGCGGGCCGTTCGGCTGGCTCAACGTGTCGACCAGCATGCGCGAGCTGCCGACGTACCTGAAGAACAACATCCACCGGGACTGGGGCTCGCTGTACGCGGTCGACCCGTACGAGCCGGACGCGCTGCCCGCGCAGGCGGCGATGGACGTGCACCAGGAAACCCATTGGGGAACCTGGACGCCGGGCCCGCTGTCGAAGACGGTCCACCTGCCGGGCGACGTCCCGAACAGCGACGACCGCAACGACGTGAAGGCATTCGAGCCCCCGGAGGAAGAACCCGAGCAGTAGGGGCTTCCCCGTGCGGGGTCCCTGGAGCGAAGCACCAGCCTTCGGCCGCGCGCCGAAGGCTGGTGCTTTCCGGTTCCGGGGTGAACCGACCGGCGTCAGCCCGGGGGATCAGTAGTCACCGGGGTAGTTCGGTTCGAAGCCGACCGGCGGCTGGGCGTCGAGCCGCCCGTTCTGCACCGTGATCGTGTGCTGCGTCGGCGTGCCGCTCGGGCAGCAGCTCGGATCGCCGGCGGCGTACACCGGGAACTCCACCCGCACCGCCTTGCCGTCCTGCGACAGGATGTTCACCAGGCCGACGTCCACCCGGTGCACCAACTGCTGCCCGTCGAAGAAGAAGACCGCCTGGCAGCGGCCGTTGGCGCTGCCCGTGCAGATCGCGTGGATCGCCCGGATCGGCCCGTTGAGCCGGCCTTCCGGCGGATCCGGGGTGAACCCCTGCCCCTCGATCAGTGCCAGCGCCGCGGCGAGGTCGAAGGGGTCGGGCGCCGGGGCGGGCTGCGCTGTCGTCCGGGTCGACGGCGCGGTCGGTGCGGGCTGATCGGCCGGAGCCGACGGCGGCGCACCGCACCCGACGAGCAGAGCGGCGAGCAGGGGCAACGCCCCGACGAGACGACGACGCATCACAGAAGAACCTCCACGTTCGCAGGCGAACGACCGCCCACGCCTATCCCGTTCGACGCAGGCACCTGAAATCGGTTCCGCCCGGCCGAAGCGGGTACGCCGTGAGCGAAAAGCGCCGGTGGGACCGGGTTCTCGAGTCCGCTCAGGGTGAAATCGGGTGTTCGGGCACGGGGATTCGTGGTCGGCTGGGGCGTGGAAGCCCTCGCGCTGCGGGGAAACTCCGCCTCGGCGGGTCGTCGGGGCGGCTGCGATTGGGAGATCCGATGCCCGAGACACGACCCGGACTCGTGCTGCACCTCGCCGGAGCCAGCCAGCCGCTGCACATCGCGCTCGACCCGGCCGAGGCCGACGCGCTCCGCGACGTGCTCGCCGACCTGATGACCAACGGCAGCACGAAGTCGCTCACCACTGCCGACGGCGGCCGCTTCGCGGTGAACTTCGCGCACGTGGCCACGGCGCACATCGAAGCGACCCGCTCCGACGCCTACGGCGCCCCGGCCCGCGGCACCGGCTTCCGCAACTGACCTCGTGAGCGGCACCTCCGGTTCCCACCGGTAGAAGCGCTCACGAGCGCGCAGTGCCAGGCCCTGCACCGACAAAAGCTCCGTTTCCGCTGGTCAGGTGCCGTGAGCACTTTGTGCTGCTATAGCGACACAAAGTACTCACGGGCTTTCACCAGCAGAAACGGAGCTTTTCGAGGTGTCGCGACGAGTCAGTCGCGGAAGACGACCCACTTGAGCATCACGAAGTTGATCAGGGTGCCCAGACCCTGGCCCGCGACCCAGCACGCAGTGATCATCCACGGCGTGCCTTCGGCGCCCGTGAGCACGACCAGCAGCTGGTTGGTGCCCCAGTTCACGAAGAACGTGACGATGTAGACGAGGGCGAAGGCACCGGCCTTGGCCTTCGTGTTGCCGGTGTTCGCGCCCTGGAACGTGAGCTTGCGGTTGATCACGTACGACGTGGAAGTGCCGAGGATGAAGCTGATTCCCCTGGACAGCCACACCGGCCAACCGAACACGCCCAGCATCAGCGAGTAGGTGCCGAAGTCGATGATGGCGCAGACGCCACCGATCAGAACGAAGCGGAACAGTTGGTTGAAGACGCCTAGGCGCTTCTGTTCGGTCTGGGCTGCGGGTTCGGCCACGGCCACTGGTTCACCTCGGGATCCGACGACAGGGCATTCGGTACCTGGGCACCCGGCTGGACGCCGAGGACGCGGGAGATCGAACTCCACGAACGTCCCGAAGGAGTGTAGCGATGACGTATCGCACACCGCCGGGGACCGGATGTACCCGCCCGTATCGGCCGCTCCAGCGCGGATAGACTCGGCTGGGTGGGATCGGTAAAGGACGAGCTTCAGACGCTGACCGGCTGGGGGCGCACCGCGCCCACCAGGGCGCACGTCGTCAGCACCCCGGACGTCGAGGCGATCGCCAAGGCGGTCCGCGAGGCCGGTGAGCGCGGCGTCATCGCGCGCGGCCTGGGCCGCAGCTACGGCGACCCGTCGCAGAACGCGGGCGGCACCGTCATCGACATGACCGCCCTCGACCGGGTGCACCAGATCGACGTCGACAACGCGATCGTCGTCGTCGACGCGGGCGTGTCGCTGGACACGCTGATGCGCCGGCTGCTGCCGCACGGCCTGTGGATCCCGGTGCTGCCGGGCACCCGCCAGGTCACCATCGGCGGCGCCATCGGCTCGGACATCCACGGCAAGAACCACCACTCGCAGGGCTCGTTCGGCAGCCACGTGCTGTCGCTGGACCTGCTCACCGCCGACGGCGAGGTCCGCACGCTGACCCCGGACGGCGAGGGCGCCGAGCTGTTCTGGGCCACGGTCGGCGGCATGGGCCTGACCGGCATCATCACCAGGGCGACGATCAAGCTCAAGCGCGTCGAGACCGCGTACTTCCTGGTCGACAACGTGCAGACGAAGAACCTCGACGAGCTGATCGAGCACTTCACCGACGGCTCGGACGACAACTACGTCTACTCGGTCGCCTGGTTCGACTCGCTGGCCCGCGGCGACAAGCTGGGCCGCGCGCTGCTGACCCGCGGCAACTCGGCCCGGATCGAGGACCTGCCGAAGAAGCTGCGCAAGGATCCGCTGAAGTTCAACGCGCCGCAGCTGATGACCGCCCCACCGGTCTTCCCCAACGGCCTGGTCAACAAGCTCACCATCACCGCGTTCAACGAGGTCTGGTACCGCAAGGCACCGACGAAGTTCGGCCTCGTGCAGAACATCACCCAGTTCTTCCACCCGCTGGACCTCGTCGGCGAGTGGAACCGGGTCTACGGCCCGAACGGCTTCCTGCAGTACCAGTTCATGGTGCCCTTCGGGCAGGAGGCGATGTTCCGCCGCTCGATCGACAAGATCAGCTCGTCCGGCCACGTGTCGTTCCTGAACGTGCTCAAGACCTTCGGCGAGGGCAACCAGGCGCCGATGTCGTTCCCGCGCAAGGGCTGGACGCTGACCGTCGACATCCCGATCACGCCGGGCCTGGACCGGCTGTGCCAGGAGCTCGACGAGATGGTGCTGGGCGCGGGCGGCCGGTTGTACCTGGCCAAGGAGTCCCGTACATCGGCCGAGATGATCGAGCAGATGTACCCGCGGATCGAGGAGTGGCGGAAGATCCGCGCCTCGGTCGACCCGGAGGGCATCTTCCGCTCCGACCTCTCCCGGAGGCTCAGTCTCTGATGACCGCGTTCAAAACCAAGGAACTCTTCGGCTGGGGCCGCACCGCGCCGACGCAGGCGCGCGTGCTGAGCACCCCCGACGTCGGGAAGATCGTCGAGGCGGTGCGCAAGGCCGACGAGCGCGGCGTCCTCGCCCGCGGACTGGGCCGCAGCTACGGCGACGTCGCGCAGAACGCCGGCGGTGTGGTCGTCGACATGACCCGGCTGAACCGGATCCACGACATCGACCCGGACACCGCGGTCGTGGACGTGGACGCCGGTGTCAGCCTGGACCAGCTGATGAGGGCGGCGCTGCCGCACGGCCTGTGGGTACCGGTGCTGCCGGGCACCCGGCAGGTGACCATCGGCGGCGCCATCGCCAACGACATCCACGGCAAGAACCACCACAGCGCGGGCAGCTTCGGCAACCACGTGCTGTCGATGGACCTGCTCACCGCGGACGGGCAGGTCCGGACCGTGACGCCGGACGGCGACGAGTCGGACCTGTTCTGGGCGACCGTCGCGGGCATCGGCCTCACCGGCATCATCGTCCGGGCCAAGATCAAGATGACCCGGACCGAGACCGCGTACTTCGTGGCCGACCTCGAGCGCACCGACAACCTCGACGAGACGCTGGAGCTGGTCAGCAACGGTTCCGAGGACAAGTACACGTACTCCTCGGGCTGGTTCGACGCCATCTCCACCGGCCCCAAGCTGGGCCGCGCCGCGTTCAGCCGCGGCTCGCTGGCCAAGCTGGACGAGCTGCCGCCGAAGCTGCGCGCGGACCCGCTGAAGTTCGACGCGCCCAAGCTGGCGACGCTGCCCGACGTGTTCCCCAACGGGCTGGCCAACAAGCTGACCTTCAGCGCGCTCGGCGAGGCGTGGTTCCGCAAGTCGCCCAAGCGCAAGCTCGGCGTGGTGGAGAACCTGACCGCCTTCTACCACCCGCTGGACATGTTCGGCGAGTGGAACCGGGCCTACGGCTCCAAGGGCTTCCTCCAGTACCAGTTCAGCACGCCGCTGAACGCGCACGAGGACCTGCGCCGGATCCTGCTGCGGATCGCGCACTCCGGGCACTACTCGTTCCTCAACGTCTTCAAGCAGATGGGCGAGGGCAACCGGGCGCCGCTGTCGTTCCCGCACCCCGGCTGGATGGTCTGCGTCGACTTCCCGATCAAGCCGGGCCTCTCCCGGCTGTGCGCCGATCTCGACGAGATGGTGCTCGGCATCGGCGGTCGGCTCTACACCGCGAAGGACTCGCGGACCACGGCGGAGACGTTCCACAAGATGTATCCGCGAGTCGACGAGTTCCGCAAGATTCGCCAATCCGTTGACCCCGAAGGCATTTTCGCTTCAGACATGAGCCGGAGGCTTGAGCTGTGATCGACGCCGTTGGAAACCCCCAGTCCCTGCTCGTCCTCGGCGGGACCTCCGACATCGCTTTGGCGACGGCGCAGAAGTACGCCGAGCAGCGCCCGTTGCGCATCATCCTCGCGGACCGCCCGGAGGAGCAGGAGCGCTTGGACCAGGCCGCCGAGCGGCTGCGCAAGACCGGCAGCACGGTGTCGATCCTGACGTTCGACGCCCGCAAGCCGGAGACGCACGCCGAGGTCATCGACAAGGCCTTCGCCGACGGAGACGTCGACGTCACGCTGATCGCCTTCGGCATCCAGGGCGACAACGAGAAGGGCTGGAGCGACGTCGAGGCGGCCCGCGCGGTGGCCGACATCAACTACACGGCCCCGGTGTCGCTGGGCGTGCTGCTGGCCTCGAAGCTGCGCAAGCAGGGCCACGGCAACATCGCGGTGATGTCCTCCCCCGCCGGTGAGCGCGCGCGGCGGTCGAACTTCGTCTACGGCTCCTCGAAGGCCGGCCTGGACGTGTTCTTCTCCGGCCTGGGCTACGCGCTGGAGGAACACGGCGTCAAGGTGACCGTCGTGCGGCCGAACTTCACCCACACCAAGCTCACCGAGGGCATGAAGGCCGCGCCGATGGCGAACACCCCGGAAAGCGTCGCCGAGGTGATCGTGAACGGCGTCCGCAAGGGCAGCCCGCTGGTGTACGCCCCCGCGCAGTTCCGGTTCGTGATGTCGATCCTGCGGCACGTGCCGCGCGCCATCTTCCGCCGCCTGCCGATCTGATCGGTTTTCCGCGGGGCCGCCGGAGTCGTCTCCGGCGGCCCCGCTCTGCTTCCCTCGGCACATATCCGCAGGTCAGGTCTCGCGGCCGGGCCGGGCGGTAAAGATGGGCGCAGAAATTTCGCTTTGGAAGCAACGTTTCGACGCTCTCCGGCGATCATCGATGTGACGACGCCGTTAAGGCGTTCCGTCCGATATGTGACTTCCCGACGCGCTTCGCGCAGAGGAAGCGCGGATGCCCGGCGAAGTGGGGTTCATCGGGTGCCCGTGTCCGTGGGTCCTCCACCTGCCCATTACGCCTGGAGGACCCACGGAACGCTCTGTTCCCGCCCGTCGGTCCGTTCAGGGGAAAACATCGAGCCCGGGCAACCTGCGGGGGTCTTCCGGCGATCACCAGATGACCTGACCGAAAGGGTTGCGAGTGAACGTCAAACGACTCGTGGCGGCCGTGACCGCCACCGCAGCGATCATCGGGCTGGCCACCGCCGCACCGGCGGTCGCACAGACCGAACCGACGACCTCGGCGCCGAGCACGTCCGCCGAGATCCCGAGCGAACCGACCACCTCGGCGCCGGTCGAACCGACGACATCAGCGCCGGTCGAACCGACGACATCAGCGCCCGTCGAACCGACGACATCGGCTCCTGCTGAGCCGACGACATCGGCGCCGGGTGAGGCCGATCCGGGCGAGGGCGCGATCCAGCAGCGCTACGAATCGATGTCCGCCGAGGAGAAGGCGCAGGTCGGCGCGCCCACCGGGCAGGAGGTCGTCGAGGACGAGGGCCTGCGCTGGCAGGACTTCGAGCACGCCCGCTTCTACTGGACTCCCGACACCGACGTGACCGTCGTGCGCGGGATGATCTATCTGGGGTTCCTGGAGCGCGGCGGGCACGACAGGCTGGGCGTGCCGATCACCGACGAGCTGGCCAGCAGCGGGGGCGGCCGGTACAGCGACTTCCTGACCCGCGACGGCGTGATCCACTCGGCCATCTACTGGTCGACGCGCACCGGCGGGCACCTGGTCACCGGCCCGATCCTGGAGCACTTCCGCGAGCTCGGCGAGGACGCCCGCTTCGGCTACCCGGCGACCGACACGCGGCTCACCCCGGACGGTTTCGGCGCCTACAACCACTTCCTCACGCCGAACGCCCAGCACGAGAACGCGTCGATCTACTGGACGCAGCCGTCCGGCGCGAACGCGGTGCAGGGCGCGATCCGGGAGAAGTGGGCGGCCACCGGCTGGGAGCGCGGCCCGCTGGGCTTCCCGGTCACCGACGAACTGTCCACACCGGACGGTGTGGGGCGCTACAACCGGTTCAACGGCGACGGCCGCTTCCCGGCCGGGATCGTGTGGAGCCCGCAGACCGGCGCGCACTCGGTGCAGGGCGTGATCGCGCAGCGCTACATCGAGCTGAGCGGCCCGGCGGGCGTGCTCGGCTACCCGACCACCGATGAGCTCGGCACGCCCGACGGGCGGGGCCGCTTCAACCACTTCACCGGCACCGGCGGGGCGTCGATCTACTGGACGCCGCAGACCGGCGCGCACGAGGTGTACGGCGGCATCCGCGCCCGCTGGTCGCAGCTCGGCTGGGAGCGCTCGTACCTGGGCTACCCGGTGACGGGCGAGCACGACGTCCCGAAGGGCCGGGCGAGCGATTTCGAGCACGGCTTCATCGAGTGGCACCGCGACTCCGGCGCGGTCGTCGACGTCCCGAAGGGCTGAGCAGGGGCGCCCGAGCCGGGCGTCCGCAGTCAGCGTGACCGCAGTCAGTGTGCCCGCCGAGGCAATACCCCTGGGGATCCAACGCGCCTCGGCGGGCGCACATCGATCGGCACCGGTGCCCGCGCCGCCCCGCGTTCCAGGACGGCGAGGGCCAACCGGTGGCAGAGCACGTCGATGTTCCGCATGTGGTGACGGCCCCGATCCGGGTCCTCGGCCGGCCACGCGATGTCTTCCGACTCCTCTCCTGCGTTTTGGCGCAACTGCCAGACGCTCAAGGTGCCGGGCCCGGAGTGCGCGTGCTGACCGGTCCCGCCGCGCAGCGGCATGACCCCGAGCCCGGCCAGCACCACGAGCGCGGCCACGGATATCCAGACGGCGCCGATCATTCCGGCCCCCGTTCCCGAGCATCGCGAAGTTCTCGCGCCTTGGCCATGCAGAACTCGCAGGTCGGATCGAGCCAGTCCACTTCGGACGGATCGGCCAATGTGATGGTGCCCCCGCAGACGGTCTCGCGGGTCTGCCCGGCCCGAGGCAGCTCGGGAGGCCACAGCGCATGCCGCCGACCCCCATGGGGCCGCCAGTAGACAACGGGCCCGACCGAAGAAATTCCGAACATGGTTGCCTCCCAAGGAAAATGTGAACGAAATTGGGGAAAGACGGCGGCCCGGCCGGGGGAAGGGAGCAACAACTCACACGGGCCGCCGTCTAGGTCAACAATAGAAGTTGCAGTTTCTCGTACGCATTTACACAGTTGGGTGATCATGGTTGCCAACTGCCGAGAAACTGCCGAAAAATTGCTACTTGAAAGGAAATTCGCCGCCGAAAGGGCATACCGATGCCGACGACCAGCCCGCCTGTCGCCCGCCTTCAGCTAGGCCAGCTACTGCGCAAGCTGCGCGAGAAGTCAGGCAAGACGCAGGACGCAGCAGCCGAGATCCTCGAATGCCAGAAGCCCCGCATCAGCAAGATCGAAACCGGCAAGGCCACGATCAGCGCCGGTGACGTCCGCCTGCTGATCGACCTCTACGGTGCCGACGAAGCCACCGGCGAGACAGTCGCGCAACTCGCGCGCGAAGCCCGAAAGCGCAGCACCGCCCGCGTTCCGGACTGGGCCCAGCGCTATGTCGCTTTGGAGAGCATCTCGTCCTCGATACAGGTCTACGAGCCTGAACTCATCCCTGGGCTCATCCAGACCGAGAACTACACGCGAGCGATCACGCAGGCGGCAGACCCAGAACGGAGCGAGGACGAAGTCGAACGACTGGCGGCGGTCCGAACGGAGCGCAAGTCTCTGATTCGCGGCAAGAACCCGGTGCAACTCTCAGTAGTGCTGAACGAGGCGGCACTGCGTCGTACGGTCGGCGGTGCCGAGATCATGATCGAACAGCTCAAGCACCTACTTGAGGTCGCAGAGCTGCCGAACGTCACGCTCCAGGTCCTCCCCTTCAGCGCAGGAGCGCACGCCGCGATGGGCTCATCGTTCTACGTTCTCGAAATCCAACGCCCCGCAAAGGCGACCGTGGTCTACCTCGAATCGCTGACCAGCGGCGACTACGTGGACAACGCCGCACAGATCGAGCGGTACGCGCTGGTGTTCAAACAGCTCCAGGTTTCCTCTTCCCAGGAAACTGAGACTGCCGCTACCCTCGAAAGGGTGATCAAAGACCTCACGTAGCGAGGGAGTGGTACGGAGTGCAGGACTACGACTTATCTCGGGCAACGTGGCGCAAATCCAGCCGCAGCAACGGCAACGGCGGAGCCTGCGTCGAAGTTGCAGTGACACCGGAAGTCGTGGGAGTCCGCGACACCAAGGACCGCAACGGCGGCACCCTGACATTCGCTCCCGACCAGTGGCACACCTTCCTGACAAGCCTCACGCGCGGCTAGTAGGTCGTGAGTGAAAAAGGGGGTTCTTACCCACTTTTTCACTCACGATCCCTGACCAGCACAAACTGCGCTCAAGATCGGTCCAGCTCTGCCTGTACATCGCCTGCCTCGGCATCACCGATCTCATCGAAGATCTCAAGAGCCCGCCCCCAACAGACGTGAGCCTCATCGAGCTCGCCTGCGGCCTTGAGCGCACCGCCCATCCCACGCAAGCTCTGGGCTTCACCTCGCCGGTAGCCGATGGCTTGGCGCAGTTGGAGGGCCTCTTGGTACGTGGCCAGGGCGGAATCGACATCGCCGTCTTCAAGATCCAGACCGGCAAGGGCGTTCAGAACATACGCTTCGCCGAACTGTTCTCCAGCTTCTCGGTAAAGGGGCAGCGCCTCCTTGAAGTGCGAGCGTGCCTTATCGTGCTCGCGCATGCCCATGTAGACCACGCCAAGGCTTGAGTGACCGTACCCCTGGCTGTTGAGATCTCCGACCTCGTCCTGAAGTTCAAGTCCTCGGCGCGCCATTTCAAGCGCCTCGTCGAACCGTTGGACTCGGGTATACCCTTCGGCACCGGCCAACAGGGCAAATCCGAGCGCATAGCGGTCACCGACCTGCTCGAACAGCTCACGCGCCAGGTCTCCGTAGCGCATTCCCTCGTCGAACTGCTTCATCTGGTGATGACCGATGCCAAGGCCGTACAGCGCACGTGCTTCCGCTTGCCGATCTCCGATTCGGCGCGTCGCGTCCACCGCGAGCCCGAAGGTGTCGATCCATACCTCCAGATGCCCTCGGAGCCGGAAGAAGTACATCAACGAGACCGGCAAGCTCCATGCGTGGACCGGGAAGCCCTGTCGAGACGCCTGTTGAATAGCAGCAACGATGTTCGGATGTTCCGCGTCCAACCAAGCGAGCCTCTGTGCTTCGTCGCCGAAGCTCAGGGGCTCGACATCCGAGGACGGCAGTTCCGAAACGAAGATCCGTTCATGCTCTCGAATGCTCTGCCGGATCGCGTGGCTGGTGCGGAGGTAGTGGTCGAGGAGGCGGCGGATCGCTGCTTCGCGGTCCGTGGGGGCTTCGTCCGCCGCTGCGCATTCGGCTGCGTAGGCGCGGATGAGGTCGTGGAATTGGTAGCGGCCTGGTTTGTGCTGGTCGACGAGGTTGGCTCGGGCGAGCTCCGCGAGGAGGGCTCGGGCTTCGCGGGGCGCCATGCCGGCCAGGTCTGCCGCTGCGGCGAGGCTGATGTCCGGGCCGGTCGGCAGGCCGAGCAGGCGGAACATGCGGGCCGCTTCGGGACGGAGTGAGCGGTAGGACCAGGAGAAGACCGCTCGGACTCCCGTCACGCCTCCCGCGTCGAGGGCGTCGAGGCGGTCCCGTTCGTCTTGGAGGTCCGACACCAGTTCGTCCAGCGGGAAGTCCGGGTTCTCGGCCGCCCGCACCGCTGCGATGCCGAGCGCCAGCGGCAGTCCGGCGCAGTGCCGGACCAGTTCGCGCACCGCTTCCGGTTCTGCCGCCACCCGCTCGTCGCCGAGGTAGCGGGCCAGCAGTTGCCCGGCCTCGTCGTCGGTCAGCACTTCGAGCGCGATCCGCGTCGCGCCTTCCCGGACCACCAGTTCGTGCAACCGGTTTCGACTGGTGACCAGCACCAGGCAGCTCGGGCTGCTCGGCAGCAGCGGGCGGACCTGTTCGGCCGTGCGGGCGTTGTCCAGCAGGAGCAGCATGCGCTTGCCGTGCACCAGACTGCGGAAAAGCGCGGCGCGCGCCTCGGCGTCCTGCGGCATCCGCTCGCCCGAAACACCAAGTGCCGCCAGGAAAGCCGCCAGTGCTTCGGTGGGCTTCACCGGCTCGGCGGCGGGGTCGAAGCCGCGGAGGTTCACGTAGAGCTCGCCGTCCGGGAAGCGGTCCCGCATGCCGTGCGCCCAGTGCACCGCCAGCGTCGACTTGCCGACCCCGGCGATGCCGTCGACGGTCGAGATCAGCACGAATCCCCCGGTCTTCGCGCCCCCGAGCAGCGTGGTCAGCGCGTCCTGCTCCACCGCGCGGTTGACGAAATGCCTTGCCGCGAGCGGTAGTTGTCGCGGCACCAACCTGTCCTCGGTTCCGCGGTGGAAGTGCACATCACCGTGGATGTGCCCGGCCTGCACGCTGTGGCCACCTACCGAGGCCGCCGAATCGTTGCGCACTCCGTCGCCCGAACCCACGAACTCCCCCAAAGCCGAATTGATCAACACGACCCAGCCTGGCAGAGTCGCAGCCGGCGTCGCTACCGACAACCGGAGCACGCGATCTGTTCACGCTGACGTACTTCCACCGACCCCTCGGCGCGAGCCCGCACGTCATGGCCGTCGCCCGCGGCCGACGCCCACGGCGCGACGTTTCCGCAGGTCCGGACCCGTGCGTGTTTGGTGTCGCTATAGCAGCACAAAACACGCACGGCCCGTGACCGGCGTCAGCGGGGTTCGAGGACCAGGTGGGCCGGTTCCGCCCAGGTCGTGCCGATGTCCCGGTTCGGGTCCGGGCCGGGGCCGGGTTCGCGGCGGAGGTCCACGTCGATCGGGCGCGGTTCGGTCGGGACGAAGTGGCGGTAGTTGAACTCCAGCAGCGCGCGGACGAACGGCGTCGCGTCGGCCAGGCGCTGTTCGATCTGGGGCGCCAGGTAGCCGCGGTCGGAGAAGGTGTCGACGATCGCGCAGTCGCAGTAGTACGCGAGCGCGCCGATCTCGCCCGGGCTGGTGACCGTGCGGTCGCCGACGAGGCGGCCGAGTTCGGTGCCGATCCGCTGGTACTCGGCCGCCGTCGCCCAGTTCGTCGTGATCGCCGCCTCGCGCCACGGCAGGCCGTGCTGACCGGCGAACCAGAGCTGCGCCACGAGCACCGCGCACCCGGCCAACCCCGCCAACGACCACCGGGCCGCGACCGCGCCGATGCCCCCTGCCAGCAACAACGACAGCCCGATCAGGCTCGGCGCGTAGTACCAGTGGTACGGCGGAACGCCCATGAGCGTGTAGACGTAGTAGTGCGCGACCGCGCCGAGTCCGATCAGCGCCCACGGCCACAGCGATACAGCGCGGCGGAACGCCCGCAGCACGCACGCGATCGGCAAGCACACCAGGCCGAGCGCGGCCGGGATCAGCGAAACCACCACCGCCGTCGGGAAAACGCCGTGGTAGAGCTCCAGGCCGTTGCTGAAGTCCCAGTCGCCCCAGGACTTCTGGAGCTGCTTGATCACCAGCGTGTCCGGCACGGCCGAGCCGAAGTACAGCCAGCTGAACGCGAACCACGGCACCATGATCGCCGCGGCCGCCGATAACCAGCGCCACCAGCCGCGCCACAGGCCCGGCCGGCCGATCAGCACCACCAGCACGAACACGCCGAGGTCCAGCCGCGTCAGCGCGAGCAGCCCGGCGGCGACACCGAACCGCACCGGTCGGCGCTGCACCGCCGCGAGCAGCAGCACGCCGAGCAGCGCCGAGGCGAGCGTCATCTCCAGGCCCACCGTCGAGAGCACCAGCGGGTTCGCCGCCACCAGCAGCGCACCCACGGCGCCCGTCCAACCGGGAAGTCCGCTGGTCCGCGCGGCGCTGCGGAGCGACACCGCGAGCAGGACGTTGGCCAGCACGAACACCACGCCCAGCGCCACGACCGGCTGCCGCACCACCGCCGTGATCGCGGCGAGCACCAGCACGTTCAGCGGCGCGGTCGCGGAGTTCGAGACTTCGGCGCCGATCAGCCCCCAATGGCCGTGGAAAGCCAGGTTCCGGGCATAGCTCAAGGTGATGTAGCTGTCGTCGATGAGTGCGCTGTGGACGACCCAGAACAGCGCGCCCGCGACGGCGCCGACCACCAGCGGCATCCAGAACGAGCCCGCGGACCGAGTCCGCTCCCCCTGCTCCTCCACGACCGCAATTTCCGCAACGCCCACCATGTCCCCGCTCCTGTCTGTCCGACACGTGCACGCCGGAGCGGGGCGACGGGTTGCCATCCGCAGGCAACCTGCGCGGCGCCCCGATCGTCAATCGGCTGGACGAATTCGGCGCGCCGTCGCCGTGCGTCGCGCGCAGCGTTGGCCAGGATTGAGCAGGCGAGCAAGATTCCGATCTGCGAGGAGCGCGGTGAAGTACTTGAGCAGTCCGGCGCAGCTCGATCCGCCGGCCGAGCCGCAGACCGACGGAACCGGTGCCGACCGCCCGCGGCGATCCCGCGCCGTCCTGTGGGTGGCGCACCTGCTGGCGTGCTGCATCGGCATCGTCGGGCTCGGCTGCGCGCTCGCGCTGCCGTTCGCGCCCGTCTGGGTGGATCGCACCGAGGTGAGCTGGCCGGCCGCCGAAGCCCGGTCCACCACGGCGTTCTTCGCGCCCTACCGGCCCGCGTCGTTCGACGCGTCCGTGCCATGCCCGGTGCTGCGCGCCGCGCTCGACCGGCCAGGACGCACGACGGTGCTGACCACCCTGCCGCCGGGCAACGACCGCGATGGCCTGATCCTGACCACCCGCGACGGCGAACCGCAGCTCGTCCTCGACCAGCACCAGATCCCGCTGCCACCGGGCACCTGCGACCTGTCGATCCACGCGGACTCGACGCGATCCGTGGTGACCCCGGGCGGCCGCGCGCCGATCGTGCTGCCCGGCATGGCGGCGCCGGAGATCTTCACCTTCGCCACCGACCTCGAACCCGAGCAGCTCGCCGGGATCTCGGTCACCGCGCGCACCTTCTCCTGGTTCGACACCTCGCCGACCGACATCAAGAGGACCCTGATCACGACCGCGCTGGCGCTCGCGCTCGTGTCGCTGGTCCTGCTGTTCATCCACGCCCCGCCCGCGCTCGGCGCGATCCGCGTGTCGCCGCTGCTCCTGCCGGTCGACGCGCTGGTCGCCGTGGTGCTGGCGGGCTGGCTGGTGATCGGGCCGCTCACCGACGACGACGGCTTCGCGATGATGACCGTCCGCAACTACGCCGACGCCGACGACATCGGCAACTACTACCGCTGGTTCAACGCCTCCGAAACGCCGTTCACGCTGGTCCAGCACCTGATGCGGTGGGTGTCGGAGGAGAGCCTCACGCCCGCCTGGCTGCGCGTGCCCAGCGCGATCGCCGGGCTGCTGACCTGGCTCGTCGTCAGCCGCGGCATCGTCCTGCCGGTGTGCCGGGGCACGCGGCGCCTGCCGCTGCACCTGCTCACCGCGGTGTTCTTCCTGGCCTGCTGGCTGCCGTTCGGGCTGGGCATCCGGCCGGAGCCGTTCGTCGCGCTGGGCACGTCCGCGCTGGTCGCGGCGCTGCTGAAGATGGGCCGGACGCGCGCGCCGCACTTCTGGCTGGGCGTCGCCGCGCTGATCGCCGGGCTGACCACGGCCGTCACGCCGACCGGCGTGAGCGCACTGCTCACCGTGCTCGTGTTCGCGCCGCGCATCTGGCGGGTGGTGGCGCAGCGCGGCGCCCTGCCCCGGTGGGTCGGCCTGCCCATGCGCGTCGCGCTGCTCGGCTGCGCGGGCTCGGTCGGCCTGGTGGCGATGTTCGCCGATTCGACGCTCAACGGCGTCCGGAGCGCGACCGCGATCCACGACGAGTTCGGGCCGAGCCTCGGCTGGTACCAGGAGATCGACCGGTACGCGAACCTGCTGGGCACGACCATCTGGGGCACCGCCACCAAGCGGCTGGTCGTGCTCCTCGTGGTGGCCGCCGTGCTGATCGCGGCGGCGTGCGCGATGCGCCAGGTGCACCGCTGGACCGAGCTGCCCGACCTGCCGATGATGCTCGGCTCCGCCGTCGCGGTCCTGGTCGCGCTGTGGTTGACGCCGTCGAAGTGGACCCACCACTTCGGGGCGCTCGCCGGTGTGGGCTCGGCGCTGCTCGCGGTGACCGTCGTGCTGCTGGGGCGGGTCGGCAGGATAGAGCGGGCCAAGCGCGAAGCGCGGCTGGTCGGCGTGTTCGGCGGGATCGCCGCGTCGGTGGCCGCGGCCCTGGCGTTCATGGGGCCGAACCTGTGGCCGATGCAGTCCGACCTGGCGGTGCCGTGGTCCGACACGCCCGTCCGGCCCGGTCTGCCGCTGGACAGCCCGGCGCTCTGGCTCGCCACCGGCGCGGCGGCCGGCGCGCTCGCCTTCTGCGTCATCCGGATCCGCGCGATGCTGTCGCGGCCCGGCCCTGGCGGTCTCATGTGGACGGTCATGCCGATGTCGGTGCTCGGGTCGGCGGCGCTGGCGTCGGTGGCAGTGCTGCTCGGATCGTTCATCGCCGCGCCGCAGACGATGGGCGACCGCTTCTCCATCGCGCGGATGAACTCGCAGAGCATCCGGGGCAGCAACTGCGGGCTGGAGAACGAGATCGAGGCGCTGCCGATCGCCGAGCGGCTCGCGCCGATCGCCGGCACCGCCGACCTCGACGGCTTCACGCCGACCGGCGGGCCGCCGCAGGAGCCCGACCTGCGCGAAGAGCACCCCGGTGAGCCGCTGCTGGCGAAGCGGCCCGACGACCCGAAGGCCCCCGAGAACGAGGTGGCGACGACGGCGGCGAGCCAGTTCGCCTGGACCAGCACGGCGGGCGGGCCGCAGACGACCGGCTCGCTGACCTCGGCCTGGTTCGGCCTGCCCGGGCTCACCGGCGATCAGACGCTGTCGGTGTGGGTGTCCGGCCGGCCCGAGCAGGGCAACTCGCTGGCCCTGGAGTTCGGCACCGCGGCGGGGCCGGTGGCGACGCGCGAGCTGCGCGATCCGCCGCCGACCGAGCTGCCGTTCGACGACCCGCGCCACGGCAGGCCGCTCGACTGGCGGAACTTCCGCGACTGGCGGCTGCTCACCGTCGAACCCGGGCAGATCCCGGCCGGGGCCGACCGGGTCCGGGTGCTCGCCGAGGACCGCACCACCGACCAGCAGGGCTGGTTGACGGTCAGCGGCCCGGCGGTGCGGGACGTGGTGTCGCTGCGGCAGGCGCTCGCGGAGCGGGAACCGGCGCTGACCGACTGGACGATGAGCTTCGTGTTCCCCTGCCTGACCGACTACCCGCGGGTGTCGCACGGCGTCGCAGGCACCCCGCGAATGCTGATCACGCCGCCCCTGGGCGAAGTCTCGATGGCGTTCGGCCCGGACATCGGCGGCGTGTTCGCCGGGGTTCCGATGCTCTCCCAGCGCTACGAGCTGCCCAGCCGCCTGCGCGACGCCCCCGGCAACACCTGGGGCCACCTCCTCTACGCGCGCTACCCGGTCGAACGCGACGCGTACGCGACGACGCAGCACCGCGAGCGCATCGGCGGCGCCGAAGGCGACCCGGCGTACCCCTTCGAAAAGCACTGACCGTTTCGGCTGGTCAGCAACCGCTCACGATCACTCCAACGGTATCGACACCGCCCGATCGGGCGCATCGTTTCGGCGCGCCGGACGGTGTCGGAGTCGCTACCCTGGCGGCGGTTTCCGCACCGTGATCGACGCAGGAGCAGTGGGGGTAGCGGTGCCGATCTCGATCTGCTCGTCGATCCGGCCGCCCGACGGCGTTTCCACCCAAGCGCCCGCAATCGGGCCGTTCGAGGCCGGAAGCCCCCCACTACGCCGAACGAGAACACCTGATCGGGGTGGATTACCCGTTGCCGGGCAACGCCCCCGGCGCGCGGTGCGTTCCTGTTCCACGGTGGGGTTGGCGAGGGGAGTGACCATGGCCGACACGATGCGCCAGCAGGCCCGGGTTCCGGTCCCGCAACAGCAGCGGAGAGCAATCGACGAGGGCGCGCCGCCGCTGATCTCGTACGTGCTGCCGGTCTACAACGAGGTCGCGGGCATCAAGCGGTTCCACGAGGAGCTCACCGCGGCCACCGCCACCCGGGCCGAGTTCGACTACGAGTTCGTCTACGTCAACGACGGCTCCTCGGACGGTTCGCTGGGCGTCCTGAAGGACGTCGCCAAGAACGACCCGCGGGTGCGGGTGATGGACTTCGCCCGCAACTTCGGCCACCAGATCGCCATCACCGCCGGGCTGGACCACGCGAGCGGCGACGCGGTGATCGTGATGGACACCGACCTCCAGGACCCGCCGCGGGTCAGCCTGGACCTGATCGACGCGTGGCTGGACGGCGCGGAGATCGTGTCCGCCCGGCGGCGCACCCGCCGCGACACGCCGTTCAAGCGCGCCACCGCGCACACCTACTACCGGGTGCTGCGGCGCTGCGCCGAGGTGGACATCCCGGTCGACACCGGCGATTTCCGGCTGCTCGACCGGCGGGCCGCCGAGGAGCTGCGGGGCTTCCGGGAGCGCAGCCGGTTCATCCGCGGCATGGTCGCGTCGATGGGCTTCGAGCAGCGGGAGGTGCTGTTCGACCGCGACGAGCGGGTGGCGGGCGAGACCAAGTACCCGATGCGCAAGATGCTGCGGCTGGCGGCCGACGGGGTCACCAGCTTCTCCACGGTGCCGCTCAAGCTGATCACCCGGATCGGCTTCATCACCCTGGTCCTGGCGATGCTCGGCATCGTCTACGCGGTGGCGCTGCGGCTGTTCTTCCCCGCGATCACCGTCTCGGGGTGGACCATGCTGATGGTCGCGATGCTGTTCCTCGGCGGGCTGCAGATGCTGTCGCTGGGCGTCATCGGCAGCTACGTCGGCCGGATCTACCACGAGGTGCAGCAGCGCCCCCTCTACATCGTGCGGAACGTGATATCGCATGACGAAGACTGAGCACGTCGCGGCCCGCGACCGGCTGATCAGCCGGTCGCTGCTGCTGTACGCGGTGATCGGCGCGAGCGGAGTCCTGCTGGACTACCTGCTGTTCCTGCTGCTGTTCAACGCGGCCGGGCTGCACGAGCAGCTCGCGAACGCGATCAGCACGACGGCCGGGATCACCAACAACTTCGTGCTCAACACGCTGTTCAACTTCCGCAAGCGGGACCGGATCGCGGTGCGGTTCCTGCGGTTCTACGCCGTCGGCGTCGCCGGGATCGCCCTGACCTTCGTGCTGCTGCAGGTGTTCTCCGGCTGGCTGGGCATCGACCCGAACCTCGTCAAGGCCGGTTCGCTGCCGGTGGTGCTGATCTTCCAGTACTCGATCAACAAGAAGTGGAGCTTCGGATGAGAGTGGGCATCGTCGGGGCGGGCGCGACCGGGCTGACCGCGGCGTTCGACGCGGTGAAGGACGGGCACGAAGTGACGGTGCTGGAAGCGTCGGCGGAGCTGGGCGGGCTGGCGGCGTCGATCGAGGTCGGCGGGACGCCGCTGGAACGCTTCTACCACCACAGCTTCCGGACCGACCGGGCGATGATCGAGCTCGTCGAGGAGCTCGGTCTCGGGCACCTGCTGCGCTTCCACCGGCCCAGCACCGGCGTGTACGTCGACGGGGAGCTGCACGACTTCGGCACGCCGCAGGAGATGCTGCGGTTCCCGAAGTTCTCGCTGCTGGACCGGTTCCGCTTCGGGGCGTCCTCGGCGGCGCTGAAGTTCGTCCGAGATGGACAGCGGTTCAACTCGGTGCGGGCGCTGGACTGGATGCGCCGCTGGGCCGGGCCGCGGGTCACCGAGAAGATCTGGGAACCGCTGCTGACCGGCAAGTTCGGTGGCCACGCGGAGCAGATCTCGATGGCCTGGCTGTGGGCGCGGATCCACTACCGCACGTTCGAACTCGGTTACGTGCACGGCGGTTTCGAGCAGGTGTACCGGGCGCTGCTGGACGCGGTGACCGAGCGCGGCGGGAAGGTCGAGTTCGGCAAGCCGGTCGAGACGATCCGCCAGCCTGGCGCGACGGTGCTGGTGGGCGCCCGGGACGGCAGCAGCTACGAATTCGACCGGCTGATCGTGACGGTCCCGCAGCCGGTGTTCGCGAAGGCGGCGGGCATCGACGACGACGATGTGCTGTGGCAGAACCAGTACCTCGGCGCGACCTGCTTCATCCTGGAGTGCGACCGCAGCGTCATCCCGCACTACTGGCTGAACATCAACGACACCGCGTTCCCGTTCCTGGCGGTCGTCGAGCACACGAACATGGTCGACCGCGGCGAGTACGGCGGCCGGCACGTCGTGTACGTCGGCAACTACGTGCCGCGCGAGGACTGGCGGTTCACCACCGATCCGGCCGAGCTGCTGGAGCGCTACATCCCGTGGCTGCGCAAGCTGAATCCGGACTTCGACCGCTCCTGGATCCTGGACTGGCACTTCTCCAAGGCGGGCTTCGCCCAACCGATCGTGACGCCGCAGTACCGCTCCCTGATCCCGGGCCACCGAACGAAGATGCCGGGAGTGACCCTGGCGACGATGTCCCAGATCTACCCCCAGGACCGGGGCCAGTCCTACGCCATAGCAATGGCCCACGACGTAACCCGCCGCCTCGGCCTCAACCACGCCTGACGCGCAGTTTCGCGAGAAATCGACCGGTGAACGTCGATTTCTCGCGAAACCGGCGGGGCGCTCACTGCGCGGTGAATGCGCCGTCCACCGCGATGAGCGCGCCGGTGATGAAGCGATCGTCACGAAGTGGCCCGCCCCTTGAGCCGTGAAGTGCGGCAGGGCGGCGGCGATCCCGTGCAGGAAGCCGCGGAAAGGCATTGGAGCGCAAGCGCTTCGAGCATCGCGACGGCGGAGCGCTGACCACGCAAACCTTCGACGTCCGGTCCAGCCCCGGCCAGGAGCTCGTCGTGTACCACGCCGACTCGGGCTCGCCGAGCAGCGAAGCCCTCACCCTGCTCGGCACGCTCGCGGCCACCCGGCGCGGCTGACGAAGGCGGCGCGCAGCCCGGTTGAGCTGCGCGCCGCCCCCGGATCAGGCCTTGTTGAGGCCGGGCTTGCCGTCTTCGACCACGAACGACGCCAGGGTTTCCACCGGGGCGCCCGGCTTCGAGACGTACGGGACCACTCGGTAGTCCGCCCGCAGCTCGCCCGCCGTGAACTTCGTCCGGATGTAGCCCCGCTGGTTGTTGTACAGGCGGACGTGCGGGTTCTCCGCCAGGTAGCCCTTCTCCTTGTTCGTCAGGTTCGGCGAGCCGTCGCCGCCGCTGGTGATCGACGTGGTCGTCAGCTCCGTGCCGACGATCTTGTCGCCGTCGTGGACATCGTTGGCCCAGTTGGTGTGCACGTCACCGGTGAGCACCACCGGGTTCCGGGTCTTCGCCTGCTCCCAGCCCTGGATGACGCGGGTCCGCGAACCGACGTAGCCGTCCCAGGAGTCCGGGTTGTAGGCCTTGTCCGGGCCGTTGAGGTAGTCGATCTCGGCGAACATGACCTGCTGGCCGAGGACGTCCCACTTGGCGTTGGAGCTGCGCAGGCCGTGCAGCAGCCAGCGCTCCTGCTCGGCGCCGGTGAGGCTGCGCTTCGGGTCCAGCCGGGCCGGGTCCTGGGTCGGGAACTTGTCCCCGCCGACCTGGTCGTCGCGGTACTGCCGGGTGTCGAGCATGTGGAACGTCGCCAACCGTCCCCATTGGACGCGACGGTGCAGCCGCAGGTCGATGCCGTGCGGGATCTGCGCGCGGCGCAGCGGCATGTTCTCGTAGTAGGCCTGGAAGGCGGCCTTGCGGCGCTCCAGGAAGTTGGGCTGCGGGATCTCCGGCTTCTCGGGGATCTCGTCCGCCCAGTTGTTGTCCACCTCGTGGTCGTCCCACACCACGACCCACGGGGCCACCGCGTGCGCCTGCTGCAGGTCCGGGTCGGCCTTGTACTGGGCGTGCCGCTGGCGGTAGTTGGCCAGCGTCTCGGTCTCCGGCCCGGCGTGGTCGCGCGGGTTGCCGCTCGGCGCGACGTAGACCCCGGCCTTGTACTCGTACTGGTAGTCGCCGAGGTGCAGCACCAGGTCCGGGTGCTCCTCGGCGAGGTGCCGGTAGGCGGTGAAGTAGCCGTGCTCGTACTGCGCGCAGGACGCGAACGCCATGGAGAGGCTGGTCAGCGCGCCCGGCAGTGGCGCGGTGCGGGTGCGGCCGGTCGGCGAGAGCGAGCCCTCGGCGCGGAAGCGGTAGAAGTACTCGCGGTCCGGGCGCAGCCCGGACAGCTCGACGTGCACGCTGTGCCCCAGTTCCGGCGCGGCCTGCGCCTCGCCGCGCTGCACGACGCGCTTGAAACTCTCGTCCTCGGCGACCTCCCACTGCACCGGGAAGGTCCGGTCCGGCATGCCGCCCATGCCGTCCTCGGCCAGCGGGTTCACCGCCAGGCGGGTCCACAGCACGACGCCGTCGGGCGCGGGATCGCCGGACGCGACGCCGAGCGCGAAGACCTCGCCCCGGCGGGCGACGCCGGCACCCTGCTGCGCTACCGCCGGCAATGCGGCCACAGTGGACAGTGCGGCGGCACCCGCCAAGGTGCCGCCGAGCAACACGCTGCGCCGCGAGACGCCGGTGGGTTCAGACAAGACGACCTCCATCGTTCGGGAAACGCCACAACTCTTACCCCGAACGATGAAGGCACCCTGCCCACCGGGTGATCAGCAAATGAACAACCAACGCCTCACCGCAGCAACAACGCGGCGGGATCGACGGTCAGCTGAGACGGAGACTCCAGATGCATGGTCGTCGCGCTTTCCGAGACCAGGAGGTACCGCCCGTCCTTGAGCTCGTACGCGGCCAGACTGGTCGGGCTTTCAAGATCCACGATCCAGTAATTGGGGATCCCGGCCTCCGCGTATTCGGCGAACTTCAGAACCCGGTCGATTCTTCCCGAACCTGGCGAAATCACCTCGACCGCCAGCACCACGTCCGAAGCCTGGTACCGCGCGAGATTCTCCTTGGCCAATGCGGCCGGGACGACGACGAGATCAGGAACTCGCACAGTGGCCAAGTGCTCGAACAGCACGACTTCAACCTCGGCCAACGCAACCAAGGACTTGGGAAGCTGCGCCCGCAATTGGTAGCCGAGTTCCATCAGCGCCAACTGGTGGAAGGACACCGGCCGAGGAGTCACAGAGAGGTTCCCTTCAACGAGTTCAACGCGATGGCTGTTGTCCTCGGGAAGAGCGGCCCAATCTTCCAGGGACAGTAGATGGTCCGGCCACGCCGCAGCGCTCATCGCGCCCTCCTCCTCAGGCCAGGTACCGGTACTTGGTCATTGTGCCCTACTCGCCCGGTGGTGTCCCTGGTCAGCGGGTTGGGCCGAAATGCAGCGGCGCCCCCGGCCTGGTTCGGTCGGGGGCGCCGCTGTGTTCGTCTTCTTACAGGTAGAACGCCAGGAAGAGGCAGCCGGCGAGGATCACGCCGAGGACCATCAGGACCTTGTCCTTCAGGACCACTTCCTCCGGCTCCCCGGCCACGCCCTTGTCGATGTCCACCGCGTACCGCAGGATCGCGATCACCATCGGGATGATCGAGATCAGGCCCCAGCGGGACGCCTCGTCCTCCTGGATCGCGTACGCCCACAGTGCGTAGCACATGATCGTGATCGCCGCCGCGATCGCCCACACGAACCGCAGGTACGACGGCGAGTAGGCCTTCAGCGACTTGCGGATCTTCGCGCCGGTCTCCGACGCCAGCTTGACCTCGGCGTAGCGCTTGCCCGACACCATGAACAGCGAGCCGAACGCCACGATCAGGTAGAACCACTGCGTGATGACCAGGTGCGCGGCGGCACCACCGGCGATGGCGCGCAGCAGGAAACCGGACGCCACGATGCACAGGTCGATCACCGGCTGGTGCTTCAAGCCGAAGCAGTAGCCCAGCTGCACGACGATGTAGACCGCCATCACCGCGAACAGCTGCATGCTGGTCACGGCCGAGATCAGCAGCGAGCCGCCGAGCAGCAGCACGCACACCGCGTACGCGATCGGCACCGGGATCAGGCCGGCGGCGATCGGGCGGTTCCGCTTGGTCGGGTGCTGCCGGTCCGCCTCAACGTCGATCGCGTCGTTGACGAAGTAGATGCCGGACGCCGCCATCGAGAACACGATGAACGCGACGACCGAGTGCCACAGCACGCCCGGGTTGAGGATCTGGCCCGCCGCGAACGGCACGGCCAGCACCAGGACGTTCTTCACCCACTGCTTGGGGCGCAGTTCCTTGATCAGGCCGGTGACCAGGCCCGCCGTGGTGCCCGCCTTCGCGGTCACCTTCGCGTGGTAGGCGTCCGAGGACTTGTCCTTGATGTCGTCGGACTTCACCGGCGCGGCCTCCAGCACCTCGTCGCCGAACTCGGCGCCGATCGTGCCTTCCGCGTCCGCCTCGATCTCGGCCAGCTTGGCCTTCACGGCCTTATCGGCACCCGACTCGTCGTCGGACTCGTCGGTGCCGGGCTTCTCGGTTTCGGTCAGCACCGCGTCGCCGACGGCGGCACCGTTGCTGCCTTCCGCCTCGGCCTCGGCCGAGGCATCGGGCTTCCCGGTGTCGACCTCGGTTTCGTTCTTGTCAGCCACGGTTCCTCCGCCGTCTCATGAATCGCCGCACGCCCCACGCCACGGCACCGCCGAGCGCCGAGCCGGCGACCACATCGCTCGGATAATGAACCCCCAGGACAAGCCGGCTGACCATCATCGGCGGCACCAGCACCGGGGTCAGCTTCTTGCCCGTCATCCCGCCGTAGAGCACCGCGGCGGCCGTCGTGGACGTCGCGTGCGAGGACGGGAAGCTCAGCTTGCTCGGCGTGCCCACGAGCACCTGCACCTCGGGATCGGCGGGCCGCCGGCGCCGCACCACACGCTTCACCGCGATCGACGCCGCGTGCGCGGCGGCGACCCCGGCGGCGGCGGTCAGCCACTCGCCGCGGCGCTCGCGGTCCACCAGCGCGCCGACCGCGCCGATGGCCAGCCAGCCGCCGGCGTGCTCGCCGAACAGCGACATCGCCCGCGCGGTCTTCACCACCGCCGGCTTCGCCAGCGCGCCCTGCACCTTGCGCAGCGCGACGGTCTCGGGGGTGACCGCCGCCGATGCCTCTTCAGCGAGTTCTTCGGGGGCGGTCGCCGTCGTCAGCTCTGCCACATCGTCTCCGGGTGAGTCGGGGTCACTTCTTGTCGAAGACCTGTTTCCAGGACTCCGCACTGGTCAGCTCGGGCAGCGCGGCGCGGTAGACCGACCGCAGCCGACCCCACTCCTGCGCCAGCCGCTTGTAGTTCGCCAGCGCGCGCACGCCGAGCCGGCGGAACTCCTCCGGGTCGCGGCGCCGGAACGCCACGCCGCTGCCGTCGGCGTTCGACACTGTCGCGCTGTCCAGGTTGCCCAGCAGGAACCACCGGGCGGCGGCAGCGGGCACGTTCAGCTGGGGCCGGTCGGAGGCCTCCCTCGTCGGCTCCTTGAGGTTGTGCAGCAGCGCCTTGGACGCGCGGGCCGCGATCACCGCCGGGTTCACCGGCGGCTTGAGCAGGCCCTCGGCCATGATCGGGTCCGCCGACGGAGGCGGGAACTCGCGGGCCGACGGCAGCGTCTTGGCGTCGTCGTAGTCCTTGCGCAGCTCGCGGACCTCCGGCAGCGCCGTGCGCAGCGTCTCGAACAGCCCGTCCGGGCCGGCCATGAAGTCCTCGAGCGCCTTCTGCTGCACCGCGACCGTGGAGTACTCCATCGACAGCAGGTGCCGGAGCGTGAGCTTGAGGCCCTGCTTGACGATGTTGGACTTGACTTCCTCCGGGCTGTGCAGCGCGGCCAGGATCAGCCGGTTGCGGGTGTGGAAGTACGCGGTCCAGTCCGTGGCGTCGTTCTTGTCGGTCCACGGCATGTGCCAGATCGCCGCGCCCGGCAGCGTCACCGTCGGGAACCCGTGCCCGCCCGCGCGCAGGGAGTACTCGGAGTCGTCGTGCTTGATGAACAGCGGCAGCGGCAGCCCGGTGCGCTCGATGACCTCGCGCGGGAACAGGCACATCCACCAGCCGTTGTAGGTGGAGTGGATGCGCTGGTGCAGCTTGGCCGTCTTGCGCAGCGTCTTCTTGGCGAAGTCGTGGTCGGTGACCGCGCCCGGCGCGGCCCGCCAGACGCCCTGCGCCAGGTCGACGACCTCGCCCATGGTGTGCAGCCGCGAGCGGGCCTGCAGGTTGAGCATCTGCCCGCCGACGATCACCGGGTTCGACGCCGCGCGCGCGAACGCGTTCGCACGGAGCACGCCGTCGGGCTCCAGCGCGATGTCGTCGTCGATGACCATGACCTGCTCGGCGTCCGAGTTGTGCACGCCCTCGTACATGACCCGCGTGAAGCCGCCGGAGCCGCCGAGGTTGTCCTGCTCGATGACGTGCAGCTTGTCGCCGATCCGGCGGGCGGCCTCGTCGAAGCCCTCGGTGTCGCGGATCTTCTGCGGGCCCTGGTCGGCCACCACGACCCGCTCCACGACCGCCATCACGTCGGGGTCCTCGCCCAGCGTCTGCAGGGCGAGCACGCAGTCGGCGGGCCGGATCGTGGTGGTGCCGATCAGCACCTTCTGCTTGGGCAGCGGCACGTCGGTGGTCCACGCCGCCTCGTCGATCTCCAGCGAGGCGTCGTTGGTGAACAGGTCGAACCAGATCCAGCCGCCGTCCTCGAACGGCGTCAGCGCCACCCGGAACTCCAGCGTCGTCCAGTCCGGGCTGTCGACCGGGCTGCCCTGCAGGTGGACGCTGTCGCCGTTGGCCTTCGAGCGGTAGACGTCGAGCCGACCGGCCCCCTTGACCTTCAGCCGCAGCACGACCTCGTCGACCTTGGTCCAACGCTTCCAGTAGCTGGCCGGGAAGGCGTTGAAGTAGGAGGCCAGGGAGATCTTGCTGTTCGCGGGCACCAGCAGGCGGCGGCGCGACACGACGGTCGCGGAACTGTTCAGCGCCGCGGGCTCGTCGATGTACAGCGGGCGCACGTCCAGCGGGTCTTCGCCGCGCGGGAACACGACGCGCTGCAGCACCTGCTCGGGCGCCGCATCGGCGGTCCCGGCGCGCATCGACGTCACGTCGCTGAGCTTGCTCTCGCCCGCGGCGGCATCTCGGGGGGTCCGGTCGGTCACGTCAGTCCTCCAGCGAGCCGTCCAGCGAGCGCCCCTCGGTGAAGTACGGGGCGATCTTGTTGTCGAACATGCTCAAGGCCGAACCGATGGCCATGTGCATGTCCAGGTACTTGTAGGTCCCGAGCCGCCCGCCGAAGACGACCTTCCGCTCCTTGGCCTCCTTCTTGGCCAGCTCGCGGTAGGCCTCCAGCTTCTGCCGGTCCTCCGGGGTGTTGATCGGGTAGTACGGTTCGTCGCCGCTCTCCGCGGCCCGCGAGTACTCGCGGACGACGACCGTCTTGTCCTTCGGGTAGTAGTCCCGCTCCGGGTGGAAGTGCCGGAACTCGTGGATCCGGGTGTACGGGACTTCCTGGTCGGCGTAGTTCATCACCGACGTGCCCTGGAAGTCACCGGTCTGCACGACCTCGGTCTCGAAGTCCAGGGTGCGCCAGCCCAGCTCGCCCTCGGCGAAGTCGAAGTAGCGGTCCAGCGGGCCGGTGTAGACGACCGGCACGTCGGCCGGCAGCTCGGCGCGCAAGTCGAAGAAGTCGGTGTTCACCCGGACCTCGATGTTCGGGTGGTCGGCCATCTTCTGCAGCCAGGCCGTGTAGCCCTCGACCGGCAGACCCTCGAAGCTGTCGTTGAAGTACCGGTTGTTGAAGTTGTAGCGGACCGGCAGGCGGCTGATGACGGCCGCGGGCAGTTCCTTGGGGTCGGTCTGCCACTGCTTGGCCGTGTACCCGCGCACGAACGCCTCGTACAGCGGGCGGCCGATCAGCGAGATGGCCTTCTCCTCCAGGTTCTGCGCGTCCGCCGTGTCGATCTCGGACGCCTGCTCGGCGACCAGCGCCTTGGCCTCGTCCGGGGTGAACGAGCGGCCGAAGAACTGGCCCAACAGGCCCAAGTTCATCGGGAACGAGTAAATCTGCCCCTGGTACTTGGTGAACACCCGGTGCTGGTAGTCCGTGAACTCGGTGAACTGGTTCACGTAGTCCCACACGCGTTTGTTCGAGGTGTGGAAGAGGTGCGCGCCGTAGCGGTGCACCTCGATACCCGTTTCGGGCTCCGCCTCCGAGTAGGCGTTGCCGCCGATGTGGTCACGTCGGTCCAGCACCAGCACCCGCTTGTCCAGCTGGGTGGCGGCGCGCTCTGCGATCGTGAGGCCGAAGAATCCGGAACCAACAACGATCAGGTCATAGCCTGCGAAGCTCACAGCCGTCGAGGGTAGCGGGGACGAACCACCGGCCCGAAACCGCGTTGACGTTCCAGGCTACGCATGGCTACGCGGCGTGTTGATATCGCGTCAGCGGGCCGCATTTTCGCTCTTGATCAGGCATTTTCCGCAACAGCGGGTGATTCAGGCAGTACCGTTCGCAGCTATTCCCGAATGTTATTACTCGTCAGGCGACCCGGCCGGTGTGTCGTGCCTTCGATAACATCGCGCCGGCGCGACGCGGGGCGCCGCGCCGCATTCCCAGGGGGCGGTGAGCATCGGTTTTGGCACGCGCACGTGATGGGCGGATCCTGCTGGTCGCGGCGGTGGTCGTCGAGATCCTCGCGATCTGGTTCGTGCACTGGATCGACACCCGCGGCTACCTGGACACCGAGATCTACCGGCTCGGTGCCCGCGCGTGGCTGAACGGCATCCCGGTGTACGGCGACGACCTGACGCCGGAGACGCCGGACTACGGCACGCTGCCGTTCATCTACCCGCCGTTCGCGGCGCTGCTGTTCATCCCGCTGACCTGGCTGCCGGTGGACGGCGCGGTGGTGCTGGTGGCGGTGCTGTCGCACGTCGCGATCCTCGTCACGGCCTACTCGCTGGCCCGCTCGTCCAGCTACCTCGCGCCGCGCGCCGGGCAGGTCGCGGTGGCCACGGCGGTGCTGATGTCGTGGTTCACGCTGATCGAGCCGTCCCGCGAGACCATCAACTACGGGCAGATCAACCTGGTGCTGATGGCGCTGGTCGCGGCCGACTGCCTGCTGCCGCACACCCGGTGGCCGCGCGGGCTGCTGGTGGGCATCGCGGCGGCGATCAAGCTCACGCCGCTGGGTTTCCTGCTGCTGTTCCTGCTGCGCCGGGACCACCGGGCGATGGCCGTGACCGGCGCCACATTCGCCGCCACCGTGCTGATCGGCTGGATCGCCGCGCCGAAGGACTCGGCCGACTGGTGGCTGGACCGGATGCTGTCCACCGGGGACTCGTTCGGCACCGTCTACGCGGGCAACCTCACGTTGCGAAGCCTGCTGGCGAAGCAGTCGCTGACCGGGTTCGAGCTGAACTCGCTGTGGCTGCTCGGATCGGTGCTGCTGCTCGTGCTGGCGGTGCTCGGCATGCGGTACGCGCTGCGGATGGACAACGTGCCGCTGGCGCTGGTGCTCAACGCCGTGCTGGTGCTGCTGGTTTCGCCGATCTCCTGGTCGCACCACTGGGTCTGGGCCGGGCCGGCGCTGGCGCTGTGGTTCGCGATGTCCCTGCGGCACCGCTGGTACTCCGTGCTGATCACGGTCGGGTTGTGCGCGCTGACGGTGCTCGCCGGCCCGCAGTGGTACCTGCCCAACACCGAGGACCGCGAGCTGGACTGGACGTTCTCGCAGCAGGTCGTCGGCAACGCGTACACGCTGATCGGCATCGGTTTCCTGATCGCCGGGGCGGTCGCCCACGTCCGCTTCCGGTCCCGGCACGACCCGGGGTCCCCAGTGGAACCGAAGGCCGGGTTTCCGCTGAAGCCGTAGGAGTTGTCCGCAATCTCCGGTGTGTCGTGCCCCGACACGCCGGAGGTCCGCAATTTCCATTGAGCGTTTTTCATCCTCGTTCTGCGTGGCGGTGCGGGTGGCGGAATCTCAGCGCCCGCCTGGACTGCGGGGGCCCAACCTGATGTATGTCCAGATCCGATTTCCGTTGAAATTGCGGATGTTGTCCACAGGGGACGAACGGGTGCGGTCACTCGTCCAGAGCAGTTGGACCGGCGGATGATCGGCGCCCACCGCATACTCGCCTCGCACAGCCCCGATCGCCGCGCGGAAACGAGGTATCGCCCATGCGTCTCCGGTTGAGCGTTCCGATCGCACTGCTGCTCGCCTCCACCGCACTGCCCGCCGCGGCGGAGCCCCCCGAAACCACCAGCACCCGAATCGCGTTGCGCGACGCACCGCTGACCCGCGACGCGACGCGGGAGGTGCACGCCGACCGCGCCTTCGGCCTGATCGGGCTGACCTGGCGCGGCCCGGCGCCGGACCGCATCGAGGTGCGCACCCGGAGCGGCTCCGGCTGGACCCCGTGGACGGCGCTGGAACCGATCGACTCGGCTCCCGAACGCGACACTCAGCAGGGCAGCGAACCACTGTGGACCGGCCGCTCCGACTCCGCGCAAGTGCGGGCCAGCCGGGGCGGCGTCGACGTGACGGGCGATCTGGAACTCGTCGCGATCGACCCGGGCACCGCACCGGCCCCGGCGCCCCGATCGAGCGCTCCCGGCCAGCCGCCGGTCGTCGGCCGCGCGGAGTGGGGCGCCGACGAGAGCCAGATGACCTGGCCGCCGGAACGCACCAAGACCAAGGCCGTCACGGTGCACCACACCGCCGGGACCAACGACTACGCCTGCCGCGAGTCGGCCGCCCTCGTGCGGGCGATCTACCGCTACCACGCCGTCGAGCTGAAGTGGGGCGACATCGGCTACCACGCGCTGGTCGACAAGTGCGGCACGATCTTCGAGGGCCGCGCGGGCGGGCTGCGCGACGACATCGTCGGCGGGCACGCGCGGGGCTTCAACCAGGGCACGTTCGGCGTGTCGATGATGGGCAACTACGACGGCGTCGTGCCGTCCCGCGACACCGTCGAGTCGGTCGCGGCGATCAGCGCGTGGAAGCTGGGCACGGCCGAGGTGGCCGCGGACGGCCGCACCGAGCTGATCGCGGGCCGCGCCGACAACTCGCACTTCCCGGCCGGTGCGGCGGTCCCGCTACCGACGATCTTCGGTCACCGCGACGTCAGCAAGACGGCCTGCCCGGGGCAGCGCGGCTACGAGCAGCTCGACGAGATCCGCGCCCGCGCGACGGCCCTGCAACGCGACCACCGGCCGTAACCCCGCGACCGAGGTCCCGGTGCCGGAGTGACCGCAGTTTCAATTGAAACTGCGGTCACCACCAGCGGTCGAGGACGTGCGCCACGCCGTCCTCGGCGTTGGTGATCGTGACCTCGTCGGCCGCCGCCAAGGCCTCCTGGTGGGCGTTGCGCATCGCCACGCCGTGGCCCGCCCACTCCAGCATCGGCACGTCGTTGGGCATGTCGCCGAAGGCGATCACGTCCTCCCGGGCCACGCCGAGCTCCGCGGCCACCGCCGCCAGCCCGGTCGCCTTGTCCACGCCCGCCGCCGACAGCTCGATCAGGCCCGCCGTGGTCGAGTAGGTCAGCTGCAGCTGCGAGCCCAGCACCTCGCCGGCCGCCGCGGCCATCTCCGCGCTGGTCATGTGCTCGTGCAGGACCAGCAACTTCACCGCCGGCTTGCCGGTCAGCTCATCGGTGCCGGCCACCCGGATGTCCGAATTCGGCCACGCCCGGCGGAAGCCCGCCTCGGCGAGGAACTGCTCGTGCAGCCGGTCCCGCGCCCCGTCGGTGGTCCGCTCCACCGCGAAGGCGCAGCCCGGCAGCTCGCGCCGCAGCTCGCGGGCCACGTCGTGCAGCAGAACCGGGTCGATCACGTGGCTTTGCAGCACCCGGTCGGCGGCCGCGTCGTAGAGCACCGCGCCGTTCGCGCACACCGTCACCCCGGACACGCCCAGGCCCTCGACCACCATCGGCACCCAGCGCGGCGGACGCCCCGTGACCAGGACGAACGGTGTTCCCGACGCGACCACCCGCTGCACCGTCCGCGCGGTGCGAGGGCTCACTCGCTCCATCGGGTCGAGCAGGGTTCCGTCCACGTCGGATGCCACCAGGCCGGGTTTGCGCACGACGCCATCCTGCCTGGTCCTGGTCGTGGCCCAGGAGCCGAGGACCCGCCGCAGCGACCCGCGCCACGTTTCCGCATCACCTGATCGGGTCGATAAGGGCGGGGCGCTACAAGTACGGTCAACGGCGTGCGAGTTGGGATCGTGATTTTGCCCGAACACCGGTGGTGGGCCGCTGAGCCGCTGTGGCGGATGGCCGAGGAGTACGGCTTCGCCCACGCGTGGACCTACGACCACCTCGGTTGGCGGTCCCTCGTGGACAAGCCGTGGTTCGACGCGGTTCCGACGCTGACCGCGGCCGCCACGGTCACCTCGACGATCCGGCTGGGCACCCTGGTCGCGTCGCCGAACTTCCGGCACCCCGCGCACTTCGCGCGGGAGCTGACCGCGCTGGACGACATCGCCGACGGCCGCATCACCCTGGGCATCGGCGCCGGTGGCGTCGGCTTCGACGCGCACGTGCTGGGCCGCCCGGAGCTGACCGCCGGGCAGCGCGTCGACCGGTTCACCGAGTTCGTCGAGCTGCTCGACCAGATCCTCACCCGCGACAGCACCGACCACTCCGGCGAGTACTACACCGCCGTCGAGGCGCACCGGGCGCCCGGCTGCGTGCAGCTGCCCCGGATGCCGTTCGTGATCGCCGCCAACGGGCCGCGGTCGATGCGGCTGGCGGCCCGGTACGGCCAGGGCTGGGTGACCACCGGGCGGGAGGCCGACGACCCGGAGGCCTGGTGGCGGTCGGTCGCGGAGCTGTCGCTGCGGTTCGCCGAGGTGCTCGCCGAGCAGGGCCGGGACCCGGCGAAGGTCGACAAGTACCTGCAGGTGGACGCCGGCCCGGTGTACTCGATGTCCAGTGTGGATCACTTCCGGGACGTGGTCGGCCGGGCGGCGGAGCTCGGCTTCACCGACGTCATCACGCATTGGCCGCGGGCCGACGAGCCCTACGCGGGCAAGGAGTCCACCGTCGAGGAGATCGCCTCGGAGGTCCTCCCCGAACTGTGATATCCCCGCGACAACTCGAGCACGATGCGTGCGCATCTCACGCGGCATGCACAGCACCACGTGGTGACGTAATCGCCGATTCGCCGTTCTGCCGTTCGCCGCGCTCGCGCTGACCGCGCTGGTCACCGCGGGCTGCGGGCAGGCTCCGGGCGGCACCACGGCAGCAGCGCCGCAGCCGGCGGCGGGCACCGAGCAGAACGGGTCGCAGGCCACCGAATCGGCGGGCGAGACCGCCGGACCGACGCAGAAGAAGCGCTTCCCGAACACGACCTTCTACGCCCAGGTCGGTCACTACGACAGCGACATGCTGGAGTTCAAGGCCGCCACGTACGAGGACCTGGGCCCGGACGCGATGAAGGACCGGAAGGTCCTGGGACCCGACCCGGCCGACCCGAAGACCCACCAGCTGCACCTGTCCCCGGAACTCCGCGGGCTCGCCGTGATCGCAGGTGTGCCCCCGGCGGTCGCCGGGTAGGCCTTGCGCGGCAGGAGGTGGTGACGATGTCGGCGGAGAACGTCGTGCAACGCCTGCTGGACGAGGCGGGCACCACCTACGCCGCCCAGGCCGGGATCTCGCTGGCGAACAAGCCCGCCCCGCTGTACCGGCTGCTGGTGCTGGCGGTGCTGATGTCCACCAGGATCAAGGCCGAGCTGGCGGTGTCGGCCGCACGGGAACTCGCGGAGTTCGGGACGCCGCAGAAGATGTGCGACGCGACCTGGCAGCAGCGCGTCGACGCGCTCGACCGCGGGCACTACGCGCGGTACGACGAGAGCACCGCCACGGCGCTCGGCAAGGGCGCGCAGCTGCTGATCGACCAGTACCACGGGGATCTCCGGCGGATCCAGGCGAAGGCGGACGGAGACATCGACGTGCTGCAGGAGAAGCTCACCGAGCTGCCCCGGCTCGGCCCGGTGGGCGTGGACATCTTCTGCCGCGAGGTGCAGCTGGTGTGGCCGGAACTGCGGCCGTTCTTCGACAAGAAGGCGTTGGCGGGCGCGGAGAAGCTGGGCCTGCCGACCGATCCGGACGAGCTCGCGGAGCTCGTCGAGGGGCACGATCTCGCACGCCTGGCGGCGGCCCTGGTGCGAGCGACGCTGGACCGCGGCCTCGCCGCGGAGATCACCAAGGCGGCATGACCCCGCTGGTCACCGATTTCCGCAGTTTCAATTGAAACTGCGCACCAGACACGGGCAGGGCCGCAGTTTCAATTGAAACTGCGGCCCTGCCCGTGGTCGGTCACTTGGGTTCGATGACCTCGCGGCCGCCGAGGAACGGGCGCAGCGCTTCGGGCACTCGCACCGAACCGTCCGGCTGCTGGTGGTTCTCCAGGATCGCGACGATCCAGCGGGTCGTCGCCAGCGTGCCGTTGAGGGTGGCCGCGATCTGCGGACGGCCGTCCTCGTCGCGGTAGCGGGTGTTCAGCCGCCGCGCCTGGAACGTCGTGCAGTTCGACGTCGAGGTCAGCTCGCGGTACGTCTGCTGACTCGGCACCCACGCCTCGCAGTCGTACTTGCGGGCCGCGCTGGCACCGAGGTCTCCCGCCGCCGTGTCGATGACCCGGTAGGGCACCTCGATCTTGGCGAGCATCTCCTCTTCCCACGCCAGCAGCCGCTCGTGCTCGTCGCGGGCCTCGTCCTCGCGGCAGTAGACGAACATCTCCAGCTTGTTGAACTGGTGCACGCGGATGATGCCGCGGGTGTCGCGGCCGTAGGACCCGGCCTCCCGGCGGAAGCACGTCGACCAGCCCGCGTAGCGCAGCGGCCCGGCGGAGAAGTCCACGATCTCGCCCGAGTGGTAACCGGCCAGCGGGACCTCGGAGGTGCCGACCAGGTAGAGGTCGTCCTCCTCCAGCCGGTACACCTCGGTGGAGTGCGCGCCGAGGAACCCGGTGCCCTCCATGATCTCCGGGCGCACCAGCACCGGCGGCACGACCAGCGTGAAACCGGCGGCGGCGGCCTGCGCGGCGGCCATGTTCAGCAGCGCCAGCTCCAACTGCGCGCCGATGCCGGTCAAGAAGTAGAACCGGGCGCCCGCGACCTTCGCGCCGCGCTCCATGTCGAAGGCGCCGATCCCGGTGCCCAGCTCGACGTGGTCCTTGATCTCGAAGTCGAACTCGCGCGGCACGCCGACGTGCTTGAGCACGGCGTAGTCGTCCTCGCCGCCTGGCGGCACATCGGGCTCGACGATGTTGGAGACGGCCTTCTGCGCCCGCAGCAGCTCCTCGTCGCCTGCCGACTGCTCCGCCTCGGCCTCCTTGACCTGAGCGGCGAGCTCCTTGGCGCGGGCCAGCAGCGCGTCGCGCTCCTCGCCCTTGGCCTTGCCGACCTGCTTGCCGAGCTGCTTCTGCTCCGCGCGCAGGTTGTCCGCCCGGGACACCGCGGACCTGCGACGCTCGTCGGCGGACAGCAGCGCATCCACCAGGGACGCGTCTTCTCCTCGCGCGCGCTGCGAAGCGCGCACGGCTTCCGGATCATCGCGTAGCGTCTTCAGGTCGATCACAGCTGGTCAGCGTAGTCCGCGCCGTCGACGTGCCGACCCGCAGGGTGCGCTCAACGCCGTCGCCTGCGCCCACGGGCGCGAGCCACCCGATTTCAGGCGAAACCGGGAAGCCGATCGGGTCGCGGGGCTCGTGGGTGCCGGGCCGGATCGGAAGCCGACCGCGGTGTCAGGCGGTGCCGGGGATGCGGTGCGGGACGAAGGCCGCCCCGTCGTCGGTGATCAGGCCCGCCGTCTCGCGGATGCCCAGGCCCGCCGAGGAGTCGCCGACCACCCAGGCGCCGAGGGCCGGGCGCATCCCGTCGAACTCCGGCAGCGGGTCGAACGCCTGGTAGACGTAGCCTTCCTCGCCGTACACGCCGCTCGTCTCGGTCTCCCAGCCCGGCGCGACGACCTGGATGTTGTTGCCCTCGCGGCCCAGGCGCGGCTTGCGCACGTACTCGGTCAGCAGCCCGGGCTGGTCCAGGAACGTCGGCAGCAGGTTCGGGTGCCCCGGGTGCATCTCCCACAGGATCGCCAGCAGCGCCTTGTTGGACAGCAGCATCTTCCACAGCGGTTCGACCCACTGCGTGGCCGGCAGCGTCTTGACGGCGTGCTTGCCGAAGTCGTCGTCGACCATCCACTCCCAGGGGTAGATCTTGACGACGGAGTTCATCGGCGCTTCTTCGAGGTCGACGAAGCGCTCCAGCAGGCTGTCCCAGCCGATCTCCTCGATGGGCAGGCCGACGGTGTCCAGCCCGGCCTCCGCGGCGGTCTCCTGCAGGTACGCCGCGGTGATGTTGTCCTCACCGGTGACGTCGGCGGACGACCAGGTGAAGTGCGCCTCGTTGGTGGCCAGCTGGTCCTTGATCTCACCCCAGCGCTCGACGAGCTTCTCGTGGATGGAGTTCCACTGGTCGTCGCCCTCGTGGCACTCGGTCAGCCAGTGCCACTGCACGACCGCCGCCTCCAGCAGCGACGTCGGGGTGTCGGCGTTGTACTCCAGCAGCTTCGCCGGGCCGGTGCCGTCGTAGCGCAGGTCGAACCGGCCGTACAGGTGCGGATCGTGGCGCTTCCAGGACTCGGCGATGTGCGGCCAGACCCACTCCGGGATGCCGAAGTCCTTGTAGCGCTCGGTGATGATGACGTGGTCGACGGCGTCCAGGCACATCGAGTGCAGCAGCTCGACGTCGGCCTCCAGCGAGAGCACCTCGTCGAGGCTGAACTCGTAGTGCACGCCCTCGTCCCAGTAGGGCCGCGCCGAGCCGTCGGCCGCGCGTGCGGGCGTGCCGAAGACGAGCCCGAGCTCCTCGACCTTGGCCTGCCAGTCCGGTCGTCGTGCCGTGGTCCTGCGCCGCACTCGTCAGCTCCCGCTACTGCCGCTCTTGTTGTTGATGCCGAACCCACCGCGCTGGATGGTCTTGCCGCTGCTGTCCTTGATCGTCGAGCCGGACGGCTTGGTGAACGACGAACCGGACGCGGGCGAACCGACCGGCGGCGCCGACACACCGGCGGGCGTGTAGGCGTACCGGTAGGAGGTGTGCTGCCCGCTGGGAATCGTGGTGCCGGGCAGGAAGATCGGCATGAAAAACATGCCGCCGCTGTGGTAGCCGCCGTGCGAGGACACGTACTGCTCGTTGCAGAACTGGTCCTGGTCGCGGACTCCGGGCTGGCCCGACTGGTCCGTGGCGCAGTACTCCTGCGAGGCGTTGGCCTCGTTGCTGATCTCCGACGCGGAGTACATCGCGGCCACCAGCGCCACGACGCCGACCGTCGCGCCGCCGCCGATCATGATGCGGCGCCGCCGCTTCGTCTTCGCCTCCGCAGCCGCCAGCTCGGCGCTGTGCTGCTCCTCACGGCGCTTCTCCGCGGCGATGCGGGCGCGCTGCTCCGCCAACGTCGGCTCGCGCGGCGTCGTGTTCTCGTCCTGGTACCGGATCCGGCCGCGCCCCGCCGACTCGGGCGACTCCGGTTGGGCCGGTTGCTCCGGGTTGCCCGGCGGGTTCCCCCCGCCCCACTGCTGCCGGTCGTCGTCTGCCACTGGCTTGCCATCTTCCGTCATAGCCCCACTCCCGAACGCAACATTACCTATCGTGGCGACGCGTCCGGCAACGAATCGGTTCCGAACATCTGCGATGGCGCCGCGCACCCCGGCACGCCGCGAGGCATCATGTGATCGATGGCAGCGCCCGATTCTCCTCCCAAACCCGGCCGGAACAAGCCCAACACCCGGCTCGTGATGATCTCGGCTGCCATTGGCGCCCTGCTGATATTGGTGGTCAGCGCGGTGCTGAACTGGCCGACCGGCGGCGGACCGGGCATCGGCGGGTCCGGCAAGATCGGCTCGGCACCGGCGCCGGAGGTGGTCTTCGAGGCCGCCGCGGGCGACTGCCTGAACTGGACCGAGCCAGACGCCGCCGACATCCGCAAGGTCACGTGTAACGAGCCCCACCTCTTCCAGGTCACCGGCAGCGCGGAGCTGGACCGCGAGTTCGGCCCCGGCGCCCCGTTCCCGAACACCGAGCAGTGGCAGCAGCTCAAGCAGCAGCACTGCACCGAGGTGTCGAAGCAGTTCCTGTCCAACCGGTTCGACCCGAAGGGCAGGTTCAGCGTGGGCGCGTTCACCCCGAGCGAGGAGGGCTGGGGCAACGCCGACCGGAAGCTGCACTGCGGCATCCAGCAGCCCGGGCCGTCCGGCAAGCTCTACCCGATCACCGGCAGCGCGGCGGACATGGACCAGTCCAACGTCTACCCGGTCGGCCGCTGCCTGGGCATCAACGGCACCACCGTGTGGGACCCGGTGGACTGCGCCCGGCCGCACGCGGTGGAGATCACCGGCCTGGTCAACCTCGGCGAACAGTTCCCCGGCGGCTACCCGGAGGAGAAGCCGCAGGACGACTTCCTGGCGACCAGGTGCGAGGAGCTGACCGGTCAGTACGCGGGCGGCCCGGCCGTCGCCAAGGACAAGGGCCTGATCGTCTACTGGGACACGCTGGCGCCGGAGAGCTGGGAAGCCGGATCGCGGCAGGTCAACTGCAAGGTCAGCGCACAGCTGCCGGACGGCAGCGGGCTCGCGCCGGTGACCGGCGGCGTCAAGGGACCGGTGCAGGTCGGCAAGGAGCCGGCAGTGAAGGACACCGCGCCGATCGAGCCGGGCGTGCCCGCGACCGAGCCCCGCTGACGCCGAGGTGAGGTAGAACGGGGTCATGCCGGTGGAGATGACCCGCGCTCGCTTCGAGGAGCTCGTGGGCGACGCCCTCGACCTGCTGCCCGCGGAGTTCGCGGCGGCGATGAACAACGTCGTGGTGCTGGTGGAGGACGCCAACCCCGAAGACCCGTCGCTGCTCGGGCTGTACGAGGGCATCGCGCTGACGGAGCGGGACAGCACCTACAGCGGCGTGCTGCCGGACCGGATCACGATCTACCGCGAACCGCTGCTGGACATGTGCGCGGACGAGGAAGAAGTGGTCGACGAGGTGGCCGTGACAGTGGTGCACGAAATCGCGCACCACTTCGGCATCGACGACGAGAAGCTCCACGCCCTCGGCTGGGGCTGAGCCCACCACCGATGGTGTCCAGTTTCAATTGAAACTGGACACCCGAGACCCCGGAAACCGCAGTTTCAATTGAAACTGGGGTCAGGGCGCGTCGAGGCCGTCCCAGGAGAGGCAGCGCCAGCCCGTTCGGGCGTCCGGGTCGGCTTCGAGGACGATCACGCCCGTGTTCGGCAGGTACCTCGCGTTGGCATGGGCGCCGTCGATGTTCGACGCCAGCACGCTCGCCACTAGCCGCAGCATCGCGCCGTGGCTGACCAGCGCCACCGCGCCGTCGCCGGCACCGTCGATGGCGCTGCGCGCCCCTCCGACGAACCGGGTCAGCGCCTCACGGCCCGTTTCCCCGCCGGGCATCGGCACGTCGAGGCGCCCCGCGTGCCAGCTCTCGTAGACGGCGTCGAAGATCTGCAGCGCCTCCTGGTCGCCGCGGCCTTCCAGGTCGCCGACGTAGACCTCGTGCGTTCCGTCGACGACCTCCAGCGGCAGCTTGTGCCGCTGCGCCAAGGGCTGCGCCGTCTGCTGCGCGCGAACCGCGCGGCTCGCGTGCACCGAGACGATCTTCTCGTCGGCCAGCCGCTCGGCGAGCCGGACCGCCTGCTGCTGGCCGAGCTCGGTCAGGCCGGGGCCCGGCGGCAGTGTGTCGAGCAGGTGCGCCACGTTGGCCGGCGTTTGCCCGTGGCGGGCGAGGATCAGGTGCAATCCGGTCGGCGCTTCCAGCATTGGTCCGGTCATGCCAGCCGCCCCGCCCGGACGTCGTCGAGCCACTTCGCCGCGACCTCGAACGCTTGCTCCGAGGCCGACGGGCGGACGCCGGCCGGCGAGCGGTCCGCCTTCGGGTAGGAACCGAGGAACCAGACGGTGCTGCAGCGGCGGTGCAGCGCGGTCAGCGCGTCGCCGATCCGGGCGTCCGCGACGTGCCCGTCGAAGTCGAGGAAGAACCGGTACTCGCCGAACCGCTCGCGCAGCGGCCGCGACTCGATGCGGCTGAGGTTGATGCCGCGCAGCGACAGCTCGGCCAGCAGGTCGGCCAGCGTGCCGACCTCGTCGCTGATCACCGCGCACACCGACGTGCGGTCCGCGCCGGTGGGCTCCGGCAGGGCGCCGGGGCGGCGGACCAGCAGGAAGCGGGTGACCGCGTCGCGGACGTCGGCGACGCCGCCGGCGAGCCGCACCAGCGACGGGTAGTGCTCGATGGCCACCGGCGCGGAGATCGCCGCGTCGAACTCGCCGGAGGCCGCCGCGGCCGCCCCGGCCGCGGTGGAGCTGGCGGCGTGGACGCTGGCGCCCGGCAGGTTCTCGGCCAGCCAGCCGCGGACCTGGGCGAGCGCGTGCGGGTGGCTCGCGACGGTGCCGATCTCGGACAGCGCGAGGCCGGGCCGGGCCAGCAGGTCGAACTGCACCGGCAGCACGGCCTCCTGCACCGCGACCAGCGGATCGTCGGTGGTCAGCGTGTCCAGCGTGGCCGGCACCGAGCCTTCGACGGAGTTCTCCACCGGCACCCCGGCGGCCAGCACGTCACCGGCGCGCACGGCGGCCAGCGCCAGCGGCACGGTCTCGAAGGGCACGAGTTCGGCTTCGAAACCACCGGTCAACTGCCGGGTGGCCTGTTCCGTGAAGGTGCCCGGCGGGCCGAGATACGCGATTTGTGGCACCCGCCCAGACTAAGAGGGGACGCACCCGGCACGCGGGCAGGTGCCGGTGGCGCAACCACGACCCCCGGAAGACGGACGTCGCAATGGTCCGAATGCGCGGCCGGGTTGCGTCGGCCTTCCGAGTCCCGCGGCGCCCGCGGCATCCGGCGGATCGGGCGCGCGGCGAATCGGCGCCAGGTGTGACCTACCCGATGCCACCGCGCCGCGCATTCCTGCGATGCTGTGGGGCGTGACCGCAGATTCGGGGCGCTCAGCGGATGGAGCGGAGCCGGAGCTGCAGCTCGTCCTCTGCGCGCTGGACGAGCCGCTGGCCGCCGCCTGGCACGACATCGCCGACAGCCGAGCCGGCCTCTCCGTCCACCAGGGCTCGGTCCTCGACCTGCAGGTCGACGCCGTGGTGAGCCCGGCGAACTCCTACGGCTGGATGCGCGGCGGCATCGACGCGGTGTACGCCCGCGCCTTCCCCGATGTGGAGGAGCAGGTTCGCAGCGCGGTGCTGGCCTACCACGGCGGCGAGCTGCCGGTCGGCGAGGCGTTGCTGGTGCCCACCGGCGCGCCGAACCCGATCTGGCTGATCAGCGCTCCCACCATGCGGGAACCCGGCGAGCGGCTGCCCGCCGACACGGTGCACCCGTACCTCGCGGCGCGGGCCGTGCTGCGGCTCTTGGCGAGCGCGGTCCTGGAGAACGGCACGCCGGTCCGGCACGTGGCCCGGTCCGTCGCGATGCCCGGCCTGGGCACCGGCATCGGCGGGGTGACGCCGGAGCTGTGCGCGCGGCAGGTCGCCGCGGCGTGGGACGAGGTCTTCGCCCGCGTCGAGCAGCTCTGACGAACCGCTCCCCAGTGGTTCGCCCGGCGGTGCGGACGATCAGGCGGAGCGCGATCCGAGTGAGTAACGTCGGGCGCACCGGCCGACCACCCAGGAGGTCCCAGATGCTCATTCGCCGTTTGGCCCGGCCGATGCTCGCCGCGATCTTCATCTACGGCGGGATCGGGGCGCTGCGGGATGCGCCGAGTCATGCGAAGGCGGCCGCGCCGCTGCTGGAGAAGACGACGGCACCGCTCAAGGACTCGCTCCCCGAGCATTTCCCGACCGACCCGGAAACGCTGGTGCGCATCGACGGGGCGGTGAAGATCGGCGCCGGGACCATGCTGGCGATCGGCAGGTTCCCCCGGCTGGCCGCGCTGCTGCTCGCCGGGAGCGTCGTGCCCACGACGCTGGCCGCGCACGCGTTCTGGGAGATCGACGACCCGCAGGAGCGCGCCAACCAGCAGATCCACTTCCTCAAGAACATCGGGCTGCTCGGCGGGCTGCTGATCACCGCGGTCGACACCGGCGGCAAGCCGTCCGTCGGCTACCGGGCGAAGCGCCGCGCGCGCAAGGTCTCCGCGCACACCCACCAGACCGTCGGCGCGATCAAGGGCGCGAAGAAGGTCAAGAAGTAGCCGCGATTTCGCGGTTTGTCAGGCAACCCTCAGCTCACCTCCCGCCGAGCACGTACGTAGCGTGGGGTGCGTGCCAGTGAGGGTCCTGCTAGTCGATGATCATGAGGTGGTCCGGCGCGGGCTCCGCGACCTGCTGGACACCGAGGACGACGTCGAGATCGTGGCGGAGGCCGGCGGCGTCGGCGAAGCCCTGGTGCGCGCGCAGGCGACCGGGCCGGACGTCGCGGTCATCGACATGCGGCTGCCCGACGGCGACGGCCTCGAACTGTGCCGCAAGCTGCGCGCCCTGCCCGAGCCGCCGTACTGCCTCGTGCTCACCGCCTTCGACGACGAGAGTGCGCTGGTCGGCGCGATCAACGCCGGGGCGTCCGGCTACCTGCTGAAGCAGGTGCGCGGGCAGGACCTGGTCAACGCGGTGCGCGAGGTCGCGGCCGGTCGGTCGCTGCTGGATCCGGTCACCACCGGCCGGGTGCTGGACAGGCTGCGCAAGTCCACCACCCCCGAGCCGGACGAGCTCGCGGCGCTGACCGAGCGGGAGCGCAAGGTCCTGGAGCTGATCGGCGAGGGGCTGACGAACCGGCAGATCGCCGAGCGGCTGTTCCTGGCGGAGAAGACGGTGAAGAACTACGTGACCTCGGTGCTGGCGAAGCTCGGCATGGAGCGCCGCACCCAGGCCGCGGCCTGGGTCGCCCGCCGCCAGGGCCAGAGCTGACCGCGGAGGGGGAGCACGCGCGGCTGTGAGGCATGCTGCCCGGCGTCTACGTCAGCCAGGTGCTCACCCGCCGGGGCGTGCACCGCAGCGCGGCGGGCCACGCCGTCTTCACCTCGCTGCCGATGATCATGCCGGTCCTGGCCGTGGCGGGCGACCGAGCGAAGGACGCGGAGCACGCCCTGCTGCGCTTCGGCCTGCGGGTGGCGGTGTGCGCGGCCCTGGCGGTGACGGCGGCGGCCCTGGTTGTGTGACTGCTGTTCCGCGGAAGGAACTCCCGCCCACCGAACGAAGTGGAGAGGCACGATGACCGATCGCGTCGGGATCATCGGCGTCGGCGAGATCGCCCGCGCCATCGTGGAAGGCCTGTGCGCGGGAGTCGACGACCCGCCGGAGATCTTCCTCTCCCCCAGGGGCGCGAACGCGGCCGCCGAGATGTCCCGGCGCTTTTCCAGCGTGCGGGTGTGCGCCGACAACCAAGACGTGGTCGACCGCGCCGCGGTGGTGATCGTCGCGGTCCGCCCCGCCGACCGAGACGAGGCCCTCGGCGGGCTGGCGGTCGCCGCGGACAAGGTCGTGGTCAGCGCCATGGCGGGCGTGGGTGTCGACGAGGTGCGCCGGATCCTCGGCACCGAAGCGCCGGTCGTGCGCTCGATCCCGCTGCCCGCCGCGCGCGAGCGGAAGTCGGTCACCGTCATCTACCCGTCCCACCCGGTCGCGACGGAGCTCTTCGACCGGCTCGGCGGGGCGCTCCCGGCGACGGACGAGGATTCGTTCAACGTCTTCTCCGCGATGACGGCGACCATCACCTCGCACTACCGGTACCTGGTCACGATCACGGAATGGGCTGCCCGGCAAGGAGTTCCGGCGGATGACGCGGACCGGTACGTCCGCGGCCTGTTCCAGGCCGTCGGCCGGGCGCTGGGCGACGAGTCGCGGCCGCTGCCCCGGATCGCGGCCGATCACGAGACGCCGAACGGGACCAACCAGCGAATCCGCACCGCCTGGTTCGACGCGGCGAACGCGGGCGCGCTGAACGAGGCGCTCGACGCGCTCCTCGCCGACTTCAAGTCGTCGCGGGGCTGAGCCTCAGGTGGCCGCCGTCAGCGGCACCTCCCAGGTGACCGTGGTGCCGCTGTCCGGCGAAGACGTGATCACGCAGCGGCCGCCCGCCGCGACCGCGCGCTCTTCGAGGTTGCGCAGGCCGCGCTTGCTCACGTCGCGGGGAATGCCGCAGCCGTCGTCCACCACCTGCAGCAACAGCCCCGAGTCCGAGCGCCGGACCCGCACCAGCACAGTTTTCGCACCGGCGTGCCGGACGACGTTGGACAGCGCTTCGCGGAGCGCCGCCCGGGCGTGGTCGGCCACCGGCACCGGCACGCCGCTGAGGTCGCCTTCGATCTGCAGCCGCGGCGGCCAGCCCAGCAGTTCCCCGGCGATCTGCACCTCGGAGCGCATCGAATCGTCGAGCGCGGGCGCGTGCGCCGGGTCCTCCGGGTCCGCCGAGCGCAGCGTGCGGGCGGTGGCGCGGACCTCGGCGATCGCCTGGTCGATCTGCTCCATCGTCTCGGACAGGCGGGCGGCGTCGGGGGTGTCGAGGCGGCCGGACAGCCGCCGCTCCAGGACCTCCAGCTGCACACCGGTGGCGTAGAGCCGCTGCACGATCACGTCGTGCAGGTCGCGCGCGATGCGCTCCCGCTCCTGGTAGACGGCGATGCGCTGGCGCGCCGTGGAGCCCTCCGCGAGCACCAGCGCGAGCCCGGCCTGCGCCGCGAACGAGGTCAGCACGTCCACCGCGACCCGGGTGAAGGTGCTGGCGCCGCGCCGCCGGTACACGGCGAGCGCGCCGAGCCGCCGCTCGCGGGTGCCGAACGGCGCGACCGCGAACGGGCCGTAAACCCGCAGCGCAGCGGGGACGTAAGGGGCGGTGAGCGGGTCGTCGATCAGGTCGTCGACGACGACCGGCACGCCGCTGCGGGCGACCCGCGCCGCGGCCGAACGCGACGAGAGGACGGTGCCGACCGGGTCGCCGAGCGGGCCGATCGCGGTGGGCGCGCCGTAGGCGGCCTCGACGGTCAGGCGGCCGTCGTCGGCTCGCACGGTGACGACGCCGAGGTCGGCCTCCGCGAGTTCCGCGGCGCGGCGGACGACCAGCGGGAGGACGGCCTCCGGGTCTTCGGCGGACAGCGCCAGCCGGGTGATCTCGGTGGACGCCGCCAGCATGCGCTTGGCGAGGGTGGAATCCATGTCATGCACGAGGCTATAGCTCCCACGAGCGCGAAGGCCGGTCCGGACGACGCAGGTCACAGCCCTTCCGGGACGCGGTTGACGAGGTGAACGGACCGTTCGTCCCGGTGAGCGAGGTGAACAGGCCGTTCGCTTCGTCCACCCGACGCCGGTGCGCACTACCAGTGCGGAGTGAACGGACTGTTCGCCTCACTGGCTCCGGTCGACAGGTCGCTGCACCGCTTCGAACCCGAACGCGCCCTAGCACGGCCCCACGCCACCACATCTCGAACAGCATCTGCACGCGGTCACGGGAGGGCGCCTTCGCGCTGGGCCTCGCGGACGACCGCGATCTCGCCGGCCTCGACGCGCAGGACGATGTCCGCGTGTTCGGTCTCCGACCAGCGGTGCGTCACGTGGATGACGGTGCGGTCGCGCAACGCGTGGCGCAGGCGGGCGAGCAGCGCCTCCGCGGTCGGCACGTCCAGGTGCGCGGTCGGCTCGTCGAGCAGCACCAGTTCCGCATCCGCCGCCAGCAGGGCTCGGGCCAGTGCGAGGCGCTGGGCCTCGCCGCCCGACATCGCCGTGCCGCCGCTGCCGACCATCGCGTCCAGCCGCTCCTCCCAGCCCGGCAGCCCCGCCACCCGGAGCGCCTCGCCGAGCTCGCGGTCGTCCGCCTCCGGCGCGGCGAGCCGCAGGTTCTCCCGGATCGTCGTCGATACCAGCTGCGGCTCCTGCGGGCACCACGCGACCTTCCGCGGCACCCGCACGTCGCCCCGCTCCGCCTCCAGGAATCCCAGCAGCAGCGCCAACATCGTCGACTTCCCGCCGCCGGAAGGCCCGACCACCGCGACGTGCGCCCCGGCGGGCACCCGCAAGTCCGCGCCCCGCAAGGCCATTCCGCCCGAACCCGGCCACCGGACATCGACGCCGGTCAGCTCGACGCCGGCCGTTGCCGCCGGATCAGCTGCGCGGCGCTCCGGATCGGCAGGTTCGCCGCCCGAACCCGACAGCTGGACATCGACACCGGACGGCGCCACCCGATCAGCAGCGCGACGCCCCGAACCGGCAGGTTCACCACCCGAGCCCTGCCGCTGGACATCACCAACGACCAGCTCGACACCGGGCCGCGCCGCCTGATCAGCCGAAGCACCAACGGCTCCACCGCCAGAGCCGACCGCCAGCAAGGGCGCCAGACGAGCTTGCGCTGCACGCAAGGACTTCCACTGCTGCGCAGCGGGCGGCAGCAACGCGACGGCTTCCGCCGCGGCGAGCGGAACCAGCCCGAGCAGCGGAGCCAGCTCCGGCGCCAACCTTCCTTCGGCGACCGCCGCCGCCCCGAACCACGCTCCGCCGAGCACCGCGATCCCGACGAGGAGCGTGTTCACAGCCGTCGCGGCTCCCGCGCCGAAGGCGGCGCGACGGGCGCGGGCAGCGAGGCGCTCGTCGGCGGCGGCCAGTTCGGCGCGACGCTCCTCGTGCGCGCCGAAGGCGAGCAGTTCCGCCGAGCCGTCGAGCAGCGCGAGGACGCGAGCCGCGACGCGACGGCGCCCTTCCGCCACGGCAGCGGTCGCGCGGCGCTCCGCAGCGAGCGCGGCGAGCGGACTCGCGACGAAGGCGACGAGCAGCGCAGCTGCGAGCACCGCGCCCGCTTCGGGGAGCACCAGCGTTTGGAGCACCACCGCAGCGACCACGACGACCGCCGCGACCAGCGGCGGGAGGATCACGCGCGGCTCCAGGTCGCGGACGGAGTCGACGTCGTCGACGAGGCGCGCGACGCCCTCGCCGCGGCGGAGCCCGGCGGTGCGCACCGGCCCGAGTCGCACGAGGGCATCCCACAGCTGCCGCCGGAGGCGGCCGGAGAGCCGGAAGGCGGCGTCATGCGTGACGAGCCGCTCCGCGTAGCGGAGCACCGCGCGCGACAGCGCGAAGGTGCGCACGCCGACGACAGCGACGGAGAGCGTGAGGATCGGCGGCTGCTGCGAAGCGCGGGCGATCAGCCAGGCCGACGTCGCGGTCAGCGCGAGGCCGGAGAGCAGCGAGAGCGCGCCGAGGCCGACGCCGAGGAGCGTTCGCGGCGTGATCAGGTCGTGGATGCGACCGGTCGCCGCCGGCAGGTCGGGCGGGGCGGTCTGAAGGGCTGCGGTGGCCGCTTCGGGTTCGGCTTCGGCCGCCTCCGGGCGGTGGCTGGCGAGCACGACCGTCGCGCCCGCTTCGGCGGCGCGCCGGACGGCCTCGTTGACCTGGTGTGCCGTCGCGGCGTCCAGGTGCGCGGTCGGCTCGTCGAGCAGCAGGATCTTCGCGTCGCCGCGCAGCCTCAGCAGGGCGCGGGCCACCGCGACCCGTTGACGTTCCCCTGTGGACAGTTCGTCGATGCGGCGGTCGCGGAGGTGGGCGGCGGCCGCGTCGGCGAGCGCTTCGCCGATGTGCGCCGTCAAGTCGGGTTGGTCGGCGGTGGCGACCGCGAGCTCGTCGGCGACGGTGCCACCGGTGAACGTCGGGCGCTGCGGCACCCACGCGATGCGGCGCCGCCACTCGGCCGGGTCCAGCTCGGCGATGTCCACGCCGTCGCAGGTGATCGTGCCGCTTTCCGGGGCGGCGAAGCCGAGCAGCACCGACATCGTCGTCGACTTGCCGCTGCCGCTCGGCCCGATGCCGTCGAAGCCCTCCAGCCGCACGATCTCGCCGGGCCGCGCCACGAAGCTCAGGCCGTCCGGCGCGAACCCGTCCCGCCGCCGCACGCGCAGCCCAGCCACCCGCACCGTCGCAGGCCCGTCGGAGCGAACGGACCGTTCACGCCGATAGACGAGGTCAACGGTCCGTTCGCGCGAACCCACCCCACTCGGGGCGAACGGACCGCGCGAGGTGAACGGACCGTTCGCCTCGTCCAGCGATGCGGACGTGGCGTTCGCCTCGCCGCGCGAAGCGCCGCCGCTCACGATCTCGTCGACCCGGCGGACCGCTTCGACGCCGTCTTCGCTCGCGTGGTGCGCCGCTCCCGCCGCGCGCAGCGGCAGGTAGCACTCCGGCGCGAGGACCAGCACCAGCAGGCCCGTCGCCAGGTCGAGGTCGCCGGAGACCAGCCGCAGGCCGATGCCGACCGCCACCATCGCCACCGACAGCGACGACAGCAGCTCCAGGACCAGCGCGGAGAGGAAGGCGATGCGCAGCGTCGCGATCGTGGTGCGTCGGTGCGAGTCGCTGACGCGGCGGACCACCTCGCCCTGCGCCCGCGCCCGCCCGAACGCCGTCAGCACCGGCAGCGCCCGGATCAGCTCCAGCAGTTGCCCGGACAGGCGCTGCACCGCATCGGCGGCGCGCGAGGTGCGCTGCTCGGTGTACTTGCCGACGAGCCACGCGAACAGCGGGATCAGCGGCACGGTGATCACGATGACCAGCGCGGAAACCCAGTCGGAGAACAGGATCCAGGCCCCCACCAACGGCGGCACCACCGCGGCGGTCACCAGCGCGGGCAGGTACTTGGTGAAGTACGCGTCGAGCGCGTCGAGGCCCTTGGTGGCGAGCGCGGTCAGCTCGGCCGGGCCGCGCCGGTGGATCCACTCCGGGCCCCGCCGCAGCGCGGAATCCAGCAGCAGGCCGCGCAGCTCCTCCTTCGCGCCCGCCGCCGCCCGGGCCGACACCGACTCGGTCGCCCAGCCCAGCGCGGCCCGCGCCACCACCGCACCGGCCAGCACCACCAGGTAGTCGCCGATCTCCGCCGGCGAGGCGGCCCTGGTCACGACGGCCGCGAGCGCGCTGCCCAACGCCCAGGCCTGCACGATCAACGCGGCCGCGTTGCCGACGGAGAGCAGCCCGGCCACGACGAGCGCGCGCCGAGCCGACCCCGAAAGCCGGGGCAGAGCTCCCAGCGGACCCATCAAGAACTCCTAGTCGAATCGCCAGGTCACGGGCCGTGCGTACTTTCTGTCGCTATGGCAACACAAAGCACGCACGGGACCTGACCAGCGGAAACCGTCAGGCACTGGGCACGTGCACCGGCGGGATGTGCTTGGTGCCGATGCGCTTGCGGAACACCCAGTACGTCCAGCCCTGGTAGATCAGCACCGCCGGCGTGCCGAAGGCAGCCACCCAGGTCATCACGGTCAGCGTGTACGGGCTGGACGCGGTGTCCGCGATGGACAGCGACCACGCCGGGTCCAGGGTGGACGGGATCACGTTCGGCCACAGCGCGCCGAACAGGGTCACCACCACGCCGGCCAGCGCCACGCCCTGCAGCGCGAACGCCTGGCCGTCCCGCCACTGGTACAGCCGGGCCAGCCCGGCCAGCGCCGCGACCAGCGCGATCACCAGCGGCACCCAGGTCCAGGTCTCGCCCTCCCGGAGTTGCGCGATGAACACCAGCGCGATCACCGGCAGCAGCAGCGGCACCCCGGCCATCAGCGCGAACCGCCGCGCCCGCTCCCGGATCTCGCCCTCGGTCTTGAGCGACAGGAACACCGCGCCGTGCAGCAGCGAGAACCCGCACACCGCGAGGGCGCCGATCACGTTCGGCACCGTGAAGATCGTCCACCAGGCGCCGACCCGGTCGCCGTTGGCGTCCAGCGGCAGCCCGAAGACGCTCGCGGACAGCACCAGCCCCACGATCAGCGGCGAGATCCACGAGGCGAGCACGATCACCACGTCCCAGTTGCGCCGCCAGCGGACGGTGTCCACCTTGCCGCGGTACTCGAACGCCACGCCCCGCCCGATCAACGCCACCAGCAGCAGCAGGAACGGCAGGTAGGCCGTGCTGAACAGGGACGCGTACCAGCCCGGGAAGGCGGCGAACGTCGCGCCGCCCGCGACGATCAACCAGACCTCGTTGCCGTCCCACACCGGGCCGATCGTGTTGATCAGCACCCGCCGCTCCTCGTTGCGGCGGCCCAGCACCGGCAGCAGCATGCCGACGCCGAAGTCGAAGCCCTCCAGGAACAGGTAGCCCAGCCACAGCAGGGCGATCAAGCAGAACCAGAAGGTGGGCAGATCCATCGCAGGTGCAGCCTCTCAGTACGCGAAGGACAGGGCTTCGTCGCCGGACTTCTCCTCGCCCTCCGGCGGTTTCGGCGGCATCACCCCGTCGAAGCCGCCGCGCACGTAGCGGACGATCAGGAAGATCTCCACGACCGCGAGCACCCCGTACAGCACGGTCAGGGCGATCACCGAGGTCAGCATCTCGCCGGGATGCACCCCGGCCGACACGGCCGACGCGGTGAACATCCACACGCCGTCGACGCCGGACGCATCGGGGTTGGGCACCACCACGAACGGCTGGCGGCCCATCTCGGTGAACACCCAGCCGGCGATGTTGCCGGCGAACGGCAGCGCGATGCTCAGCACCGCCAGCGGCGCCCACCACTTGCCCGGCGGGAACTTCCGCTTGCGGGTCAACCAGAGCACGAACACCGCGCCGAGCGCGGCCAGGCCGCCGAAGCCGATCATGAACCGGAAGCCCCAGTAGGTCACCGGCAGGTTCGGCGTGTAGTCGATCGGCTGCCCCGCGAACGAGCCCAGCCGCGGGTCGTCCGGGTAGTGCGTGCCGTACTTTGCCTGGTACTCCGGGATCAGCGCCTGCACGCCCTTGACCTCGCTGGAGAAGTCGCCTTCGGCGAGGTAGGACAGGATGTAGGGCACCGTGATGCTCTTGACGTTCTCGCAGTCGGGCCGGCTGACGTCGCCGATCGCGAAGATCGAGAAGCTGGCGGGTGCCTCGCTGTGGCACAGCGCCTCCGCGGAGGCCATCTTCATGGGCTGCTGCTGGAACATCAGCTTGCCCTGGATGTCACCGGAGATCGCCAGCCCGGCGAAGGCGATCACCGCGACCCACGCGCCCAGCCGCAGCGAGCCGTGCCAGGCGCGGCGGTCCTCGTCGTCCGGGCCGGACTTGCGGTGGTGGCGGGCGATCTGCCAGGCGGCGATGCCGATCAGGAACGAGCCGGCGACCGCGAAGCAGCCGAACACGGTGTGCGGGAACGCGGCGAGCACGGTGTTGTTGCCCAGCACCGCCCAGATCGAGGTCAGCCGGGGCCTGCCGTCGACCATCTCGATGCCGACCGGGTGCTGCATCCACGAGTTGGCGGCCAGGATGAAGTACGCGGACAGCACGGTGGCCAGCGAGAACGCCCAGGCGCACGCCAGGTGCACGCCCTTGGACAGCCGGTCCCAGCCGAAGATCCACAGGCCGAGGAAGGTCGACTCGACGAAGAACGCGAGCAGGCCCTCCATGGCCAGCGGCGCGCCGAAGACGTCGCCGACGAAGCGCGAGTAGGAGCTCCAGGCCATGCCGAACTGGAACTCCTGCACGATGCCGGTGACCACGCCCATGGCGAAGTTGATCAGCATCAACTTGCCCCAGAACTTGGTCATCTTCAGGTAGCGCTGCTTGCCGGTGCGGTACCAAGCGGTCTGCATGCCGGCGACCAAGATCGCCAGCCCGATGGTCAGCGGCACCATCAGGAAGTGGTAGACGGTAGTGATCCCGAACTGCCATCGGGCGATGTCGAGCAGATCCACGACTCCACCCTGCCGCCCCGTGCAACGAATGCGCAGAGGCAAGGGCCCTATCTCGCCCGGTCGAGGGTCCTGTCCTGGACGGGACCTTGGTCCCGGTCACGTAGAGCAGCCGAAATCACCGGATCGATTACTTGTACCAAGCTATCGAGCGACGCGAAAGACCTCGGCGTGAAAACGCCGACCGAAAACCGTTCCGGCCGCCCGTGCGTCTAGAGGTGTGTGCGCGATCAAGAGCGGGAAGACGAGCGGTTGCTCAGGCGAGTCGCGCGCGGCGACCGGGCCGCCTTCGACGAGCTCTACGAGCGCAACGCGGGCTGGCTGGCGGTCCGGCTGCGCCGCCGCTGCGGTGATCCCGAACTGGCCGCCGAGGTGCTGCAGGACTGCTTCCTGACGGCGTGGCGTTCGGCCGCCGGATTCGATCCGTCGCGCAGCGTCGCCGGCTGGCTGTGGACCATCGCGACGAGCCGGTTGATCGACGCGCACCGCCGCCGCAACGTCCGCATACAGCCCGTCGGAGAGCCGGTCGATTCGGCGATCACCGCGGAATCCGCGGAGGACGAGGTGCTGGCCCGGGCCCTCAGCCCCGAGCTGACCCGCGCCCTGCACCGGCTCTCCCCCGAACTCCGGGCGGTCCTGCAGGCCACCGTGCTCGACGGCCGGACCGTGCGGGAGACCGCCGAGCTGCTCGGCATCCCCGAGGGCACGGTCAAGACCCGCGCGCGCAAAGCCCGCCACATCCTGAAGGAGGCACTCGCATGACGCACGAGCACTTCCCCGCGTCCACCCTGCGTGCCTACGCCGCGGGCCTGCTGCCGGAGGCGGACGAGGTCGAGGACCACGCCCTCGACTGCGCCGCCTGCCGACGGCTGATCAACGAAGCGGCGTCCGGCGATCCGGTGGTGTTGCAGGCGCAGGCCGGGCTCGCCACGCTCCCCCCGCAGTTCCCGCGGCCGAGCCGGTGGCGCCGGCTGCGGGTGCTGCTCAACGCCGCCCCCGCGGTGCGCGGCGCCTGGCTGTTCGCCGTGCTCGTCGCGCTGGCCTGCGCCGTCGGGATGGACCTGCTCACCATCGACGAACCCGGCGGCTGGTGGTCGCAGCACGGCTCCGCGCTGCTGCTGATCGCGCCGATCCTGCCCGTCGCCGGGGTTGCGCTGTGCTTCGGCAGGCTGGGCGACCCGGCCTACGAGATCACCGCCGGCACCGCGCTGGGTGGGTTGCCGCTGCTCCTCTGGCGCACCCTGTCGATCCTGCTGACCACCGTGCCCGCGAGCGCGGTGATCGGCGCGATCACCGGCCGGACATCGATCGCCGGCTGGCTGCTGCCGTGCCTGGCGCTGACCGGCCTGACCCTGGCGCTCGGTTCGCGGTTCCGGCTCGAACCGGTGGCGGCCGCCGTCGCCGTCGGCTGGCTGGTGCTCGCCGGCGGCCCGCTGGTCCGCGACCAGGTGCCGGTGCTGCTCGACCGGCCGCTGCCGCTGCTGTGGTCGTCGCTGATCGTCCTGTCCGCCGCGGTGCTCTACCTCCGCCGCACGAACTTCCGGCACACGTCGAGGAGCTGAAACGGTGACCGCCATCGAGATCCAGGACCTGACCGTGCGATTCGGCCGCCGCCGCGCGCTCGACGCGATCACCGCGGACTTCGGCACCGGCGTGCACGGCCTGCTCGGGCCCAACGGCGCCGGGAAGTCGACGCTGATGCGGGTGCTGGCCACGCTGACCGCGCCCTCCGGCGGCTCGGTCCGGCTGCTCGGCCACCCGTCGTCCGACGCCGACCTGCGCCCGCTCCGGCGCGAAATCGGCTACCTGCCGCAGGAATTCGGCTGGTACCCGAGGTTCACCGCGCGCGAGTTCGTGGAGCACTTCGGGTGGCTGAAGGAGGTCCCGGCCGCCGAGCTGATGCCCGCCGTGGACCGGTCGCTGCGGCGCGTCGGGCTCGGCGACCGCGCCGACGAGAAGCTGAAGCGCCTCTCCGGCGGGATGCGGCGGCGCGTCGGCATCGCGCAGGCCATCGTCAACGATCCCCGGCTCCTGCTGCTCGACGAGCCGACCGCCGGGCTCGATCCCGAGCAGCAGGACGAGTTCCGCGAGCTGCTGCGCGAGCTCGGACGAGATCGGTGCGTCGTGCTCGCCACGCACCTCATGGGCGATGCGGAGGCATGCGATCGGGTGCTGGTGCTGGACGCGGGTCGGCCGGTCTTCCAGGGGACGCCCGCAGAGCTGGCCGACGGTGGCAAGCTGGCGGACGGCTACCGCGCGGTGCTGGGTGCGAGCCGGGCGGGCGCGGCATGAACAGGGCCTTCCGGAACGAGTTCTACTGCGGCACTGCGGGCCCGCTCGCGATGACGATGCTGATATCGCTGGTCGCGGCGCTGTTCCTGCAACCGTGGTGGGCGGGTAGCTGGAACGATCTCGCCGTGGTCGTCCGCACCGATCTGATCTTCACCTGGCCGCTGGTGGCGACTGCCGGCGCGTGGGCCGCGGGCAGGGAGATCCGGCGCGGCACCGAGGAGCTCCTGGCGACGGTGCCCCGGCCGAGTTGGCAACCGTTCCTCGTGTCGTGGGCGGCGCTCACGCTGGGCGCGGTGCTCGGCATCGCGACAGCGTGGGGAATCGCGGCGATCTTCGTCCTCCCGATCGCCACCGCCGACAGCGGCGGCTGGATCGCGGCGCTGCTGGTCTGCGCCCCGGCGCACGGCTCTGGAGCCGCCTTCGGCATGGCGCTGGGCCGGCTCGTCCGGTGGCGACTGGTCGTCCTGCTGGCCCCGGTGCTGGCAGTTCTGGCGTACACGACGGCCAGCTGGGCGAGTTGGATGGTGGGGTACGACTCGCTGCTCGCCGCACAGGTCTCCAGCGGGTCGATGTACACGGTGCCGTCGAGCGCGCTGCAGGCGATGTGGTTCGCGGCGATCGCGGCGACTTTCCTCGTCCTGGCCGTGTCACGTCGGCGGTGGCTCGTGCTGGTGCCGGTGGCACTAGTCGCCGCGCTGACACTGCTGATCGCGTCGGTCCCGCCGAACCGGCACGTGGTGGCCGATCCGGTGGCGATGCAGGAGGTGTGCACGACGCGCGGGCCGACGATCTGCGTCGCGCGCTACCAGGAGCACGTGCTCGACCAGCTCGCCGAGCTCGCCCAGCCGATGCTGGAGAAGCTCCACGGCATCCCAGGTGCTCCCGAGGAACTGCGGTTCCGGAGCGCGGCGGACCCGGAACTGCCCTCGTACCACTACGTCACGACCGCCACCGGGCGGCTCGCGGATCCCGTGCACGAGCGCGAATTGCTGGCGGGCATGTTGGTCGGCACGATCCCGCACTGCGACGGCGAACCCTTCTACCGGGCTTTCTCAGTCGCTGGTTCCTGGCTGGCCGACGACGTGGAAGGCGCGAAGCGACTGCTCGGGAACGGCAGGGTCCCGGATCGCGAATGGATGACCGCCTATTACGCGGCACGCGTAGGTTGCGACACCGATGCGACCTCGGCACTGCTGGATTAGCGAACGTTTCGCCCGGTAGGCACCCGTGCACGTTTTGTGTCGCTATGGCAGCACAAAACACGCACGGGACCTGACCAGCACAAACCGAACCTCATGGGTTTCGTCCGGAACATGCCGGCGAAACCGCGAAAAACCTCTCGTCGGCCGGAAATCCCATTCCGGCCGGTACCTCCGCGCGCCCGGAAAGGGATCCACCCGTGACGTTGACGATCCATCCCCGAAAGCCCGCGCAGTCAGCAGGAATCGCCCGGGAGCACCTGTTCTCGCTGGCGGTGCGACCGGTTCTGCTGATCGCCGCGGCCGTCGCGATCGCATTGCTGATGGCCAGCCCGCGTTACGGCTACTTCGCCGACGAGCTCTACTTCATCGCGGCGGGGCACCACCTCTCCTGGGGCTACGCCGACCAACCGCCGCTGATCCCGCTGATAGCGTCCACTTTAGACGCGTTGTTCCCGGATTCGCTGGTGGCGCTGCGCGTTCCGCCGATGCTGGTCACCGCCGCCGGAGTCGTCGTGACGGCGCTGATCGCGCGCGAACTGGGCGGCGACCGCCGCGCTCAGGTGCTCGCCGCCGGGGCGTGGGCGGTCACCGTCCAGTTCGCCAGCGCCGGGCACCTGCTCGCGACCTGGTCCTTCGATCCATTCCTGTGGACGGTGATCTGCTGGCTGGTGGTGCGCTGGACGCGCTGCCGTCGCGATCACCTGCTGCTGTGGGCAGGCGTGATCACCGCGGTCGCGCTGCAGGTCAAGTTCCTGATCCCGGTGTGGTGGCTCTGCGTCGGCATCGCCGCCCTCGCGGCCGGGCCGCGCGAGCTGCTGCGTCGCCCGATGCTCTGGTGCGGGGCGGGTTTCGCCGCGCTCACCATGGTTCCGACGCTGCTCTGGCAGCACGCCCACGGCTGGCCGCAGCTGGAAATGCCCGCCGCGATCGCCGCCGAGAACTGGTACGGCTGGTTGTTCCTCCCGACGGCCGTCGCCTGCGCGGGCCTCGTCGGTGGGGCCGCGGTCTGCTACGGCTCGTGGCGGCTCCTGCGCTCCCCGAATCTGCGCCCGTACCGCTACCTGGGCTGGGCCGCCATCGGAACCACGGCGATCTTCCTCCTCGCGGACGGCCGCCCCTACTACGTCGCGGGCCTGTTCGGCCTGCTCTACGCCGTCGCCGCGGTGGAGGCGCCGAAGTTACGGCTCACCGGCGCGGCTTTCGCGGTCTCCGCTTGCCTCGCGCTGGCGACGCTGCCGGTGCTCCCGGCGTCGTCGATCCAGCGGTTCGACACGTTCGGCCGGGGCAGCATCGGCCGGCCGCAGCTGACCTCGGCCGTGGCCGACGCCTACCACCGCGCTCCCCCGCGGACCGCCGTCATCACCCACGACTACTGGTCGGCCGGCGCGCTGCACCACTACGGGAGCGCGGCCGGGATTCCCGAGGCGTACAGCGGAAGCCGGGGCTTCTGGTACCTCGGCCGGCCGCCGGAGGACACCGAACAGGTGGTGTACCTGGGCGGCAACCGCGAATACCTGCTGCAGTTCTTCCGCGACGTCCGCCCGCTGACCACAGTGGACACTGGGCTCGGCACCTACTACGAGGGCACCACGATCTGGCTCGCCAGCGGCCCGCGACGGCCATGGGCCGAGCTGTGGCCGCAGTTCCGGCGCATGGGCATCTTCGACGGCACCACCGGAAGCGGCACCGAACTGCCCGGCGCTCAGACGACCAGCGCGTTCACCGCGGCGACCGCGGCCGTGCCGTCGTAGGAACGCCACGCCTCCGCCATCCGCCGCACCGCCTCGGCGAGGTCGTCCGGCGGGTGGTGGAACGGGATGCGCAGGCAGCGCTCGCTGCGCCGCTGCGGATCCAGCGACTGGCCCGGCAGCACCGCGACGCCGAACCGCAGCGCGTGCTGGGCGAAGGCGCTGGCGTCGCCGTAGGGCAGCGTGGCCCAGAGCGTCTGCCCGCCCGCAGGCGTCCGGAACGCCCACGGCAGGTTCGCGTCGAGTTCGGCGCAGAGGCGGTCGCGCCGGGCGCGGAGCTCGGTGATCCGCCGCTCGCGCAGCTCGTCCAGCCGCGGCAGCAGCGCGGCGGCCAGCCACTGGTCCAGCACCGGGCCGCCGAGATCGTGCACCGCGCGGAGCCTCGCCAGCCTCGTGATCAGCGGCTCGGGCGCGCGCACCCAGCCGACCCGCAGGCCGCCCCAGACCAGCTTGCTCAGCGAGCCCACGTTGATGACGGCCGTGCCGTCCAGCGGCTTCGGGGCCGCGCCGTCGAGGTCGAGCTCGGCCAGCACCTCGTCATCGATCAGCGGGACGCCGTGCCGCTCGCAGGTCTCCGCCAGCCGACGGCGCTGCAACGACGGCAGCAGTTCGCCGGTCGGGTTGTGGAAGGCGGAGATCACGTACGCCAAGGCCGGGCGATCCGCCACCGCGCGCAGGTACTCGGCCAGGTCCAGCCCGTCGTCGGCGCGCACCGCACGGATCCGGGCGCCGGCCTCCTGCGACAGCTCGAACGCACCGGGATAGGTCGGGGCGGCGAGCAGCACCTCGTCGCCGGGCGCGACGAGCAGCCGGATCAGCAGCGAAAGGGCTTGCTGCGCCCCGTTCGTGACGAGGATCTGCTCAGCGCGCGTCGGCACGCCGCGCTGCGCGTAGCGGTCGGCGATCGCCTGGCGGAGCTCGGGAACGCCGGCCGGGTGGTAGCCCATGTCGGGGCCGATGGCGGCGAGCCGACCGGTCACCGCGGGCAGCAGCTCGGCGAGTTCCGGCGGCGGCACCAGCGGGCTCGCGCAGGTCAGCTGGATCGCGCCGTCCGCGGGTTCGAGCAGGTGCAGGTACATCGGGCCGACCGACTCGACGGCGGCGTTGCGGGCGGCGGTGAGCCATGCCGACGTGACCCGGGTTCCGCTGCCCTGGCGGCGTTCGAGCCGGCCCTCCTCACGGAGCGTCCGGTAGGCGGCCACGACGGTGTTGCGGCCGACCGCGAGCGCGTCGGCGAGCGCGCGATCGGGCGGCAGCACGGTGTCCGGCGGCAGGCTGCCGTCCTCGATCAGCTGCCGCAGCCGACCCGCGAGCAGCTCGTGCAGCGCGCCGCGCTGCGCGGACCAGCGGCCGAGCAATCCCACGACGCGATCGAGCGAAATTGGTTCCATCAAGGGGCCAATCTATCGGGATTGGCGCTTCCCGCGGACCGCCGCGGCGGGAAACCTGGTTCCATGACCCACTTGAACACCCGCTGCGTCCACGTCAAGACACCGGAGGTCCCCGCGGGGCGGCCGCTGACCGCGCCGCTCTACCAGACCTCCGGCTTCGCCTTCACCGATCCCGCGGTCTTCGCCGACGGCATGGCGAACCCGGACGGCGCGCCGGTCTACTCGCGGATGGGCAACCCGACCGTGCGGGCGCTGGAGGACACCGTCGCCGAGCTGGAGGGCGGGCAGGCCGGCTTCGCGACCGGCTCCGGGATGGGCGCGATCAACTCGGTGCTGCTGACGCTGCTGAGCAGCGGCGATCACGTGATCGCCCAGCGCAGCCTCTACGGCGGCGCGTTCGCGTCCTTCGAGAACCTGGCGCACCGCTGGGGAATCGAGGTCAGCTACGTGTCGGGCCCGGCGGAGGCGCGGCAGGCGCTGCGGCCGAACACCAAGCTGCTCTACGCCGAGACGATCTCGAACCCGATGGTCGAGGTCGCCGACCTGCCCGGGATGTTCGCGGTGGGCCGCGAGGCGGGGTTGATCAACGTCGTGGACAACACCTTCGCCACCCCGCTGCTGTGCCGCCCGATCGAGCAAGGCGCGGACGTCGTCGTGCACTCGACGACGAAGTACCTCGGCGGCCACTCCGACGTGCTGGGCGGGGTCGCGGTGTTCGCGGACGCCGACCTGCACCGCGAGCTGTGGCCGGAGCTGGTGGAGATCGGCGCGTCGGCGGATCCCTTCGCGGCGTGGCTGACGCTGCGCGGCGTGCAGACGCTCGCGCTGCGGATGCGCCAGCACTGCGAGAGCGCCCAGTTCATCGCCGAACGGCTCGCCGAGCACCCGGCGGTGCGCGCCGTGCACTACCCGGGCCTGCCGTCGCACCCCGGCCACGAACTGGCGCGGAAGCTGCTGACAGGCAACGGCGGCGTGCTGACCTTCGACCTGGGCAGCAGGGCGGCCGGGCTGGCGTTCGTGCAGGCGATCCGGCTGGCATCGCTCGGCCCGTCGCTGGGCGGCGTCGAGACGCTGGCGCTGCACCCGGCCAGCACCTCGCACCGCCAGCTCACCGACGAGCAGCTGCGCGCGGTCGGCATCGGCGAAGGCGTCATCCGCGTCTCGATCGGCATCGAAGACCCGGACGACATCTGGGCCGACCTCGACCAGGCCCTCCCCGCGTGAGCGCATGGGTCGTGAGTAGTCGTTGCGGCAAGAACCGCCGTTCCCACTCACGACCCCCACCGGGCTACGGGCGGAAGTCGGCGGCGTGGTCCCGAGCCCATTCGGCGAAGCCCCGGGCCCGGCCGCTGACCGGCTCGGCCGTCGCGGCTGCGCATCATGATCATGGCGTTCCCGCCCAGATCAGTTCGGCGCGTCCCTGAGCAGCACGGGGGTGTGGGACCGAACAGCGAGCCAGTCGCCGACCGGCGCGGACACCCACCGAACCAGCGTCACGATGTCGTCGTGGATCTCAGCCGGGCTGCGCCGAATCGTCGTGCCGGGAATGCGGACCCCACCGACGATCGGCTCGCAGTGGGAGATCCTGTTGCGCAGGGCATAGACCCGATGCGCCACCGCATGCACCTCACTGCGGATTCCTGTCGAGTTCGGGAAGGCAAACCGCAAGGCCGGCCGCCACAGCGTCGCGTCGTAGTACCGACGCCGCCGGAACGGCTTCTTGCCGACGTAGCCGCCGGATTCAAGCAGGTGCACCCAGAACCCCATCGCCAGCTGCGCGACCAAGCGGCCGGACGGGCCGTCCTCGCTGCACCGCGCATCGGTCCATGCCTTGGCGATCGCGGCCTGGCCGCGATCGTCGAGCAGTTGCTCATCGGCCCACCAACGCGGGCCGTACCGCTCGGTGAGCTGGTCGTTCAGCGCGTTGCGCAGTACCACCTCGGCGACGCCGAGATCGCGGTGAAAGCTGGCGGCGAGCTCGCCGCCGAGCAGGTACAGGGAGATCGGCGGGACGCCCCACGCCGGGGCATGCCGGTGATAGGTGCCCAGCCGTTCGGCGCTCAGCAGCGGTTCGAGCTCATCCGGTGGTGGCGCAGTGTCATAGCCCACTGCGGTGTTCTACCACCATGATCACCGGCCACCGAACGTGACCTTGAGCCGCGAGGAACGCCGGCGCGAGCAATTCAGCACATCGCCAGGCGATGTCGATATGCCCGATTCCACATCACATCGCGATGTGATGTGACTTCCTGTGGTATGGTCGATCGCGAAGTCCCCCGGTTAGCCAGTACTTCGGTACGCGCCGGGGGTTTTTATTTCCTGGCCAAGTTCGTCCGCCACCGGCGCTCGGCACGCGTCATCATGCATCTTCCCAGCACCGCCGTGCGGCGAGGGGCTCGTTCCTCCCGAACGTTAGTGGAACTGTGGAGGCGAACACGGGGGCTGAACCGGCTGAATCAGAGCCAGCGTTACGCGACGCGAAGTCAGCGCAGGGCTTCGGCGACCGCCTCGGCCGTCTCCAGCACCAGCGGCCCGATCTCCTCCGGCGCCAACGGCTGCAGGGCCACCACGCCGACGCTGGCGCGCAGCCCCGGCACCCCACGCACCGGCGCGGCCACCGCGAACGCGCCCGGCTGCAGGTCGCCGCTGCTGGCGATCCACGCCGGCCCGCCCGGCGGCAGGTCCACGGCCCGCCCGGCCGCGCCGCGTTGCACCGGATGACGACTGCCGACCCGGTACGACACGTGGTAGCTGGTCCACGACGGCTCGACGACCGCCACGGCCTGCGCCTCGCTGCCGTCGGCCACGGTCAGGTGCACCGTCGCGCCGACCTTCTCCGCCAGCGCCCGCAAGGCGGGCAGCGATGCGATGCGCAACTGCGGCAGCACCCGCCCGGCCAGCCACAGCACGCCGAGCCCGAGCCGCACCTTCGAACCCTCGCGGCGCACCAGGCCGCGGCTCTGCAACGGCCCGAGCAGCCGGTACACGGCCGCACGGCTGACGCCGACGGTCGCCGCCAGGTCGCTGATGGTGGGCGCTTCGCTTTCGGCGTCCGCCACGGCCTGCAGCAGGCTGAGCCCGCGATCGAGCGTCAGCGAGCTCTCCTTGGTGCCCGGCTGGGCTTCGCGTGGCAGGCCCATCGGGCCGCGGAGCGGCTCGGGGCTGGGTTGGGCCATCGCGTCACCTCCGAGCGGCGGCCAGCACCGTGCCGGTCACCTCGCCGAGCCCGATCACCGAACCGTCGGGCCCCGGCGCGCTGCCACTCAGTGTCACCCGGTCCCCGTCCTGGAGGAAGGTCCGCTGCTCGCCGTCCTGCAGTGTGATCGGCTCCGCTCCGCCCCAGGTCAGCTCCAGCAGGCAGCCCCGCTGGTCGGGCTCGGGCCCGGACACGGTCCCGGAGGCGAACAGGTCGCCGGGGCGCACCGGCGCGCCGTTCACCGTCATGTGCGCCAGCTGCTGCGCGGGCGACCAGCTCATGTGCTCGAACCGCGGCGAGGCCAGCAGCGTCTCGTTGCAGCGCACCTCCAGCCGCAGGTCCAGCCCCCACGGCTCCTTCTCGACGAGGTAGGGCTGCAGCGCGTGCGCCGGCTCCGGAGTCGGCACCCTGGCCTGCTCGAAGGCCTCCAGCGGCGTGATCCACCCGGCGACGGAGGTGGCGAACGACTTGGCCAGGAACGGTCCCAGCGGCTTGGACTCCCAGGCCTGGATGTCCCGCGCCGACCAGTCGTTGACCAGCGCCAGCCCGAACACGTGCTCGGCGAAGTCCGAAGTGGACACCCGGTCGGCCGGTTCGCCGCCGCAGACGAACCCGACCTCCGCCTCGAAGTCCAGCCGCCGCGTCGGGCCGAACGCGGGCTGCAGGTCGCCGGCGGCCTTGCGCTGCCCGCTCGGGCGGTGGATGTCGGTGCCGGAGACGTACACGGTGCCCGCGCGGCCGTGGTAGGCCACCGGCAGGTGCGACCAGTTCTCCGGCAGCGGCTCGGCGGTGCGGCGGAAGATGCGGCTGACGTTCTCGGCGTGGTGCCGCGACGAGAAGAAGTCGACGTAGTCGGCGACCGCGAACGGCAGCACCAGGGTGTGCCAGTCGGTGCGCACCAGGCTCGCGCCCGCGGGCGCCCGATCGGCCGCGACGAGCTCGGTGAGCCGCTCCCGCAGCTCGCGCCAGCGGTCGCGGCCCGCGGCCAGCAGCGGATCGAGCGAGTCGCCGGAGACCAGCTCGGCGAGTCGAGGACCGAGTTCCCCGGCGATGCCGCGCAGCGGCAGCGCGTGCCGCCCGACCCGCACCGCGATGACCGGGCCGCTGCCGGTCACCAGCACCCCGTAGGGCAGCGTCTGCGGGCCGAACGGCTTGTCCGGGGCGAACTCGGGGTCCTCGATCCAGGTCAAAGCAGCCCCAATCCTTCGAGTTCGGCGACGGGGTCCTGCAACGAGCACGAGCCGTAGGAGGCGAAGACGTCGCGCACCGCGTTGGCCGCGTCGTCGGACAGGGCGCGCGCCTCCTCGGCCAGCGCGGCGCCGTCGGTGCTGGCCAGCGCCGCCCGGACGTCCTTGCCGGACAACGAGCGCGCGGTGGCGACGAGGACGTTGAGGAAGCCATGGTGGGTGAACCCGGTTTCCGGGTCGGTGCCGCGCACCGCGGCGTGCAGCCCGGTGGTGGCCTTGAACGGGACGTCGAGGGTGCCCGCCACCGCGAGGAAGTCGGTGACCACGTCGATGGACGGCACCGATTCGGCGGTCTGCCCGCCGCAGCGGAGCTTGGGCCAGCAGCCGTGCTCGGCGACCCGCCGGATGCCGTCCAGCCAGCCGTCGCCGCCGCGCCGCGGCTCGACGACCCGGATGATGTCCTCCGGCACGAACTCCGACACGCGCTCCAGCCAGATGTCGTCGACGTCGGACGGCGCGGGCATCTCGACCATCCGCAGCGCCAGCAGTTCCTGCCGGCCCTCGATGATCGACAGGGCCTTGGGCACGCCGCCGAGCCCGGTGTCGCACACCAGCGAGAGCGGCACCGGCGACGCCGGCTTCACCTTCGCCAGTTCGGTGATCAGCTCGGCCAACCGGGACGCCTTGCACAGCATCGGCCCGAGCAGACCCGTGAACGCGCCGCCGCGCGCCTCCAGGTGGTCGGCCACCGCCTGCGGCACTGCGGCGGTCCCAGGCGGGAACAGCGCCGCATCGTCAACCAGTCGGGCGAACAGGGGCGGGATGCCGCGCGGACCGGGCGCGCGAAGCTCAACAGCGCTTGACACGGCTGACACGCTAATGCCGTACCGGCCAGTGAACAAAGGTGCCCGATAAACGGACGTCGGGCGGGGTCATGTATGCCTCCCTCGCCTGGTTTGGACATCATCATCCTCCCTGGTCCGACAGCGCTCGCACCGCCCCTGGGGGCACTACTCCGGTTGGCCCCCCACGGGGGCGTTCCAGCTGGTACTAAGAAGATGCGCGGGCAGTGGGGCCGCTTCGGCGACCGCGCGGAGCCCGATGAGGCGACTTCCCCACGCGACACATTTTAGTTAGGCTTGCCTAAGTTGGAGGTGAGCAGTGGGTGAGACGACCATCCGCCGGCCGGCGACGCCGAGCGCTGCCGAACGTGCCAGGAGCATCGCCAAACGCGGCGGGCGCGCAGCGCTTCTGCCGGCCGACGAGAACTCGGCGCGCATCGCGCCGTTGCTGCACCACGTGCACGCCGATGGCTCCGCAACCGTCCTGCTGGCGGACGAGCACCCGCTGATCGCTGCCGCGTGGCAAGCCCCGCGCGCCGAACTGGCCGCGGTCCTGGAACTCACCGACCCGACGCCGGTCCGGCTGCGCGAGCCGGTGCGCGGGCTGCTGTGGCTGACCGGCTGGGTGCGGCTGCTCGACGGCGCGGAAGCCCGCGACGCCGTGCTCGCGGTCGCCGACGAGCGCCCGGACCCGCGACTGCTCGACGCCGGGCACGGCGCGAGCGTCCTGCGGCTGGAATCCGCGTCGCTGGTACTGGCGGATTCGGAGGGCACCGGCTCGGTGGATCCCGCGGATTTCCAGGCCGCCACGCCGGATCCGTTCTGCATGCAGGAAGACGCGTGGCTGCGGCACCTGGAGCTGTCGCACCGCGACGTCGTCGGGCTGCTCGCCCGGCACCTGCCGGAGAAGCTGCGCGGCGGGCACATCCGCCCGCTCGGGCTGGACAAGTACGGCCTGCGACTGCGAGTGGAGTCGGCCGACGGCGACCACGACGTGCGGCTGGCGTTCTCCCGCCCGGTCAGCACGACCGAGCACCTCGGCGCGGAGCTCCGCCGCCTCGTCGGCTGCCCCTTCCTCGCCCAGCAACGCCAGGGCTGACGCCGCCGGAACGGAGCGAACGGACCGTTCACCTCGGTAGGCGACGTGAAGGGGCCGTTCGCGCCGATCCCGACGTCAGTCGTCCGAGCAGCGTTCGGAGTTCTCGGGGGCCAGGCGCTGGATTCGGCCGTCGCGGAAGCGCAGCGGCTCGGCGCCCGGGCCCACCAGCATCGCCTCCTCCACCGACTCGCCGCGGGTGATCAGCCAGAGGAACGCGCGCGCCACGATCTCCGATTGGCCGGGCCGCCGACCGTCGGTGAACCGCACCAGCAGCCCGCCCGGATCGCTGTGCCGCATCTCGACCAGGACACCGTCCCGGATGCCGAACAGATCGGCCGAGCCGAGCGGCCCGTCGAGCACGTCGAAGCGGCGCAGCGCCTGCAGCACGCGCACCGCGCGTTCGGTGTCCGCCGCGCCCCACACGAACACGTCCATGCCCATCCGACGCGGCGGGGGCGGCGACCAGTTCCGCACCCGGCTTTCCCGGTATTTCCAGACGTTCGAACGCCCGGACGGCGGCGTCACCGATCCGGGTACGGTTCGACGCGTGAGCACCCTGCGCGCATGGCTGACCCCGACCCGGCCCGGCGAGCCCGCGACGATCGCGGACCGGTCGGAGCGCAGGGCGATCGTCATCGAGCTGTTCGTGGTCTTCACCGTGACGCTCGGGCTCTCCGGCCTGCAGAGCCTGCTGTCGCTGCTGGACGCCCTGCTGCGCCCGGAACCGCTGGCCGACCAGCACGCCGCGATCAACGTGCCGCGGGCGGAGCTCGGGCTGCTCGACATGCTCGCGCAGCTGACGAACGTGCTGCGGCTGTGCGCCTGGGGCGGCCTGGGGCTGTACCTGCTGTGGCGCGGCGGGATGGCGCTGCGGCAGGTGGGCCTGGACCGCTCCCGCCCCGGGCGGGACTTCGCGGGCGGGCTGGGCCTCGCGGCCCTGATCGGCATCCCCGGCCTGGGCCTGTACCTCGTCGCGCACTCCCTGGGCCTCGCCCTGACCGTCCAACCCTCCACTTTGGACGCGGCGTGGTGGCGCGCGCCGGTGCTGACGCTGGCCGCGTTCGGCAACTCCTTCGCCGAAGAGGTCCTGGTGGTGGCCTACCTGCTGACCCGGCTGCGGCAGCTGGGCTGGTCGGAGAACCGGGCGCTGTGGGTGTCGGCGGTGCTGCGCGGCAGCTACCACCTGTACCAGGGCTTCGGCGGCTTCGTCGGCAACGTCGTGATGGGCCTGGTCTACGGCCGCGCCTGGCAGCGCACGAACCGGCTGTGGCCGCTGGTCGTCGGCCACGCGCTGATCGACGTGGTGGCCTTCGTCGGCTACGCCGCCCTGCGCGGCCGCGTCGGCTGGCTGCCCTGACCGGACCCGGGCGGCTTCCGATTCCGGGCTTGTCCGACTGGGCGCTTGGACGTGCCGTTCGGCCTCTCCTGTCCGGGTCAGGTCAACGTCGCGCTGTCCCGGCCGTAATTCACTTGATCTGGCCACGGGTCAACGCTGCACTGTGGCGGGACACCACGATTCGTGGCGCCGGTATCCCGGGGAGGCAGCGGCAGCGATGGAGATCCGTCCCACGACCGACCAGGACCTCGACGTCTTCGTCGACACACTCCACGCCGCGTTCGGGCGCTTCCCGGAAACCCCGACCGAGGGCGGCGGGGTCTGGTGGTCGGCGCTCGAAATGGACCGAAACCTGCTCGCCATGACGGCAGACGGGCAGCCCGTCGGCACCGCCGGTGCGTACTCCTTCGAGCTCACCCTCCCCGGCGAGATCCTCGTCCCGGCCGCCGGGGTGACCGCCGTCGGCGTCCTGCCCTCGCACCGACGCCAGGGCGTGCTCAGCGCGATGATGCGGCATCAGCTCACCGAGCTGCGGGCCCGAGGGGAGTTTCTCTCCGTGCTGCTGGCTTCCGAGGCTCTGATCTACCGCAGGTTCGGCTACGGACCGGCGACCTACACGCAGCGGCTGACGGTGCCGCGCCACCAGGCCGCCCTCGCCCTTCCCCGGGCGCGCGGAACGGCCGACGCCCCAGCACCCGGCTCGGTCGAGCTGCTGCGGCGCGCCGAGTGCGGCGAGATCCTGGAAGCGGTTTACGACAGGTACCGCCGTGCACAGCCCGGCGCGCTGTCCCGGCCGCACCGCTGGTGGGCCTCGGGCGCGGGGCAGCCCCCGGTCTCTCCGGCGCCGCGCTACGTCGCCGTCCACCGTGACGCCGACGGCGTCCCGGACGGGTACGCCAGCTACTCGGTCGTCGAGCTCGGCACCTTGACGGTCGACGAGATCATCGCCACCGACGACGCCGTCTTCACGGCCCTGGCCCGATTCGCGCTCGGACATGACCTGGTCGCTCAGGTCGTGTTCAAGCACTTCCCGCCCGAGCACCCGCTGCGCTGGCAGCTTGCGGACTTCCGCGCCGGCCAGGTGAGCGACGACACCGACTGGCTCTGGGTTCGACTGCTGGATGTCCCGCGCGCGCTGACCGCGCGCGGCTGGTTCATGGATGGCGAGCTCGTCCTCGACGTCGACGATCCGTTGCTCGGCGAGCACGGCCGCTACCTGCTGACCGTCCGGGACGGCAAGGCCGACTGCGTCCCGACGGACCGGGAGCCCGACCTGTCCCTGGACGTGAGCGACCTGGGCTCGGTCTACCTCGGCGGCACCGCCCCGAGCACGCTCGTGCGCGCCGGGCACATCCGGGCCCACCGCCCCGGCGCGGCCATCCTCGCTGACGCCCTCTTCCGCGCCGAGCGCTCCCCGCACTGCCTGCACTGGTTCTGACCGCGCCCACGCCGACCCTCACGCGGGGACGTCGGCTGGGCCGGTCGCCACCACGCGCCACGATCAACCAGCGGGAGATGATGCAGCTGACCGAGCAAAACCGGAAGCCGCTCGGCGGCGAACCTATCGTCCATTTTACGCAATGATCTGATGGCCGAGTGAGCTTTTCGGTTAATGATTGATCGAAATCATCGTCGATGACAGACGTTTCCGTTAGTCGCGGTTAGGCTGCTCCTCGTGAGCGAACCACACGTCCAGAGCGAGGTCGGCCCGCTGCACGCGGTACTGCTGCACCGGCCGGGCACGGAGCTGAAGCGGCTCACGCCGCGCAACAGCGACCAACTCCTGTTCGACGCGATCCCATGGGTCGATCGCGCCCAGGAGGAGCACGACGCGTTCGCCGAGGTGCTCCGCAACCGGGGCGTCGAGGTGCTGCTGCTGCGCGACCTGCTCACCGAGGCGCTGCACGACCCCCGCGCCCGGGCCGCGGCCGTGCTCGCGGGCGTGGACGAGCTCAGGGTGGGCACGGAGATCGCCGACACGCTGCGCTCTCATCTGTCCAGTGTGGACGATTCCGTGCTGGCCGAGATCCTGATCGCCGGCATGACGTTCGAGGAGCTGCCCGCCGCGGAAGGCGAGTCCCTGGTGCGCCGGATGCACCAGCCGCACTACTTCGCCATCGACCCGCTGCCGAACCTGCTGTTCACCCGGGACTCGTCGGTGTGGATCAGCGACCGGGTCGCGATCGCGGCCCTCGCGATGCCCGCGCGCCGCCGCGAATCCGCGCTCACCGACCTGATCTACGCCTACCACCCGCGGTTCTCGCACTCCACCCGCGCCTACGGCGCGCATTCCGCGCCCGTCGAGGGCGGCGACGTGCTGCTGCTCGCGCCGGGCGTGGTCGCCGTCGGCGTCGGCGAGCGCACCACGCCCGCCGGCGCGGAGTCGCTCGCCCGCTCGCTGTTCGCCGACGACCTGGCGCACACCGTGCTGGCCGTGCCGATCGAGCAGGCCCGCGCCTCGATGCACCTGGACACGGTGTGCACGATGGTCGACCGCGACGCCGTGGTGATGTACCCGGCGATCCAGCACTCGCTGGAGGCCTTCACGCTGCGCCCGCTGGACGGCGAGCTGAAGGTGTCGGGCCCGACGCCGTTCCTGACCGCCGCGGCGGAGGCGATGGGCATCGACCACCTGCGGGCGATCGACACCGGCCTGGATCCGGTGACCGCGGAACGCGAGCAGTGGGAGGACGGCAACAACACGCTCGCCCTGGCGCCCGGCGTCGTGGTGGCCTACGAGCGCAATGCCGAGACCAACGCACGACTCGAGGACGCCGGTATCGAGGTGCTGCGGATCAGCGGTTCCGAACTCGGTTCCGGCCGGGGCGGACCGCGGTGCATGTCCTGCCCCATCACCCGCGCCCCGCTGAATCCGTGAACTCGACCGATTCCCATTCCATCGCTTGATCGAGTGATGAATGCAGGGTGTTTCAACCGGAAAACCGATCACGGGTCCCCTTCGTCGAACAATGGCCACTCGAATTGGTGACACGGCGCGAAACATTCACCACCGCCAGCGACGATGACGCCGCCACCAGCCGAAACAGCACAGGTTTGGCTTGGCTCAGCTATCTGAGGATTGCCTTGGCTAAAACGTGATCAGCCAAGGTTAACCATAGGATTATTAGGTTTACCTGAAATGTATCTGGACTCATTCCAGAGTATATTGAGGGCATGGCTGTCACCGCGAAGAAGATTCAGCACAAGGAATCCCGTTTCGAGCACCTGCTGCAGGAACAGGTGCGCAATGAATTCACCGCCTCGCATCAGTACATGGCCGTCGCGGTCTGGTTCGACAACGAGGACCTGCCGCGGCTGGCCGCGCACTTCTACCGCCAGGCGCTGGAAGAGCGCAACCACGCGATGATGATCGTCCAGTACCTGATGGACAACAACATCAAGCCGGCCATCCCCGCCATCGAGCAGGTGCGCAACGACTTCACCGAGACCCGCGAGCTCGTCGCGCTCGCCCTGGAGCAGGAGCGCGAGGTCACCCGCGAGATCGAGACGCTGGCCAAGACCGCCCGCGAGGAGGGCGACTACCTCGGCGAGCAGTTCATGCAGTGGTTCCTGAAGGAGCAGGTCGAGGAGGTCTCCTCGATGTCGACGCTGCTGAACGTGGTCGACCGCTCCAAGGGCAACCTCTTCGACGTGGAGAACTACCTGGCCCGCGAAACGGTCGGCGACGCAGGCGCCGACGCGACGGCGCCCCGAACCGCCGGCGGCGCCCTCTGAGTCACTCCGTGGCCGGAGCTCCCGATAGGAACGACAAGAACGGCGTCGGAGTTCCGGTCCAAGTGACCACGAGCTGGTCGCGAGGACGTGTGCAGGCGACGTAGAACAGGCAGCGTTCGCGCTGCCTGACGTCGTCCTGTTCTTCCGGTGCGCTCTGGTCCAGCACGAAGTTGAGGGGAACGGTGCCGGCGTCGGCACCGACAACCGCTACCCGCTGGTACTCGACCCCCTTGGCGCGATACATCGTGGCGACGTGGATGGCGTCTCGCCGTGTGGAGGCGTCACCGTCTTCGACTACCACTGCGGGGATATCGGCTTCTCGAAGCGCCCGCGCGAACTTGTCCCGGTAGCGGCTCAGTGCGACCCGGTCGCCGTAAATCCGCTGATGCGCGTCCTCGCAGATAAAGAGATCATCGGGCCCCACCGGAACCACGCCACGCAACAGTCGCCAGTGCGCTGGATTGAGATCCTGCGCCTCATCGACCACAACATGGAACTGACCGAGCGGCATCCGCTCGTGGAACCGCCCGAGCCGGTAGCACTGCCAGACCTGGTCGCGGATGTCGGGAACTGGTTCACACGGGTCTTCAGCGACGCGAATACCGGCGATCTCCCCACCCCTACGCCCCGGCCTCCGGACCAGGCTCACCGAGGCGTTCGCGGACACCGCCGATGCGATGGCCGGCTATCGCCGGGCGCGAAACAGCGTGGAAAACGCCACGCCGATCGGCGAAACGCCGGGAGAGACCATCGCCGCGATCCGTCAACTGCTGGCCACTACCCGGGGTGAGCATGCCGCCTGCCCGGTGTGCGCTGCTGAAGGCGCCTGGTCGGGGATCTCACTCCGAACGTCCCGGGACTTGCAGGCTATCGACGAAGAGCTCGCCCTGGTCAAACACTTGATGACCGAGCTCGCCCAGCTTCTCGGCGGGAAGTGCGGCTGGCCTTGGAGGCAGCGGAACAGCTGCAGGGGATCGGCTCGGCGGCGAGGGAGCTCGCGCACCTCGTGCGCCCGCGGCGGGGGCGGCACGAGCTGCGCGGTGAGCTGACATTCGCTGAGGATGTCCCAGGGATCACCGTGGCTGCACAGCAGCGTAGATCTTTTTCGCGACCTCGCGCGCACCTTCGCGACACTGCTCGCTTCGCGGATCGTCGTGCCCAGCACCAGAGTTATAAGACGTGATCATCACTGCGTTCTCGTCGAGGACTTCGATGCTGCAGCTGACGCCCGCTCCAGGATCCGCCCATTGGGCTTCCGAGCCGATTCCCACACGGCCGTCCTTTTCGTCACCCGGCGACACACTTACGCTGAAACCCGTTTTTGCAAGCTCGGCCCCGGAATGGAATCCGAAATCGTCTTGACGGTTTTCAAAGAGCTCGACCCGGAAGGCGATAAACGGACTACCGTCATCTTTCGATGTTGTGAAAGTACAAGTCTGCGAGAACCGACCTAGCTCCTCACCACGCTGTGGCCTCAACGGTGGCGGCAGATCAGGAACCGCCTGCTGGATCTCCTGGCAGCTTTTGAAGGCGGCGAAGGCATACTTGACCGGCCCCGGCGGTGGACCGCTCGGTCGCGGCGGATTGATCGTCGCCATGTCATCGCTGGTTGTGGGCATCGTGTACGGCTCAATGCTGGGAACGCCGCAGCCGCCAGTGAACATCAGGGCCGTGGTCAGCAGACCAATAACCGGCCACTTCCAGGCACAGTGGGAATTTCTAATCATGACCCCTACTCGTTCTGGGAAGAACCGGAGCGGACGTTGACGCGGCTCCGTTGACTTTAGAGCGCGTCGTCGGGAACGTGCGGCAGATTGGGGAATTTCAGCTGGGAGGGGCCGACGTTGACCGCCGCATCGCCTGCCGAATGCCCAGACAGCTGCGGGTTGCCGATGTCGATCCGCTTCGCTTGGTCGTTCGCCGCGATCCTGAAGTGGCGCTGAGGGGTCATGTCCTCCTCGCAGTCAACGCCCGTGAGAACTTGCGTTGCTGCTGCGCGTTCGGTCCGAAACTAGGCGGTGGCGGCCGATGTACTCCTCAGTCGGCCAGTCGATGGGTTCCGGCGGTTGGCGGGCGGGCGGCTCGGGATGCCGGGTTTCGGCGGCTATTACATCGATGAGTTGCCACACCATCACCGACCCCGGACCGGCATTGGCATGCTGACCATGCCCGCCGCGCAACGGAAGCAGTGCGGCTACTACGGATACGGCCACGACGACGCCGAGGAAGCCCAGCACGTTGCTCGGGTCTGCACCACGGCGAGAACCGGTGTCATCACTGGGCATCCGCCTTCCCTGCTGCGTCGCGGCGTGCTTTGGCTTCGTCCCAACAGGCCCCGCAGGTCGGCGCGAGCCAATCCACCGCAGTCGTCTTGACGACGGTCACCGTCGCGCCGCACAGGGTTTCCCGCTCCTGCCCGGGGTACGGCGGCTCGACCGGCGACAACCCGTGCCGCACACCGTCAACCGGCCGCCAGTACGCGACCAAACCCGCTGGCTGGAAGATGTCGTGCATCGCTTCTCCTTGCTGCCGAAGGGAAGGCGGTGGCCCCGGCGGGTCGGGAAGGGGGGCAACACCGGAGCCACCGCCACGCGGCAACAGACCGTGTTGATACCGTTACCGTCAGAAGTCAAAGGAGAAGCTCCTGGGATATTTATCTAGCTCAATCATGCTGACGAGTGATCGACACATGGGAGGTCAGGCGTGGCGCCAAGCTCATCGACCGTCGCCAACTGGGCACTTGGCCTGCGGCTACGCGAAAAGCGAGAGGAGGTTGGGCTCACCGGCGGCGAGGCCGCGAAGAAGATCGGTATCGCCGGTGCCTACCTGTCGGAGGTCGAGCACGGCAAGAAGAACCTGGCCGTGGACCGGCTGGACGCACTGATCAACGTGTACGGGTTCAACGACGGCGAAGCCGAGGAGCTGCGCAGGTTTCGCGAACAAGCAACCGAGCGCGGCTGGTGGACCAAGTACTCGCCCCTGTTCACCAACCCGGACTTGATCCGCTTCTTCGGGCTGGAACATGGAGCAGAGCGCATACATGCCTTCGCGTGCAACATCGTCAACGGCATGCTCCAGACAGACGAGTACGCACGGGCGATCATCGAATCCGGCAGCCCCAACCTCCGGCTTGCCGAAACGGACCGGCGGTTGCGCTGCCGCCTGTTCCGGCAACGCCGTCTGACCGACGACGATCCGGTGCGATTCTGCTCGATCATGAGCGAAGCAGTGATCAGGCAACAGATCGGCGGACCCCGAGTCCTAAAGGGACAACTTGAACACCTGGCGACGCTCATCGATGAGCATCCCGAGACGATCGAGGTGCGAATCGTCCCGTTCGAGGCGGCTGCACACGATGCCTTGGGAGGCTCGGCCTTCCTCCTGCTTGGGTTTCCAGATGAGGAGCTTCCTAGCGTCCTCTGGCAAGAATCGATCACCTCGACGCTGCTCACCTCGGATGCCGTAACGATCCGCGAGTACTCCATCGCGCTTGCTGGCGCGACGTCGGTATCGCTCAGCCGCGAAGAATCGTTTGAGCTGATCAGAAAGGCTTCCAGCAAGCTGTAGCACCGGACTAGAGTTGTGCACATGAGCAGCACCCAAACGGCCGGGCTGCATCGAGGCTGTACCTGGCGGAAGTCAAGCCGCAGTGCGGACAACGCCCACTGCGTGGAGGTCGCGGTAGCGACGGGAGCGGTCGGCGTGCGGGATACGAAGGACCGCGACGGCGGCACGCTCGTGTTCACACCCGAGCAGTGGACGTCGTTCACCACCAGCCTGAAGCAGCGCTGAGTGCCCGTGAGTGCTTTGGAGCGCTGTGACACTTGCCATAGCACCCCAAAGCACTCATGGGCACCTGGTCACGTCCGGGCGCGAAGGTTCGGTATCTCGCACCAGCTCCGACACACCGGTGCAGGACACCGCCCACGCGTCGTTCTTCAATCGTTCCGCCGACCGGATGATCCACGCCTCATCACGGACTTCCACGATCGTTCCCGGTGCAAAGCCGTCCACCTGTTCGTCGGCCAACCCGCGCCCCCTATCCCTCGTGGTATCCAGCCGATCACATAGTGCATCGTGCCGGAAGGGGCTCGTCACACAGCCATTTCAGAACACCGGCTCGGCCAGGGAATAGGTTCACGCAAGGCTGCTTTGAGATCACTGCCCGGGCGAGGCCGGTTCGGTGGCGGGCGCCTGGGACGACGTCGGGTTCGGCTTGGAGGTCTGCGTCGCCGAGGTCGTCGGGTCGGGCTCCGAGGTGGCCGTCAGCAGGATCTCCGGCGGCAGCGGCTTCCTGGTCGGCAGGGTCGTGAGGCTCGGCAGGTGCGGCGCCTGGCCCGGCGGCGGCTGCACCGGCGGAGCGGGCGGCGGTGGCTGCGGCGGCTGCAGCGGCGCGGTCGAGCCCGGGTTCGGCTCCGGTTGCACGACGGGCGGCACCGCCGGCTGCACCGGCTCGTTCGCCTGGTGGCCGACCAGCGCGATCCCGCCGCCGACCAGCAGGGTCGCGGCGAGCGCGCTGCCCGCCGCAGCCAGCATGCCGTTGCGCTGCCTGCGGCGACGCGCGCCGGCCACCAGCGACCACTCCGCCCCGGTTCGCACCGGGATGTCCAGCCGGTCGTCCCGGAGGACCCGTCGCAGCTCGTCCTCCAGATCCATCACGCGTCACCTCCTCCCACCAGCGGCCCGAGCCGCTTGCGCAACGTCGCCATCGCCTTGCTGGCCTGGCTCTTCACCGTTCCGCAGCTGATGCCGAGCGAATCGGCGATCTCCAGCTCGGAAAGTCCCTCGTAGTAACGAAGCACGACCACCGCGCGTTGCCTCGGTGGCAGAGATCGCAGCGCGATCCACAGCGGCTCGTGCTCCAGGCGATCCTGCTGGATGGCTGCCGGGATGTCCGGGAAATCCGCGAGCAGCGTTTCCCGGCGCGTCCGCCGCCACCGGCTGACGTGCGTGTTCGCCATCGCCTTGCGCACGTAGGCGGTGGGGTCGGCGCAGTTACGGCTGATCTTCGACCAGCGGGCGCCGACCTTCTCCAGCACGGTCTGCACCAGGTCCGCGGCGTCGTGCGGGTTGCCGGCCAAGGCGTGGCCGTAGCGCATCAGCCCGGGTAGTGCTACCCGGACGAACTCCGCGAAATCATCTTCTGCCGCCGCCATGTCCCCCCGACGTGCCCGCCCGCGATAGACACCGGACGCCTCGGTGGCGGTCGGCACTGCGGGCAGGTGCGCGGTCAACCCTCCACCCCCTAAACGTCGGGTATCGCCGTGGATGGCACGTCGCAACGCGCCGATCCGTTGCCCGACCGACGCGTTGATCACTCGTTCGGCCCAACGAGAACGGTGGACCAGTTTCAATTGAAACTGCGAGCAGCACCGGGTCCGGGCTTCCGGAGCAGCTCGACCAGCGCCGAGATGCTGTGCTCGCCATGGCCCTCGGCGACCGCCCGGCGCAGCAGGTCGTTCATCGGCTCGCGCCGACTGACGTCGATGTTCGCCGCCGCCAGCTCGTCGCCGTGGGCGCTGCCCGCGTAGAACAGGCCGACCACCGAGGACGGGCTGACGGAGTTCGGCCGGTCGCTCATCGAGGCGCTGATGCCGCTCGGGGAATGGGGCGAGCAGAACATGGCTCGCATCGAAGGGATTCCCCGCGACCAGAAAGGGGATTCCAGCGGCCGACGCATCGGTCCACTGTGGAGCCATGTCGGGCGGTTCCGGCCGGAACCGCCCGACACCGGGCTCAGCGGATGGTGACCTGGCGGCCGCGGAGGCCGTCGCGGGCGCGCCGCTCCGCCGCGTCCAGCGGCTCCGAGTCGAGCGAGCCGAGGGCGTCGGCCAGCCGGCGCCCGAGTTCTGCGGCGGGCTCGTCCCACTCGCGTGCGTGCTTCTCGCGGTCGAGGTCCCAGACCGGCACCAGCAGGCCGTGCGCGCGGAACGATCCCGCGTACTTGCTGTCCTCGCCGAGCGCCAACTCGCCCCGGGCGGACAGCCGCGCGAGCGCCGCCAGCAGCTGCTCCTCCGGCTCCGGACGCACCCAGCGCAGGTGGGCCTTCTCGCCCGCGTCGACCCAGTACGCGGATTCCACGCCTTCGGCGGTCAGCCGATCGGTGGGCATGATCGCCGCGTTCGCCCGCTCCAAGGACAGCGCGACCTCGCCGGTCGGCTCCACGTCGCCGGGCAGCCACCAGGCGAAGTCCTCGTGCAGCTCGACGTCCAGCGGCGCGGCCGGGTCGAGCAGGTCCTGCAGGCGGGCCGGAATGGTGCCGGGCTCGGCCGTCTCCGGGCCCACCACCGACAGCGACTTGCCGACCTCGGCGGCCTGCACCCACTCGACGGCCCGCGCGAGATCCCGGCTGATGTCACCGGAGTGGGTCTGCACCTGGAGCCCGATGAAGGACTTGTCGTCGTTGCGACGCAGCGCGGCGGCGGCCATCGGCAGCACGGTCGCGAGCGTGACCTCGCCCTCGCCGCGCAGCGGCAGCTTCGCCGTCGCCGACGGGACGAACTCGCGCAGCGCGACCAGCTCGCATTCCGCGGCCAAGCCCTCGAACGGCCTGGTCACGATCACGTCGGCGGCACCGCCCGCGGCGCCGTGGCAAGCCTTGTAGCGCTTCCCGGAACCGCACGGGCAGGGCTGGCGCGGCTTGATCCCGGTGTCCGCCTGGGGCTTGGGTGCGGTTCGCTTCGACACTGCAGATCCCCTCGCTCATGGTCACTTCGCCGTGACGCTACCGAACTGCGCGAGGTCCGATTCAGCCAGGTGGAAGCGGGTGGACGCGGGCGCGTTGGTGGCCACGAAGCGCACTCCGGCGCGGGCGCAGAGCTCGACGTCCGCGGGGTCGTCGACGGTCCAGCAGTACGTGTCGCGGCCGAGCGCGGCCGCGCGCGCGACGAATCCCGGGTCCTCGCGCAGCAGCCGGATGCCCGGCCCGGCGAGGTCCGCCCACGGCGGGAGCACGCCGGAGCGCAACGGGTCGCGGAACCGGTCGAACAGCAGGACCGTCGGCACGCCCGGCGCGGCCTCGTGGAACCGGCGCACCGCGGACTGCGCGAACGACATCATCAGCACTGGTGAGTTCTCCCGGTCCGCCGGCGTCGCCAAGCCGTGCCGGGCCAGCAGCGCGACCAGCTTGCGCTCCACCAGCCCGCCGTAGCGCACCGGGTGCTTGGTCTCGATGAACAGCCGGACCGGGCGCGAGGTGTCCCGCACCAGGCCGAGGAGTTCGTCGAGCAGCAGCACGCCGTGCTCGGGGTTCGCGGCCGGGCCGCGCACCAGGTCGTCCGCCGACTCAGGCGGTTCCTGGTGCCAGCCGCCGAAGTCCACTTCGGACATCGCGGCGACGGTGAGCTCGCTGACCACGCCGCGGCCGCTGGAGGTCCGGTCGATGCGCCGGTCGTGCACGCACACCAGGTGGCCGTCCCGGCTGACGCGGATATCGCATTCGAGCGCGTCGGCGCCCTGTTCGAGGGCCAGTTCGTAGGCACCGCGGGTGTGCTCGGCGCGATGCGCGGAGGCTCCTCGGTGCGCGACGACGTCGGGGGTCGGTTGCCGCACGGCGCCCATTATGCGGGCGATTCAGATCCACTTCCGGCATCTGTGACACACCGCAACGGCAGACACCCACTCCACGCCCACGTGGTGCCGCAACTTCCATTGAGCGTTTTCGTCTTGGCTGGTGACCGCAGCCGCGACAGCCAACGGACCGTGTCCCGGAAGCAGTCGCATGCGCCGCAGGCGCATAACCCACCCACGCAGCTCGCACCGCCGCGGGTTCTCAGCGTTCGCCTGGCGAGGACGGCCCAACCGCCGTGTATTGGACATACATCAGGTTGGGCACCCACAGCCAGGCGGACGCTGAGGTTCCGCCACCCGCACCGCCACGCAAAACGAGGATGAAAAAACCTCGTTGGAAACCGCGGAACCTCGGGGTCAGCGCGGAGCGCTGGTGGGGCGGGTGGCCCGGGGTGCGGGCGGGGCGGCGCGGACCGCGCGGACCCGGAGTTGCTTGAGCTCCGTCGGGTCCAGCGGGGCGAGCAGCCGCATCAGGTACTTGATCATCAGCGCCGTCGTGATCGCCAGGGCCGTGACCAGGGCGTTGTTGAGCACGTGCAGCACGACGCCGTCCGCCTGGGCCTGCACGCTGTCGAAGAATCCCCAGCCGAACGAGAGCCACCCGAGCAGCAGGGTTCCCACCCACGCCGCCCACCAGAACCGGACGCGCAGCGTCGGGAACGGCCGATCGCCCCGGCTGCGCACGCCTTCCGCGACGAGCACGGAATGCTCCAGCTCGGCCAGCGTCGAGCCCGGCACGGACAGGTTCAGCCCCGGCACCAGGACGCCGACGACCACCTGCCAGTCGGGCCGGGCGCTCTGCACCCCGATGCGCTCCGCGGCCGCAGCGCGCGCCCGCAGGCCCCACAGGACGACGAAAACACCGGAGAGCACGCCGAGCACCCAGAGGATCGTGCCGGTCGTGCCGACCAGCACGTCGGAGATCGCCAGCGGCGTGCGCGGAAGCGCCTGGCTGCGGCTGATCAGCAGCAGCACGTACCGCCAGCACTCCGCGAAGGTGGCCAGCGCCGCCACGCCTGCGGTGATCCACAGCGCCACCACCGCCGTCCCGGCGGCGGACACCGCCCGCAGCATCGGATCGACGTGCGGCCGCAGCGGCAGCGCCAGCGGCCACCGCCACGCGAGCAGCGGGAAGCCCCAGCGCGGCACGGCCGGGTAGGCCGGCGGGCCGGTGTAGCGGCGCGGTCGGCGCGGCGGCCGGATCCGCCGCGGGCCGCCGGGCGGGGTGGCGACCCACTCCACGCCCGGCCGCCCGGGGCCGGGAGGTCTGGCCGTCACAGCACGTACGGCTCGCCGTCGGCGTCGTCGGAGACCAGCGGCCGCCCGATCGCGGACCAGCCGTTCATGCCGCGCTCGACGTTGATCGCGTCCCAGCCGTTGGCGTTGAGGTACGCGGCGACCTTCGCCGACCTGCCGCCGGAACGGCAGATCACGAAGACCTGATCGGCCTCCGGGATCTCATCGAGCCGCTGCACGAGCTCGCTCATCGGAACGTGCACGGCCTCGGGCGCGTGCCCGGCCTGCCATTCGTTCGCCTCGCGCACGTCGAGCAGCACGCTGCCCTCGGGCAGCTGTGCGGGCAGCTCCTCAGGCTGCACGCCGGGCACCTGATGACCAGGAACTGGAGTAGTCACACCCCGATGCTGCCACGCGATGCGTGGTGCCCGCGTAAGAGACTCGCCTTTCGCCCCGGCGAATGCCTCACGTCCCGGAGAAACCTGCCCTCACCTGCGATAACACGAGATCATTTCGTAGTTGATCACGCTTTCGGTCGGAGATCCCGAAGAAATCGCTGTTTTCGTGAGACTCCGTGCCAGAGTGTGCTTGTTCGATTCAGGTCCGTTCGCGGAATCCGCCCGGCAGGAAGGAAAGCCATGTCTCGTCGAGCCATTCTCCGCTGGCCGAACGGCAGCGACTGGGGACATCTAGCGACGGTTCCGGACGACGGCGGAGCGCCGCGGTTCGCCGGATTCGTGCGGATGACCGACCCGCGCGTGCTGGCCCTGCTGGATCGCGTCCCGCCCCGCCGAGCCGACGGCGACATGTGGGAAGCGCACTTCACGGCCGCCGAATCCGAGCTGCGCGCCGCCTGACCCGAACGACCGACGAAAGCGCCCCGCCCGGCTCGTGGCCGGACGGGGCGCTCGTTCGAGGGTGGAGCGGTTCAGCCCGTCAGTGCGAGACGGCCTTCTCCGCACCGGCGCCGGTCAGCGACCGGACCTCCATCTCCGCCTGCTTGGCCTTGTCGGCCGAGTCCTTGCTCAGCACCGTGCCGAGGTAGCCGAGCAGGAAGGACACCGGGATCGACACCAGGCCCGGGTTCTTCAGCGGGAACAGCGCGAAGTTCAGCGACGGGAACATCGAGTCCTCGGCGCCGGAGACGGCGGGCGAGATGACGATCAGCACGATGGTGACCGCCAGACCGCCGTAGATGCTCCACAGCGCGCCGTTGGTGTTGAACCGCTTCCAGAACAGCGAGTACAGCAGCGTCGGCAGGTTCGCCGAAGCGGCGACCGCGAACGCCAGCGCCACCAGGAACGCGATGTTCTGGCCGTTGGCCGCGATGCCGCCCAGGATCGACACGATGCCGATGACCACCGCGGTGATCCGGGCGACCTTGACCTCCTGGCCCTTGTCGTCCACCTTGCCCTTCTTGATCACGTTCGCGTAGATGTCGTGCGCGAACGAGGCGGACGCGGTGATCGTCAGGCCGGCGACGACCGCGAGGATCGTCGCGAACGCGACCGCGGAGATGAAGCCCAGCAGCAGCGGGCCGCCGATCTCCAGCGCCAGCAGCGGCGCCGCCGAGTTCACGCCGCCCGGCGCCTTCTTGATCACGTCGGAGCCGACCAGCGCCCCGGCGCCGTAGCCCAGGACCAGCGTGAACAGGTAGAACAGGCCGATCAGCCAGATCGCCCAGACCACCGAGCGGCGGGCTTCCTTGGCGGTCGGCACGGTGTAGAAGCGCATCAACACGTGCGGCAGACCCGCGGTGCCGAGCACCAGCGCGATGCCCAGCGAGACGAAGTCCAGCTTGCTGATCTCGGTCTTGCCGTACTGGGCGCCCGGGTTGAGCACCTTGTCGCCTGCCACGTCGGCGGCCGCGCCGAGCAGGCCCGAGAAGTTGAAGCCGTACATGGCGAGCACCCAGATCGTCATCACGAAGGCGCCCGCGATCAGCAGCACCGCCTTGATGATCTGCACCCAGGTGGTGCCCTTCATGCCGCCGACCAGCACGTACACGATCATCAGCGCGCCGACGACGAAGATCACCGCGGCCTGACCGGTCTTGTTCGTGATGCCCAGCAGCAGCGCGACCAGGCCGCCGGCACCGGCCATCTGCGCGAGCAGATAGAAGAACGTCACGGCCAGGGTGGACAGCGACGCGGCGGTGCGCACCGGACGTTCCTTCATCCGGAAGCTGAGCACGTCGCCCATCGTGTACTTGCCGGTGTTCCGCAGCAGCTCCGCGACCAGCAGCAGCGCCACCAGCCAGGCCACCAGGAAGCCGATCGAGTACAGGAAGCCGTCGTAGCCGTAGACCGCGATCGCCCCGGCGATGCCGAGGAACGACGCCGCCGACAGGTAGTCACCGGCGATGGCGATGCCGTTCTGCGGGCCGGTGAACGCCCGGCCGCCGGCGTAGTAGTCGGACGCGGTCTTGGTGTTCCGGCTGGCGCGGAACACGATGACCATGGTGACCACGACGAACAGCGCGAAGATGCCGATGTTGAGCGCGCTGTTGTTCGCGGTTCCGCTTTGGGCCAGCGGGGAAAATGCGGCGATCACTTCTGGCCTCCCTCGGAGTCGTCCTTCTTCGCGCCGTCGTCCTTCGCGCCGTCGCCGTCGCCGTCGTCGCCGTCATCGGCGGCGGTTTCCTTCTCCGCACTGTCGTCCGCGGACTTCTCCGGGGCGTCGCCGTCGTCCTTCGCGCCGTCGCCGTCGCCGTCGTCGCCGTCATCGGCGGCGGTTTCCTTCTCCGCACTGTCGTCCGCGGACTTCTCCGGGGCCTCGTCGGCCGAAGGAGCGTCGTCGCTCGAAGGCGCGTCGTCAGTCGAGTCCTCAGCGGTGTCCGCCGCCTCGTCGCCCGAGTTGTCCGCCACCTTGTCGCTCGCGCCGCCTTCGAGGGATTCGCGGATCCCCTCGGCGATCGGGTCGAGCTCCCGGTTGGCGAATCGCACGTACCAGGTCGTGATGGCGAACGTGGACACGAACTGCAGCAGGCCCAACACGAGGCCGACGTTGATGTTGCCGACCAGCTTGATGCTCATGAAGCCGTGTGCGTAGTCGGCGAGCAGCACGTAGACCAGATACCAGGCCAGGAACAGTGCCGAGACCGGGAAGACGAAGTTGCGCAGTCTGCGTCGCAGGGTGGTGAATTCGGGGCTGCTATGGGCAGCGGCCCAGGTTTCGGCGTCGATACCGGACCCGGACCCGATTTGGTCCGTGGTGCTCACGGTGTTCCTCCCACAAGAAAAGGCTCCGTCCCGGGTGCCGCCGGTACGGGAGCCTGCTGAATCAGTTCAACGCGGGAACGCTACGTAGTTCGACCACCGCTGTGAAGCCCCGTTGGGAGTACGCAAGCTAACGATCGAGTGAAGTTATTCGAGACCAAGCGGACGCTCCGAATTGCCTCTCACCAGGTCGAATTCACCCGTTCAGCCTATTGATTTTCACTGGTTTATACCACAAAACACGAAAGGTGATTATATTCGTCGGGGAATCCACCCAAAAAGTTCAAAGACCACTACTCGTGATCACGTTCAGCGTTGGTGGCGGCCCTCGGTCGGCGCCGGCTCCGCGGGCTCCGCGCTGAGCCGGCCGTCGAAGAAACCGAGCCGGTCCGGCGCGTGCAGCCGCAGCATCACCCGGCCCACCCCGGCCGGTACCCGCGCCCGGGTAGCCACGCTGACCAGGCCGGTCACCGCGAACGCGATCGGCACGGTGACCAGCGCGGGCTGCCCGGCCAACGTCGCGAACCAGCCCGCCTCGTCCTCGATGAAGTGCGTGCACGCCACCGCGATCAGCACCAGGGCGCCGCCGGCCACCATGCCGCTGGCGGCGCCCACCGCGGTGAGCCCGCGCCACCAGATCCCGAGCACCAGCACCGGGCAGAACGTGGAAGCGGCCATCGCGAACGCCAACCCCACGCTGCGCGCGATGTCGTGGCTGTCCGCGGGCAGCGCCAGCAGCGTCGGCACCAGGCAGGCCAGCGCGGCCGCCAGCCGGAAGTCGAGCGTCCAGCCGCGGAGCGCGTCGCGCGAGGACAGCACGCCGGCCACGCTCACCACCAGGCCGGAGGAGGTCGACAGGAACGCGGCGAACGCACCGGCCGCGGTGATCGCCGCGAGCAGCCCGCCGACCCAGTTGTCCAGCATCGCCTGCGGCAGCAGCAGAACCGCCACATCGGTCTCGCCGGAGACCAGCAGCTGCGGCACGTACAGCCGCGACAGCATCCCGAAGATCGTCGGGAACAGGTAGAACGCGCCGAGCAGCACCAGCACGAACAACGTGGTGCGGCGCGCGCCGGACCCGCTCGGGTTGGTGTAGAAGCGGGCGAGCACGTGCGGCAGGCCCATCGTGCCGAGGAACGTCGCGATCAGCACCGAATACGTTTCGAGCAGCCCGGAAACGCCGTCGCCGTGCGGCCGCAGCCAGGTCGCGTTGTCGGACTCGGCCGCCGCGACGACCGGGACCGCCGCGCCCGCCGGGAACCGCAGGTCGGTGCCCGCCGGCATCGGGTACTCGCCGGGCTGCAGGTAGATCGAGCTGGTGTCTTCGGCCGCCCACACCGGCTCGCTGACCCGCAGCCGCACGTCGGTGTCGATGTGCACCGTCGTGTCGCGCGGGAAGACCGGCGGCAGCGGCTCGTCGAGCGCCTGGTGCGGCGGCGCGTTGACGAAGACCACGAACAACGCGAACGCGGGCACCGTGATCGCGAACAGCTTCACCCAGTACTGGAAGCCCTGCACCAACGTGACCGCACGCAGCGCGCCGGTCGCCACGGTCAGCAGCACGATCACCGCGACCGTGAAAACCCCGACCCAGTAGTGCACTCCGACGATCGCCGCCAGCGTCATCCCGGCGGCCTGCAGCTGCGGCACCAGGTAGAGCCAGCCGATCAACACCACCAGCGCGGTGCACAGCGTCCGCAACCGCAGCGAACCCAGCCGCGCCTCGGCGAAATCGGGCAGCGTGTACGCGCCGGAGCGGCGCATCGGCGCGGCGACGAACAGCGTCAGCGCCAGGTATCCGGCCGCGAAGCCGATCGGGTACCACAACGCGTCCACGCCGTCCTTGAGCACCAGGCCCGCGACGCCCAGGAACGACGCCGCCGACAGGTACTCACCGGAGATCGCCACCGCGTTGCGCTCTTCGCGCACCAGCTGCCGCGCCGCGGAGAAGTCGGAGGTAGTGCGCGCCGACCGGGAAGCCCAGGTTCCGATGCCCAGGGTCGCCGCGACGATCAGCACGATCCCTAGCAGGGACCAGGAACTCGAAACCATCGCACCGCGCCGCTCCTGGGGTGTGGAAATCCGTCGTCGATCATGCGGTCACTGCTCCACCATGTGGATGAAGTCCCGCTCGTGCCGCTCCGCGCTGCGGGTGCACAGGTACCCGATCAGCAGCAGGAACGGGTAGACCAGCACGCCGAGCAGCAACCACGGCAGCCGGAAGCCGAGCACCTCGAACTCGCCGATCGACGGCACCGCCCAGAACAGCACCGGCAACCCGAGCAGCACGACGGCGACCACGCCGGTCAGCACCAGCGCGCTGCGCAGCTGCACCTTCACCAGGTGCCGGACCAGCACCTCGCCGACGCTGGTCTGCTCCTCCAGCTCCATGATGGTGCGCGCGACCTGCCGGGTCCGGCGGTCGGCGAGCACGACGCGCTTGCGGCGCGGGCGGGGCCTCGAATCGCCCAGCCGCGCGCGGATGTCGAAGCCGTGGTCCGGGCTCATCCCACCGAACCGCGGTTCATTGCTGGCCCCAGCCCTGCCGTGGCGCCCGGACCAGCCGGTCCTTCAGCTCGCGGGTGTGCCGCCTGCTGACCGGCAGCTCCTTCGACGGCCCGCCGCCGAGCACCACCGAGTACCCGGACGACGACATGCGCAGCTCGGTGACCAGCGGCAGCGACACCAGGAACGACCGGTGGATGCGCAGGAAACCGGCCTCCGCCCAGCGTTCTTCCAGCTGCGCCAACGGGATCCGCACCAGGTGCGAGTCCTCGGCGGTGTGCAGCCGGGCGTAGTCGCCCTGCGCCTCGACCCAGCGCACGTCCTTTCGCGGGATCATCCGGGTGGTGCCGGCGAGTTCGACCGGGATGACCTCATCGTCGGCCGCCGGCGCCTCCAGCGCGCGGGATCCCTTGGCCGCCTGGGCCTTGTTCTTCTCGATGGTGCGCAGCGCGCGGTCGACGCGCTCGGCGTTGGCCGGCTTCATGATGTAGTCCAGCGCACCGACCTCGAACGCCTCCAGCGCGTTCTCCTCGTGCCCGGTGATGAACACCAGGGCAGGCGGATTGCGGAAGGCGGTGAGCACCCTGGCCAGCTCCATCCCGCTGAGCCCGGGCATCGACACGTCCGCGAACACGGCGTCCACAATGGACTCGTCTTCGTCGCGCCTGCCGAGTAACTCGGAATCGTCGCTGCGCAGCAACCGCAGCGCCTCAGAGGCGTCGCACGCCGTCAACACCCGTCCGACCCGCGCGTTGTTGCCGAGCAGGTACTTCATCTCGTCCAGCCCGGCCATCTCGTCATCGACGGCCAGAACGACCAGACCCGCCGGATTCTCTCGTGTACTCACTGCAACGCCATATCCTGCCGCGCCCACGGCGCACTGTCCATGATCGAGTGTCGGCCCCCACCCACTGGCGCAGCCTCGTGCCACCCGAGCCGACGAGTGAGGTCAGTCACGCCTGCCAACCAAACTAGTTGCTAACGGAGCGCGCTGGACACCAGGGGGTGCAGAGCACCGAAATCCGCTCAGCGGCACGGCTTTTAGCCCGATCAGCCCAGCGTCTGCGGCCGAACGAGTGACCATCTCGAAGTCGTGATCTACGCAGCGCGATCACGTCGATTACCCAGCGTTCGCAAGGGATTCGCCGGAGTGGAGCAGCGCTTCCACCGGATCCAGGTGGCCACTTCGGGCCGCCGCAGCGACCCGAAGTGTTCACCGACAATTCGCCCGGATCCTCAGAGCCCGAAGCGGTTCCACATCGCGCGGTGCTCCAGCGCCTCCACCGCGGCGAGCACGGTGTCCGCGCCGCTGCGGCCGCCGAGCCGGACGGAGGACGACATGCCGAGGCGGGCCAGCAGCGGCTTCCGCGGCTCCACCGTCAGCAGGTGCGCGTCCGGGAACTTGTCCTTCACGATGCCCCGCAGCGTGCCCAAACCGTCTACCAGCCCGAGCTCTTCGGCCTTCGCGCCGGTCCAGATCTCGCCGGAGAACAGGTCGTCGTCGGCGCCGCCGAGCTTCTCGCCGCGGCGCTTGCGCACCCAGGCGCGGAACTGCTCGTGCAGCTCGTCCTGCAGGCCGCGCAGCCACTGCACGTCCTCGTCCTTCTCCGGGCTGAACGGGTCGAGCCGCACCTTGTGCGTTCCCGCGGTGTGCACCCGGCGCTCCACGCCGAGCTTCTCCAGCAGCCCGGTGAGCCCGAAGCCCGAGCTGACCACGCCGACCGAACCGACCAGCGACGTCGAGTGCGCGTAGATCTCGTCGGCCGCGCAGGCCAGCCAGTAGCCGCCCGAGGCCGCGACGTCCTCGCAGAACGCCAGCACCGGCACCTGCTTCTCCTCGGCCAGGCCCCGGATCCGGTCCGCCACCAGCGCCGACTGGGTCGGCGAGCCGCCCGGCGAGTTGATCGACAGCACCACGGCGCTGAGCCGGTCGTGCCCGAACGCGCGCGTCAGCGCGGATTCCACGTTCTGCAGAGAGATCGTCGGCCGGCTCATCGGCGATGCCGTCGGCGTGATGACGCCGTGCAGCTTCACCACGGCGACGACCGGGCCGCGCTCGGCGCGCTCGGCCAGCTTGCCCGGCAGCTTCGCGGACAGCTTCCCGGTCAACATGTCGGTGAACTTCTGCGGCGCCTTCTCGTTCATACCTCGACGTTACCGGCTGAGCTGCGGCCCAGCCGCCAACCCGACGCTCGGCTCGTCGATCGACGGCGGCGGCGGCACCGGCCGCACGCCCGGCGCGAACTTCGGCACCCGCATGATGACCTTCATGCCCGCGCCCTTCTCGGTCTCCACGACCAGCCCGTAGTCGTTGCCGAAGGTGGCCCGCATCCGGTTGTTGATGTTGCCGAGGCCGACGTGCGCGCCGGTCAGGTGCGCGTTGGCCAGCTCCGCGTCGAGCAGCTCCGGATCCATCCCGATGCCGTCGTCGTCCACGCTGATCAGCGCCTCGGTGCCGTTGTCCTCGGCGATCACCGACACCGTGCCGCCGCCGGGCTTGGTCGCCAGGCCGTGCCGGACGGCGTTCTCCACCAGCGGCTGCAGCGCCAGGAACGGCACCACCACCGGCAGCACCTCCGGGGCGATCTTGAGCTGCACGTTCAGCCGGTCCGGGCCGAAGCGGGCGCTCTCCAGCGTGAGGTAGCGGTCGATGTTGCGGATCTCGTCGGCCAGCGTGGTGTAGAGCCCGCTGGTGCGGAACGAGTAGCGGGTGAAGTCGGCGAACTCCTGCAGCAGGTCCCGCGCGTGCTCCGGGTCGGTGCGGATCAGCGAGCCGATGGTGTTCAGCGCGTTGTAGATGAAGTGCGGCGAGATCTGCGCCCGCAGCGCCCGCACCTCGGCCTTGGCCAGCCGCTCCTTGGACTCCTGCAGCTCGGCCAGTTCCAGCTGGGTCGACACGTGGTTGGCGACCTCGGCGGCCGCGCGCAGCAGCCGCTTGCGGTCGCCGCCGGCGATGACGGTCAGCGCGCCGCGGTTCTCACCCTCGACCTCCAGCGGCACCACCACGGCGTGCCGCATCGGGCAGGGCCGGTGGTCGCAGGTCACGTCGCCGTGGTCGAGGAACTCGCGCTTGCCGGTGCGCAGGACCTGCTCGATCTTGGTCCGCAGGTCGGCGTAGTGGTAGTTCGCCTCGCCGTCCCAGCTCAGCAGCGTGCCGTCGGCGTCGACGATGCCGACGGCGACGCACGCCAGCAGCTCGCGCAGGTGGGGCGCGGTCTTGTCGGCCGATTCCTGGGTGAGCCCAGCCCGCAGGTGCGGGGCCGCACTGGTCACCCGGTGCAGCGCCGCCAATGTGGCGTCCTCCACCGACGCGCTCACCCGGCGCGCCCGGCACAACAGCACGAACATGCCGAGCACGGCGAGTGCGGCGAGCGTGGTCAGGACCGTCCGCTCAGTCAACATCTCCGGCACAACATCAATCTTCACGTCCGCCACGCTTGGAATCAAGGCGGCTACGCTCAGTGCACCGTTTCCATCGGTAAGCGGTACCTTACTATTCCGTTCAGCGGGAAGGACACGTCCAACCAGCGGCAACGACCTGTGCACAACCGGCCGATCTGTCCACAGCCTGTGGACAACTACTTCAGCAAGCGGGACAACCGGCGATCGGCGAGCGGCTTGCCGCCGGTCTGGCAGGTCGGGCAGTACTGCATCGACCGGTCCGCGAAGGACACCTCCCGGACCGCGTCACCGCACACCGGGCACGGCAGTCCGGTGCGCGCGTGCACCCGCATCCCCGACCGCTTCTCCGCCTTCAGCCGCGCCGCGTCCTGCTTCAGCGAACGCGCCACGGCGTCCTGCAAGATCTCCTGCATGCTGCCGTGCAGCCGCTCGACCGCGGCGGCGTCGAGCTTGCCCGCCGTCGCGAACGGCGACAGCTTCGCGGCGTGCAGGATCTCGTCGGAGTAGGCGTTGCCGATCCCGGCCAGCGCGGACTGGTCGGTGAGCAGCGTCTTGATCCGCTCGGTGCGGCCGGCCAAGACCTCGGTCAGCCCGGCCAGGTCCAGGCCCAGCGCGTCCGGCCCCAGCTTCGCGATCCCCGGCACCTCCGCCGGCGCCGCGACGACCCACGCCGCCAGCTTCTTCTGGGTGCCGGCCTCGGTCAGGTCGAAGCCCACGCCGCCCAGGTGCACCCGCAGCGCGATCGGCCCCCGGCCAGGCTTCGGCGGCACCGGTGACAGGCTGTCCGACCAGCGCAGCCAACCGGCCCGCGCCAGGTGGCAGACCAGGTGCAGCCCGCCGCAGTCGAGATCCAGGTACTTGCCGTGCCGCACCGCATCGGTGACGGCGCGACCGTGCAGCTCGGTCCACGGCGGGCTCGCCGTCTTCAGCACGCTCATCGACGCGACGTCGATGCGCTCGACGGTCCGGCCCACGGCGTTGTCGCGGAGGTGCTGGGCCAACGCCTCCACCTCGGGAAGTTCCGGCACCGGTCCAGTGTGCAGACCGAACCCGCGAAAAGCTCGTCCCCGCGCTCATCTCGTGACGGTCGCGGAGCTACGGGCCCCTGCCGGGTTCCGATGGGGGGTGAGCGGCGTGCGATGGCGGGTGATAGGTCCGGCCGCCCCGCGGGGTACCGGGGCCACCCCGCCACTCATGTCGCCGGCCTCGCGGCCCGTTTGAGGGTTTACGACGCAGGCGCGTGGAGGATTCGTCGCAGAGTTTCAACCGACGTTTCAAGGATACGATTCAGGGGAATGGCACAGAGCACGCACACCGTGTCCGGAGACTTCGACCTGACGATGGACGAGCTGCGCGTCGTGGCGCGTTACGTGGTTCGGCACGCAGAGGACGTCCTACCGGTCTTTGAGCAGGCTGTTCCCGATGATCCGCGCCCCCGTGCGGCGATCGACGCGGCCTGGGCATTCATCAACGGTGCCAACAGGACGAAGCTGCAGCGCGTCACTTCCCTCGACGCTCATCGAGCCGCCCGGTCCGCGCCGTCCGAAGCCGCGCAACTGGCCGCGCGATCCGCCGGTGACGCCGCATCGGCCGCATACCTGCACCCCATCGCCCAGGCCAGTCAAGTCGGCCACATCCTGCGAGCCTCCGCGAGCGCTGCACGCATCGGGGAGATGGAGGCGGGCGGTGACCCCGCGATCGGGGATGCCCTGCTGGAACGGTCGCGGCAGCGGGCGACACCGGAACTCATCGACGTGCTCCGCCGCTACCCGCACGCGACAGTCGGCAGAAATCGCGTCGCCCGGCTGATGAGCGCTCTGGATCATTCCCTGCGCCAGGCGGCTGACCGGTCGCCGGGGCACACCGCGGGGAGTCGCGCCGATGCGCGCAGGCGGGAGCGCGAGGCATGATCCTCCCGAAGGTCCGTGACCCTCGCTTCGTGACGATCCGCCGCGGTGGGACTCTCACCGATGCGGATCACCGCCTCCTCGCGCTATGGGCTGCCTCGTGCGCAGAGCACATCCTTTACCTCTTCGAGTCGGCCCGGCCTGGGGACCCGCGACCGCGCCAGGCGATCGAGCATGCCCGGGCCTGGGTGCGCGGCGAGGTCAAGATGATGCAGGCGCGCGCGGCGGGCGGCCATGCGATGGGGGCAGCCAGAGACCTGCGTGGGGCGCCACGGCATGCCGCGTACGCCGCCGGCCAGGCCGGAGCCGTCGCCCACGTCGCCGCGCACGAGCTCGGCGCGGCCGCCTACGCGATCAAGGCCGCCCGTGCAGCGGCGCCGGAAGGCCTGAGCGAGGCCGCGAGGCGACTCGAGTGCCTGTGGCAGCGCGATCAGCTCCCGGAAGCGATCCGCGAGCTCGTGCTCGACGATCAGAGGTTGCGCAACGACATCTGCTGGTCGGTGTTCGACTGCTGAAGCCGAACCTCGCACGGCCCCGCATCGTCGGCCCGATCGGTCAGAGTCCCCGCCGCCTGGCAGTGCGCCCAACCCGGCTACGCGTGCTGCTCATCGGCGGCGGACTCAGCGACCCTTGAAGGGGGCGGGACTACTCGACGGGTTGCAGGCTGCCGTTCATGTCCGGCTCGGCGTACAGCTCGATGTGCCGGGACACCGACGAAACCTCCTGGCGCACGTCGAAGAAGCCGCGCACCACGCCCACCCAGGTCTCCGGCGGGTTCTCGTCGTCGTCGCCCGGGGTGGCCGCGGTGACCGTCCACGGGCGCCGCAGCACCCAGCGGACCGGGAAGAACAGCACGGCCGCGATCAGCAGCAAGATCAACCAGCTCGGCACGTACACCTCGTCCGGCGTCCACACCACGAACATCACGACCAGGAACAGGAACACCGCGCCCATCAGGATCGCCGGTGCCGAGCCCCCGTTCACGTCGTGCTCGAACTCGTCCGCCGCGATCGGGTTGGACCACTCCAGGTTCGCCTTGATGGTCCACTCACGGCCGTCGGAACCCCGCACCACCCGGTTCATCGTCGCCTCCCCGCCCACCCGGGCTGGTCGCTTCGGAACATCGTCTCGCCACTCGAATCCCGTCGGTCACCGAGGGTGAAGCAACGGTACCGCGTACGTCATGGGCCCGACGGGTGATAGTCGTCCCCGAACCAGGCCCATTGTCGATCATGAGCGGCGCCCGGCCAACCCCGAACGCGAACGATCAACCGCGGCGCGAACACCCCGCAGCCCGGCGGCCGGGCACCTCGGCCGCCTCCTCGTAGGCCTCCCGCAACCCGCGCCGCGCCCGGTGCGCCAGCACCGCCGTCGCATTCGGCGTCAAACCCAGCTGATCGGCCAGGCTGGCGGGCCGATGCCCCTCCACCTCGGTCCGCCACAGCACCTCGCGCCACCGCGCCGGCAACCGGTTGAACGCGCGGGCCAGCAACTCGCCCTCGGCTTGCACGAACTGGTGATCGCGCTGCCGCGGCGCGTGCTCGCCCAGCTCGTCGGCGTTCATCGGCTCGTCCCGGCGGGCGGCCGCCCACTCCCCCAGCACCCGGCGCACCACCGTGAACAGGTAGGTGCGGATCGCATCCCGCGGCCCGCAGCCGCCCCGAACCGCGCGCAATGTGCGCAAGAACACCTCGGCGACCACGTCGTCGACGTCGATCCCGGGCCGCGGCATGCTCAACGCGAACCGCCGCACCGCAGGCGCGTGCCGCCGGTACAGATCGCCGTAGGCGAGATCATCGCCCGCCCGCAACCGCACCAGCAGCACCCGGTCGTCCGGCTGCAGACCCCCGGCGACATCGTCACGCATCCCCATGAACTTCCCCCCAACGACCAGCCGCGGCGACAGCGCGCGACCAGCGCGATCGCTACCGTGGACCCCCAAGTCCACGGCTGTCACCAGACACCGCACGGAGGTCGAAGTGGATCTCGACGAAGCCCGCGAAGTGATCGGCAACCAGCACCGCGCCGTGCTCAGCACGCTCCGCGCCGACGGCACACCCCAGATGACACCGGTGCTGACCACCACGGACAGCGCCGGACACGTCACTGTCAGCACTGTCGCTGGCGCCGCCAAAGTGCGCAACCTGCGCCGCGACCCGCGCGCCTGGCTCTGCGTCCTGCCCGACCAGTTCTTCGGCCGCTGGATCCAGCTCGAAGGCACCGTCGAGATCGTCGCGCTCCCGGCCGCCCTCCCCCTCCTGGAGGAGTACTACCGCAGCATCTCCGGCGAGCACGAGGACTGGGCCGCCTACCGCCAGGCCATGCAGGAGGAACACCGCGTCCTCCTGCGCATCACCCCGACCCGCGCGACCAGCGCCCCGAGCCGTTGAGGGCCCCCGGTGAACGGGGTTGAAACGATGAGCTAAAGTAGTCACCAACAGCCCAACAGGGCGCTGAATACGCGGATGTAGCGCAGCTGGTAGCGCATCACCTTGCCAAGGTGAGGGTCGCGGGTTCGAGTCCCGTCATCCGCTCGGAGCTGGGAGCCGTGTGTCGACTTCGTTCGACCTCGGCTCCTCGCCATTTCATTGGGGGGATCGAATCCCCCCAAACCCCCCTACGGTGCGGTGGCCACCTCTTGCTCGCTCCTTGCGAGGGGTAGCGTTCCCGGCCTGGTCAGGGACCAGCTTTTCTTGCCTTGCTTCGCTGCGGCCCGCCTCACCGTTGCCTTGGCATCGTTGGTGCCTTGTACTTCTGGGGTGTCGCCTTGCTTTGCTCGGTTGCTTTTTTCAGGTTTCCAGGCGGAAGCCTATTTTCAGGGTTACCTGGTAGTGGCCCAGTTCGTTGTTCTCCACGTGGCCTCTCACGTTCGTCACCTCGAACCAGTCCACGTTTCTCAGCGTTTGGGATGCTCTGTGCACCGCTTTTCTTATTGCGTCGTCCACTCCCTCCTTTGAAGAGCCCACTACTTCTGTTACTCGGTATACGTGGTCCGTCATGGGTCGATGGTTGGGGCCGGTGGTCTCGTTCGCAAGACGATGTTGGCGCTGGTCGTCGGCCTTCGGCCGAGTGGTGTGGGGTCGTCGGCCTTCGGCCGTGGGGTGAATGGTCTTGGGTCGTCGGCCTTCGGCCGTGTCGTGGTTGGGGGCGGCCTTCGGCCGTGTTCTGGGTTTGTCGGCCTTCGGCCGTGCGGGTTTTGGTTTCCGGGTTGGGCCGATTGCCCGGTCGGGTTCGGGCGGGTTTTGTTCGACAAGCAGCTGAATGGACTCTTTTTGCCCGTGGTGGTGGGGTTCATCATGGTTTTGTCGGTTTTTTGGTGGGAGAAAGGTCGTTGCGATGGCGGAGGAACCACCTGCGCCTTTCACCCCTGCCGGCGAAGAGGCCGCCGCTCGCGCCGTGCTCAGCGCGCCCACCTGGGCCTTCGTCTTCGGGGCCGCCGGGGCTGAGGAGACCTCGAAGCTCGCCAACCGGCGGGCCTGGGACAGCGTCTTCCTCGAACACCGGTTGCCCGCCGACGTTTCGCGCCGGTCCAGCGGTTCCGTCGTCTTCGGGGTTGCTTCGGAGGCTCCGATCGCCGTTGCTCCGATGGGGCTGCCCGCTCAGGTTTGGCCGCACGGGGACCTGGAGATCGCCGCCGCCTGCGCCGAGGTCGGGATTCCCGTCGCCGTGTCGACCATGGCTTCCGCCCGGATCGAGGACATCGCCAAGTCCGGGGCCCGGTGCGCTTTCCAGCTCTACTGGCTGCGGGACGCCGCCCTGCGGCGGCAGTTGGTCGCACGCGCCGAGGACGCCGGGTGCATCGCGCTGCTGATCACCGTGGACGCCCCCGTTCAGCGGGGCTCGGAACGGGAGCGGTTCGTCGGCTACCGGCCCGGGGTCGACGTCGAACCGGTCATGGCCGGTAGTGCCGAGATCGATCCCTCGCTGAGCTGGCCGGACATCGAAGAGCTCATCGCTTCGACGCGATTGCCCGTGTACGTCAAGGGAATCCTGTCGCCCGAGGCCGCGCAGCGGGCCCAGGCCGCCGGCGCGGCCGGGGTGGTGGTGTCCAACCACGGCGGGCGGCAGCTGGATTGCGCGCTGCCGACCGCGTTGGCCCTGCCGCGCGTGAACCGCGCGCTGCACGCGACCGACCGCGGCTTCGACGTGGTGGTCGACAGCGGCATCACGACCGGCACGGACGTGGTCCGGGCGCTGGCCCTGGGGGCGTCGTCGGTGCTGATCGGGCGCCAGGTCCTCTACGGCTTGGCCCGCGGCGGGATGCAGGGAGTCCTGAACGTCCTGCGCCGGATAACGGCGGAGTTCGCCCAAACCCTGACGATGACGGGCTGCACGACCCCGGCGGAAGCCGCCAACCTCCACCCGCACGTCATCGGCACCTGATCACAGCGGTTCCGGACCCGCGCGGGTCCGGAACCGCTCGTCGGCCTCGATCAGGCCTCGTTGGGGACGTTCAGGCCGACCGGGCAGGAGACCCCCGTGCCTCCCAGGCCGCAGTAGCCGTTCGGGTTCTTCGCGTCGCTCAGGTACTGCTGGTGATAGGTCTCCGCGTAGTAGAAGTCCTTGAGCGGGGCGATTTCCGTGGTGATCTCGCCGAGGCCCGCCGCCGTCAGGGCCTGCTGGAAGGCCGCCGCGCTGGCTTCCGCTTCCGCCTTCTGGGCAACGTCGGCGTAGTAGATCGCCGAGCGGTACTGGGTGCCGATGTCGTTGCCCTGGCGCATGCCCTGCGTCGGGTTGTGGTTCTCCCAGAAGACCTTCAGGACCTGCTGGTAGCTGATCGCCGCCGGGTCGAACACCACCAGGACCGCCTCGGTGTGGCCGGTCAGGCCCGAGCACACCTCTTCGTACGTCGGGTTGGGCGTGAAGCCGCCGGCGTAGCCGACCGCCGTCGACCACACGCCGTCGGTGCGCCAGAAGGTTCGCTCCGCGCCCCAGAAGCAGCCCATGCCGACCACCGCGGTGGCGTAGCCCGCCGGGAACGGCGGCACGATCCGGCGGTCCGGGAACACCGCGTGCTCCGCCGCCACCGGGAGCGGGGTGGACCGGCCCGGCAGGGCCTCGGCCGGGTCGATCAGCCTGGTCTTGTCACCGAAAAGCGCCATGCATCCGAGGGTACGCGTTGCTCACTGGCCGTCCTGCCGCTTGGGATACGGCCGGACCGGCCGGGTTTCCTCCGCCGGGGCCGGCGGAGGCTCGGGGCGGGCATGGCGACCGCCGGGGCGGCGGGCCGGCGGCGGCCCGGCATCCAGGTCCCCGGACAGCCGCTTGGCCAGCACCGATTCGTCCGGTGGCGGCGCGGGCAGGCGGGGCGGCCGTTGCTCCGCCGAGCGGCGGGTACGCGCGGGCGGCAGCGGGGCGCCGTTCATCGGCAGGCCGTTGAGCCGGGCACGCTGCGGGCCGTCCGGTCGAGGCGCGGGTGCGCCGTCCGGTCTGGGCACGCCGTCGATCCGGGTGCCGCTCGGCGGAGTGCCGGGGCGCTGCCGGTCGACGCCGTTCGGACGTGGGGCGTCGCTCGGCGGTCCGGCCGGACGCGGGGTGCCGCTGCCCGGACGTGCCACATCGGCCGGTGATCCGGCGGGGCGCGGCGTGCCGCCAGGTGGGGTGCTCGGCCGCGACGGGCCGCTCGCGGGCCTGCCTCCCGGGCGGCCGGGGCGGGCGCGGGGTGGCTCCGGGCTGGGCGCCGGTGGGCGCGGCAGCGGGCGGCGCTTCGTCGTCGCCTCGTGCGCGGGCGTGACCGCCTCCGGCTCCTCCGGTTCGAGGTCGTCCAGGTCGTCGAGGTCTTCCGGGTCCTCGTCGACCTCGTCGAGGTCTTCGAGATCTTCCTCGACCGGCTCGGGTTCCTTCTTCTTCGGCGCCGGGGTTAAGTAGTGGCGCAACTTCATCGTCGGCTCTTCGATGAACTTCCAGGACAGCGTGCCGATGCAGTAGGCCAGCGGGGCGGCGCAGATCAGCATCAGCCACTGGTTGTGGATCCCGGCCATCGCCAGCAGCTGCTGGATCGGGAAGCCCCACACGTACACGCCGTAGCTGCCGTTGACCCACACGCCCGGCACCGTCAGCCGCGACGGCCAGAAGTGCCCGGCCACGACCACCGCGTAGCTGACCGCGAAGGTCATCCAGAACGAGCCGGTGATGCTGTTGGGCATCAGCACCAGCACCGCCAGCCCGGCGCCGGCCGCCAGCGGCGACAGCGGGATCCGGTACAGGTTGAGCAGCACGCCGAAGGCGAACGCGACCAGGAACGCCACCAGCGACTCGACCGGCACGCTGAAGAACGAGCCCGCCGACTCCGAACCCGGCAGCTGCTCCAGGTGCCGGTCCCACGCGATCAGCGCGATCAGCGCCACCGCCATCACCCAGCGGTAGCGGTGCTTCGCGGCGCCGACCAGCAGCAGCGCGTAGAGGCCCGCGTAGGCGATCAGCTCCATCGGCAGCGTCCACAGCGAACCGTTGACCGCGTTCGGCCACGGGTTGTCCACGAACACGCCCGGCAGCTCGTGCTTCAGCGTGAGCAGGCCCGCGTTGTTGATGACGTAACCCCAGGTGCCGTTGGCCGCGAAGTAGTCGCCGACGGACAGGGTCGTGATCATCGGGCCGACGATCAGCGCCATGGCGAACGAGACCGTGAGCATCGGCGGCCACAGGCGCAGGACCCGCTTCGCGGCGAATCTGCCCAGATGGGGATCGCGGACCCAACTCTCCGTGATCTGGAAGCCGCTCATCGCGAAGAAGCCCATGAGGACGCCCTCGTCGGGCTGCAGCGGCCAGTCCGACGGGAACAGGTCGCCCGTTCCGGCCAGCGGTGAACTGTGCCCGTAGATCACCACGAGCGCGCCGATCATGCGGATCCAGGCGAACCCGTGGTGCGGCTCGGCGAACCACTCGGGGCGGGTGTGGACGACCCGCGCGTCATCCACCCAGATCACCCCATCAAGTCATGTCCCCGGCCGCCAAGGTCAACGCTGCGTAGCCTAGCCCGCGACCTGACGGTTGTGGACCCATTACCTCCTCACGACCCGGTCGGGCCAGACCACCCATTGGATCGTTATCCGGCCGGTGCCCCGCGTTCCCCCTTGCGGGTGCCAGAATGGCGGTCGATCGCAATGGGGGCGTTCGAGCGAATTCTGGGAAAGGGCGCATCGGTGACCTGGCAAGACGAGCTGCAAAATCTCGACGCCGAACTCGCGGCGGGGCGGATCTCCGCCGAGGAGTACCGCCAGCGGCGCGACGCCGTGCTAGGTCGGGCCCAGAACGGGCAGGGCGCACCCGCGTCCGGCGGATTCCCGCAGCAGAACCCGTCTTCCGGTGGCTTCCCCCAGCAACAGCCGCAGGCCGGACCGTCTTCCGGCGGATTCCCGCAGCAGGACCCGCAGGCCGGACCGCAGTCCGGCGGATTCCCGCAGCAGGCGGGGCCGTCGTCGGGCGGGTTCCCGCAGCAGCAGCCGCCGCAGCAACAGCAGCAGTCCAGCCCGTTCCCCCCGGCGTTCAGCTGGGGCGACGCCGCCCAGTCCGCTCCTCAGCAGCAGCCGCAGCAGCAGGGCGGGTCTCTGAGCGAGGCCACGCAGGTCGTGCCCAACCCGCTCGCGCAGCAGCAGGCTCAGCAGCAAGCGCAGCCCCAGCAGCAGGCACAGCAGGCTCAGCCCCAGCAGCAGGCGCAGCAACAGCAGCAGGTGCCGCCGCAGTCGGACTCCGAGAGCACCCAGGTGGTCAGCCTCAGCCAGCAGCCGCAGTGGGGCCCGCCGCAGCCGCAGTGGGGCCCGCAGCAGGGCTGGGGTCCCGTCGAGACCACGGGTACGCCGTGGGGCGACGACCTGCCGGGGACGCCGGAGCACGGTGACGCGTCGTGGATGCGGCAGGGCCCCGAAGTGTTCGAGACGGCGAGCAAGCCCGGCAAGGGCAAGCTGATCGCCGGGCTGTCCATCGGCGGTGTGCTGCTGGTCGGCCTGATCGTCGCCGGGATCTTCTACTTCACCTCCGGCGGCGGGACCACGCCGACCGAGCCGACCGCCGCTCCGCCGCCGCCCCCGGTGCAGACCCAGGAGCTGCCCGCGCCGCCGCCGGCGCACCCGAACCCCCCGGCCAGCCCGCAGGAGGTGCTGGTCGCCGCGCCCGGCCCGGCGCACCCGTGGTCCGGGCCGCTCGACCTGCCGAGCCTGCAGGGCGCCAAGGCCGGTCTGCTGCAGCCGAAGGCGGTGCTCGACTCCGCGATCCAGCGCGGGCTGATCGACGGCTGGTTCAACGGCGCCGAGGGCACCCCGAAGACGACGCTGCTCGCGCTGCAGCTGCCCGACGCGAACGCCGCCAAGCAGGTCGTGGACCAGTACCTGGGCGCCCAGCAGGGACTGTCCGAAGTGGACGACCTGTCGTACCAGGGCGTCAAGGTGGTGAACGCCGGCGGCGTCTTCCGCACCGCCTACGTCGCGCACAACTGGGCGATCATCATCGACGCCACCGGCCCGTCGGACCAGAAGTCGGCGGTCAAGCAGTCGTTCAAGTCAACTCTCGACCAGCAGGTCAACCACCTGCCCCCGACCGTCCGCGACTGAAAAACCTGTTCCCGAACTCGTTTTGCACAGCGGTGCGGGTAGCGGAATCTCAGGGGCCTTCTCGACTCCGGGATCCCCGACACGCGTATGACCAATACGTCGTGTCGGGGCCGTCCTCGCGAGAAGACCCCTGAGAACCCGCGGCGGTGCAAGCGGCGTTGGTGGGCTAAGCGGCTGCGCCGCCGCAAAAGGCAAAACCCGCCCTACCGCACCCCACCACATCCAAAACAGCTGCTACAGCTGCCTAAAGGACTCACGGCCTCCGCGCCGGGTCAGGCTTCGTAGTCGGTGGTGGTGAGGAGGCCTTCGAGGGCCGCCCGGGAGACATCCGGGCCGAACTGGGCCGCGATGCCCTTCTTGCCCGCCTCCGACATCCGCTGCCAGGCGTCGTCGTCGGTGAGCAACCGGACCGCCGCCTCCGCGAGCCCCGCCGCGTCGTCGGCGACCAGCACGTCCTGGCCGTTCGTCAGGTGCATGCCCTCGGTCGCCACCGACGTGCCGACCACCGGCACCCCGAGGCTGAGGCTCTCGCCGACCTTGCCCTTGACGCCGGCGCCGAACCGCAGCGGCGCGAGGGTCACGCGGCTCGCCGCGTACTGCGGCTCCAGCTCCGCGACCCAGCCGTGCACCTGCACGCCACGCCCGGCCAGCTCGCGAACCTCGTCGGTCGGGTTGCTGCCGACGACGTGCAGCACCGCGTCCGGGCACTTCTCCCGCACCAGCGGCATGATCTCGCGCGCCGCCCAGCGCACCGCGTCGACGTTCGGCGGGTGGTCGAAGCTGCCGACGAACAGCAGGTCCTTGCGTCCCGCCGGCTTCGCCGGGCTCCAGTCGACCTCGTGCACGTTGGACAGCACCCGCACGTCGGCGTCCGGCACCAGCTCGCGCAGCAGCGCCTGCTCCGCCTCGGACACCACCAGCGTGACGTCGCAGGCGCGGGTCAGCCCGAGCTCCATCTGCCGCGACGCGAACGCCTTGCGCCGCAACGCTTCCGCCCGCGCCGCATCGCCCTGCTGCTCGGCGACCTCGGCCTGCCGCTCCAGCCGGAGGAAGTGCACGTCGACGGTGTCGTAGGCGATCGCGGCCTGCGGCGCGCAGGTGCGCAGCTCCTCGACGAGGCTCCACGCGACCTGCGGGCGGGACAGCAGGGCCAGCGAGATCTCCGAGCCCGCCTCGTGCAGGAAAGCCTGCTGCAGTTGGGGTTCCGGCAGCACCGTGACGCCGAGCTGCTGCAGCTGCGTGGTGTAGGGCTCCAGGCGCGCGTGGTTGCCGGGGAAGAACACCACCCGGCAGCCGAGCTGGACGAACTGCTCCAGCACCCGGCGGATCCGCACCGAGCCGGAGTCGAAGTCCGGGCGCGGCACCTGGTGGTCCTTGACCAGCACGATCGGCCCGTGGTGGCCGCGGGTGCCGCGTTGCCGGGCGAGCCAGAGGTTGCGCGGCGAGGCTTCCGGCAGGTGTTCGGCGGCGAGCGTCTCGGCCCACTTCTCCACGAACACCTTGCGGTTGAGCTCCTGGTGCCTCTTCACGCCGGTGTTCAGGTCGGTGCCGTTGGACACGCCCTCGTGGTGCACGACGATGGCCTTCGGCTGCACCACGGTGCGGTAGCCGGCCGCGCGCACCGCGAACGCCAGGTCGGTGTCCTCGTAGTAGGCGGGCGCGTACCGGGTGTCGAAGCCGCCGACCTGCCGGAACACGTCGGTGCGGACCAGGATCGCCGCGCCGGAGCAGTAGTCGACGTCGCGCACGACATCGAACTCGGCGCCGCCGTTGGCGGTGTTGCGGCCGTAGTTCCAGCCGTTGCCGTCGGCCCACACGATGCCGCCGCACTCCTGCAGCCGGCCGTCCGGGTAGACGAGCTTGGCCCCGACCAGCCCGATGCGCTCGTCACCGCGGATGGTGTCCATCAGGATGTCCAGCCAGGACTCGGTGACCTCGGCGTCGTTGTTCAGGAAGAACAGGTACTCGCCGCGCGCGTGCTCGGCGCCGAGGTTGCAGGCGCCGATGAATCCGAGGTTGCGCTCGGCGCGCACCAGCCGGACGCCCTCGCAGGCGGCGAGCTTCTCGGCGCTGTCGTCCGGCGAGGCGTCGTCGACGACGATCACCTCGAACGGCACGGACACCAGGTGCCCGCCGAGGAACCGCAGGCACTGCCGGGTGTAGGGCCACTTGCCGTGCACCGGCACGATCACGCTGACCAGCGGTTTGTCGCTGTGCGGCACCGGCAGCGGCCCGGTCTCGACGGCCTCGTCGACCTGCGGCACGCCGGGCTTGCGGCCGAGCGCGATCTCGTACGCATCGCGCCGAGCGGTGCCGCGCGGCGCCACGCGCTCGATGACCTTCCGGTACTTCGTCACCGCGCGCTGCACCAGCGCGGAGTTCTGCGCCGCGAGCTCCGCGTTCGCGGCACCGAGTTCCGCCGCTTGCCGCTCGGCGTCCGCTGCGCGTCCTTCGAGCCGCGCGACGGTCTCGCGCAGCCACTCGATGCGCGCCGAGTCGCGCTCCGCGCTCTGCTGGGTCTCCTGCAGCTCGCCGCCGATGCGGTCCAGCTCGGCTCGCAGCTGCGCCTGCTCGCGGACGCCCTGGTCGGCGCGCTGTTCTTCCTTCTTCCGCAGCTCTTCGAGCCGCGTTATCGAGTTCTTGAGCTCCTCGGCCTCGGCGCGGTTGCGCTGGTAGAGCTCGTTGAGCTTGGCGACGTCCGCGACCGCCACGTCGCGTTGTTCGATGATCGGCGCGACGTCGCCACCGCGGCGGATGAGGGTGAGGTCGGCGTCGGTCAGCAGCGCCGCGGCGGGCAGTTTCGGCAGGTGCTTGTCGGAGGCGATGCCGAGCAGGTAGGTGTGCGGCACGCCCTGCCGGACCGACCACTCGCCGTCGCGACCCTGGATGGTCTGCAGCCGGACGCCTTCGATCGCGGTGTCCGGGTCGCCGTGGTCGGCGGGGGTGAGCAGCGATCCGACGGTGACGTTCTGCTTCAGCACCGCCACGTGCCGGAACGCGCCCTCCAGCAGCTTCTCGTACTGGTCCGCGGTGAGTTCCTTGACGTGGTACGGGTTTTCGTTGCCGTGCTCGTGCGAGTAGACCGCCGTGTCCGGGGTGCTGCTCAGGAACAGTCCACCTTGGACGAGCCGGGACCGGACCAGGCCCAGCACCGCGTCGTGGTCCTCGACGTGCTCGATCGCCTCGAAGCAGACGATCACGTCGAAGGGCTTGGCGTCGGCGAGCAGCTCGGGATCGGTGATCGAGCCGACCTGGAAGCTGACGTCGCGGCCGCCGTAGTTGTGCCGGGCGTGCTCGACCGTCTCCGGGTCGATGTCCACGCCGACCACCTCGGCGCCTTCGGCGGCCAGCATCGCCGCGCCGTAGCCCTCGCCGCAGGCGAGGTCGAGCACCCGCTTGCCGCGCACGAAGCGGGCCGCGAGGGCGTAGCGGTGGTAGTGCTCGTAGATGACTTGGACGTCATCGGTCCACGGCACGCAGCGCTCGCCGGTCCAGTCGATCAACCGCTTGTCCATCCGGTCCCTTACGACGTGATTGAGTCCCACAGCAGGCTAGCGCCCCGATCGGGTAACTCGTCGCCGGTTCGGTCATTGCGGTGCATCCGGCAGTTTCAATTGAAACTGGGCACCTGCGTGCGGTTTAGATTGAGGTTTTTCCAACCTCAGTTTGCGTGGCGGTGCGGGTAGCGGAACCTCAGAGGCTCCCTGGTCTGTGGATGCCCCTCCTGATGTATGTCCAATACACGGCGTCAGGGCCGTCCTCGACGAGGGAACCTCTGTGAACCCGCGGCGGTGCAAGTGTCGTAGGTGGGCTATGCGCCTGCGGCGCATACGACACCCCATCGACGTGCACCTTTGCGACCCGCGACTGCGGGCCGACCAGGTTGAAAAAGACTCATTGAAACTGCGGGCCGGAAGATGAAAAGCCTCTCATCTTGTCTTCATGCTCGGCTCCCGGCCGGCGGCGAGAGTGGTGCCATGAGGTCGGTTCCGAAGGCGGTTCTGCTGATCGCGGCGCTGGCGCTGCCGATCGCCGCCGTGCTGGTGAGCTTCGCGCTCACCGACGGGCCGCGCACCCCTCAGGTGCCGGCCACCGTGCAGGTCGGCAGCGCACCGGGCCCCGAACCCAGTCAGCTGGGGCCACCGGCCTCGACCGTCGTGCCCACCGAGCTCCCGCCGCCGGCCCCCGACGACGATGACGACGATGACGAACACGACGACGACTGAGCCCGCCGCGACCAGGTCGTTCGCCAAGCTCCCGGGCCGTCGCGGCACCCGCATCCCGGCTCGCGCGCAGATCATGGGCTGGCTGCTGCTGGTGCTGGTCGTGGTGCTGCTGGCGGTGATCCTGATCGTCCACTCCTTCCTGTACAACGACGCGAACGACCAGGTCACCGCGTCGATGGAGCAGGAGGCGCACGAGTTCGTCACGTTCGCCGAGCGGGGCCGCGACCCCGTCACCGGGCAGCTGTTCACCGCGCCGGAGCAGCTGTTCAACTCCTACCTGTCTCGCCAGTACCCGGACCGCGACGAGGCCCTGATCGGGGTGTGGGAGACGCCGACCGGCCTGCGGCCGCTGTCCCAGGAGCAGGACGACGAGATCGACCGGTTCGCCAAGGACCAGGCGTTGCTGCACCAGATCGTGGCCGACCCGAACAACTACGGCTGGCTCGACACACCCGCCGGGCAGATGCAGTGGCTCAAGGTGCGGACCGAGTCCGAGCAGGGCGGCCGGGCCTGGTTCGTGGTCGAGCGCTACACCGCGGCGGCGATGGCCGACGCGGACCGGACCGTGCAGCTGCTGCTGCTGGTCAGCGGCCTCGGCGTGGTGATCGCGGCGCTGTCGTCGTGGGTGGTGGCCGGGCTGATCCTGGCGCCGGTGCGGGCCGTGCGGCAGGCCGCGGCCGAGATCAGCGAGCACGACCTGACCAGGCGCATCCCGGTCGAGGGCCGGGATGACATCGCCGCGCTGGCCGACCAGTTCAACGCGATGCTCGACCGGCTGGAGGGCGCCTTCCGGATCCAGCGCCAGTTCGTCGACGACGCCGGGCACGAGCTGCGGACGCCGATCACGATCGTGCGCGGCAACCTGGAGCTGCTCGGCGACGACCCGGCGGAGCGCGAAGAAGTGGTGCGGCTGTGCACCGACGAGCTGGACCGGATGACCCGCATCGTCAACGACCTGCTGATGCTGGCCAAGGCCGACCGGCCCGACTTCGTCACCCCGGCGCCGGTCTCGCTCGCCGAGCTGACCAGCGACATCGAGGCGAAGGTGCGTTCGCTGGCGGACCGCCGCTGGGTGCTCGACGACATCGGCGAGGGCGAGGCGCTGGTCGACGAGCAGCGGATCACCCAGGCGATGGTGCAGCTGGCGCAGAACGCGGTGCAGCACACCGAGCCGGGTTCGGAGATCCGCATCGGCTCCTCCCTCGCCGACGGCGCGGCGCGGCTGTGGGTGACCGACCACGGCCCGGGCATCGAGCCAGCCGAGGTGTCGAAGATCTTCGACCGCTTCACCCACGGCAGCAGCCACGGCAAGGGCGGCGCCGGGCTCGGGCTGGCGATCGTCAAGGCCATCGCGGACGCGCACCACGGGCGGGTGCGGGTCGTGTCCCGGCCCGGCGAAGGCGCCACCTTCGCCCTGGAACTGCCCGCCGCCCCACCCCACAACGCGACCGAGGAGACCCCCGCATGAGCAAGATCCTGATCGCCGAGGACGAGGCGCGGATCGCGGCGTTCATCGAGAAGGGATTGCGGGCCAACGGCTTCACCACCACCGTCGTCGGCGACGGCGACGCCGCCCAGGACTACCTGCTGACCGGCGACTTCGACCTGGTGGTGCTCGATCTGGGGCTGCCCGGCAAGGACGGCTTCTCGGTGCTGCGGGCGGTGCGGGCCCAGCACGTGACCGTGCCGGTGATCATCCTGACCGCGCGGGACGGCGTGCACGACACGGTCGCCGGGCTGGAGGGCGGCGCGGACGACTATATGACCAAGCCGTTCCGGTTCGAGGAGCTGCTGGCGCGGGTGCGGCTGCGGCTGCGGCCGGTCGACCGGGTCCCGGAGATCACGGTGCTGCGCGACGGCGAGCTCTCGCTGGACCTGCGCACGCGGCGCGCGCAGGTGCCGGAGGGCACGGTCGACCTGACGGCGCGCGAGTTCGCGATGCTGGAGCTGTTCCTGCGGCACTCCGGGCAGGTGCTCTCCCGCGAGCAGATCCTGTCGCACGTGTGGGGCTACGACTTCGATCCGGGCTCCAACGTCGTGGACGTCTACGTACGCGCGCTGCGCCGCAAGATCGGCACCACGCGGATCAGCACCGTCCGAGGCATGGGCTACCGGTTGGGCGCCTGAAAACCTGTTTCCAGGCTCGTTTTGCGTGGCGGTGCGGGTGGTGGCCCCCTGCGGGAGTTGCTGTCGCCTTCTCGCTGCGGGATCCCCGGCCTCATGAATGACCAATTCACCACGTCGGGGCTGTCCTCGCGAGAAGACCCCTGCGCCGCTTCAAGAACAACAACCCGCCCTACCGCACTCCTAGGATCCGCAGTCGCCCTCGGCGACCGGGCCCCTGCCCGGCAGCTCCGGTCATGGCGCGTAGCGGAGGATCGCCGCGGTCGCGCCGCCGCCCGGGATGTCCTCGCGGCGCACCGCCATGACCCGGCCGCCGGTGAGCCAGACTCGGCGGGCGATCTCGTCCACCACGCCGTAGGACACCGCGTCGTCGGCCTGCTCGAACGTCACCGCGCCCGCCTCGTCGATGAAGCCCGGGACCGCGTTGTCGATGTCCACGAACACCGTGTCGACCGCGCCCATCGTCGCGTGCCGGGCCACGTCCGCGATGTCCGTGACCGCCCGGCCCTGGCCGGTGCGCAGCTCGTGCAGCTCGCGCAGCTCGCGCAGCCGGTCGGCGTGCAGGTCGTCGAGGACCTCGCGCGCCGCCGACGCCAGCTCGCGGTCGCTGCTCTCCTCCGGGTTGCCGGTCAGGCCGACGTCGGCGAGCTCCGAGGCGGTGCTGACCGACCGGAAGATGCTCGCCAGCGGCTCGGTCGCCGCCAGGACCAGCGGCACGTCGCCGCGCAGGACCGGCCGCAGCGCCCGGTCGACCTGGCGGGAGAACTGGCCCATCCGGAGCTTCGGGCCCTCGCCGCCCTGGAACCGGCGGCGCGGCAGGCGGTCGGTGACCGACTCCTTGCCCACCGAACTCTCCACGTCCGCGGGCATCCCCGGCACGTCGACGACGACCGGGTCCATCTCGGGCACGACCTCCAGCAGCCGCACCGAGTTCTGCGCGAGCGCCAGCAGCAGCGCGGTCTGCGGGAAGGTGATCGAGCGCAGCAGCGGCTTGAGGTGGAACCGGTCGGACACCTCGACCACCGCGTTCAGGCGGTTGGGCAGCCGGAAGGTGGTCAGCGAGGTCGGCGTGGCGAACAGCGCGAGGCTGCGGGCCTGGAAGCGCCAGAACTCCTCGTCCTCGGCCAGGTCGGCCAGCTGCCCGGTGATGCCGGCCAGGTCCTCCTTCGCGGCACCCGCCCGGCGGAGCTGGTCGGTCGCCTGCCCGGCGAGGTTCTTCAGCTCGATGCGCTCGGCGTCGCCGCCGGAGGCCGGGCTGGTCGGCAGGTACAGCGAGACGCTGATCGGTTCGCGCGCGGTCAGCAGCGCGTCGACCTGCGCCCGCGTCGGAATGTCGGTGTGCAGGATCGCCATCGGTGGCCTCCCCGGGCGGAACGTCCGGCACCAGCGACGCTACCGAGGTACCGGCGAGTCGGCAGGGCGACGGAGCTCACCCGGCTTCACCCGTTCCAACGGGCCCGGACCTGCGGTTAAGGTGGGCGCGTGAACTCGCACTGGCACCGCGTTCTGCCGCCCCCGTCCCGCTGACGGGCGGCGAACCTCCCACACCCCGAAGGCGCAGTTTCAATTGAAACTGACGGACCTCGTGGCAGTTTCAATTGAAACTGCACGCACCCACCGGGGTTGACGCGCGCCCGTTCGACGAGTCCTGACGGTTCTCGAACGGAAGAGTTCACCTTGACTGATCAACTGCTCTCCGCACCCGCTCCTGCCCGGAGCTTCGTCGCCGGTCCACTGCCGGTGCTGCTCGCGGCGTTCCTGTGGGGCACCACGGGAACGGCCGCCAGCTTCGCCCCGGCAGCCGCGAGCCCGCTGTCGATCGGCGCCGCCACCATGGGCGTAGGCGGCGTGCTGCTGCTCGTGATCGCCGGGCGGTCCGCGTTGGACGTGCTGCGGGCCGGCCGGACCGGGCTGCTGCTCGTGGGCGCCCTGGCCGTAGCGGTCTACCCGCTGGCGTTCTACTCGTCGATGGCGCTCGCCGGGGTCGCCATCGGCACCGTCATCACGCTCGGCTCGGCGCCCGTGTTCGCCGCGGTCCTGGAACGCGTCGCCGACGGCGTCCGGCTGGATCGCCGGTGGGCGCTGGCCGCCGCGGTTTCGGTGCTCGGCCTGCTGCTGATCACCGTGGGCGGCGAGAGCGGCGTCGGCGCGGACGTCGTCGTGGGCGCCCTGCTCGGCTTGCTCGGCGGCGCCGCGTACGTCGTTTACTCGTGGGCGGCCGCGCGGATCATGCGCGGCGGCCACGGCTCACGCGCGGTGATGGGCGCGATGTTCGGGGCCGGCGCCGTCGTGCTGCTGCCGGTCCTGGCGTTGACCGGCGGTCCCCTGCTGAGCTCGCCGTCCGGGCTGCTGGTTGCGGGCTACCTCTCGGTGATCCCGATGGGCCTGGCGTACCTGCTGTTCGGCGCCGGGCTGCGCCGCACGTCGGCCAGCGTCGCGACGACGCTGAGCCTGCTGGAACCGGTGGTGGCCGCGCTGCTGAGCGTGCTCGTCGTCGGGGAACGGCTGGGCGTCGCGGCGTGGTGCGGCGTCGCGCTCATCGGCATCGGATTGGTGCTGGTCAGCACCCGCCGCTGACAACCTGTGCACAGCTGTGGATAACTTTGTCCACAGCTGTGCACAAGCCGGTCGCCCGACCAGGTGTTTTCGCAGCTGAGAACCCTGTTGAAAAAGTTGTCCACAAGGCTGTGGACAACTGCGCCGCACAGATGAAGCGGTCCTCATGGGCGGTTCACGCGCGGTTCAGCGGCGGGACAGATCGTGGACGACGTGGGCAGCCATGAGGACACCGCGCAGCTGGGGCGCACCGAGTTCGCCACGAGCCCGGTGCACACCGCCCGCGTGGCGTCCGACCCGAGCGCCGGGCGCGGCTGGGCCGTCGGAATCACCCTCGGCGCGCTCGGCCCGCTCGTGCTGCTGGCGGTGCTGACCGCGCCGGCGGACGCTAGGGCCGACCAACTCGGTCGGTCCGGGCTGATCACCATCCTGGTGTTCGCCGCCGCCGTGGCCGGTTGGATGAGCAACCGGCTCGACGACACCTTCGTCGCGCTGTCCGCCGCGTCCGCGCTGGTGGTGCTGGGCGCGCTGGACGCCGAGGAGCTGTTCGAGTCACTCGGCGCGGACCAGATCTGGCTGCTGGTGGCGGCGTTCGTGCTGGCCGCCGGGATCAACCGGACCGGCCTGCCCGCCCGGCTGGCCATCGTGCTGGTCGGGCGCGCCCGATCGGCTCGCGGCCTGGCGCACCTGATCACCGCGGGCCTGGTGATCACCGCGCTGCTGGTGCCGAGCACGAGCGGCCGCGCGGCGCTGGTGCTGCCCATCTTCCTCGCGCTGGCGGACGCGTTCGCGCACCGGCCGCGCCTGGTCCGGGCCCTCGCCGTGCTGTTCCCGACCGTCGTGCTGCTGTCCGCGATCGCGACGCTGGTCGGCGCCGGGGCGCACCTGATCACCAGCCAGGTCCTGGACAGCACGGTCGGCACGGGCATCGGCTTCGGCCAGTGGCTGCTGTGGGGCGTGCCGTTCGCCGTGGTGAGCTCGCACCTGGCGGCGGAGCTGGTGCTGCTGCTGTTCACCGGGCGCGCGGAGCGCCGGGCGCGGCTGCGGGTCGACGCCGCCGCGCTGCGCGAGCAGCTCGACGTGCCGCCGCTGATGCGGCGAGCCGAGATCCGCGCCATCGGCCTGCTCGGCACCGTCGTGCTGCTCTGGAGCACCGAGGCGCTGCACGGCCTGTCGCCCGCGCTGATCGCGCTGGCCGGGGCGCTGCTGATCGCCTCGCCGCGATTCGGGACGGTGCTCATCGGCGCCGCGATCTCCGAAATTCCCTGGTCTCTGCTGCTCTTCATGGCCGCCACCACGGCGCTCGGCGCGGCGCTGACCGAGTCCGGGGCCGCCGGCTGGGTCGCCGCGAACGCGCTCGTCGGCGACAGCGCCGGCGCCATGCTGATCGCCGTCGTCGCGTTGAGCGTCGCCGCGCACCTGTTGGTGCAGTCGCGGTCCGCGCGATCGGCGGTGCTGATCCCGCTGATCGTGCCCGCCGCCCTCGCGGTCGGCATGAACCCGGTCGCGCTGGCCTTCGCCTCGACCGCCGCCGCGGGCTTCTGCCACACGCTGCCGTCCTCCGCCAAGCCGGTCGCGATGTTCGCCCGGCTCGACCACACCTACGCCCCGCGCGACCTGCTCAAGCTGTCCGCCCTGCTCGGCCCCGCGACGGGCGCGCTCGTCGTGCTGTTCGCCCTGTTCGTCTGGCCGGCGCTCGGCCTGCCGCTCACCTGACAAGTCCACAGTGGAGGAGAACATCATGCTGCGCTTCGCCGTCGCCCCGAGCGGGTTCAAGGAATGCCTGGACGCCGAGGCCGTCGCCGACGGGATCCGCACCGGCATCCGCCGGGTGGTGCCCGCCGCGGTCATCGACACGATCCCGCTGATCGACGGCGGCGAGGGATCGGCGCGGCTGCTGGCCCGGTCGACCCACGGCGAGCTGGTGCCGGTCACCGCCACCGGGCCGGTCGGCGAACCGGTGGAGTCGCACTTCGCGCTGCACGGCGACACCGGCTTCGTGGAAATGGCCGCCGCAGCCGGGCTTTCCCTGGTGCCGCCGGGCCGGCGCGATCCCGGCGCGACGACCAGTCGTGGCGTCGGCGAGCTGATCACCGCCGCGCTCGACGCTGGCGTGAAGAAGATCGTCATCGGCTGCGGCGACTCCGGGACGTGCGACGGCGGCGCCGGCGCGCTGCGTGCGCTCGGCGTTCGTGTGCTGGACGCCGACAGGGCGGAGATCGGCGACGGCGGCGCGGAACTCGTCCGCGCCCGGCGGCTCGACGCGACCGGGCTGGACCCGCGACTGTCCGAAGTGGAGCTCGTGGTCGCGGTGAACCCGACGAACGTGCTGTGCGGGCCGGACGGCGTCGCGCGCCGCTACGGGCCGCAGAAGGGCGCCACGCCGGAGCGCGTCGAGCAGCTCGCCGCCGCCATGCAGGTCTGGGCGGAAGTCCTGCGCCGGCACAGCGGAACCAGGTTCACCGACCTGCCCGGCGGCGGTGCCTCGGGCGGGCTCGGCGCCGGGCTGGCGGCAGTGCTCGGGGCGCGGCTGGCCTCGCGGTTCGACGTGTTCCTCGAAAGCAGCGACCTGGACCAGCGGCTGCGCGCCGCCGACCTGGTGATCACGGCCGAAGGCGCGATCGACGCGTCCACCGCGCTCGGCAAGATCCCGACCGAGGTGGCGCGGCGGGCGAAGCGGCACGGCAAGCCGGTGATCGCCCTGTGCGGCACCATCGGCCCCGGCGCGGACACCAGCTACGACCACGGGATCGACGCGATCACCGGCATCCTGACGGAACCGGTGGACCTGGCGGACGCGATCACCCGCGCCCCGGAGCTCATCGCGGACGCCACCGCCCGAACCCTCCGCATGCTCCTCGTCGGCCGCACCTTACGCGCGGCCTGACCGAGGTCGAGTGGAGCGAACGGACCGTTTATCTCATCAGGCGAGGTGAACAGGCCGTTGACTCCGTCCGCCAAAACCAACCCGCGCATTCGGCAACGGATCCCCAACCTCAGCGGCGCCATCCGCAAGCCGCGCCAGAGCGAATGGCCTGTTCACCTCACTTTTCGGGGTGAACGGGCCGTTCGCTCCATCCCCAAGGCACGCACCGGCCGGTGGACCAGGTGCTCGGAGGAAGCGGCGTCCGGATGAGGAAAGGACGGAGCGAACGGACCGTTCGCCTCATTGGGCGAGGTGAACAGGCCGTTCACTGCAGCGCAGGTCAGCGGCCCGCGGCGTAGCCCTGGGCCCCGCGGGCGTTCGCCGCCGCGCGCAGCAGGCCGGAGTCCGGGTCCCGCGAGACCGCCGACAGGCGGCCGAGGGCCCACGGCCCGGCGTCGAGCACGTCGTGGCCACGGCGGCGGAGCTCGGCGAGCGTGTCGGCGCCGAGCCGCGACTCCGCGACGACGCGGCCGGGTTCCCAGGCGCGCGGGTAGAACGAGCCCGGGAACGCGCCGGTGTGCCAGGCCGGTGCGTCGATCGCCGCCTGCAGGTTCAGTCCACCGTGGACGTGCGCCAGCCAGAAGCACAGCTGCCACTGGTCCTGCTGGTCGCCGCCCGGGGTGCCGAAGGCCATGGTCGGCACGCCGCCGCGCAGCGCCAGCGACGGGCTCAGCGTGATCCGGGGCCGCTTGCCCGGCGCCAGCGAGTTCGGCAGGCCCTCGTCCAGCCAGAACATCTGCGCCCGGCTGCCGAGGCAGAAGCCCAGTTCGGGGATGGTCGGCGAGGACTGCAGCCAACCGCCGGACGGCGTCGCCGAGATCAGGTTCCCCCACCGGTCGACCACGTCGACGTGCACCGTGTCGCCGCGGCTTTCGCCGGTCGGCGACACCGTGGGCTCGCCGATGCCGACACCGCTCGGGTCCTTCGCGCCGTCCACGCCGCGCCCCTCGGCGACGTGCGCGGCCAGGATCGCGTCGCGACCGCCCGGCGAGCCGGGGCGCAGCTCCAGCGAGGCGCGGTCGCCGATCAGCGCTCGGCGGGCGGCGGCGTAGTCGCGGGACACCAGGTCGGCGAGGACGCCGGGGTCGGCGGAGTCGCCGTACCAGGCCTCGCGGTCGGCGAAGGCGAGCTTGGCGGCCTCGACCGCGACGTGCACGGTGTCCGCGTCGGCGACGCCGTCGACGTAGTTGATCCGGTCGGACAGTCCTTCCAGGAGGCGCAGCTGCTGCGCCAGCGCGGGGCCCTGGGACCAGATGCCGAACTTCGCCAGGGTCCAGTCGCCGGGGAGGTCGACGGTCAGCGGGGTTTCGTAGCCCGCCTCGAACTCGGCCATGTCCTGCGCGGTGATGACGCCCGCGTGGTCCCGCCCGGAGTTGTCCCGGTGCGGCGTGCGCACGAACTTCTCGACCGCCTCGGCGACGAAGCCGTGCGACCAAGCGCGGCGGGCCGCGTCGATCTGCGCCTCGCGGCCTGGCCCGGCCGCCTCGCCCTCGGCCAGCAGCCGCTCCCACGTGTCGGCGAGCACCGGGTTCTTGAGCACGCTGCCGGGCTTCGGCGCGGCTCCGTCGGTCAGCCAGAGCTGGGCCGAGGTGGGCCAGTGGTCGGTGAACATCGCGCGGACCGTGTCGATGGTCGTGCTGATCCGCTCCACGATCGGGAACCCGTCACGGGCGTAGCCGATGGCGTACTTCAGCACGTCGCGCAGCGACTTCGTGCCGTGATCGCGCAGCAACAGCAGCCAGCCGTCCCAGGCGCCCGGCACGGTGGTGGCCAGGAATCCGGTGCCGGGCACCAGGTCGAGGCCGAGCTCGTCGCGGTAGTGGCCGACGGTCGCCGCGGCGGGCGCCGGGCCCTGGCCGCAGAGCGCGCGGGGGCGCGGGTCGCCGGCGGTGGTGAACAGCGCGGGGACCTCGCCGCCCGGGCCGTTGAGGTGGGGTTCCACGACCTGCAGGACGAACCCGGCGGCGACCGCGGCGTCGAAGGCGTTCCCGTCGTCCTCCAGCACCGCCATGCCCGCCGCGGAGGCGAGCCAGTGCGTGGAGGCGACCATCCCGTGCGTGCCGGCAAGTTCCGGGCGAGTCGTAAACACGTCAACTACCTTAGGGTTCTACCACCCTTCCGAGCGATAGCCGGAGCGCATCCGGCCAGTTCGCGAGCGCCGCACCCCGTGGCGCTCGCGCCGTCGAGCCCCAGCGCTGGCATCCCCCGGCCGACCCGCGCACCCCCGGTGATCTAGATATCCCGCCCCCTGACTACCTTCTTGCTTCGGGGGGTTGCTTCGGAAGGGGCGTTCATGGGGATCGATGCCCAGCTATCCACCTACAGCGACTGGTCGTTCGTCTCGGCGACCGCGATCTACCTGCTGGCCATGGGTTTCGCCGCGGTGACGCAGGCCCTTGGGCGCACATCGAAACCGGTGGCCGCGCGGCAGCTGGTCACCGTGGGCGGCGGCGCGGAACCCCCGGCCGCCCGCTCCGCCCCGCCGACGACCGGCGAGCGCATCAGCCGGATGGGGCTGGCGCTCACCTGGCTCGGGCTGGTGCTGCACGCTGCCGCGGTGGTGCTGCGGGGACTGGCCGTGCAGCGCTGGCCGCTGGGCAACCTCTACGAGTACATCATGTTCCTCACGCTCGTCGCGGTAGCCGCGTGGCTCGCAGTGGCGGCCCGATTCCCGGTGCGGAAGATGGCGGTCTGGGTGCTGTTGCCGGTCGCCGCCCTGATGGTGCTCGACGGCAAGGTGTTCTACGCGCTGGCAGCCCCGGTGCAGCCCGCCCTGCAGTCGTACTGGCTCGTCATCCACGTGACGACGGCCGCGGGGGCCACCGGCGCCCTGGTGGTGCCCGGCATCGCCAGCATCGGGTACCTGGTGCGCGACGCGCACGACAAGCGGCCGCAGTGGTTCCGCCGGGTCGCACCCAAGCTGCCAGCGTCCGACGTCCTCGACCGGGTCGCCTACCGCACCACGATCATCGGCTTCCCACTGTTCACCTTCGCCGTGATCTGCGGCGCCATCTGGGCCGAAGCGGCCTGGGGGCGGTTCTGGGGCTGGGACCCGAAGGAGGCCACCTCGTTCATCGCGTGGCTGGTCTACGCCGCCTACCTGCACGCCCGGGCGACGGCGGGCTGGCGGGAACGGGGCGCGGCGGTGCTGAACGTGCTCGGGATGATCATGATGCTCTTCAACCTGCTGTTCATCAACCTCGCGGCCGACAGCCTGCACTCCTACTCCGGCGTCGGCTGACCGATCCGCGCGCCCACCGGGGTTCGGCCGACGCCTCGCCAGGACAGGCCCGCGCGGCGCAGGACGTCCGGGTCCAGGTGGTTCCGGGTGTCGACCACCACCGGGCCCCGCAGCGCCTCGGCCACTCGGTTCCAGTCCAGCGTCCGGAACTCCTGCCACTCCGTCAGCAGCACCAGCGCCGCCGCTTCCTTCGCCGCCTGGTACGGGTCGTCCACCAGGTTCACCTCCGGCGGCAGCGCCGGCTCGTCGCCGCGCAGCCCCGGGTCGTAGGCGACCAGCTCCGCGCCGCGCTCTGCCAGCAGCCGCGCCACCTCCAGCGCCGGCGAATCGCGCAGGTCGTCGGTGCCGGCCTTGAACGTCAGGCCCAGCAACCCGAGCCGCACCCCGTCGAGGGAGCCGCCGCAGGCGTCGACGACCTTCGCCACCATCCGCTCGCGCTGCCGGGTGTTGGACGAGATGGTCGCCTGCAGCAGCGGGAAGTCGAAGTCCACGGCCTCCGCCACCTGCAGCAGCGCCGCGGTGTCCTTCGGCAGGCACGAGCCGCCCCAGCCCGGCCCCGGCTGCAGGAACGACTGCCCGATCCGGCGGTCGTAGCCCATCCCCTCGGTGACGTCCGAGATGTCCGCGCCCAGCCGCTCGCAGAGCTCCGCGATCGCGTTCACGTACGAGAGCTTGGTCGCCAGGAAGCAGTTCGCCGCGTACTTCACCATCTCCGCGCTCGCCGCGTCCGTGAGCACCGTCGGGGCGCCGAGCCGTGAGTACAGGGCGGCCACCCGCTCGGCCGCGTCCTGGGTGTCCGAGCCGACCACGATGCGGTCCGGGTTCAGGAAGTCGTGCACCGCCGAGCCCTCGCGCAGGAACTCCGGGTTGCTGACCACCGCGACGTCCCCGCGCCCGACCAGCTCGCGCAGCCGCGCCGACGTGCCCACCGGCACCGTCGACTTCGTGACCAGCACGCATCCCGCGGGCAGCAGCTCGCGCACCTCGTGCGCCACCGCCTCCACCACGGCCAGGTCCGCCTTGCCGCCGGCCCCCATCGGCGTCGGCACGCACAGGAAGACCACCTCGGCCTCGGCGACGGCGGCCGCCGAACCGACCACGAACTCCAGCCGCCCGGCCGCGATGCCCTCCTGCACCAGCTCGGCCAGTCCGGGCTCGTGGATCCGCACCTCGCCGCGGGAGAGCTGCTCGACCTTCGCGGCGTTCACATCGCTGCACACCACCCGGTGCCCCAGCGACGCCAGGCACGCCCCGGTCGTCAGGCCGACGTACCCGGTGCCAACAACGACGATTCGACGGGCGAACACAGTCCCCACACCCCTTCACCTCGCACGACCGTTCGGTCGCGGGCCCCTTCGGCATCGTGGCACATCGCCCGCACAGCGGAACCTGGATCGCCAAACGTTCACGCGCCGTACGTCCTGCGTGACGTGCCGGTGAACCGGCGTTTAGGCTCACCGGCCGTGGAGCAGCGACGTTTGGGCGAATCCGGTCTGGTGGTCAGCGCGGTCGGTCTGGGTTGCAACAACCTCGGCCGCCCCGGCACGGGCACCGAATCCCTGTCCGGCGTTCGAGCCGTGGTGGACGCCGCGCTCGACGCCGGGATCACCTTCTTCGACGTGGCCGACGTGTACGGCTCACCCCGCGGGCGCAGCGAGGAGCTGCTCGGGCAGGCGCTGTCCGGCCGCCGCGAGCACGCGATCATCGCCACCAAGTTCGGCATGGACATGCAGGGCGGCAACGGGCCCGACTTCGCGGCGCGCGGTTCCCGCCGCTACGTGCGGCGCTCCGTCGAGTCGTCGCTGCGGCGGCTGGGCACCGACTGGATCGACCTGTACCAGCTGCACCGGCCGGACCGGCTGACGCCGATCGACGAAACCCTCTCGGTGCTGGACGACCTGGTGCGCGAGGGCAAGATCCGCTACGTCGGGCACTGCAACCTCGCGGGCTGGGAGCTCGCCGACACGTCGTGGACGGCGTCCTCGGCCGGGCTGGCCGCGCCGGTGTCGGCGCAGAACCACTACTCGCTGCTGGCGCGGGAGGCCGAGCTCGAGGTCGTGCCGGCCTGCAAGCGGTTCGGCGTCGGGATCATCCCGTACTTCCCGCTGGCCAACGGGCTGCTCACCGGCAAGTACCGGCAGGACCAGGAGCCGCCGGCGGGCAGCCGGCTGGCGAACCGGAACCAGATGCTCGCCGACGCCCCGTGGGAGCGCATCGAGCAGCTGCGCGCCTTCGCCGACGAGCGCGGCATCCCGATGACCGCGGTGGCGGTCGGCTGGCTGGCGGCGCAGGAGGTGGTGGGCTCGGTGATCACCGGCGCCACCACGCCGGAGCAGGTGCAGGCGAACGCGGTGGCGGGTGCGTGGCGCCCCACCCAGGCCGACCTGGACGCCATCGACGCGATCTGCCCGCCCACCGAGCGCTAGGCGGGGCGATTCCGCGAGGATGGTGGTGGCTCTCCGTCACCGCCATCCTCGTTTTCGCTGCTGGCGGCCGACTTCACGAAAGGCCGAACCCACCCGGGTGAACGTCGATCTCCAGCGAAATCGCGCTCCCGCCACGGATTCGCGGGGCTTCCGAGCACCCTCGGTGATCGGCCTTTCGCTCGGACGGACCGGAGAATCGCACCGGTGGCAGACGCGGCGGCCCTGGGCGGCGGACCAGGCTCTGAACATGGAGCTGATCGGGATCGCCACACTGTTCGCCGGCCTCGCGTTGCTGGCCGCGCTGCCGTTGGTCGCGCTGCTGGCGTTCGTCGAGATGACTTCGCAACGGCGGGTGCGCCGCCATCACTGAGCGCCGGTTCGCCGCCTGTCCGTTCCGCGTCAGGTGCTGGGCACGACCGTTCCCAGGTGTTAGACATGCCGGGACACCAGCAACGAACGCAAAGGAACGAGCAGATGCTGATCACCGACACCGCGGCGATCGTCACCGGCGGGGCTTCCGGCCTTGGCGCGGCCACCGCACGAGCGCTCGCATCGCGCGGCGCGCAGGTCTTCGCGGTGGACTTGCCGGACTCGGTGGCCAACGCGCCGGTGGTTGACGGGGTCACCTACGCGGCCGCCGACGTCACCGACGCGGACCAGGTGCAGACCGCCGTCGACCAGGCCGCCGGGGCCGGGGTTCCGCTGCGGATCGTGGTGAACTGCGCGGGCATCGGGCCGTCGGCGCGGATCGTGGGCCGCAAGGGCCCGCACGACTTCGACCTGTTCCGCAAGGTCATCGAGGTCAACCTGATCGGCACCTTCAACGTGCTGCGGCTGGCCGCCGCGGCGATCGGCCAGACCGAACCCGGCGAGCACGGCCAGCGCGGCGTGGTGATCAACACCGCCTCGGTCGCCGCCTTCGACGGGCAGATCGGCCAGGCCGCGTACTCGGCGTCCAAGGGCGGCGTGGCGAGCCTGACGCTGCCGGCCGCGCGCGACCTCGCGTCGTCGGGCATCCGGGTGATGACCATCGCGCCGGGCATCGTGGACACGCCGATGCTGGCGACCATCAGCGAGGAGTTCCGCACCGGGCTGGCCGAGAGCGTGCCGTTCCCGAAGCGGCTGGCCACGCCGGAGGACTTCGCGAAGCTCGCGCTGGACATCGTCGAGCACGACTACCTCAACGGCGAGGTCATCCGGATGGACGGCGCCCTGCGGATGGCACCCCGGTAACGACCGGGTGCTTGTGGCGTTTTCGCGCGAAAACGGCGCTCCCCACGCCTGCCGGGTGCCGTTTTCGCGCGAAAACGGCACCCGCTCCACACGGTCGGGAGGTGCGTTGGGGGCCGATCCGCCGGAGGATGAGCACCTGTTCAGGTGAACGTCGAAGGGAGCTCGAGCATGGGCGGGGTCATGAAAGCCGTGCAGTACCAGCAGGTCGGGGCGGCGCCGGTGGTCGTCGAGGTCCCGAAGCCCGAGCCGGGTCCCGGGCAGGTGCTGCTGAAGGTGACCGCCGCCGGGATGTGCCACTCCGACATCGGCGTGATGAGCTGGCCCGCCGACAGGCTGCCGTTCGAGCTGCCGCTCACCCTCGGGCACGAAGGCGTCGGCACCGTCGCCGGGCTCGGGCCGGGCGTGCGGGGCGTCGCCGAGGGCGACTCGGTCGCGGTGTACGGGCCGTGGGGCTGCGGGGTGTGCTGGAAGTGCGCGCAGGGCAAGGAGAACTACTGCACCCGCGCCGCAGAGCTCGGCATCCGCCCGCCCGGCCTCGGCAGCCCCGGCGCGATGGCCGAGTACCTGCTGGTGGACGACGTCCGGCACCTGGTCCCGCTGGACGGGCTGGACCCGGTGCAGGCCGCGCCGCTGACCGACGCCGGGCTCACCCCGTACCACGCGATCAAGCGTTCGCTGCCGAAGCTGGTCGGCGGCAGCACCGCGGTGGTCATCGGCGCCGGCGGCCTCGGGCACCTCGCGGTGCAGATCCTGCGCGCCACCACCGGGGCGCGGGTGATCGCGCTGGACGTGGCCGACGACAAGCTGGCGCTGGCCCGCGAGGTCGGCGCGCACGACGTGGCCCGCTCGGACGAGAACGCCGCGCAGCGCGTGCGCGAGCTGACCGGCGGGTTGGGCGCGGACGTGGTGCTGGACTTCGTCGGCATCGCGCCGACGGTGCAGATCGCGGCGCAGTCGGTCGCGGTGGAAGGCGACATCACCATCGTCGGGATCGCCGGAGCGCCGCTGCCGGTCGGTTTCGGCCTGCTGCCGCACGAGGTTTCGGTGGCGTCGCCGTACTGGGGCTCCCGCGCGGAGCTGATCGAGGTCCTCGACCTGGCGCGGCAGGGCGCGCTGCGGGCGCACGTGGAGACCTTCGGCCTCGACGAGACGCCCGAGGTCTACGAGCGCTTCCACCACGGCCAGATCAAGGGCCGAGCAGTCATCGTCCCGTAGTCAGTGGCCGTGTGTGCTTTGTGTCGCTATAGCAGCACAAAGCACACACGGCCATTGACCAGCGCCAATACGAGAGCGGCGCCCTCACATCAACCGATCCGGCCATCGTCGAGCGCGAGCGGAAAAGCGCGAAACTCGCTCGAAGCAAGCACCCGGTCGGCGGCCGAAAAGGCGGGTGCCCCGAACCGTTTTCGGTTCGGGGCACCCGTGCGCGTAGCGCGTCAGTACCGCCGGTCGGTGACGCTGCCGGTCGCGGCGTCCCAGACGACGTAGCCACCCTGGAAGTCGCTGCGGCGGCCGCCCGGGACCGAGTACTCGTCGCTGGTCGGGTAGCCCAGGTACGACCGCTCCCAGCCCAGCTGTGCCCAGCGGTCCTTGATCGCGCCGCGGATCTCGTGCGCCCCGGTGCCCGGCGTCCAGTAGACCGAGCCGTTCGAGCGGTCGAAGTGGTTGTAGCGCCCCACCCCGTCGGGCGTGCCCAGCTCATCGGTACGCGGGTAGCCCAGCGGGCTGTTCTCCCACCCGAGCTGCGCCCACTTCGCCTTGATGAGGCCCCGGATCTCGTGCGCCCCGGTCCACGGCGTCCAGTAGATCGAACCGTCGGCACCGGCGAAGTGGTTGTAGCGACCGGATCCGTCCGGTGTGGACAGTTCGTCGGTGCGCGGGTAGCCCAGCGGGCCGGCCTCCGCGCTCAGCTCCCGCCACTTGTCCCGGATCATGCCCTCGACCAGCGACGCCTCGGTGGCCGGGGACCAGTACGCGGACTTGGCACCAGCGGCGAACGTGGTCTGGCGCCCGCCGCCGGCGGCGTCCCGCTCCAGTTCGTACACGCCGCCCAGCGGGCCCGCGTCGGCGCCGGTGGCCTGCCACTTCCGGTAGATCGCGCCGGCGGTCCAGTCGCCCATCAGCTCGGACACCCGCTGCCGCAGGGCCGGGAGTTCCTGGTACGCCAGGTTTCCGGGGCACTCGGTGTAGCCGACGTCGCGGTGGCCGTGGATCACCGGCAGGGTCACCGAGGTCCCGAGCGGGTACTTCGCGGACGATCCCCCGTAGCCGGACACCATCGTGACCTCGCCGGACGGATCGCGGTAGTTGCCGGCGAGCTTCCACGCCAGGACCTGCGCCACGGATTCGAGCTGCGTCGCGCTGGGCGCCACCGAGGTGAACTCGCCGAGCATCGACACGCCCACCGTGTCCTTGTTGAAGCCCTGCGCGTGCGCGCCCCACACCGGGAGTTCCAGGCCGCCGTAGCGCCCTTCGAAGACCTGCCCGAACTTGTCGACCAGCACGTTGTAGCCGATGTCGCACCACTGCAGTTCGCTCGCGTGGTAGGCGTAGATGCCGCGCACGATGCGCGCGGAGTCGGCCGCGGTGTAGTCGTTGGTGCCCGCGGTGTGGTGGACGATCGCGGCCCGGACCGTGTCGCCGTACTCGACGCCGACGGCCTGCTGCTGGAAGCACTGGGTGCGCAGCGACTCGTCGGCGCCCCATTCGGCGCGGCTGATCACGGTGGGCTTCGCCGCGGTGCTCGCGGCCTGCGCGGCCCCGGGGTCGATCAGCAGCACGGACACGGTTTTCGCGTCGACCGGGGCGCCGCCGGACTCGGCGCGCACCCGGATCGCGGTCGAGTCGCCGAGCCAGGCCGCTTCGCTCGCCTGCTTCCCGCCCGGCCGGCCGCGGTCCTGGCCGTCCACGGCGGGCAGCCGCTGCCACTCGCCCCAGGTGCCGTCGAGGTGCTGCGCCTGCACCTCGACGAGGTCCGGGTTCTTGCCGTTCCACCGCAGGGCGGCCATCGCGAACGGCTTGGACCGGCGGATCTCCCGTCCCTTGCCGGGGACTTCAGGTGCGGCGTCGGCGAGCGGCACGCGCTCGACGGACACCTTCTTCGACGGCGGCGCGGCGGTTGCGGACGGCGCCGCGACACCCGCGGTCAGGACCACGATCAGCGCAGCAAGACATCGACGAATCACGCTACTCCCTTAACCGAACGATCACGAACGGTCGCGAGGGGAAGTGGCGACCACGGAGATATTAACCCGATCAGACGAAAAAGCTAGTCCACAATGGTCACTGATCGTGCCAACTCGCCGCGGCGAGCGGAGATCACCGCTCGCCGCGCCGGGCAGTCGTCAGAGGTCGGCGGCGTAGGGGATCTCGTTGGACGCCTCGGAGGTCATCCAGCGGCGGATCGTCCAGGTCGCCCGAACGTCGTCCTCGTTGTAGTCCAGGATCCGGTCGCGCTGGGAGAGCACCGGCACTCCGCCGCCGAGGCCCACCGCGTCGCGGTACCAGCGCATCGAGTTCTCGCCGCTGGCCTCGGCGTCCCGCCAGCCGAACCCGGCGCTCGGCGCGATCACCTTCAGGCCCTTGCCGTTCGGGCACAGGAACTGCTCCCGCACCGATGCGAACAGGTCGACCCACTCGGCCGAGCCGATGAACTCGCGCACCTCGGCCACCGATGGCACGCCCGGCTTGCCGGCGAACCGCTCGGCCGAGGCGAGCATCCAGCGGTTCTCCGCGAGCTCGTTGTAGCAGTAGGCGCGGAAGCTCAGGCCCCGCTCGTACGCGCGGCGGCGCACCGAGCCGAACCACGTCCAGAAGTCCGCGAAGGACCGCGCCTCGTCGTCGGACGGCAGCGGCTCCCAGCTGACGAACGCCCGGTAGCCGGGCTCCTCGCCGATGTCCACGCCGGAGAGCCAGCAGCCCCACAGGTAGGCCCCGGCGTCGGCGTAGCTCTCCATGTCCACGTCGACTTCGACGTCCGCGCGCGGCACCGACAGGTCGCGGACCCGCCGCACCAGCGGCAGGTTCCGCAGCCACGCCTTGGCGAGCAGGATCGCGTCGGTGTTGCGGACCCCGGTCAGCGGCAGCGACTCCGCCTCCGCGAGCGGCATCGCGGCCAGCTCGTCCACTGTGGACACACCGACGTCGCGCAGCGCCACCGCGTCCTCGCCGCGCACCACCAGGCTGACGTCCCGGTTCTCGCGCAGCTGGGATTCGCAGGTCGGCCACCACGGGCAGCCCTTGCACTCGTTGATCCGCGAAGGCAGCGCGAGCGGCTCCGCCTCCTCGGCGGCGGCCGAGGCCACCGCCAGGCGGTCGGCGAACCGCGCCTCGTACTCGGCGATCGCGGTGCGGCCGCCGGGCCAGTTCGGCACGTCCAGGTAGTGCCAGACCACCACGTCGGCCTCGACGCCGATCACGCCGCCGAGGTTCGGCGCCGCGCTCATCCCGCACGCCTCCAGCAGCCGCAGGGCGTGCGCCAGGCGCAACTGGTCGCGGGGCTGCGCCCGCACCTTGCGGGCCTGGTCGATCCGGGCGGCCGCCGGCACCGGCCGGCCGATCGGCGACACCCGGGCACCGCTGCCCGGATCGGTGATCTTGTGGCGCACCACCAGCACCGGAACGTAACCGTCGCCGCTGCGCACCAGCAGGTCGACCGAACCGCGCCGGCCGCCGGTGGGGTCGGCGGGCAGCTGGGCCGACGAGATGTAGGGCGTGCCGGCGCGCATCGCGGCCAGCGTCAGCTCCTCGCGGCCGGCCGCGGCCCCGCGCGGGATCTCCGCCCAGTCCTCGCCGAACGCGCTACCCAGCAGTTTCGCGACGTACCGGCGGTGTTCCGCGGCATCGGCGATGCGCTGCTCGATGCCCAGATCCATCTGCGCCGGCGGTTCGTCCTGCGCCGGATCGTTCTCGAGGTGCACGCGTCGACGGCACCGTGTTACGACGCCCGCGTCGAGCAGCACCTTCTCCTTCACGTGTGAAGCGTATGCCGTCGCTCCGACAGACGCGCCCATCACCCCGGTGACACGACCGCGACGCGACTACCCACCGTGCCCGAACGGGCGCGGCTCGATGTCGTACCACCCCAGGTCCGGTCTTAAGGTGACCGCAATGGCAACCGCAGGACAGGGAGGTGTCGGCCGCGGTGAGGAAGCGCACGACCCGATGCGGGGTCCGGAAGGCGGGCACGAACGGCACCCGCAAGGCCGTCAAGGCGGCGAAGAAGGCGGACAAGAAGGCCGCCAAGGCGATCCAGAAGGGCGAGCACGGGCGCATCACCCCGGGCAACGCCAAGAAGATCATCGGAGTGGCCAAGGTGGTCGTCCCGGTGGTCGCGCCGTTCGCGATCCACGCGGTGTCGGTGGCGCGCGAGCGCTACGAGCGGATGCGCGCGCATCGGCTGGGCGTGCCGGTGGACCAGCTGGGCAGCTTCACCGGCCGCGGCGCGGCGCTGCACGCGCGGATCGCCGGCGACGGCGAAGCGCTGCGCGAGCTCCGCGAGCAGTCGGCGAGCGGCGAGGAGGCGGCCGTCGCGGAGCAGTACGCGGAGCGGACGGCGGCGCGGCTGGCGCAGCTGACGAGCGCGGTGCGGGCCGCGGAGCGGATGCCCGCGCAGCGGCGGAAGTCCGCGCACCGCGCGGTCGACGCGGAGCTCGGGCGGATCGAGGACGACCTGCTCGGCCGCTTCGGCGTCGCCACCCGCCACACCAAGTAACACACGCCCACCACTGCGGTTCGTCCACAGTTTCAATTGAGGTCTTTCCAACCTCAGTTCGCGTGGCGGTGCGGGTGGCGGAACCTCAGAGGCTCCCTGGTCTGTGGGTGCCCCTCCTGATGTATGTCCAATACGCGGCGGAGGGGCCGTCCTCGCCGAGGGAACCCCGAAGGGGTGGGCACCGTGAACCCGCGGCGGTGCAAGTGTCGTAGGTGGGTTATGCGCCTGCGGCGCATGCGACACCCCATCGACGTGCAGCTTTGCGACCCGCGACTGCGGGCTCACCAGGATGAAAAACCCTCATTGAAACTGCGGACGGAACGTCGAGGACCACAGTTTCAATTGAAACTGTGGTCCTCGGTGGGTGGGGCCGGCGGCGGCAGGTCAGCGGCCTGCGGCTTCTCCGCCGGGGAGTTTCACCAGGCCCTGCTGGACCATCCACTCCCTCGCCACGTCCGCCGGGTCCCGGCCGTTGACGTCCACCTGGGCGTTCATCTTCAGCAGTTCCGCGTTCGTCAGCTTCTCCGACACCGGCTCGAAGACCGACGTGATCTGCGGGTATCGCTTGAGGAGCTCGTCGCGGGTCGTGATGCCGAGGTTGTACCTGGGGAAGAACTGGCGGTCGTCCGCCAGGACCTTCAGGTTCAGCGCCTGGATCCGCCCGTCGGTGGTGAACACCTCGCCGAAGGTGCAGGTCCCGTTCTGGGTGGCCTGGTAGATGCTGCCCTCGGTGAGCACCTTCACCTTCGACCGGTCCGCGGTGAAGCCGTACTCCTCCTCGACCCCCGGCATGCCGTCGTTGCGGCTGGCGAACTCGCTGTCGATGCAGAACGAGGCCTCGTCCGGCTTCTCCGCGATGATCTTCGGGATGTCGGAGAGCTTCTCCACGCCCAGCCGCCGCGCCGCGTCCTGGTTGACCGAGAACGCGTACGTGTTGTCCACGTCGTAGGTGATCGCCGTCCAGGCGACACCGTTGCGCTCCAGGTCCAGCTTCTTGACGGCCTCGTACTGGGCGCGGGCGTCCGGGATCGGGTCGGTGTTGCCGTTGTAGCTGATCCAGGACGACCCGGTGTAGTCCCACAGGATGTCGATCTGGCTGCTCTCCAGCGCCTTCCGGGCGCTGGCCGAGCCGACGATGCTGGTCAGGTCGCGGACCTCGGCGCCGGCCGCGGACAGCGCGAACTCGGCGATGTAGCCGAGCACCAGCTGCTCCGTGAAGTCCTTGGAGCCGACGGTGATCGTGACGCCCTGCAGTTCGGGCACCGGCCGGATGGTTCCCGGTTCCACCGCGAGCGGCACCGAGCCGCCCGAGCTGAGCCCGCAGCCGGTCAGCAGCACGCCGGTCATCGCCACCGAGGCCAGCTTGAACGCGCCGCGGCGCGACATCTTCCGGTTCATCGCAACCCCCTCGGCGACAGGTACGTCTCGGCCAGCGCGCCCAGCCAGTCGACCAGCAGCGCCAGCGACATCGCCAGCACCGCGCCGACGACCATGACTGTCCAGTCGTTCAGCTTGTAGCCGGTGTTGATCATCTCGCCGAGCCCGCCGGCGCCGACGAACAGCGCCAGCGTCGCGGTGCCGACAGCCAGCACCAGCGAAGTGCGCAGGCCGGCCAGGATGTAGGGCACGGCCAGCGGCAGCTCGATGCGCGCCAGCACGCCCGTCGCCGACATGCCGATGCCGCGGCCCGCGTCGATCAGCGAGGGATCGACCTGCTGCAGGCCGACGATGGTGTTGCGCAGCACCGGGAGCAGCGCGTAGAAGGCGATCGGCAGCACCGCGATCCAGAACCCGGTCGCGCCGCCGGTGATCAGGAAGAACAGCACCAGCAGACCCACCGAGGGCGCGGCCTGGCCGATGTTGGCCAGGCCGATGACCAGCGGCACCGCCCGCCGCGCCCAGCCGCGGCTGAGCACCACGCCCAGCGGCACCGCCACCGCGACGACGATCACCGCGACCGCGAGACTGAGCAGGAAGTGCGTCCAGGTCAGGCTGAGGATCGTGGTCGAGTTGATGCTGCGCGCGGTCACCTCGTCGTTGTCCTGGCTGAACGCCCAGCCCAGCACCCCGACGACCAGCGCCGCGACCGCGATCGGCTGCGCCAGCAGCCGCAGCCGCTCCGCCCTGCGGGACCCGGAGTCCGAAGCGAACTGGCTGCTCATGACTGGTCCTCGGTCGGTTCGTCCTCGGCGTGCTCCTCGCGCAGCGCCTTGATCGTGTTCATCACCGTGTCGATGTCGACCACGCCGACGTACTCGCCGCGGGAACCGGTGACCACCGCGACGCCGTCGTCGTCGGTGAGGATCGCTTCCAGCGCGTCCTGCAGCGTCGAGGCCAGCGCGACGCTGTCCTCCACCGGCCGCCCGGCGCGGTCCAACCTGGACACGGCGCCGGCCTCGCGGGCGGTCGCCCAGCGCAACGGGCGGTTGCGCTTGTCCAGCACCAGGCCGATCGCGCCGCGGCGGGTGCCCAAGCGCTCCTTCAGCACCGCGGGCGACTCGTCGATGGTCGCCGTCGGCACCTGGCCCACCTCGATCTCGCGGACCCGCCGCAGGGTGAGCTGCTTGAGCGCGGCACCGGCGCCGACGAAGCCGGCCACGGTGTCGTCCGCCGGGTTGGCCAGGATGGCCTCCGGCGTGTCGTACTGCAGGATCTTGGAGCGCTCGCCGAGCACCGCGATCCGGTCGCCGAGCTTGACCGCCTCGTCGAAGTCGTGCGTCACGAACACGATCGTCTTGCCCAGCTCGGCCTGCAGGCGCATCAGCTCGTCCTGCAGGACCCCGCGGGTGATCGGGTCCACGGCTCCGAAGGGCTCGTCCATCAGCAGCACCGGCGGGTTGGCCGCCAGCGCCCGCGCCACGCCGACGCGCTGCTGCTGACCGCCGGAGAGCTGCCGCGGGTAGCGGTCGCGGAACTCGCCCGGGTCCAGGTTGACCAGGTCGAGCATCTCGTCGACCCGCTCGCGGATGCGTTTCTTGTCCCAGCCGACCAGGCCGGGCACCACGCCGACGTTCTCGCCGACGGTCAGGTGCGGGAACAGGCCGGCCTGCTGGATCGAGTAGCCGATCTCGCGGCGCAGCTTGTCCGGGTCGAGGCCGAGGACGTCCTGCCCACCGATGGTGATCTTGCCGGACGTCGGCTCGATCAACCGGTTGATCATCCGCATGGTGGTGGTCTTGCCGCTGCCGGACGGCCCGACCAGCACCACGGTCTCGCCTGCCGGGATGGTCATGGTCACCGACTCCACCGCGGACAGCTTCTGCCCGGGGTAGCGCTTGGAGACCTCGTCCAGGCAGATCTCGACGCCGTGCCCGCCGGCGGGGGTGTTGTTGTCGTCAGCCACGAATACCTCTCGATGTCGTCAACCGCCCGAACAGCACGAAGAGGGCGTCCAGCAGCAGCGCCAGGATGATCACGCCGACGGTGCCGGCGATGGCCATGTTCAGCGCGTTCGCGCCGCCCAGCTGGCTCAGGCCGCTGAAGATCAGGTTGCCCAGGCCGGGGCCCTTGGCGTAGGCCGCGATGGCGGCGATGCCCATCAGCATCTGGGTGCTCACCCGCATGCCCGCGAGGATCGCGGGCCAGGCCAGCCGCAGCTCGACGCGGGTCAGCACGCCGAACCGGCTCATGCCGATGCCGCGGGCCGCGTCCAAGATCGGCTGGTCGACTGTAGACAACCCGACGATGGTGTTGCGGATGATCGGCAGCAGCGCGTACAGCACCAGCGTCACCACCGACGGCGCGACGCCCAGCCCCAGCACGGGGATGAGCAGGCCGAACAGGGCGAACGACGGGATGGTCAGGATCGCGCTCGAGAGAGCGGTGGCGATCGCCGCCCCGGCGGGGCTGCGGTAGACCGCAACCCCGACCAGGACGCCGACGATCGTCGCCAGCACGATGCACTGCACCACCATGCTGGCGTGCTGGTAGGAATCCACCAGCAGCGATTGCCACCTGGATGCGACGTAGTCCAGGAAGTTCACGCTTCTTACTCTTTTCCGCCGGCAGGCGCCGTCGCGGTGGCCTCGCTCTCGTCGGCCTCGGCCGGCGTGGTCACCAGCTGGAACTCGCCGTCGTGCTCCTCGGTACCGGCGATGACCGCCTGTTCGAGCACCTCGGCGCCCTTGGCGTCGCGCAACGTCACGTCGTCCCTGCGCAGGTCCTTGAGCAAGGCCACGCACATGAACACCATGACGATGGCGAAGGGCAGTGCCCCGATGAAGGTCAGGTTCTGGATGCCGTCCAGCGCCTTCTCCTCATCACCGCCTGCGCTGCCGATGACCAGCATGATCGCGGCCACGGCACCGGTCGCGGCACCCCAGAAGACCACCACCCACTTGCTCGGCTCGATGGCGCCCCGCTGGGACAGCGTGCCCATCACGATCGACGCGGCGTCGGCGCCGGAGACGAAGAAGATCGCCACCAGGACCATCACCAGCACCGAGGTGACCGTCGCCCACGGCATGGTCCCCAGCACGTCGAAGGTCTGCGCCTCCGCGGAGCCCTCGCCGTAGACGTTGGCACCCGCCTTCTGGGCGTCGATCGAAGCGCCGCCGAAGATCGCGAACCAGATGAGGCTGACGCCACTGGGCACCAACAGCACGCCGGCCACGAACTGCCGGATGGTGCGGCCGCGGCTGATGCGGGCGATGAACATGCCCACGAAGGGCGTCCACGAGATCCACCACGCCCAGTAGAAGATCGTCCAGCTGGCCAGCCAGCTCTGCATCTCGTCGCCGCCGGTGGCGCCGGCGCGCGAGGCCATCTCGCCGAACTCGCTGATGTAGGACCCCACCGAGGTGGGCAGCAGGTCGAGGATGAACACCGTCGGGCCGACGACGAACACGAACAGCGCCAGCACACCCGCCAACACCATGTTGATGTTGGACAGCCACTGGATGCCCTTCTCCACGCCCGACACCGCGGACAGGATGAAGCACACCGTCAGGACGACGATGATCGCCACCAGGACGGTGCTGCCGGCCGAGTCCTTGGCCAGCCAGCCCGCACTCTCCAGACCGCTGCGGATCTGCAGGGTGCCGATGCCCAGCGAGGCCGCGGAACCGAACAGCGTCGCGAACAGCGCGAGGATGTCGATCACCTTGCCGAGCGGGCCCTCGGAGTTGCGCTTGCCGATCAGCGGCAGGAACACGGCGCTGATCGTCTGGCGGCGCCCGCGGCGGAAGGTGCTGTAGGCGATCGCCAGACCCGCCACGGCGTAGATCGCCCACGGGTGCAGCGTCCAGTGGAACAGCGAGGTCGCCATGGCCGTCTTGATGGCCTCTTCGCTCTCCGCGGGGGACGTCCCCGGCGGCGGTGAGACGAAGTGCCCCAGCGGCTCGCTAACGCCGAAGAACATCAAACCGATGCCCATACCGGCGCTGAACATCATGGCGATCCAGGAGATCGTCCGGAACTCCGGCTGCTCCCCGTCCTTGCCGAGCGGGATCCGCCCGAACTTACTGAAGGCCAGGTACAGGGCGAAGATGACGAACGCGGTAGCCGCGAGCACGAAGCCCCAGCCCGTGTTGGTCAGCAGCCAGTTCAGTGCCGCCTTCGACGCGGTGCTCAGCGAGTCGGTACCCACCGCACCCCAGAGCACCACGGCGAACATGATGGCCGCGGTGACTCCGAACACGACCCAGTCCGTGCGCGGTTTCCCGAGGAACTCGGGGCTTCCTGTCAATCCAGTTGTATGGTGGCCCTCGGTGGGCTCACCACTTTGTTTTGTTTCGGTCGACACAGGTTTCGGCGCCGACTTTCGGCGACGCCCCCTCCTCTCCGTCGTCGGTTACGACGATCTGGAACTAAGTGGCCGGCAAATGTGCAGCTGGTAGCTCCGGACCGTCTGCAACCCGTAAACCGTGACCCAATCGGGTGAACAAGGCAAGCTCACCTGCGGTCAGCGTGGCCGAACCGACACCTAGACTTGGGCGCCGTGGCAGCCGGAATCAGACCTACGCAGGGCGCGTTGCGCGTCCTGCGCGGTGCCGGTTTGGCCACCACGTCGGCGTCACTGTCCGTGGCCGCACATGCGGCCGCCGGGGGGTCGTTACCCGATCCGGGTACAACCTTGGTGATCACCGGCCTGTTGGCCGGTGCCGGTGTGGCACTCGCTGATCGCAAGCGCGGGTCGTGGGGCATTCTAGGGGCTTTGAGCGCCAGCCAGCTGGCACTTCACGTATTTCTCCAGCTCGTGGCGTCCCACCAGGACGGCCTCGGGTACACCGGGATGCGGTTCTCGCCGCTGGTCATGACGCTCGGGCACGCCGCCGTGGTGCTGCTGACCGGGCTCGTTATGGCCCGCGCCGAGCGGGCACTCTTCGTAGTCGCACGCCTCCTCGGATCCATCCTGCCCCGCAAGTCGACCCCACTACCGGTGGTTGCGCAGCCGCGCACGGTGTGCGTCTCCGTGGTCACGGTGCGTACCCTGGCTCAGCTGATCTACCAGCGCATTCATGCCCGTCGCGGGCCGCCGGAATCTCTTGCCACCGGTGGCGATCACGTGGAATTCGCCACCTGATCGTTGCTCTTTCGCCATTTCGTCGCGTATCCGCGCGCGCGAATAGTCCGAAACGCAGGAGATTCAAGAACATGTCGACAAATCGATTCGCGGTTCGATCCGCGGCGCTGACCGCCGCTTGCGGGATTGTTGCGCTAATGGGCGCCGGGACGGCGTCCGCGCACGTTTCCGCACAGCCCGGCGAGGCGGCCAAGGGAGGCTACGCCAAGGTCGCCTTCCGGGTCCCGAACGAGCGGCCGAACGCCGGAACCGTGCAGGTCAAGGTGACCCTGCCGGAGCAGTACCCGCTGAGCTCGGTGCGCACCAAGCCGATGCCGGGCTGGACCGTCGCGGTGGAGCGGGTCGCGATCGCGCCGGTCGAGGTGGCGGGCGCACAGGTCACCGAAACTGTGCGCAGCATCACGTGGACCGCGCAGCCGGGCAACCGGATCGGGCCGAACGAGTTCAACGAGTTCGAGGCGACGCTCGGCGCACTGCCGACCAACACCGACGAACTGCTGCTGCCCACCACCCAGACCTACGACAACGGCGAGGTCGTGAACTGGGACGCTCCGACGCCGCCGAACGGCGAGGAGCCGGAGCACCCGGCCCCGACGCTGAAGCTGGTCGAGAAGGCCGAGGAGGGGCACTCGCACGGCGGGAGCTCGCACGGCCAGGAGGCCGGCGAGCAGGCCACCGGCGCCGGTGACGACACGGCCCGTTGGCTGGGCGGTGCCGGGCTGCTGGTCGGCGCGCTCGGCCTGGGCGTGGGCGCCGGTGCCCTCGCGCGCAGCCGGAACGCCGGACAGGCTGCGAAGCAGCAGGAATCCGGGAAGGACGAGTCGTGAAGCGGTTGCTCGCGATCGCGGCGCTGGCGCTGGTCGCGCTGCTCGGCGGCGCGGGCACGGCGCTCGCGCACAACGTGCTGGTCAGCAGCGACCCGCCGGAAGGCGCGCAGCTGGCCACCGGGCCCCGTGAGGTCCGGCTGACCTTCGACCAGCCGGTGCGCACCGGCGAGGGCTACAACACGGTCAACGTGGTCGGCCCGGACGGCACGTACTGGACCGACGGGGAGGTGCGGGTCGAGGGCAACTCGGTCGTCGTACCGGTCCGGGAGCTCGGTCCGGCGGGTGTCTACACGGTCGGCTACCGGGTGCTGTCCAACGACGGCCACCCGGTGCCCGGCAAGGTCACCTTCACGCTGACCGCGCCGGGCAAGGGCACCCCGGCCCCGGCTCCGCAGAACGCGGACCAGCCCGGCCAGCAGGCGGACTCGGCGGAGTCCGGCGGCATGCCGGTCTGGCCGTGGATCGTGGGCGCGGTGGTCGTGGTCGCCCTCGGCCTGGTCCTCGCCCTGCGCCTGGGCAAGCCGAAGAACTAAAAAACATTTCAGGATGGGGCTTGCATAGCGGTGCGGGTAGCGGAACCTCAGACGCCGTCTGGACTCCGGGATCCCCGACTTGCGTATACCAAATACGCGGCGCTGGGGCTGTCCTCGCCAGACGACGTCTGAGAACCCGCGGCGGTGCCAGCTGAGTCCCACACCGCATGCGGCTGACGCCGCATCCTGAAACAACCTCCAAGGCAGTGCAGGGGCGCCCCCGGCCGAGCGATTCGGCCGGGGGCGCTCTCGTCTTCGCGCCGGGTCAGTCGAGTATCTGGCGGTTTCGCGCGAAAACGGCGATCCGCGTGCGGACGGTTGGCGGTTTCGCGCGAAACCGCCGCCCCTCCCGCAGGAGCACCGGTCATTTGCTGCGCAGCCGGATGCGGTCGAAGACCGCCGGGTCGAGCGTCCCGGCGCGGTCCACGGCCCTGGCCTGGACCATGAACCACGGCTGGGCGCTGTCCCGCGCCGCGCGCACCGGCACGAAACCCTGGTCCACCAGCGAGATCGCGTAGTCGACCGACACCTCGCAGAGGTCGTTGAGGGCGGCCGTGCCGTGCCACGGCATCACCCCGGCGCCGCCGAGCGGGACGAACCGCAGCCGGCCCGGTGCCGGGCGGATGGACAGGCTCATCCGCACGCAGCCCTCCCGCCACAGCACCGAGTAGTCGAGTTCCTCGTCGACGTGCTTGTTCGCCAGGTAGGTGATCGTTTCCCGCCACGCCGTCGCCAGCAGGTCGCCGCGCGCCCGGCGGACCTCGGCCGGCACCGCCGGGTCGGTCAGGTCGAAGGGATCCGCGTAGATCCGCTGCGACCACGCGAACGGATCGCCGCCGGGGCAGGGGATGTCGACGGCCTGCAGCACGGAGCGGAACAGCTCGGCGAACCGCGGCCGCCCCGGCCCGGCCGGATCCCGGGCGTCGGCTTCCTCCAGCGCCGCCCGCGGATCGCGGCGGACGTCCAGCCCGGCGAACGCCGTGGCGTACCGGTCGCGGTGCTTCGCCAGCAGCTCCGGCCGCTGCGTGCGGTCGCCACACCTCGGATGCGCGTCGGCGGCGTCGTCGAAGTCCTCGACCGCCACCACGTCCCGCAGCCCCGCGCTCGCCACCTGCGCGACCAGCTCCCGGTGGTAGCCCGCGTAGCGGCGCGGCTCCCGGAACCTGAAGTGGCTGGCATCGGTGAGCGCCCGCACCGCGATGCCCGGCGGGTGGATCTGCCGGACGGCCTCGTCGAGCTGCCGCAGCCGGATCAGCATGGCCAGCTCGGCGAGGTCGGGGAGCCCGCCGAGTGCCTTCAGCCGGGAGCCGTCCTGCTTCAGCGACGGCCCCACCACTACGAACGGGATGCGTGCACCGGCCTCGATCGAGGCGAGCATGTCCCGTTCGGCCGCCTCGGGCGGATACGCCGTCCTGGACGCGCCGAACGGTTTCGCCGTCACGACCCGCCACACCGCCCGGCAGGTCGCCGCCGGATCGGCGCGAGCGCCGACCTCGCGGCCGAGCCGCCGCCCGTCGGCCACCGCAGTCGCGACCAGCGACTCGACGATCCGCGACTGCTCCGCCGCGGTCAGTTCCACGCCGTGCGACCAGATCGTGGGGCGGGTGCTGAGGTCCCCGATCCGCAGTCTGCTCAGCGACGTCACGTGCGACAGCTGCGGCGCGTCGGCCGAGTGCCCGCGCCCCAGCGGAACCGGCTGCGGCAGCGACTCGAACGTCCTTATCCCGCAACGAGTTCCTTCACTGTCCACAGTGAACCCGGGTGGTCGCGCGGCCACCACCGAGGCGGCGGGGAACGCCGCCCGCAGCGCTTCGCGGTTGTCGGCCGAGTCGTCGAAGGCGGCGACGAGCTCGTGCTCCGGCATGTCGCGCAGCGCCGCGACCTTCTGCCCCGCGACCGGCCCGTCATCGGTGGTGCGCAGGTCGAGGTGGCCGAGTCCGTGGCGGCTCAGGACCTCTTCGGTGGCGGCCCGCATGCGGTGGCGGCGACCGGTCAACCAGACGACCCGGGCACCGGCTTGTTCCAGGTCCCGGACGAATTCCACCAGTCCCGGCGCCGGGTCGTCGGTCAGCAGGGCTTCCCGGTGCCACGCGACGTGCTGGCGGTACTCGGCGTACAACGCGTCCCAGTCGAGTTCGGGAAAACGCGCCAGCAGCCCGTTCGCCGCCAGGAACGGGCGCCAACCCGGCCGGTACAGCCCAGGCAGCACGTCGAGCCGCGCCGGGTCGGCGAACTCGTCGATGCCGTGCGCTTCGCCCAACCGGCGCAACGCCTCGCCGACCCGGTGCTTCGGGTGCAAGGCGCAGAAGTCGAGGTCCACGGCGACCAGCGGCCGCGGCAGGCCCGGCTCGTTCCGGCGCCGCGCGCTGCGCGCCCGGACCAGCCGGACGACCCGGCTGAGGATCTCGTGCTGCTCCGCCGCGACGACGTGCACGAAGCGGCGCCACGGGTGGTCACCGGCGAACGCGGCCGCGGTCGACTCGGCCAAGTGGCGCAATTCCTGCGCGATGACGCGGTCGAAAGCGTCCCGGACCCGGTCCTGCTCGTCGCCGCCGATGAGCATGCACGCGGCCGCCAGCTGGTCCAGCTTCTCGTCCAGCGCGGCAACAACGCCCGGCACCTCGGACCGCGCGCGGCGAATCCCGCCGAGCACGATGCGCCCGGTGGCCGTCGCCGCCGAGTCCAGCTCGACGCCGAGCTCGCCGACCGGCAGGAAACCCCGCGCCACCAACCCGCGGAACGTGATCAGCAGCGGCCGGACCACGAACTCGGCGAGGTGCTCCGGCGCCGTCCAGGCCGGCGGCCGGCCGGCCACGATCCGCTTCAACCACAGCACATCGCCGGGGAACTCCCAGCGCGCCAACTCACCCAGGGGGATCGCGTTCCGCGCCGCGGACAGCTCTCCCGCCGCCCGGTGCTCGCCGACCGTCGTCGCGCAGTAGAGCCGCAGCAGCGGATCCTCGTCCAGCAATTCCCCCAGCCGCTCCGACCGGACATCCGGACCGCACAAAACCATCTCCCATCCAACAATTCCGGAAAAAACGCACGCACCACGAAGTCCCGCTCACCTGCGTGAGCGGTAGTGCGGAGAAATCAACGAGCACGCCCGGGCATGCGCACGCACCAGGACGCGAAGAACTGCGGGATCGCGGGCGCTACCGGCTCGCGATGCCGAAAACAGCGGCCATCACCAGGGAAAACACCGAATTCGCCCGGACCGAACCGGCCTGCGCCGATCGTCGAACCCCCAGTTCAACCGGCGCGCCGACACTCAGATACCCGACGAGCCCGCCGATGACGCACCCGTCGCCGAGTGGTCATTCACCATCGGCGAGCTGCACGAGCGGCACGCAGCAGTCGCCTTCCAACCGCTGCACCGCGACCCGGCCGCAGTGCTCCAGCTCCTGCCGGGTGATCCAGCCTGCGGCGTAATGGCGGTATGCCTGGGCCAGCAGGACTAGCTCCGCGAGGTGATCGGCGTGCCGGCGCCGGAGGTCTTCGGGCAGCCGGGGCAGCGAACCGGCCTGGCTGTCCACCACTTCGTCGAGCACCTGCGCAGCGCGCAACGCGTGCGCCCGGCGCCAACGCGGCATCCGCGGCAAGATCTTCGCGTTCCTCATCGACAGCCCGTCCCGTAGCAACGCACCGATGCAGCAGTTCGCCCGTATGGTTTACCCCTTCCACCGAACGCTCGTCAGCAGAAATTGCCGAACGAACGCGACGATCGCCCCAACATCGCCCGTTCGGCCTAGCAATAGACCGGATCAGCTGTACGGCACCCATTGCGTGAAGAGATCTCCGTCCCTGATCGTGCGCAGCCGCTGGTGCAGTTGCTCGCGAACCCCGGGATTGCTGCGCAGGATCGGGAGCACCCCGGTGGTGATCTTCAGCTCGCGCAGTTCGCGCAGCACCGGAAAGCCTTCCCAGCGCGTGATGTCGAATCCGTAGGCCTCCGCCAGGTCGTCGTGCCAGCCCGGCGGGTGCCCCATCCGCAGCCGCCCCACCGCGATCGGCGTCAGGTCCCACTCCGGCGGGCCCATGCACAGCGAATCCAGGTCGCACAGCAGCGGCCCGTCCGCGCCGCCGATCACGTTGCCGAGGTGCGCGTCCGCGTGGATGACGCTGCGCGCCAGCGGGAACCGCAGCGTCGCCAGGCGCTCTTCCAACGCATCGCAGCGCTGCGCGAGGAACTGGTGATCGGCCGGATCGATGTCCACCGCGTCGGTCAGCCGGCGCCGGATGTCGGCCATCGGCTGCCAGTCCAGGAAGGTCGGGGACGGCGGCTTCGAGTGCATCCGCCGCAACAGCTCGCCGAGGTCGGCGCCGCCGGGCATCGGCCCGGTCTCGGGCACGTACTCCCAGAAGGTCGCCAGGTGCTCGCCCACCTGGACCGGCTGCTCAAGACCCGGCAGCAGGCGAACGGCGGGAACCCCGTGCGCGGCCAGCCAGCGCGCGGCTTCCACGGCGTTGAAGGCTCGATAGGTGAACGACGGGGAAAGCACGACGCGGACGACCACGCGCTGATCTCGAAGCAGGAAAACGCCGTTGTTGACGATTCGGAGCAACCGCGCGCCGGTCGGGTCGAGGCCGACGGCGGCGCAGATCTCGGTCAGTGCCAGCTCCAGCTCCGGCGGGATGCACCGACCCTGTTCCAGTGGTTGTGTCTTCATGCTCATCGTTTCGGACCGACAGCACCGCTGCCCCGGCGCGTCGAGCTCACACCCGACGGAACCGCCGGACGGCCTCGAACAGGTCGCGGACGTCGGAGTTCATCCGGTGCTTGCCCGCTTCGAGTTCCAGCGGCTTGAGCCGGTCGGCGACGCGCTGGGACTTGACCCGCTCGCCGTGCTCCAGCGCCCGGCGCCCGACCTTGACGCCCTCCTGCAGGTCGCCGGCCCGGATGTGGTTGGTGGCTTGCAGGCTCAGGCCGAAGACGTGGGTGCGCGCCATGTCCGAGCCGTAGGCCTCATTGCACTTGATGGTCTCGGCGACGGCGATCGACGCGTGCTTCTTGGGGTCGAACACCGACAGCGCGTCGTGCGCGGAGCCGATCATGCCGTGCAGGTCGTTCTCGGTGAAGAAGCGCACCCAGTCGGGCGCCTCGTCGGCGCGGGCGCGGGCGAACTCGTCCTTGGTGCGGCCGACCATCTTCTGCACCTGGTCCGGCTTGTTCAGCATGCCGTAGGCCCAGGCCTCGTTGGCGCACAGCACGGCCACGGTCAGCGCGGAACCGGAGTCCTGCGCGGCGATCTGGCCCAGCTGGAACAGCTTCAGCGCCTCGTTGGGCTCCTCGTAGTGCAGGTAGACGCGGCCCATCCGGTACAGCACGCTGGCCACCAGGCCGTCGTCCTCGGCCTGCTTCGCGAACTCCAGCGCCTTGCCGAAGTGGCCGCGGGCGGGGTCGAGCAGGCCCACGTCGAACGAGGTCCAGCCGGCCAGGCTGTGCATGTCCGCCAGCGCCACGAAGAGCTGCTTGCGCACGGGTTCGGCGGCGCTGGACTCCAGCAGCTGCTGCGCCCAGGACAGCTGGGCCACCACGGCGTCACGGCAGGTTCCGCCGCCGTAGCGGTAGTCGAGGTCGCGCAAGGCCTTGGTGGCGGCGTGGATCTGCTGCACGTCGGTCATGCCGATCCGGGCCGGCGCCGGGGTCTGGGCGTTGGCCGGCAACCAGGAACTGGTTTCGGTGCCGAAGACCGCGGCGCCCATCGTCACCGCCGCGGCGTGGGACAGGAACTTCCTGCGCTTCACCGACTCGTCCTCCTCAGCGTCGGGGGCGTTGGTCGCCTTCGCGACCCGCATCGCGGTCGCCCCGTCGTACGCGAGGCCCATGTAGCCCCGCGGGATACCCAGCCCGTCGGCGATCCGGGCGAGCACGTCATATGCCATGACCTGCCGCCCCTTGAGGATCTCGGACACCTCGGATTGCGACTGCCCCGTCGAGGCTGCAATCTGTCGCTGCGAAACGCCGTGCCGGCGAAGCTGCCGGTAGATCTCACTGACGTCCCGCCGGGCCAGTGCATCCCGCATTTCCCGCTCGTTCCAAACGTCGGGTGTAACGGGAGAGCCGCCAGAACCGATGATGTTCATTTAGACCCCCTGACGCTCTGCTCGGGCGTTGGTCGCAGAGTAAGGGCACTGCTGCATCCCGGTGAAGCGCGTATCGGTAGAGGTGATCGGCGGCGGTGAAGTCCACCGACCGCTCGTCGTTGCCGTTGGCCCGGTTATCGCCTGCGCTCTATGCGCGACGCCCGGCCCGTTCCAATCTAGTCAGCACAGGCAACCGAGCACGAACAGGAACGGTGAGCGAGATGCGGGAAGCACAGAGCGGGAGCGGCCGGTCGGCCGGCTTCCCCTCGGCACCCGCGGACCGCCGCCGGTGGTGGCGAGTGGACTGCCGAGACGTGGCGAACTCGCACCGCTTCCTGGACGTGCTGGTCAACCGGGACAGGGTGGTGCTCGTCGGACCGCCCGGCCATTCCGCGGTGTTGTCGGCCAACGGCCTCGGCCAGTTGTCGGTCGCGTTGCGGGATGCCGCTGTGCAGGCGAGAAAGTGACGGTGACGTTTCGGTGGACGAGATCCTGGGACAGGTGCTGCGAAGTGCGGTGCGAGAGCGGCTCGACGTGTTGACCGAGCTGGCGAACCGCGCGGACGCTCCTTCCTTGCTCTCCGTTGCGCGTTCCGAACTCCCCCGGCTCACGGAGGGGTGGCGGACGCTGCTCACCGCGCACGACGCCGACGAAAAGGGCAACTGCCCGGAGTGCTCCAGCCGCTGGCGCCCGCAGAAAGCACCGTGTTCGGTGTGGCGCACGGCTTACGAGCACCTGGTGGCAGGCGCCCTGGCACCCCGTCCCGCACGGCACCAGCGCCCGGCGCACGCTTTGCGCCCGGCCGCGCCGGTGCCGTAAGCCGGCGGACTCGGCCCCGGACAGCAGTACCTCCTCCCCGACCCGGGTCACCGAGAAACCGCCAGGCGGCGGTCGATGAGCGGCTGGTCGTGATTCCCCGACCTCGACCACTCGATCATCGGCCGCCGCCGCGAAAACTCCACATCGGACCGGCTGGCACGCCAGCGCGGTCGCCCAGAATTCCGCGGGCCGGTGCTGACGCACTCCCCTCCCCCCGACCGGTGCCGGTCCGCGGACTCCAACCACTCCGGTCACGCCGTTTCCCCGGACGGCCCCGGAGTCTGGAAAGGCCCTGGAGCTCGATTCCCCGACCGAGCCCAGGGCCTTTCCATATCCGGGTGCATTGTTTTCATTGCCGCAGCAACGAGAAGCGGTGCACGTCAACTTCGGCGGAAGAGGGCCTCGACCGCCGGGTAGTCGGTGTAGCCCCGATCGTCACCGCCGTAGACGTGGTCGGCGTTCACCGGCGCGAGCGGATGACCGCCGGCGAACCGGCGCGGCAGGTCGGGGTTGCTGATGAACAGCCGCCCGAAGGACATCACGTCGGCGAGCCCGGATCGCAGGACTCGTTCGCCGGCCTGCTGCGTGGTGGGTTCCGGGCCGTTGAAGTTCGCGATCAGCGTGCCCGGCCACCGGGGCCGCAGATCCGCCAGCGCCGGGTAGTTCCCGCGTTCGACGATGTGCAGGTAGGCGAGCCCGAGCGGTTCGATGGCGTCGACCAAGGCCCGGTAGGTGCCTTCCGGGTCCTGTTCGGCGATGTCGTTCTCGGGGTTGTCCGGCGAGATCCGCAGGCCGACTCGGTCTGCGCCGACCTCCGCGACCACCGCTTCGACCGCCTCCACCACCAGGCGCAAGCGGCCGCTGCGGGAGCCGCCGTAGCCGTCGCTGCGCAAGTTGGTGTTCTCCGCGAGGAACTGCTGGATCAGGTAGCCGTTGGCGCCGTGCAGTTCCACGCCGTCGAAGCCCGCCCGGATCGCATTGCGCGCGGCAGCAGCGAAATCCCGGATCGTGGCGTCGACCTCGGCGGTGGCCATGGCACGCGGCGTGACGTGGTCGAGCCAGCCGTCGGCGGTGAAGATCGTGCCGGAAACCGCGCGGGCCGATGGCGCGACGGGCAGCTCGCCGAGCGTCCGCGGGTGGCTCATCCGGCCGACGTGCCACAGCTGGGCGAAGATGCGGCCACCGCTCACGTGCACGGCGTCGGTGACCTGCCGCCAGCCGGCGACCTGTTCATCGGTGACCAGGCCGGGGATCCCGGGCCCGCCCTTGCCGAGCCCGTTCGGCCAGATCCCCTCGCTGACGATCAGCCCGGCGGCGGCGCGCTGGGCGTAGTAGTCGCCGGTGATCGCGGCGGGCACGCCGGTTCGGTCGTCGGCTCGCCCCCTGGTCATCGGGGCCATCGCGATCCGGTTCGGCAGGCTCAGGTGCGCGCCGCGGTACGGCTGCAGCAGCGGGCCGGTGGTCTCGATCGTGGTCATGCGTGACTCCTGCGGATTCAGCGGGCCAGGGCGATTGCGTCGATTTCGATCTGCCAGTCCGGCTGGGCCAGCGCGGACACTTCCAGCAGCGTGTCGGCGGGGTACGGCTCGGCGAGGAATTCGCCGCGCAGCTCGATGACCGCCGGCAGGTTCGCCGCCATGTCGCGGACCAGGATGGTCACCTTGACGACGTCCGCGAGGGTGGCTCCGGCCGCGGCGAGCACCCGCTCGACGTTGGCGAAGGCCTGCCTGCCCTGGGTCTTGAAGTCGTCGCCGACGGTGCGGCCGCGCTCGTCGATGCCCGCCTGGCCGGAAACGTGGATGAAGCCGCCCGCCTTGATCGCCTGCGAGATCCGGTAGGGCTCGTACCAGTCGGGAGTGGTGGCGATTCGCTCGATGTCGGTGGCGGTCATGACATCCTTCCATTTATTTGTATGTGCATGCATATTTTGAGCATTCATGTACCTTGGTGTCAACCACCACCGCCGCGGCACCCGGGAGGCCCGATGGCCGAGACCACCGCCGACGATCAGCTGTGGAGCCGGGTCGTGACGTTGTCCGGCCGGGTGGAGAGCGAACTGGCCAAGGTCCTGCAGCGCACGCACCGGCTCGGCCTGTCGGAATACCGGGCGCTGTGCCACCTCGCGTGCGCGGACCAGGGCGAGCTGCGGATGCAGGAACTCGCCGACGCCGTAGGGCTGAACCAGAGTTCGGCGAGCCGGCTGGTCGCCAGGCTGGAATCCGCCGGGCTCACCGTCCGCGACCACTGCCCGGCCGACCGCCGCGGCGTCTACAGCGTCATCACCGAAGCCGGACGCGACCTGCACGCAGCGGCCCAGCCCACCTATCTGGCAGCACTGGCCACCGCACTGGACCGAGCCGCCGCCGACCCGGACCTGGCCACCACCGTCAAGACACTCCGCGGGTAGGGCATCCCACCCGGCGAAGTGACCTCTCGCGCACTCCTTGCCGCTGCAGAGGCTGTTCGGGATGTGGTTGCGGTAGATCGGCTGGTGGCTTCGAAGTGGTGCGGCGAACGGCCTGTTCACCTCGCCTATCGGAACAAACGGGCCATTCACTCCACACCAGCCGATGCCGGACAGCTGCAGCGAACGGACCGTCCACCTCACCTATCGAGGCGAACAGGCCGTTCACTCCACCAGCCAACGACGACTCATCGCTGCGCCAGCGCGTTCGCGAACAGCCGCTACAGCGACAAGAAGCAGCCCGGTCCTGGGCGGCTACCGCCGGCGGAGGCGGGCCCTGGCCGCGAAGTCCGGGTCGAGCCGGATCCCCGGTGGCGTCCGCGATCCCCTCGGCGCCGGGACCGGCGCGCCGATCGCGCCCGTCAGGTGGGTTCGCTGGGACGGGACCATCAGCCACGGCTGACGGGGGCCGAGCAGCGGCGAGTACACCGGCACGAAGCCCTGGTCCAGCAGCGAGATCGCGAAGTCCACCGCCACGTTGCCGCGGTCGTCGAGCACCCCGGTGCCCTGCCAGGGCAGCAGGCCGGAGCCGCCGAGGTAGGTGAACCCGAGGCAGCCCTTGCGGACCGCGCTGAGCGTCAGCCGCACCCGGTTCGGGAACATCCGCTCGTAGCCGAACTCCTCGTCGACCTGCATCGTCGCCATGTAGCGGAGCACCGTGTGCCACGCCCGGCGCAATACCGCGCAGCGCGCTTGGCGCACCTCGGCCGACACGGTCTGGTCGGTCACGTTGTAGATGTCCGCGTAGACCGCCGTGGACCACTCCAGCCGGTCGGTGCCCGCGGGCACCACGACCGGCACCGAATACACCAGCGACATCAGGATTTCCCGGAACAGCCCGATGACGTGCGGCGCGAACTCGCTCAGCTGCGCGGTGCGCAGGTGCACGAGTTCCAGGGTTCGCAGCGGGTTGTCGGCGATGTCGAAGGACCGCAGCGACTCGGCGAGCAGCCGGCGGTAGCGGGCGACCCTCGCCGCGTGCTCGGCCTTGAGCCCCGGTAAGCCGAGCCGCTGCTCGGCGACCGCGTCGATCTCCTCGACGGTGGTCCGGTCGCCGATGCCGACCAGGTCGACGTACTCGCGCAGCTTCTTCTGGTAGGCGTCGGTGATCGCGTGCGGGCGGCTCCGGAAGTGCCTGCCGTCGGTGAGGATGTTGAAGTGCAGGCCGGGCCGGTGCACCGCGCTGACCGCCTGCTGGAGCTCCCGAAGTCGCGCCATGGCACCGAGTTCGGCGAAGTCCGGCAGCGGGCCGCCGGCCTTGAGCCGGTTCAGGCACTGCTTGACCGGGAAGCCGAGCAGCACCACCTCGATGGGCTCGCCGCGGCGCACGAACGGTTCGGCGTCGCGCCGCAGGTCGGCGGGTTGGTAGTTGGCGCGGGAACCCTTGATGAACTGCTTGCGGGTGAACACGTGGTGCAGGGCCGCAAGCACCTGCTCGGGCTCGCTGCGCTCGTCGATGCCGAACTTCGCCACCGCGCTGCGCCCGGTCCGCGCCGCCGACCGGTCCGCGTCGGCCACGACCGAGTCCACGATGGACAGCGATTCCTGTTCGGTCAGGTGCACGGCCCAGCGCTGCGCCTGGCGGTTCTTGCGCAGCGCGCCGATCTGCAGTTCTTCCAGCGAGTGCGTGTTGGACAGCCGCTGACCGCTGCGCGTGCCGGGGCGCGGCGTGGTCTCGAAGGTGGCGATCACCGCGGCGGCGTCGGCCACCGGCTGCACCGGAAGTCGTTCGGCGGCCAGCCCGGGGATCTCGACGGCGACCGGGAGCGCCCCGCCGAACTCCTTGGTCACGGCGATGCGATTCGCCAGCTCGTCGTCGAAGACCGCCACCACGTCGACGTCGCCGAGCTCGCGGAGCTTCTCCACCTTCAGCTCGGAGGGCGGTCGGCCGCCGTCCTCGGCCAAGCACAGCAACGTCGCGTCCGGCACCCCGGCGGCGGCCAGCACTTCCTCGGTGTGCTCGCGGAACCGCTCGCGCCGGCCGGTGCAGAACACCACCCGCCCGCCGGCGTCCTGCACGTCCCAGACGAACCGGGCCAGCCCGGCGTTCACGCTGTCGGTGCGCAGCTTCTCCCGCGGCCGGGCCAGGAACGCGCGGGTGAAGTCGGAGCGCACCTCTTCCCAGTCGACGGACGGGTAGCGCTCGCGCAGCCCGCTGAGCGCCACGAAGTTGTGCCAGGTGGCGGGGGCGTGGTTCGGCAGCACCGGCAGCGTTCCGGGGCCGGCCAGCTCCAGGATCCCGCCCGGCGCGCCCGACCGCGGTCCCGAAACCGAGCGGGCGGCGTCCAGGATCCGCTGCAGCGGCACGAGCCCGCACAGGTCGACGTCGATCACGACCGCGGGCTGCGGCAACCGGTCGTCCCAGCGGCGCCGGCGGGTGCGCTGCTGGACCCGGTCCAGCACCGATTTCAGCACCGCGTCCTGCGCTTCCGGCACGGTGTGGACGTAGCACTGCAGCGGTTGCTCACCGGAGAGCAGCTCCGCGGTGCGCGGCCCCAGGAAGCGCAGTTCCTCGGCGATCACCCGGTCGATGGCCCGCCGCACCCGGCTCTCCCGCCGCGCGGATTCGAGGCGGCTGAACCCGGCGCTGAGCTCGTCGAGGGTCTCCACCAGCGCGCGCGCTCCCGCCGACACCTCGGCGCGGGTCGGCTCGTGGCTCACCCGCAGGTAGTCGGTCACCACAACCCGGCCGGTGGCCTGCAGCTCCGGCGAGAGCTCGAAGGCGATTCCGCCGCCACCCAAGGCGAACAGCCCGATCCCGTGCACGTCGAGGGCCAGCCGGAAGGTGCGCAGCAGCGGGCGGACGAAGTGCTCCAGGAAGTACTCGAGCTCGTCCTCGCGCCGCTCGAAGCGGTTGTCCAGCACCACGCGCAGCAGGCCCGGAGTGCCGTCGCCCACCGGTTGCAGCAGCATGGCCAGGTCGGCCGCGATGGTGCCGCCGGGATGCGTCGGGTGGGCGGGCGCGGGCTCGGCGATGCGGGTCAGCGCGGCCGAACCGGTGCCGGTGTCCACCACGGCCGCGGGCACCGGCTGCGTGGCGCAGTGCATCCGCAGGTCCGGATCGGATTCCACAATGGACGACAGCCGCTCCCAGCCGCGCAGCTGGCGCAGCGCGCGCTCGCGGGGACCGGCGGCCTGCAGCTGCACGGTGCGCTCGGGCCCGCTGACGGTGATCCGCTCCGCGGGGAACGGCACGCTGCGGTTGGGGCCGAGCACCGCGGCGAAGCAGTCCTCGGCGAGCTGGCGCCGGGTCGAGGTCAGCAGGTCCGCGCGGTCGGCGGGCAGCGGCACCGACCCGCCGGTGTCCCGGTCCGCGGCCAGCGACCGGGTCAGCCGGTGCAGCCACGCCGGGTCGAACACCCGGCGGGTGCGGCGCAGCCGGACCAGCGCGCGGTAGAGATCGGACCAGTTCGGGTCGTCCCCCAGCGGTAGCCCCGCCCCGGCCCCGACGCCGCTGAGCTGCAGCGATCCCATGGTCGAGCGCTCGACCCGCAGGCCGTAGCCACCGGCGGAGAGCAGGTCGTTCGCGGCCGGGATGGTCAGCGGGTGCCACAGCCCGGGCGGCACGTCCGCGGCCGTGGCGGGCGGGCTCGCCGGTGCGGCGAGCTCCGCGGACAGTCGCGCGGTCACGGGGCTGCGGTGCGCGTCGCGCGCGTGGCAGCCGAACAGGCACGGGTACCGGCGGCAGGTGTGCCACCGCACCAGGTTCTTCCCCCAGTCGATGTCCACCCGGCAAGCAGAGCACGTGGCACGGCGGGAAAACGAGGGGCGGCCGGGCAGTAACCCACGATGACCTTTCTGTCACTGAGAATGACGGCTCGGATCACCCTAGATAGCGACCTTGTGCGCTGACAACATGACTCAATGCATATGCCAACGGTGTAACGCGACAAGATCCGCAGGTCAGAGACCCGCCCGGAAAGCACCCAATGACCAACCAACGGGGTCTGGTCAAGCTATCAACAAAGAAATCACCCGAACGACTGATACCGTCCCCGGCATGTCCGGAGCGCACGACCGCCCGCGGGCCGGGAAACTGTGGACATCGCCGACACCCGGGAAAACCCCCGGAACCAGCCGGTGAACCAGACCGCCGAGTCGAACTCGGCACCATCTCCCCCAGGGCTCCCCTGAAAGAGAATCCATGGTCGTGGTCGGCAAGATGGTCAGTGAACATGATCAAGGAGTGGCCTTGCCTGCCGAAGTAGCCCCGCTGCGCCGGAAGCCGGTCCAGCAACGCAGCGCACAACGAGTGGAGAAGATGCTCTCGGCCTGCGCCGAGCTGATCGACGAGGTGGGCTATGACGGTTTAACCACCACGCTCATCGCCGAGCGGGCCGGCGTCGCAGTCGGCTCGCTGTACCAGTTCTTCCCGGACAAGCGCGCCGTGGTGCAGGAACTCACGCTGCGCAACCTGGACCGCTTCGTGCGCACCGTGTCCGCCCGGTTCGACCAGCTGGAGCTGGCGCACTGGTGGGACGCGGTGGACGCCGTCTTCGACGTCTACCTGACGATGCACCGGGAGGTCCCGGCCTTCAGCCGGCTGCACTTCGGCGACGTGGTGGACCTGCGGCTGCTGGATCCGAGCAAGGACAACAACGCGGTGATCGCGGAGAAGCTCACCGGGCTGATCGCCGAGGAGTTCCGGCTCGACCCGGCGGACCTGCTGCTACCGCTGGCGGTCGCGGTCGAGGCGGCGGATGCGGTGCTGCACCTGGCTTTCCGGCGCGATCCCGCCGGCGAGCCGACGCTCCTCGCGGAGGCGAAGGAACTGGTGCGCGGCTACCTGTCCAACCGGATGCCCGAGGGTCAGCCGAAGGACCTGCCTTCGCCGCGGTAGGTGGGCACGGTGGCGGTCAGCCGGTCGGCCGCCACCAGGTGGTAGTGCGCGAACCGCTCGGCGGGCTCGCCCGCCTTCGCGTGCCGGAACCACACCCGGTCGCCGAGCCGGAGCCGCCCGGCCGCCGCCCCGGCCACCGGCGTCTGCACCTCGCCGGCGCCCTCAGTGGCGAGCAGCCGCAGGCCGCCCGGCGAGTGCGGCACCGGCGCCCGGTCGGCCCCGACCGGCCCGGAGGCGATGTACCCGCCGCCGAACAACGTCGCGATCCGCGCGGTGGGGCGGTGCACCACGGGCAACGCGTAGAACACCGCGGGCCGCGGGCGGAAGGAGCGGTAGCCGTCGAACAGCGTCGGGCCGATCAGCCCGGAGCCGGCGGCGACCTCGGTGACGGCTCGTTCCACGGCGGTGCCCTCCAGGCTGCCGGTGCCACCGCCGTTGACGAACTCCAGCGGCGTCAACGCCTGCACCGCGCGCACCACGGCGGCCCGGCGTTCGGCGAGCTCGGCGGCCGACCGGCGCTGCATCCAGCGCAGCGCGGCGGCCTTCAGCGGCTGCCCGTGCGGCGCGTCGCCGAGCCCCGCGATCTGGCCCTCGTACGCCATCAGCCCGACCAGCCGAAAACCCTTGCGGCGCAACACGGATTCGGCGATCCGGCGAGTCTGGGCGGCGGTGTGCACCGGGGAGCGCCGGGTGCCGACGTGCAGGCCGAGCAGCGGCCGCCAGGACGCGTCGACCTCCAGGCAGAGCCGGATGGCGGGCCGGTCGGGGCCGAGCGCGGCGTCGATGAGGTCGAGGTGGTCGACGGAGTCGACCATGAGCGAGATCGACGCGGCGGCGGCCGGGTCGGCCGCGAGGTCGCGCAGCGCCGAGCGGTCGACGGTCGGGTAGGCGACGAGGATGTCATCGCTGAGCCCTTCGCGGTGCAGCCAGATCGCCTCGGCGAGGCTGTAGCACATCAGCCCGGCGTAGCCCGGGACCTGCAGCACCCGATGCAGGAGCTCGCGGCAGCGCACCGACTTCGTCGCCACCCGGATCGGCCGTCCGGCGGCCCGCCGCACCAGGTCGGCGGCGTTGTGGTCGAACGCGTCGAGGTCGACCACCGCGAACGGGGGGTCGAGCTCGCTGGTGATCTCGTCGAACCGGCGCACGTCGACAACAGTAGGCCGAAAACTCTTGTTATGTGAATCTTCTTCACATAATTTCTCCGCGACGGCACCCGAAGGAGGGTTGGCGATGCAGCGTTGGACCAACTGGGCGGGCACTGCCACCGCCACCCCCAGCGCCCTGGTGGCGCCGCGCGACACCGACGAGGCCGCGGCGGCGATCCGCGACGCGGCCCGCGGCGGCGGCACCGTCCGGCCGCTGGGCACCGGACACTCGTTCTCCGGCATCGGCTCGCCGGACACCGGCTGCGCCCTGGACCTCTCGCACTGGTCCGGGATCGTGCACGCCGACCCGCACACCGGGCTGGTCAAGGTGCGCGCCGGCACGCCGCTGCACCGCCTCAACGCCGAGCTCGACGGGCTCGGCCTGGCGATGGCGAACCTCGGCGACATCGACCGGCAGACCATCGCCGGCGCCATCTCGACCGGCACCCACGGCACCGGCGCCGGGCTCGGCGGCCTGGCGACCCAGGTCGAGGAGCTGGAACTGCTGCTCGCCGACGGCACCGAGAAGCGCTGCTCGGCCGCGGAGAACCCGGAGCTGTTCGCCGCCGCCCGGCTCGGGCTCGGCGCGCTCGGCGTGATCACGACCGTGACGCTGCGCTGCGTGCCGGCGTTCTCGCTGGTCGCCGACGAAAGACCGGCGCGGCTGGACGACGTGCTGGACGACTTCGACCAGCTCGCCGCCGACAACGACCACGTCGAGTTCTACTGGTTCCCGCACGCCTCGAACACGCTGGTCAAGCGGAACAACCGGCTGCCCGCCGGGCAGTCGCCGAAGCCGCTGCACCCGCTCCGGCACTTCCTGGAGTACGAGGTGCTGGAGAACCGGCTGTTCGGCGCGGTCTGCCGGCTGGGACGCGCGGTGCCGGCATCGGTGCGGCCGCTCAACCGGTTCTGCGCCGCGACCTGGTCGGCGCGTTCCTACAGCGACAGCTCGCACCGGGTCTTCACGACGCAGCGCAACGTCCGGTTCCTCGAATGCGAGTACGCCGTGCCGCGGGAGGCGCTGCGTGACGTGCTCCACGAGCTGCGGGCCGCGGTCGGCCGGCTCGACGATCCCGTGATGTTCCCGGTGGAGGTGCGGGTCGCGGCCCCCGACGACGTGTGGCTGTCGACCGCGTACCAGCGGCCGTCGGCCTACATCGCGATCCACCAGTTCCGGGGCATGCCGCACCGGCGCTGGTTCGACGCGTTCGAGGACATCGCCGGTGCGCACGGCGGGCGGCCGCACTGGGGCAAGATGCACCGGCTCGACGCCGCGGCGCTGCGCGAGCGCTACCCGCGCTTCGACGACTTCCGCCGGGTGCGCGCCGAGGTCGACCCCACCGGGGTCTTCCGCAACCCCTACCTTGACCGGGTCCTCGGCGCCTGTGGATAACTCCCGCAATTTCAATGGAAGTCAGCGGTCCGATTTCCATTGAAATTGCGGCCGCCGGGTCAGCGGAGGGCCGCGCGGACGGCCTCGGGGATCGGGATCTCGCCGTTGACGAGCTCCAGCGCCCGCCTCGCCGCGGCCGGCTCGTCGAGCAGGGCGAGCAGCACCGCGGCGACGTCGGCGCGGGTCACCTCGGCCCGGTCGACCGACGCCGCCAGCGCGACGCGCCCGGTGGGCGGATCGTCGGTCAGCCGACCCGGCCGCAGGATCGTCCAGTCCAGCGATCGCGGCCGGAGGTCCTGCTCCGCCGCGCGCTTGGCGTCCAGGTACGCGCCGAACACCGGGTCCACGTCCGGCGGGTTCGGACGCGTCGTCCCCATCGAGCTGACCTGCAGGAACCGGCGGACTCCGGCCCGCTCGCAGGCGTCCGCCAGCAGCGCGGAGGCCGCGCGGTCCACGGTGTCCTTCCGCGACGCGCCGCTGCCCGGACCGGCCCCGGCGGCGAACACCGCGGCGTCCACATCGGACAGCAGATCGGCGAGCGCGGCGGCGTCGAGCCGCTCCAGATCGGCCAGCCGCGGCTGCACCCCATCGGCGCGGAGATCGTCGGCGTGGTCGGGATTGCGGATCAGCCCGAGCACGGCGTCACCGCGCTCGACGAGCATCGCCCCCAGGTGCCGCCCGATCTTCCCGTGCGCCCCGGCAATCACGATTCGCATGCCGCCCAACCTAGGGCACACCCGCCCGCACAGCCTGTGGACAACTAACCACAGGCTGTGGACAACTCGCCCGTCGGTCGTGAGTGCGCAGCCGGGTGGCGCGCCCGATTGCGCTACGCACTCACGACCCGACCCCAGGGGCTGGCTTCGGGGTTCAACGACGCGACGGGGCGGGGGCCTCCGTCGCGAGCAGCTGCTGGTAGACGACCTCGTTCACCCAGCGGGACACCGCGGTGTGCTCGACCGGCGGGGCGTCGTCGAAGCACCGCCCGTCCAGCTCCACCTGCACGTCGTCGCCGTCCGCGCTGAGCACCGCGATGCCGAACTGGCGGGCGCGGATCAGACAGGTCGAGGCGAAGTCCGGGGCCACCGCGACGTTGCGCGGCACCACGATGGCGGCGCTGGCGAAGCGGGCGAACGGCACCGCGGCGGTCAGCGCGCTGCGCCAGTGCCGGGCCGGGGCGAGGACACCGGTGACCCGGGCCGCGGGCGGCGGCACGCGCCCGTCCATCTCCGGCCACACCCAGGTGGCGATCTCGGCGCGGTCCAGCACCGGCCCGCTGCCGAAGCACAGGCGCTCGGCGTGCGCGTCGGGGAGCAGCTCGGCGGTAGTGATGATCTGCCGCCCGAGCAGCTTCACGGGCGGCAGCACGCTGCCCGCCCAACCCAACGTGTCCACCGACCGCTGGGCGAGCCGGCCCATGGAAGCGGCGAGCCCCAGCGGGGACCGAAGCTGCGTCGTCGAGCAGGCTCGGAGCTCATCCTCGGTCCATGCACGTCCCGGCATTCCGGTCACGGCGTTCCGCCTCCCTCATGCACTGCGCTTGCACTCCGCGGCCTCCGACAACGGGGCCACTGTCGACTTAAACAGCTCGGAGCGGGTTTTGCGCTGCTCAACAGGGGTCCCTGCGACCGGCGGCGGGCATCGGTCGGTGACTGGTCGACGAATGACATCAGGACTTCAGCCCAGCGATGCCGCCATTCAGGTGATGCCGGTACGGCACCTGCCAATCGGGTTTTCCACGACCACCCAAGCGGAATTCGGCAGGTCTCGCAAAACGACCATCGGTGGGGCGGTCAGTGGGACAGCAGGTCGAGGTTGATCCGATCCTGCTCGACGAGCCGCTGGCTGATGCCCTCCGCGGCCGGCATCAGCGGCTTGACCAGCTTCGAAACCTCCGCGCGGACGCTGTGCGCCACCACGCCGAGCGCCGCGACGACGGTGCCGCCGCCGTCGTGCACCGGGACCGCGACAGAGCAGTTCCCGAGCGTCATCTCCTCGTTGGCCTGCGCGAATCCGCGACTCCGCACGGTCTGCAGCTCGCGTCCCAGCCGACCGGGCTCGGTGATGGTGTAGGCGGTGTAACGGGGCAGCCCGCGTTCGCAGTACTGGTGCATCACCGCGCTCGGCGCATGGGCGAGGAGCACCTTGCCGACGCCGGTCGAGTGCAGTGGCAGCCGACCGCCGCTGCGCGAGATGATCGGCACGGCCCGCGGCGTGGTGAGCTTCTCGACGTACACGACCTCCAGCCCGTCGCGGACCGCGAGGTGGACGTTGTCGTGCGTGCTCTGGCACAGCTCCTGCATGTACGGCAGGGCGATCTCGCGGAGCCGGCTGTTCACCGGCGCCAGCAGCCCGATCTCCCACAGCCGCAGCCCTATCTCGTAGCGGCCGTCGCCGTCGCGCTCCAGCGCGCCCCACATCTCCAGCTCGCGGACCAGCCGGTGCGCCGTGGCCAGCGGGATCTCCGCACGCCGGGCGATGGCGGTGAGGGTGAGCCGGGTGTGGTCGATGTCGAAGGCGGTGAGGACGCTGAGCGCCCGAGCCGTGACCGAGCGGCCAGGATCCCGGCTGTTGCCCGCCATGACTTCCTCCCGTGCAGGTGCTCGAACTGTTCTGCGTAGCGGTGCCGGTAGCGGAGCAAGCTGCGAGGGCGGGCTGAGCGGCTGCGCCGCCGCGAGGACATGCACGTGCCCGCCTCCAGTGTCGACCCCGACGATGCGCAAAGCCCAGCACAGTCCGCGGCTGTCGCCAAGATCTGTTTTACCGCGCCCCGGCGAGGTATCGGAGCGGGCATCAGGCGAGGCCGAGCAGGGCGGTGAACGCCTCGGCCTGTTCGATGTTGGCCAGGTGCGCGGCGTGCGGCAGCACTTCCAGCCGGGCGTTGGCGCCGATCCCGGCGACGATCGCGGCGCCGTGCTCCGGCGGGGTGGCGGGATCTTCGGCCCCGGCGACGACCAGCGTCGGCGCGGTGATGGCGGGCAGGTCGGCGCGCAGGTCGACACGGCCGATCAGCTCCGAGCACAGCGCGTACGCCTCGTCGTCGGTGCTGGCGATCATCGCGGCGTAGACGGCGGTTTCGGCGTGCCACTCGCGGAAGTGCGCGGTGAACCACCGCTCGATGGTCGGCGAGACCAGCTCGTTCGTGCCGTGCTCGCGGACGGCGGCGGCCCGGTCGAGCTCAACCTGCTCCTGCCCCAACCAGGCGGAGCTGCAGCAGATGGTCAACGCCTCGATGCGGTCGCCGGCGTGCGCCCCCAGCCACAACCCGATCATCCCGCCGAGCGATGAGCCCAGGAACGAAGCCCGCGGCACCGCCAGGTGGTCCAGCAGCGCGAGGACGTCCGCACCGAGATCGGCCGGTGTGTAAGGGCCGGGCGGCGCCGGGGATTCGCCGTGCCCGCGCTGGTTGTACCGAACCACGCGGTACGCGCTGTTGAGCGCGTCGACCTGCGGATCCCACATCTCCCAGGTGCAGCCGAGCGCGTTGGACAGCACGAGAACGGGAGCGTCGGGATGCCCGGTCTCCCGCCACTCCAGGCCGAGTCGTTCCCACCGAGTCACGGAAGTCCCCCTCAGCTCACAAACCAAGCAGTGCCCGCATCCGCGCGTATTTCCGTTCGAGCCGCTCCCGCGTCGCCGCGTCCAACACGGCCAGCCGCGCGGGATCGGCGTTGTGCGCCAGATCGGCCTCCTTCACCAGCAACGCTCCAGGAGTTCCCGAGATCCGGGCGGCGTAGTCGGCGGGATCCTCACCGGCCCGCTTCGTCACGGCCAGCACGATCGCCTTGGTCTCGGGCGGCAGCGCGGCGGCCTGCAGCCACTCCTCGGAGAGGGCATCGTCCTCGACGGCGTCGTGCAACCAGGCGGCGGCGACCTGCGCATCGCTGCCGCCCCGCTCCCGAACCCCGGAAGCGACGGCGGCCAAGTGCTCGACGTAGGGCCGCCCGGCCTTGTCGACCTGCCCGAGATGAGCGCGAGCGGCGATGGAAGCGACCTCGTCGAGCCCCAGAAACGGACCAATCACAACGAAACCGTACAACCGGCGGCGAAGCAGAAACCTGTTCGCTGTCCGCTGAAGAAGAATCCGCCCGCAAAGCCCCAAACCGCCCAAACCGCCCAAACCGCGCACAAAAGGCGGCCGAACCAACGAAAACCAAAAAACGAACAGGAAAAGCGACCTTCGCCACACCCCAAGCGAAGCCCCAAGGTTCCCGCTGGTCACGGCCCCACAAGCACATTGAGCGCCACAGCAACCCAAAACACGCACGACCAGAACCAGCAGGCGCAGCAGAACCAGCGGAACTCCAGGAAAGGCAAGAAGGGCCACAAAAATCGGCCGCCAAGCACCCGAGGCCCGAAGGGCCGAGAACCCAAGCCACGGAGAGACGACGAAGCGAAGCAACGACCAGGCACAAAGCCAGAAGGAAGAAGAGACAGCAGAAGGCCAGGAAGGAAGGAAGGAAGGAAGGAAGGAGCGACGTAGCCCACAGGCTGGTCGGCGAGCAGGCCGGGAACGCTCGAGAGGTGAGGAGCAGCACGAAAAGCGCCCACCGCACCGTGGGGGCCTACGGGGGCTCGGCCCCCGTATAGATATAGGAAGAGGCCCTCCCGGCGAAGCATGAGCCGGGAGGGCCTCTTACGTGGGCGAGGAGGGAGTTGAACCCTCACGTCCTTTCGGACACACGGACCTGAACCGTGCGCGTCTGCCATTCCGCCACTCGCCCGTGGCTTGCCTGGAAGCTTACCTTGCTCTCTTCCGGGCCTGGGCACCGGGGTCGCTTTCGCTTCCCGCTGCCCTGTTGGCGAGAAGAAGATTAGCACGGGCTGACGAGGGGCTTCGGCGGGGGGTTGGACGAGTTGGGAACAGGGCGGTGTCTTGACCCGTTGGCCCAGATACGATGGTCGCCAGGAGTCGTACGCGTGAAGGGATTTTGCCGTGGGCCTCGTGCAGCGCTTTGAGCGCCGACTCGAAGGCATCGTCGGTAACGGCTTTGCGCGCGTGTTCGGCGGAAAGGTCGTCCCCCAGGAGGTCGCCCAGGCTCTGCAGCGGGAAGCCGAGCTGCAGGTCCGGGAGCTCGCCGGGGGGCGGTTGCTCGCTTGCAACCACTACGTGGTGCAACTGAGCCCGTCCGATCACGATCGGCTCACCGGTGATGAGGCCCGGGTGACCGACCTCCTCGCCGACTGCGTTCAGGAGCATCTCACCGAGCAGGGGTGGGACACATATGGTGACGTCGTAGTCTCCCTGGAGCGCTCTGAGACGCTGCACACGGGACAGTTTCGAATCAGCTCGACCGTCGACCCCGACGTGACTCGACGGCCGGCACAACCGCGTACCGCAGGAGACCGACCCATGAGCCAGCCACCAGGCCACTACCCCCAGGGAGATCCGTACAACCAGCAGGGGCAGTACGGCTACGACCAGGGTTACGGCCAAGGCCAAGGCCAAGGCCAAGACCCCAACTACGGCTACGGCCAGCAGCAGCAACAGCCCGGGTACGACCAGGGCTATGGCCAGCAGCAGCCCGGTTACGACCAGGGCGGTTACGGCCAGCAGCAGCCGCAGCAGGGTTACGACCAGGGCTATGGCCAGCAGCCTCAGCAGGGCTACGACCAGGGCTACGGCCAGCAGCCTCAGCAGGGCTATGACCAGGGTTACGGCCAGCAGCCTCAGCAGGGCTATGACCAGGGTTACGGCCAGCAGCCTCAGCAGGGCTACGACCAGGGTTACGGCCAGCAGCCTCAGCAGGGCTACGACCAGGGTGGCTACGGCCAGCCCGGCGGCTACGACCAGGGTTACGGCCAGCAGCCTCAGGCCTATGACCAGGGTTACGGCCAGCAGCCTCAGCAGGGCTACGACCAGGGTTACGGCCAGCCCGGTTTCGACCAGGGCTACGGCCAGCAGCCTGGTGGGGCGTACCCGCAGTCCGGTGGCTTCCCGGACCAGGGCGGCTACGGCCAGCAGCCCGGCGGCGCGTTCCCGCAGAGCGGCGGCTTCGCCGCGGGCGGCCCGCGCGGGCAGATGACCGCGACGCTGCACCTCGACGACGGTTCGAACCGCTCGTACACGCTGCAGCACGGCTCGAACATCATCGGCCGGGGCCAGGAGGGTCAGTTCCGCCTGCCGGACACCGGTGTGTCGCGCAAGCACATCGAGATCACCTGGGACGGCCAGAGCGCGATGTTGGCCGATCTCGGTTCGACGAATGGCACCACGGTGAACGGCACGCCGGTGCAGACTTGGCAGTTGGCAGACGGCGACGTGATCAGGGTGGGCCACTCGTCCCTGGTCTTCCGGGCTCAGCAGGCCTGAGCGCGGAAATCCGCGTCCGGACACGAGTAGGAGCGTTCACAACAAGTGCCAGAGCTGGTTATTCAGCTGACCAGAGCAGGGTTTCTCGCCCTGCTCTGGTTGTTCGTGCTGGCTGCGCTTCGCGTGGTTCGCTCGGATCTCTACTCGGCGTCCGGTATGCGGGTCCCGATTCCAGGTGCGAGTCGGCTCCCGGGCAAGCAGGCCCGGGGCAAGAGCAAGGCGCCCCGCCAGATGGTGGTGACGCACGGCGCTCTCGCCGGCACGCGCATCTCCCTGGACGGCCGGCCGATCCTGATCGGCCGCGCCGACGACTCCACGTTGGTCCTCGACGACGACTACGCGTCGACACGACACGCGAGATTGTCACTTCGAGGCTCCGATTGGTACGTGGAGGATCTAGGCTCCACTAACGGCACATACCTCGATCGGAACAAGGTCACGGGGCCGACCAAGGTCCCGCTCGGCGTTCCGATCAGAATCGGCAAGACGGTGATCGAGCTGCGCTCATGACCCTCGTCCTTCACTACGCAGCCCGCAGCGACCGCGGCCTGGTGCGCTCCAACAACCAGGACTCGGTCTATGCCGGCCCACGACTACTCGCCCTCGCGGACGGCATGGGTGGACATGCCGCCGGAGAGGTCGCCAGCAAGGTCGTCATCGCGGCGTTGGCGCCGTTGGACGACGACGAGCCCAGCGACGACCTGCTCGGGCAGCTCCGCGGTGCGGTGCTGGCCGGCAACGGTGCGATCGCCGAGCTGGTGGCCAACGACCCGGACCTGGAGGGGATGGGCACCACGCTCACCGCTGTGCTGTTCGCAGGCAGCAAGCTGGGCTTGGTGCACATCGGCGACTCCCGGGCCTATCTGGTCCGCGGCGGCGAGCTGACCCAGATAACCCACGACGACACCTTCGTGCAGTCGCTGATCGACGAAGGCCGGATCACCGAGGAGGAGGCCGCCAACCACCCGCAGCGCTCGCTGCTGCTGCACGCGTTGACCGGCCACGAGGTGGAGCCGAGCCTGGCGATCCGGGAAGCCCGCGCCGGCGACCGCTACCTGCTCTGCTCGGACGGCCTGACCGGGCCGGTGAGCACCGAGACGATGGCGGAGGCGCTGCGCATCCCGGACCCGCAGCAATGCGCGGACCGGATGATCGAGCTCGCCCTCAAGGGCGGTGGTCCGGACAACGTGACCGTGATCATCGCCGACGTCGTCGACGTCGAGTTCGGCGACGACGCCCCGATCGTCGGGGGCGCGGCGGGAAATGGCGATGAGCATCCGCAACCCGATTCGTCGGCGGCGCGCGCATCCGCGGTGACCATGCCGCGGCCGCAGCCACAGCGTTTCGAGCCCACCTCACCTCCGGCGGAGCGGCCGCGCAAGCGCCGCTGGCTCCGTTCGCTGCTGGTGATGTGCGGCGTGCTCATCGTGTTGGCCGGAATCGCACTGGTCGGGCGTTGGTGGGTGCTCAACCAGTACTACATCGGCGCGAACCGCGCCGACGAGGTGGTGATCTACCAAGGCGTGCAGGGCAACGTGCTCGGTGTTTCGCTGAACTGGCAGGTCGAGACGTCCTGCCCGGTGGACTCGGCGCAGGACTGCACGCCGGTCAAGGTCACCGACCTGCAGGAGGCCCAGCGGCCGGACGTCCGCAACGGCATCACCGAGGTCAACGGGCTGCAGGAGGCCCGTGACGCGATGCGGCGGCTCCGGATGACGGCGCTGCTGCCGGAATGCCAGCAGCCGGAAGCCCCGCAGCAGCCGCCGCAGCAGCCGCCGCCTCCGGCGCAGGGTCAGCCCCAGCAGCCGCCTGAGTCCACTCCGGACGCCACCCCGCTGCAGACGGAGGAGCAGAAACCGGGCGTGACCTGCCGGATGGTGAGTTGATGGCACAACCGGCCGCTACGACCGGAGCTGCCAGCGGGGCCCCCCGAGTCGATACTCGGCGGGGCACCGAGCTGTTCATGCTGGTTTGCTCGGCTGTGATCGTCACCTTCGCGCTGGTCCTCGTGGAGCTCGCGCAGGAGGAGACGATCTCCCGAGAGCTCTTCTACTACGGGTTCGCGTTCCTCGCGCTCTACGGCGCTGCGCACTTCGGCGTGCGCCGCTGGGCGCCGTACGCAGACCCGCTGATCCTGCCGCTGGTGTCGCTGATCAACGGGATGGGCCTGGTGATGCTGCACCGGCTCGACCTGGCACCGGTGGTCGGCGCCCCGTACACGCCCAAGCAGATCGTGTTCACCACGGCGGGCGTGGTGCTGTTCATCCTGGTGCTGGTGTTCGTCAAGGACCACCGGACGCTGGCGCAGTACGGCTACACCTGCGGTTTCGTCGGGCTGGCGCTGCTGGCGCTGCCCGGTCTGCTGCCGGCGAGCATCTCCGAGGCCAACGGCGCGAAGCTGTGGATCAACCTGGGCTTCGTGTCCATCCAGCCGAACGAGTTCGCCAAGCTCCTGCTGCTGGTGTTCTTCGCGTCGTTCCTGGTGTCGAAGCGGGAGCTGTTCACCACGGCCGGCAAGCGGTTCCTCGGCGTGGACTGGCCGCGTCCGCGGGACCTGGCCCCGGTGATCGCGGCGTGGCTGCTGTCCATCGGCATCGTCGTGCTGGAGAAGGACCTGGGCACGTCCCTGCTGTTCTTCGGCATCGTGCTGGTGATGATCTACATCGCCACCGAGCGCGCGGTGTGGGTCTTCCTGGGCCTGTCGATGTTCGCGCTCGGCTGCGTCATCGCCTTCAACCTGTTCGACCACGTCCAGGCGCGGGTGAACACCTGGCTGGACCCGCTGTCCGAGGGGGCGGCGAACGACCAGCTGCGCTCCGGCCTGTTCGGCATGGCCAACGGCGGGATCGGCGGCTCCGGGCTGGGCTCGGGCATGCCGAACCTGACGCCGCTGTCGTTCAGCGACTTCATCATCCCGTCGCTGGCCGAGGAGCTCGGCCTGACCGGGCTGATGGCGCTGCTGATGCTGTACCTGCTGCTGATGATGCGCGGGCTGCGCAGCGCACTGGCGGTGCGCGACTCGTTCGGCAAGCTGTTCGCCGGCGGTCTGTCCTTCACCGTGGCGCTGCAGCTGTTCGTGGTCACCGGAGGTTCCACCGGGCTCATCCCGATGACCGGTCTCACGGCGCCGTTCCTCGCCTCGGGCGGTTCGTCGATGCTGGCGAACTACATGCTGATCGCACTGCTGCTGCGGGTCTCCGACGCCGCGCGTCGCCCGCAGGCGCCCGCGAAGCCGAAGGCCAAGCAGGCCCCGATCGCGGAGGCACATACCGAGTTGGTGGAGCGTCCCCGATGAACAAGCCGCTGCGCCGGGTGGCGCTGGCGATGATGGTCATGGTCGTGCTGCTGATGGGCAACGCGACGTACGTGCAGGTCATCCAGGCCGACGAGCTGCGCGATCACCCGCTCAACAAGCGCACGCTGTACGAGGAGTACGCCCGGGAGCGCGGGCAGATCACCGCCGGCGGCCAGTCGCTGGCCAGTTCAGTCCCCAACGAGCACGACCGCTTCAAGTTCCTGCGCAGCTACCCGAACGGGCCGCTGTACGCGCCGGTGACCGGGTTCTACTCGTTCTACTACGGCTCCAACGGCATCGAGCGCGCCGAGGACAAGATCCTCAACGGCACGGACGACAGCATGGCGTTCGACCGGTTGTCCGACATGATCACCGGGCGCGAGCCGCGCGGCGGCAGCGTTGAGCTGACCATCAACCCGGCGATGCAGCAGGTCGCCTACGAGCAGCTGACCAAGAAGGGCTTCCAGGGCTCCGTGGTAGCGCTGAACCCGTCGACCGGCGAGATCCTGTCGATGGTCAACGCGCCGTCTTACGACCCGAACCCGCTGGCCTCGGCGGACAACAACGCCGTCGCCGCGGAGTGGAACAAGCTGGACGCCGACAAGGAACGGCCGATGGCGAACCGGTCGGTGTCCGAGCTCTACCCGCCCGGTTCGACGTTCAAGCTGATCACCACGGCCGCCGCGCTGCAGAACGGGTACAACCCGAACAGCACGGTGGAGGACGCCGCGTCGATCACGCTGCCGCAGACCAGCACGCAGCTGCCGAACTACGGCGGCAAGCAGTGCGCGGGCAACACCCTGACCAAGGCGCTGGCGCACTCCTGCAACACCGCGTTCGGCAAGATCGCCGGTGATCTCGGGCCGGATAAGATGCGCAAGACCGCCGCCGCGTTCGGCTTCGGTCAGGACCTGCAGATCCCGATGACCGTCGCCAAGTCGGACCTCGGCCCGATGGCCGACGCCGCCTCGCTGTACCAGAGCGGCATCGGCCAGCGCGACGTCCGCGTCACGCCGATGCAGAACGCGATGATGGTCGCCGCGATCGCCAACGGCGGCAAGCTGATGCAGCCGCAGCTGGTGAAGGCGACCCGCGCGCCGGACATGTCGGAGCTGGACACCCTCCAGCCGGAGGAGATGAGCGAGGCCGTCTCCCCGCAGGTCGCCGCGATGCTGCGCGACATGATGATCCAGTCGGAGAAGAACACCAAGGGCGAAGGCAAGATCTCCGGCGTCGAGATCGCCTCGAAGACCGGTACCGCCCAGCACGGCGACGCCAAGGACCAGCCGCACGGCTGGTACGTCGCGTTCGCCCCCGCGGAGAACCCGACCATCGCCGTCGCGGTGATCGTCGAGAACGGCGGCGACGAGGGCACCGAGGCCACGGGTGGCTCCATCGCCGCCCCGATCGGCCGCGCGGTCATCCGGGCCGGTCTGCAGGGGGGTGGCTGACCCGTGCTGACCACCGGCCAGTTACTCGCCGACCGGTACCGGCTCGGCCAGCGGATCGCCGTCGGCGGGATGGGCGAGGTGTGGCAGGCGGTGGACGTCCGGCTGGACCGGACCGTCGCCATCAAGGTGCTCAAGGCGGAGCTGTGCGGCGACGCCGAGTTCCTGCACCGCTTCCGCACCGAGGCCCGCACCACCGCGTCGCTGAACCACCCGGGGATCGCCGCGGTGCACGACTACGGTGAGACCGCCGCGATCCCGGACGGGCCGGAGGACACCGCGTACCTGGTGATGGAGCTGGTCGAGGGCGAGCCGCTGGCCGCGATCCTGGCCCGCGAGCGCCGGATCAACACCGACCACACGCTGGACATGCTGGAGCAGGCGGGCCGGGCGCTGCAGGCCGCGCACGAACGCGGCCTGGTGCACCGGGACGTCAAGCCGGGCAACATCCTGATCACGCCCGAGGGCAAGGTGAAGGTGACCGACTTCGGCATCGCGAAGGCGGCCGACGCGGCACCGGTGACCCGCTCGGGAATGGTCATGGGCACCGCGCACTACATCGCGCCGGAGCAGGCGCTCGGCGACGACGCCACGCCGTCCAGCGACGTGTACTCGCTGGCCGTGGTCGGCTACGAGTGCCTGATGGGTCACCGCCCGTTCCTGTCCGACAACGCGGTGACGGTCGCGATGATGCACATCCGCGAGATCGCGCCGCCGCTGCCGCCGGACGTGCCGCCGGGCGTGCGGGCGCTGATCGAGGCGACGCTGGCGAAGGACCCGCGGCGGCGCTACGCCGACGGCGGCGAGTTCGCCAACGCCGTCGCCGCAGTGCGCGCGGGCCGGCCGCTGCCCACGCCGTCCTCGCTGGTGGTGCCGCAGCAGCGGCAGCAGCTCAACGTCGCCGTGCCGAACACGGGCGTCCACCAGATGCCCGCGCAACTGCCGCCGATGGGCAACACGTACCCGCCGGGGCTGATCCCGCCGCAGGCGCCGGCCCCACAACTGCCGCCTCCGCAGGCGTCGGCACCGCGCACGAACAAGATCATCGTCTGGCTGCTGGTGGCGGTGCTCGCGATAGCCTTGCTCGTCGCCGTCGGCGTGGCCACGTACTGGGTGGTCAACTTCGACGAGGGGTTGGTCGGATCCGGCGATGTGACAACGCACAACCTGGATTCGACAGCTGCTTTGGGCCAGACTTCGCTACGGCTCGCGCCCGAGATCGGGGCGGCACCGGCGGGGTGGCCGGACACGGAACTCGGGGGAACACCGCTGGTCGCCCGGCCGATACCGATGGGATTGGGCGACTCGGCATGATGGGACGATCGTTGACAAGGATCGGAACGACGCTTCGATGAGTTCACCTCGACTTCTGTCCAACCGCTACGAGCTCGGTGAGACTCTCGGCTACGGCGGTATGTCCGAGGTGCACCGCGGCCGCGACACCCGGCTGAGCCGCGACGTGGCGGTGAAGATCCTCCGCGCCGACCTCGCCCGCGACCCGACGTTCCAGCTGCGGTTCCGCCGCGAGGCGCAGAACGCCGCCGCGCTGAACCACCCCGCGATCGTGGCCGTCTACGACACCGGCGAGACCGAGGCCGAGAGCGGGCCGCTGCCGTACATCGTGATGGAGTACGTCGACGGCCGGACGCTGCGCGACATCGTCAAGACCGAGGGTCCGCTGTCGCCGCGCCGGGCCATGGAGGTCATGGCGGACGCGTCGGCCGCGCTGGACTTCAGCCACCGGCACGGCATCGTGCACCGGGACGTCAAGCCCGCCAACATCATGATCACCCGCGGCGGCGCCGTGAAGGTGATGGACTTCGGCATCGCCCGCGCGCTGGCCGACGGGCAGGCCGCGGTGACGCAGACCGCCGCGGTGATCGGAACCGCGCAGTACCTGTCGCCAGAGCAGGCCCGCGGCGAGGCGGTGGACGCGCGAAGCGACGTCTACGCCTCCGGCTGCGTGCTGTTCGAGCTGCTCACCGGGGAGCCGCCGTTCACCGGTGACTCGCCGGTCGCGGTGGCCTACCAGCACGTCCGGGAGGAACCGCGCAAGCCCTCCGACGTCAACCCGACGACGCCGGCCTCGCTGGACGCCGTGGTGCTCAAGGCGCTGAGCAAGAACCCGGCGAACCGCTACCAGTCGGCCGCGGAGATGCGGGCCGACCTGGTGCGGGTGCTCTCCGGGCAGCGCCCGAAGGCGCCGATGATCATGTCCGAGGACGAGCGGACGGCGATGCTCACGCAGAGCTCGGCGACCGAGCTGCTGACGCCGGGCCGCCATCGGTCGGTGGAGCGGGAGCCGGAGGAGGTCGACACCGAAGGCGACCGCAAGCGCCGCAAGCACCGGATGATCGCGCTGGTCACGGCGGCCTGCGTGCTCGTGTTCGCGCTCGCCGCCTGGCTGGCGACGTGGGCCTTCACCTCGGAGCCGAAGAAGGAGGCGGTGCCGAACTTCGCCTCCATGACCCAGGCGGCGGCGCGGGTCAAGGCCGAATCCGAGCAGTGGCGCGTCGAGTGGTGCCTGGCCCCGTCCAGCGTCGACGACAAGGACAAGGTTGTCCAGCAGAACCCGGCGCCGGGCGCGCTGATCCTCAAGGACGCCCAGTCGATCAAGCTCTGCACCGGGACCGGGCCGGGGAGCGTGCAGGTGCCGGACCTGACCGGTCTGGCCATCGACGACGCCCAGAAGAAGCTGGAGGCGGTCGGGCTCAGGCTGGGGTACACGCCGGAGTACCGCGAGACCGACGACTCCAAGCAGGTCGGCAAGATCATGGACTGGAGCAAGCGGGGGGAGACCGTCGCCGAGGGCACCACGATCTCCGTCGTGCTCGGCCAGGAGCCCCGGATGAACGACGTCCGCAACGTCGTCGGCCTGCCCTTCGACGAGGCGAAGGCCTACCTGGTCGGCTCCGGGTTCAAGGTCAGCAAGCAGGACCGCGACTCCGACCAGCCCGCGGGCACGGTGCTGGAGCAGTCCCCGTCGGGAGGCAGCAAGGCGAAGCCGAACAGCGAGGTCGTCCTGGTGGTGTCCAACGGCGGGCAGATCAGCATGCCGTCGCTGGTCGGCATGACGCCGAGCCAGGCAGAGCAGGCCCTGCGGAGCCGCGGCTGGAACGGCAGCATCGTCGAGTCCGACCAGTCGACCACGGACAAGAACATGGACGGCAAGGTGATCGGCTCGTCGCCGTCCGCCGGGCAGAAGTTGGGCAAGGACCAGGCGGTGACGCTCTACGTGGGCGACTACACCACGAGCCCGACCACCAGCACGCCGGCCGACGGCGGGCTCTTCCCACCGTTCGGCTGACCGCTTCGACGCGAAGGGCACCTGCCGCCGACCGGGCGCAGGTGCCCTTCCGCATTCCCGGCGGAAATCCCGACCTGAGGAGCACTACGGCCGAGCTGGGGCTCGACGAAGCCCAGCTGGGGCTGCGCCCGGGCTTCGGCGCGCTGCTCGGGCAGGACGTCCTGGATGGCTACCGCAAGCGCGCCCGCTCAGGGTGACTGGGGTCAGCGTCGGGCGGCGGCTGCGACCTGGCGCATGCCGCGTTCGAGCTCGCCGACCAGGTGCTCGTCCACCGGGTGACCGGCCGAGGCCATCCAGTTCGCCAGCATCCGGTGGCCGCCGTCGGTGAGCACCGACTCGGGGTGGAACTGGACGCTCTCCACCGGAAGCTCCCGGTGCCGCATGCCCATCACGATGCCGGTCGCGGTCTTCGCGGTGATCTCGAAGTCGTCCGGGATGGTGTCCGCGCGGACGATCAGCGAGTGGTACCGGGTCGCGATGAACGGCTCCGCCAGCCCGGCGAACACGCCGGTCCCGGAGTGGTGGATCTCGCTGACCTTGCCGTGCAGCAGCTCCGGCGCCCGCTCGACGACCCCGCCCCACACGGCGCCGACGGCCTGGTGCCCGAGGCACACGCCGAACACCGGCTTTCGCTCGGCGGCACAGCGCTCGATCAGCTCCATCGTGCGCCCGGCGCGATCCGGAGTCCCCGGACCCGGGCTGATCAGGACGCCGTCGGCGGCGGCAACGTCGTCGTCGGTGACGACGTCGTTGCGGCGCACGACGCAGTCCGCGCCCAACTGCGCTAGGTACTGCACGAGGTTGTAGACGAAGCTGTCGTAGTTGTCGACGACGAGTACGCGCACCCCGCCAGACTACGCGGAGGGTAAAAACCGTTTCCAGACTCACCTTGCATCGCGGTGCAGGTAGCGGCCCCTTGCGGGAGTTGTTGTCGCCTTCTCGCCGTGGGATCCCCGACATCATGAATGACCAATTCACCACATCGGGGCTGTCCTCGCTGGGAGAACCCCGGAGGGGTGGGCGCCGTGAACCCACGGCGGTGCCGCCCGGCAGGCGGCGCCAGATCCACCCGTACATCAGCGTTCCTCCAGCTCGGCCGGTCGCAGCCCGGGATGCGCGGGGTCCTTGGGGTACTGCTTGACCAGCACGCCGTGCACGATCAGCCGCTGCTTGGCGGAGAACTCCGGGTGGCAGGTGGTGAGGGTGATCAGCCGCGTCCGCTGGTCGCGCGGCAGCAGCTCCGGCGGCTGCCCGGGCACCGGGAAGATCACCTCGCCCTGCTCCGGGCGGACGATGCTCCGGCCGACCACCTGCTCGTACGGCCCTCCGATGGGCGCCACGCCCGCGCACCTCGGGTCCGCCCCGCGCCCGTTCCAGCCCGCGACCTCGTCGGCCATCGGGAGCACGCGGTAGACGTACCAGTGCGTCGCGGTCTCGACGACCAGCGCGTCGCAGGAACGCAGCTGGTCGAGGTCGTTGAACGGCGCGCCCTTGCCGATCCGGTGCCCGGCGACGGCGAAGTTGCCCTGCTCGCCGGGCCACGCCGTGCCGGCGTAGTGCCCCGGTCCGGCGGCCAGCGTCTTCGCGTCGGTGCCCTCCAGCACGGCGAAGCGGAAGTCCGGGCCGAACACCGGGATGTGCAGCTGCGCGAACCCGGCGCCGGCGACCGGCGCGGGCGGCTCCGCCACCGGCGGCGGGTGCTGCCACTGGACCTGCAGCCGATCGGTGGCCTCGGCCTGCTTCTGCGCGGTGAACCAGTCCGTGACGTACACGGCGTAGAACACGAACAGCAGCAGCACCAGCCCCGCGGTGATCAGCAGTTCGCCCAGGACGTGCAGCGCCGTGCGCAGCCGAGCCGGCCGGCTCTCCGGCGGTGGTGCCACCATCAGCTCCGAAGAAGCCACGGTGTTCCTCTCCGGTCACGGCTTGGACCACGGGGTAGATCAACGCTGTGATTACGTTAACGTGGTAGCTGGAAAACGAGCCGCATCGCGACAAGTTGCGCGCGCCCTCGGGCGCCGCAGCCCGGGGTGCGGTGACCGCCCGAGCACGCGGCGCACGATGCCGCACCACCTGGCGAGGACACCATGCCGAAGTCCAAGGTCCGCAAGAAGGACTCCCCCACCCCGGTGACCGATCGCCGCACGCCGGTGAAGGCGAAGGCGGTCGGCCCGTCGCACCCGATCTACGTCATCGTGATGTTGGGGATGATGGTGATCGGCCTGCTCTGGCTGGTGATCAACTACATCGCCGGCGACAAGATCCCGTTCATGGTCGACCTGGGCGGGTGGAACTTCGCCGTCGGTTTCGCGTTCATGATCATCGGCCTGCTGATGACGATGCGCTGGCGCTGACCCCTAGCACGTGAGCGGAATGTGGTCGAGGTCCGAAGGAGCTAATTCCTTCGGACCTCACTCATCTCATCGACCTCTTGACGTTCGGTCAGCGAACAACACAGGTGTAACTCATCCCCAGTGGGGATAACTCCTGTGGATAACTCATCGGTAGCGGGTGGATAACGGTGGATGCGAGCGGGTCTCGGCAGTGGTCGACGCCGATCGGGCTGATCGCCTGCGGCTGGGTGCTCGCCGCGGCCGCGGCGCTGTGGTGGCTCCTCGCCGAGGAGGCGGTGGACCGGCTGTTCATCGGCGTGCTCGTGCTGGCGCTGGCCGCGGTCTCCGCGCACGGCAGCATCTGCCGACCGCGACTGCACGCGGACGTCGAGGGCATCACGGTGCGGACGTTGCTGGGCCGGCAGCACTGGGCCTGGCCCGCGGTGACGATCCGGGTCCGGCAGGACCGCCGCCTCGGCCGCACGGTGCGGACCCTGGAACTCGACGCGGACCCGCAGCTGATCGTGCTGACCAGGCTCGACCTGGGTACCGACCCGCAGGATGTCGCGGACGAGCTCCGTGGCCTGCGGCGCTGACCCGTCAGCCGCCCAGCCGGCCGCAGCGGGTTTCCTCGCCGGAGCCGAAGCACACCAAGTTGCCGAACTGCAGGTCGCGCGTCACCACCATCGCGACCAGCACCACCAGCAGCGCCGCCAGCGCACCCGCCTGGATCAGCACCTGCCGCTCGCGCGGGGCGTAGACGAGCGCGGCGGTCGCGATCACGCCGACGACGAGCCCGCCGATGTGGCCCAGCAGGGAGATGCCCGGGATCACCACGCTGGCCGCGATGTTGAGCGCGATCACCACCAGCACCGGCCGCAGGCTGACCTTCAGCCGCAGCGCGGCGATCGCGATGCCGCCCATCAGGCCGTACACCGCGCCGGACGCGCCGGCCACCGGCTGCAGCTCATCGCCGAGCAGGAACACCGCGGTACTGCCGCCGAGCAGCGACAACAGGTAGGCGGCGCCGAACCGCACCCGCCCCAGCAGGAGCTCCAGGTCCCGGCCGATCACCCACAGCGCGATCATGTTCATCGCCAGGTGGATCAGCCCGATGTGCAGGAACCCGGCGGTGATCAGGCGCCACCACTGACCGCCCGCGACCAGGATCGGCCACAGCGCGAAGTCGGTGAACAGCGCGGAGGCGGAGTTCCCGGGGATGCTGCCGGCCTGCACCGCGGTGAGCGCGAAGACCGCCACGTTGATCGCGATCAGCACCGGCACCAGGATCGGCTTCGCGGGCAGCCGGGCACCGGCCACCGTCACCGGCTGCCGCATGCCGCGCTGTCCCTGCGCAACACAGTCGACACATTGCTGGCCGACGGCGGCATCGCGCAGGCATTCCGGGCACGACGGCCGCTCGCACCGGGTGCAACGCAGCCCGGTGGGGCGGTCGGGGTGCCGGACGCAGGTCGGCAGCTGCGGCGGAGCCCCGTCCGATCCGGGCAGAGATCCGGGCGGAACAGTCACGTCAGACCTGCTCTCCGGTCGAGACCGCTTCGAATGGCCCTGGTGGTGGCGCGGGCAGCGGAACCTCGGGCATCGTCTCGCCGGGGACAGCCCCGACCGGGTGTACGACGCCCGAGGACCCGCGACGGCACGGGCCGAGCCCCACGCCGCAAGCGGCTAGCGCCGCTTCCAAAAGCAAGCCTAGTAGGCCGGGATTCAGCCGCGGTCGATCGAGACCTTCTCGATGACGACGTCGTTGACCGGGCGGTCCTGCCGACCGGTCGCGGTGTTGGCGATCGCGTCGACGACGTTGCGCGACTCCTGGTCGGCGACCTCGCCGAAGATGGAGTGCTTGTAGTTCAGCCAGTCCGTGGCGCCGACGGTGACGAAGAACTGCGAGCCGTTGGTGTTCGGCCCGGCGTTCGCCATCGCCAGCAGGTAGGGCTTGGTGAACTGCAGCTCGGGGTGGAACTCGTCGCCGAACTGGTAGCCCGGGCCACCACGGCCGGTGCCGGTCGGGTCTCCGGTCTGAATCATGAAGCCGGAGATGACGCGGTGGAAAATCACCCCGTCGTAGAACGGCCCGGAGCGCTCACCCTTGGCGTTGGGTTCGGTGTACTCCTTGGTTCCTTCGGCGAGGCCCACGAAATTGGCCACTGTCTTGGGCGCCTTGTCGGGGAACAGGTTGATCCGGATGTCGCCCTGCGAGGTGTGCAGGGTCGCGGTCACCGTCGTCCCAACGAGCGATCCGTTGTCTTCAGCCACCAGACCATCCTGCCATCGAAGAGGCCGAACCCCGTGTCTGGGTGCATATTGGGCTGATCGCCGCCTGCCGGGCGGTGCCCACGCCGCGGGCGTGGGCCGAGTTAGTCGACCGGCGAACGCCGGGCCGAGGAGGCACACGATGGACGAGGTGAAGGCGATGGCCCGAGCTGGCGAAAGCGTGGGCAAGGCGGTCGGGACGGGCTTGAAGTCCGCCCGCCACGGCGCGAAACGCGCCGGCGAGGTAGGGGTGGCGCTGTCCAAACAGGCCGCCGCCCGCGCCGAGCAGGAACTCGCCAACCACGGCTACTCCGCCGACGAGCTGCAGGAGCGCATCGCCCAGGCGACCACCGGGATGTCCCGCAAGGAGCTCGCCAAGCGCGGCCGCAAGGCGCGCAAGGAGTGGGAGAAGAAGACCGAGAAGTCCCGCAAGCAGCTCGCCAAGAACACCACCGCGGCCCGCAAGGAGCTGGCCGCGATGATCGACCCGGGCAAGCCGAAGCGGCGGCGCAAGTGGCCGTGGGTGCTGCTGGTGCTGGCCGGCCTCGGCGCAGCGGTGGCGGTGGCGTTCTCCCGCCGCCCGGAGGAAATGCCGATCGCGGAGGCCAACGACGACTTCCCCAGGCGGGAAACCCCGGCCCGCCACCGCGCGGAGCGCCCCGACGTGCCCGCCCAGACCGACGGTCAGTCGCACATCGCGCCGGAGCGATCCCGCTGACCTCGCACGCGCGGGAGGCCGGGCCGTCGGGCCCGGCCTCCCGGCTTTTTCAGCGTGTTGCACGTCACGTTCCGACCGGCTGGTTCGGTGGTCACGATGCTGACATGAGCGAACCGACCAGTTACGACCTGCACGCCTCGACGCACGTGTCCGCCACGCCGGACGAGGTCTACCGAGTTGCCAGCGACATCACGCGGATGGGCGAGTGGAGCCCGGAGTGCATCGGTGGCGAGTGGGCGTCCGGCGAACCGGGCACCGCCGGCGCCACCTTCAAGGGGCACAACCGCCACCGCGACGACGTCTGGACGACCGAGTGCGAGGTGACCGCGGCCGAGCCCGGCCGCCGGTTCGCCTGGGCGGTGCGGAGCTACCAGCCGACGCCCGACAACTCGGTGTGGTCCTTCGAGATCGAACCCGACGGCGACGGCTGCACCCTGACCCAGCGCTTCCAGATGAAGCAGCCGCCCAGCCGGCTGGTGTCGATCAAGGAGAGCCTGCCCGCCGACCGGGCCGCCACCTTCTTCGAGTTCCGCCGGTCGCGCCTGCAGCAGGCCATGCAGCAGACCGTCGACGCGATCCGGGACGCCGCCGAGCGCTGACGTCAACCGGGGTTGACACCTCCCGTTTGTCAACATACGTTGACAGCATGGCAGAAGCGACGGAACTCGCCTCCGCGGCGAGCAGCCGCGATCCGCGGATCGGCCTGCGAGCCGTTGCGGCGCTGCGGAAGCTGCTCGAACAACTGGAATCGGTCCAGGTCCGCAACGCCCGCAACCAAGGCTGGTCGTGGCAGGAGATCGCCGCGGAGCTCGGCGTTTCCCGGCAAGCCGTGCACAAGAAACACGGGAGGTCCTGATCATGTTCGAGAAGTTCGCCCCGCCCACCCGGCAGGCGGTGGTCCGCGCGGTGCACGAGGCCGAGCAGCACAGCGCCCCGGAGATCACCGACGAGCACCTGCTGCTCGCGCTCGTCGACGATCCGACCACCGCGGCCGGGCGCCTGCTCGCCGCGCACGAGGTGCAGCGCGATGCCGTCACGACGGCCTACCAGCAGGCACGACGGCTCGGCGGCCTGAGCACGTCCGATGCGGAAGCGCTCCGCGAACTGGGCATCGACGTGCACGACGTCGTCGCCAGCATCGAGCGCTCCCTCGGCGCGGACGCCCTCTCCCGCCGGCCGCGCCGACGGCGGCGCTTCTTCAAGTCGCACATCCGGTTCAGCACCGCCGGCAAGCGCCTGCTCGAAGCCACGCTGCGCGAGGCCACCGAGCTCGGCGACCGCCGCATCGGCGACGAACACCTCTTGCTCGCGCTGCTGCTCGGCAAGGGAGTCGCCGCGGAGCTGCTCGAAATCCACGGCATGAGCTATCGAAGCGTTCGCGCGTCCCTGCGCAGCGCGGCCTGAACGAGCGCTACGACGCCTGCCGAGTCGGTTCGGCCTCGAACACCTCCGCGGCGGCGGGGCGGCCGACCGCGGCAGCGCCGATCGCACCCAGCACGCCGACCACCGCGAAGGCGTAGAAGCCCCACGGGTACGCGATGCCGGCGGTGAGCATCGCGCCGCCGAGCAGCGGACCGCAGATCGCCCCGATGCGCCCGATCCCCGCCGACCAGCCGAGCCCGGTCGCCCGGTTCTCCGCCGGGTACACGCGCCCGATGTAGGCGTAGACGAGCACCTGCGAGCTGAACACGAAGCAGCCCGCGATGAGCACCGCCACGTACACGCCGATGCCGGGCAACTTGATGCTCAGCGCGGCGAGGAACACGGCCGAGGCCGCGAACCAGCCGATCGTCGACGGCCGCAGCCCCACCCGGTCGGCCACCGCCCCGGCGACGACCAGCCCGATCACGGCCCCGATGTTCAGCGTCAGCAGCAGACCCAGCGCGGCGCCCAGCGGATACCCGGCGGACTTCATGATCTGCGGCAGCCAGGTGTTGAGCCCGTAGACCAGCAGCAACCCCATGAACGAGGTGACCCAGAAGGCGAGCGTGGCGCGGGTGAAACCGCTGCGGAACAGCGAGGCCACCGCGCTGGCGCCGCCGCTGAGCTTGCGCTCCGGAGCGGTGGCGCGCAGGAACGAAGCCGATTCCGGAAGGTAGCGCAGCATCAGCGGAACGAGCACGAGCGCGGGCGCGGCCCCGATCACGAACATCGCGCGCCACCCGAGGCTCGGCAGCACGGCGATGCCGAGGAGCGCGGTGAGCACGGCGCCGACGTGGTAGCCGGTCATGATCGTGGTGGTGGCGCTGCCACCCTTGCCCGCGCGGGCGTACTCGGTGACCAGCGCGATCGCGGTCGGCAGGCACCCGCCGAGCCCGAGCCCGGCGAGGAACCGCAGCAACCCGAAGACGAAGACCGAGGGCGCGAGCGCGCACAGCGCGGTGAACACGGAGAAGCTGGCGACGGCGAAGATCAGCGCCTTCCGCCGGCCGACGACGTCGGTGATGGTGCCGATGGCCAGGGCACCGATGGTCATGCCCGCGAGCCCGACGGTGGAAACGACGGAAGCGCTGGCGGCGGTGAGCCCCCACTCCTTGGCGTCCAACAGCACGGGCAACACGCTGCCGAGCACGACCAGGTCGAACCCGTCGAGCAACACGGCGGTCCAGCACAGGGGCAGAACCCAACGGGCCCGCCCGGCATCAACCTGGCTCGACATGCCACCTCCACTGCACCGTCACAGAACCGGAATGCGCGAATGCTCCCCGCTCAGAACCCCCGACCAACGCCAACGTCTTCCACTGGACGGAATAGAAGCAAAACCGTCACCCACCCCCCCGAGCCAGGAAGAACAACGAATCCCCAGGTAACGCCCCCGAAAACCAAACCACCACGAAACCAGGACCAAACCAGCAACGAAACCGAGACCAACGAAAACCAAATGTCCAAAGAGGACAACCAAACCGGAGCGAAGAAAAAGCACGGGCCGATGACGGACCCAGCGGAGACGCAGGTGGCAAAGGCGGCGAACGCGGAGGCAGAGACGGAGGCAGAGACGGAGGCAGAGGTAGACGCAGAGGTCGAGAGCAGCCGCCAGAGGAGGCGAAGCCCCCAATGGCCGACGAGACACAGCAGCCGAACCAGAAGCAGCCAACCAGCACAAAACCAGCACGAGCATCGAGCACGAGCTGACACAGCCGAAGGCTGACCACAGAACAACACAGCCGAAGGCTGACCACAGAACAACACAGCCGAAGGCTGACCAACAACCAGAAAAAGGCCGACAGCCGAAGGCTGCCAATACCCGAACACAGCCGAAGGCTGACCAAAAGCCCGCAACAGGACGAACGAAAGCTGCCCCACGCCCACCCAGGCCGAACAAGGAAGAACGGCTCAAACGGCACAACAGGAAGCCGGCCAAGCACCCCGACAGCCGAAGGCTGGAGAAAACCACGAAAAGGCTGGTCCGAGAGCAGGCCGGGAACGCTCCCAAGGCGAGGAGCAAACAAAAAAAGACCCCCACACCGTGGGGGTCTGCGGGGGCTCGGCCCCCGCAAAATAATGACGCGGTAGTCAAGGCCCACGCTTTCCGTGGGCACACTCCACCGAACTAACGCGTGGAGACGAGGGGAATCGAACCCCTAACCCCCGCCTTGCAAAGGCGGTGCTCTGCCAATTGAGCTACGTCCCCGGCTATCGCAGCCCCACTCAGGTCTGCTGACCGGTGACGCGCGATGGCTGCCGGCTCGACGGCCGGCTCAAGCGCCCGGAGAAGCGATCAGGCCTCGGCGGTGGCTTCACGCCACAGGTCGGCCTCGGCCTTGGCAGCCCGGTTGCGCCGGATGACGAACAGCACGACTCCAGCAACTGCAGCGAGTGCGAGCAGCTTCTTCACTTCCGGTCGCCTCCTAGCACGGCGTCAGCCCGAGCAGTTCTCGGAGCTGGGAAAAAAATTTCCAGTGGGCCTAGAAGGACTTGAACCTTCGACCTCTTCGTTATCAGCGAAGCGCTCTAACCGCCTGAGCTATAGGCCCTTGGTGTGCTTCAAACAGTACAGGACGCCTTCCGGCACCCGAAACGGGGGGTCCCCGTTGGGATCTCGCCGGACGTGGCGATCCCGGTCGGAGACCGGAATCGCCACGTCAGCGGCTCATTCCCGCTCGGAGAGGGTGACCTCGACGCCACCGGCGAAGTCGGCCGCCACGTTGTAGATGAACGCGGCCACCGTCGCCAGCGCGGTCACCAGCACGATGTTGATCGCGCCGATGATGGACGCGACGCCGAACACCCGGCCGGCGCTGATCAGCGGCTCGCTGGCCGCGTCGTCGGGCTGGGTCAGCTCGGTGAAGGTGCCGTTGAGCTGGTCCCACACGCCCATGCCGTCGAGCACGCCGTACAGCACCGCGACCGCGATCATCCACACGAAGAACAGCGCGACGCTGAGCACCAGGGCGAGCTTCAGCACCGACCACGGGTCCAGCCGCTTCACCTGCAGGCTGGCCCGCCGCGGGCCTCTGCTCGGCCGCCGCGCCGAAGCCGTCGGCGAGGTGCGGGTGGCCCCGGCGGCACCGGTGGCGCCGCCGGTGAACGACACGGTCGTCCGCGCGGCCTGCGGCACCTTGGTGCGCACCGTCTCCTGGTCCTGCACCTGCTTCGGGATGTTCTGCGTGTCGGCGACGTCCGGCACCGGGGCGGCGGCCGCCACCGGGGTGCCGGCCTCGCCCGGCGCAGTCGCCGAGGCGCGTTGCCACGGTGGCGGTGCCTCGGTGCCGTGCAGGGCCTCCCCGCTGCCTTCGGCGTCCGGTTCGGCGGCCGAGCCGGACTCGGTGCCCTCGCCCCCGGTGCTGTCGTCGGCTGTCTGGGTGCTGACCGAAGCCCCGTCCGCATCCTGCTGCGGATCAGCCTGCTCCGGCTTCTCGGAAGGTGTCACGAGCGATCCTTCGATGATCGTCGGCGGCGTTGTGCGACGTGGTCTCCCACGGTTTTACTGCTGCTGCTCCGGCCCCGCAGCGTCCGGGTCGGCGGCCTCGTCGGCGTTGCGCGCGATCGCCACCAGCGCGGACCTGTCGTCCAGGTTCATCAGACGAACCCCCTTCGTCTGCCTGCCGGCCTTGCGCACCTCCTTGGCGGTGGTCCGGATGACCCCACCGGTCGAGGTGATCGCATAGAGCTCGTCGTCGATCTCGACGATGAGAGCCCCCACCAGCCTGCCACGCTTGTTGTCGTACTGGAGAGTCAGCACTCCCTTTCCGCCGCGGCCCTGCACCGGGTAGTCATCGATCGGGGTGCGCTTCGCGTAGCCGCCGTCGGTCGCCACCAGCACGTACCGGTCTTCCCGGACCACGCCCATCGCCAGCAGCTCGTCGCCTTCGTTGAACCGCATGCCCAGCACGCCCGAGGTGGCCCGGCCCATCGGCCGCAGTGCCTCGTCGGTGGCGTGGAACCGGATCGACTGGCCCTCGGCGGACACCAGCAGCAGGTCGTCCTCGGCGGAGCACAGCACCGCGCCGACCAGCTCGTCGTCGTCCTTGAGGTTGACGCCGATCAGACCACCCGATCGGTTGGAGTCGAAGTCGGTCAGGCGGGACTTCTTCACCAGCCCGTTCCGGGTGGCCAGCACCAGGTACGGCGCCGCGGTGTAGTCCTTGATCTGCATGATCTGGGCGATCTGCTCGTCCGGCTGGAACGCCAGCAGGTTCGCCACGTGCTGGCCGCGCGCGGTGCGGTTGGCCTCCGGCAGCTCGTAGGCCTTCGCCCGGTAGACCCGGCCCTTGTTGGTGAAGAACAGGATCCAGTCGTGCGTGGAGCACACGAAGAAGTGCGACACGATGTCGTCCTGCTTCAGCTGCGCGCCCTGCACGCCCTTGCCGCCGCGCTTCTGCGCCCGGTACAGGTCGGTGCGGGTCCGCTTCGCGTAGCCGGTGCGGGTGATCGTGACGACCACGTCCTCGTCGGCGATGAGGTCCTCCATGGAGACCTCGCCCTCGAACGGGACGATCTTCGTGCGCCGGTCCTCGCCGTACTTGTCGACGATCTCCATCAGCTCGTCGCGGATGATCTGCCGCTGCCGCTCCGGCTTGGCGAGGATGTCCTTGAGGTCCTCGATCTCCAGCTCGATCTCGGCCAACTGGTCGATGATCTTCTGCCGCTCCAGGGCGGCCAGGCGGCGCAGCTGCATCTCCAGGATCGCGTTGGCCTGGATCTCGTCGACGTCGAGCAGCTCGATCAGCCCGGTGCGCGCGTCGTCGACGGTGGGCGACCGGCGGATCAGCGCGATGACCTCGTCCAGCATGTCCAGCGCCTTGACCAGACCGCGCAGGATGTGGGCGCGTTCCTCGGCCTTCTTCAGCCGGAACTTGGTGCGCCGGACGATGACCTCGACCTGGTGCTTGACGTAGTACCGGATGATCTGGTCCAGCCGCAGGGTGCGCGGCACGCCGTCGACCAGGGACAGCATGTTGGCGCCGAAGGTGGTCTGCAGCTGGGTGTGCTTGTACAGGTTGTTCAGCACGACCTTCGGGATCGCGTCGCGCTTGAGCGTGACCACGATCCGCATGCCGCGCCGGCTGTTGGACTCGTCGGCGATGTCGGAGATGCCGGTGAGCTTGCCCTCCCGGTGCATCGAGGCGATGTTCTCGATGAGGTTGTCCGGGTTGACCTGGTAGGGCAGCTCGCTGACGACCAGCGTGGTGCGTCCCTTGCTGTCCTCTTCGACGTCGACGACGGCCCGCATCTTGATGGAGCCGCGGCCGGTGCGGTAGGCGTCGGAGATCGCGGTGGTGCCGAGGATGAGGCCGCGGGTCGGGAAGTCCGGACCCTTGATCCGCGCGATCAGCGCTTCGAGGAGTTCCTCGTCGGTGGCCTCCGGGTTCTCCAGCGCCCAGACGACGCCGTCGGAGACCTCGCGCAGGTTGTGCGGCGGGATGTTGGTGGCCATCCCGACCGCGATCCCGCCACCGCCGTTGACCAGCAGGTTCGGGAACCGCGACGGCAACACGTCGGGTTCCTGGGTGCGCCCGTCGTAGTTGTCGGAGAAGTCGACGGTGTCCTCTTCGATGTCGGCGAGCATGTGCATCGCCAACGGGGCCAGCCGCGACTCGGTGTACCGCATCGCCGCGGCCGGGTCGTTGCCGGGCGAACCGAAGTTGCCCTGGCCGTCGATCAGCGGGTGGCGCATCGACCACGGCTGGGCCAGGCGGACCAGGGTGTCGTAGATCGCCGAGTCGCCGTGCGGGTGGTAGTTGCCCATCACGTCGCCGACGACGCGGGAGCACTTCACGTAACCGCGGTCCGGGCGGAAGCCCGAGTCGTACATCGCGTACAGCACGCGCCGGTGCACCGGCTTGAGGCCGTCGCGCACGTCTGGCAGCGCGCGGGCCACGATCACGCTCATCGCGTAGTCGATGTAGGAGCGCTGCATCTCCTGCTGGATGTCGACCGGCTCGATCCGGCCGTGTTCCGGCGGCAGGATTTCCGTCATGCTCGTCCTTCGCTTTCCGGGAAGTTCGGGGGCTTAGCGGCGCGTGGCATCACACGTCGAGGAAGCGGACGTCCTTGGCGTTGCGGGTGATGAACGAGCGCCGGGCCTCGACGTCCTCACCCATCAGCACGCTGAACAGCTCGTCCGCGGTCGCCGCGTCGTCCAGCGAGACCTGCAGCAGCAGCCGGGTCTCCGGGTTCATGGTGGTTTCCCACAGCTCGTCGGCGTTCATCTCGCCGAGACCCTTGTAGCGCTGGATGCCGTCGTCCTTGGGCAGCTTGCGGCCCGCGGCGGCGCCCTGCTCCAGCAGCGCGTTGCGCTCCTTGTCGCTGTAGGCGTACTCCGGCTCCGAGCGCGGCCACTTGATCTTGTACAGCGGCGGCTGCGCGAGGAACACGTGGCCGTTCTCGATCAGCGGGCGCATGAAGCGGAACAGCAGCGTCAGCAGCAGGGTGCGGATGTGCTGGCCGTCGACGTCGGCGTCGGCCATCAGCACGATCTTGTGGTACCGCAGCTTGGACAGGTCGAACTCGTCGTGGATGCCGGTGCCCAGCGCGGTGATGATCGCCTGGACCTCGTTGTTCTTGAGGACCTTGTCGATCCGCGACTTCTCCACGTTGATGATCTTGCCGCGCAGCGGCAGGATCGCCTGGAACCGCGACTCGCGGCCCTCCTTCGCGGAGCCGCCCGCGGAGTCGCCCTCCACGATGTAGAGCTCGCACTCCTCCGGGTTGTTGGACTGGCAGTCCTTCAGCTTGCCTGGCAGGCCGCCGATGTCCATCGCGCTCTTGCGCCGCACCAGCTCCTTGGCCTTGCGCGCGGCCATCCGCGCCTGCGCCGAGGACACCGCCTTGTTGACGATCACCTTGGCCTCGGCGGGGTTGCGCTCGAACCAGTCGGTGAGCCACTCGAAGGCGGTGGTCTGCACGAACGACTTGACCTCGGTGTTGCCCAGCTTGGTCTTGGTCTGACCCTCGAACTGCGGCTCGCGGACCTTCACCGAGACGATCGCGGCGAGACCCTCGCGGACGTCGTCGCCGGTGAGGCTGCCGTCCTTCTCCTTGAGGAGCTTCTTCTCCTTGGCGTAGCTGTTGACCACGCGGGTCAGCGCCGAGCGGAAGCCCTCCTCGTGGGTGCCGCCCTCGTGGGTGTTGATGGTGTTCGCGAAGGTGTAGACCGACTGGTTGTAGCCGGAGTTCCACTGCATCGCGATCTCCAGCTCGGAGCCGCTGCCGGACGCGTTGAAGGACACCACCTTCTTGTGGATCGGCTCCTTGGTGGCGTTGATGTGCCGGACGAAGTCCTCCAGGCCGCCCGGGTAGTGGAAGGTGCGCTCGGTGGCGCGCGCGGCGGTGCCGGCCGCGTCTTCACCGGACTCGTCTTCCTCGGCGGCGCGCTCGTCGCGGAGCACGATCGTCAGGCCCTTGTTCAGGAACGCCATCTCCTGGAGGCGACGGGCCACCGTCTCGGCGTTGTACCTGGTGGTCTCGAAGATCGTCGGGTCGGCCCAGAAGGTGATGGTGGTGCCGGTCCGGTCGGTGGCCTCACCGCGCTCGACGTCGGAGACCGGCTTGGAGTCCTTGTAGCGCTGGCGCCACACGTGACCGTCGAGGTGGATCTCCGCCTCCAGGCCGGTGGACAGCGCGTTGACGACTGACACGCCGACGCCGTGCAGACCACCGGAGACGGCGTAGGAGTCGCCGCCGAACTTGCCACCCGCGTGCAGCACGGTGAGCACGACCTCGAGGGTCGGCTTCTTCTCCACCGGGTGGATGCCGACGGGGATGCCACGGCCGTCGTCGACGACGCGCACGCCGCCGTCGGCGAGGAGGGTGACCTCGACCCTGGTGGCGTACCCGGCCATCGCCTCGTCGACCGAGTTGTCCACGACCTCCTGGATCAGGTGGTGCAGACCGCGTTCCCCGGTGGAACCGATGTACATGCCGGGACGCTTGCGGACGGCCTCAAGGCCCTCAAGAACGGTGATGGATGAAGCGTTGTAATCGCTCTTCTTCGGTGCCACGGGCCTCGATTTCTCCTTGAGCCGACTGTGCTGGCAGGGTGATCGGTCGGTGCCGGTTCGTTCACGCCCCGCACCGCACCGCGGACCACTTCGGGGCGACCCGTCCGTCGGGGCCGCACCCTGATGCGTGCCGACGCCTGCGCCTCGACGACCACGGCGATCGAAGGCATCGGCCACACCCTTTTTCGATTCTACTGGTCCCCCGCGACAGAAGTAGGGCAAGGACACCCCTGACTTCCTCACAGAGCGGAGAACTCGAATCAATCCACCATCCGAGAGCCGCGGGCGGCTGTCGGGGGATCTCTGCCGCGATCGGCCGGTTACCTGCGCGCCCTGAGGACGGCACGCACCGCGAGGCTACTAGCCGTAGGTGTCCCGCGGGCCACGTCCGGAAATGTGGCGGGGGCCGTGTCGCCAGCTGGGGGCCGCCGGGCCCTGCACCTTGATCCGGCGCACCACGTCGCTGCCGACGCCGTCGCTGATCCGCTTCAGGATCTGGCGCTGGAGCAGGCGCAGCTGGGTGGCCCACGCGGTGGACTGGGCCTGGACGGTGAGCTCGCCGTCTTTCAGCGCCACCGGCTTGGTGTGCTCGGCGACGTCGCTGCCGACCAGGGTGGCCCACTTGGCGAAGACCTGGCCGCCGGAGAGGTGCTCGGTCCAGCCGCGCTCGCTGGCGATCCGCGCGGCCAGCCGCCCCAACGGCTGCGGGTCGCGGTCGTCCGGGCGAGGCCCCGACCAGCCACGGCGGCGGCGCGTCCGGACGCCACCACCTTTCTTCTTGGCGTCGCGGCGGCGGGCGGCGGACTGCTCGCGAGCGGCCTGCAGGGCGGCCCGGGCGAGGTCCGGCCCGGACAGCGCGGCGCCGTCGGACCCGACCGGGACCTGTGCTGACGCCGCCGAGTTATCCACACCATCCACAGAGTTATCCCCAGATGTGGGCAAATCGACGGCCTTTTCCGCCTCTTCGATCACTCTGGGTGCACTTGACGACCGCGAACGGTTACTAGACACGTCGCACCTCGCCTTCGCGGACGTCGAATCGGGCACCGGTGAGCTCCGGCGGCACGTCCTCCGCCACCGCCGCGGTCACCAGCACCTGCTCGGCGCCGGCGACCAGATCGGCCAGCCGGGCCCGGCGGCGGCGGTCGAGCTCGGCGAAGACGTCGTCCAGGATCAACACCGGCTCCGCGCCATCCTCGGTGAGCAGGTGGTAGGAAGCCAGCCGCAACGCCAGCACGAAGGACCAAGATTCTCCGTGGCTGGCGTATCCCTTCGCGGGCAGGTCGCCGAGCAGCAGTTCCAGGTCGTCGCGGTGCGGCCCGACCAACGACACGCCGCGCTCGAGCTCCTGCGGCCGGACCCGCTCCAGCTCGGTGAGCAGGGCCGATTCCAGTTCGGCCGGGTCGGCGGCCTTGCCCAGCGGCACGCCGCAGCCGGCGGGAAGCGACTCGCCGAGACTGCTGCGGTAGCGGACGTCGGCCACCCGACCGGACGGCAAGGTGGCCTCGTCGGTGGCCGCGACGTTGGCATATGCGCTGGTCACGTGCGGTGCGATGGCGGCGACCAGGTCGAGCCGGCCGGCCAGCAGCTCGGCGCCGCAGCGGGCCAGGTGGCCGTCCCAGACCTCCAGCGTCCGCACGTCCGCCGAACCGCCGCCCCGCCGCGCCGCGCCCGCGGACTTCAGCAGGGCGCTGCGCTGCTTGAGCACCCGGTCGTAGTCGGCGCGAACGCCCGCGTACCGGGGTGACCGCGAGACCAGCAGGTCGTCCAGGAACCGGCGGCGCTCGCCCGGATCGCCGCGGACGATCGCGAGGTCCTCCGGCGCGAACAGCACGGTGCGCAGGATGCCCAGCACGTCGCGTGGCTTCGCGACGGCACCGCGGTTGATCCGCGCGCGGTTGGCCTTGCCCGGCGTGATCTCCAGTTCGACCAGCAGCTCGCGCCCGCTGTTGACCACGGCGGCCCGCACCACCGCGCGCGCCGCGCCGTCGCGGACCAGCGGCGCATCGGTGGAGACGCGGTGCGAGCCGAGGGTCGCGACGTACCCGATCGCCTCGACCAGGTTCGTCTTGCCCTGTCCGTTGGACCCGACCAGCACGGTGATGCCCGGCTCCAGGGCCAGGTCGGCGTGCGGCCAGGACCGGAAGTCGGTCACTTGCAAATGACGGACGTACACGACGATCCAACTTACTTCGCTGAAGAGCGGGAGATTTGCATAGCGGTGCAAGTAGCGGAACCTCAGGGGTCTTCTCGGCTCCGGGATCCCCGACACACGTATGTCCAATACGACGCGTCGGGGCTGTCCTCGCGAGAAGACCCCTGAGAACCCGCGGCGGTGCCGGTTGCGCAGGTGGGCTAAGCGGCTCCGCCGCTTGCGGCAGCTCCCGTCTCCGCGACGTTGCGCGTCGCGGAGACGCACTACCACCGAAAGCGGCTGCGCCGCTTGCCTGACGCTGACCGCGTGAACGACCGCGTCGATCCACTGTCGGCAAGTCGACAAATTGCCTTAGCGACATGTGCCCTTCCGGGCCTGGGGGTGATTTGTCGACAAATCGACCCGGGCCCGAGAAGGGTCGTGATCAGTCCTCGGTCGTCTGCACGGCGTGGCCGCCGAACTGGTTGCGCAGCGCCGAGACCGCCTTCATCGCCGGCGAGTCCTCCTGCCGCGAGGCGAACCGCGCGAACAGCGAGGCGGTGATCACCGGGGTCGGCACGGCGTTGTTGATCGACTCCTCGACCGTCCACCGGCCCTCGCCGGAGTCGTTGACGTAGCCGCGCAGCTCGGTCAGCTCCGGGTCCTCCTCCAGCGCGCGGACCAGCAGGTCCAGCAGCCAGGAGCGGACCACGGTGCCGCGGCTCCACGCCTTGATCGTCTCCGGCACGTTGGTGACCACGCCCGACGCGGACAGCAGCTCGAAGCCCTCGGCGTAGGCCTGCATCAGGCCGTACTCGATGCCGTTGTGCACCATCTTCGCGTAGTGCCCGGCACCCACCGGGCCGGCGTGCGCGAAGCCCTCCTCGCGCGGCCCCTCCGGGCGCAGCGCGTCGAAGATCGGCATGGCGCGCTCGACGTCCTCGGCGTCGCCACCGGCCATCAGGCCGTAGCCGTTCTTGGCGCCCCACACCCCGCCGGAAACGCCGACGTCGAGGTACTTGATGCCGTGCTCGGCGAGCAGCGCCGCGTTGGCCTGGTCGTCGGTGAACTTCGAGTTCCCGCCCTCGATCACCAGGTCACCGGCGGACAGCAGCCCGGCCAGCTCCTCGACCGTCTGACGCGTCGGGTCGCCGTGCGGCACCATGATCCAGACGATCCGCGGGCCGGCCAGCTTCTGCACCAGCTCCGCGATCGACGCGACATCGCTGACGTCCGGGTTGCGGTCGTAACCGACGACGTCGTGACCGGCGGCGCGCAGCCGCTCACGCATGTTGAAACCCATTCGGCCGAGACCGACAAGTCCGAGTTGCACCGGATCTCCCTCTGCGAGCTGTGTATCGACTGGTTGGTCGGCGCGGGTGGCCGGCCGCGGGGTGAGGACCTTCACCAGCTGAATCGATCCGACCGGAGCCTAGCCATCGACGGCAGCGGCTCCGGCCGGGCAGTGCGCCGGATGTGACCCAGATCAGCCCGGCAGGCGGACCGGCATCAGGAGGTAGAGGTAGCCCTCCGCCACTTCGCCGTCCTCGCCGACCGGCTTGACCAGCGCGGGGCGGTTGGCGGTGGTGAACTGCAGCTGGGCGCGCTCGGTCTTCATCGCGCCCAGGCCGTCGAGCAGGTAGGCCGGGTTGAAGGCGATGGTCAGCGGCTCGCCGGAGAGCTCGATCGCGAGCTCTTCCTCGGCGCTGCCCTCGTCGTCGCCGCCAGCGGTCAGCCGCAGCAGCCGGTCGGAGAACTCCAGGCGCACCTGGGTGCCGCGCTCGGCGACCAGCGACACGCGCTTGATCGCCTCGACCAGCGGTGCGACGTCGACGTTGGCGGTCACCGCGCTCTCGGCGGGCAGCAGCTGGCGGTACTTCGGGAACTCGGCGTCGAGCAACCGGGTGGTGTTGCGGCGCGCGGTCCCGGACAGCCCGAGCAGGCCGTCGCCGGAGGCCAGCGAGATCTCCACCTTGCTGCCGCCGGAGCCCAGCGTCTTCGCGGAGTCGGCGAGCGTCTTGGCCGGGACGAGCACCGCGGTGTCGTCCATCGAGGTGCCGGGCTCCCAGGTGATCTCGCGCATCGCCAAGCGGAACCGGTCGGTGGCGACCATGGTCAGCTTGTCGTTGTTGATCTCCATCCGGATGCCGGTGAGCATCGGCAGCGTGTCGTCCTTGCCGGCCGCCACCGCGACCTGGCCGACGGCTTCGCTGAACAGGTCGCCCGGGACGGAACCGGCGTGCTCGGGCATCGCCGGCAGTTCCGGGTAGTCCTCGACCGGCATGGTCGGCAGGCTGAACCGGGAGCTGCCGCAGGTGATGGTGACGCGGGAGCCGTCGACGGTGAGCTCCACCGGGCGGGCCGGGAGCGCCTTGGTGATGTCGGCCAGCAGTCGCCCGGAAACGAGGGTGCGCCCGCTGTTGTCGATCGCGGCGTCGATGGTGACCTGGGCCGAGACCTCGTAGTCGAACCCGGAGATGGTCAGCGCCTCTCCGGAACTCGCGTCGAGCAGCACCCCGCCCAGCACCGGAACCGGTGGCCGTGACGGCAGGCTGCGCGCGACCCAGGCGACGGCGTCGGCGAGACCGTCACGTTCCACGCGGATCTTCATGGGTGTCCTTTCGGTTCCAGCCGTGGCTCGGCTGCCGAGAACTGTGTGTCGAGCTGGAGCGAAGCAGCTCATCGGGTCGTTGTGCCTCGTGTCCCCGCAATGAGGGCGAAGCGATCCCCCACGAGCGCCGTGCACGCGAAGCTCGGCTCGAGCTCGACCCGGAGTTCACGCCGGCAGCCTCCGCGGGAGTTCCACCGTAGAGCGTGCGACGCGATCTCCGCATCCGGGTCCGAGCAGTTCGTCAGGCCGCCCTGGCGGTCCGGGCGGAGTTGTCCACTTATCCACCGAGCCTTCTTCTCTTTTTCTTTTTTCTTCAAAGAGAAGAAATGACCGCAGTAGTAATAGGGCCTGTGAGTTGTGGGGACAAGTGTCGTTTGGGCTGGTCGGGTGGCGTGGTCGGGTGTGGATGAGCACGGGATGTAACCGGGGACTACGGCAACCGGGTGGTGGACAACTTCTGCCCCATCTCGATCCGTCCACAGCCATCGCCAGTTGTCCACAGTTCCATCCACAGTCGTCGACCCAGTTGTACCCATCCCCTGCCGGTTTTGGGCCCCTCCACCGATCGGGCTGTGGGCAAAGCTGTGAGAGCGTTGTGGTCAACCCGGCTCCGCTCTGTGGGCAGACCGCTCCAGCTTGTGCACAGCTTGTGGATGGATTGGGGAAAACTCCAGGTCAGGCCTTGGGATGGAAAATCTGTGGACAGCCAGCGCTCCGGTGGACTTTTTTCCCGGAGGGGTGAGGCGAAGACCACCCTGGTCCCCAGAAAAGTTCGGCGCGCCAACGCCTTCCACAACTGCGGAGCGCGCTTGATCGACCTCGGAACGTGGTGATTTGCTGTCCCGGCGCGGCCAGCGACGGCTCGATGCGCGCGGTTGGCGGCCCTCGGAGCCCCGCGCGGAACCCGAATTTTTCTGCGAGAGCGGCCTGATCCGAGCCGGGCGGCCCAACAGAAACATCTCGCCGCGCCCGGCGGACTCCGGAATTACCCCCCGAGTCCCGAAGCGGCCCGAGGGGCGCGCTGCCATCCGCACTCGAACGCCGCCCCGCTGCGGGCTCGGCGGCGACTCACCGGACCGATGCCCTACGGCGCTCGACCGGAGAGCTTTCTGTTGGCGGGGGTGGCTCGCGGCAGGGTGGGGTGGCAGAAAGATTCGCCGCGCGAGCCGAAGGGAATCACACCGGGGACCGCGCGATAGCCCGGCACAGGCCATCTGAGCGGGTCGGCCCCTCTGACCTGGGCAGAAGCCGAAGCGCCAGGCCAAGATGGCCCGTTACCGCTTTTCCGCAAACGCGACTGCCACCGCGAAGCTCAACGTGACACGAACCTGAGCTGCCGCAAGCGGCGAAGCCGCTTAGCCCACCCTCGCAACTCGCACCGCCGCGGGTTCTCAGGGACATACTCAAGTCGGGGATCCCGGAGTCGAGAAGGCTTCTGAGGTTCCGCTACCCGCACCGCTACGCAGAAAACCCAGATTCCTAAGAATCAGCGGGACTGCTGCTTGATGCGGGCGGTGAGCTCCTGGACGTGTTCGTACACGCGGCGCCGCTCCGCCATCTCCTTGCGGATCTTCTTGTCCGCGTACATCACCGTGGTGTGGTCGCGGCCGCCGAAGTACTGGCCGATCTTCGGCAGCGACGAGTCGGTCAGCTCCCGGCACAGGTACATCGCGATCTGCCTGGCCTGCGCCAGCGCCTTGGTCTTGCCTGGGCCGCACAGGTCGTCGATGGTCACGCTGAAGTAGTCCGCGGTCACGGCCATGATCGTCGGCGCCGTGATCTCCGGGGTCTGCGAGTCCGGGATCAGGTCGCGCAGCACGATCTCGGCCAGCTGCAGGTCGACCGGCTGCCGGTTCAGCGACGCGAACGCGGTGACCCGGATCAGCGCGCCCTCCAGCTCGCGGATGTTGCGCTCGATCCGGGACGCGATGAACTCCAGCACGTCGGCCGGCGCGTTCATCCGGTCCTGGGCGGCCTTCTTGCGCAGGATCGCGATCCGCGTCTCCAGCTCGGGCGGCTGGATGTCGGTGATCAGGCCCCACTCGAACCGGGTGCGCAGGCGGTCCTCCAGGGTCCGCAGCCCCTTCGGCGGCCGGTCCGAGGACACCACGATCTGCTTGTTCGAGTTGTGCAGGGTGTTGAAGGTGTGGAAGAACTCCTCCTGGGTGCCTTCCTTGCCCTCCAGGAACTGGATGTCGTCCACCAGCAGCACGTCGACGTCGCGGTACCGGCGCTGGAACGCCACCTGCCGGTCGTCGCGCAGCGAGTTGATGAAGTCGTTGGTGAATTCCTCGGTGGACACGTAGCGGACGCGCATCCCGGGGAACAGCCGCTGCGTGTAGTGCCCGACCGCGTGCAGCAGGTGCGTCTTGCCGAGCCCGGACTCGCCCCAGATGAACAGCGGGTTGTACGCGCGGGCCGGCGCTTCCGCCGCGGCGACGGCGGCGGCGTGCGCGAACCGGTTCGAGGAGCCGATGACGAACGTGTCGAAGGTGTACTTCGCGTTCAGCCTGGTCTGCGAGGTCGGCGGCGCGTGCTTCGGCGCGGTGAACGGCTGGCCCTGCGGCGGCTCACCCCGGCCGAAGGTCGGCCAGATCTCGTTGCCGTTCTCCTCGGCTTCCGGCTCGGGCGCGCTCTCCGGCTCGGCATCCGCCTCGTCGGCCTCCAGCGGCTGCGGGACCTCGCCGCCCGGCCACTTGAATTCGGCGGTCGGGAAGTCGATCTCCGGTGCCGGGTCCGGCGCGGCGTGCCGCCCTTCGACGGGCGGGATCGAGCCGGTGTGCGCGGTGTGGCCGAAGGTGTCGGTGCCCCGGCCGAAGCTCGCCGCCGGTGCGTAACCGGGCGTGGGCTGATCGGCGCCGGGCGAGGTGACGCGGCCGGACCAGGGGTCGGCCGGCGCGGGCGCCGCGACCGGGCGGGTGGGCGCGGGAACCGCGGTGTCCACCTTCACCGCGAGCGACACGGCGCGGCCGAGGCGGCGCGACAGCGCGTCGGTGATCGGATCGCGCAGCGCGCGCTCGATGGCTTCCTTGGCGAAATCGCTGGGCGCGGCGAGCAGCGCGGTACCGTCCAGCAGACCGATCGGCCGGGTCACTCGCATCCAGGCGCGCTGCTGTGGTGAGAGGGTGCCGGAGGACAGCTCCTGCACCACCTCTTCCCAAACTCGACCGAGATCGGCTTGGTGGTCGGACACCGCCTTGCTCCCCTCCCCTCGCTCGCGCAGCCCCCGGTTGCGGTCCCGGGGCCTGGCTCCCACGATGCTCGGGCGCGTTCGGTGTCACGGGACGGTGGGGCCAGACTCTTGTGGACACCTGTTCGAGCAGGTGTCCACAGAGTTGTCCACAACTTGTGTATGAAGGTACGGCAGGCCGGTCCGGTGATCCCCCCTGGGGCCGTCGTACCGCTGCGATCCAGGTCAGGGCATCCCCGCCGAGGCCGGTGCTCCCATCCACCGGTCGCGAATCGCAGGGGGGCACGCTAACAAGGTCACGCCACGCTTACAAGCGAGTCCCGGAGATGCCGGGAAGATCGCGATGTGGCAGCCTGTGGACCGTCAGCGCGCGGGCTCCCGCTTCTATTCGACGACCCCGGTTAAGCGCTCCTCGTCGCCAGTGCGTACCCTCGAACAGTCCCCCGCTTCCTGAGCGGGCACGTCGCTGCGCCGAGATTCCGGCGCCGTGCACCGCTCGGTGTTGCCGATCGCCGCACGTCCGGCGACTGCGGCTCGCGAGGCAGGGACACCTTGACCGAACCGTGGTTCACCGTGGCCATCGGTGCCTGTAGTAACCGGGAGATCCGACCGTGAGCAAGGGCAAGCGCACTTTCCAGCCGAACAACCGCCGCCGTGCCAGGAAGCACGGGTTCCGGCTGCGCATGCGCACTCGGGCCGGCCGGGCCATCGTGGCCTCGCGCCGTCGCCGGGGTCGCGCGCAGCTGACTGCCTGATCGCGTCCGGCCGTGCTTCCCGCGGCAGCCCGGCTGACCAAGAACCAGGAGTTCCGCCTGGTGGTCCGTCGTGGCCGTCGGGCCGGTCGGTCCCGATTGGTGGTCCACGTGTTGCGCGCGGACCAGGCACGGGACCTCGGCCCGCATAGCACCGGCGAGGCCTTACCGGAAGCCGAGGCGAATACGGCACCCACCCGGAAATCGGATATCACGACCCGGGTGGGTTTTGTCGTGAGCAAGGCTGTGGGCACGGCGGTGATCCGGCACCGGGTCACTCGCCGACTCCGGCACTTGATGCGCGACCTCTTGCCCGCGTTGCCCGCTGGCACACTGGTGGTGGTCCGCGCCCTGCCACCGGCAGCAGATGCGTCCAGCCGTGAACTCGGTGCGGACCTCGACGCGGCGCTGCGCAAGCTCCGCGTCATCGCCCCCGATGTTCCGGCGACGGGTTCCAGTTGATGGCTCCGGACGAGCAGCAGGACGACAGGCTCCGCGCCCCCGCTCGGCGCCCGAGCCCGCTCGCCTGGGTGCTGCTCGGTCCGGTGCACGTCTACCGCAAGGTGATCTCGCCGCTGCTGCCGCCTTCGTGCCGGTTCTACCCGAGCTGCAGCACGTACGCGGTCGAGGCGCTCACCGTGCATGGCCTGTTCCGCGGCGGCTGGTTGACGTTGCGCAGGTTGCTGCGCTGCGGCCCCTGGCACCCTGGAGGCCTGGACCCGGTCCCACCGCCCCGTGAGCGGTCCGCGGCGGGTGGCCGCGTACCCGAGAAACCTGCCGAGGAGTAGCCCGCGTGCTGGACTTCATCTACTACCCGGTGTCGGCCATCCTGTGGTTCTGGCACAAGGTGTTCGGCTTCGTGCTGGATCCGGCCAGCGGCTACGCCTGGGCGCTGGCGGTCATCTTCCTGGTCTTCACGCTGCGCGCACTGCTGTTCAAGCCGTTCGTGCACCAGGTGCGGTCGATGAAGAAGATGCAGGAGTTCGCGCCGCAGATCCGCGAGCTGCAGGCCAAGTACGGCGACGACCGGCAGAAGCTGGCCGCCGAGATGCAGAAGCTGCAGGCCGAGCGGGGCTTCAACCCGCTCAGCGGCTGCCTGCCGATCCTGGTCCAGGTCCCGGTCTTCATCGGGCTCTTCCACGTGCTCAACGGGTTCAAGCCGGGCGCGCCCTCGAACTTCATCTTCAACGCCGACGACGTCGCCTCGTTCGTGGCGGCCGACCTGTTCGGCGCCAAGCTGTCGAACACCATCAGCCAGGCCCCCGAGGTGCTCGCGACGTTCGGCACCGACCGCTGGGACATGATGCTGGTCGGCGTGCCGCTGATGATCGCCGCCGCGATCGCCACGCACTTCACCGCGCGCCACTCGGTGCAGCGGCAGACCGCGGACGCCGCGGCCAACCCGCAGACGGCGATCATGAACCGGATGACGTTGTGGATCTTCCCGATGTTCGCGATCATCGGTGGTCCGTTCCTGCCGCTGGCCATTCTGATCTACTGGCTGGCCAACAACTTCTGGACGCTGGGTCAGCAGCGAGTGGTGTACAGCCGGATCGACCGCGAGGAGGCTGCGCTGGCCGGCGCGCCCGCGGTCGTCGAATCCACCGCGGTGGAGACCGGCACCACGCACAGCGCGGACCCGGTGGCCAAGGACGAACCCGGTGAGATCCCCGGGGTGATCGAAGACCGTTCTCGTGACGCGGACAAGCCGGGCGAGTCCCGCTGAATTCGTCGCGAACCCTGGAGAGGAGACACCCAGTGTCCGAAACCGTGCAGGAGTCGAGCCCGTCCGCGGCCGAGCCCCAGAACGATGAGACCGCCGAGAAGCCCGAGGTGTCGAACACCGAGGCGCTCCTGGTGCAGGAGGGCGACATCGCGGGTGACTACCTGGAGCGGCTGCTCGACCTGCTGGACTACGACGGGGACATCGACCTCGACGTGGAGGCCGGCCGTGCGGTGGTGAGCATCGACGGCGGCGAAGACCTGGAGAAGCTGGTCGGCAGTCGCGGGCAGGTGCTGGAGTCGCTGCAGGAGCTGACGCGGCTCGCGGTGCAGCAGGAGACCGGCGTCCGCAGCCGGCTGATGCTGGACGTCGCCGGCTGGCGGGCGGGTCGTCGGCAGGAGCTGACGGAGCTCGGGCGGTCGACCGCCGAGGGCGTGCTGGAGAGCGGCAAGGAGGCGCGGCTGCGCCCGATGACCCCGTTCGAGCGGAAGATCATCCACGATGCGGTCGCGGCCGTCGACGGCGTTCACAGCGAGAGCGAAGGCGAAGAGCCCAACCGCAAGGTCGTCGTCTTCAAGAGCTGACCCCTACCCCGCCGGTGCCCCCGCGGTCTTCGGACCGACGGGGGCACCGTCGTCTTCGGGTCGGGTTCCACGTGAAGCACGCCGGGCCCCGTCATGCCGCTGTAGAGTCCGCGAAGCGTCGCGAGCCACGACGAGTCGAATCTCGACGCGTGTTTCACGTGAAACGTGGGTTGATGCTTGGCTGCGGAGCGCAATCCGGCAGGCTTAGGTCAAACACCTGGTTCCACGTGAAACATCGGGGTGAATGCTTTGACCGAAGGTGCGCCGGCGGCGGCGCAGGTCGTGTTCGGTGACCGAGTGGCGTTGGCCGAACGGTTCTACGACTTGCTCCAGGAGCACGGGATCCGCCGCGGATTGATCGGTCCGCGCGAGTTGGACCGGCTCTGGGAAAGACATTTGTTGAACTCTGCGGTCATTGCGGAGTTGCTGCCACCGAATTGCCGGGTGTTGGACGTAGGCTCTGGGGCGGGGTTGCCGGGCATCCCGTTGGCGATCGCCCGCCCGGATCTCAGCCTGACCCTGTTGGAGCCGATGGCTCGACGGGTGACGTGGTTGCAGGAAGTCATCACCGAGTTGGAGCTCACCGTCGAAGTGGTGCGCGGACGTGCCGAGGAGGGCCCGGTGCGCGAACGGCTGGCCGATCAAGACGCCGTGACCGCGCGCGCCGTGGCACCGATGGAACGGCTTGCGAAGTGGTGCGTCCCGCTGCTGCGGACGGGCGGCCGGCTGCTCGCCATGAAGGGCGATAGCGCGGCGGAGGAACTCGAACGGGACGCCGCGGCGATCGCCGCGGTCGGTGGCGGCCCCGGCGAGGTGGTTTCGTGCGGCGTCGGCGTGCTCGAAGTGCCGACGACCGTCGTCGTGGTGGAGCGGGTCTCGGCGGCCCGAAATGCGTCCGGTCGGCGTCGTGAGGGTGCACGTCGAACGAGAAAGGATCGTGGACGGTGAATCCGGAGTCAAACGGATCGGGTCGTGTTTCACGTGAAACGAAGGGACGTGCAATGGGCGGGCTGCGGTTTCCCTCCGGGCCGGGTAGCGACCCGTCGACGAGCAACTTCGGCACGGACGACATCGGCTGGACCCCGATCATGGAGGAGGCCCAGCGGGCGACCCGGGTGCTGCACCCGGAGACCCTGGAACTCCCCCGCCCCACTCGCCGGAGAGTCATCACCGTGGCGAACCAGAAGGGCGGCGTCGGCAAGACGACGAGCACGGTGAACCTCGCCGCCGGGCTCGCGCTGCACGGGCTCAAGGTGTTGGTCATCGACCTCGACCCGCAGGGCAACGCGAGCACCGCGCTGGGCGTCGAGCACCGCTCCGGCGTGCCGTCGGTGTACGAGGTGCTGCTCGGTGAAATCAACATCGCCGATGCGGCGGCGCAGAGCACCCAGTCGAAGAACCTGTGGTGCGTGCCGGCGACGATCGACCTGGCGGGCTCGGAGATCGAGCTCGTGACCATGGTGGCGCGCGAGGGCCGGCTGAAGGAGGCGCTGAACTCCGAGGCGGTGGAGCAGCTCGCGCCCGACTACGTCTTCATCGACTGCCCGCCGTCGCTGGGCCTGCTCACGGTGAACGCGATGGTCGCCGCGCACGAGGTGCTGATCCCGATCCAGTGCGAGTACTACGCACTGGAGGGCCTGGGGCAGCTGCTCCGCAACATCGAGTTGGTGCAGGCGCACCTGAACCCGGCGCTCTGGGTGTCGACGATCCTGCTGACGATGTACGACGGTCGCACCAAGCTGGCGGATCAGGTGACCGCCGAGGTGCGCGGGCACTTCGGCGACCTGGCGCTGCGGACGGTCATCCCGCGCAGCGTGAAGATTTCCGAGGCGCCCGGCTTCGGCCAGACGGTGCTGACGTACGACCCGGGCTCGCGCGGGTCGATGAGCTACCTGGACGCCGCTCGGGAGATCGCCGAGCGGGGGGCCGAGAGGAAGACAGCATGACCGAGCGTCGAGGTGGTCTCGGCCGCGGCATCGCCGCGCTGATCCCCAGCGGTCCCCCGGCCGGCGCTCCCCCGGCGGGAGCCGACGGCGCCGCGCTGCGCAGCCCGGTGCTCCGCGGCGCGCCGAGCGTCAAGCCGGTGGAGGAGCCGGTTTCACGTGAAACCGGCGGCACCGTGGCGGGCGCGGTCTACCGCGAGATCGCCATCTCCTCGATCACGCCGAACCCCAAGCAGCCGCGCCAGGTCTTCGACGAGGAGGCGCTGCAGGAGCTGCAGCACTCCATCCGCGAGTTCGGCCTGATGCAGCCCATCGTGGTCCGCGAGCTCGAGACCGATCAGTTCGAGCTGATCATGGGCGAGCGCCGGTGGCGCGCCTCGCAGCTGGCCGGGCTGGAGTTCATCCCGGCCATCGTCCGCAAGACGCAGGACGACGAGCTGCTCCGGGACGCGCTGCTGGAGAACATCCACCGGGTTCAGCTCAACCCGCTCGAAGAGGCGTCGGCCTACCAGCAGCTGCTGGAGGAGTTCGGCGTGACGCACGACGAGCTGGCCGACCGGATCGGCCGCAGCCGCCCGGTCATCTCCAACACCATCCGCCTGCTGCGGCTGCCGATGGCGGTGCAGCGGCGAGTGGCGGCCGGGGTGCTCTCGGCCGGGCACGCCCGCGCGCTGCTCAGCCTTGAGGACGCCGGAGCCCAGGAGGACCTCGCGAAGCGGATCGTCGCGGAGGGCATGTCGGTCCGTGCGACGGAGGAAGCGGTGACGCTCCAGAAGTCGGCGGCGCCCGTGAAGGAGAAGTCGGCGGCGAAGAAGCCGATCCAGGCCCCCGGCTTCGAGCGGCTGGCCGACCGGCTGTCCAACCACTTCGACACGACCGTCAAGGTGGAGCGCGGCCGGCGGAAGGGGCGGATCGTCGTCGAGTTCGGCTCCGTGGACGATCTTGAACGGGTTGCAGAGTTGATCTTGGGTGATCAGACCCTTGGAGCCGATGAGCAATGACACCGGGGTCTTTCGTCACGGTGACGATGACTTTGAGTGATTGAAAATCACCGTTGGTGGTCAAAAGTAGAGGGCCGGTCTCATCGGAGACCGGCCCTCTTGTTTCACGTGAAACGGCGGATCATTGCGATCGCGCGATCGCCCGCTCGACGAGAGTCGCGAAGACCTCCCCCAGCGACCGGCCGGCGGCCTCGACCGCCATCGGCAGCAGTGAGGTCTCGGTCAGCCCGGGCGACACGTTGACTTCCAGGAAGTGCGGCGTCCCGTCGCGGTCGATGATCGCGTCGGTCCGGGAGACGTCGCGGAGGCCGAGCAGCCGGTGCGCGGCGATCGCCAACTCGCCCGCAGCGGCGGCGGCCTCCGGCGAGACTTCGGCGGGAGCGCGGTAGCTCGTGAGCCCGGCGGTGTATCGGGCGGTGTAGTCGTAAACCCCGTCCGCCGGTTCGATCTGCACCGCGGGCAGGGCTTCCGGGCCGTCCGGCCCGTCGATGACGGTGATCGCCACCTCGGTGCCCTCCACGAACTGCTCGACGAGCACCGCGTCTCCGTAGGACAGTGCGCCCACCATCGCCGACGGGAGCTCCGCGGCGTCACGCACCACGTGCGCGCCCAGCGCCGACCCGCCCTGGTCCGGCTTGAGCATCAAGGGCAGCCCCAGCTTCGCCACGAGCGAGTCCAGCACCGCCTGCGCGCCGAGCTCGCGGAAGGTGGCGTGCGGCAGCGCGACCCAGTCCGGGGTGGCCAGTCCGGCACGCGCCAGCTCGGCCTTGGCGGTGGGCTTGTCCCACGCCCTGCGGCACGCGTGCGGGCCGGTGCCGACGTACGGGACGCCGATCATGTCCAGCACGGCCTGAACCGCGCCGTTCTCCCCTTCCCCGCCGTGGAGGGCGACCACGACCGCATCGGGGCGCTCCTGCTCGATGCGGGACAGCAGCCGGGCGTCCGCATCCCACTCTGCGACGGTCACGCCGACCGAGCGCAGCGCGGCGGACAATCGACGCCCGGAGCGCAACGACACCTCGCGCTCGTGCGACAGCCCTCCGGCGAGCACGGCAACCCAGCGATCAGACACTCAGCACACCCCTGGAAAGTAGTAGTCCACTGTGCCCAGGATGACTCCTGGTGCACAGTGGACTGTTTGGATTTCGGGCCAGGATTCGGCGAAAACTCTACGCGGTGTCGGGCGACGGGGCCTGCGGACCTTGCACGCTGCGCTGCGGCACCGTGCCGAAGGTTCGCACCAGCTCCATCTCCTCGGTCAGCGTGTTGGCCAGCCGCCGCACGCCCTCGCGGATCCGCTCCGGCGTCGGGTAGCAGAACGACAGCCGCATCTGCCGGCTGCCGAACCCGTCGTGGTAGAAGCCGGTACCCGACACGTACGCGACGCGCTGGGTCACCGCGCGCGGCAGCATCGCCTTGGTGTCCACGCCCTCCGGCACGGTCAGCCAGACGAAGAAGCCGCCGTCCGGGCGCGTCCACGTGCAGCCCGGGGGCATGTACTGCTCCAGCGCGCTGAGCATCGCGTCGCGGCGCTCCCGGTACTGCTCCTGGAAGATCTTGATCTGCCCCTGCCAGTCGTGCGTGCTCAGGTAGCGGGACACGATCATCTGGTTCAGCGTGGGCGGGCACAGCGTGGCCGACTCCGCGGTCAGCACCAGCTTCTCCCGGATCGCGTGCGGCGCCAGCACCCAGCCGACCCGCAGGCCCGAGGCGAAGGTCTTGGAGAACGAACCGAGGTACACGACGTTGTCCGCGTCCATGCTGCGCAGCGCCGGGTGCGGCTGGCCGTCGAAGCCGAGCAGGCCGTACGGGTTGTCCTCCACCACGAGGATGCCGTGCTGGGCGCAGATCTCCAGGATCTCGGCGCGCCGCGGCAGGGCCAGCGTGATGCCGCCAGGGTTGTGGAAGTTCGGGATCGTGTAGAGGAACTTGATCCGCTTGCCCTGGGCGTTGACGTTGGCGATGGCCTGGCGCAGCGCGTCGGGCTGCAGGCCGTCGTCGTCCATCGCGACGTGCACGACCTCGGCCTGGTAGGCGGCGAACGAGCCGAGCGCGCCGACGTAGGACGGGCCCTCGGCGAGGATGACGTCGCCCGGGTCGCAGAAGATCCGGGTGACCATGTCCAGGGCCATCTGGGAGCCCGCGGTGACCATCACGTCGTCCGGGTGGGCGGAGATCCCCTCCAGCGCCATGACGTCGCAGATCTGCTCGCGCAGCTCCGGAACGCCGTGCGCGGAGCCGTACTGCAGCGCCACCTGGCCGTCGACGGAGATCAGCCGGGCGACCTCGGCGGCCAGCGAGTCCAGCGGCAGGGCGGCGAGGTTCGGCATTCCGCCGGCGAGGGATACCACCTCGGGGCGGCTGGCGACGGCGAAGAGAGCTCGGATCTCGGAGGCGGTCATCCCAGCGGTCCGCTCGGCGTAGTGCGCCCGGTACGCGTCCAGGTTGCGTGCGGGCTTCTCGGGCGAGCTGGGCTGTTCCGGCTTGGCCGGCTGGCTTCCGTGATCCGACATATCGCGCTCCGGTTTCGGTTGTGCGCTCTGGTCATCCCGTGGGGACGATCGGGCGATTCTATAGGTCCTATCGCCACAACCCCCGCGACATGTAACCAGTACCTCGGAATTGGAGCGGCTTTCGGCGGTGAGAGCGGCCGCGCCGAATTTCTCGTCGGAGCGCCGACGGTGCTGGTCCGCAGGTCCGTGCCGACCGGGCGGTAACCCATCTCACCCCATCGAGTCGCTGACGGTCAGCGCTGGCGCTTCCGGTCGCGGCCCGCGTCGGCTTATCCTGGCGACATTCCCGCCGGATGTGCGCGGGTTCGTGCGGGTTTCCAGGAGGTCAGGTGTCGCGACGCGTCGTCGGCGTCACGCTGGACAACCTCGACCACCTGCCCCAGCGGTGTCGCCGATGCGTTTTCTGGGAGTTGGCGCCGCACGTCCGGGAGCAGGCCGAGGAGTTCGGCGAGACCGAACTGGAGAAGGAAGCTTGGGTCTCCAGCGTGCTGCTGGAGTGGGGCTCCTGCGGCCGCATCATCTACGTGGACGGGGTTCCGGCGGGCTACGCCATGTACGCCCCGCCCGCGGCCGTGCCGCGGGCCGGAGCCTTCCCCACCGCGCCGGTGAGCGCCGATGCCGTGCTGCTCACGGCGCTGCGCGTGCAGCCCGAGTACGAGCACGGCGGGCTGGGGCGCATTCTGGTGCAGAACGTGGCGAAGGACCTCACCCGGCGCGGCGTGAGGGCCGTGGAGGCGTTCGGCGACCTGACGGGCTCGGTCTCGGGCTGCGTGATCCCGGCCGGCTTCCTGCAGCAGGTGGGTTTCAAGACGGTCCGCCAGCACCCCAAGTGGCCCCGGATGCGGCTGGAACTGCGCACCGCGATCTCCTGGAAGGAAGACGTGGAAGCGGCGCTGGAGCGGCTGCTGAGCTCGGTGACGATCAAGACGGCGGAACCGATGGTCGGCGGCGCCTGACCCGCGACCCGCCTCCAGAGGCGCCCTGGCCGCCCGGAGTGGTCAAGTCGCCAAGTCGACAAATCCCCACCGGAACTTCCGCATCGCAGAACCCGAGTTCCGTTTGCCGCAGGCAGTCGCATAGCCCACCCACGCAGCTCGCACCGCCGCGGGTTCTCAGCGTTCGCCTGGCGAGGACGGCCCCACCGCCGTGCATCGGACATACATCAGGTTGGGCACCCACAGTCCAGGCGGACGCTGAGGTTCCGCCACCCGCACCACCACGCAGAACGAGGAAAAAACCCTCATTGAAAATGCGGTCGACCAGGGGTGGTCAGGCGCCTTCGGCTCGGGCGAGCTCGTGGCGCAGCAGGTCGTCGAAGGTGAAGGTGCCCGTGGGCTGGTCGTCCTTGCCCAGCAGGTACAGCCGCTTCACCGCGACCAGCAGGCCCTCCGCCACGACGTCCCGGAACGCCGGGTCCAGCAGCCGGCTGCGGTCCCGGGCGTTGGTCAGGTAGCCGATCTCCATCCGCACCGCGGGCATCCGGGTCAGCCGCAGCACGTCCCAGGTCTTCGGGTGGGTGTGGCAGTCCCGCATCCCCGTGCGGGCGACGATCTCGCGCTGCAGGAAGCCCGCCAGGGCCTCGCCCACGGTAGACGTGGTGCCGTTGCCGGTGCCGAAGTGGAAGCTGGCCACGCCCTCCGCCAGCGGCGAGCGGTTGGCGTCGATGTGCAGCGACAGGAACATGTCGGCGCCGGCCTCGTTGGCGAAGCCGGCCCGGTCGGCGTCCGGCGGGCTCGCATTGGGGCCGCGGGTGATCAGCGCTTCCATCCCGGTGGCGACCATCCGGCCTTCCAGCCGACGGGCCAGGTCCCAGGTCAGGTCGGCCTCGTGCACGTTGCCCAGGCAGACCCCGCGATCCGCGCCGCCGTGCCCCGGATCGATCACGATCCGCTTGCCCCGCAGCCGCGGACCGGCACGCCGGACCTTCTCCTGCTCCCGCAGGAACACCGGTCGGCCGCCGCGTACCTTCGGCGCGAGCTGCTTGAGCGCCCGCAGCGTGCCCGGCCCGCAGATGCCGTCCGGGTTCAGCCCGTAGTCCCGCTGGAAGCTGCGCAGCGCCTGCTCGGTCTCGCGGCCGAAGATGCCGTCCGGGCGGCCCGCGTCGAAGCCGAGCTCCAGCAGCCGCTCCTGCAGCGCGAAGACGTCGTCGCCGCTGATCGGCTTGGACACCAGGAAGGCCAGCGAGCGGTCGCCGAGCCGCCAGCGCGCGTCCGTCAGCGCCCGGTACGTCGCCGGGCCGACGACGCCGTCGGTGATCAACCCGCGTTGTTGCTGGAAGACCCGGACCGCTTGTTCCACCGCTTCGTCGTAGATCACCGGTCCCGTCCGACCGTTGGACGGAAGCAGACCCAACGCCGCAAGAGTGTTCTTGATCTCGGCAACGGCCGGACCGACGTCACCGCGGTGGAGCAGCTGCATGCACTCCTCGCTCGATTCAGGCGCCGGCTTTGGCACCGACGCGAAGGATGGCCGGGGATACCCGGGGTCCTGTTCTGCGTGCCGGGTCCGGAAGGCGGACCCGTCGGGTCATTGTGCCTTGTGTACCGGGACCCGGCGCTGCGGCCCACGGCCACCGGGGCGGACGTGCGACAACGGTCCGTGGGTGGGTGATCTCGTTGAGTGCGCGAAAACACGATCCCGCCGTCACTGTCCTATCGGAGAGACGGCGGGACCGCGTTATTCGGTTGCGTCAGATGGAGGCCGATTTCACAGATATTCGGACAGATCCGACTCCAGCGCGGCCTTCGGCTTGGCGCCGACGATCTGCTTGACCGGCTGGCCCTTGTCGAACAGCAGCAGCGTCGGGATGGACATCACCTGGTAGTCGCGCTGCAGGCTGGGGTTCGCGTCGATGTCCAGCTTCGCGACGGTGATCTTGTCCTTGTGCTCGCCGGCGATCTGCTCGAGCACCGGGGCGACCATCTTGCACGGGCCGCACCAAGTGGCCCAGAAGTCGACCAGGACCGGCTTGTCGCTGTCCAGGACCTTCTCCTTGAACGTGCTCTCGTCGACGACCACCGTGTTGGTGTCGGCCATGTTCCTCTCCCTCTTGGTTGGTGCTGCCTGGAGTTCAGTTAGCCGAGCCGCCGACGAGCTCGGCCGCCGGCACGTCGTGCTCGGCGAGCCAGCGCTCGGCGTCCATGGCCGCGGAGCAGCCGGAACCCGCGGCGGTGATCGCCTGCCGGTAGGTGTGGTCCACCAGGTCGCCCGCGGCGAACACGCCGGGGAGGCCGGTGTGCGTGGTGGGCTGCTGGACCTGCACGTAGCCCTCGTCGTCCACGCTGACCTGGTCGCGCACCAGCTCGCTGCGCGGGTCGTGGCCGATGGCGACGAACATGCCGCTCACGTCCAGCTCGGAGACCTCGCCGGTGACCGTGTCGCGCAGTTTCAGGCCACTGACGGTGGTGTCGCCGATGACCTCGGTGACCGCCTTGTTGGTCAGCCACTTGATCTTCTCGTTGGCCCGCGCGCGCTCCAGCATGATCTTGGAGGCGCGGAACTCTCCGCGGCGGTGGATGATCGTCACCGACCGCGCGAAGCGGGTCAGGAAGGTGGCCTCCTCCATCGCGGAGTCACCGCCGCCGATGACGGCGATGTCCTGGTCGCGGAAGAAGAACCCGTCGCAGGTGGCGCAGGCGGAGACGCCGCGGCCGAGCAGCCGCTCCTCGCCTGGCACGCCGAGGTAGCGGGCGGCCGCGCCCATCGCCAGGATGACGGCCTTCGCGCGGTACTCGACGCCGTTGGCCAGCACGGTCTTGACCTGGCCGGTCAGGTCGAGGCGTTCGACGTCCTCGGCCCGCAGCTCGGCGCCGAAGCGCTCGGCCTGGGACCGCATCTCCTGCATCAGGTCGGGACCCATGATCCCCTCCCGGAAGCCCGGGAAGTTCTCCACTTCGGTGGTGGTCATCAACGCGCCACCGAACTGGGTGCCCTCGAAGACGAGTGGTTCGAGCTCCGCCCGTGCGGCGTACACCGCAGCGGTGTACCCGGCAGGGCCAGAGCCCACGATGATCACGTTGCGGACGTCGTCAGTCACCGCGCCCCTTCCGTCGTAGCGTCTCCGCCGCGCTCGGCGCGCGACCGTACCCGGCTCAACGCGATCCTATTCGGGTCTGTTCCCGATCACGGAGACGCCGTGCGTCAGGGCACAGCGAAGCCGGCTCCCGTCCCATGGACCGGGAGCCGGCGCTGCTGCGTTCCGGCGGCTCAGCCGCCGAAGGTGGAATCCGAGATCTTGGCCGGGTTGCCCGGGCCGCAGTCCGGTCCGACCGCTAAGAGGCGGAACTTGCCGAGGCCGCCTCCGGGCAGGATCAGCAGCTGGGCAGGGTTCCCGTTGAGCGTGATCTCCCGAGCCCCGAGCGGCTTGCCGCCCGTGACGCCGTTGGCCTGCAGGCAGCCGATGAGCCGCTGCGGATCGGCCAGCGCGCTGCTGTACTGCTCCGATTGCATGATCTCGCCGAACTGCTCGCCGTTCAGCGTGACCTGATCGCCCTGCAGCGCCAGCGGTGCTGGTCTGCCGGTCGTCGTGCCGGGCTGTGCCTGGTTGCTGCCGGCGTCCGTGTTGCCCGGCAGGACCGAGAACACCACCGCGGCGGCCGCCGCGGCCACGCCGACCAGTCCGGCGCCCAGCGTGATCTTCCGCCGGCGGCGCTGCTTGGCCGCCGCGAAGTCGATCACCTGACCACCTTGCTCGGCGGCTGGTGCGGGCTCGGCCGGTGCCGCAGCACTGCTCTGCTCCTGGGCCCAGGCCCGGACCTCGTCCTCCAGCGCGGCGTCGATGCGTGCCGCGACGTCGTCCGGGATCGTCAGCGGCGGCAGTGCCGCCAGATCGGAACTGGTGGCGTCCAACGCCGCCAGGATCTCCCGTGCCTCCGGGTCATCCTGGACCTGGACGCGCAGTTGATCGGCGGTCTGCTGGTCCAGCACCCCCGCGTGCAGATCGGCCAGCAGGTCCAGGGACCACGGTGGTCCCTGCGGCGCCCCCGTGCGCCGTTGTTCACCACTCATCGTCCCTCCCGTCGACGGATGGCCATCGCGTCATCTGGGACGTTCGCATCTGCACTTGGGTTCCGCAGGTGCCCCAGAAGTTTGGCGAGTTTGGCCCGACCACGTGCGCACCGGCTCTTGACGGTGCCCTCCGCAACGCCCAGCATGACCGCGGTCTCCGCCACGGAGTATCCCTCCACGTCCACCAGCACGATCGCGGAGCGTTGATCTTCGGGGAGTTCGGCGAGCGCCTCCTGAACGGCCATCCTGGTGTCCTGTTCGGCGATCGCGTCGCGCGGCACCGCCGGTTCGGTGGGGCCGGTTTCCGGAAGGGGGACGGTGGGACGGGCCTGGCGGCGGCGGATCCGGTCGAGGCAAGCGTTCACCACGATCCGGTGCAGCCAGGTGGTCACCTGGGATTCGGCGCGGAAGGACGACGCGTTTCGGAAGGCCGAGATCATCGCGTCCTGAAGCGCATCCGCGGCGTCTTCGTGATCGCGCATGGTCCGCAGCGCAACCGCCCACAGCCGATCCCGATGTCGGCGGAAGAGCTCGGAGAACGCATGTGGATCTCCGTTGGTATGCGCCGCTATGAGTTCGGCGTCCGAGCTGACGGGGACAGACACGGAACAGGACTTTACTGTTCGTGTGAATCGGCACACCCGCCCCACTGACGAGTGGCGGATCTCCCGTGCTCAGACGTCGTTGCCGATGGGCCGGGTCGGCTTCGGATCGAGTGATTCGGTGCAGCCCCGCAGAGGCGGGCGACGCGGGGAGGCCGGTCCGGATGATCCTGGATACACGCGATCGGCGGTTGGCTGTGGAACCTCGGCCCCGTCAGAATCCCTCTGCTGCGCAGCGTTACTGGGGTCTCGCGGCGAGTGACATCGGCTGGTTCGCTGAATACTGCGCGAGCATTCAGTAGTTCGATCGCTGCTTCGTCCCCGCACAGCCGTCGTGCGGGGACGAAGCACGTTCAGCCTGCGGTGCCGTTGACCGTGATCTCGTTGATCTGGGCGGCGTACCCGCCGTCCTTGGGGATCAGCTGCTTGATCACGACCAGGATCTGCTGCATCGAGGAGCTTGCGTTCAGCTTGATCGGGGTGTCGCCATTGCCGAGCGTCGCCGATCCCAGCAGCGTGCCGCCGTCCGCGCTCGGAGTCCCGTCGACCGTCCGGACTTCGACGACGGTGCCGGCGCTCAACGAGTTGATCAGGACTTCCTGCGGCACTGCGGCGTGCTGGAAGGTCAGCACGGCGCCCGTTCCGGGGCTGATCCCGCCGGCGCCGAGCTGCTGGTTGTAGCGGGAGGTTCCCCAGTCGGTGGCCGGGTCGCCGTCGACGATGTTGCGAAGCCGCCCAGGATTGTCCGGCGAGCCGTTGCCGCTGAACTGCGTTGCGCTGCTGACCGGAATCTTGATCAGATTCGCCGAGGGCTGGCCGGGCGGCGGCTGGCCCTCGGGGTGGTTGCCGGATTCGCCGATGACCTGGCCCGTGCCTCGGTTGGCGTTGTTCTCGGTGAACATGCCGATCAGGGACGCCGCGATCCAGCCGACCACCAGCAGCGTGGCCACCGCGAGCACGCCGACGCTGATCATCAGCTTCTTGCGCTTCTCCTGGTCCGGCTTCGGGTCCTCGCGCCGCCAGACCTCGTTGCTCTCGGTGGCCTGCCCGCTCTGCCCCACCGAGCTGGTGGTTTCGAAGGTCGCGTGCTGCTCCAGCACGCGGAGCACGGCGGCACCGGTGCGGACGCCGCCGGTGGTGCCCGTGGAATCGGGGTTGCCCAGCGCGCGCACCGCGACCGTGGACAGCTCCAGCGGCACGGTCGGGCGCAGCGTGCGCGGCGCGACCAGGTTGCCGTCGGGGCCGGTCGGCGCGGCCGGCAGGCCCTCGGGCGCGGGCCCAAGTGCCCAGCGGCCGGTCAGCAGCAGGTACAGCGCGGAGCCGAGGCCGCGCACGTCGTCGCTGGACGTGGCCTGCGCCATCGGGCCGGGGAAGGCCATCCGGATCTCGCCGTCCGGCGTGACCCGGATCCGCTGCGGGTGGTCGGCACCCAGCACCAGTCCGGCGTGGTGCGCCGCCTCGACCGCGGCGGCCAGCGGCTGCAGCAGCCGGGCCGCGGTGCCGGGCGGCAGCGGGCCCTCGGCGACCAGGTCGAGCAGGTCGGTGCCGTGGGTCCACTCGGCGATCACGATGCCGAGCACGCCGGTCGGATCGCTGGACGACTGCGTGACGACGTCGAGCACCCGCGCGACGCCGATGTGGTTAAAAGTGCTCGCGTGCATCGCGCGTTCCAGGGTCCGGCGCGCGTTCGACGCCGCCTCGGAATCCGAGCGGTCGCCGACCAGGACCGTGAGCGCGACATCGCGCCCGAGCACGCCGTCCTTGGCCCGCCACAGCTGCACGTTGCACCGGTCGTCGACGCCTGCCTGGGAAAGGAGCCGATATCGGCCATGATCCAGTACGCGGCCAGGGGTCAGCGCCTGCTCGGTCGAACCCTCGTCGCCGGACTCGTCGCGTTCCGCCGCGATCTGCTCGGTGGGTTTGCTGGTCACCTTCCCTCTCCCGCTCCTCCCGGTCCGCAAGGGGTTGCGTGCCACCCCTATTCCCCACGGAAGGAGACTTCGCCAACGAGGGTACGTGACGCGGAAGTCAGCGACGACGCAGCAAACCGGTGAGCCGCCCGATCGCAGGCTGGAGTTCCGTCACCCGCAGCAAGGACATCAGGCCGAAGATCGCCGCGAAACCGACCAGCATGCCGACGAACAGCTGCAACCATCCCGTTCCCGCGCCGGCGGGTCCGGGGATCAGCGCGTCCACGCCGAGCGTGCTCGCCCAGGCGACGAGTCCACCCAGCACCGAGGCCGTCAACGTTTTTGCCAGTGTGACAAGGAAACGCCGGCTGCCCAGCGGGCCGAGCCGGTGCCGCAGCCAGGCTTCGCCGACCAACCAACCGACCACGAACGTGAACGAGTTGACGAAGCACAGACCGAACACCACGTTCTCGGGCGCGAGCACCGCGGGCAGTGCGAAGGCCATCAGCACCTTCACGACGGTCATCACGACCATGATCAGGGTGGGGGTGCGCGCGTCGTTGAACGCGTTGAACGTGCGCATCTGCATCATCGTCAGCGCGTAGGGCAGCACGCCGAACGCGGAGACGGCCAGGCTGAGCCCGAGGGTGTTGGCCTGTTCGAGCAGGTCGGGCTTGACCGTCGTGAAGAGGGCCACCGCCAGCGGCACACCGAGCACGGTCATGACCGCGCTGATCGGCAGCAAGGTCACAGTGGACAGTCGGTTGCCCAGCGAGAGGTCGCCGATCACCTTGGCGTTGTCGCCGTCCGCGGCGGCGGCGCTCATCCGTGGCAGGATCGCGGTCATGATCGAGAAGCCGATCACGCCGTAGGGCAGCTGCAGCAGCATCCACGCGTAGTTGTAGGTCGACAGGGCGCCGCCGGCGGCACCGGTGGCCACCCGGGTGAGCGCCCAGAGCCCCACCTGGCTGACCGCCACGTAACCGAGCATCCACAGCGCGAGCCCGCCGAACTCCGACAGCCGCGGGTCCCAGCCCCACCGCCAGCGGAACCGGAACCCGGTCTTGCGCAGCGCGGGCACCTGCACCGCGGCCTGGCAGAGCACACCGAGGGTGACGCCGACGCCCAGCACGAGCAGGTGCGCGTCGGTCATCGACACCGGGTCGAGCGAGAGTCGCCCCGGCAGCAGCACGTAGACGCCGATGGTGACGATCACGACCAGGTTGTTCAACACCGGCGCCCAGGCCGGCGGGCTGAAGATCTGCTTGGCCTGCAGGATCGCGCCGACCAGCGCGCTGATGCCATAGAAGAAGATCTGCGGCAGCAGCAGGTACGCGAAGGCGCTGACCAGATCCCGGTTGGAGGCGTCGGAATCGGTGACCAGCGCCCAGGTCAGGATCGGCGTGCAGAGCATCGCCACCAGCGTGCCGAGCGCCAGGACCACCGTGGCCAGCGTCATCAGCGTCTGGACGAACCGCTCACCGCCGTCGGCGTCGGACTTCTTCGCCCGCACCAGCACCGGCACCACGACGCTGGTCAGCACGCCGCCGATGAGCAGCTCGAAGAGCATGTTCGGCATCGTGTTGGCCACGTTGAACGAGTCGTTCTCGACCGCGAAGCCGATCGCCCCGGCCAGCATCAGCTTCCACAGGAAGCCGGTGATCCGGCTGGTCAGGGTCGCGATGGCCATCGATCCGCTGGCCTTGAGCAGCGACGGCTTGCCCGGCGAGACCGGGCGGATCACCTGCGTCTGCTCGGCGGCCTGCTCCATGGCCTGGTTGATGCCGGGCTCCGGCGGCACCACCGGGATCGGCTGGGTCTCCGCGACGTGCCAGCCGCGCGGCACTCCCGGCGCCTGGGGCATGGGGCCAGGGCGGCGGATCGGCGCGGTCTGGTGGGCGTCGGGGCGTGGCGCTGGGCGCGGCGCGGGCCTGGGCGGCCCGGGGTTACCGCCGATCCGCCCGGCATCCCTGTCTCGGTTCACTGCCTCAAATCCTTCGCCCCTCGGCACACCGAGTGCACGCACCGGTCCTGTCGTTCGATCGAGGTCCACCCCTACGAGTGATGGGCGTGACCCCGCTCAGGATCTCAGTTCCGGTTCCGATCACCGTCGGTGGTGGCGATGTGGGCGGCTTCGGACGTGCTGTCCTGCGGCGCGCCGTTCGCCGCCGCGTCGGTGGATTCCGCCGGCTCCGCGGCGTCGGCCGCGGCGGCGGCCTCGGCCCGGCGACGCCTGGCCAGGGCCCGCTTGATGATCCGCATCGCCGACATCAGCACCAGCAACGCGGCCGCGATCCCGGTGAGGATCGGGATCAGGGCGCCGTAGTTGCTGGATTCGATCTGCAGCCGCTTGGTGGTGCCGAGCTGGGTGCCCGCCTGCGTGGTCGTGGTCACGTCGATGGTGAACTTGCCTGCTCGCTGCGCGTTGGCCTGCAGCAGGAACTGGCGCCGCCCGTTGGCCGGGATGGACAGCGTGCCGCCGAAGTCCTGCTGGATCTGGACACCGGGCACCGGCGGGATCCGGAACACCACGTGCACCGTGACCGGCAGGTCGTTGACCACGGTCACCGGGATCGGGCTGTCGGCCGAATCCCACCGCATGACCTTGCCCTCGAAGTGCTCGACGCGGACCTGCCCGAGCACGTCGTCGATCGCGACGCCCGCCCGGTCGACCCATTCGCGGGCCGCGTCCGGGTTGCCGCGCCAGGCGCTGGAGGCCCCGCGCAGCAGGCCGCTGAGCAGCGGCGTGGTGACATCGGCCGGGTAGACCTGCCGGGCCGGGTCCTTCGCGGTGGACCGGAACAGGTCGCCGACCTTGAAGTTCTGCGCGGCGAGCTGTTCGAGCACCGGCTGCGGGATCTCCGCCGAGCCGGCGTCCACCGGGTAGTCGAGGTCGGCCTCCGGGAGCGTCTCCGGGGCCGGCTCGGGCACCGGGACGAGCCGGATCAGCCCGGCCTCGTTCAGCTGCTGCATGCCATCGAGCAGGGCGCGCAGGTCATCGCCGCGGAGGTTCCAGCGGCGCGGCGGAGCCAGCACCGAGGTGGCATCCGGCACCCGGCCCTGCGTCGCGCGGAACGCCAGCGCGCCGAGCGCGTTCTGGGCGGACGGCAGCCCGTTCTCCCGCGGCGACAGCGCGGTGACCTTCATCTCCGTGTCGTGCAGCGGGTCGAGCGCGCTGGTCAGCAGCGGGTCGAGCGGGACGGCGGCCATGTCCTGGCCGCGCACCCGGACCGGCGACAGCGATCCGGGCGGGAGGTTCAGCGCCCGCGGCTCCAGCAGCTCGGTGCGGGGCAGATCGCCGATGGCCGGATCGGCGAGCGCGCCCTCCATCGGCCAGAGCAGGTTGCGCGGTTCGACGTTCAGGATGTCGCGCACCAGGGCGGTGCCGTCCATCGCGCCCTTCACCACGTCCGGCAGTCCGGCGCGGCCCAGCGCCACGATGTCGGTGTCGGCGTAGGGCAGCGCCGTCACGCAGCGCCCCTTGGTGGCCTCGCGCAGCTTGCTCAGCCACAGGCCGGCGGCGCCGGCGCCAATGCCCTCGACCAGCGAGTTGTTGGGCTGGCGCACCAGGTAGCCCTGCTGCATCGCACGGGCGGTGACCAGCAGGTCCGGGTCGACCGCGAAGCACAGGGCATTGCCCACCGGCGAGCCGGGCCCGGCTCGGTCGGTCACCGCCTGCACCAGGTCGTAGAGCCGGCCGCCGGGCGCGAGCGAGGCGGAGAGCTGGTCGTCCACCAGCACCGCGCGCATGCCGCCGATGGCCTCCCGCTCCAGCCGCGGGAAGTCCACGATCGGCACCAGCATGCTGGTATCGGTCGGCTGCTCCGGGCGCACCGGCTCGCCGCCCGGGGTGGCGAGCACCGGCAGCAGGAACTGGGCCTGGGCGATGCGTGCACGGCCGCCGCCGTTGGGCGCGCCATTGACGTTGACCAGCAGCGGGTACACGCCGGGCTGGCTGAGCTGCAGGGAGTTCGGGCCGGTCAGCGGGATGCGGAGCTCGACGGGGATCTGCTGCCCCGGTGCGAGCCGGGCGGTGACCGAGGTGAACGCGGGCTCGGTGACGGTGGCCGGGTCTTCCCGCAACGCCCGCTGGACCGCGGGTTCGGTGGTGGTCGCGTTGCCGCGCTGGACGCGGGCCTCGACGTTGTTGATCGGCTGATTGCTGGTGTTGGTCAGCCGGCCGGTGATGACGACCTCGCCCGGCGAACCGGGACCGACCACCGAAGGAGTGATCTTGGTCACGTCCAACGTGGTCGGTGGATCGCCTTGCGCGGCTGCCTGCGGCGCCGGGACCAGCGGAACCATCGCGCACAGCAACACCGCGACAAGCGCGGTAAGCAGAAACCTCACCCCGGCTCCGTTCCGCTACCTCGTGCCGGCCGGGCTCCGAGCCGCTCGCCCGCCTCGTTCGTTTCGCCGTCGCGCAGGCTCAGCGCGCGGCGCACCAGCCGACGTTCGTCGGCGTAGGCCAGTACCTCGTCCAGTTCACCAAGCGGCACCCACGCCACCTCGGTGACCTCCACGTCCTCGTCGGAAAGCTCTCCGCCCACCGCATCCAGCAGGAAGTGGTGCACGGTCTTGTGTATGCGCCGGTTGCCCGCGACGAACCAGTAGTCGATCGTGCCGATGGGGGCCACCACCCGGCCGATGATGCCGGTCTCCTCGGCGACCTCTCGCACCGCGGTCTGCTCCGCGGTCTCGCCCGCCTCGATGTGGCCCTTCGGCAGCGACCAGAGCAGTCGTCCCTTGCGGTCCAGCCTCCCGATGATCGCAGCGCGGCCTTCGGGGCCGTTCACCACCAGCCCACCGGCCGAGGTCTCGTCGACGGTCCGCAGCCTGCGCCGTCGGCGCCGGTTCCGACGCCCCGGCTGAGTACCGCCGGAGCGGCCGGGCGACGGGGGCATGCCGCCGATGGTAGTGCGATCAGCGCGTCCGAGTGGAGCTGGTAGTCCGGCGAACGGCCGTGGCCGGCCGCCCCCGGCGACCTCCCGCGATCCCGTTCGCACGGCTGGGTCAACGGGCTGCTCCGCTCGTCCGGCGCCGGAGTGGCCGAGTGCGCATGCGCGCATGCCGCAGGTAGCCGGTGGGGGCCTCCTGAGCAGCCGATACCCTGGTACATCGTGTCCCCCTCCGCACCGCACCACGACTCCGCCACGCCCGCCGAGCTGCAGGCTCGGGAGCGCCAAGCGCAGCGCAATGCCGTCGTGGAGCTGGTGAAGGTCGCGCCGATCGCCGAGGAGCTCGCGCAGCGCTTCGCCGCCGCGGGTCACCGGCTGTACCTGGTCGGCGGCAGCGTGCGGGATGCGCTGCTGGGCCGGCTGGGCACCGACCTGGACTTCACCACCGACGCGCACCCGGAGCAGGTCCGCGAGCTGCTGACCGGCTGGGCGGAGACGATCTGGGATACCGGGATCCAGTTCGGCACGCTCGGCGCGTACCGGCACGGCACGACCGTGGAGATCACGACGTTCCGCGCCGACACCTACGACGGGGTCGGCCGCAAGCCCGACGTCACCTTCGGCGACACCATCGAGGGCGACCTGGTGCGCCGCGACTTCACCGTGAACGCGATGGCCATCGAGCTGCCGGCGCGCACGTTCGTCGACCTGCACGGCGGCATGGCCGACCTGGCGGAGCGGCGACTGGACACCCCGGCCGCGCCGGAGGACTCCTTCGCCGACGATCCGCTGCGAATGCTGCGCGCCGCCCGCTTCGTCTCCCAGCTCGGCTTCACCGCGGCCGACCGGGTGGTGACGGCGATGACCGACATGGCCACCCAGATCACCCGGATCACCCCGGAGCGGGTGCATGTCGAGCTGTCCAAGCTGCTGTGCGGCGAGAACCCGCGGCGCGGCATCGAGCTGCTGGTGGAGACCGGGCTGGCCGACCACGTGCTGCCCGAGGTGCCGGCCATGAAGCTGGAGATCGACGAGCACCACCAGCACAAGGACGTCTACCGGCACTCGCTGACCGTGCTGGACCAGGCGATCGACCTGGAGCAGGCGGCCGACCCAGGCGGCGAGCCGGACCTGGTGCTGCGGCTGGCGGCGCTGCTGCACGACATCGGCAAGCCGGCCACCCGCCGGTTCGAGTCGGGCGGCGGCGTGAGCTTCCACCACCACGAGGTCGTCGGCGCGAAGATGGTCCGCAAGCGGCTGCGCGCGCTGCGGTACCCGAAGGACGTCATCAAGGACGTCGCCGACCTGGTGTTCCTGCACCTGCGCTTCCACGGCTACAGCGACGGCCAGTGGACCGACTCGGCGGTGCGCCGCTACGTCAACGACGCCGGCCCGCTGCTGCCCCGGCTGCACAAGCTGGTGCGCGCGGACTGCACGACCCGGAACAAGCGCAAGGCGTCGGCGCTGCAGCGGGCGTACGACGACCTGGAGGAGCGGATCGACCGGATCGCCGCGGCGGAGGACCTGGCGAAGGTCCGCCCGGATCTGGACGGCAACGAGATCATCCGGCTGCTCGGCGTCGAGCCCGGCCCGGTCGTGGGCCAGGCCTGGAAGCACCTGAAAGAGCTACGCCTGGACCGCGGCCCGATGTCCCACGACGAGGCCGTCGAGGAGCTGCTGAACTGGGCCCGCGAACAGGGCATCGAGGTTCCCTGAGTCGTCGGGGGCTCAGGCCCCGCTCGCCTGGAGGCGGAGAGATTTCCGCAGGTCAGAGAGTTTTAATATTAGTGAAGAGTACATCTCCCTGTGATCGCTGACTGCTGATCAGTCGTCGGCGCCGGGATCCGGGCTCGCCGGGCGGTGCTGGCGGGCCTGGTTTCGGTCAGGGTGGTTCGTGCACGGGCAACCAGTGAGATCATGCGATGGTGGGATCAGACGCGGACGTGGAACCGGGGACGCTGCTCGTCGCTGCCCCACAGCTGCTGGACCGGAACTTCCGGCGGACGGTGGTCTACGTGATCCACCACCGCGCCGAGGGCACCCTGGGCGTCGTGCTGAACCGGCCGAGTGAGGTGGCGGTGCACGACGTGCTGCCGAAGTGGGCCGACCACGCGAGCGAACCGCAGTCGCTGTTCGTCGGCGGGCCGGTGGAGCAGCGCACGGCGATCTGCCTGGCCACGCTCCACGCGGGCCAGGACGTCGGGGCGATCGCGGGCATGGTCGGCGTCCGCGGGCCGGTCGGCCTGGTCGACCTCGACGGTGATCCCGCCGAACTCGTCCCCCGCGCTCGCGGCCTCCGGTTCTTCGCCGGCTACGCGGGCTGGGAGCCCGGCCAGCTCGCCGGGGAGATCGACCGCGGCGACTGGATCGTCGTCCCGGCCCTGCCGGACGACGTCATCGCCGACCCGGGCACCGAGCTCTGGGGCCGGGTCCTCCGCCGCCAAGGCCCACCCCTGGCCTTCCTCGCCACCCACCCCGGCGACGTCAAGCTGAACTGACTTCGGTGTCCCGGCTCACCTCGGGTGGTGGAGGGTGGGCTGCGCCGCTTCAAAGACGACAACCCGCCTGCCGCACTCAAATGGCGCGGGTGGGGACTTGGGTTGTGGACTGGTGGGCGAGTTATCCCCAGAACTGGGAGTTATCCACAGAGTTGTGGACAACTTCCTGTGGACAAGTCAGAGCCAGCGGTTCCGGCGGAGCATCGCGTAGACGACGCAGCAGAGGACGATGATCACCAGCAGCGCCAGCGGGTAGCCGAAGGCCCAGTGCAGCTCCGGCATGTTCTCGAAGTTCATCCCGTAGATCGCGCCGACGATGGTCGGGATCAGTGCGATCGCCGCCCACGCGGAGATCTTGCGCATGTCCTCGTTCTGCCACAGCCCGGCCCGGGAGAACTGGGCGGCGAGCACCGAGTTGAGCAGCTCGTCGCAGGAGACGATCTGGCGTTCGGCCCGGATCACGTGGTCGGCCACGTTGCGGAAGTGCTGGCCGAGCAGTCCGGGCACGCCGTTGTCCTGGCGGATCATCTGGTGCGCCACCGGCAGCAGCGGCTCGATGGCGTCGCGGAACTCCAGCACCTCGCGCTTCAGCGAGTACAGGTCCTCGGTCGGGTCGTCCCGGTTCGGGGCGAACACCCGCTGCTCCAGCTCGACGAGGTCCTCGCCGAGCTGTGCCGCGATGACCAGGTAGGAGTCCACGACCGAATCCGCGAGCAGGTACACCATCGCCCGCGTGCCCAGGGCGACGAGGTCCGGCCGGTCGGCGGCTCGCCGACGGGCCTCGGCGGCCGGATCTTGACCGCCGTGCCGCACCGTGATCAGCACCCGCTCGGTCAGGAACATCAACAGCTCCGAGGTGCTGACCGCCGAGCGCTCCTCGGCGTAGCCGAGGACCTTGAGGACGATGAACTCGCAGCCCGGGTACCGCTCGAGCTTGGCGCGATGGTGGGGGCGCCCCGCGTCCTCGACGGCCAGCGCGGGCAGCTCCAGCAGCCGCGCCGCCTCGTGCAGCAGGTCGAACCGCTCCGGTGGCACCTCAAGCCAGACGAAGGCGTCCTCCGGAATGTCGCGGAGCGCGTCGAGAGTTTCGCCGCCCGGGATGTCCTCGGGGCGGCCGTTGCGGAAGCGGGTGCACCTCAGCATGCCGGTCACGTTGCCACGGCTTCGCCGTGACGCGGCACAGCCGTGGCCCGTGCTCGCCGGCGATTCAGCTCTGCTTGGGCACGCCGCAGCAGCCGCCCGCGCAGCCACCGCAGCCGCCGACAGCCGCCGGCGCGGGCATCGCCTCGGCGGCGCGGTTGCCGACCACACCGCCGACGGTCATCAGCGCGAAGGCGCCGACCAGCCCGAACACCGCGACCATCACGACGCTGGAAGTGGCGGCCAGCATCGGCATCGAGGCACCGGCGAGCACCGCGATCGCGCCGCCCGCCAGCATCGCGGGCCCGGCGGCCCGGTTGGCGAGCTCGAAAGCGTCCTCGCTGCGCATGGCGGCAGGGGTGCGGACACCGACGTAGCGGTTGCGGACCAGTTGGCCCCGCAGTCCGCGGAAACCGAGGAACAGCAGCGCCGCCCCGCCGAGGACCAGGAGCGCGCAGAGGATCACCTGAACAGCGAACACCCCGACAGCGTAAGCCGCCATCTCATCGCTACCTGCCGGACACCCGGGTCAGGTGTGCTGACCCACATGGCGAAGAAGATTGTCCCGGCCGGTCTGCTGGCCGTCGCACTGCTGGTCGCCGCTGCGGCACCGGCGGCGGCGAAGACCGACGAGGTCGCCCTGGTGGGCGAGCTGACCCTGCCGCACGCGATGGAGTTCGACGGCACCACGGTCGGCGGCCTCTCCGGCATCGACTACAACCCGCGCACCGGCGAATGGGTGCTGATCAGCGACGACCGCTCCGATCGGCAGCCCGCGCGGTTCTACACCGCGCGCTTCGACGGCGGCGAGTTCGAGCTGACCGCCACCTTGCCGCTGCTGCGGCCGGACGGCACGACCTACCCGAAGGGCACCGTGGATCCGGAGGACGTCCGCTGGGATCCGTGGTCCGGCACGATCTGGTGGACCAGCGAGGGCGAGCGGGCCGCGCAGCTGATCGACCCGTCGATCTCCAGCGTCGGCGCGGGCGGCCACTTCTCCAACGAGCTGCCGCTGCCGGCGAACCTGCGGATGGAGCCGACCGCCGGGCCGAAGCAGAACGAGGTGCTGGAGGGCCTGACGTTCGCCGCCGGCGGCAGCCGGGTGGTCACCGCGATGGAGGGGCCGCTGCTGCAGGACGGCGAGTCGCCGACCGTCGAGCACGGCGCGCTGTCCCGGATCACCGTGCAGTCCCGGTCCGGCTGGGTGCAGGGCCAGTACGCCTACCCGCTGGACCCGGTGTTCGCCGAGTCCCCCACCGGCGGTTTCGCCAACAACGGCGTCTCCGCGCTGCTGGCCGACCGCGACGGGTACCTGGTGATGGAGCGCTCGTTCGTGACGGGCGTCGGCAACTCGATCCGGATCTACCGGATCACCACCCGCGGCGCGACGGACGTGCAGCACGTCTCGTCGCTGCAGGACGCGAAGGTGCGCCCGGTCCGCAAGGAGCTGGTGGCCGACCTCGCCGACCTGGGGCTGAGCACGATCGACAACGTCGAGGGCATGACCTGGGGCCCGCGGCTGCCAGACGGCCGCCGCAGCCTGGTCCTGGTCAGCGACGACAACTTCGCCCCGAACCAGACCACGCAGATCATCACGCTGTCCGTGCGGTGAGGTGCGTTACCCTGGGTTCGTGAGCACACGTCTGCTTCTTGCGAGGCCGCGTTGAACGTCCGGTAGCGACGCTTCGACGCGGCAACCCCTCATGCCCACCAGGGCCTGGGGGGTTTTCCATTTTCGGGAGGCGGCACACTAAGAGCGCATGACCCGCGCGTTCGGGCGAGAAGGCAGGGAAGGACGCAACACGATGAGTGGCCAGGCAGAGGGCTCGACGACCGGGGTTGCCGAAGAGGTCCCGCAGTTCCGCTACACGGCGGACACGGCGACCGAGATCGAGCGGCGTTGGCAGCGGCTCTGGGAGGAGCGCGGCACGTTCCACGCGCCGAACCCCGTCGGCTCGCTCAAGGGCGACGTCCCCGAGGACAAGCTGTTCGTCCAGGACATGTTCCCCTACCCCTCCGGCGCCGGGCTGCACGTCGGCCACCCGCTGGGCTTCATCGGCACCGACGTCTACGCCCGCTACCACCGGATGCTGGGCCGCAACGTGCTGCACACGATGGGCTTCGACTCGTTCGGCCTGCCCGCCGAGCAGTACGCGGTGCAGACCGGCACGCACCCGCGGACCACGACCGAGCAGAACATCGAGCGCTACCTGGGGCAGATCCGCCGGCTGGGCCTGGGCCACGACGAGCGCCGCCGCGTCGCGACCACCGACATCGAGTTCTACCGCTGGACGCAGTGGATCTTCCTGCAGGTCTTCAACTCCTGGTACGACACCGAGGCGAACGGCGGCAAGGGCCGCGCCCGGCCGATCGGCGAGCTGGTCGAGCAGTTCGCCACCGGTGAGCGCGCCACCCCGGACGGCCGCCCGTGGGGCGAGCTGACCGACGGTGAGCAGCGCCAGGTCGTCGACTCGTACCGGCTGGCCTACCTGTCCGAGGCGCCGGTGAACTGGGCGCCCGGCCTGGGCACCGTGGTCGCGAACGAGGAGGTCACCGCCGACGGGCTGACCGAGCGCGGCAACTTCCCGGTGTTCCGCCGCAACCTCAAGCAGTGGATGATGCGGATCACCGCCTACGCCGACCGCCTGGTCGACGACCTGGACCGGCTGGACTGGTCGGACAAGGTCAAGACCATGCAGCGGAACTGGATCGGCCGCTCGCAGGGCGCCAACGTGCGGTTCCCGCTGGACGGCTCGGCCGACCACATCGAGGTGTTCACCACCCGCCCGGACACCCTGTTCGGCGTGACCTACATGGTGCTGGCGCCGGAGCACCCGCTGGTCGACGAGCTGACCGCGACCGCGTGGCCCGCGGAGGTCGACGACCGCTGGACCGGCGGCGCGGCGACCCCGGCGGAGGCGGTCGCGCAGTACCGGCGCGCGGCGTCGATGAAGTCCGACCTGGACCGCCAGGAGAACAAGGAGAAGACTGGCGTCTTCACCGGTGCCTGGGCGACGAACCCGGTCAACGGCACCCAGATCCCGGTGTTCATCGCCGACTACGTGCTGATGGGCTACGGCACCGGCGCGATCATGGCGGTGCCCGGCCAGGACCAGCGCGACTGGGACTTCGCGTCCGTTTTCGGCCTGCCGATCGTCCGCACAGTGCAGCCGTCGGACGGCTTCGACGGCGACGCGTTCACCGGCGACGGCCCGGCGATCAACTCGTCCTCGGAGACCACCGGGCTGAGCCTGGACGGCCTGGACATCGCCGATGCGAAGAAGACGGTCATCGCCTGGCTGGAGGACCACGGCCACGGCCGGGGCACCGTCCAGTACAAGCTGCGCGACTGGCTGTTCGCGCGGCAGCGCTACTGGGGCGAGCCGTTCCCGATCGTCTACGGCGAGGACGGCATCCCGCGCGGGCTGCCGGAGGACCAGCTGCCGGTCGAGCTGCCCGAGGTGGAGGACTACTCACCGCGCACCTTCGAACCGGAGGACGCCGACAGCGAGCCGGCGCCGCCGCTGGCCAAGGCCACCGACTGGGCCGAGGTGGAGCTGGACCTGGGCGACGGCCTGAAGCACTACAAGCGGGACACCAACGTGATGCCGCAGTGGGCCGGTTCCTGCTGGTACCAGCTGCGCTACATCGACCCGGACAACTCGGAGCGGTTCGTCGACCCGGCCAACGAGCAGTACTGGATGGGCAAGCGCCCGGAGCTGCACGGCCCCAACGACCCGGGCGGCGTGGACCTGTACATCGGCGGCATGGAGCACGCGGTGCTGCACCTGCTGTACTCCCGCTTCTGGCACAAGGTGCTGCACGACCTGGGCTACCTGCAGTCCGAGGAGCCGTACCGGCGGTTGTACAACCAGGGCTACATCCAGGCCTACGCGTACACCGACTCGCGCGGTGTGTACGTCCAGGCCGAGGAGGTGGAGGAGCGTGACGGCAAGTTCTTCCACAACGGCCAGGAGGTCAACCGCGAGTTCGGGAAGATGGGCAAGAGCCTGAAGAACTCCGTCTCCCCGGACGAGATGGCCGACTCCTACGGCGCGGACACGCTGCGGCTGTACGAGATGGCGATGGGTCCGCTGGATGCGTCGCGGCCGTGGGCGACCAAGGACGTCATCGGCTCACACCGGTTCCTGCAGCGGCTGTGGCGCAACGTCGTCGACGAGAACAGCGGTGAGCTGCGGCTGACCGACGAGCAGCCGGACGCCGAGATGCTGCGCGCGCTGCACAAGACCATCGCCGGGGTCCGGGAGGACTACTCGGCGCTGCGGTTCAACACCGCGGTGGCGAAGCTGATCGAGTTCAACAACCGGATCACCAAGGCGTACTCGTCGGCGGCGGGCACGCCGCGGTCGGTGGTGGAGCCGCTGGTGCTGATGGTCGCGCCGCTGACGCCGCACCTGGCCGAGGAGCTGTGGACCCGGTTGGGGCACGGCGACGGCCTGGCGCACGGCCCGTTCCCGGTGGCCGACGAGCAGTACCTGGTCGAGGACACCCTGGAGTACCCGATCCAGGTCAACGGCAAGGTGCGGTCCCGCGTCGTGGTGCCGGCGTCGGCCGACCAGGACGCCGTCAAGGCGGCGGCGCTGGCGGACGAGAAGATCGTCGCGGCGCTGGACGGCAAGGACCCGCGGAAGGTCATCGTCGTTCCGGGCCGCCTGGTCAACGTCGTCGCCTGATCCCGCCCGGCCGGAGGGCGCCCGCCCGCACCTGGGAGGGCGCCCGCCGGCCGGAGCTCACCTGCTCTTCGCGGGTTGCAGGACGTTCAGGGGTCCGTCGTTGAGCAGGGCCTTGACCTGCTCCGCACCGGTGACCGGCAAGCCGTCGCGGTCGAGGAGCCCGACCTGGACCAGCAGCGATGCCTGGTCCCAGTAGACGTGCTCGTAGGCCACCTTGCCGTTCGCGCACCCGATCACCGCCACCGCGGCGATCTCCACCCGGCGGCCGGTCGGGGCGATGCCGGGCAGCAGCGCGTCGATGACCCGGTCGTGGGTGAAGGTGATGATCATTTCGTCGACCACGCGCTCGTCGTCGGCGGTCCGCGACAACCGGGTGATGTTGATGTCGTCGGGCCACTGGCCGATGAAGTGGTCGCGGTAGAACCGGGAAACGGCGGCCCGGCCGACGCCACCTGCCGTGGTGGGCACGTGGTTGACCACGGGTTTCTTGGTCATCGTCGCCATCGTCGCGGCGACGTCCTTCATGACGAACTCGTCGGCCAAGTGCTCGTCGAAGATCGCGCCGAGATCGGTGTTGCCGGGGTACGAGCTCATGCAACTGCACCTCCTGAACCTCGTGAGAACAGCGGGTGTCGTACTGCAACGGGGTGATTGCGGTGGCCGCCGGTGCCGGCGCCCATGTGATCTTCTGCCGCGTCCGGCCGATCCGCACTCCCCCAACGAGACGCTCACCGGGTTCGGTGGCGCGGCGAGCTAGCTCACATGGCGGTGTTACTGACCAGTAACTACGCTCGGAGTAGCCGGTACTGAGGAGTGGAGGCCGTGATGTGTTGCTCCGGATTCGACGCACGCGAGCTCGCGACGCTGCTGGACGGCCGCTGGGCCGACGTCCGCAAGCAGGTCCGCGACACCCTCGACGGCGTCCCGCTGCAGCCGGCCGACGGCCTCGACACCGAGAGCCACCGCGCGCAGACCCTCGAACAGCTGCGCCTGCTGGCCAAGTCCGGCATCACCGACCTCGGCTTCCCGGTCGCCTACGGCGGCCGCGGCGACACCGGCGGTTCCGTGGTGTCGCTGGAGATGCTGCCCGGCAACCTGTCCCTGATGGTCAAGGCCGGTGTCCAATGGGGACTGTTCGGCGGCGCGGTCGTCGCGCTGGGCACCGAGCGCCACCACGAGCGCTACCTGCGCGACATCATGAGCCTGGACCTGCCGGGCTGCTTCGCGATGACCGAGACCGGCCACGGCTCCGACGTGCAGAACCTGCGCACCATCGCCACGTACGACCCGGCGGCGCAGGAATTCGTCGTGCACACCCCGCACGAGGCGGCGCGCAAGGAGTACATCGGCAACGCCGCGCGGGACGGGCGGCTGGCGGTGGTCTTCGCGCAGCTGATCACCGGCGGCGAGAGCCACGGCGTGCACGCGCTGCTGGTGCCGATCCGGGACGAGGCCGGGCAGCCCGCGCCCGGCGTGCGGATCGAGGACTGCGGCCGCAAGGCCGGGCTCAACGGCGTCGACAACGGCCGGCTGTACTTCGACCACGTGCGGGTGCAGCGCGAGGCGCTGCTCAACCGCTACGGCGACGTCGAAGCGGACGGCACCTACCGCAGCCCGATCAGCAGCAAGGGCAAGCGGTTCTTCACCATGCTCGGCACCCTGATCCGCGGCCGGATCTCGGTCGCCGGCACCGCGGGCGGCGCGACCAAGCTGGCGCTGGAGATCGCCTTGCGCTACGGCGACGCCCGCCGCCAGTTCGAGCGGCCCGGCACCGGCGAGGAGGCCGTGGTGCTGGACTACCTGGCGCACCAGCGGAAGCTCCTGCCCGCGCTGGCGAAGACGTTCGCCCTGCACTTCGCGCAGGAAGAGCTGGTGGCCACCCTGCACGACGCGCCCACCGGCGAGCGCGCGCAGCGCGAACTGGAATCCCGCGCCGCGGGGCTGAAGGCGGTCACGACCTGGCACGCGACGCAGACCATCCAGACCTGCCGCGAGGCCTGCGGCGGCGCGGGCTACCTGGCGGAGAACCAGCTGGCGCAGCTCAAGGCCGACACCGACGTGTTCACCACGTTCGAGGGCGACAACACGGTGCTGCTGCAGCTGGTCGCCAAGGGCCTGCTGACGAACTACAAGGACCAGTTCGACGACCTGGGCACGCTCGGCATGGCCAGGTTCGTCGCCGACCAGTTCGTGGGCGCGGTGATCGAGCGGACCGCGACGCGTTCCCTGGTGCAGCGGATCATCGACGGCTCCGGCAAGGACGACATCCTCGACCGCGGCTGGCAGCTGAAGATGTTCGACGACCGCGAGCGGCACGTGCTCGACGGCCTGGGCCGCCGCCTGCGGAAGGCCAACCGCGACAACGCGTTCGAGGTCTTCAACAACGCGCAGGACCACGTGCTGCGCGCCGCTCAGGTGCACGTGGACCGCATCGTGCTGGAGACGTTCGTCGCGGCGATCGAGCGCTGCCGCGACCGGCGCACCGCCGCGCTGCTGAACAAGCTCTGCGACCTGTACGTGCTGTCCAACATCGAGGCGGACCGCGCCTGGTTCCTGGAGCACGAGCGGATCTCGCCGCGCCGGTCGAAGGCGATCACGGAGGCGGTCAACGTGCTGTGCGGCCAGATCCGCCCGCACGCGGTGGACCTGGTGGCGGCCTTCGGCATCCCGCGCCAGTGGCTGACGGCCCCGATCGCCACGGGCGCGGAAGCCGACCGCCAAGACGCCCAGCGCGCCCACGACGCGCGATGACCACCCGGATCTGACCGGCTCCGCCAGGCACTCGGAGGGCTCCCAATTTTGCCTAAAATTGGGAGCCCTTCACCCACTGCGGGACCGGGATCCTCACACATCGACCGGCAAATGTCCGATGTGGACGCTGAGGTTCGCGGCGATGCCGGTCAGCTGCGGAACAGGGCGTTGAAGTCGCCGAAGTCCACGGCGTCCGCGATCGATTGGTAGGTGCCGTGCTCCAGCGCCTCCCGAATCCCCTTGCGCGCCAAGGCGTACGCCGCCTGCGCCACCGCAGCACCGAGGCTGATGCGGGCCGCGCCCGCCTCCGCCAGTTCCGCGACGGCAGGTGCGCCCGGCCCGGCCAGGACGTTCAGCGGCCGGTCGACGTTCTTCGCCAGCTCGGCGACCACCGCCAGATCGGTGACGCCGGGGACGAAGATCCCGGACGCCCCGGCCTCCGCGTAGGCGGCCGCGCGGGCGATGGCGTCGCGCAACCGCTCGGCCGGGTCGTCGTGGACCGGGCGCAGGAACGGGTCGGTGCGCGCGTTGATGAACAGCGGGATCTGAGCCTCGTCGGCTGCGGCTCGGGCAGCGGTGATGCGCGCGGCCTGCTCCTCGACCGGGCGCAGGGACGGGCCGACGCTGTCCTCGATGTTGACGCCGATCGCGCCCGCCGCCAGCATCAGGCGGATGGTTTCCCCGACGCCGTCGGGGTTTTCGGCGAAACCGCCTTCTACGTCCGCGGTGACCGGCAGGTCCACCGCGGCGGCGACGCGCGCGATCAGGTCGACGGCGAGCCCCCGGTCGAGCGCGTTGCCGTCCGCCGCACCGAGGCTCCACGCGACGCCGGCGCTGGTGGTCGCCACCGCTGCGGACCCGGCCTCCTCGACCAGCCGCGCGCTGGCCACGTCCCAGGCGTTCGCCAGGACCAGCGGGGTCCGGTCGGTGTGCAGTGAGTGGAAGAGTTCTGCCTTGTCCTGCTGGGTGATCGTCATGCTCCCAGTCCACCACGCTCGGACGACCGGTGTTCTCCGCCGTGACCGGCGGATGAACAAGAAGTGGATCTCAGGTGGAACCGTGGCGGCTCCCGTGCGTCACAGGGAGGTACTACGGACGCCGAAATGTTTGAGAGGCACGATGTCCAACCTCCTCCGCAAAGTCGCGATCACCGCGGTCAGCGGCGCGTTCCTGCTCAGCACCGCTGCGACGACCTCGGCCGCGGCCGAGGAAGGCGATGCCGACCAGGGCATCAAGTGCGAGACGAAAGCCAGCGGTAATGGCCCGTTCTACAGCGGCCCGTCGGCGTCGGAGGTCTACGACAAGGCCTTCGGCAAGGGCCCGGCGGTCCCGGGCCTGGACAAGTACACGCCGCAGGGCATTTCGCCCTGGTACAACTGGGACGGCCCCAACAGCGACCTGCTGCTGGTGACCGAGTACGGCGCGAAGGGCCAGGACGCGCGCATCGTCGGCATCGATCCGAAGACCGGCAAGCACGTCGGCACCGTCGCCATCGCCGAGTCGCACGTCGGCGGCATCACGGTCAGCAAGGGCTGGGCCTTCGTGCAGGGCCGCGACTCCGGCAAGTGGGACACGATCCGCAAGTACAAGCTGTCCGACCTCAGGGACGCCATGAAGAAGGGCGGCGTCCCGTACGTCAAGCAGGACGGCCAGGGACGGCGGGTGTACGCGGCGTCGTTCATCTCCAGCTACGGGGACACCCTGTACGCGGGCAAGTTCAACGACGGCGGCCGCGGCAAGATGTTCTCGTACAAGATCAACGAGAACGGCTCGCTGACCACGGAGCACGGCTACGAGGTGCCCACCAAGACGCAGGGCCTGATGGTCACGAAGGACAAGTTCATCTTCAGCACGTCCTACGGCCGCGACAAGCGCAGCAACGTCTTCGTGGTGGACAAGGACGCGACGGACATCGACAAGCCGTCCACGAAGTGCTTCCGCGCCCCGAGCATGGCCGAGGGCATCACGGAGTACAAGGGCGATGCCTACCTGCTCTTCGAGTCGGGTTCCTACAAGTACCGCGACGCCCGCAACGTGATCGAGAACCTGCACAAGGGCAACATCTCGGCGATCACCAACTTCTGATCCCGACCGGTCTCACAGACGGAGCAGCGGCCCGAGCACCCCACGGGCCGCTGCTTCTTCTTGCGCGGCGTCACCGGCCGCTGGCGCGGGACTGCCACCCCGGCATGGCGCGCCGGGGTGGCAGGTTCGACGAGACCGGGCGCCGTGCGGTGCACCAGGGGGCCGTGCACCGCCTTCCGGTCTCGCCGAAAGAGGTGGGGATCAGAAGTCGGTCCGGCCTTCGTTGACCGTGCCGTCCGGGTACATGAGCAGGAAGTGGGTGAACTGCCGCGTGCCCTCGACGGTCTTCGCGTCGTCCAAGATGATCCGTACATTTTGGATGGTCTCCGGCGGAGCGCCGCCGCCGGTGATGAAGGCGTCGCCGCTGCCCTCCGCGCCGTTTTCGCCCCACTTGGTCCAGGTGACGTTCGTGAACTGCACGTCCGAGGCGCCGCCGCTGGCGGAGTCCGGCAGGATCAGCTCCGTCGGCGAGGTCACGAACTTCTTCGTCTGGCCGTCCCGCGTGTAGCTGCCGATCGGGATGTCCTGCTCGGAACCGGCCGTCGAGCCGTTGCCGGTTTCCCCGCCCTGGCTCGAGTTCTTCCCAGTGGTCTTGCCGGTGGTCATGCCGGTCTCGGGCTCGGCGTTGCCGCCGGAACTCTGCGTCGCCTGGCTGTCCGAGGCTATCGATCCCTGGGCGGTCGTGGCGACGTTCGGAGATTGAGGGGGCTGCATGGCCTGTCCTGCTCCGGCGGCGCAACCGCCGGCGAACAGGGCGGCGCCAACCGCCAGTGCCGCGATGAGAACTCGCCCCGACTTGTGGAACATTGTGCAACCCTTCCCGCGCTTTTTTGAACGTCCTTGTGACGCCTGGCGCGAGGGCGAGGTTGATCGAGGATCGCGAAAAGATCGGCAGGGCCCGAAACTTACTCCGTTCGGAGTATGCAGATGAGCTGCCAGGGCGAAGAAATCCCCGATTTCGGGCGGAAACGGGCGAATTCGACGAGCCGGGCGCGAGTGGTGTCAGGCCAGGCCGGATTCGTGGGCCAGCTCGTGGAGCATCGAGTCGAAGAGGCGGTCGGCGTGCTTGAGGTCGAACGGGAAGCGGCCGAAGACCTCCAGGGCCACGTGCCCGTACAGGCGGACCCACCAGCGCAGCAGCACGTACACAGCGTCCGGGCTCAGTGCTTCCGGCGGAACCGCGATGCCCTCGGTGGACAACGCCGCCGCCAAGGCGTCCCGCTGCGCCGACATGTCCGGCAAGTCGAACGGCACCGGCGCGGAGTCGATCTTCACCGCGCCTTCGGCCAGGAACGGGCCGACGATGCCCAGGAAGACGCCGGCGAACTGGTCCTGCCTGCGGCTGCCCTCTTCGCCCCGCGGCGTGGCGAAGACCAGCGCGAACTCCTCGGGATGCGCCATCGCCCAGCCCCGGAAACCCCGGCAGACCGCGAAGATCTTGTCCAGGAATCCCCCGGCCGCCGGTGCCAGCACGGCGTGCAGCTCGGTCGCCAGGTCGGCGCAGATGTCGTCGCAGAGCTGGCGCAGCAGGTCTTCGCGGGATTCGCAGTACCGGTACAGGGCCGGCGCCGTGATGCCCAGCTCGCGGGCGATCGCGCGCAGCGTGACCGCGTCGCTCCCGTGCTCGACGAGCAGCGCCCGCGCGTGCTGGCGGATTTCGAGCTCGGTGGCCGCGCGAACCCTCCCGCGCCGGGACACCTCGGTCATGTGCGACTCCTGTGTCGGTGTGGCCGACCCGCCTTACCCGGTCGGCCGCTCGTGATTGTGGCCCATCCGGCCCCTCGTCCGGGGCACGCGGCCGAATCCGACACCTCGGTCGTGATCGGGAGGCCGTCACGGGGTGACCATCGTCTCGCTCCGGCCCCGGATGCGGCGGTGTCGCGAATGATTCGGGTGCCCGCGATGTTGCAGCTCGTGGGCAACGCCGCGGGACCGGCCCCGGAGCCGCGCGGCGACCAGCACGCATGACTGGAGGAGACAAGATGAGCGCCGTCGTCGAGGAAGTCGTCGTCTACACCCGGCCCGGCTGCCCGTTCTGCACCGCGCTGCGCGCCGGGCTGCGGCGCCAGGGCCTGGCCTTCACCGAGGTGGACATCTGGGAGGACCCGAACGCGGCGGCGGTGGTCCGCTCCATCGCCGACGGGAACGAGACGGTGCCGACCGTGGTCGTGGGCGAGTGGCAGGCGGTCAACCCCTCGGCGAGCGAGGTGGTCTCCGCGGTCGCCGATCAGGCGCCGCACCTGCTGCCGGAGCAGCAGCCCGGCAAGGTGGACGGTGCGCTGAAGGCCCTCGGCCTGCGCAAGGCCCGGGACTGAGTGCGCACGACGGGCTTTTCACTGGGGGCCGACCGCACGGGGGGCGTTGCGGCCGGCCCTCAGCAGGTTGTGATCGTCGGTGGCGCGATACCGGCGAGCAACAACCCGTTCAGTTTGACGCCCGACTGCTCCGAAAAGATCCATGTAAGACTGGAATTTAGCTCGAACGGTGGATCCCCGAACGGGATCGAACTGTGGTCGGCAGGCACGAAGTGAACGGCCCGTTCTCCTCTGCTTCCGAGGTGAACGGGCCGTTCGCGGGCCTGGCGGCGGTGTCTTGGTGGCATGGACGCGGAATCACTCCGGAGACGGGGCAGCCCCGGTCGGAACGACCGGGGACTGCACGGGACGGGCATGGCTGGTGTCGACGGGCTCGCCCGGGATGGGAACCGGCCTGCCGGGCAGTTCGCTCGTGGGCGGCGGGAGGCTGTCGGAGGCCACTCCCGACGTGTCGCTCCTGCCCGTGCCGGATTCGGAGAGCTGGCTGGCGAAGAGGTTCACGATCGCGGCCAGGGGCTCGGCGAACCAGTCGAGGCGCGGTTTCGTTTCGGTGATCTGAGTGCTCAATGCCATGCCCACAGCCTCCTGTTCCGGGGGTTGCGGTCGGATCCGTACGGCTACTCAGTTGTTACTCATCGGTAATGGATTCAATGCGACATTCGGGGGACGTAAGAACCACTGTCGCCACGGGGCGTGTTCACGCTGGCCGCGACGTTCGGGCCGAACGGTGTACTCGTGCCTACGATCGCCCCAAAGCCCGAATGAGAAGGGTATGGTCTAGACCATGTCGCGTTTGACTGGTGTCGGAGTCAGCTCCGGCCGCGCCTCGGGGCCGGTCGCCCGGGTCGCCGATCCTCTGCCCGAACCGTCCGCCACTCCCGCGCCCACCGACCCGGCCGCCGACGCGGCCCGCATCCGGCCCGCCGCCGAAGCCGTCGCCGAGCGGCTGTTCGAGCGCGCCACCCGGGTCGAGGGCGACGCCAAGGCCGTGCTGGAGACGACCGCCGCGATGGCGCTCGACCCGGCCCTGATCTCGCAAGCCGAACAGCTCGTCACCGGCCGCTCGATGCCCGCGCCGCGCGCGGTGTTCGAGGCGGCCAACGGCTTCGCCGAGGCGCTGAGCGCGGCCGGCGGCTACATGGCCGAACGCGCCCGCGACGTGCAGGACGTCCGGGACCGGATCATCGCCGGGCTGCACGGCGTGACGCCGCCCGGCGTGCCCGAGCTCCAGCAGCCCAGCGTGCTGCTGGCCCGCGACCTCGCCCCCGCCGACACCGCCGACCTCGACCCGAGCCTGGTGCTCGCGCTCGTCACCGAGGAGGGCGGCCCGACCAGCCACACCGCGATCCTGGCGCGAGCGCTGGGAATCCCGGCGGTGGTGGCGGTCCGTGGCGTGCTCGGAGTGCCCGGCGTGGCCGGCGCGATCGTGGACGGCGACAGCGGTGAGGTCGAGACCTCCGAGGAGGCCCTGCCCGCGCAGGCCGCGGAGCGCGCCGTGGCCAAGGAGTGGAACGGCGTCGGCGAGACCGCGGACGGCAAGCCGATCAAGGTCATCGCCAACGTCGGATCGGGCGCCGACGCGCGCGCCGCCGTCGCGGCCGGTGCGCAGGGAGTCGGCCTGTTCCGCACCGAGTTCTGCTATCTCGGCGCGAGCGAGGAACCGGCCGTCGAGACGCAGCGGTCCGCGTACCACGAGGTCATCGCGCCGTTCGCGGGCAAGCCGGTCATCGTCCGCACGCTCGACGCCGGCGCGGACAAGCCGCTGGCGTTCCTCGACATGGGCGTGGAGCCGAACCCGGCGCTCGGCGTGCGCGGGCTGCGGGTCGCCTTCGACCGGCCCGACGTGCTGGAACGGCAGCTGGCGGCGATCGCCGCGGCCGCGGCCGATTCCGGCGCCGAGGTGTCCGTGATGGCCCCGATGGTCGCGACCGTCGACGAGGCCGCCTGGTTCGCCGCCCGGGTGCGAGCCGCGGGCCTGGCGCGAGCCGGCGTGATGATCGAGATCCCGGCGGCGGCGTTGAGCGCGGCGGAGATCCTCGGCGCGGTCGACTTCGTCAGCATCGGCACCAACGACCTCGCGCAGTACGTCTTCGCCGCCGACCGGCAGGCGGGCGCGCTCGCGGAGCTCAACGACCCCTGGCAGCCGGCGCTGCTGCGGCTGATCGCGATGATCGGCCGGGCCGGGCGGCAGCTCGACAAGCCCGTCGGCGTGTGCGGCGAGGCCGCCTCCGACCCGCTGCTGGCCGGCGTGTTCGCGGGCCTCGGCGTGACCAGCCTGTCGATGGCCGCGGCGGCGGTCCCGGCGGTCGGCGCGGCGCTCGCCGAGCACTCGCTCGCGACGTTCGAGCAGGCGGCGGAAGCAGCCCTCGCGGCCGCGACCCCGGCCCGCGCGCGAGAAGCGGTCCGGACGGTTCTCGCCTGATCGGCCCCGCACCTGGTGCGGAGTGAACGGCCTGTTCGCCTCGATAGACGAGGTGAACGGGCCGTTCACCGCATCCACCCGATGTCGGGTGGGCGCTGCTGGCGTGGAGTGAACGGACCGTTTGTTCCGATAGACGAGGTGAACGGGCCGTTCACCGCATCCACCCAGCGCTCGGTGGAGCATCGACCGCGGTGCCGGGCCTGGCACGAGCATTCGGGGGCAGGCCCGTGATCGCGGCGTCAGGCCCGGGATCGGGCCAGGACCGGGCGGACCAGGTCGCGCAGGTTCGGCGACGGCTCGATGCCGAGCTCGCGGTCCAAGAGGCGCTCGTAGCGCTGGTAGTGGCGCACCGCCTGCGCCGGATTCGCCTGCTGCAGCAGCACCTTGACCACCGCGCAGTGTGCCGTCTCGCGGAACGGTTCCACCTGGGTCGCCGCCTGCGCGATCTCCAGCGCCGCCCCCAGGTGGCGCGACTGCACCAGCCGCTCCGCGGCCACCTCCAGCGCGTGCACCTGCAGCTGCTGCAGGCTCTCGCGCTCGGTCAGCACCCAGTCGTCGTACCAGCCCGGCAGCAGCGGCGCGTGCCTCGCCAGGTCGCGGCCGATCTCCGCGCAGTCCGCGGGCGACTCCGTCGAATCCTGGCGCACCAGGTAGCGCCCCGCCGCGACCAGCCCGTCGACGTCCAGCGTCACCAGCGGCGCGAGCTGCAGCTCGTGCGAGGTGCTGATCACCGCGCCGTGCGCCCGCTGGCGCACCCGCCACAGGGTCGTCCGGAGATTGGCCAGTGCGCTCTGCTCGTCGCTTTCCGGCCACAGGATGCCGGCGAGGTAGTCACGCTGTGTGCGCCCGCGCAGCGCGAGGAAGGCGAGCACGCGCTGCCCGTTGCTGGACATCGCCACGCCCTCGCCGCCAGCCTGCAGATCCCAGCCGCCGAGCAGCGACAGCCGGAACGGTTGGTCGGGCTGCGCAGGAGTGCGCGCCCGCACGCGTGTCATCGGACGCACTGTTCCACCGGTCATTGTTCCCCCCTCGACAGGCCTGAAACGGGCGCTTCGCGGGGCAGCGACTGCCCCTCCCCCGGAAGTTCCCGAGCACCGGCGTGGACGCCGGAACCAGGGCCCACATCCGTGCCTATCGGGGCCACTCCACTCGGCTGTTACCGCACAACGGACCGTGACAAATGGCCCTCCTCGCACACGTGTGGGGCTCCCACACCCCCCGGTGGGAGCCCCATGAAGGAACACTTCAGGCGCGCACGCTGCGGTGGCGCCCGCTGGTGCTCCGTTGCTTGCGGCGGCGCGAGATGAGCCGGGCGAGCCGCCGGTAGCTGCGCACCGCGAAGGCGCCTGCGCCGAGCCACGGCAGCAGCAGGATGAACATCGAGACGATCGCCAGGAGCGGGGCCCAGAACTGCCCCTGCCCGACACCGGTCGTCAGCATCGTCCAGTAGTCGTGGCCCCGGCTGAACGCCCTGGACAGGTAGACCGGGAGCCGCCAGAGCAGCATCCCCAGCGCGAAGATCAGCGTGGGCACCACGACCAGGACCCAGGCGGTGACCAGGATCCGCACCCGCGGTCGCAGCCCGGAGTGCGTGCCGGGCACGTTGCCGCTCCGCCCCACGAGGCGCAGCAGGAACGGGCGGATCTGGGAGAACAGGTTCGGCACCCCGACCAGGTCGCCGAGGATGTAGTAGCCGTCCATGCGCAGCAGCGGCAGCAGCTGCTGCAGGATCTGGATGTGGCTCAGCGCGATGAAGACCAGCAGCGGCGCGAAGCCGGTCAGGCCGTAGATCCCGGCCATCGCCAGGATGAACACCGCGTTGAAGTAGATGCCGCCCAGGTCGGTGCGCAGCCGGCCCCGCCGGTCCAGGCGGTAGGCATCGGTGACGTTCGTGTAGAAGCACGGGATGATCAGCATGACGCCGACGCCGATCGCGCCCGGCTTGGCGCCGCCGTAGTGGCACCCGGCGGCGTGCCCCAGCTCGTGGAACAGCGTGCTGCTCACCATCAGGCCGAGCAGCAGGAGCACCTGCGACGGTTCCCCGACGGACGACTGGAACGCCAGGTCGACGTAGCCGGAGCCGATCAGCCACGCGTCGAACGCGACCAGCCCCAACAGCACGAGCACCACGACGACGGGCGTGTACAGCGGCGCCAGGACGGCGGCCGCCGCCCGCACCACCCGGGGCGGCGCGAGCACGCCGTGCATCGCCAGCGACAGCAGCGGATCCGCCTTCGGCGGCTCGGCCAGCGGCTCGGACAGGGTGGCGATGCCGAGCGGGTGCAGCTTCTCGTTGATGAGGAACTCCGCGTTGGCGGCGGACAGTTCCCGTCCGGTCGCCCGCGACGCCTGCGACGCCACTTCGGCCAGGTTCCGGGTGCCGTCGATCGCCGTCGCGATCTGGTACAGCAGCGGCGAGACCAGCACCATCTGGCCGTCACCGCGGGAGATCAGGTAACGCGGTTCGTCGAAGCCGCCACCCTCGTACTCCCCGCACAGCGACACTCCGTCGGCCAGCCGCGCGACCGCCTGCTCGTCGGTCTCCGGCACGCGGTCGGTCTGGGTGACTTCGGACATGGCTTCCTCCTGCGAACCCGTTCACGTGGTGGGCAGCGTGCGAGCCTGGCCGGGAGCGAACGCTTCGCTCCCGGCCAGACTGGGCCGTCAGACCTGGTTGATGACCTGGGCGGCCGTGGCCTGCGACCCGAAGAGAGCCACGGCGGTGTTGACCGCCACGATGGTGTTGACGTCAGGGAACAGGTTGCAGCCGCAGCCCCCCAGGGCTTCGCGCTGCGGGAGCAGTTCCGCGGACTGGTCGTGCAGATCGAGAGTTTCCATGTGCCATCTCCTCGTTTTGGTGGCCGGCCGCCCACCACGCGCAGCAGCGGTGGGCGGCCGGAGGTGTTAACGGCAGACCGGTCAGCGCGAGACCTGCGTGATGACCTGGGCGGCCGTCGCCTGGGACCCGAAGAGGGCCACCGCGGTGTTGTCGGCCACGATGGTGTTGACGTCGCCGCCCCACCAGCCGCCGAGGGCCTCGCGCTCGGGCAGCATCTCAGCGAACTCGTACGAAAACTCCATGGTCAGGCTCCTGTTCGCATTGACGGAATTTCGACTGCGGCTTCGTGCCGCTGGTGACGAGTACGCCAGAGACCCGTCACCGGCCCGTCACCACGCCGTCACGCGGAGTCGCGGGGCGGCGCGCGGAACCCGGGATCACGGCCCGTAATGACGGGGGTGTCCAGCGAAAAGGGGACCCGGTGAAGATCTTTCATCGTTGAATCGGGTGAACCGGGAAAATCCTGCACGGATCGCGGGTCACCCAACGAAAAAAAGACCCGTGCGCCGACCGGGCACACGGGTCTTGACCTGCGAATTCACTTGTTCTTGAAGCGCCGGAGGCGCTTAGCCCACCTACGCAGCTTGCACCGCCGCGGGTTCTCAGGGGTCTTCTCGCGAGGACAGCCCCGACGTGGTGAATTGGCATTCATGATGTCGGGGATCCCACAGCGAGAAGGCGACAGCAACTCCCGCAGGGGGGCCGCCACCCGTACCGCTAGGGAAAAGGAGTTCGCCCTCGTACCTCAGGCCCCCTCGGGCTCGGCCTCCTCCTGGTCCAGGCCGTGCTCGATGGCGTAGCGGGCGAGCTCCACCCGGTTGTGGAGCTGCAGCTTGCGCAGCGTCGACTGGACGTGGTTCTCCACCGTGCGATGCGAGATGACCAGCTTCTTGGCGATCTGCCGGGCCGTCATCCCCTTCGCTACCAGCCGCAGCACCTCGGTCTCCCGGTCGGTCAGCTGCGGCGCCTGCGACTCCGAGTCCGGGGTGATCGCCATCCGCCGGTACTCCCCGAGCACCAGCCCGGCCAGGCCGGGCGTGAACACCGCGTCGCCGGCGGCGGTGCGCTGGACCGCGTCCACCAGCTCCTCGACCGACGCCGACTTCACCAGGTAGCCGGACGCGCCGGCCTTCACCGCCTCCAGCACGTCGTTGTGCTCGCCGCTGGCGGACAGCACTAGCACCCGGGTACCGGAGATCTCCTGGGTGATGTGCAGGGTGGCGCTGACCCCGGAGGTGTCGCCCAGGTTGAGGTCCATCAGCACGACGTCGGGCTTGACGGTCCGCGCGATGCGCAGCGCGGACGCGCCGTCGCTCGCGGTGGCCCGAACCTCGAAGCCGCGCTCCGTCAGGTCGCGGGCGACCCCGTCGCGCCACATCGGGTGGTCGTCGACGACCATCACGGTGACGGGCGGCTCGCTCATCGTCTTCCTCCTCTGCGGCGCTTGGCCGGGATCGCTTCCGGTCGGGGAACCCGGACCTCCCACTCGGTTCCCTCGCCGGGCGTGGTGTCGAGCGTGATCGTGCCACCCATCGACTCCACCCGGCCCCGAATCGACTTGGCCACGCCCAACCGTCCCTCGGCGGCGGCTTCTTCGAGGCGGCCCTCGGGGATGCCCGGGCCGTCGTCGCGAACGGTGAGCACGACCTCGTCCGGCAGCTCCTCCAGCAGCACCCATGCCCGGGCGTCCGCGCCGGCGTGCTTCTCGACGTTCGCCAGCGCTTCCCGCACCGCCGCGAACAGGTCGCTGCTCAGCGGCTCCGGCAAGCGCACCGAATTGCCCGGTACCGACACGTTGATCCGGCCGGTGCGCAGCACCTGCAGCCGCGCGGCGAGGTCGACCTCACCGTCCTCCGCGGTCTCCTGCGGAGTGGTGGCGACCAGCGCGCGCAGTGCGATCTCTTGCTCTCCCGCGAGTTTCGCCAGCTCGGAAGCTTCGCCGCCGAGCTCCGCGCCGCGTCGCCGCACCCGTGCGAGCACCTGCAGCACGCTGTCGTGGATGTTGCGCGCCAGCCGTTCCCGCTCCGCGGTCGCGGCCTCCGCGCGCAGCGCGCGGGCCAGCCGATCGGTGGACCGGCGCGCGGTGTCCGAGGCCAGGCCGATCACCAGGCCGGTGCCGACCAGCAGCAGGGTGTCCAGCGACATGGTCTGGTCGCTGAAGCCGCGGATCAGGTAGTTGCTGGCCGCCGCGATGATCCCGGTCGTCAGCCCGCCGAACACGCCCCACTGCGAGGCGGCGGCGGTGACCATCGTCGGATGCCACACCGTCACCACCGTCGGGAAGTTGTGGAGCATCTGGTGCTCGGTGAGGATGAATTCGTTGCTGAGGAACAGCGCGGACACCACGACGCAGTCGATCAGCACCATCCGGTTGGTGCGCCCCGCGCGGGACCAGTACCGCCAGACGGTGAACGCCGTCCACCCGCCCATCAGGGAGATGACCACCGCCGCCAGCCACGGCCGCTCGTAATCGCCGAGCTGGTAGAAGAACCAGAAGCAGGCGTAGAGGAACGTGACCACGCGGAACACGTTGTGCCCGCGCCAAAGCGGCGAGCGGCCGTCGGCCACCTGCGGTTGGCGCGACGGCTGTTGCGGATTGCCCACATTCGCTCCTTCCCCAGCGGACCATCCTGCCGTACATCCAGGTTGGCGGAGACCGCCGGATCGAGCACTCTGCGTGTTTGTGATCACGACGAGCATCGCCCCGAATGGCCCGAGTGGCGAGCTTCGGCGGGGTCGTTCGCTGTGCGAGGCTCGCGGGGGAGGTGATCGGCTTGGTGGGGGGATGGTTGCTGTGGCGACTGCGGCCCGCGGCGATCGCCTACGTGCTCACCGTCCAGGCGATCGCGTTGGTACTGGTCGTGCTGGTCTTCGTGACGAGCCGGTCGCCGCTGCCGCGCGAGCTGCTGACCTTCGCGATGCTGGCCGCCACCGCCGGGACGGTCATCGTGATCACCTCGGTGTCGATCAACGTGCAGCGGCAGGTGCGGCGGAACCCGTGGACGCTGCACATCGCCTACCTCGCCGCCGGAATCCTCACGCTGCCGCCGAACCTGCTGGTGCTCCTGCTGCTCGGGCCGACGCTGCACGGCGTGCTGGACGGCCGCCCGGAGCTGCACCGCTGGCTGTTCACCACGGCGGCCACCACGATCGCCACGCTGTCCGCGCGGTTCCTCATCGGCTGGTCGGAGCCCGGCTGGTCGCCGGCGCAGTTCGTGCTGACCGGCGCGGTGCTGCTGCTGGTGCGGGCCTTCGTGGTCGCCGGCGGCATCCGGCTGCGCAACCCGTCGGCGGCGCGGGCGGAGGTGGTGGGCGAGCCGATCGACGTGCTGCTCGGCATCGTCGCGGCGAGCCTGGGCGGGCTGCTGGCGGTGGCGGTGCACAGCGAGCCGGGCAGCGCCCTGCTGGCCGGGCCGCCGCTGGTCCTGCTGGATCTGGCGAGCCAGCTGCCGCAGTGGCGGCGGTCCGCGCAGCGGGACGGCAAGACGGGCCTGGCCAACGCCGCGCACTGGGAGCGGTTGGCGCGCAACGAACTCCACCGGGCGCAGACCCGCGGCCAGCCGGTGTCGCTGCTGCTGCTCGACCTCGACCACTTCAAGCGGGTCAACGACGAGATCGGGCACCTGGCGGGTGACACGGTGCTGGCGGCCGTCGCGATGATGCTGCGCAGCAGCGTGCGGCGGGAAGACGTGGTCGGCCGCTTCGGCGGCGAGGAGTTCGTGGTGCTGCTGCCGGGCACGGACACCGGCATCGCGTGCGCGGTGGCGGACCGGATCCGGGCGTCGACGGCCGCGTTGTCGGTGCCCGCCCGCGACATCCACGGGCGGCACCGGGAGCTCGACGACCTGACGGTCAGCATCGGCGTTGCCACCACGTCCCGCTTCGGCTACGAGCTCACCGACCTGCTGGTGGCCGCCGACGCGGCCCTCCTCGCGGCGAAGTCCGGCGGCCGCAACGCGGTCACCCTCGCCTGAACCCCTGTTTCCAGGCTCATCTTGCGTTGCGGTGCGGGTAGCGGAACCTCAGACGCCGCCTGGCTGTGGGATCCCCGACATCATGAATGCCAATTCACCACGTCGGGGACTGGCCTCGCCGAGAGCCCCTTCGGGCGGGCACAGCCTGAGAACCCGCGGCGGTGCCGGTTTCGCAGGTGGGCTAAGCGGCTGCGCCGCTTCAAAGACAATGAAAACCCACGCCACAACGTTCAAAACAGCCTCTTGAACCCCGTCAGACCTCGGAGTTCTGCGGCGCCGGGTCCGGCTTCTCGTCCGGGGTTTCGTCCGGTGGTGGTGGTTCCGCTTCGGCCTTCTCGGCGGGTTCGGCCGGTTGCTCCGGTTCCTCCTCCACCAGCGAGCGGATCGCCGAGTTCAGCACCGCGACCATCGGCACCGCGAGCAGCGCGCCGATGATGCCCGAGACCACCACGCCGATGCTGATCGCCAGCACCACGCCCAGCGCGTGGATCTGCACGGCGCGGCCCAGGATCAGGGGCTGCAGCACGTTGCCCTCGATCTGCTGCACCGCGAGCACGATGCCGACCACGATCAGCGCGACGACCCAGCCCTTGGTCACCAGCGCCACCAGCACCGCGACCGCACCAGAGGCCACCGCGCCGACGATCGGCACGAAACCGCCGAGGAACACCAGCGCAGCCAGCGGGATCGCCAGCGGCACGCCCAGGATCATCAGGCCCGTCCCGATGCCGAGCGCGTCCACCACCGCGACCAGCGCGGTCGCCCGCACGAAGCCGACCAGCGACGCGAAGCCCTTGCAGCCGGCGACGTCGACCCGGTGCCGCACGTGCTTCGGCGCCAGCTTCGTCACGAACAGCCACACCCCGCGGCCGTCGTGCAGGAAGTAGATCAGCGTGAACAGCGCCAGCACCAACCCGGTGAGGAAGTTGCCGAAGGTGCCCGCGGTGGATAGCGCGCCGCTGGTCAGCGCCGCCTGGTTGGCGGCCAGCCACTCCTGAGCCTGATCCAGATAGCGGCCTATCTGCTCCTCGTTGATCTGCAGCGGGCCCTGCGCCAGCGAGTCCTTCAGCTGGTTGAGGCTGGCGACGACCTGGCGCTGCAGGTCGGGGAAGCCCTCGATGAACGCGTTGATGACGAAGGTGAGGACGCCGCCGACGACCGCGAGCCCGCCGATCAGCACCATCGCGGTGGCCAGCGCCCGCGGCACGCCGCGCCGGGCCAGCCAGGACACGATCGGGGCCAGCAGCGCCGACAGCAGCAGCGCGATGGCCACCGGGATCACGACGACGTAGATCTGGCCGATGACCAGACCCACCACGTACAGGGCACCGAGTATCACCACCAACCGCCAGCTCAACGCCGCCGAGACGCGGAGCACGCGGGGAATCGACGCCGCCGCGTCGTCCCGGGTGGTGATCTTGAAGTCGTCCACCCTGCCACCGTAGCGCCGACCAGCGGCCCCAGGGGCGGAATGACCACGGCGCGCAATCGGCCCGGAACACCAGTAACACGATGTGGCGAAGCTGTCGCTCTGCGCTTACGGAAGTGGCAGTTGTGGTGAAAGAGTGCGCGGCGGCGAGGAGGCAGAGTCCAACGGGGAGTCGCCCGAAGCCGAGGAGGTTCTGGCACCGAGATGTCCCGCCGCGACCGCACGACGGGAGCCGCCCGACCGTGGCGGCTGCTGACCCGTGCCCTGGTGGTGGTGGGCGCGACGGCCGCCGGAACCTCCGCGGCTTGGCTCATCGGCACCGGGCTCCCGGCGGACGCCGCGAACGTCGCCCCGGCCGCGCCCGCCGACGAATCGGCCGCGCCGCCGGAATCCGCGAACCCACCGGCCGCGCCGGCGGAAGGTGCGACCACCGAACGGTCCGGCCCGGCGGCGTTCTCGCTGGGCCGCCTGAACCCGGTCGAGCTGGTCCGGTCCGAGCCGGCGGAGCGGTTGCTCGACGCGGCGAAGCCGGTGACCGGCGTGCTGCAGGAGTCCGCCGACGGCGTCCGGCACACCGCGGGCGATGCGCTGTCGGTCACCGAAGCCCAGGCGGGCGCGCTGTCCACGTCCGTCGACAATGGACTGGGCGGGCTAGGCGGCTCGCTGCTGACCGGGGAAACCACCCCGCAGCAGGGTTTTTCACCACCCTCGCCGCTTCCGCAGGCCGTACCGGCGCCGGGCGCGGCGCCCGCCGTCCCGCAGTCGGCGCAGCTGGTCGAGCACCAGCGGTCGTCGGAGCAGGCGGAGACGGTCACCGGGCCGCGCGGGCCGGAACCCGCTGAGGCGCCCGGAAACCAGGGCTGGCCAAGGCCTTTCGCCCTGCCCACGCTGCCCGGCGCGCCCGGCTGCGGCGGTACCGGCGACGGGCAGCAGCACAACACCGCCGCGGTCGGCTGCTACCCGGCCGAACCGGCTCGCACCCCCGTCTTCGCCGGGGCGTCGACCCGCGACTTCGCCAGCACGCTGAGCAGCGCGCCCGAACCGCAGCCGGGCACCACCCCCGACTAGGCCGCCGCGCGGCGCAGGCGACGGATCTCGTTGCCGCCGAAAGGAAATCCGCCGCGCGCAACCCGGATCCACATTTCCGATGCCCGCCGTCTCCAGATGATCAAGTTCCGATGACGGTGTGGCGCCCGCAGTTGATTTTGCTCCCCCGCACGGGGAAACCTTGTGAAGGAGAAATTCATGCAGACTTGGGCGAAGCGCGGAGTGCAAGCCGCGCTGGTCACCGGTGGGATGTTGGCCGTCGGCACGGGGGTCGCGTCCGCCAGCCAGGCCTGCCCGGAGCGTCCGACCCCGCCACTGGGCGAATCGATGCTCCCGCCAGTACTCGACGAGCTCGGAGACGATGCGGTGCCTGCCGATCGGTGCTTCGCGGGTGAGCTGTTCCCCGAGAGCTCCGGCACGCGGTACAACGCACCGCTGGTGGAGTCGCGGACCAGCCACCCGGTCACCGCGATCGCGGGCACCATCGACCCGGTGCACGACCTGCTGCCGGCCGTCGAGAACGAGCTGACCCGGGAGATGCCGGCGCTGCGCGACTGGCACATCCCGGCGCAGACCGCCCCGCTGCACCTGGCCGGCTGGGTCGCCGACCCCGCCGAAGCCCGACCGCTGGACCTCGTGCCCGGCCTGTCGCCCTTCGACGGCGAACGCCCGGTCACGCCCGCCGAGGGCTTCCACCGCTCGCTGAGCTGGGCTGGTCCCATCGGTGCCGTCATCCAGGGAGGTGCCAACACCCTCGACGAGGGTGCATTTCCAACGGGTGCGCTCCTGGATGTCCCTGCAGACCTCATGATCCCGCACGACGACCTGGTCTACTTCGACGGCTTCAGCGCCCCGGCCGGCGGCATCGTCGACCTCTGGGAGGACGCGCTGGTCGGCGGCCAGGGCGGCCTGGTGACGCCGGACCAGGTGGATCTCACCACCGCGGAGCTGCCCGGGCTGCGCAGCGACCTGCGCACCGTGCCGCACGAGGTGCTGGCCGGGGCGCTGTCCGCGGTCGCCGCCGAGCCGGCGCCGCGCGCCGACCTCGTGCCGCTGGAGGTGCCGGGCGAACACCAGGTGAAGGCCAACGAGATCCCGGACCTCACCGGAATCCCCCTGGTCAGCGTGTCCCGGACGCCGGGCACCACGCAGCGCAGCGAGTCCCCCGGCGTGACGGCGCCGCTGCCGGTGCTGGGCGAGCTCAACGCGTTCAGCGGCGGCCAGACCTCGGTGCCGCAGGTCAGCCGGATCTCCGCCGCGCTGGACGGCACCGCGGCGCGCAGCGACGAGCCGGCGTTCACCGCCGCGCCGCTGCGCTCCGACGTCGCGGTCACAGTGCTGGATGCGCTGGCCGCGGCGGTGCCCCCGGAGGAGGTCGTCACCCGGAACCCGTTCCGGCCGGTGCCCGCACCGCGGACCGGCGGCATGGCGCTGCCGGTGCTCGACGGCGGCGTCCCGGACATCACGGCGGTGCAGGGCCACACGCTCCCGACGCCGGGCTTGACCTCGGACGGCGCGCTGCGCTCCCTGGAGAACGCGGACACGGTCGTGTTCAACCGGATCTGATCCGAACGCGAAAAACCGGGGCGAGCATCACGCTCGCCCCGGTTTTTTCATGCCTGGGAACTACGGCACCGGAGCGGTTCGGGGGGTTTCCGGGGCTGCTTCGCCCGGGTCGATCACCGTGCGCCGGGACCGCCACCACAGCACCGCGTTGTAGAGCAGGAACGCCAGTCCGAAGTAGACGTAGGCGTTGCCGATCAGCTGCTGCAAGAAGTTCCAGGTCAGCTCCAGGCCGTCGCCCTGGGGCATCTTCCAGTGCGGGCCCATCATGAAGAACCCGGCCGTCATGGCGGTCGCCAGCAGCAGCCCCCAGTTCCGCCGGACGTAAGCCGCGCCGATCAGCAGCACCAGCCCGGGGATCGCCCAGACCCAGTGGTGCGACCAGGAGATCGGCGACACCAGCAGCCCGAAGATGGCGTTGATCGTCACCGCCGTCGGCAGGTCCCGCTGCCGGACCGCGTGCACCATCCCCGCCACGGCCAGCACCAGTGCGAGGAGCGCGAGCAGCCCGAACACCACGGTCAGGCTCTGCGTGGACATCTTGCTCAGCAGCGAGCGCAGCGACTGGTTGCCCGCGTAGGTCGACGCGTCACCGGTGAACTTCGGCCCGAAGGACACGTTGCTGCTGGCCAGCATCTCCTGCAGCCAGAACCGCCGGGCGTTGTCGAAGGTCAGCGCGAAGCCCAGCAGCGCGGTGCCCAGGAAGGTCAGCAGCGAGACCACGATCATCCGGACGTCCCGGCGCAGCAGCGGCAGCAGCAGGAACACCAGCGGCGTCAGCTTGATCCCGGCGGCCAGGCCGATCAGCAGGCCGCGCGGGTACGGCAGCTTCTTCGCGCCGTCGGTCCGCCACAGGCAGTCGATCGCGACCAGCGCCATCAGCACGATGTTGATCTGCGCGTAGGTGATCGTCTCCAGCACCGGCTCGCTGATCGTGGCCAGCGGCAGCGCCGCCGCCGTCACCAGCAGCACCTTGTCCCGGTGCGCGCGCAGGAACGTCGACGCGCTGAGCACCACGTACAGCGTCGCGATCAGCGCGAGGTGGCTGACCAGCATGATCACCGCGGTCGAGCCGGCTTTCGGGATCAGCGCCAACGGCGCGAACACGATCGCCGCGAACGGCGGGTAGATGAACGGCAGCTCCAGTCCGGATTCGGTGGCCGGCAGGCCGTTGTAGAGGTCGCGCCCGGCCAGCAGCGCCTTCGCGCCGAGCCGGTACACCTCGCCGTCGATGTGGTCGTGCGTGTTGACGGTGGAGACCACCATCACCGCGACCAGCTCCGCGACCGCGATCACGGTCAGCAGAGATCGGTGGTCGCGCAACCGCTCCCGCAGCGGCGGTAGACCCGCGGTCCCGTGCACCGGCATGCACCATCCTCTCGCCTGTCGGCACCCCGACCAGCGTAGGGATTCGATCTGCCGATGGGGTGGCGCGGGGCGTTTTGAGCGCAATGCCACCTGTCGATGTTTCACCTGCTCGAATCACGAAGTCCCGGCCGCCGAGGTGACCTGGGCGGAAACGGTGTGTGAACAACTAACGCACAGTCATATGCGCAGCGTGAATACCATCAATACGGGTGGTCACTGAGGCCTTGAATTTCGCCCTGCACTGAGGGGAGGCTCAGACAGACTGCTCCGTTTGGTGGGGAGGAGGGGGCCGAATGAGTGTCCTCGAGGTGACCGCACCAGGCCAGTTGGCGCCGGTTTGGGACGAACTCATCAGCGGACTGAATCTCGGCGTGCTGCTGACCGACGACCGTGGCCAGGTGCTGGCCACCAACGACGTCGCCGCCGAGCTGATGAAGCTGGCCAAGGCCGACCTGCTCACCGGCGCCCGGCCGGCCGGCTGGCAAGTGCGCGACGACACTGGCGCCCCGATGCCCGACTGGGCCGAGCTGGCCGGCCAGGTGCTGCGCGCCGGTTCGCCGCTGTCCATCCCGATGGTGATCGCCCGCAGCGGCCAACCGCTGAGCCGCATCTGGGCGGACTACCACGCGGTGCAGGTGCAGGGCCGCCGCCGGGTGCTGGTATTGCTGCAGCCCGTGCACACCGACGTCCCGCACAGCCGCGGTCTGCTGGACCCGCTGACCGGCCTGCCCGCCCGCGTCCTCCTGCTGGACCGGCTGGAGCAGTCGCTGGTCCGTGCGCGCAGCCGAGGAACGCTGTCCACGCTGGTGCTCATCGACGTGCAGCAGCTGGCCGACTTCAACGCCGAGTACGGCTTCGACCGCGGCGACGACCTGCTGACCACGCTGGCCGGGCGGCTCCGGGAGGGCCTCAGCGACGAGCACACCGTCGCCCGCTACGGCGGCGACGAGTTCGCGGTGGTCGCGGAGCACCCGAGCGGCACCGGCGAGGAGATCGCCGCGCAGGCGCGGGCGGCGGCGGGCTGGCCGGTGCGCATCGGCCGGAAGCGAGTTCGTCCCGGGTTGCGGGTGAGCTGGGTGACCACCGACGGCCAAGCGTCGGTGCACGCGGTTCTCGCCCGGGCCGAACAACAGCTCCAACACTAGGAAAGGAGGTACCGCGTGGGTCTTGAGCAGGCCCCGAGCAAGAAACAGGGGGCACCCGCGCGAAGCGGGTGCCCCCTCCTCATGCCCTCATGCCCGGTCTCCGCCGTCCGGGTCTCCGCAACTTCGATGGAAATCGGACCTTCGGTTTCCATCGAAATTGCGCGGGTTGTCCACAGGCGGCCGAAGTTGTCCACAGGGGTTCGGCGTGGCGCACGTCCTCGACCGCTGGTGGTGACCGCAGTTTCAATTGAGGGTTTTTCATCCTGGTCGGGTACCGCAGCTGCGGTGTCTGACCTGCGCCTGCGTGCGTGCGGTCGCCAAGCGCCGTCAGGCGCTTTCAGGCCCACCCTCGCAACTGGCACCGCCGCGGGTTCACGGAGCCCACCCCTCTGGGGTTCCTCCGGCGAGGACGGCCCTGACGCCGTGTATTGGACATACATAAGTCAGGGCACCCACAGCCAGGCGGACGCTGAGGTTCCGCTACCGGCACCGCCACGCAAAACGAGGTTGGAAAAACCTCATTGAAATTGCGGCGAGTGGTCAGTGCTCCAGCTTGCCTGCGATGAAGTCCTCGACCGCCTGGTAGGCGGCGGAGTCGGAGTACTGCTCCGGCGGCGACTTCATGAAGTACGACGACGCGGACAGGATCGGTCCGCCGATGCCCCGGTCCTTGGCGATCTTGGCGGCCCGGACCGCGTCGATGATGATCCCCGCCGAGTTCGGCGAGTCCCACACCTCCAGCTTGTACTCCAGGTTCAGCGGCACGTCGCCGAACGCGCGGCCCTCCAGCCGGATGTAGGCCCACTTGCGGTCGTCCAGCCACGGCACGTAGTCCGACGGTCCGATGTGCACGTTGCGCTTGCCGAGGTCGCGGTCCACCTGCGAGGTCACCGACTGCGTCTTGGAGGTCTTCTTCGACTCCAGCCGCTCCAGTTCCTTCATGTTCAGGAAGTCCATGTTGCCGCCGACGTTCAGCTGCATCGTGCGGTCCAGGTGCACGCCGCGGTCCTCGAACAGCTTGGCCAGCACCCGGTGCGTGATGGTGGCCCCGACCTGCGACTTGATGTCGTCGCCGACGATCGGCACGCCCGCGTCGGTGAACTTCTGCGCCCACTCCGGGTCGGAGGCGATGAACACCGGCAGCGCGTTGACGAAGGCCACGCCGGCGTCCAGCGCGCACTGCGCGTAGAACTTGTCCGCCGCCTCGGAGCCCACCGGCAGGTAGGACACCAGGACGTCGACCTCGGCGTCCTTGAGCGCCTGCACCACGTCGACCGGCCGCTCGTCGGACTCCTCGATGGTCTCCCGGTAGAAGCGGCCGAGACCGTCGTAGGTGTGGCCGCGCTGCACCGTGACGCCCAGCGGCGGCACGTCGGCGATCTTGATGGTGTTGTTCTCGCTGGCGACGATCGCCTCGGACAGGTCGCGGCCGACCTTCTTCGCGTCCACGTCGAAGGCGGCGACGAACTTCACGTCGCGCACGTGGTAGTCGCCGAAGGTGACGTGCATCAGGCCCGGTACCCGGGTCCCGGGCTCGGCGTCGGCGTAGTAGTGAACGCCCTGCACCAGCGACGCCGCGCAGTTCCCGACGCCCGCGATCGCCACCCGCACCGCTCGACGATCTCCGCCCATGGCAGGGCCCTCCTTCTTGCTCATCTGTCGTGTCCTTGCAGTTCTTGCTCGCCGACGTTGGGTCGGCCTGGCGCCGCAGCAGCCTGCTCGGCGCGTTCCTGTTGGATGATTTCGTCGAGCCAGCGGACCTCGTGCTCGCTGTGGTCCAGCCGGAGTCGGTGCAGCTCGCGGGTATAACGGTCCAACCGGTCCCCGGCGTCCGCCAGTGCGCTGCGCAGGTCGTCGCGGCGTTCCTCGACGCGGCGCCGACGCCCTTCCAAGATCCGCATCCGGACCTCGGCCGGCGTGCGGGAGAAGAACACCATGTGCACGCCGAAGGCGTTGTCGTCGCAAGCCTGCGGCCCGCAGTCGCCGACCAGCTCGGCGAACCGGTCCTGCCCGGCGGCTGTGATGCGATACACGCGGCGCGTCCGCCGACCCCACCCGCGCGAGCCGGGTGCGTCGGTTTCTTCCTCGATCAACCCGGCGCGGAGCAGCCTGCGTAACGTCGGGTACAAAGTCCCGCAGGACAGTGCGCGGAAGGCGCCGAGCGTGTCGTGCAACCGCTTCCGCAGCTCATAGCCGTGCATCGGGGCTTCGTGGAGCAGTCCGAGCACGGCGAGTTCAAGCATCTGCACCTCCTCCGCCCGCGTTCAGCGCCCGATTGCCGCCCAATCGCAGCGCCGGATTCCAGGGCGGCCCCGCACACCCACAGATCGCGGCGAGGCAGGCCACCCTTGGGAGTGTATCGCGCCGATATATCGGAAAACACAATCGAGCGGCCCTAGACGTGGTAGTCGTCACCGCTGGTGGCGGCCGGGGGCCCGGCCTGCCCTGAACGGCGCATGGAGCAGCCGTCGTCGACACGTACTCTGTGGGCGTGCGGACCCAACGGCAAGTGGTCGACTACGCGTTGCAGCGCCGAGCGCTGCTCGCGCAGGTCCACGCTGGCCGCGTCGGGGTGATGGAGGTCTGCGACGCCGACCCGTACCTGCTGCGGGCGGCGAAATTCCATGGTGAGCCGAGCGGGGTGACCTGCCCGGTGTGCCGGAAGGAACCGTTGACCCTGGTGTCCTGGGTCTTCGGCGACGCCCTCAAGCACGCGTCCGGAACGGCGCGGGCCCCCGAGGAGCTCGACCGGATGGCGGCCATGTTCGAGGAGTTCAACGTCTACGTCGTAGAGGTATGCCGCACATGTAACTGGAACCACCTCGTGCAGTCGTACGTCCTCGGGACTGATGGGTTGAACAACAGCCGGTCCCGGCGCAAGACTGCAGCGGAGTGACAGCGGTCGTGACCCCGAACGCGATCGCGCGCCCGGTGCGGCGCAACCCCGACGTGAACGCATCACACGGCGTCCGACGACGCCTGTCCTGGAGGCCCACTCGTGAACGACGAGCGTGACGACCCCACTCGAGGGCGCCACTCACGGCATCCGCACCCCGACGGTCGAGGCACGCCACCCCCGCCACCTGGGCCTCCGCGCCCCGGTGACCAGGCACGCCCCCCGCAGCGCCCGGCACCCGGCCCGCCGCCGGGCCCGCCAGGTGCGGGTGCCCCGGCATGGCCGGGTGACGAGCCGCGATCAGGCGGCCCCGGCCCGCGGTCGGCGCCGCCGAACCCGCCGGGCAACCGGCGGCCGGGTGCGGACCGCAGCTCGGAGGAAACGCAGCAGCACGCCCCGGTGCCGCCGCCCGGCCAGCCCATGAAGTGGCCGGAAGCGGAGCCGCCGCAGGAGCAGACCGGCGCGTGGACGCCGTCGTTCGACGATGACGACGATGACGACTCGCCGCTGGGCAAGCGGCTCAGCGGGGACTCCCGCGAACCCGACGACGACGGCGGGCGCAAGCTCGACCTGCCGACCACGTACACCCAGGTGCCGCCGAACGCCGGACGGCAGGGGCCGCCACCGCCGCCGCCAGGCGCGCAGCAGGGTCGGCAAGGCCCACCGCCGCCCCCGCCGGGACCGCCGCCAGGGCGGCCGCCGCAGCCGCCAGGCGAGCAGCCGACGCAGAACATCCCGCAGACCCCGGCGGACGATCGCGACAGCGATCGACGCCGGGCCGGTGGTGCTGCCGCGGCGGGAGCCGCCGCAGGCGGGATCGCCGGGGCGGCCGCAGGCGCCGGGATGGCAGGCGCCGCCGGTGCGGGCGCGGCCGGAGCCGGAGGCGCGGCCGGTGCGGGCGCGGCCGGAGCCGGAGGCGCGGCCGGTGGAGCCGCCATGGGCGCCGCAGGCGCGGCGGCGGGAGCCGCCGGTGGGCCGAAGGGCGGTGCCGGTGGCGGCGGGGGCGTAGCCCCCGAGCCGCAGCTGCTCACGCACCAGGAGCAGGGGAACTACAACTACTACGCCGACGACTACGGCGACGACCCGTACGGCGGGCACGACGGGGATGATCGGAATGGCGACGACTTCGATGATCGCGGCCGCGATCTCGACGACCGGTACCGGGATGACGACTTCCACGCCGGCCCGGACGACATCCCCGACCCGGACGACGAAATGAGCGCCCGCCAAGCGAAGCGCAGTCGGCTCTGGCAGCGTGTCCGCCGGTCCTGCTACGTCGCCGCGGCCTTAGCCGTCCTGGTGCCGACCGCGGTGTTCATCTACGGCTACATCGCCTGGGATCCGCCGAGCGAGGCTGCGGTGATGAGCAAGACCCGGCCGATCGAGCTGAAGTACGCGGACGGTTCGCCGATGGGGCGCATCGAGCCGGACGGCTCGGCGGAGGTCGTGCACGACATCAGCGAGGTCTCGGTGGCGATGCAGAACGCCACCATGGCGGCCGAGGACGCCAGCTTCCGCACCAACCCCGGCTTCGACTTCAACGGCATCGTGCGGTCGGTCTACTACCTGGCGACCGGTTCCGGCGTCGGTGGTGGCTCCACGATCACCCAGCAGTTCCTCAAGCTGGACCAGGACCTCAAGAAGGACCCGACCTACGTCCGCAAGATCAAAGAGGTCGTCCTGGCGTTCAAGCTGACGAACAACCAGAGCAAAGACAACATCATGCTCGCCTACATGAACACGGCCGACTACGGCCGCGGTGCGAACGGCATCACGGCCGCGGCGCGGGCCTACTTCGGCAAGAAGCCGAGCGAGCTCAACGCGGCCGAGGCCGCCGTGCTCGCCGGCGTGGTGCAGACGCCCTACGGCAAGAACAGCAACGACCCGGGCCTGAACCCGGAGAAGGCCGAGAAGCGCTGGGACTACGTCGTCGGGCAGATGGCGGAGAACGGCTTCATCACCTCGGCGGAGAAGGCGTCCATGAAGATGCCGCAGACCCTGCCGCGGTTGGAGTGGAAGACCAACAGCAGGTTGACGCCGGAGCAGGACGCCATCTACAAGGCCATCTTGGCCGAGCTGGAGCCCAAGGGTCTGAGCGAGAGCGAGCTGTCCCGCGGCGGCTACGTGATCAAGACGACCATCGATCCGGGCGCGCAGCAGAAGGCCGAGCAGGCCGTGCAGGACGTGATGGGTTCCCAGCCGGAGACGCTCCGCACCTCGCTGGTCGCGGTCGACCCGGAGAACGGTGAGGTCCGGGCGTACTACGGGTCCAAGAAGCAGAACGGCGACCTGGACTGGGCCAGCACGATCCAGGAACCGGGCTCGTCGTTCAAGCCGTTCGCGGTGATCGCCGGCCTGGAGAGCGGCAAGGGCATCGGCGAGTACTACGACGGCAGCGGCCCCCAGACGATCGCCGGGCACAAGTTCGACAACGCGCCCGGCGTCCGCTGCGACGACCCGACGCACTGCGGTATCCGCGAGGCGATGACCAAGTCCGTCAACACCGTGTTCGTCAACATGGCGGCCGATTTCGGGCCGAAGAAGGTGGCCGACGCCGCTTACCAGGCGGGCATTCCGGAGTCGACGAAGCTGGAAAGCCCCGGCGGGGCCGTCGAGGCCGGTATCGCGCTGGGCATGTACCGGGTGCTCCCGCAGGACATGGCGGCCGCGTACGGCTCGTTCGTCAACGGCGGCAACAAGGTTCCGGCGCACTTCGTGAAGGAGGCCATCAGCCCCGAGACCGGTGCGTTCGACCTCAAGATCCCGGAGCCTGAGCCCGCCTACGGCAGCGCGTCGGAGAGCAAGGACATCGCCTACAACGTCTCGCAGTCGATGCTGGAGGTCGCCGAGCACTCGAAGGTCCCGCTGGCCGGCAACCGGCCCGTGGTGTCCAAGACCGGTACCCACCAGTGGCTGAACACCACGAAGAACAAGAACGCCTGGATGATCGGCGCGGTGCCGCAGATCTCCACCGCGGTGGCGATTCAGAACGACGACGGCGGCCCGCAACCGCTGGCCGACTCGACCGGCGCGAGCTTCTACGGCGGCAGCTGGCCCGCCAAGGTGTGGAAGAAGTTCATGGATTCCTACCTGCAGGGCAAGAAGGTCGAGGAGTTCCCGAAGGGCGACTCGATCGGGCAGTTCGCGGACGTCCCGCCGCCTCCGCCGCCGACCACGGAGCCGCCGCCGACGACGTCGCAGCCGCCGACCTCGCCGCAGACCGAGACCAGCGAGCCGGACGAGCCGACCACCAGCAAGGAGCGGCCCGGCCACTGCAGTTGGCTCGACCCGAACTGCAACGACAGCGGTGGCGGCGGTAATTCCGGCGACGGACCGCCGAACGTCGCACCGACCAGGACGAAGCCGAACGGATAGGACGCAGCACACCCGGAGGGGCACCCGCGAGACGGCGGGTGCCCCTCCGCTTCGTCCGGCCCCAAGTAGCATCCGGGCGTGTCCACCTCGAACGAGCCCGGCAGCACCGAACCGACGCCGACCCCCGGCGGGCGCGCGAGTTCGGCGGTGGACAGCGATTCCCTCGACCCCGCTGATCGCGTCGCGCCGACCTGGACCGAGCCGATGGCGCAGAAGCTCAGCCGGCCCTTCGGCGGCCGCCTCGGGCGGCACGCGCAGGTCGGGCGCCAGTGGTTCTGGACGCCGCTGCGGGTGATCTTGTTCTTCGCGGTGCTGGTGCTGGCCGCGTCCTGGCTGTTCAAGGCGCCCTGCCAGGTCACCTACGACACCGGCAACGGGCCGCAGCTGGACTGGCGGAACAGCAAGCAGTACACCGCCATGTGCTACACCGACATCATCCCGCGCTACGGCATGGGCGATCTCGCGCCGGACGACGCGTTCCCGTACAAGACGGCCTGGCTGGAGAACGCCGGCACGCCGCAGGAGAAGGTCCGGTACATGGAGTACCCGGTGCTGACCGGGTTGTTCCAGTGGGTCAACGCGCGGGCCGCGGACGGTTGGGCGACCCTGGCGGGCTTCGGCTGGCTGCCGGCCGGCCTGACCAGCGTGCTGTACTTCAACATCTCGGCGTTCTGGCTGGCCGCGGCCTGGTTGGTGACGATCTGGGCGCTGGTGCTGCTGTCCCGCCGGCGGGTCTGGGACGCCGCGCTGGCCGCCGTGTCGCCGCTGGTCTTCGTGCACGTCTTCACCAATTTCGACGCCCTGGCCACGGCTTTCGGCACCGCCGGCCTGCTCGCGTGGGCGCGGCGCAGGCCGGTGCTCGCAGGGGTGCTGATCGGGCTCGGCGGCGCGGCGAAGCTCTACCCGCTGTTCTTCCTCGGCCCGCTGCTGGTGCTGGCCTGGCGCGCCGGGAAGACGGCGGACGCGCTGCGCTCGGTGCTGGCCGCCGCGCTGGCCTGGCTGGTGGTCAACGTGCCGGTGCTCGTGCTCTACCCGGAGGGTTGGCGGGAGTTCTTCCGGCTCAACAACGAACGCCCGGCAGATCCGGACTCGCTGTACAACGTGCTGATGTACTTCACCGGCTGGGCGGGTTTCGACGGCCCGCTGCGGGACGGTGCCACGCCGACGGTGCTGAACGCGGTCAGTCTCGCCCTGTTCCTCGTCGCCTGCCTCGGCGTCGGGTGGCTGGCGCTGGCCGCGCCGACCCGGCCGCGGCTGGCGCAGCTGTGCTTCCTGGTGGTCGCGGCGTTCCTGCTGACCAACAAGGTGTGGAGCCCGCAGTACTCGCTCTGGCTGGTGCCGTTGGCGGTGCTGGCCATTCCGCGCTGGCGGCTGCTGCTGACCTGGATGATCGTCGACGCCGCGGTGTGGGCGCCGCGGATGTACTACTACCTCGGCACCGGCAACAAGGGCCTGCCGGAGGGCTGGTTCCTGGGCGCGGTGGTGATCCGCGACGCGATGGTCGTCGCGCTGTGCGTGCTGGTCGTCCAGGAGATCGTGCGGCCGGAGCGGGACAAGATCCGCGCGGCGCTCGCGATGCGGGGCGGGCGCGAGCCGGGCGCGATCGACGACCCGTGCGGCGGCTTCCTGGACGGCACACGAGACCGATTCGTGTTACCCGGTGTCGCCCGCTGGGGTAAGGATCGGCCCGGACCGGGGACGCGCGCTTTAGCGTCGAGGCGGTGATCTTCCGCCCCTGATGGAGGTGCTTCGCCGATGGTCGGCCGACGATCCCGCACCCTGGTGCTCACCGCGGCGGCCGTGCTGGCCGCGCCCGCCGCGCCCGCCGCGCCCGCGTCGGCCGAGACGTCGCCGGGTGTGCTGGAAGTCCGCCTGGGCGAAGCGACCTGCCATGACCTGTCGCCGCTCACCGCGACGTTCCCGTGGTTGAGCGCGTTCTTCCCCGGTGACCTGAGCGCGTCGCCGCTGGTCCGCTACGAGATCCGCGGCGCTGCGGACGGGTACGTGCCGTTCGAGGTGACCGTCGACGGCGAGCCGCGCGCCGTCGGGACGGTCGGTCGCGGCGGCCTGGTCTCGGCGCAGGTCCCGCTGACCAACGAGAAGGCGACCGAGGTCGTGGTGACCTCCGGGCGGCAGGTCCTGGCGGACCGCACCTACCACGCCCGCTGCTGATCGACCCGCCGAAAGAGAGGTGCCCGCCCGGGTCCCCCGCCGGGCGGGCACCGGCGCTTCCGGCGTAGGACTGCGGGCGGACGGGGCGTCAGCCTGCGGTCGGATCCGGTTCAGGGGGATCTCGGGGTCGTTCCCTGACGTATCGCGGCACCGCCTCGGCGAGCATTGAGGCATGACGACGTACCGCATGGCACTGTCCCGGCCGAGCGACAAGGCGATGATCGCGGGGGTGTGCGCCGGTCTGGCCGACCGGTTCGGGATGAAGCCGTTCACCGTCCGCCTGCTGTTCCTGCTGTCCTGCCTGCTGCCCGGCCCGCAGTTCGTGATCTACATCGTGCTCTGGGTCCTGATCCCGAAGCGCTGACCCTGCCGCGAAATCGGCGGTACCGCCGCTAGGCGCGGCGGACGCACCAGGCCGTGACCAGCAGCGTGCTGGCGGCCAGGCCGAAGGCGGCGACGAGCGCGGACCGCACGAGCAGCGCGGCGCTCGTCGCGTCCGCGCTCAGCGCCAGCAGCAGTGGGAACGCCAGCGGAATCCACTTCGCCAGCAAGGTGATCGCGAACAGCGCCGCCGCCGCGATCACCGTGTACCCGATGCGGCGGACGACCAGTCCGGAGCACGGCAGGGCCACGGCGATGCCGAACGCGGCGCACGCGACGTGCGCCAGCACGCCGATGCCGAGATCGCCCGGCGGGTGGTCGAGCCCGTGCGAGATCTCCGCCCAGGCAACGGAAAGCACCGCGAGCCCGATCGAGCAGCACAGCACCGCCAGCACGACGCCGACCAGCATCCGGGCCATCGATCCGGCGTGTGCGCGGGTGACCGTGCGCTGCACGACGTCCTCCACGTCGACCAGCGCGATCGTCAACCAGCCCGCCACGACCAGCAATCCCGCCGCGGTCACCGCGAAACCGGGCAGCGCCGGGCCGTCGTTGTTGCTGTAGAAAACGGCCAGCAACCCGATGTAGAGCAGCACCGGCGGCAGGTAGCGCTGCGAGTGGCCGAGGATGGCCAGCTGGTAGCGGATCAGCGGGATCACCGCGAGGCCACCGAGAGCACCGCGCAACCCTGCTGGATCGCCTTGAGCAGCAAGGATTCCCGAGCTTCCACGGTCACCACCAGCGTCACGTCCAGATGGCCCGGCCGCACCGCCTGCACGCCGGGCTGCGCCGCCCAGTCGACGGATTCGCCGTCGCACAACACGATCCGGCAAGTCTCGACCTCGGCTTCGAGCGGTTCGAGGCGCCCGTCGGCGAGCCGGTGCGAGCGGGTGGCCAGCGCCCGCACCGCTTCCGGGCGATGGTCGGTGAACACGACGGCCGTGCCCGCCGCCGCGACCTCGCCGATCACCTCGGTGAGCACGCCGCGCGAGTCCGGATCCAGGCCCGACCACGGTTCGTCCAGCACCAGGAGCTCGGGATCGCACAGCAGCGCCTGCGCGATCCCGACCTTCTGCGCGTTGCCCTTCGACAGGTCGCGTAGCGGGGTGTCCGGGCCGCCGGCGAGCGCGAAGCGGTCGAGCCAGCCGTCGGCCCGAGCCGTGGCATCCACAGTGGACAGTCCGCCGATCCGGCCCAGGTGGCGGAGGTAGGCGCGGGCGCTCATCCGCTGCCGAGCGGGAAACCGGTCCGGCACGTACCCGATGCGCGGGCGTCCGCTGACGGTGCCGCCGGACGGCCGCGAGATCCCGGCCAGGATGCGCAGCAGCGTCGACTTCCCGGACCCGTTGGCGCCCAAGATGCCCACGGCCGCACCGGCCGGCACGTCGAGGTCAACGCCCCGAAGCACTGACCGGGCCCCATGGCGCTTGGTAACGCCCGAAAGCTCCCGAACCGCCACGCCCGTCCCCTCGAAAGTCGTCCGCATCCGCCGACGCGAGATTTCGGTCAGCGGCGGGCGTGGGCGTCGAGGACGTAGGCGATGGCCGAGGTGACCTTGGCCGCGAAGGCCAGGTGCAGCGACTCGTCCGGCACGTGCGCGTTGCTGTCCGGGCCGAGCGCGCCGGTCACCACGAACTGGGCGTCCGGGTAGGCGTTGTGCAGCAGGCCCATGAACGGGATCGAGCCGCCGAGGCCCATCGTCCGCCAGCCCGCGCCGAACACCTCGTCGCTCGCCTGGTCCAGCACCGCCGCCAGCCACGGCGCGAGGTCGGGCGCGTTCCAGCCCAGCCCGGTCTCGGCGTGCCCGAAGGTCACCTTCGCGCCGTAGGGCACGTCGGTGGTCAGCCGCTCCTGGACCGCGCGGATCGCGGCCTCCGGGTCGGCGGTCGGCGGCAGCCGGAAGCTCAGCAGCACCGTCGTGTAGGGCCGCAGCACGTTGCCCGCGTCCGCGGGCTTCGGCAGCCCGTCGGCGCCGATCACCGAGAGCGTCGGCCGCCAGGTGCTGTTCAGGGCGAGCTCGACCTCGTCCTCGTCGACCGGGCGCAGCCCCTCCGGCCACGGCACGACGTTGCGCACCAGGCCGGGCACGGCCTCGATCGCGGCGCGCACCTCGGCGACCCGGTTCTCCGGGATCTGCACGGTCAGCTCGGGCACCAGGATCTCGCCGGTCGCGGAGTCCTCCAGCCGGTCCAGCAGCTCCCGCAGCACCCGGAACGAGCTGGGCGCGATGCCGCTGGCGATGCCGGAGTGCAGGCCGCTGTCGAGCACCTGCACCTTGACCTCGAGCTGCACCATGCCGCGCAGCGAGTTCGTCAGCCACAGCCGGTCGTAGTCGCCCGCGCCGGAGTCCAGGCACACCACCAGCGACACGGCGCCGAGCCGGTCGGACAGGTGGTCCAGGTAGGCGGGCAGGTCGGGGCTGCCGGACTCCTCGCCGGTCTCCAGCAGCACCACGCAGCGCGCGTGCGCGCCGCCGTGCGCGCGGACCGCCTCGATGGCGGTGATCGCCGCGTACCCGGCGTAGCCGTCGTCGGCGGAGCCGCGGCCGTACAGCTGGCCGTCGCGGACCACCGGCGTCCACGGCCCGAGGCCCTCGGACCAGCCGCCGACCGGCGGCTGCTTGTCGAGGTGGCCGTAGAGCAGCACCGTCTCGTCGGGCGCGCCCTCGCTGGCCGGGATGTCCACCAGGAGCAGCGGGGTGCGTTCCGGCAGCCGCACGACCTCGATGTTCGCGCCCGCGATGTCCCGCGCCGCGATCCACGCCCGCAGGTGCTCGATGGCGGCGTCGAGATGCCCGGAGGCGACCCACTCGGAGTCGAAGGAGGGCGAGATCGCCGGGATCTTCACCAGCTCGGAGAGGCTCGGCAGGACGGATTCGTCCCACGCCTGGTCAACGGTCTTCGCTACGGCTGCACGATCCACACCGCGATCCTATGCCCGCTCCCACCTGGTCGTCGTGGATGGCCGGAACTGCTCAGCAGCCCCCCGGTGCGGCAAGCAGCGACAGGACGACGAGGAACGTGCCCGCCTCGGCATCGGCGGACCGCCGGTCTTCGGTGTGGATCGCCATGATCGCCTGACCGATCGGGTCTTGCTGCCCGAACACGGCCAGCGCCGCCCGGTCCGCAGGGAACGGGATCAGGTCGTCGCCGAGCCCGCTGCCGTGCACGATCCCGGCGAGCGCGATGGTGCGCGGATCCTGCTCCGCCCAGCCGTTCAGCAGGTACCGGAGTCGGGTGAGCGCCGGATCGCGGACCTCCGGGTCCGGCACGTATCGCGTGCCACCCGACGGGTGGCCGGCCGCTTCGGGCCGGAGTAGCCCGGCCCGCACGAGGTGCTGCAGCCACGATTCGTACAGCAGCGCCTGGTCCCGCAGGCAGTTGGTCAGCGAGATCGCCGATGGCCGCTGGATCAGCTTGCCGAGCAAGTGGTCCAGGAACGGGTGCGCCATCGGGGTCGGATCGGTGACGAAGACGTAGCCGCGGTCGATCATGATGCGGCGGTGCAGGGCGAGCTCGCCGATCACACCCGCGGCGACGGCGAGCCTGGTCGACGAGCCGTACTCGTGCCCGCGGGCGTGCGGCCGATCAGCGTCAATTCCTCGGGCAGGATCCGTGCCATGATCGCTCCTTCAGCTGCCGCTTCCCACGGCCGCGGAGGTGGTGGCCGCGATGGCTCCGGCGCTGATCGCCGCGGTCGCGGCCGCGACCGCGGCTTCCACGGCCTTGCCGAGCTGCTCGCCCTTGCTGATCTCCTTCAGCCGCTTGCGCTCCGCGCGCTCCAGCCCGAGCGTTCGCACCAGGTTGGTCGCGTGCACCATCGCCGCGAGCAGCGCCCGGCGGTTGTCCAGCGCGATCTCGTCGCGGGCGACCGCGCGCAGTTCGGCGATCAGCGCCTGCCGCGTCCCGGGGTCGGGGAAGTACTTGGCGTACGGGATGAACAGCGCCGACTTCTCCTCGTGGCGCATCAGGCCGCGCTCCGCGAGGGCCGCGCAGTGCACCTTGCGCGCGTTCTTGCGGCGCTGGATGAAGCTTTGCGCGGCCACCGGCTTGTTCGCCGGCCCCGCCTTCTTCACCAGGTATGCCATGCAGTCGTCGAGCCAGCCGACGCCGCTCGGGCTCGCGTCGAGCACCTGGATCTTCTTCTGGACGAATTCGATCCGCTGCTGCAGCACGAGCTCGCCGAGTTCCGCCGCGCCGGCGTAGTCGGACATCGAGTGGTACGAGCCGTTGTCCTTCTGGAGCAGCAGCACGAACTCTTCGGGCAGGGTCAGCGTGGTCATGCCGCCCAGTCTCCCAGCGAATCGCGGCAGACGCGGCGGAATCGGACCGACTGGACGCGGCCCATCGCCGCCAGGAACCGCATCGCCAGCGGTTCGGCCATGGGAAGTGTTCTCTGCGTCCGGCGGGGTTCAGCCGCCCGCCACGGCGATGATCGCCGGGACCGCCGTGATGGCCACCAGCGCCGCCGCGACCGCCGCGCCGACGGCGTCGCCCAGGTCCTCCGTCTCGGCGATCGACTTCAGCCGGTTCCGCTGCGCGCGGTCGAAGTCGAGCAGGTAGACCAGTCCGCTGCGGTAGGTAAGCGCGCTGAGCAGCGCCAACCGCTCGTCGACCGGCCGCAGGCCGGCGGCCAGCTCGTGCAGCTCGGCGAGCAGCGCCCCGCGAACACCGCGATCCGGGTGGTAGCGGTCGTCCGGCAGCACGCCCAGGAACTTCCGCCGCTCGCGGCGCAGGATTCCGTGCTCGACCAGCACCTGGCGGTGCGTCGCGAACGTGCCGGTGCGCCCCGCCAGCCACCAGCTCAGGTCGATCGGCCGGTCCGGCCGCCCCGCTCGTTGCAGGAAGTCCTCGAACAGCCGGTCCATCCACGGCAGTCCGCTGGCACCGGAGTCGACCAGGCGCACCGCCGTGCCGGTCAGCTCGACGCGGTCCCGCAGGACCAGCTCGCCGATCTCGGCTGCGGCGGTCGCCGTGTTCGGGTTCGCGCTGACGAAGTACGTGCCGTTGTCCTTGTGGAGCAGCAGGACGAACTCGTCGGGTAGCGCGAACGGGTTGGGGAACTCGGCCACGGGTCCAGTTTGTCCTATTTTTGCCGCCAGAGACACCGGCTTCGCAATATCGGTACCGCGATGGTCCACAAAGCATTAGTCGGACCTCCATTACTTCGATGACCTGCGGTTTTGCCTTTTTCGACGGCGAACTACGGTGATCACACGGGAGGACGCAGACCGGGCCGCGGTCGTGCCGAATCCCTGTGGCAGGGCTCACGAAAAGGGCCGGTTTCGTGCCAGGATGACGGGGAGCGATCCAACCGCTCCGACCGGAACGCCGGGCGATCCACCAGATCACCTGCGGTTTCGGCCGGGGCTGTCGGGCCACACCGCCACAAGCGGGTGGGCCGGCGCGACACGAGGAGATCACGCATGTCCCCCGAGCAATGGACGCGACCCGAGACCGAAGGCACCACCGGCCCCCCTGCCGCTGTCGCAGCGAAACCCACACGGGAGCAGGTGATCGCCGGTTTGCGCGCCACGAGCGAAGGTGGAGCTGACCTGGTTCAGCTACTCACCCCAGAAGGTCAGCGGGTCGAGCACCCGGACTTCGACATCGACGTCTCCGACGCGCAGTTGCGCGACCTGTACCGGGACATGGTGCTGGTGCGCCGCGCCGACCGGGAGGGCAACGCCCTGCAGCGGCAGGGCCAACTGGGCATCTGGGTGCCGTTGCTCGGCCAGGAAGCCGCCCAGATCGGGGCCGGCCGGGCGTTGCAGCCGCAGGACATGGCCTTCCCCAGCTACCGCGAGCACGGCGTCGCCTGGTGCCGCGGCATCGATCCGACCGACCTGCTGGGCATCTTCCGCGGCACCGACCACGGCAGCTGGGACCCGGTCGACACCCGGTTCCACCTGTACACGATCGTCATCGGCAACCAGTGCCTGAACGCCACCGGCTACGCGATGGGCCAGCGCTTCGACGGCAAGGTCGGCGAGCCCGACGGCGAGGCCACCATGGTCTTCTTCGGTGACGGCGCCACCAGCCAGGGTGACGTGCACGAGGCGATGGTGTGGTCGGCCGTCTACGACGCGCCGGTGGTCTTCTTCTGCCAGAACAACCAGTGGGCGATCTCCGAGCCGCTGGAGCGCCAGACCCGCGTGCCGCTCTACCGGCGCGCCAGCGGGTACGGCTTCCCCGGCATCCGGGTGGACGGCAACGATGTGCTGGCCAGCCTCGCGGTCAGCAAGTGGGCGCTGGACGAGTGCCGCCAGGGCAACGGCCCGGTGCTGATCGAGGCGTTCACCTACCGGATGGACGCGCACACCACCTCCGACGACCCGACCCGGTACCGGCTGGCCGACGAGCACGAGGCCTGGAAGCTCAAGGACCCGATCGAACGGCTGCGCGTGCACTTGGTCCGCGAGCAGATCGCCGACCAGGGCTTCTTCGACGGCATCGACGCCGAGGCCGACGAGCTCGCCGCCCGGCTGCGCGACTTCTGCTTCAACATGCCCGAACCACCACCGGAACGGATGTTCTCCGAGGTCTACGCCGAGGAGACCCCGCAGCTGGCCGCCCAGCGCGAGGACTACCTCCAGTACCTGGCCGGATTCGCCGACGAGGCGATGGCAGGAGGTGTGCGCTGATGGCCGCGCCCGCGTTGGAACGCCCGACCGCCACGGCTGGGACCCAGACCGTCACGATCGCCAAGGCGCTGAACATGGGCCTGCGCGCGTCGCTGGAACGCGACCCGAAGGTCCTGGTGATGGGCGAGGACGTCGGCAAGCTCGGCGGCGTCTTCCGGATCACCGACGGCCTGCAGAAGGACTTCGGCGAGCACCGCGTGCTGGACACGCCGCTGGCCGAGTCCGGCATCATCGGCGCCGCCATCGGGCTGGCCATCCGCGGCTACCGCCCGGTGTGCGAGATCCAGTTCGACGGCTTCATCTTCCCCGGCTTCGACCAGATCGTCTCCCAGCTGGCCAAGCTGCACTTCCGCAGCCAGGGCAAGCTGAAGATGCCGGTCGTGGTGCGGGTGCCCTTCGGCGGCGGCATCGGCGCCGTCGAGCACCACTCGGAGTCGCCGGAATCGCTGTTCGCACACATCGGCGGCCTGAAGGTGGTGTCCTGCTCGAACCCGGTGGACGCCTACTGGATGCTGCAGCAGGCCATCGAGTGCGACGACCCGGTGCTGTTCTTCGAGCCGAAGCGCCGCTACTACGAGAAGGCCGAGCTCGACCCGAGCGCGCCGCCGATCCCGCTGTTCAACTCGCGCGTGGTGCGCGCCGGTTCGGCGGTGACCGTGGCGGCGTACGGGCCGATGGTCCGCACCTGCCTCGACGCGGCGGCCGCGGCGGCGGAGGACGGGCTGGAGCTGGAGGTCATCGACCTGCGCACGCTGTCGCCGCTGGACCTGGACCCGGTGTTCGAGTCGGTGCGCCGCACCGGCCGGCTGGTGCTGGTCAGCGAGGCCCCGGCGGAGGCATCGGTCACCTCGGAGATCGCCACGAGGGTGCAGCAGGAGTGCTTCTACTCGCTGGAGGCCCCGGTGCTGCGCGCGACGGGCTTCGACACGCCGTACCCGCCCAGCAAGCTGGAGGAGGGCTACCTGCCCGACCTGGACCGGGTACTCGACGCAGTCGACCGCTCGCTGGCGTACTGACAGGCCTGTCTCCGGACTCGTTCTGCGTGGCGGTGCGGGTGGCGCCCCCCTGCGGGAGTTGCTGTCGCCTTCTCGCTGTGGGATCCCCGACCTCATGAATGACCTATTCACCACGTCGGGGCTGTCCTCGCTGGGAGAACCCCGGAGGGGTGGGCACCGTGAACCCGCGGCGGTGCGAGCTGCGAGAGCGGGCCAAGCGGCTTCGCCGCTTCAAAGACAAAATCAAGACCGAGTTCGCCAACAGGCTCTGAAGGAGTCGTTCGATGGCACTGAAGCACTTCCCGCTGCCCGACGTCGGCGAGGGGCTGACCGAAGCGGAAATCCTCGGCTGGCGCGTCCGGCCCGGTGACGCCGTCACCGTCAACCAGGTGATCGTCGAGATCGAGACGGCCAAGGCGTCCGTCGAGCTGCCCTGCCCGTGGGCCGGAACGGTCCGCGAGCTGCTCGTCGAGCCCGGGCAGACCGTCGAGGTCGGGTCGCCGATCATCGCGATCGACCTCGAAGGCTCGGCCGGTGGAGCCGCCCCCGCCGAGGGGTCCGGCAAGATCGGCGAGGAGTCCAACGGCCGCATCGCCACGCTGGTCGGCTACGGCCCGCGGACGGCGAGCGCCAAGCGCCGCCCGCGCAAGGGCCGGGTGCCCGTGGCCGCGCAGGTCGTGGAGGTTCCGGTGCCGGAACCGGTCGCGGTGGAGCCGGTGGCGCAGCAGGGCGGCTACGTGCCGCTGGCGAAGCCGCCGGTGCGCAAGCTGGCCAAGGACCTCGGCGTGGACCTGACCGCGCTCAGCGGGTCCGGGTCCGGTGGCGTGATCACCCGCGAGGACGTGCAGTCCGCCGCGGGCGGCACGGCCGTCGGGCTGCCCGCGGCGGCAGAGGCCCCCGGGCGGGAGCGGCGGGTGCCGATCAAGGGCGTCCGCAAGGCGACCGCGCAGGCGATGGTGGACAGCGCGTTCACCGCCCCGCACGTCACCGAGTTCCTCACCATCGACGTCACGCCGATGATGGAGCTGCGGGAACGCCTGAAGTCGCACCCGGAGTTCCGCGGCGTCAAGATCACGCCGCTGGCGTTCGCGGCGAAGGCCGTGTGCCTCGCGGCCCGCCGGACCCCGGACGTCAACGCCACCTGGGACGGCGCGGCCGGCGAGATCGTCTACAAGGACTACGTGCACCTGGGCATCGCGGCGGCCACGCCGCGCGGCCTGGTGGTGCCCAAGGTCCGCGACGCCGACCGGATGTCCCTGAAGGAGCTGGCGGAGGCGCTGGAGCGGCTCGCCACGACCGCGCGGGAGGGCAAGACGACCCCGGCGGAGATGGTGGGCGGCACGATCACCATCACCAACGTCGGCGTGTTCGGCGTCGACACCGGGACGCCGATCCTCAACCCGGGCGAGTCGGCGATCCTCGCGCTCGGCGCGATCCGCGACATGCCGTGGGTGGTGGACGGCCAGGTGGTGCCCCGGAAGGTCTGCCAGCTGGCGCTGAGCTTCGACCACCGGGTGGTCGACGGCCAGCAGGGCTCCCAGTTCCTGGCGGACGTCGGAGCGCTGCTGTCCGACCCCGGCATCGCCATCACGTACTGATCGGCAGCGAGGAGGCGCCTTCCGCCGGCAACACCGGTGGAAGGCGCTTTCTCACGTGCGCTTGAAGGTGCGGAGGCCTTCGGCCGGCGTCCAGTGCCGGATGACCAGGTGGGTGTGGTCGTCGGCGAGGCCGGTGGTGGTCACCTCGGTGAGGTCCAGGCGGAAGAGGTGCGAGTCCTCGCTCGGCGGCTTGGCCTCCTCGACCCACGCCCGCAGCTCGTCGCCGGTCACCTCGACCGCCCGGCCGGCGATCTTCGCGTCCGGCGCCGCCATCGAACCGTCGTCGGGGTTGGTGTGCAGCGCGAACCGCGGATCCCGCCGCAGGTCCAGCGCCTTCCTGGCGCCGGGCATCGAGCCCATCGTGAGGTCCGGGCCGCGCCAGCCGACCTCCGTGCCGCTGACCCGCGGCGAACCGTCCCGGCGCAACGTGGCCAGCACGTGGTGCTTGGCCGCCTCCAACCGCGCCCGGACGCTTTCCGCCAGTTCAGGCGCTTGTTCCGCGAATTCCTGCCACGACGTCATGCGCGCCATCGTGGCAGGCGGCACCGACACCGCGCAGGAAGGCGCGAACGGCCTGGTCACCTCGCCGAACGAGGCGAACAGGCCGTTCGCGTCAAAACCGGGTACGGGTCAGTCGCCCTTGCGGCGTCGTCCGCCGCGCCGGGATCCACCACTCGCCGACGCCGCCACCGGCTCGGCCGCCTCCGCGGACTCGTCCGCCGACGACTTCTGCTCGTCGTACTCGCGGAGGAAGTCGAACGCGTGCTTGTCGAAGTCGTGGACGTCGATCTCGGGCAGCTCGCCGAGCTCGCTGTTCAGTTCCCGGAAGATCGGTGTCTCCAGGTCAGGGGTGGTCTTCTTCACCGCTTCGCCCTCCCGTTCACTCTCGAAGCTGTGGCCGGGCCGCCGCGCGCGACGTCGTCCACCGCGTCTCGTTCCGAGCCCTCCCTGCGGAGCAGCTCGCCCGGCGCAGCCGGGCACCGCAAGGTGCCCGTCCCACGCCGGTGTGACGCGCGCCGAGGCGGATGGTGACTCCACCGCCGCCGACATTCATCCATTCGGACCAGTCCCATGGTGCACCCGCCGCTTGGCGCCGATGCACGGGCCCACAAAATGGTGCACCGCCCTGGTTCAACCTGCGTTCACTTTGTGCAATTCCGCACCGTGGCGATCGCCACTCCGCAATCCGGGCAAACCATGGCCAACAGAGCCGGTCGGACGCTCTAGCGGAGCTGGGCGAGGATCTGGCTGTGGGTGCCCCAGAGCACCCGAACGTCCTGCTTGCTCATGTTCTCGAACGAGTCCGCCCCGCCGGCGAAGATCGGGATCCTGTTCCCGACGCACTCGTCGAAGGCCAGCGGGAGCTGCCCCGGATACTCCGCCGCCCACTCGCCGAGATGCCGCTCGCCGAGGTCCTTGATGTCGACGAACACCTCGTCGTGGAACCGGGAGAAGGCGATGGGGAACGGGCTCACCTCGGCGGTGTTGGGGTTGATCAGCAGCACGTGCGGGTCGCCGGGCGACCCGGACCCGGTGTCGATGGCCCACTGCTGGCCGAGCCAGTCGAAGCCGAAGCAGGCCACCCGCCCGTCCAGCTCGGGGAACGCGTCCACGACGAAGCCGTCGATGACCGCCGCGCTGGCCGGGGTGTGCACCCGGTACAGCCCGTCGTCGAAGGTGCTGCCGCCGAGCTGCGAGAACAGCGGTGCGAGGACGGGGTGGACGGAGTCGAGGACTTCCTGCCCGCCGTCGGTGGCGGTGAGCCGGTAGGCGTCGAGGAACTGTTCGAACATGCGGCGATGCTGTCACCGCCGGACGGTCGGCGGAGCGGCTTTCGGCGATCTACCGGAAGCGGGCCGCCGCGGGAATCCGCGACGGCCCGGTCGGCTCAGGCGATGTGTCGCCCGGAGATGGCGCGGGCCACCACCAGCTGCTGGATCTGCTCGGTGCCCTCGAAGATGTCGTAGATCTTGGCGTCGCGGTGCATCCGCTCCACCGGGAACTCCCGGGTGTAGCCGTTGCCGCCGAGGATCTGGATCGCCCGCTCCGTCGCCCAGGTGGCCACCCGGCCCGCCTTGAGCTTCGACATCGAGCCCTCGCCCGCGGTGAACCCGCCGTTGCGGCCCAGCCATGCCGCCCGCCACACCAGCAGCCGCGCCGCGTCGATCTCCATCCGCATGTCGGCCAGCGTGAACGCGATCGACTGGTTCTCGATGATGGGCCGCCCGAAGGTCTCCCGCTGCTGCGCGTACTCCAGGGCGGTCTCGTAGGCCGCCCGCGCGATGCCGATGGCCTGCGCGCCGACGGTCGGGCGGGACAGCTCGAAGGTCTTCATCGCCGCCTGCGAGCCGGCCTTGCCGCCCTCGCGGGCGCGGGCCAGCCGCTCGTCCAGCTTCTCCTTGCCGCCCAGCAGGCAGCTGCCGGGCACCCGCACGTCGTCCAGGAACACGTCGGCGGTGTGCGAGGCGCGCAGCCCGTGCTTGCGGATCTTGCTCGGCGCCTCCAGGCCCTTGGTGCCCGGCGGCACCACGAACGCGGCCTGGCCGCGGGAGCCCAGCTCCGGGTCGACGACCGCCTGCACTACGTGCACGTTCGCGATCCCGCCGTTGGTGGCCCACGCCTTCTGGCCGTTGAGCACCCACTCGTCGGTCGCCTCGTCGTAGACCGCGCGGGTGCGCATCGCCGCGACGTCGGAACCGGCTCCGGGCTCCGACGAGCAGAACGCCGCGACCTTCGGGTCGTCCGCGTCGCCGTAGCACTGCGGCACCCACTCGGCGAGCTGGTCGGGCGTGCCCGTGGCGAAGATCCCGGCGACCGCGAGGGTGGTGCCGAAGATCGCCATGCCGATGCCGCCGTCGCCCCAGAACAGCTCCTCGTTGGCGATCGGCAGCGACAGGCCGGTGTCGTCGGCCCAGAACGTGGCCAGCGTTTCGAAGCCGTAGAGCCCGATCTTGGCGGCCTCCCGGATGATCGGCCAGGGGGTTTCCTCGCGCTCGTCCCATTCCCGCGCGGCCGGCCGGAGGGTCTGCTCGGCGAAGCCGTGCACCCAGTCGCGCAGCTCCTGCTGTTCCTCGCTCAGTTCCAGGGAGAAAGTCATCGCCGTCCTGTTGGTGTGTTCGCCGAGCAGCCGACCCGGCTGCTCGGCGCCTGTCTGCTCTGGTTCTTCGTCCTCGAGGCGGCGCAGCCGCTCGGCCCGTCCTCGCAACCGGCACCGCCGACCGTACTGCCGGGCCGGGCGAGCCTCAGGCCTTGGGGATCTGGAAGAGTTTCGTCAGCCCGGCGGCGAAGCCGAGATCGCCGGCAACCTTGAGCTTGCCCTTCATGAACAGCATGGGCGCCGAGGCGTTGCCGGAGGCCAGTTTCAGGAAATCCGCCGGGGGCGTCGTGATCGTCACCCGCGGCTCGTGCCGCGGGTCCTTGCTCACGGTGCACTGGCCGTCGGCCAGCACGCATTCGTAGCGCAGCAGGTCGTCTTCGGTGCCGATCCGCCACCGCACCACGGCCTCGATCGAGCTGGCCTTCTCGGCCTTGTAGTGCTCGCCCATCCGCCGGAACACCTCGTCTAGGATGCGTTCGCGCAGTTCGGGGCGCTCCATCACGGCTTCGATCTGGGCGTCGGAGGCGCGCGAGATCAGCCGCGCGAACTGCTCCGGCCGCAGCGCGCTCAGGTCGACCGGGGTGCCGCTGCCGGCGATCTCGGAGGCGGCTTCGAGCAGCGCGACGAACTCTTCCTTGCCGACCTTCTTGGGGTCGACCTCGCCGAGGGCCGCGATCGGGTCGGTCTCGGGTTGGGGCATCGGTGCCACCTCCATTACCTACTCGTGAGTAAGACTACGTTCGAGTAGGTTCGAAGGCAAGCGGGTGCAGCGGATCGGATCTGATCTAGCCTGACCGGAAAAGACCAGCGTAAGAGGTGAGATGGTCGATCGTCAGGACAACGGCCGCCCCCGGTCGCGGCGCCTGCCGCGGGCGGTTCGCGAGCGGCAGATCCTGGACGCCGCGGTCGAGGTGTTCGCCACGCACGGCTTCCACACCGCGTCGATGGACGAGATCTCTGAGGTCGCGGGCATCTCCAAGCCGATGCTCTACGCCTACCTCGGTGCCAAGGACGAGCTGTTCGTCGCCTGCATCCGGCGGGAGGCGGCCCGGCTGATCGAGGCGATCAGCACGGCCGTCGAAGCCGGGCTCAGCCCGGACGAGCAGCTGTGGCGCGGCCTGCAGGTGTTCTTCGAGTACGTGCACCACAACCAGGCGGGCTGGACGGTGCTGCACCGGCAGGCGAACCTGCAGGGCGAGCCGTTCGTCTCGGAGCTGGTGGAGTGGCGGGAGCGGGCGACCAGCCTGATCGCGGCGCTGCTGGCGCAGGCGACCGCCGGATCGGCGCAGCCGATGCAGGCGGAGCAGACCGAGCCGTTCGCGGTGGCCCTGGTCGGGGCCGGCGAGTCGCTGGTGGAGTGGTGGTTCCAGCATCCCGAGCACACCGCCGAGGGGATGGCGATGCGCCTGATGAACATGGTCTGGATGGGCTTCGGCGACCTCGTCGAAGGCCGCTCCTGGACGCCAGGCTCCTAGCGGTCCGCGGGCGTCAGCGGATCCGGCCGAGCAGGTGGGGTTTTCCGGAGCGGGCGTGGAGGGCGAAGTTCCAGCCCTCGTCCGGCCTGCTCAGCGTGAAGTCCACTGTGGACGGGAGTAGTAGCGGCTTGCGGAACTCGACGTCCACCGAGTACGCGTCCGGCAGCCGCTCCGCGAACGCCGCCAGGCAGCGGGCCTTCGACCACATGCCGTGCGCGATCGCCCGCGGGAACCCGAAAGCCTTGGCGGTCAGCGGATGCAGGTGGATCGGGTTGCGGTCCCCGGAAACCGCCGCATACCGCCGCCCGGTGTCGCCCGCCACCCGCCAGGTCGCCATCGGCTCCCCGGCCGGCTCCGACGCCGCGGACCGCTCCGCCGCCTCGCCGTGCTCCGGCGCGCCGCCGCGCCGGAGGTAGGTGCTGACCTCCCGCCACACCACCTCGTCGCCCGCGCTGGTCTCCGTGATGACGTCGAACTGCCGTCCCTTCGGGTGCGGGCGCAGGTCGGCCACCCGGACCCGCTGCGTCAGCACGTCGGTGACCAGCAGCGGGCGCTCCTGGCGGATCGTGTTGGCCACGTGCACCAGCCCGACCAGCGGGAACGGGAAACCCGGATCGGTCATCAGCCGCACCGACAGCGGGAACGACAGCACGTGCGGGTAGGTGATCGGGAGCTCGTCGCGCAGCCCGAACCCGCACACCCGGTCGTACTCGGCGAGCCGATCGCGGTCGATCTCGATGTCGCGGCGCAGGTACTCGGTGTCCGGCAGGCTGTCGCCGCGCCGGGTCGGCCCGGTCGCGACCGCCTTGAGGTACAGCGCGGAAAGCTTCGGTGCAGTGCTCAGTTCCGGCATCGCGGGGTTTCCGTTCCGTCGAGTGGATCAGGCGCCGAGGAGGCTCTGGCCGCAGACCCGGACCACGTTGCCGTTCACCCCGGCCGACGCCGGGTCGGCGAACCAGGCGATGGTCTCCGCGACGTCCACCGGCAGCCCGCCCTGGGACATGCTGTTCATCCGGCGGCCCGCCTCGCGCACGAACAGCGGGATGGCCGCGGTCATCTTGGTCTCGATGAAGCCCGGCGCGACCGCGTTGATGGTGGCGCCGCGGCTCGCCGCGATCCCGGCGGTGGACCGCACGTGCCCGATCACGCCGGCCTTGGACGCCGCGTAGTTGCCCTGCCCGACGTTGCCCGCGATGCCGCTGATCGAGGCGACGCCGATGATCCGCCCGCCGGGCCGCAGCGGCGAGCCGTCGGCGAGCAGTAGTTCGTTGATCCGCTCCTGGGCGGTCAGGTTCACCGCGAGCACCGCGTCCCACTGTTGCGACGTCATCCGGCCGATCGTCTTGTCCCGCGTGATGCCCGCGTTGTGCACCACGACGTCCAGCCCGCCGTGGCGCTGCGCGAAGTGCTCCTCGATCCGGTTGGGCGCGTCGTCGGCGGTGATGTCCAGCTGCAGCGTCGAGCCGCCGATGCGGTTGGCGACCTTGGCGAGGTCGCCGCCCTGCGCGGGCACGTCCAGGCACACCACGTGTGCGCCGTCGCGCGCGAGGGTCTCCGCGATCGCCTCGCCGATGCCCCGCGATGCGCCGGTGACCAGGGCGATCTTGTCGTGCAGCGGGCTCTTCCGGTCGACCTCCGGCACTTCCGCCGGGCCGATCCGGATCACCTGCCCGGAGACGTACGCGGACTTCGACGAGAGCAGGAACCGCAGCGTCGAGTCGAGCGCGTCCTCTGCTCCCCTGGCGACGTAGACCAGCTGCGCGGTCGCGCCGCGCTTGAGTTCCTTGCCCGCCGAGCGAACGAAGCCTTCGAGCGCGCGCTGCGCGGTGTGCGCGCGTGGGTCCTGCTGCTCTTCAGGCGGTGCGCCGAGCACGATCACCCGGCCGCAGCGGTCGGTCTGGCGGATAGTCGGGCCGAAGAACTCGCGCAGCTCGCGCAGCTGCTCGCTGCTCTCGATGCCGGTCGCGTCGAAGATCAGCCCCGAGTAGCGCTCGCCCTCGGCCGGTGTCTGGTGGGCCTGGGCGTGAACGTCCTCGAGCGTCGTCGCGATCGCGTCGCCGAGCCGTCCGCCGGGCGCGGCGCCGACCAGCACCGGGCCGCTGACCACGGGGTCGCCGGGACGGTAGCGGCGCAGCGGCGTCGGCGCGGGCAGGCCGAGCCGCTTGACGACCTGCCGCCCGATCGGGGACAGGGTGAACTGCTGGTACCGGTCGGCCATGTGGACACTCCAGCGGGTTTGGGGCGCGAAGTTCGCTCGACGTCTAACCTACCCGCGGGTAAGTTAGGTTGCCAGAGAGCATCGCATCAACTAGGGAGTCAGGCCATGGCCACCGTTCGGCGAGTAGCGATCATCGGCGGCAACCGGATTCCGTTCGCCCGGTCCGGCGGCCCCTACGCCCGCGCCTCCAACCAGGACATGCTCACCGCGGCCCTGGACGGGCTGATCGCGCGGTTCGGGCTGCAGGGCGAACGGCTCGGCGAGTTCGTCGCCGGGGCGGTGCTGAAGCACAGCCGCGACTTCAACCTGGCGCGCGAGACCGTGCTGGGCTCCAGGCTCGACCCGCGCACGCCCGCCCACGACGTGCAGATGGCCTGCGCGACCGGGCTGGAGAGCGTGGTGTCGGTGGCGAACAAGATCGCCCTCGGCCAGCTCGACGTCGGCATCGCCGGCGGCGTCGACTCGGCCAGCGACGCGCCGATCGCGGTCAACGAGGACCTGCGCCGCGTCCTGCTGCGGGCCAACCACGCCAGGTCCGCGGCCGGCCGGTTGAAGGCGCTGGCCGGCGTCCGGCCGCAGCACGTCGTGCCGGAGATCCCGCGCAACGCCGAACCCCGCACCGGGCTTTCGATGGGCGAGCACGCCGCGAAGACCGCGCTGGCCTGGGAGATCGGTCGCGAGGAGCAGGACGAGCTGGCCGCGCGCAGCCACCAGCGGCTCGCCGCCGCCTACGACCGCGGCTTCTTCGACGACCTGATCACGTCCTTCCAGGGCCAGGCCCGGGACCAGAACCTGCGGCCGGACAGCTCGGTGGAGAAGCTCGCCAAGCTCAAGCCGGTGTTCGGCCGCGGCGAGGGCGCGACCATGACGGCGGGCAACTCGACGCCGCTGACCGACGGCGCGTCCACCGTGCTGCTCGCCAGCGAGGAGTGGGCTGAGCAGCGGCGGCTGCCGGTGCTGGCCTACCTCGGCGAGGTGGTGTCCGGCGCGGTCGACCACGTCAGCGGCGACGACGGCCTGCTGATGGCCCCGGCCTATGCGGTGCCGAAGCTGCTCGACCGGACGGGCCTGGGGCTGGGCGACTTCGACTTCTACGAGGTGCACGAGGCGTTCGCCTCGCAGGTGCTGGCGACCCTGAAGGCCTGGCAGGACCCGGAGTTCTGCAAGGACCGGCTCGGCCGGGCCGAGCCGGTGGGCGAGATCGACCCGGCGAAGCTCAACGTCAACGGCTCGTCCCTGGCGGCGGGCCACCCGTTCGCGGCAACGGGCGGCCGGATCGTCGCGACCCTGGCGAAGCTGCTCGCGGAGAAGGGCTCGGGCCGGGGCCTGATCTCGATCTGCGCGGCGGGCGGCCAAGGCATGACGGCCATCCTCGAACGCTGACCGACGCACACCTGGCACGGACCCCCCCCGATTCCAGGCGAAATCGGGAAGGCCCAACGCCAGGCCGGGAGTGCCCGGCAGCCGGGAGGGCACGGATCTTCCAGGGGCGTTTCAGCGTGGTGCGCAGGCACGTGTGGGACGTGGCCGCCCCGGGCGTGGTGTGGGGATTTCGCGCGAAATCGCCATCGGTGTCAGGCGTCGGGCGCGAGCCGGGTGGAGCCATTTCGAAACGGGTTCTTGGCCAAGATCGGGGATCTCCAGAGCTGGGGTGCGAATCTTCTGGTTTCGGGCGGGATCGGGGATTCCGGGGTTCGTCACCAGCGGGGTTCGTCGGTGCCGTAGGCGTGGATGGTGTGCCAGGTCAGGGGTCTTCCGTCGATCCGGCCGGGCGGGGCGACCGCGGTGATCCGGCCGTCCGGCGAGTCGAGTTCGGTCAGCCAGGGCTCGGCGCCCGCCGGGACCGGCGGACGTTCCGCGCGCGGTCGGCCGAGAGCCAGTGCGCGGTCCGGGCCAGGGAGAGTTCGCGGAGCCAGGTGCCGCCCGCCTCGGACTGCCGCCGCAGGCCGTCGAGCACCGCCGCCGCGCAGAGGTAGCCGGTGCCGTGGTCGAGCAGCTGGCAGGGCAGCGCGCCCGGTCCGTCCGATGTGGACTCGATGGTGGCGATTCCGGAGGCCGCCTGCACGATGCTGTCGAAACCGCGCCGCTCGCCCCACGGCCCGGCCGTTCCCCAGGCCGACAGCGAGACCACCACCAGGCCCGGATGCCGTTCGGCGAGCTCCTCGGCGCCGAGCCCGAAGCGGCGGAGCGCGCCCGGCCGGTAGCCGTGCACGAGCACATCGGCCCCGGCCAGCAGTTCGTGAAGCAGCGCAAGGCCTTCCGGCGTACCGGCGTCGAGCATGGCGGTGCGCTTGTCGAGCAGCGTGTCGTAGCTGCCGGGGCGTTCCGGGCGGTGCGGCGGGTCGATGCGCAGCACGTCCGCGCCGAGCGCTGCGAGGAAGCGGGTGCACACCGGCCCGGCGATCACCCGAGTCAGGTCGAGCACCCGGAGCCGGTCTCCCCTGCTCCTCGGCGCGGCGTCGCCGATCCGGCTCGTCCCGACGAGCGGCTGCGCCGCGACGGCCCGACCCGGCGGCTCGGCCAGCCATTCCTGCGGAGTGCGCACGGCGGCGGCGATCCCACCGGCCTCGACCACGCGTGATTCCGCCTCGCGCGTCGGGAGTTCCCCGATCGCCGACGCCACGGCCGCGACGTCATCGGGCGTGCCGAGCGCGCGCACCAGCGCTTCGCGGTGCCAGGGGTAGTTGCCGTGCGTGCGTACCCAGCCGTCCGCGGTCCGCCAGAACCGCGACATCGGCGCGAAGCCGTCCAGCGGCGGCTCGCCGTCGAGCCGGAGGTGCGCCTCGCTGCGCATCGCGGCGGCGACGTGCCCGGTCGCGAGCTCGACGGGCCGCCGGGTCGACGCGAGCAGCGCCGCGCCGACGCAGGCGATCGCGGTGTCTTCCACCGGCAGCCGGGATCCGAGGTGCCCGAGGCCGCCCGTCACGGCCAGTTCGGTGGGATCGCGATCGACGCCGAGCGCGCCCAGCGCTTCGGACAGCGGCTCTCGCCAGGACTCCGTAGCCATGGCCAGATCCTCGGTGCTCGGAGCGGCCGCCGCAGCAGACCCGGCCGAAGATCACAGGCCGGCGACCAGCAGGATTCGCGAGTATCGCTCCATCTAGTGTCTTGCCTGGACAGACCGATATTCGTCGAGTCGACGGGAACACGCCCATCGCGGTTTCTCGCCGAATATCGAATCAGCGCTAGACGACTGGATAAAGTCCGAGGAATGGACCCGGTCCGCAACCCCTTCGCCCCCGGCGCCGGACAGCGACCGCCCGAACTGGCCGGCCGGGATCGCGAGGTCGACGCCTTCGACGTCGTGCTCGAACGAGTCGCGCGCGGTCGCCCGGAGCGCAGCCTCGTGCTCACCGGCCTGCGTGGCGTCGGCAAGACGGTGCTGCTCGGCGAGCTGCGCTCGATGGCGGTCAAGCGCGGCTGGGGCGCGGGCAAGGTGGAGGCCCGCCCGGAGGCCGGGCTGCGGCGCCCGCTGTCCGCGGCGCTGCACCGCGCGATCCGCGATCTCGCCGTCCGGCACCGCGCCCCGGACCGCGTCGAGGAGGTGCTCGCCGTCCTGAAGGCGTTCGTGCTGAAGGCGAACCCGGACGGCGCGAAGCTGCGGGACCGCTGGCAGCCGGGCATCGACGTGCCCGCCGCCCAGGGCCGGGCCGACTCCGGGGACATCGAGATCGACCTGGTCGAGCTGTTCACCGAGGTCGCCGAGCTGGCCGCGGACGTCGGCACCGGCATCGCGCTGCTGATCGACGAGATGCAGGACGTGCAGCCCGCCGACGTCTCGGCGCTGTGCGCCGCCTGCCACGAGCTGTCCCAGTCCGGCGCGCCGCTGGTGGTCGTCGGCGCGGGGCTGCCGCACCTGCCCGCCGTGCTGTCGGCGAGCAAGTCCTACTCCGAGCGGCTGTTCCGGTACGTGCGGATCGACCGGCTGGCCCGTTCGGAAGCCGACCGCGCCGTCGTCGCGCCCATCGAGCGCGAGGACGCCGAGATCACCCCGGCCGCCCTGGACGCCCTGTTCACGATCTCCGGCGGCTACCCGTACTTCGTGCAGTCCTACGGCAAGGCGACCTGGGACGCGGCGGTGCGCGCGGAGATCGGCGACGAGGACGTGCGGCTGGCGGCGCCGGAGGCGGAGACGGAGCTCGCGGTCGGCTTCTTCGGCTCCCGCTACGAGCGGGCCACGCCCGCCGAGCGCGAATACCTGCGGGCGATGGCGGAGCTGGTCGAGGGCCGCGACGAGCCGGCGCCGACGGCGTCCATCGCGGAGTACCTGGAGCGCCGCCCGTCCTCGCTGTCCCCGGCGCGCGACAGCCTGATCAAGAAGGGCCTGGTGTACTCGGGCGAACGCGGCCTGATCGCGTTCACCGTCCCGCACTTCGGCCGCTACCTGCTCACGCAGGAATAGGCCGGCAGAACCGGTTGGCGCTCGGCCGGAACATCGCCACCAGCGCGCCGACCACGGCGATCACGTGCAGCGCGCGGACCAGGAGGAAGGCGAGCTGCCAGGCGTCCGCGGGCGGGGCGATCCCGCCGCCGGTCAGCGCCGAGACGAGCGGCGGCCCGACCATGCTCAGCATCCCGATCCCGCCGAGCAGCACGGCCAGCACGACGCGCACCCAGTTCTCGCCGCTGCGGAGCCGGAACACCAGGGCGGCGATGGCGGCGTAGATGAGCATCCGGACCGCGGCCTGCAGCAGCAGCGGGCCGGCCGGCGCCTGGACGACGTGGATCAGCGTTTCGACGACGCCGGCACCCACGGCGATCAGCCAGAGCAGGATCGAGCTCCGCAGGGCGGCGGGTTGCTCGCGCATGTGGCGGACCCTTCCGAGAGGTGATCACCTCGGAGTGTGCTGCGTGGATCTTCGCAGCTCATCGGGTGTTCTCCCGGAGATGTCCCCTAGTGGGCGGCCCGCCGCTACGTCTTTCTAGGCCTATCTAGATCAGTTGCTAGATAGCTGTATAAAGGCTGATGGGATCGCTGGTTCGGGTCGGATCAGGGTGACCTGAGACACATGTCGACATGTCTGTAACGGGAAGCCGTCGGGTGTCGATATGCAGGATGACCCCGCGGTGCTGTCGGACCCCCGACCTGGCAGCATCGCGGGGCTTTCCAATTCCGGCACACCCGCCGTTATCGGGCATCTCGCCCACCTCACCACTTCAAACCGGTCGAACCCGGCGTTATTCCCGGGTTCCTCGGCGAACCGTCGTCGCGCGCGAAGAGGAGTCGCGAATGGAAGCCGTCATCGTCCTGGTCGGCGCCCTGGTCCCCACCTTGGCGGCCACCGCCTTCTACGTCCGCGACCGCAACCGCCTCTGATCCGCGGCCGGGCGGGTTGGTCCAATCCGCCCACTCCGCCCGGCGGCGTGCTGTTGACTTCGTGCGTGAGTGCTGATCAGCAGCGCGCTCCCGAGCGCAGGTCCGGGAAGGGTGCGGGCCCAGGCCTGCTCGCGGCCGCGGTCCTAGTGCCGCTCCTGACGGCGGCCGAGTACTTCGTCGTCGGCGCGGCGTGGGCTGCCTGCCTCGCCGACGCCGAGCGCTACGGGGCCGCACTGATGCTGTCGGTGCCGGTGCTGTTCGTGCTCAACCTCGTCGTGTTCGCGGTGGCATTCCCGCTGATCTGCGCCGCCGCGCGCCGGCTCCGGCACCCGCTGGCGGTGGCCGGCGCCGGCATCGCGCTGGTCGTCGCGGCGGCGTTCTACGCGGAGGTCGGGACGGTGTACTTCTACTGGGCCGAGCCGGACCAGCTCGCCGAGTGCGTCGACCACGTCCCGCGGTGGTGGCCTTCGTGGACCCGGGGCTGACCGGTCCGAGGAGTGAGGCGCGACTCGGGTGACCGCACCCGTCGGAACACCGGGCGGCGCGATGGAGGGTCAGCGGACCATGCGTCGCTTTTGCCCTGTTTGCGCTTCCTTGGTGGTCTCTCAACATCGTTGCGCGAGAATCACAAGCCGCAGCCGAAGTCACCGGCGCGGGGACGTGCCTGTTCCAGCGCCGGTGACCATGGGAGAAAGGGCCCAGGATGCCCCGCATTGTGGAGCCGGCAGCACGAAACCGTGATCGGGCGGTTGAGACCACGATCTCTCGACCAGGCTCGCCGCGGGGAATCGTTGTCGCTCTCGCGCTGTGGGGGTTCGCCTACGCCTGCTACCGGGCGTATTACGCGGCGGGCCGCACCGTCGGCATGATCGGCCGGCCGGTCTCCAGCGCCGAGTTCCGCGCTATCAACGCCTTCGGTGCCGCGATCATCCTGTTCGCCGCCCTGTTGCCGCTCGTCGCGGTGCGGGTAGGCGCTCTGCGACGGGCATTGCCGGTGCTCGGCTGGATCGGGGCCGTCGGCTGCTGCATGCATGCACTGGTCATGAGCACGCTGCGGGTGCTCAGCCTGACCGGCGTTCACCCGACGCAGCTTCCGCCGAGCCTATGGCGGTCGTTCGACCGGCAGGTCGCCGACCTGCAAGACCTGCTGCTGAACGAGCCGTGGTTCTTCGTCGAAGGCCTGCTCTGGGCGGCGCTCGGCATCGCGTTCGTCGCGACGTCGCGACGCCGAGCGTGGCTGATGTCGGCCATCGTCGGGTGCCTGCTGCTGACGGTCGTCGGCGTGCTCAGCGGGCTGGGCGTGATCGGCTCGTTCCGCTTCGGCTGATGCGACACGGCGTGACGCGGTTGGTCCTACCTCCGGGGGCGAGTGACTGTTGCTCCATCCGCCCTCCCGTGGTCGTGATTCGTCTGGCGAGTGGGCATCGGCTCGTGCGACCGGACCCTGAGGAACACCGCCCGACCCTGTGTTGTTGACTGCGGACGTGAGTGTTGAGCAGCAGAAACGCCGTGCCCGTGTCCGTGCGCCCGAGTTCGTGGGCCGCCAGTGGTTGAACACCGGCGGAAAGCAGATCAAGCTCGCCGACCTGCGTGGCCGTGTCGTCCTGCTCGATTTCTGGACGTTCTGCTGCATCAACTGCTTGCACGTGCTCGACGAGCTGCGGCCCTTGGAGGCCGAGTTCGCCGAGGAGGTCGTCACCGTCGGCGTGCACTCGCCGAAGTTCGAGCACGAGGCCGATCCGGACGCGCTGGTCGCCGCCGTCGAGCGCTACGCCGTGCACCACCCGGTGCTCGACGACCCGGAGCTGACCACCTGGCAGAACTACGCCGTCAAGGCGTGGCCGACGCTGGTCGTCGTCGATCCAGAGGGCTACGTCGTGCACGTCGCCGCTGGTGAGGGGCACGTCGAGGCGCTGCGCAGCGTGATCACCGAGATCATCGCCGAGCACGAGGCCAAGGGCACGCTGCACCGCGGGAACGGCCCGTACGTGCCGCCGGAGGCGCCCGAGACCACGCTCCGCTTCCCCGGCAAGGTCATCGCCCTGCCGAGCGGGAACCTGCTGGTGTCCGACTCCGCGAACCACTCGCTGGTCGAGTTCGCCGCCGACGGCGAGACCGTGGTGCGCCGCATCGGCGCCGGTCGGCGCGGTCGCGCGGACGGCGCCGATGCCGAGTTCTCCGAGCCCGCCGGTCTCGCGCTGCTGCCGCAGCACGTCGCCGAGCAGGTCGGCTACGACGTCGTGGTCGCCGACACCGTCAACCACCTGCTGCGCGGTGTCCGGCTCGCGGACGGCGAGGTCACCACCCTGGCCGGGACCGGCGAGCAGTGGCGCGACGGCTCCGACGGCGGACCCGCGCTGGAGACGCCGCTGACCAGCCCCTGGGACGTCGCCTGGTGGGAACCGGCCGGCAGCGTCGTGATCGCGATGGCGGGCAACCACACGCTCGGCCTGTTCGACCCGGTCGCCGGCGAGGTCCGGCGGTTCGCCGGGACGACGGTCGAGGGCCTGCGCGACGGCGCCGCCGAGGAGGCGTTCTTCGCGCAGCCGTCCGGGCTGGCCGACGGCGGCGACCGGCTCTGGCTGGCCGACTCCGAGACCTCCGCGCTGCGCTGGGTCGAGGCCGCGGGCGATGGCTTCGCGGTGCGCACGGCCGTCGGCACCGGGCTGTTCGACTTCGGCCACGCCGACGGCCCCGCCGAGAAGGCGCTGCTCCAGCACCCGCTCGGCGTCGCGGTCCTGCCCGACGGTTCGGTCGCGGTCTGCGACACCTACAACGGCGCCGTCCGGCGCTACGAGCCGGCGACCGGCGAGGTGTCGACGCTGGCCACCGATGTCGCGGAGCCCTCCGGCGCGGCCGTGGTGGACGGGGAGCTCGTCGTGGTCGCCTCCGCCGCGCACCGGCTCGAGCGGCCGGTCCCGCCGGGCGTCGCGGCGCGCCTCGTCGAGGGGGCGTCGCAGCAGGTCAAGCGGCCGGCCACGGAGATCGGCAGCGGTGCGGTCGAGCTCGCCGTGGTGTTCACGCCGCCGCCGGGCACCAAGCTGGACGAGCGCTACGGGCCGTCGACCAGGCTGGAGATCACCTCTTCGCCGGCGGAACTGCTGATCGAGGGCTCCGGTGTGGGCACCGACCTGACGCGGCGCCTGGTGCTGGCCGAGGGCATCGAGCAGGGCGTGCTGCACGTGGTGGCGCAGGCCGCCAGCTGCGACGACGACCCGTCGGTCGAGCACCCGGCCTGCCGCCTGACCAGGCAGGACTGGGGCGTGCCGATCAAGATCACGGCCGCCGGGCCGGAGCGGCTGCCGCTGGTGATGGGCGGCCTTGACGCCGGGGCGTGATCTCGCGGCCCGGGTGGATCACCGCACCGGGTGTTGACAGGGGCCGCCGGGTACGTCGCGTGCTGGTGTTTCCGCAGGTAGATGCTCGTGAGCGGTTTGGAGTGCTATGGCACTCCAAACCGCTCACGAGCACTTGACCAGCGGAAACCGTTGGTGGCACCGGTGGATCCGCCGTGGCGGGGCCGGAAAGCCCTGCCCTGGCCGGTTGGTCGCCGGGCGGCGGCAAGTAAACTTTTCGGGTGACCGATGCCAAGCTCGAAATCCAGATGCTGCACGACCGGGTCATGGTGCGCATCTCCCCGGAATCCGGCGAACGCCGCAGCAGCGGCGGCATCGTGATTCCGGCGACCGCCCAGGTGGCCAAGCGGTTGCTGTGGGGCGAGGTCTTCGGCGTGGGCAGTCACGTGCGCACGGTGAAGGTCGGAGACCAGGTGCTGTTCAACCCCGACGAGCAGTTCGAGGTCGAGGTCCAGGGCCAGGCCTATCTCGTGATGCGGGAGCGGGACCTGCACGCCGTGGCCAGCGAACGCACCGAACAGGGCACCGGGCTGTACCTGTAGTCGACGCGGCCTTCCCTCGCGGAGCCGGCCGCCGATATCGTCACGCGCCCCACCGCACGACCGACACGAGAAGGGGAAGCGGTGCCGGAAAACCACGATCATCGAAGCGGTGCCGAGCCGTCGACCGAACGGATGCGCACCGACCCGGAACGTTCCGGCGCTGCCCAGCCGGAGACCAGCGTCGAGCAGACCACCCGGATCCCACCGGTGCGGGCCGACTTCGACGAACGCACCCGCCCCAACCTGTCGGGCGCCGCGAAGCCGGAGGCCCAGCAGCCGGCACCGGAGTCCGACGCCGAGCGGACCGCTCAGATCGCCGCGGTGCCCGGCGACTTCTCCACGTTCCGCATCGGCGAGACCCAGGCGATCCCGCAGGTCGGCGCCCAGCCCGGCGGCTGGACCGCCGCGACCCCGCCGCCGTCCGACGCCGACAAGAAGCGCCGCAGCCTGATCCGCGCCGGCATCGTCGCCGGCGCCGTGGTCGGCGCGCTGGCGCTGCTCTACATCGGTGACCTGGTCTTCACCAGCGGCCAGGTGCCGCGCGGCACGGTGGTGGCCGGCGTCGACATCGGCGGCCTGGACGAGACCGCCGCCGAGACGGAGCTCCGCGAGAAGCTCGGCCCGGGCCTCAACCAGCCCGTCGAGCTGCGGGTCGGCGACCGCACCGCCACGATCAACCCGGAGCAGGCCGGGCTGCAGATGGACTGGACGGCCACCGTCCAGCAGGCGGGCAGCCAGCCGCTGAACCCGTTCACCCGGATCGGCTCGCTGTTCTCGACGCACGAGGTCGCCCCGGTCAGCCACGGCGACCGCGAGCAGCTGGTCCAGGCGCTGGAGCAGGTCCGGCCGCAGCTGGACCGGACCGCGGCCGAAGGCACCATCCGGTTCGAGGGCGCCAAGCCGGTCGCCGTCGACCCGGTCACCGGGCAGTCCATCGACGCGCAGCGGGCCACCGACGAGGTGCTCACCCACTGGGCGGACGACGTCGCCGTTCAGGTGCCCTTCACCGAGCAGCCGGTCAGCACGACCAGCGAGGGCGTTCAGCGGGCGCTGCGCGAGGTGGCGCAGCCCGCGGTGTCCGCGCCGGTGACGGTGCGCGGCCAGGGCAAGGACGCGACGCTGGCGCCCGCGGCGATCGCCGCTGCGCTGCGGTTCGAGCCGGACGGCGCCGGCGGGCTGAAGTCCCACGTGGACCTGCCGGCCGCGATCGGCAGCGTCGAACCGCAGCTGGCCGACACGATCAAGCCCGGCAAGGACGCCGAGATCGTCCTGGAAGGCGGCGCGCCGGTGGTCCGGCCGTCCACCGACGGCATCGGCGTCGACTGGAACAAGAGCTTCGAGCGGCTCGACGAGGTGCTCCGCAGGCCGCAGGACCGCGCGGTGCAGGCCATCTACGTGCACCAGCCCGCCAAGTTCACCACCGACCAGGCCAACCAGATGGGCATCCGCGAGGTGGTCGGCGAGTTCAGCACCGGCGGGTTCGAGGCCGCGTCCGGGGTGAACATCCGGCGCACCGCCGAGCAGGTCAACGGCGCGATCATTAAGCCGGGCGAGGTCTTCAGCCTCAACGGGCACACCGGGCCGCGCGGGATCCCGCAGGGCTACGTCGAGTCCGGGATCATCGAGAACGGCCGCCCGGGCCGGGCCGTCGGCGGCGGCATCTCGCAGTTCGCCACGACGCTGTACAACGCCTCGTACTTCGCGGGCATGCAGAACGTCGAGCACAAGGCGCACAGCTACTACATCAGCCGCTACCCGGCGGGCCGCGAGGCCACCGTGTTCCAGAGCCCCAACGGCGCGAGCATCATCGACGTCAAGTTCAAGAACGTCGCCAAGAGCGGGATCATGATCACCACCCGCTGGACGCCGTCGTCGATCACGGTGCAGCTCTGGGGCACCAAGCAGTTCGACGTGTCCTCGCAGACCGGCGAGCGGACCAATCCCACGCAGCCGCAGGAGAAGGTCGTGCCGCCGGGCGAGCCGTGCAGCCCGAGCAAGGGCTCGCCGGGCTTCTCGGTGAACGACACCCGGACCATCAAGGACGTGACCACCGGCCAGGTGCGTACCGAGACCCAGCACACCGTCTACAACCCGCAGCCGATCATCCACTGCGGCGCGCCGCCCGCCGCCCCACCCGCCGCCCCGCCGGGCTGACGGCAGGTCACCGACGAGCGGTCGTCCCGGTCCCCGGGGCGACCGCTCTCGCGTTTCAGCGGGTGGTCGCGACGAGCAGGCCGGGGTGGTCGGTGCCGTCGATCGGGATCGTTTCGGCGTGCTCGAACCTGAACACGTCCATCGCCAGCACGTGCTGCACGCTGCCGTCGTCCGTGCGGTACCAGCCGTCGGGCACGCAGCCCTGCACGTCGGGGTTGCCACCGGCCACCAGGTTCAGGTCTCCGCCGATCACCGACTCGGCGCCGAGCGCGGTCGCGACGCCGGAGAGCTCCCGGCACTGCTCGGCCGCGACCTGGCCGTCGCTCGCGGACAGGTGCGTGGTGCACGCGGCGACCTTGGAGTACGGCACGCACAGCAGCACCCGCTGCTCGTTGCCGCCGTCCTGCGCGGCGTACTGCCGCGCGACCGCCTCGCCCGCGGCCCCGAGATCGGGGTTGGTCAGGATGGCGACGCCGTAGTCGCCGCGCCCGTCCTTGCAGGCGTACGGGCTGCCGGTCGCCTTGTCACCGACCGGGGTGAACGCCCACCGGTAGCCCGTTTCGTGCGTCATGCGGGTGATGTCCGGGGCGCAGACCTCGTTGAGCGTCACCACGTCCGGCCGGCGCTGCTGGATCGCGGCGATCGCCGAGTCGACCGACTTGCCGTCCGAGTAGCAGTCGGCGAAGCCGCTGTTGCAGAGGTTGAGCTGGAGCACGGCGAAGGGCTGGGCCGCCGCGGTCTGCGCCTGGGCGACCGGGACGGCGACGGCGGCGAGCGCGGCCAGTGCCGCTGCGATCCACAGCGCGGCCGATCGGCGCAGGCCGGCACGCTTCATCGGGACCTCCTCGGGCTCTCGGCGCCGCGAGCTCGGCACCCGTCGAAAGTCTGCTCACCAGCGAATATCCGCTCGACCGCCGGATGGGGTAGTGGCGACTTCTCGTCAAGTGCACCCATCCGGACACGTTGCGTGTACGAGCAGTGATCGTCCGCAGGGACCTCGCAGGCATGTTCCGGAGCCCGTCGAGCACTCCCTGTTGACCAGTGGCACACACCACATGAGACTGAGTGCCATTCGGCAGTAGCGGGCAACAACCCGCACGAACAGGGGAGGTTCGGCGGAATTTCTTTCGTCTTCGCCCCGGTCGGCTGGCAGGTTTCCGATCGGCGACCGGCGCGCGACCGGGCGCGGACCGAAAACTTGATGGCTTCGCAACACTCAGCATTGGGATTACGCCCGAACGAGTGGCACCATTCGAACACTCGCGTTCTCACCTACTAGGAGTGACATCGTGGCGCGTCGCAGAACACTACGAGCGATGGCTCTGCTGCCCGCTCTGGCCCTGGCCACCGCTGTCGCGGCGGGCTGTGCGGAGTCCACCACCGGCGGTGGTGGCACGGCGGACGGCGGCGTGGAGGTGATCAAGCCGGGCATCCTCACGACCTGCACGCACATGGACTACAAGCCCTTCCAGTTCCACGACCAGGGCAAGATCGTCGGCTTCGACGTCGACCTGGTCGACGCGATCGCCAAGGACATGGGCCTGAAGCAGGAAATCCTGGACACCCCGTTCGAGGGCATCCAGTCCGGTGAGGACCTCAACACCCGGCGCTGCGACGTGGCCGCCGCGGCCATGAGCATCACGCCGGCCCGCGAGGAGAACTTCGACTTCTCCGACCCGTACTTCGACTCCACCCAGGCGCTGATGACGAAGAAGGGCTCGGGCATCCGCAGCCTGTCGGACCTGCGCGGCAAGAAGCTGGGCGTCCAGCTGGCCACCACCGGTGAGAAGTACGCGAACGAGAACAAGGACGCCAACGGCTACGAGGTCGTCCAGTTCGAGGACCTCCCGCTGTCGGTGACCGCGGTGGAGACCGGCCAGGTCGACGCGGCGATCAACGACAACAGCGTCTTCGGCGACTTCGTCAAGAGCAACCCGAACGTCGAGATCACCAACGAGTTCAGCACCGGCGACCAGTACGGCATCGGCATGGCGACCGGCAACACGGCGCTGAAGGACCGGGTCAACGCCGCGCTGAAGAAGCTCAAGGAAAACGGCGAGTACGACAAGATCTACGAGAAGTGGTTCGGCAAGAAGCCGCAGTGATCGCCTGCGGGGCGTAGCGCTCCAATGCCAACGGACGGGGTCGGCGGGTGCTCCACCGCCGGCCCCGACACTGATCAGGAGACTTCATGACAACCGACACCGAGCGGCCCAAGTCGGGGCTGGGCCGGCGGCAGAAGGCCCGGCTCAACCGCGGCATCCAGTACGCCGTGCTGATCGTGGTCATCATCGTGGTGGCCGTGGTCGCGGACTGGAGCTCCATCGCGCGGGCGTTCTTCAACGTCGACGTGGCGATGGCGCAGTTCCCCGCCGTGATCACCACGGCGCTGGTCAACACCATCATCTACACCGCGCTCGGCTTCGGGTTCGGCCTCGGGCTGGGCATCGTGCTGGCGTTGATGAAGATGTCGCCGGTCGGCCCGTACCGGTGGATCGCCACCGGCTACATCGAGCTGTTCCGCGGCCTGCCCGCGCTGCTGGTGTTCATCGCGCTGGGCTTCGGCGTGCCGATCGCCTTCCAGCTGCGGTTCGACATCTACTCCACCGTGATGCTGGCGCTCGGCTTGGTCGGCGCGGCCTACATGGCCGAGACCATCCGCGCCGGCGTCCAGGCGGTGCCGAAGGGGCAGATCGAGGCGGCTCGTTCGCTGGGCATGTCGCCGACCCGGACCATGATCACCGTGGTGATGCCGCAGGCGCTCCGGATCATCCTGCCGCCACTGACCAACGAGTTGATCCTGCTGACCAAGGACTCGTCGCTGGTCTACCTGCTCGGCCTGGCCGCCAACGAGTACGAGCTGGCGAAGTTCGGCCGTGCCGCGCTGAACGAGTACGCATCGCTCACGCCGCTGCTGGTGGCCGGGCTGTGCTACCTGATCATCACCATTCCGCTGTCCCGGGTTTCGGACCTGCTGGAGCGCAAGTACGGCGGCGGGGCGCGGACCAAGGGGGCCAAGGCATGAGCGACGTGATGATCGAGATCAACGGGCTGAGCAAGTCGTTCGGCTCCCTGGAGGTGCTGCGCGGCATCGACCTGGAGGTGGAGCGCGGCGAGGTCGTCTGCGTCATCGGCCCGTCCGGTTCCGGCAAGTCGACCCTGCTGCGCTGCGTGAACCTGCTGGAGGAGCCGACCGCGGGCAAGGTCGTGGTGGACGGCACCGACCTCACCGACCCGGACACCGACCTGGACGGCGCCCGCCGGCACATCGGCATGGTGTTCCAGCAGTTCAACCTGTTCGCGCACCTGCCCGTGCTGGACAACCTGACCGTGGCGCAGCGCAAGGTGCTGGGCCGGGACAAGGCGACGGCGGAGAAGGTCGCGCGGGAGAACCTGGAGCGGGTCGGGCTGTCGGACAAGGCCGACGCCATGCCCGCGCAGCTCTCCGGCGGCCAGCAGCAGCGGGTCGCGATCGCGCGGGCGCTGTCGATGAACCCGCAGGTCATGCTGTTCGACGAGCCGACATCGGCGCTGGACCCGGAGCTGGTCGGCGACGTGCTCGGCGTGATGCGGCAGCTCGCCGACGAGGGCATGACGATGCTCGTGGTCACCCACGAGATGCAGTTCGCCCGCGAGGTGGCCGACCGGGTGCTGTTCATGGACGGCGGCGGGATCGTCGAGCAGGGGCCGCCGGCCGACGTGATCGGCGCGCCGAAGGAGGAGCGCACCCGCACCTTCCTCGCCCGCGTCCTCGACCCGACCCACACCCACCCCCACCCCGTCCCGGAGTGACCGAAGGTAGGACCGCGGCGAACGGCCCGTTCACCTCGTACCGCGAGGAGAACGGGCCGTTCGCTCGTTCCGGGCCGAGGTTTCACGTGGAACCGAATAGGCCATCCGGCTGCACTCCAGCGCGCATCGCAACCAAGGGTTGTGATCACACGTCGGAGTTCTATAGGCAGTTGATCGACTACCTTTTCGGGTGATCAAGTTGATCAGCTGGTCGGGGACTAGGTCGGGGGCGAGGGTGCCGGTCGTCAAGCCGTGGGACAGCAACGGTCCGCTCACCGCTGCGGAGCAGCGGTTCGAGGAACTGCTCCGGCAGGGCAGAGCCGACCGCGTGACCCAGGGCGCCGTCCCGCCGCTGGACGTGCACGCCGTGCGGCACTCCCAGGACCGCGAGATCCGCGGCGAGTACCTCGCCCGCCGCCTGGTCGAGTCGCTGGAGGAGCCCGGCTGGCGGCCGTTCTCCCGGCGCAGCGGCGGCCAGCAGCAGGTCATCGCCGTCGAGGACGCGGTGATCACCGGGCACCTGGACTTGCGCGCCACCGACCTGCCTTACCTGCTGGAATTCGTCCGCTGCCGGTTCGAGCACGCGCCCGACCTGCGGCAGGCCAACATCGCCGGACTGGTGCTCTGGCACTGCCGGTTCCCCGGCATCGCCGCCCGCAACCTCAACACCAGCAACGACACCGTGCTCCGCAACTGCACGAGCATCGGCGGCATCGTCGACCTCGCCGATGCCCAGCTGGGCGGTTCCCTGCTGCTCAACGACAGCGAGCTGCGCAATCCCGGCGGCCGCGCCATCTACGGCGACCGGCTGTCCGTCTCCGGCGCGCTGCTCGGGTTGCGGCTGCAGGTAACGGGCGAGATCCGCATCCCCGGCGCGAAGGTCGGCGGCAACCTCACGCTCTCCGGCGGGGCGCTGCGCAACCGGGGCCGGTACGCGTTGAACGCCAACGGGATCCAGATCGGCGGCAGCCTGCGCTGCGACGTCGACCCGCTCACCCGCCGGCCGTTCACCGTCGCCGGCCTGATGTTCCTGCCCAGCGCGCACATCTTCGGCGACCTGCGGCTGCGCGACGCGGTGCTGGAACCGGGCGTCAAGCCCGCGCAGCGCGGCGAATCCCAGTACGACGACCCGACCAGCACGCTGGTCATCGACCGCGGCGACATCCGCGGCGACGTGCAGATCGACCAGGGCTTCCGCAGCGGCGGCACCATCCGGATGGTGAGCGCGAAGGTCGGCGGCGACCTGCGGATGTCCGGCGCGCACGTCGACCTGAGCTGGTCGCGCTCCGCGAAGGCGTCGGTCGAGCAGCCGCTGCGCTCGGTACACCTCGACGGCACCGAGATCCTCGGCAACCTGGAGGCGTCGCGGGTCGAACTGCACGGCCAGGTGCGGATGGTCGACGTCCGGGTGCACGGCAGCTTCCAGCTGAACAATGCCTGCCTGCACGGCCCGCGCACCGACGTGCTGCAGGCCAGCCGGATCGTGGTCGGCAGCAACCTGGACTGCCGGGAGACCGACGTCGTCGGCTCGATCCAGCTGCAGGGCGCCCAGATCGGCGCCAACCTCGACCTGCGCTCGGCGCACCTGACCAAGCCCGCGTGGCACCGCCACCGGATGTCCTACAAGTCCTCACTGGACCTGCGCGCGGCCCGCATCGCGCGCGACCTGGTGTGCGCGGCGGGCAGCCGGCCGTTCCTCGCCGAGGGCGAGGTGCAGCTGCGGCGCGCCGAGATCGGGCGGCAGGCGAACTTCTGGGGCTGCCGGCTCGGCGACGGAACGAGCCGCAACGCGATCAACGCCTTCGGCCTGGTGGTGCAGGAACTCACGCTGGTCCCGGAGACCGCGCCGCAGGGCCGGATCATGCTGCGGCAGGCGCAGTGCGAGCTGCTCGCGGACAGCGCGTCGCTGTGGGCGGCGTCCGGCGGCGTCGACGTCGAGGACTTCGGGTACGACAACTTCACCACCACCATCGAGCCGACGGATCAGGCCGCGGTGCGAGAGCGCCTCGGCTGGCTGCGCGCCAACTCGGGCGGCCGCTACCAGCCCGGGCCGTACGACCAGCTGGCGCGGGTGTTCCGCGGCAACGGCAACGAGGAACACGCGGTGCTGGTGCTGATCGAGAAGCAGCGGCGCCGCTACCAGGCGATCGCGGCCGCGACCCGGCCCGCGTTCCGGTGGCCGGTGCGGCTGTGGAGCATGCTGCAGCTGATCACGGTCAGCTACGGCTACCGCCCGCTGCGCGCCCTGATCTGGCTGGTGCTGCTGACCGCGGCGGGCACCACCTGGTTCGACCACCACCCGCTGGTCCCGATCAACGAGGAAGACCACCCGGTGTGGAACCCGTTCCTGTACACGGTGGACCAACTGGTGCCGATCATCAACCTGGGCCACGACGTGATGTGGCAGGCGCACGGCAATTCGCAGTGGATCACGGTGGTGCTGATCGCCTCGGGCTGGATCCTGGCGACGACGGTCGCGGCGGGCATCACCAGAGCCCTTCACCGAGAGCTCTAGGGGCCGTTCCGGAAAGGCTCGGCCGAAGGCCTGAGGGAGCGGCGGTTTCGCGCGAAACCGGCACCGGGCCTCACGCGGATTGGCGGTTTCGCGCGAAACCGGCATCCGGAGATCCGGGCGTCCACGTCGCGCGCGTTTCCGCACTCCGTCCTGAAACGCCCTGGCCGGGACGCGTTGGGTCGCTCGATGATCGGGTGAATTCTCGCGCCGTGGGGATCTTGCCGTGCTAGATCAAGCTGGCCAGTGCCCAGCTCTCGCAGGAGGCCCGCGTGGGATCCCAGCTCGGTCGTCTCGCCCAACTAGGTTCTGCCCTCGCCGTGGCGGGGGCGCTGCTCGCGCCCACCGCGCACGCGGCCGACGAGTTCGAATACGTGGCGATGGGTGATTCGGCGGCCGCCGGGCCGCTCACGCCGAACCCCGATCCGAACCTGCTCTGCTTCCGCTCGCGGGAGAACTACCCGCGGGTGGCCGCCCGGCTGATCGGCGCGAAGCTGACCGACGTCTCCTGCTCGGGCGCGAAGATCAAGGACTTCTCCGGCAGGCAGCACGGCATCATGGCCCCGCAGTACGACGCGCTCAGCGACCGGACCGACCTGGTGTCGGTCACCATCGGCGGCAACGACGTTTCGCTGGTGCGGTCCGCGGTTTCGTGCGTGAACCTGCTTCCGGATCCGCTCGGATCGTCCTGCGCGGACGAGTTCACCGCGGGCGGCAAGGACGAGCTCGCGGAGCGGATCGATGCGCTCGTGCCGCGCTTCGACGAAGCGCTCGCGCAGATCAGGCACCGGGCGCCGAACGCCGAGATCGTGGTGGTCGGCTACGGCACCTACCTCCGGCCGGGCGGCTGCTACCCGAAGGAGCCGATCTGGGCGCGCGACGCGGACTACATCCAGTCCAGTGTGGACAAGCTGAGCGCGATGCTCGGCGAGCGCGCGGCGGCGCACGGCGCGCGGTTCGTCGACCTCGGCCCGGTCAGCGTGGGCCACGACGCCTGCGCGGCCCCGGCGGAGAAGTACTTCGAGGGCGTGGTCCCGACCTCGGTCGCGGCGCCGCTGCACCCGAACGCCAAGGGCATGCAGGTCTTCGGCCGCACCGTCGCGGAAGCCGTGCAGCGCACCCGGTCCTGACAGACCCCGAAGGCCCCCGCACCCGAGCCGTTGCGGGGGCTTTCTGCTGCTACGAGACCGAGTTCCCGAGGATGTGCCCGGGGAAGAAGGCCTGCGCCTTCGCTTCGCCCAGCTCGCGGGGGTCGGGCCCGCTGAGGTGGCGCCGGAAGCGGTCCAGGTACAGCCCGAGCTGGCACGCCCGGTCGTGCTGGCCGCGCGCGGTCGCCAGCGCGAGCGCGTGCTGGATGTTGGCTTCTTCGGTCCGGAACCAGTTCAGCGCCGCCTGCGCCGTCGGCAGGTCGGGCAGCTCGGCGAGCGGGTGCGCGGCCTGCTGCCCGGGCCGCCGCGCCGGACCTTCGACCGCGCGCAGGCCGCTTTCGGCGGCGTGCAGGTAGTAGTCGAGCAGCCGGGTGATCGCGGCGTCCCGGTCGGCCGTGGGCTCCCCAGCGGCGAGGGTCGCGGAGTGGAGCCGGATCAGGTCGTGCCGCCCGTACCGGCCGGGCCCGGTCACCTGCAGCAGGTTGACCGCCACCAGGTTTTCCAGCCGGGCCTGGTTGTCCCGGAGCGTGCTGCCCGCGAGCGCGGCGGCCGCGAAGTAGTCGACCTCGGCGCCGGGGTGCTCGCCCAGCAGCCGGAACAGCCGCGCCGACGCGGCGTCGAGCCGCCGGTAGCTGGTGGTCAGGGCTGCGTGGATGCTCCCGCCGGAATCCGGCAGCGACAGCCTGGCCAGCCGGTGGCGCTCGTCGGAGTAGATGTCGGCCAGCGAGCGGATCGTGAAGTGCGGATGGCTGGAGCCGCGGGCGGCGGCGATCCGCAGCGCCAGCGGGAGCCGGTCGCACAGCTCCGCCAGCTCGGCAGCGGCGGCGGGCTCGGCGGCGACCCGCTCGGAGCCGAGCAGCAGCCGCAGAACGGCGACCGCCGCCTCCCGGTCCAGGACCGGCAGCGACAGCCGGACCGCGCCTTCGGTGGCTGCCAGGTCGTCCAGGCGGCTCCGGCTGGCCACCAGCACCGCGCAACCCGAGTTGCCGGGGAGCAGCGGGCGGACCTGCGCGGCCGAACGCGCGTTGTCGAGCACCACCAGCAGCCGCCGGTCCGCCAGCACCGAGCGGTACAGCGCGGCGCGCTCGTCGAGGTCGTCGGGGATCCGCGCGGCAGGCACCCCGAGCGCGCGGAGGAAACCGCTGAGCGCCTGCTCCGGCGCCACCGGATCCGCGTCGTCGAACCCGCGGAGGTCGACGAACAGGCAGCCGTCCTCGAAGTCCGCGGCCACCTGGTGCGCCCAGCGCAGCGCGAGCGCGGTCTTGCCGACGCCCGCGGGGCCGGTGAGGATCCGGATCGGGCCGTCGTCGTCCAGCGCCGCGTCCAGCTGCGCGAGTTCGGCGCCGCGGCCCACGAAACCCCGGTTCTCCCTGGGCAATTGCGAGGGAACGCGAGCCGGCGGCCGCTCGTCGTCGGCGCTGAGCACGGCGTGGAAGGCCTCCCGCAGGCCGACTCCGGGGGCGACGCCGAGCTCGTCGGCGAGGCGGAGCCGCGTGTCGTGGAAGACGTCGAGCGCCTCGGCCTGCCGGCCGGCCCGGTGCAGGCTCAGCACCAGCAGTTCCACCAGGGGCTCGCGCAGCGGCCGCATCGCGACGGCCTCCCGGAGCTGGTCGATCGCCTCGGCGGCGCGACCGAGCCGGTTCAGCCGCCGGGCCAGCTCGTGCACGGCGGTGACCACCGACTCGTCCAGCCGGTCCGAGACGTCGCGGCGCAGGCCTTCCGCCTCGACGTCGGCCAGGGCCGGGCCGCGGCGCAGGGCCAGCGCGGCGCGCAGCAGGTCGACGGCCTCGTCGTCGGACGCGTACCTGGCGTCCGCGATCAGGTCCTCGAACCGCGTCACGTCGAGCATCGAGCGCGGCGCGACCAGCACGTAGCCGGGGGAACGGGTGACGAGTTCCACGCCGTCGCCGAGGTCCTTGCGCAGCTGGGCGATGTGGCCCTGCAGCGAGGCCCTGGCAGTCGGGGGCGGACCGCCGTTCCAGGCGATGTCCATCAACCGGTCGGCGGAGACGACGTGGTTGAGGTCGATCGCCAGTGCGGCGAGGACATTACGCCGTTTGGCGGCACCGATGGTCGCCGCGCTGCCGTCCGGACGCAGCAATTCCACTGGTCCCAGCAAGCGAATCCGCGGTTGTGGTCGGGTTCTCGGAGAAGACATCCGCTCCCGATCGAGTCGTTCGTCGGCGAGTGCATCCACCAACGCTCGCATTGGGCCGGCGTTGGTCCGGCGTTGGCGGCGAGTGCGATCATAAACCAGGTGATGTTCTGTCTGGGGGATTCATGAGCGAAGACGTGGAAGAACGGGCACAGCTCGCGCTCGTTCGGTCCGTGTCCGGCGTCAGGCAATTGCGCAAGGCGGTGGAATCGGGAGGCTTGCGCCTGGACCCGGCGGCCGGTGCGGAGATCCGCTCCGCGCTGGAAGACCAGTTGTCCACAGTGGATGAATGGTTGACCAGGTCCGCTTCGCTCAACCAGCACGCGCCGTTGGGGCAGAACCCGGTCGGCGAGGCCATGGCGGCGAAGTTCGCAACCCGCGCCGAAGGCGACGAGAACTCCTTCACGGCAGTGCTCAAGAGCTACCGCGAGGTCCTGGAGGAAGCCCGCGACGCCATCGTCGCCGCGATGCGCGAGTACCGGGACATCGAAGAGCGCGTGTCGGACTCGTTCCGGAAGCTCGTTTGATGGGACCGGTTTCGGCCGGGTGCAACGATCCGCAGTCGAGGGGAAAAGACCGGATATGACCCAGGAGACCACTGGGCCGGACGCCGACTTCGCGTTGACCGAGACGCAGAACTGGGCCTCGCGCAGCCACCGCGAGCTCTACGAGGCGGTGCACGCCGGCAACGATCCCGGTCGCGTCGGCCAGCTGGCCGACGAGTGGAACCGGCTGAGCAGCGAGCTGGCCGAATCCGCGACGCGCATGGGCGAGCGGCTACGGGCCACCGAATCGGGCTGGCAGGGCGAGGCCGCCGACGCGGCGCGGTCGGCGATCCAGCAGCTGGCCGACTGGAACCACGAGGCGGGCACGACCGCGGGCGCTCTGGGGGAGCGGATCGCGGTGCAGGGGCAGATCATGGAAACCGCCAGGGCCGAGATGCCCGAGCCGGTCGGGGGCGGCGAGATGCTCAACGCGGTGGCGGCCGTGACCTTCAGCACCGGCGACATGCGGGCCTTCCAGCAGGCCTACGTCGACCTGAAGGCCCACCAGGACCGGTCCGCCTCCGCCCACGAGCAGGCCGTCCAGGTGATGACCTGGATGGAAGACCAGTCCCGCAACATCGACGGCGACACCCCGAAGTTCACTCCCCCGCCGAACCCGGTCACGAACGACGAGCCGGTGCAACTGCAGAAGCAGCACGTGGCCGAGGAGCCCGCCGAGCTCAAGCCCCAGAACGTGGGCACGGATCCGGAAGCGCCGCCGAGCTCGACGCCGGGCGAGGTCCTGGAGACCCAGCGCCTGTCCGCGAAGGTGCCGTTCGAGCCGCCGCAGGGCGGCCAGCCGGGTGGCGCCCCGCCGCCGCTGGGCAGCACCCCGTCGATGGATCCGCCGACGCAGTCGTTCTCGGCCCCGCCGCTGGGCAACACCCCGCCGCCGCTGGGCACCACCCCGTCGATGGATCCGCCGACGCAGTCGTTCCGGCCACCGGAGCTGCCGCCCCTCGGGGACTACCAGCCCAAGAGCACGACTTCCCAGGGCATTGGCGGTGTCCACCCGCCTGGCAACCTGCCGCCGCTCGGCGAGGACCGGCAGCACCAGCCGCGGCCGTTCCAGGGGCCGGACGGTGGCCCCTACATGACCGGGCCGCGCGTGAACCGGCCCGGCAGCGGGCCCAACCAGCCCGGGAACCAGCAAGGACCAGGCGGGTGGCGCGGGTCGCCCCCGCCGATCCCCGGCACCGGCGGCCCTCGGGGTGGGCCCGTCCTGCCCAACATCGGCCCCGGTGGCGGTCCGGGCCCTGGTGGTCCGGGCTCCGGCGGTCCCGGCTCCGGTGGTTCGGGCTTCCGCGGCGGGCCGGTCGGCCTGTCGGGTGCGGGCGGCGGTTCCGGGGTGGGCCCGGGCGGGACGTCGGGCGTGGGCCCCGGTGGCGTGTCGGGCACCGGCCGCGGACCCGACGGTGGGTTCGCCGGTCGCGGAGGCTCCGGCATGCCCGGTCAGTCCGGCGCGGCGGGTGCCCCCGGGATGGGGCCGATGGGCGCCCAGCGCGGCCAGGGCGATAACCAGGAGAAGGAACGCACCAGCAAGTACGTCGAAGGGGGCCCGGTGGTCGAGGTGCCTGGCGCCGACCTGCCGCCGCCGGTGATCGGCGAGGGCAAGCGGAAGAAGCAGCAGGGCCAGTGATGACCACGACAACAGCGCCGGACTTCGTGCTGTCCGCCGCCGAATTCGACCTCGTCCACGGCGCGCTCGGGCTGGGCCGCGTCCCGTTCCCGCTGGAGGTGCCGAGCCTCGGCGCGACGATGGAGGAGCGCGCCGAGCTCGCCGCCGATGCGTTCCGGTCGCTGTCCGGCCGCGGGTACGCGACGGGCGACCAGCTCGACCCGCGGCTGGTGGACCTGCTGCGGTTGCTCCACGAGCACGACGTCTCGGTCGACGTGGTGGGCCACATCGGGGGCTCGCTGCAGGCCTTGGCCGCCGTCGCCGGGCGCACCGGCGTGCTCGCGCAGCTGGCGGCCGGCGAGTTGTACCTGACGGAGATCCGCCCGACCGCGCTGGCGGTCGCGGCCGTCGGCGTGCTGCCGCCCAACGAACCCGGGCCGCTGCGGTCGATCTCGGTTCGCCAGGACCAGCTGGCCAGCGCGCTCGACGAGGACGACGACGATCCCTTCGGCGGCGACCTCGACGACGAGGTGGCGCTGGCCAGGGCGGGGGTGCCCGCCCAGGACGCCACGGCGCTGGCCGAGCTGGCGAACACCCGCCGCGCGGGCGGGCAGTTCGGCGTCTCCCGCGGCTCCGAACGGGCGTCGACGCTGGTCACCTGGTTCGACACGCACCAGGGCCGGTACCTGATGGTCAGCCAGGGCGCCTGGCTCAGCATCTCCCCGGCCGACAACCGGCGCATCGAGCACCGCCTGGCCGAAGTTCTGTCCAAACTGGACTGAATAACTGAGGGGAAGCGCCATGACCTTCGAAGTCGTCGCCGAGGAGCTGACCGCGCACGCCAGCCACCTGGACGGACTGACCGACCGGCTGGACACCGCGATCTCGGCTGCCGAGACCGTGAGCATGTCCGACGAGGCGTACGGAATCCTGTGCTCCTTCCTGCCGCCGATCGTGAACCCGATGGAGAAGGAGGGGCTCGACGCCCTGAACGCCGCGAAGGAGGGCGTCAGCACCACCGCCGACAACGTGCGCGCGACGGCCAAGCAGTACGAGGAAACCGACCAGGCGAGCGCGGATTCCTTCTCCCCGCTGGAAGAAGACGTCGAGGTGCGCGAGTCGGCAGTCGCGTTGCGCGGCACGGAAGCGCCGAGCAGGAGCATGGCCGGGCGCGGGACGGACGATGCCGTCACGGCTGCTCAGCAGGCGCCGGAGCGTTTCAGCATGGCTGGGGATGAGCCGGTGGCTCAGCGGCCGACGCACTTCAGCATGGCCGAGGGTGAGACGGTGGCTCGGCAGGCGCCGGCGCCTTTCA
>NZ_FNOK01000002.1:300179-353740 GCF_900106995.1 Saccharopolyspora shandongensis
GAGGGTGAGACGGTGGCTCGGCAGGCGCCGGCGCCTTTCAGCATGGCTGAGGGCGAGACGGTGGCTCGGCAAGCGCCGACACCTTTTCAGCGTGACTGAGGGCGAAACGGTGGTCGCTCCGACGCAGTGGTCGGCGGCTCAGCGCAGCAGGCAGACCGCGGAGTAGTAGTTCTTTGGAGGTTGTGCAATGCCGGGCGAAAGCCGAGGTGGGTTCGCCGCGATCGGGGCCGACCCCGACGAGGCCGAGCGGCAGATCCAGCAGTGGGCGCAGGGCTTCGCCGACAAGGCGCGGCGCTACCAGGAGATGCAGGCGGAGACCGAGCAGCTGCGGCTGACCGCAGCCAGCCCGGACGGCCGCATCAAGGTGACGGTCCGCGCCGACGGCAGCGTGACGGACCTGGAGTTCACCGACAAGGTCCGCACGATGGCGCCGTCCGAGCTGGCCGCGCAGGTCCTGTCCACGATGCACCGGGCGCAGTCCGACATCGCCGGGAAGGTCGGCGAGACGATGGCCGCCCACCTCGGCGACGAGGACATCCAGACGCGCACGATGATGCTGGACAACCTGCGCGAACGGTTCCCCGAGCAGCCCGAGGACCCGGAACCCGAACCGTCGGAAACCTCGTCGAAGTGGGAAGCCCCGGACGACGAGGAAGCCCCGAAACCGCCGCCCGTCGCGCCGCCGACGCCGCCGGCGGCCGGGCCGACGCCGCCCGCCGCGCCGCCGAAGCGGCCCCGCTTCGAGGACGACGACGACGAGTTCGGCCCCGACTTCGATCCGCTGCGGGACTGACCTCCCGCCCTTTCCTTCCCGTTTCCTGTTACCTGGGGTGATGTCGTGACGAATCCGTTGGTTGCCCAGCGCGAGGACTCGACGCAGTCGTTCAGCGGTGTGCCGATCCTGGAGTCGGTCAACGACACGAAGAAGGCGATCGAGTCCGGGGACTGGGCGTCGGGCGTCATGGGGGCGGTGGGCACCGGCCTGGACGCGCTGGGCATGGCGATGGATCCGTTCGGCTCGATCCTCGCCGCCGGCGTGGGCTGGCTGATGGAGCACGTCGGCCCGGTCTCGGACGCGCTGGACGCACTGACCGGCGATCCGGACGAGATCAAGGCGCACTCGGAGACGTGGAAGAACATCTCGGCGGAGCTGGGCGAGATCGGCACCGAGATGACCAACCTGGTCAACAACGACACGGGGAGCTGGATCGGCGAGGCCGGTGATGCCTACCGGAAGCGCAGCGAGGACACCGCCAACCTGATCGCGGCCGCGCAGGCGGCGGCCGACGGCGCGTCGAGCGGCATCGGCACGGCGGGCGAGGTCGTCGCGATGGTGCGGACGCTGGTGCGCGACATCATCGCCGAGCTCGTCGGCCACCTGGTGAGCTGGGCGTTGCAGGTGCTGGCCACGCTGGGCATCGCGATGGCCTGGGTGGTGCCGCAGGTGGTCGCGGAGGTCGCCAAGGTCGCGGCCCGGATCGCCGACATCACCACGAAGCTGGTCAAGGCGATCAAGGCCCTGGCCCCGATGCTGAAGAAGCTCGGCAGCTCCTTCGGCGACGCCAAGGACGCCCTGAAGAAGATCAAGTCCGGCGACGGTTCGGCCCCGGGCCCGAAGGGCCCGGCGCCGACCAAGTCGACGTCCAGCGACGGTCCCCCGACGAAGAGCAGCCCCGACGGCCCGCCCCCCAAGTCGTCTCCGAACGACGGCCCGGCCTCGACGTCATCGACGTCCAGCGACGGCCCGCCGACGAAGAGCAGCCCCGACGGCCCGCCGCCGAAGTCGTCGCCGAACGACGGCCCGCCAACGAGGTCGGGGCCGGAAATGGGCCCGCCGCCGAGCGGCACCTCCCCGGCTTCGACGCGGTCGAACAACAAGCCGGATGGTTCCAGCAACAAGCCGGACAACCCCAGGGACCGGTCGGTCAAGGGTGAGGACATCTGCACCGGGGGCTCCGAGCCGGTCGACCTCGCCACCGGTCACATGGTGATGACCGAGAAGGACCTGGAGATCCAGGGCCCGCTGAGCCTGGTGCTGCAGCGGATGTACGTCTCGTCGTACCGGGCGGGGCGGTGGTTCGGCCAGTCGTGGGCCTCGACGCTGGACCAGCGGCTGGAGGTCGACGCGGAGAACGTCTGCTACTTCTCCCCGGACGGGATGATCCTGGTCTACCCGCTGCCGTCGGCGGAAGCCCCGGTGCTGCCGGTCGAAGGCCCGCGGTGGCCGTTGCACCTGGACGAGGACGGCGGCTACAGCCTGGAGAACACGCAGCTGAACCAGATCCTCCGATTCGGCCCGCCGGCCGGGCGCGACCTGGTGCTGCCGTTGCTGTCGGTCGAGGACGAGGACGGTCGCCGGCTCGACGTCGAGCACCGCCGGTTCGGCCCGCCCAAGGCGATCCAGCATTCCGACGGGTACCGGGTGGAGATCGACAGCGAGCACGAGCGAATCACCGCGCTCCGCGTGGTCGACCCGGAACGCGACCTCGACGTGCTGGTGATGCGGTACGGCTACGACGCCAAGGGCCGCCTGGCCGAGGTGGTCAACTCCTCGGGCAAGGCGCTGCTGTTCCAGTACGACAGCGCGGGCAGGCTCACGGAGTGGCAGGACCGCAACGGGTTCTGGTTCCGCTACATCTACGACGAGCACGGCCGCTGCGTCCGGACGGTGGGCGACAAGGGCTTCTTCGACTCCACCTTCACCTACGACGGGTCGATCACCCGGTACACCGATTCCCTGGGCGGGGTCAAGGAATTCGAGTTCAACGACGCAAAGCAGCTCGTGCGGGAGTCCGACGCGCTCGGCAACACCACGCTGTCGACGTGGGATCGCTACGACCGGTTGCTCGACCGGACCGACCCGCTGGGCCGGACCACGTACTACCAGTACGACAGCCTGGGCAAGCCGCGGTGGATCACGCGCCCGGACGGAAGCACCGTCCGGCTGTACCTCGCCGAGGACGGCACCGTCTCCTCGATCGAGGTGAAGGACGGTGAGCGCACCTGGGCGCGTGCCTACGACGGCGAGGCGTTGGACCCGTTCGGCGGAAAGGTCGGCGTAGCACCGCAACTCAGCGTCGAGAGCATCCGATCCGGACGCGCCGAGACCACCGAACCGGAACTCACCGAGCCCGATCCCCGGCTGCTGGACCTGTTCGGACGCCCCCGGGAGACGACGACGCCGGGTGGCGGGCGGGTCCAGCTCGGCTGGACCGTGGAAGGCCGCCGTTCCTGGCGCGTCGACTCGCTGGGCAACAGGGTGCAATGGCGCTACGACCCCGAGGGCAACCAGATCGCGCAGATCGACGAGGTGGGCGGCGTGACCGCCACCGAGTACGGCCCGTTCGAGGTCGAGCTGGCCAGCGTCGACCAGACCGGGGCGCGCACCACGCGCACCTACGACACCGAGCGGAGGCTGACCTCCGTCACGAATCCGCAGGGCCAGACCTGGCGCTACGTCTACGACCTCGCGGGCAGGGTGCTCGAGGAACGCGATTTCGACGGCCGGGTGCTGCGCTACGCCTACGACCCGGCGGGACAGCTCGTGCGCTCGGTCAACGGCGCGGGCGAGGAGACCGAATACGTCTACGACGCGCTCGGCAACCTGGTCGAGTGGCGGGCGCCCTCGGGCGTCACCAAGTACGCCTATTCACCGGTCGGCCACCTGACCCGGGCGACCAACGACGACGCCGTCCTCGAGTTCGAGCGGGACGACCAGGGGCGGATCACCGCGGAGACCATCAACGGCCGGTCGGTCACGTTCGCCTACGACAGCGAGAACGGCGTGATCCGGCGGCAGACTCCGTCCGGGGTGGCCAGTGCCTGGAACTACGACGCAGCCGGCCGGGCGACCGGCCTGTCCTTCGCCGGGCATTCGCTGAACTTCGGCTACGACGCCGCCGGTCAGCAGATCAACCGCGCCATCGACGGCGCGGTGACCCTGGTGCAGTCGTACGACGGCGAGCAGCGGCTCACCTCGCAGGCGGTCACGGGACGCTCGGGCCAGCCCGTGCTGCGGCGACGGTTCGCCTACCGGCCCGACGGCAAGCTGATCGGCACCGACGACGGGCTCTCCGGGAGCATTCGCTACCAGATCGACCCGTCCGGCCGGGTGGTCGAAGTCATCGCACCGGACCGGCGGGAGAGCTACCGGTACGACGGCTCGGGGAACGTCGTCGCGTCCAACGGCCTCAACGACGCCGAGACCGGTCCGCGGCGCTATGCGGGCAACAGCCTGATCGCCGCGGGGGCGGTCACCTTCCAGCACGACGCGCAGGGCAGGCTGGTCCTCCGCGCCGACAACACCGGCCGGAATTGGCGCTATGCGTGGGATTCCTACGACCGGCTGGTCGCGGTGACGACCCCGGAGGGCGTCGTCTGGCGGTACCGGTACGACCCGGTCGGGCGGCGGATCGCCAAGCAGCGACTCGCGCCCGACCTGTCCACGGTGGCCGAGCAGACCGACTTCGTCTGGGACGGCGGGACGCTGATCGAGCAGGTGCACACCGATCCCAACGGCCGCCGCACGGTGACGACCTGGGCGCATCATCCGGACGACGACGCGCCCGTCGCCCAGCTCGAGCGCGGCGCGCAGGAGCGGTTCCACTCGGTCATCACCGACCAGGTGGGGACGGCGACCGATCTGGTCGATCCCAGCGGAATGCTCACCTGGCACGGCCGGAACAGCCTGTGGGGCAGGGATTTGCCTGCTCCGCCGGCCGCCGCCGGCACGCCGCTGCGGTTCCCCGGCCAGTACGCCGACCGCGAAAGCGGCCTGAACTACAACGTCTACCGCTACTACAACCCGGCCACCGGTCGTTACCTCAGCCAGGACCCGCTGGGACTCACCCCGGCCCCGAACCCCGTCGCCTACGTCGGCAACCCGCACAGCGCCAAGGACCCGCTGGGGCTGATGCCGAAGAAGGGCGGCGGCGGGAAGGGCGGGCAGGGCCAGGGGGCCACCGCGGGGTCGAAGGACAAGACCGGGCGCAAGCACGGGGCCCCGAACACGCCGGAGACCGGGAACAACGGGCAAGGCCCTTCGAACCAGGGCGGCAGCAACACGAACCGGCCGGAGCCCAAGGCGCTCGAGCAGAAGCCCGTGGGGACCTACGACGTGAACGGCAAGAAGTACAACGTCGAGGTCGAAGCCCACCAGAACAAGCACCAGACCACCCACATCACCGGGATGGACAACAAGAACGTCAGCAATTCCGGCGCCAACAAGTTCCCGGAGAACGTCGGCGATCAGGCGCACAAGGACTACTTCGGCAAGAACGCCGCGGAGATCGCGGACCTCAAGCGCCAGGAGAAGCTGGAGGCCTACAAGGACGGGGGCACCGCCGACGCTCGCTTCGAGGCGAAGCGGGAGCGGGATCAGGCCTGGGAGGACCTCCGGAAGGGCGAGAAGTCCTACGCCGAGTACAAGGCTGCGAACGACCGCTACCAGGACGCCGCGAAGGCGGACGACAAGGCGAGCAAGGATCTCGACAAGATCAGCCACGACGGCTTCAGGCGCCCGGACGGATCGATCTACGAGGGCGCCAATCCGGCGCAGAGCGTCGATGGCGTCCGCTACCAGGTGTCGGGCAACTTCAGCGGCGGTTCCAACGACGTGAGCTACCACTGCTACCCGGGCACCAAGAAGCAGTCGGTCTGGGACAACCAGTACGGCGACATGTTCAAGAAGTTCTAGTTGGAAATCAGAGCTCCGATTTCCATTGAAGTTGCGAGAGTTGTCCACAGGCGTCGGCGTGTCGGGGTGCGACACGCCGACGGTCCGCAAGTTCCATTGAAATTGAAGGTCCGATTTCCATTGAAATTGCGGGCGTCAAGTGGTTCGCCGCTGGGTCCGGGGGTCGGTCAGGAGCCGAGGAGGGTGGTCAGGCGCGGCGAGTAGGCGTGGTCGAGCACCAGCGACGCCGCGCCCACCGCTCCGGCGTCGTCGCCGATCAGCGCCGTCTCGACGCGCACCGGCCGCACCTTCGGCGCCCACACCTGCGCGTCGACCACCTTCGCCACGCGGGCCCGCACCAGATCCGCCACATGCCGGAGCGCGGGCCCGCCGAGCACCACGCGGTCGACGTCCAGCACGCTCACCACCGATGCCAACGCTTGGCCCAACCGGGTTGCCGCCACGCGCAGCACCCGGGTCGCCGTGGCGTCGCCGTCGGCCGCCGAGCGGCACAGGCGCTCGTAGGTCGCCGCGACCGGTTCCCCGTTCGGCTCCTCCCGGGTCGCCGCCCGCCAGTCGGCGACGATCGCGCGCATCGAGCAGTACGCCTCCAAGCATCCCTTTCTGCCGCAATGGCATTCGCGCCCGCCGCCGCTGTGCACGTGGCCGATCTCGCCGGCGTTGTTGCTGACCCCGCGATGCACCTGATCGCCCAGCACCACGCCGATTCCGACCCCGGAACCCAGGTAGACGTAGACGAACGAGCCCGCGCGGTCCGCGCGGCCGGCCCACCGCTCGCCGATCGCCGCGGCAGTCGCGTCGTTGTCCATCACCACCGGCTGCCCGGCGCGCTGCTCGACGATGTCGGCGAGCGGAACCTCCGCCCATCCGGTCAGGTTCGGTGGCGCGAGCACCCGCCGGTTCGCCGCGTCCAGCGGGCCGGGCACGGCGAGCCCGACGCCGAGCACCCGGTCGTCGGCGATGCCGGAGCGCCGCACCAGCTGGTGGCAGGTGCGGGCCAGCGCCGCCCCGACCGCCTCGGGCGAGGCATCGTCGGGCACGCGGCGGCGGCTGCGCATCCGCACGCCGCCCGCCAGGTCCAGCAGGACGCCGGTGATCCGCTCCGGATCGAGGTGCAGGCCGACCGCCGAGTACGCGTCCGGCACGACCTTCAGCAGCACCCGGCGCTTTCCCCCGGTGGACGGCGCGTGGCCGTTCTCGGTGACCAGTCCGTCGTCGATCAGCGCGCGCACGATGTTGGACATCGTCTGCGCGGTCAGCCCGGTGCGCCGCGCCAGCTCCACGCGGCTGACCTCGCCGTGCTGGCGGATCGCGTCGAGCACGACCGCGCGGTTGAACCCGCCCACCCGCGGAAGATTCGTGCCCTGCCAAGACGCTTTCGCCATCGACGCTCCTCGTCCGGGGCCGCAAGATCGTTGACTTGTTCCATCGAATGGAATTATCTTGCCCAGAGTGTGATCCGGATCTCAGGTCAGGCGCAACCACTGTCGGCGGGAGGCCGCGATGCGTCGGAGCAAGGCGAAGTCCGCGTTCATCACCACAACCCTGGTTTTCGCGCTGGCCGCGTGCGGCGGCGCGGCCGACGACCCGAACACGATCAGCGTCGCCTACCACCGGTACGGCAACACGTTGCAGGTCGACCAGTGGATGCAGCGGGTCAAGCAGCAGTACGAGCAGGCGCATCCGGGCAAGGTCGTGAAGCTGGATCCGGTGGTCGCTCCGGAGAGCGAGTACCTGTCGAAGCTGCAGCTGCGGATGCGCTCGCCGTCCACCGCGCCGGACGTGCTCTACGAGGACAGCTTCAACGTGAACTCCGACGTAGCGGCCGGATACCTGGCGCCGCTGGACGACCGGCTCGCGCAGTGGCCCGACTGGGATGGCTACATCGACACCACCAAGCAGGCGGGCCGGGCGCAGGACGGCAAGACCTACGGCGTTCCGCTGGACACCGACACCCGCGGCCTCTGGTACAACCGCGAGTTGTTCGCCGCGGTCGGCCTGCCCGCCGACTGGCGGCCCCGGACCTGGGACGACGTGCTCGCCGCCGCCCGGCAGGTCAAGCAGCACCGCCCGGACGCCATCGCCCTGGATCTCGCCCTGGGCAAGGCCGAGGGCGAGTCGGTGAGCATGCAGACCGTCGAAATGCTGTTGTACGGCACCGAAACCGGCACCCTCTACGACGACCGGCAGCAGAAGTGGATCGCGCCGAGCAGCGGTTTCGCCGACGCGATGGGATTCCTGTCCACCGCGCTGGCCGAGGGCCTGACGCAGAGCAAGGCGCAGATCGCCGATGCCCAGTACGACAAGGTGTTCCGCGATGACCTGACCCGCGAGGGCAAGGTCGCGATCCGGCTGGACGGCAGCTTCGCCTCCGGGAACTGGGCGGATTCCGGTTGGCAGGACTGGAGCCGGACGATGGCGGCGACGCCGATGCCCACCCGCAACGGGCAGCCGCCGGGCACGGTCACCCTCTCCGGCGGCTGGACGCTGGCGATCAGCTCGTCCAGCCGCAAGCAGGACGACGCGTTCGAGTTCATCAAGCAGGCGATGACCAAGGACAACGTCGTGGACTACGCGGCGGCCAGTGGCAACCTGCCGGCACGCGCGGACGCCGCCGCCGATCCGCGGGTGGTCGGCGCCAACCCGCTCAACCCGTTCTGGATCGGCCTGCTGGACAACACGCACTACCGGCCCGCGCTGCCGGAGTACCCGAAGGTCTCCGAGGCGATCCAGCAGTCGGTGCTCGACGTGGTGGCGGGCACGCCGCCCGCCGAGGTCGCCGACGGCTGGGCGCAGCAGGTGTCGCGCATCGTGCAGCCGGCGAACACCCGGCCGGGCTGATGGCGGCGCGGGTGGGGCGCTGGCTGGTGCCGATGGCGCCCGCTTTGCTGCTGCTCGGCCTGTTCGTCGCCGGCCCGATCCTGTGGAGCGGCTACGTCTCGCTCACCAACGCGGCGCTGACCGGGGCCGCGGCGACCGCGCCGGAGTTCGTCGGGCTGGAGAACTTCCGGCGGCTGCTCACCGATCCGGCGCTGTGGCATTCGGCCTGGCTGACGGTGGTCTTCACGGTGGGTTCGGCGGTCATCGGGCAGAACTGCCTGGGCATGCTCATAGCCGTGCTGACGCAGCACCGGAGTCGCTGGGTGCGCAGCGCGGTCGGCACCGTCGTGGTGTCGGCGTGGGTGCTGCCGGAACTCGTCGCGGCCTTCGCCGTGTACGCGTTCCTGAACTCCGACGGCACGCTGAACCGGCTGCTCACCGGCCTCGGCTTCGGCGCGCAGGATTGGCTCTACAGCGCGCCGATGGTCGCGGTGATCCTGGGCAACGTCTGGCGGGGCACCGCGTTCTCGATGCTGGTGTACCAGGCGTCGCTGTCGGAGGTGCCGACCGACCTGGTGGAGGCCGCGGAGGTCGACGGCGCCGGGGTGTTCCGCCGGTTCTGGCACGTCACGCTGCCGATCATCCGGCGTTCGGTGCTGACCAACCTGATGCTCATCACGCTGCAGACGATCGGGCTGTTCACGCTGATCTACGTGCTGACCGCCGGCGGCCCGGGCGCCGCGACGCAGACGCTGCCGCTGCTGATGTACGACTCGGCGTTCGAGTTCGACGAGATCGGTTACGGCGCCGCGATCTCCCTGGTGCTGCTGCTGATCGGCGGCCTGTTCGCGGTCGTGTACGCCAAGAGCCTCCGGGAGGAGGTGTGATGGTCTCGGTGACCTCCGCCCGGCGGCGCTCGGTGTCCACCGCGGTCAACCTGGTGCTCGCGGCCATCGCCCTGGCGTTCCTGGCTCCGCTGCTGTGGCTGGTCACGGCCGCGTTCGACGCCGACGCGCCGCTGGCGGCGCAGCTGCCCGCCGCGCTCACCCTCGACAACTTCGGCCAGGTGCTCGACTGGGAGACCAGCATTCGTCCACTGTGGAACGGACTGCTGATGAGCGGCGGCGCCGCGCTGATCTCGGTGGTCGCCGCGGTGCTGTGCGCCTACCCGCTGTCGCGCTACCAGCTGCGGTTCCGGCGGCCCTTCCTGTACGTCGTGCTGTTCGCCTCCGGCCTGCCGATGACCGCGGTGATGGTCCCGGTGTACAGCATGTTCGTGCGGCTGGAGCTGATCGACTCGATGTTCGGCACCACCCTGTTCCTGGCGGCGACATCGCTGCCGATCGCGATCTGGATGACGAAGAACTTCATGGACGGCGTCCCGATCGCGCTGGAAGAGGCGGCGTGGGTGGACGGCGCGTCGGCGATGCAAGCCCTGCGTGCGGTGGTGCTGCCGCTGATCGTGCCCGGCGTCGCGGTGGTCGCGATCTTCACGTTCATCACCGCGTGGGGCAACTTCTTCGTGCCGTTCGTCCTGCTGCTGGACCCGGCGAAGCAGCCCGCGTCGGTGGGCGTGTTCACCTTCTTCGGCCAGGGCGGGCTGATCGCCTACGGCCAGCTGGCGGCCTACTCGATCCTCTACACGGCCCCGGTGATCGCGCTGTACCTGATCGTCGGCCGAACCCTCGGCGGCGCCTTCAACCTCGCGGGAGCCATCAAGCGCTGATCCGCCGCATGACCGCGGCGACCGCGGCGGGGTGGGTGAGCTGCGGGTTGTGCCCGGCGCCGGGGATGGTGGTGACGGTGGCCGATCCCGGGTCGTCGAGCAGCGGATCCTGTTGTCCGGCAACGATGTGGACCGCAGTGTCGCCGAGGAGCGTGCGGAGGGCGGCGCGTTCGGCGGGTTGGTTCGCGGTTCTGAGCCAGCTGGCGGTGCGGCGGGCGACGGCGGGCCGACGCAGCTGGGCCGCGGCGCTCGCGACGGCCTGGCGGGCTTCGGCGGGCGGAGCGTCGCCGAGGAGCGCAGCCGTGAGGCGCGGGACTGAGATGCGCTTGAGCAGCGGCGCGGCGAGCGCGCGGAGCAGCTTCGAGGCTTCGGCCTGGAGGAAGTAGGGTGAAACCAGGAGCACGCCCGCGATGCGGTCGGGATGCGCGGCGGCGAAGCGCAGCGCAGGCGCGGTGGCCGCCGAGTGGGCGACGATCACGGGCCGGGTTCGCACGGGTGCCAGCAGGTCCGCGAGCCAGTCCAGCGGCGTGGCCCCGGTCGGCGCCGAACGGCCGAGGCCCGGCAGGTCGGCGACCAGGGCGCGCACGTCACCCAGCTCGCCGAGCACGCCCCGCCAGGACTCGCCGTCGAGCGGAAGCCCGTGCAGGAGCACGAAATCGGGCGAGGTCCGGTCGCCGGCGAGGTAGGTCCGGGAGCCTGCCACGTCGTGGAAACCGCCGGGCAGCACGGCGGAAGTCGCGCCGAACCGGTCGGCCACGAGCCGGTCCGCCCAGCGGCGCAGCGCGGTCCCGACGGGCGGCTGCCGGAGTCCGGCGGCCTCGGCGACCCGATCCGCCGAAGCGGTGTCGTAGCGGTCCTCGACCAGGAAGTCCAGCGTTTCCGGGTCGGCGCCGGTCAGCGCGGTCGGGAGGCGGCGGACCAGGGACACCGGCACGCGGGTCCGCGGCGCGCGCACGCCCAGGTGGTCGGCGAGCATCCGCACCACGTCGGGCAGGTCCGGGGTGTCCGCGTCGAGCACCCAGTGCCGGTCGCCGGGCTCCGGGTCGTGCTCGGGAACGGCGGCCATGAACTTCGCGAAGTGGTCCACGGTCACGACGGGGAGGAACGTGCGCGCGGTGCCGGGGAGCGCGGGCAGCCGCCCGGTCCACAGCTGGCGGACCAGTTCGGCCAGGCCGATGTACTGACCGGCCTCGCCGGTGGTCGAGTGGCCGATCACGCTGCTGGGATTCACCACCGTCAGCGGGACTCCCCGCTCGGCGGCGACGACCCGCACGGCCGCATCCGCCTCCAACTTGGAGCCCTCGTAGGCGCCCTTGCCCCGGTAGAGCGCCGCGAGTTCGGCCTCGGGGAGGGGATAGCGCGCCTGCCGGTCCAGCCCCACCCGGTAGCCCGACACGTGGATCAGCCTGCGCAGATCGCGGCGGGTAGCGGCCCAGCGCAGCACGTTGAGGGCGCCCTCGACGTTGACCGCCCTGGCCTCCTCGCGCTGCAGCCCGAACCGGTAGAGGGCGGCGGTGTTGAAGACGTCCTGCACGCCGGCGAGCCGCTCGTCGTCGGCCGCGCTGAGCCCCAGGCCGGGACCGCCGGTGAGATCGCCGGCGACGACCACGAGCCGGTCGGCGGCCGCGCCGCGATCGCGCAGCCACCCGCGCAACTCCGCTTCCCGGCTCGTCCCGTGCCTGCTGCGATCCCGGAGGACGGCCGCGATCGCGCGGCCCTGGTCCAGCAGGTGCAGCACGGTCCACCGGCCGATGAATCCGGTCGCGCCGAGCACGACCGCGTCCGGTGCCCCGATGGTCCTGTCGCTCTCGATCACCATGCGAAAAAACTAGACCGGTCTACATATTTTGTCCAGAGCCCGGTGCCCAGATCCCGTTGCGGTAGAGAGTGGCGCCGCGCCGTTTTCGCGCGAAACCGCCGTTCCTCGTGGGGAGAGGTGACGTTTTCGCGCGAAAGCGGCGTTCCTCTTGCGGAGTGGCGGCGGTTTCGCGCGAAACCGCCGCCACGGCGCCGCTACCGCCCGCCCGGAACCTGCCCGATCCCGTCGACCACGCCCCGCTCCAGCACGGCCTTCGTCTCCACGAGCGCCCCGGCCGCGCCCAGGCTGCCGTCCTCGGCGAGCACGGTCCGCTTCCCCAGGTAATCCAGGGTCTGCGGATCGAAGATCCACTGCTTGCGCATGCCGGCGTCCGCGTCGAGGAAGCTCACCACCAGCCCGGTGCGGCCCTCGGCGTCCTGCGCCTGGCCGCCCAGCTCCACGCCGGGGATCTTCGCCGCCGCCTGGTACACCGCCGCGGCCAGATCCGGCGGCAGCAGGGCTTCCTGGATCAGGTCGCCGAGCTTGTCGAACGTCCGCCGGTCCTTGCTGCCGCCGCTGCCGGAGTTGTCCCACCGATCCCGACGCGCTGCTGGCCTGGGCGGGCAGCTTCTCGAGTTCCTCGTAGGTGGGTGTCCAACCTCGTTCTGCGTGGCGGTGCGGGTGGCGGCCCCCTGCGGGAGTTACAGCGCCCGCCTGGCTGTGGGTGCCCTGACTTATGTATGCCAATACACGGCGTCAGGGCCGTCCTCGCCGGAGGAACCCCAGAGGGGTGGGCTCCGTGAACCCGCGGCGGTGCCAGTTGCGAGGGTGGACCCGAAAGCGCCTGACGGTGCTTGGCGACGGCGCGCACGCAGGCGCAGGTCAGACGCCGCGGCTGCGGTATCCGACCAGGACGAAAAACCCTCATGCGATCTGGATCACCATTCGCGGGCTTGGGCGATTTCTCGAGAAATCGACATTCATCGGGGGAACGCATCTCGGGGAATTGCACTCCTCGGGCCGAAAGCTCCTGACATTTGTCACGGATAGTTTCGACGAACGACAGTACCCCGCTCTCGTGTTCACCTGATCGAATGATCTTGCAACTTCAAGTGAGCGCAACGTGAGAGGGGACCCGATGCGAAAATCCTTGCGCGCGTTAGGAGTTACCGCAGCACTGGGGGTGCTGCTGGTCGCCGCTCAGCCGGCCCTGGCCCAGCAGGCGCCACCCCAGCCGCCGTTCGAGGTGCCGGCGAAATTCGCGGCACAGCGAATCCAGTGGGCACCGTGCTTCCCGCCCGAACTCCCGCCGGACCTGCCACCGGGATCCGAGCGCCTCCAGTGCGGCGCCATGACCGCGCCGATGGACTGGCACAACCCGGACAACGGCAAGGAAATCAGCATCGCGGTCACCCGGCTGTCGCCCGCCGACGGCCCCCGCGACCGCGCGCTGTTCACCAACCCCGGCGGCCCCGGCGGCGCGGGCCTCGGCATGCCGCTGGCGATGCTCAACATGGGCATCCCGGAGGTGATGAACGCCTTCGACGTCTACGGCATCGACGTGCGCGGCACCGGCAACAGCAGCACCGTCTCCTGTGGACCGATGGATGCGGTGGCCGGGACGGACGTCAAGGACCGCAGCCCGGAGAGCATCAAGGTGCTGATGGACGTGAGCCAGCAGCTCGCCGCCGGCTGCCAGGAGCGCAGCGGTGAGCTCGGCCGCTACGTCACCACCGAGCAGACGGTGGCCGACTTCGACCTGCTCCGCCAGGTCGAGCAGCGCGAGAAGATCAACTGGTACGGCGTCTCGGGCGGCACCTGGCTCGGCGCCTACCTGGCCACCTACATCCCGCAGTCGGTGGACAAGGTGGTGCTCGACTCGAACGCCGAGTTCACCGGCAGCTGGCAGGAGGTGTTCGGCTGGCAGCCGATGGCCTTCGAGCGCCGCTGGCGCGAGGACGTGCTGCCCTGGCTGGCCGCGCACGACGCGGACTACCACCTGGGCACCGATCCGCAGCAGGTCCAGGCCACTGTGGACGAACTGCGCGCGGCCCTGAAAGCGGATCCGCTGCCGTCGCCGGACGGCCCGCCGGTCGACCACAACGCGCTGGACGTCGTGGTGATTCAGAGCATGTACTCGAAGTTCTCGTTCCCCAGGCTCGGCGCCACGCTCGCGGCGCTGCGGGAAGGCGCGGGCGAGGCGGCTCCGGTGCTCGCGCAGGCGCGGGCCCGCGTCATGCCGATGCAGGCGGCCGACCCCGTCGACAGCCAGACGGCGACCCTCTACTCGATCCGCTGCAACGACACGAAGTTCCGGGGCTCCCCGGAGTCGGTGGTGGCGCAGTCCGGTGTCGAGGGGCGGCTGTTCCCGACCATGGGCTACTACACGATCGTGCAGCCGTGCCTGTTCTGGGAGCGCCCGGACGTGAACCTGCCGAAGCCCACGGGCAAGGGCCTCCCGCCGGTGCTGATGCTCCAGTCGGAGAACGACCCGGCGACGGCGTGGGAAGGCGCGGAGCTCGCGCACCGGAAGTTCCAGGGCTCGCGGATGATCACGGTCCGCGGCGAAGGTGACCACGGGGTCTTCGGCATCGGCAACGCCTGCGTGGACGACGCGACGACGGCGTACCTGCTCGACGGCGTGGTGCCCGGGCGCGATCTGACCTGCCAGGGCGTGCCGGCGCCGGAGCCGGCGGGGATGCGCAGCCTCGAATCCAGCGGCCGAAGCCTGCTGGACGAGCTCGATCGACTGTCCGACGTGCTCGGCTGAGCTGGGAAACGCCGCGCAAAAAGCTCGCGGGCGGTGAGTGGACTGGATCCGCTCGCCGCCCGCGGGCCGTTGAGACGCCTTGCACTCATCGCAGTTGTGGCCTCCTCCGGATGGGAACCGTGTCCCGGTGCAGCCGGTCGATCTCACCGGCCTCCGACTGCTCGTCTATCTCGTCGTCCTCCCTGCGCAGCGAAATGAACACCGCAGCGACCGCGATCAGGGACAACGCCAGCATGGCCAGATCAGCCATGACACACCCCCTCTTATCGGCGCGCCGTTTTCGGCGGTAGTCACTGGGACGCAGACAGTGTCCGTCGGGTTGCTGATCGTTTGGAATCCCCGAATCTGCTCCCCCGAGCTGCGTAGATCCACCCGCCGGACAAACGAAAACGGCGTTTCCCCGAAAGAGTTTCAACTCTCTTGGGGAAACGCCGCACGTATGCGCACACCGAGCTGGAGCTCCGCGCCGGACGGGTGGACGCGGAGCTTCCCACGTCGCTTCGCTAATCCACCCGTCCGGGGGTCGCTCGGTCAGTGACCGAGACGCTGTTTCAGGGCCTCCAGCTCATCGCGCATCGAGCTCGGCAGCGATTCGCCGATGGTGTCGAACCACTCCTCGATGAGCGGCAGCTCCGCCTTCCACTCCTCGGCGTCGACCTTCAGCGCCTCGTCGACGTCGGCCTTCGGCGTGTCCAGCCCGGTCAGGTCGAGCTCCTCGGCCGACGGCACCCGGCCGATCGCGGTGTCGGCGGCGGCGGCGTTGCCCTCCAGCCGGTCCACGATCCACTTGAGCACGCGCGAGTTCTCGCCGAACCCGGGCCACAGGAAGCGCTTGTCCTCGCCGCGGCGGAACCAGTTCACGTAGAAGATCCGCGGCAGCTTGGTGGCGTCGGCGGACTTGCCGACGTTCACCCAGTGCTGGAAGTAGTCGCCGACGTTGTAGCCGATGAACGGCAGCATCGCCATCGGGTCGCGCCGCACGTCGCCGACCTTGCCGGCCGCCGCGGCGGTCTTCTCCGAGGACAGGGTGGCGCCCATGAACACGCCGTGCTGCCAGTCGAACGCCTCGTTCACCAGCGGGACCGTGGTCTTGCGGCGGCCGCCGAAGAGGATCGCCGAGATCGGCACGCCGTTCGGGTCGTCCCACTCCGGCGCCAGGATCGGGCACTGCGACATCGGCGTGCAGTAGCGCGAGTTCGGGTGCGCGGCGTTCTCCCCGTTGTCCGGGGTCCAGTCGCGGCCCTTCCAGTCGGTGAGGTGCTGCGGGTCGCCCTCCATGTCCTCCCACCAGACGTCGCCGTCGTCGGTGAGGGCCACGTTGGTGAACAGCGAGTTGCCCTTCTCGATGGTCTCCATCGCGTGCGGGTTCGTGTTCCAGTTGGTGCCCGGCGCGACGCCGAAGAAGCCGGCCTCCGGGTTCACCGCGTACAGGCGACCGTCCTCGCCGAAGCGCATCCACGCGATGTCGTCACCGAGGGTCTCGACCTTCCAGCCCGGGATGGTGGGCCGCAGCATCGCGAGGTTGGTCTTGCCGCAGGCCGACGGGAACGCGGCCGCGACGTAGTAGACCTTGTCCTCCGGCGAGATCAGCTTCAGGATCAGCATGTGCTCGGCCAGCCAGCCCTCGTCGCGGGCCATCGCCGAGGCGATGCGCAGCGAGTAGCACTTCTTGCCCAGCAGCGCGTTTCCGCCGTAGCCGGAGCCGAAGCTCCAGATCATCCGCTCTTCGGGGAAGTGGGTGATGTACTTGGTGTCGTTGCACGGCCACGGCACGTCCTGCTGCCCCGGCTCCAGCGGCGCACCCACGGAGTGCAGCGCGGGTACGAAGTCGCCGTCCTCGCCCAGCCGCTCCAGGACCTTCGCGCCCATCCGGGTCATGATCTGCATCGACACCACGACGTACTCGGAGTCGGTGATCTCCACGCCCAGCTTCGGCGGCTCGGCGTCCAGCGGGCCCATGCAGAACGGGATCACGTACATGGTGCGACCACGCATGCAGCCCCGGTAGAGCTCCGTCATGGTCGCCTTCATCTGGTTGGGGTCCATCCAGTTGTTGGTGACCCCGGCGTCCTTCTCCTCGACCGAGCAGATGTAGGTGCGCTCTTCGACGCGCGCCACGTCCGACGGGTCCGAAGCCGCGTAGAACGAGTTCGGCTTGTTCGCCAGGCGGGTGAAGGTGCCCGCCTCGACGAGGCGATCGGTCATCCGCTGCCATTCCTGCTGCGAACCGTCGCACCACACCACCTGGTCGGGTGTGGTCAGCTCGGCGACCTCGCGCACCCACGACAACAGGCGCTCGTGCGTGGTCGGTGCCTGGTCGAGACCTGGGATGGTCAATGCGGTCATCGCTCCGCGTCTCCTGACTGGGCGCCACAGCCCGGATTCGCCGACGGGGTCCCGTCGGCCTTTACAGGGAAAGCTTCGCCCGCCCCGAAGACCGGGCGAAGTGAAAAAGGGATGCACCGAGGCTAACGGCGGATCGGGCGCGCAATGGAGATCAGCCATGTTCGTTCTCTCACAAGAACGATAAGGGAATCGATTCAGAAGCGACCTGAGTAGTGGTCTGGACGAAAATCTCGCCGTCCCGGGATCGCTTGGATCCAGAATTTCCGGCGAACCGGACGTGTTCGCGAACACCGGGTTACGCGCAGGCATCGACCGAATGGCGGTTGCTCCCCGGCGCGGATGTGAAAAACCCCGCCCGATGCGCATCGGGCGGGGTGGGAATCGCGTCGAGCGGTCAGCCCCAGACCTCGTCGGAGTCGGCCTTGCCACGCAGGCCGCCGCCCGCGCCGCCACCGGCACTACCGCCCGCGCCGCCACCGGCACTACCGCCCGCGCCGCCACCGCCCGCGCCGCTGTGCGTGTCGACGTTGGCCGCGTGCGGCTGGGCCGCGTCGTCGAAGGTCCAGGCCGCGTCGTCGGTCGCGCCGGTCGCCTGGTTCGGGGCGTACTGGCCGTCGTCGGTCATCTTGCCCTGCTCGACCACGGTCCACTGGCCGTCGCCGGTGTGGTGCGAGATCGTCACGTCGCCGGTCTGGCTGATCTCCACGACCTGGTCGGCGGACCCGTCGCCGTCGACGTCGGTGACCAGCATGGTGCCGCCGGCCTCGGTCTCCACGACCGCGGTGTCGGCGATGCCGTCCTGGTTGGTGTCCTCGGTGGCCGGGCCGACCTGCATGTCGCCCTGCGGGGTGTCGATGACCATCGACTGGCCGTGCTGCTGGTCCTCCGGGTCGGCGCCGCCCGGGTGCTGCTGGGGCGCCTCGCCGGTCCACGCGCCGGTCTCCGCGTCGAAGCGGGCCTGCTCGACGACCACGCCGTCGCTGTTGATCGACTGCATGACGTCGGCCTGGCCGTCGCCGTCATCGTCGATGTATGCGACGTAGCCGTCGTCGGTCATCACGGCGACCGTCTCGTCGATGCCATCGCCGTCGAGGTCGTAGTTGGCCTCGGCGGTGTACTCCTCGCCTTCGACGGTGACCTTGATGTCACCGTCTCCCGCGCCGGTTTCCTCGATGTACACGTCCGCAACCTCTCAGCCGCCGATCAACTGCCAAGCCTAGGACGCAGGGTAGAGGCCTCGGGTTCCGCAGATGAAGGACCTGGTCTTTCCCGGGCGCCGATCGCGACGCTCGGTGGTCGACCCGCAGCGCAGCGGGGCGGGCTCCATAGTCGGTCAACGGTGTCCCTCGCCACCCCGCTATCGGTCGAAGGTGCCGCCTTTGACGGCGCCGATGAACCGGTGCCAGCTCGGCACCGGCACGGCTAAGTGCCCACCGTCCCGGTCTTTCGTGTCCCGCACCCCAACGGCGTCGACCCCGAGGCCGACCTCGACGCACGTGCCTTGCCCTTGAGAGTGGGTCGACTTTCGCCACCCGACTTCGACGCAGTTGGTGTCAGGTCCAGAGCGGCTGGACTTCCGCCATGTCATCTCAGCTTCCAGCATCAGCGGGTCTCTCCAATCTCAGCGGCCAGTGCTTTGATCAGCTGCAACGACGCGTCAGAGCTCAGCGCTTGTTCTCGCAGTTCATCGGCCGCGCGTTGGTAGTCCGCGACCAACTTCTTGTCGTACAAGAAGACAGAAGACCTGTAGTGCTCCAGATGGACGATGGGAAGTGCCTTCGGGAAGCTCAGGTACACGAACGGACCGACCAAGGACGCGTTCCACAGCGTCTCCCGCGCCGGAAGCACCTGGATGTCCACATTGGCCATTTCTGCCATCGTGCCGAGATGCAGCAGTTGCTCGTGCTGAACCTGCTGGCCGCCGAACGGGCGGCGCAATGCGTCTTCGCAGATCAGGGCATGTAGCTTCACGGGATTGCGGCGGGTGAGAATCTCGCGCCGAGCCAACCGAAGCATCAGCCTGGTCTCGGCCTCCCCGGAGCGACTGCCCGTCATGGCCACCCGTGCGTAGTCGGCGGTCTGCAGCAAACCTGGAATCAGCAGCGGCGCGACGTCAATGATCTCCGTGGCACTTCGCTCGAAATCGATGTAACTCGCCAGCGGACGACCGCTCCCGGAGTTTCCCAGGGCCAACCAGTTCGGGTCGCCTGCCTGTCGGGCTAGATCCAGCGCGCGTTCTCTATTCTCGCCCGTGACACCAAGTTCTTGCAGGATGCTCGCCACATCCTCTGGTCTCGGGAGCCTTGCGCCGGTCTCGTAGCGCGATATCAGCGTGTGCGATGTTCCAAGTCGTCGAGCGAGCTCGCGCACTGAGAGGTTCTGTCGCTGACGCGCTTCTCTGAGTTCTGCTCCCAGGGCGCGGGCCCTGGGACTCCCGCTACTGGTGCCAGGCATGCACCAGATCCTAGAGAGAGATCCTCACCGTCCGTAAGTGTGATTGCACACAAGGTGACAGCTTCGGGATAGTGGTGCCTGCACCACATCAAGTAAATGGCACCAGGAGGCGGGGATGTTCGAAAAGGCTGGTGTGGACTGGTTTTGGCGGCCGGTGGGGGTTGGGCGGCATGCGTTCGGTGTGGCCGCGAAGCGGGCGGAGCCGTATGCGTCGGTGATGTCGTTTTGCGGTGTGGAGGTGGGGGCGTGGCAGGTGCAGCGGCTGCCGCGGGAGCTGGAGTGGGTCAGCGAGGACACCTGTATGGACTGCTGGCGGCGCATCAGCGCCCGGTGGGCCACCGGCCCGTGAGCACTTTTTGCTGCTATGGCGACACAAAGTACGCACGGGTCCTGACCAGCACAAACGCAACCTATGGCGATGAGGAGACAACGATGTTCTGGCTTCAGGTGAGCACTCTGGTTCTGGTCAACGTGCTGATCGCGAGCATGCTGCTGGTCCGCGCTCCGCGTGCGCAGCACGCCGGTGCGGGCGATGGCGCGCTCAACGTGTGGCAGTTGATCGACGAGGTCGAGGCTGAGCGACAACGGGAAGCGGAGTCCGCCGGGCGGCACTGCCTGAACACCGAAACCCTTGCGCGCCTGCGCATCTGACCGAGACATGGTCCGGCGAACTCCCTCCCCTCGCCGGACCGCATGGTGGCCGGGCGCCCTGCCCCCGACCCGGCGCCCGGCCACCCCCCCGGCGATCACATGTTGTGCATTGCGTCACATCGAATTGGGCTCGAGTAAGGTCGAAGTTCGAGGATGGCGGTGTTCGCGTGGCTACGACGGAAGGTGTTCCCATGACCGACGACCGGACGGCTCTCGTCACCGGTGCCACCGGAAACCAGGGCGGCGCGACCGCCCGCCACCTGCTGGCGCGCGGCTGGACGGTGCGCGCGCTGGTGCGCGACCCGGAGAAGCCCGCAGCCCGCGCGCTGCGGGATGCGGGCGCGGTGCTGGTCCAGGGCAACCTGGACGACGCCGATTCCCTGCGCGCGGCGATGGCCGGGGCGGACGCGGTGTACAGCGTGCAGGCCCTGGCGTGGGACGAGGCCGGCTTGGCCGCCGAAGTCCGCCAGGGCACGACCGTGGCCGACGTCGCGCTGGAGACAGGTGTCTCGCACCTGGTCTACAGCTCGGTCGGCGGCGCCGAGCGCGACTCCGGCATCGCGCACTTCGAGAGCAAGTTCGCCGTCGAGGAGCACATCCGGCGCATCGGTGTGCCCGCCACCGTGCTGCGCCCGGTGTTCTTCATGACCAACCTGGTCAGCACCACCGGCGATGCAGGCGAGCAGGTCCTGTCGCTGCCGCTGGCCCCGGCGACTTCGCTGCAGATGATCGCCCCCGACGACATCGGCTACTTCGCGGCCACCGCGTTGGACGACCCGCAGCGCTACATCGGCCGGCAGCTCGAAATCGCCGGTGACGAGCCGACCATGCAGCAGGTCGCGGAGACGATCCAGCGCGTCACCGGCACCCCGACCCGCTACGAACCGAGGCCGTTCGAGGGGCGGGACCGGATGTTCGAGTGGTTCGAGGAGAGCGGCTACCGGGCCGACATCCCGGCCCTGCGCCAACAGCACCCGGGGCTGCAAACCCTCGAAGAGTTCCTGCGGCGGCAGGCCTGACCGGCGGTGATCGTGCGCCGTTTTCGCGCGAAAACGGCGTTCTCCACGCCTGGGGATGACGGTTTCGCGCGAAACCGTCATCCCGCGAGCGCTCGTGGCCCACTTGCGGTCAGGTGGTTTCGAGGTAGAGGCGGGCCCAGCCTTCGGCCGTGAGATCCCGGGGAAGCGCAGGCAGGCCGCGGACCCGGCATCCCGTGACGTTGCGGACGATCTCGGTCAGGCCCCGCCCGCGGCCGGTGAACACCTCCTCGACGAACCGCTGGTAGCGGCGGTGTTCGCCGAAGGGCACCAGCGGACCCGCCCGGCGCAGGATCCGCAGCACGCCGCCGTCGACCGCCGGCACCGGCCGGAACGAACGCGCGGAAACCTTGCCGCAGAGCCGGAATTCGTACCAGGGCGACCACTGCGCGGTGAGCTGGTTGCCGCCCGCGGCTCGCTTCCGGGCGACGTCCCACTGCACCAGCAGCACCGCCTCCGACCAGCACGGCGTGCCCAGCAGCCGGCGCGTCATCGCGGTCGTGATGCCGAAGGGGAGGTTGCCGACCACCACGTGCGGCGCGCGGGGGAAGCGGAATTCGAGCATGTCGCCCGTGATCACGCGGACCCCAGGACACTCGTCGCGGAGCTGATCGGCCCAGTGCGGATCGAGCTCCACTGCCGTGATCGGCTGTCCAGTGTGGACCAATTCGCGGGTGATGGCCCCGCGTCCCGCGCCGAGCTCCACCACGGGAACCGGCGACGGATCGAGCAGATCGGCAATGCGGCGGGCGGCGCCGCGGTCGATCAAGAAGTTCTGGCCGAGTTCGCGGCGCGCACGATCGCGCGCCGAATTCCGGCGGACAGGCATGTTGGCAGCTCCTGCGTTCGCGGACCGGTCGGAACCGGGCCCTCGCGAGCGCAGGTCAGCGTGGTTTCACCGCACGACGAACCGCGCGTCGGGAAACGAGAGCCCGGACGCGGACGGCGGCGCGAAAACGGATCCGGCGCCGCCTAAGCGGAACGCAACCGGATGAAGAAGGCACAAGCAGCGGGACAAGCCATGCCGGAGAACGTAGCAACGCATGCCGGGCCGGTGAAACCGATTTTCCCCGAGTCGAGTCGAGCCACTACGCGGCGCGTAGCGAGAGCATCCGGCGAGGCGAACAGGCCGGTCACCTCGTCCAGGCGCCCAAGGCACCCCGTCCGTCAGAGGTGGGCGCGGATCTGACTCACCGGATGTCCGAGCGCTGCTGCGAGGGCGGCGAGCTCCGCCTCGTCGAACCAGATGCGCTCCGGATTCCAGATGGCGATCTCGAAGCGGGCGAAGCCGCACGGCCAGTCGAAGTCCAACTCGTCCAACGACGCTTCGGCACGGCAGCACGGCAGCACGGCAGCACGGCACCTGCACCGCGAGCGTCTCGAAACCCGCCCCACGAAGGACTTCCAGCAAGCCCGACCACCACGTGAGGTCGATCGACGCGCCGCAGTGCGGGCAGCCGATCCGCTCCAGGTTGTCGCCGCAGTCGATGGCCGTCATCTCGTCGTGCCAGGTCATGCGGATCTCGACCGAGGCGCCACCGGCAGTCCCCGGAGCCAGGCGCGCCGCGACCGCGGCGGCACGGTCGGCCGCAGCCCGGTCCGGCTGCCAGCGCGGATCGGCGGGTATGACCGAGAGGACGTCTTCGCTCATGCCTCACTCCCCTTCTCCGCACCATTCAATCGGCAGCCCCCCGGAGCCGGAGGCATGGCCTGCGGGGAATACCGCAATTCGACTTGACCTTGCCCCCGGGGGCAAGGTTTAGCGTTCATCGAGGTGACAGGAATGCGGATCGGCGAACTGGCCCGGCGGGCAGGTGTGACGACCAAAGCGGTGCGCTACTACGAATCGCTGGGGTTGATCGCACCCGAACGGCTGCCCAACGGCTACCGGGATTACGACGAGGCCGACGTGCGACTGGTTCGGGAGGTCAAGGCCCTCAGCGAGCTGGGCATCCCCGTCGAGCGCACCCGGCCGTTCCTCGACTGCCTCGAGGCCGGGCGGCGGCACGCGGACGACTGCCCGGCCTCGCTCGCCGGATACCGAGAGGCGATCGATGAGCTCAGCGAGCGGATCGAGGCGCTCACCTCGCGCCGCGCGGTGCTGATCGCACACCTGCAAGATGCCGCCCATCGCAACAGCTGCGCGGCCAGTGGAGAGGACCCGATGAACGACTACCTGAACCTGCCCGCCGACCTGCCCGTGCCCGAGGACGATGGCGCGGCCGACCACCTGCCCGGGATGCGGATGCCGCGCCTGGAGCTCCCGAGCACGGCAGGCGAAACGGTCCATGTCGACGCGTTCGGTCCGGGCCGTGCAGTGCTCTACATCTACCCGCTCACCGGTCGTCCCGGCACCGATCTCCCGGAAGGCTGGGACTCCATCCCCGGAGCGCGTGGCTGCACCCCCGAAGCCTGCGGCTTCCGCGACCACCACGAGGACCTGCACGAGGCCGGGGCGACCCGTGTGTTCGGCCTGTCCAGCCAGTCCACCGACTACCAGCGAGAGGTCGTCGAGCGGCTCCACCTGCCGTTCCAGATGCTTTCCGACCCCGCGCTGCGTCTGGCCGACGCGCTCGGCCTGCCCACGTTCGAGGCCGGCGGGACGACGCTCTACAAGCGGCTGACGCTGATCATCCGCGACGGCGTGATCGAGCACGTCCACTACCCGATCTTCCCGCCCAACGAGCACGCCGAGCAGGTCCTGGCCTGGTTGCGGAGCAATCCTCTGCGCTGAGAACCCGGAAGCCGTGAAACCATGCGGTGACCGGTGATCTTCGGAGGTGGCGGATGCGGATCTACCTGAGCGTCGACATGGAAGGCGTCACCGGCCTCGTCGACGCGCAAGACGTCCAGCCCGCCGGGCGGGATTACGAGTACGGCAGGCAGATGATGGCCGAGGACGTCAACGCGGCGATCCGCGGCGCGATCGCCGCAGGGGCCACCGAGATCACCGTCAACGACGCGCACGGACCGATGCGCAACCTGCGCTCCGACATGCTGCACCCGGCGGCCCGGCTGATCCGCGGCAAGCCCAAGAACATGGGCATGCTCGAAGGGCTCGACGACACCTTCGACGCCGCGCTCTGCATCGGCTACCACTCGCGAGCAGGCACGTCGGGCGTGCTCAGCCACAGCTTCATGGGCCACGAGATCGAGGACATGTGGCTCGACGACCGAGCCACCGGCGAGATCGGCCTCACCCACGCCACCGCCGCCGCGCTCGGTGCCCCGGTGGTGCTGCTCTCCGGCGACGACACCGCGTGCGCGGAGATGGCCGAATGGGATTCCGGCGTGCGAACCGCGGCGGTGAAGTACGCGCGCGGCCGCTTCGCCGCCGAACTGCTGCCGGTCGCCGAAGCGCGCGATGCGATCGAAACCGCGACCGCCGCCGCCCTGACCGGCGAGCTCCCGGCGCCGCGGCCCGCGCCGGAAACCGCGACGCTCGCGGTGCGCTGGCAGTCGGCTTCGGTGGCCGACACGCTGCTGAACCTCCCCGGCGTCACCGGCCGCGACGACCGCACCGTCGCGATCAGCGGCCCCGTTCCCGAGATCTACCGGCAGTTCCGGGTCTGGCTGAACGTGGCCGCGTCGCTCACCGACCAGCGGCCCTACTGCTGATCCGTGTCCGCCCGGATACGCTGCGTTGGGCCTTTTCGGCTGTCCCGGCACCGTTTTGATAACTCTGTGTCGCTTGTTTAGGTCTTGTTCACCTTCGCGTACAGGAACCATCGCCTGATCGCCCTAACTTCCAGGTGTTCCCCAACGAGCACCTGGAGGTCCGCTTGCCTTCCCGACCGGACAGCGGGCGGGTAATCCCGCTCCCACTGCTTTCCCACCACTCCGCGAACCGCGCCTCGGTCACCTGCAAGTACCGCTGCGGCAACGCATGCGCGCACGAGGCCCCGAACACCTCGGCCAACGCCTACTTCGGCGACATCGTCGAGAGCGTGCTCAGCCGCCGTTCCGCGCTGAAGGCAAGCGGCGTGATCGCGCTTGCCGTCGGCGGCGCAGCGGCGCTCACCGGAACCGCCACCGCCGCTCCGGCCGCGCCGGCCGGCCCCGGCCGCGGGAACGTCCCGGGCACCGACTTCACCCCGGTCGCCCCGAACACCGAAGACCTCGTGGTCACCGCTGAGGGCTACGACCAGGGCATCGTGATCCGCTGGGGCGACCCGGTGGTGGCGGACGCGCCCGAGTTCGACTTCAACAAGCAGACCGCGGCGGCGCAGGAAAAGCAGTTCGGCTACAACAACGACTTCGCCGAACTGGTCCCGCTGGACAGCAGCGGCAAGAGCAACCTGCTCGTGGTCAACCACGAGTACACCACCGAAACGCACATGTTCGTCGGCTACGACGAGAACAACCCGACCGAGGAGCAGGTGCGCATCGCCTGGGCCGCGCACGGCCTTTCGGTGGTGTACGTGGAGCGGGAGCGGCGCGGCGGGCTCACGCCGAAGCCGAGCCGGTACAACCGGCGCATCACCCTCAACACGCCGTTCGAGCTGCGCGGCCCGGCCGCGGGCAGCGACTACCTCAAGACGTCGGTCGACCCGACCGGCACCAAGGTCTTCGGCACGCAGAACAACTGCGCGGGCAGCCTGACGCCGTGGGGCACGATCCTCTCCGGCGAGGAGAACTTCAACCAGTACTTCGCCAACGCCGACTCGGTCATCGACCCGGCGACCAAGGCGCGCTACGCCCGCTACGGCCTCAAGGGCACCGCGAGCACCCGCAAGTGGGAGAAGTTCGACAAGCGCTGGGACCTCGCGAAGGAGCCCAACGAGGCCAACCGCTTCGGCTGGATCGTCGAGATCGACCCGCACGACCCGAACTCCACGCCGATCAAGCACACCGCGCTCGGCCGGTTCAAGCACGAGGGCGCGGCGGTCACGATCGCCGACGACGGCCGCGTGGTCGCCTACTCCGGCGACGACGAGCGCTTCGACTACATCTACAAGTTCGTGTCGAACGGCAAGATGAAGCCGGGCAACAGCGCCTACGCCCGCCGGCACAACATGACGCTGCTCGACGACGGCACCCTGTACGTCGCGCGGTTCACCGGAAACAGCCCGGCGAGCGAGATCGACGGCACCGGCAAGCTGCCCTCGGACGGCGCCTTCGACGGCACCGGCGAGTGGATTCCGCTGGCCAGCGGCAAGAAGTCGTTCGTGCCCGGTTTCACCGCCGAAGAGGTCTACGTCTTCACCCGGCTCGCCGCCGACAAGGTCGGCGCGACGAAGATGGACCGGCCGGAGGACATCCAGCCGAACCCGGTCAACGGCCGCATCTACTGCGCGCTGACCAACAACTCCAACCGCGGCTCGACCGGCAACGCGGCGCCGGACGAGGCCAACCCGCGGGTCGGCAACAAGCACGGCCACGTGCTGGAGGTCGACGACGACGCGACGGGCACCAAGTTCCGCTGGGACCTGCTGCTGGTGTGCGGCGACCCGAACGACGCCGGCACCTACTTCGGCGGGTTCGACAAGTCGCAGGTCAGCCCGATCTCGTGCCCGGACAACGTGGCGTTCGACCGGCACGGAAACCTGTGGATCTCCACCGACGGCAACGCGCTGAAGAGCAACGACGGTCTGTTCGCGGTGCCGGTCGACGGCCCGGAGCGCGGTCGGGTCAAGCAGTTCCTGACGGTGCCGCACGGCGCGGAGACCTGCGGCCCGGTGGTCCGGGACACCGTGGTGACCGTGTGCGTGCAGCACCCGGGCGAGCTCGACGGGGCGAGCGCGGACAAGCCGGCCTCGCACTGGCCGGACGGCGGCGACTCGCAGCCCCGTCCGTCGGTCGTGGCGGTCTGGCGCAAGGACGGCGGTGAGATCGGCCAGCGCTGATCCACCTTGCGAGCGCGGGGGTCTCCGGCAGGTCCGGAGGCCCTCGTTGCGTTTGCGGGCTGATGCGGCCAGCCATCTGCGCGGGCGGGGCCGTGTTCGCCCGGTTGCAGGATCACCAGCACGGCTAACTCGATGCGGCCGCCGCTCGGGAACCGCGGCTGCACGAGCTCGCCTCGGACGTCCATGCGCTGCTTCGCAGGAACGGCAACGACTTTCAGTCGCAGACGGGGTGAGACCGAGTGGATCTGGAGATCGTGCCGTTCGACGCCGTGTTCCGGTGAGCGTCGGGGCGAGATAAGTAAACTACACCGTGCAGTTGAGTTATTGCACTGTCGAGTGTAATTTCGTGGTGAGACCCAGAGGAGGATCACCATGTCCTACCCGCCAGACCGGTACCGGGGCGACGCCGGCGAGATCAGCGCTTCCTTCCGCCCGGCGGACGCCGATCCGGAGCTGGTCAACCCGTCCGGCACCAGGACCTACTACCTGGCCACCGGCAAACCGACCGGCCGAACCCACGACATCGCCACCGGCGGCGACTTCGGGCTCTACCACGTGGTCGACCTCGCTCCCGGCGCCGGAACCGGCACCCACTTCCACAAGGCGATGTCCGAATCGTTCTTCGTCACCGACGGATCGATGCAGGTCTACGACGGGGCGAAGTGGCGCGAAGCGACCAAGGGCGACTTCCTCTACGTGCCCCCGGGAGGGCTGCACTCCTTCTACAACGAGTCCGACGAGCCGGTGTCGTTCCTCATGCTGTTCGCGCCGGGCGCCCCGCGCGAGGGGTACTTCGAAGGCGTCGGGCACATCGCGGCGCTGGGCGACGCGGAGCGGGAGCGGTTCTTCGTGGAGCACGACAGCTACTTCACCGACCTGCGGTCCGGCCCCAAGGTCGGCGGCTCCCGGTGAGGTCCGACGTAGACTGCACGGAGTAGTGCAGTTCGCTGGAAGGGAGCTCCGGTGTCACCGACCGGCCGACCGGAGAAGCGCCGCGCCATCGAGCAGGCGGCGCGCAAGGTGTTCGGCCGCGAGGGGTACACGCGGGCCAGCGTGGACGCGATCGCCGCAGAAGCGCAGGTGTCCAAGCGCACCATCTACAACCACTTCGCCGACAAGGAACAGCTCTTCTTGTCGGTGGCGCTGGACGGGGCGCACGAGGTCACCGACGCCATCTTGCGGCTGATGGAGCTGCACCTGCGCAAGATCGTCGATCTCGAGGAAGACCTCGTCGCCTTCTGCCGGGACCGGGTCGCGGCGGTGGCGGAGTTCCCGGACCACTTCGCGCTCGTCCGGACGCTGGAAGCGGAGGTGACCCGGATTTCCCCGGCGGTGCTGGAGAAGTGGCTGGCCGCGGGCCCGCAGTCGGCGCACGAGCGGCTCGCGCCGTACCTCCGGAAGATCGCCGACAACGGCCTGCTCGAGTTCGACGACGCAGAGCAGGCCGCATTGCACCTCAACCTGCTCACCGTCACCGCCGTGCTACAGCGGACGTTCTACGGCTCGATGCCGATTCCGCAGGCCGAGGCCGACCAGCTCATCGTGAGCGGTGTGCGGGCGTTCTTGCGGCTGTACGCCGCTGCTCGCTCCTGAAGTACGGGCGCTGCGGCGTCCACTTTGGATGCCGTGCGTCAGCTTTCGGATCGGGCGTCGGTCGATTCCTGCTGCTCCGCGCGTGGCGCCGCGCGGAGGGCGACCACCGTGATCGCCGCCGCGACCATCACGATGCCCACCACCCACAGGCCGGTCTTCTGCGAGCCGGTGGCGTCCTTGAGCGCGCCCGTGATGTAGGGCGCCGCGAAACCGCTGATGTTGCCCAGCGAGTTGATCAGCGCGATACCGCCCGCCGCCGCCGTGCCCGCCAGGAAGTTGCTCGGCAACGCCCAGAAGGTGGGCAGCGCCGCGCAGACACCGACGGCGCAGATCGTCACGGCGACCATCGCGCTGACCGGATTGCCCAGGTACAGCGCGATCGGGATGCAGATGCCGCCGAGCAGCATCGGCAGCGCGACGTGCCACACGCGCTCCCGCGTCCGGTCGCCGTGCGCGGCCCAGAGCACCATGGCCACCGCGCCGATCACGTACGGCACCGCCGTGATCAATCCCGTTTCCATCGTCGACAGATCGGTGCCGTACTGCTGCTCGAAGCCCTTGATGATGGTGGGCAGGAAGAAGCCCAGCGCGTACAGCCCGTACGCGATGCCGAAGTACACGAACGCCAGCGCCAGGATCCGCGGGTGGGTCAGCGCCTTCCGCAGCGGCCAGCCGTGCGCCGTCTCGGTCTGCGCGCGCTCGGCCTCCAGCTGCTCGGTCAGCCAGGCCCGCTCCTGCGGCGACAGCCACTTCGCCTGGGACGGCCGGTCGGTCAGGTAGAACCAGGTCACCACCGCCAGCAGCATCGCCGGGATGCCCTCGACGAGGAACATGAACCGCCAGCCGGACAGCCCGAAGATCCCGTGTCCGGTGCTGATCAACGCGCTCGACACGGTGGCGCCGATGGCGCTGGACACCGGGACCGCGGTCATGAACAGCGCGACGGCCTTCGCCCGCTGCACCGCCGGGAACCAGTAGGTCAGGTACAGGATGATGCCCGGGAAGAACCCGGCCTCCGCCACGCCGAGCAGGAACCGCAGCACGATCAGCGCGGTGGGGCTCGGCACGAACGCCATCACCGTCGCGACCACGCCCCAGGTGATCATGATGCGGGCGAGCCACTTCCGCGCCCCGAAGCGGTGCAGGGCGAGGTTGCTCGGCACCTCCAGCACCAGGTAGCCGATGAAGAAGATGCCCGACGCGAAACCGAACGCGGTCGCGGTCAGCCCCAGCTCGTCGTTCATGCCGTTCGGGCCGGCGAAGCCGATGTTGACCCGGTCCAGGTAGTTCACGAAGTAGAGCAAGATCAGGAACGGCATCAACCGGACCGCGACCTTGCGCAGGATGCGGTTCTGGGCACCGGCAGGGGCGGCCTCGACACTGTTCACTCGGGTGACCTAAGCCTCATACCCCCAATGGGTCAAGAGGTAGTCCGCTGATTGGGACGGCCGGTCGCCGGGCCGAAACCGTACGGCGATACCGTTAGACCATGCCCGAACGCCCAATTGCCCTGGTCACCGGCGCCTCGCGAGGCATCGGTGCCGCCGTCGCCCACTCGCTTTCCGACACGCACGACCTGCTGTTGGGCGGGCGCGACGCCACCGCGCTGCAGGAGCTCGTCGACGAGCTCCCCGGCGCCAAATCGTGGCCCGTGGAACTCACCGACCACGACGCCGTGGCCACTGCGGTCGCCGACATCGAGCGGCTCGACGTGGTGGTGCACAGCGCCGGCCTGGTCGAGCTGGCCTCGGTCGCCGAAGCCTCCGGCGACTCCTGGCGGCGCACCTTCGAGCTGAACCTCTTCGCCGTCACCGAGCTGACGCGCCTGCTGCTTCCCGCGCTGCGCGCCGCGAAGGGCCACGTGGTGCTGGTCAACTCCGGCGCAGGCCTGTCCGCGAAGCCGAACTGGGGTTCGTACGCCGCGAGCAAGTTCGCGCTGCGCGCCTTCGCCGACGTGCTCCGCGCCGAGGAAGCCGGCAACGGCGTGCGGGTCACCTCGGTGTTCCCGGGACGCACCGCCACCGACATGCAGCGCACCGTCCGCGACCAGGAGGGCGGCGCGTTCGAGCCGGACCACTACCTGCGCCCCGAGTCGGTCGCTACGCCGATCGTGTCCGCGGTGCGGGCCACCGGCGACGCACACCTCACCGAGATCGTCATCCGGCCGTCCTGAGGCCCGTTCCGCAAGGGACGACCCGCACGGGAAGCCCCCTGCGACAGCCGCAGTCTTGCTGTGGTCGCTCCGGCGTGGCGAAAGCCCAAGCCGCTACGTCGGAGCCGTCCCAGCCGGATGCGACCCACCTCAGTCCGAGCAGCACCTCGCGCCGCAAACGGCTGACGCCGCCTCGCGAAGCGCGCCCTGCGCCGGGACCGGCCCAAGCATCCGGTCCGAACAGGTGGCCTCGGTTCAGCTCCGGATGTGCTGCGCGGACTTGCGTGCCGTGGCCTGCACGGTGCGCCGGTCCACCCGCGTGGGCTCGCGCTCGCGCAGCACTTCTTCACCCGCGACCCAGACGTCCCGGACGGACCGGGAACCGGCCGCCCACACCACGTTCGCCAACACCTGATCGTCCGGCGCGTCCAGGCCCGTGGCGAACGCCGGGTTGTCGACGTCGAGGTGCACGATGTCGGCCCAGCACCCGGGTTCCAGCGCACCGATGTCGTCGCGGTGCAGCGCCTCGGCCCCGCCTCGCGTCGCCGCGAGCAGCGCCGCCCGCGAGCTGAGCGCCGTCGCATCGCCCGTGACCGTCCGTGCGAACAGTCCCGCCAACTGCACCTCCTCCCACAGATCCAGATCGTCGTTGCTGGACGGCCCGTCGGTGCCCAGCCCCACCGGAATTCCGGCGGCCAGCATGTCGACCAGCCGCGCGGTCCCCGACGCGAGCTTCGCGTTGGATCCCGGACAGTGCGCCACGCCCACCCCGCGGCGCGCGAACAACTCGATGTCGTCGTCCGACAGGTGCACGCCGTGCGCGGCGAGCACCCGGCCGTCGAGCACGCCGAGCTTCTCCAACAGCGCGGGCACCGAACCGAACTGCTTGCGCTGCTCGGCGTCTTCGGCGGCGCTCTCCGCCACGTGCGTGTGGACCAGGGCGCCACGCTGCTGCGCGGACTCGCCGATGGTCTGCAGCGCCTCCGGCGGCAGCGTGTAAGCCGAATGCGGTCCGTACGCCAGCTCCACCCGATCACCGGGGCCGAACCGAAGGCCGTCGGCGTCGATCCACCGGTTGATCCCGTCGACCATGCCCTGCCAGCCGCCGAGCTTCTCCAGCGCTGGTGTGGAGATCACCGCCGATGCGAACACCACGCGCGACCCGACCGCCAGGGTGGCCTCCACCGCCGACTCGCCCATGAAGTACATCTCGGCGCTCGTCGTGACGCCGGCCCGCAGCATCTCGACGCACCCGAGCTCCATCCCGGCGCGGACGTCCGCCGGACGCAGCCGAGCCTCGGCGGGCCAGATCACCTCGTGCAGCCAACGCAGCAGCGGCAGGTCTCCACCCATCCCCCGCAGCAGCGTCATCGGGCTGTGCGCGTGCGCGTTGATCAGGCCCGGCAGCAGGATTCCGCTGCATTCCCGGACGGTCGCGTCGTTCGGACGTTCCGGCGCACCGACCCGCGGCCCGCAGTACACGATGCGACCCTCGCCGTCGACGTCCACCACGGCGTCCCTGATCACCGAGCAGCCGGGATCGCAGGGCAGAACCATCGGTGCGTGCAGGCGCAGTGCGATCGACATGCCCGCATTCTGCCCGACGCCTATCCGCCACCCGCCGTGCTCATGACGAGCAACATGATCACCCCCGCCAGTCCCGCGATTCCGCCCAGCACCGCCATGAAGAAGATGTCTTGAGTGCGCCTCGTCATGACTCCAGAATCGCGCGATTCCGGCCCCTGGACCTCGGCTGATCGGCCGGTCGGCCTCGTTCGATCGGTCAGTCCCGGCTGACCGATCGACCGACCCCGAACGGGTAGGCGCAGCAGGAGGGATCGGCCGTGCAACAGCCGCCGGGCAATGCTGTCAAACCGCGAGAAACCAACGGCGTGGCACGCAAAAGCGGCGCACGCCGCCAGGAATCGGCTGGCTAGGCCGGGCCAACGGGTGCCGCGGCGAAGATCATTCGTCCATGAGCCCGCTGCGCCAGGCCCAAGCCGCGGTCTCCACCCGGTTGCGGGCCTTGATCTTGCCCTGCGCGGAGGCGAGGTGCGTCTTCACCGTCGACAGCGACATGAACAGCTCCTGGCCGATCTCGCCGTTGGTCAGGCCGCGCGCGGTCGCCCGCACGACGTCGAGCTCGCGTTCGGTCAGGACCGCGGACGGCGCCTGCACCGCACGGCGTTGCACCTGGGGCTGGGAGAAGTGCTTGAGCAGGCGCACCGTGATCTGCGGCGAGACCAGCGCGTCGCCGCGCTCCGCCGCCCGGATCGCCTCCAGCAGCAGCGTCGGACCGGCGTCCTTGAGGAGGAAGCCGCTCGCCCCGTTCCGCAACGCGCTGTCGACGTACTCGTCGAGATCGAAGGTGGTCACGACGACCACCTTGATCGGGTCGGTGACGTCGGGGCCGGCCAGCTGCTTGGTGGCCTCCAACCCGTCGATCCCGGGCATGCGGATGTCCATCAGGCACACGTCCGGCCGCTTCTCCCGTGCGACCCGGACCGCGTCCACGCCGTTCGCGACGTCGGCCACCACTTCGATGTCGTCCTGGGATTCCAGGATCATCCGGAAACCGGCGCGCACCAGCTCCTGGTCGTCGGCGATCAACACCCGGATCATCGCTGTCCCACTTCCCTGTTCTGCTCCGCCAACGGCAGAACTGCTTCGACGCACCAACCGACGTGGTCTCCAGGACCGGCCCGGAACCGGCCGCCCAGCAGCTCGATCCGTTCCCGCATCCCCACCAAACCGTATCCGCCCGATCCGCCGACCGGCTGCTGGCGTACTGCCGTGCCGTCATCGGTGATCCGCGCGTAGATGTTCACCGGGTCGGCGTGGACGTCGATCTGCACGTAGCTCGCGTCGAGCGCGTGCTTCTCGGCGTTGGTCAGGGATTCCTGCACCACGCGGAGGGTGGACCGGGCGACCTCCGGCGGGATTTCCCGGCCGAGGTCGATGCGCAGGTCCACAGTGGTCGGCCGGTGGTCGCCGACCGGAACCCGCCGAGTGGCGTTCACGAGGGCTTCGAGGTCCGCTTCGAGGTCGGTGGTGGCCTGCTCGGTGGCCGCCGACGCGCCGGCCGGTTCCGCGCCTCGCATGCTCGCGACCAACCGACGCATCGCGGTCAGCGCCTCGGTGCCGCTGTCGGCGATGCGCGCCAACGCGTCGGTCGCCGCCTTCGGGTTCTTCTCCGCGACCATCTGGGCCGCTTGGGCCTGCACCACGATGCCGGTGACGTGGTGCGCCACCACGTCGTGCAACTCCCGGGCCAAGGCCATCCGCTCGGCCTGCTGCGCGTCCGACACCGCGCTGCGCACGGTCTTCGCGCGTTCCGTGTCCCGCGCGCGGAAGTACAGCCCGGTGCCGACCGAGATGACCAGGAACAACCCGCCGATGAAGATCGACTGCAGGTAGTCGGTGAAATCGCTGAACGATGACGAGGAGACCGGCATCACGAGCAGGGCGAACAACGCCGAACCGACCAGCGCGGCGCCCGCCAGCACCGCGCGCCGCGGCTCCGCGTGCCTGGTGGCGTAGGTCACCAGCAGCATGCCCGCTCCGGTGGCGGAGATCGGGATCCCGCCGATCATGGCGACCTCGGTCGAGAGACCCCAGAAGCGCATCATCAACGAGGTGAGCACCAGGGCCGTGGCCCCGAGTACCGACGCCTCGAACGGCCGGACCGGCCCGAAGACGGCCAGCACGGACATCACGACGCCGCACAGCAGCAGCACGAAGCCGCTGATCAGCGAATCTTCGCCGTTCTTGGTGAATTCCAAGACGACCAGCACGCTCAGCACCGCGATCACCGGCCACTGCCGGCGCACCAGCGCGCGCAACGGGGTGTCCCGGGACTCCTCCGGCGCGGATCGCCGGCTGCGCAGGTAGATGCCGGTGCCCGCGGTGAGCATCAGCTGCAGGAAGCCGAAGCTCAGCGTCTGGCCGAACACTATCGGCGGGTAGACGACCGACATGTGCGCGCGTACCAGCACCGATGCGACGCAGCTCACCACCAGCACCGCGGTGACCGGAATGGCCTTGTGCAGCGGGCGGAACCGGAACAGGTACAGCACCAGCAGGAGGCCCGCCAGGTTCTCGGTCGGGGTGATCGTGATCAGCCCCAAGGAGTGGAAGTGCACGCCGGACAGCCGGCCGACCACCGTGGTGCAGCCCAGCACGACTGCGGCCGCGAGCCCGCACCAGACCGGCGCGCGGCGACCGAGGATCGCCAGCAGCGCCATCGCGGTGATCCCCGGGAGCAGCACGCTGTCGTCGTCGAGCAACCCGAGGGTGTCCCCAAGCCAGAACAACCCGAGCAGCCCGGCGAAGATCCACTGCGAGCGCAGGAAAAGGCCGAGCCGACGCCACCAGGGGGCGGACGGCTCGGTTCCGGGGCTCGTCGCGATGTTGCTCACGGCTCGACCGTAACCGGTGGCCCGATTCGAACACCTTGGCCGAATGGTTCGAATGCCCTGGCCGATCGGCCGACCCTCGCGCGTCGATCAGCGGCCCCGAGGCCGATCCGGAATCCGCCGCCGACGGCCAATCTCGAATCCAGCAGGTCCCGCACCGGTGGGGCCCCGAGATTCGGACCGCAGCCCCAACACGAGCAACCGCAGGCACGGCGAGCACGAGCCGGCGATGAACGGCGTTAGCGGCGCGAAACGAGCAGGAGGAAGGAAGATGTCGGCTTCAATCGTCGAGCGGCGGCTCGGGGAACCGTTCCTGATGGGGCGCGGATTGGTCAAGAACTACGGCTCGCACCGGGCACTCGCCGGGGTGGACCTCGCGATCCGCACCGGCGAGGTGATGGCGATCGTCGGGCCGTCGGGCTCCGGCAAGACGACGCTGCTGCACGTGCTGGCCGGGATCCTGCGCCCGGACGGCGGCGAGGTGCTCCTGGACGGGCACCGCATCGACCAGCTCGGCGAGGCGAAGCGCAGCGCGCTGCGGCGCCACGAGTTCGGCTTCGTCTTCCAGCAGGGCATGCTGGTCGGCGAGCTGACGGCGGAGGAGAACACGGCGCTGCCGCTGCTGCTGGCCGGTGCCAATCGGAAGCAGGCGCTGGACGGCGCTCGGGACTGGCTGGGGCGGCTCGGCCTCGGCGGGCTGGAGAAGCGGCTGCCCGGCGAACTCTCCGGCGGTCAGGCGCAGCGGGTGGCGATCGCGCGGGCGCTCGCGCACCGCCCCAAGGTGATCTTCGCCGACGAGCCGACCGGCGCCCTGGACACCCGCACCGGTGAGGAGACCACGCAGGCGCTGTTCGCCGCCGCTGCGGCGACCCAGGCGGCCGTGGTCATCGTGACGCACGACCGGGAACTGGCCGCGAAGGCGGGGCGGATCGTGGAGATCCGCGACGGCTTGATCGCGGGCGGGGTGATGGTCGGATGAATCCCGTGCAGCTGGCGCTGCGGGTGCTGCGTGTCGACTCGCGCAGCCGCCTGTCGGCGCTGCTCACCGCCGCCGGGGTCGCGGTCGCCACCGCGTTGGTCCTGTTCCTGGCGACCCTGCCGAACGCGACGGACGCTCGAATGGAGCGGGCGACCTGGCAGCGCGGCGCCGCCGATCCCTCCGGCGCGATTTCGCAGGCGAGCCTGGACTTCTTCAAGAACGAGAAGATCATCCGGCTCGACGTGTCGGGAGACCGGCCCGCGGTGGGTGGCGCGCCGAGCTTCCCCGGTGCGGGCGAGGTTCTGCTGTCGCCGCGGCTCGCCGAGCTGGCGAAGCAGCACCCGCGTGAAGAGCTCGCCAACCGCTTCGAGGGCAACGTCGTCGGCGTTCTGGACGAGACCTCGCTGAAGTTCCCGGAGCAGCTCGTCGCGGTGGTCGGGCACCAGCCGGGCACGCTGGACGCCACCAAGGCCGAGGAAACGGGCTGGATCGCGGCCGGTACCGACGACTTCCTGCTGAAGTTCCTGTCCGGGGTGGGGATCGTGCTGCTCGCGATTCCCAGCCTGGTGCTCGTCGCGTCGGCGGCCAGGCTGACCGCCGCTCGCCGGGAGCGCCGGCTCGCGGCCCTGCGGCTGGCAGGTGCGACGCCGGGGCAGGTGGTCGGCACCGTCGCCGCCGAGACCACCATCTCCGCGGTGGCGGGAACCGTCCTCGGCCTCCTGCTGAGCTGGCCGCTGCGGTTCGTGGGAGCGCAGATCCCGTGGGGCGGCGGCACCTGGTTGCCGAGCGACTTCACCCCGTCCGTGCCGACGGTCGTCGCGGTGGCGGTCGTGATTCCGCTGCTGGTCGTGCTGGCCGCGGTGCTGGGCCTGCGCCGGGTCGTGCAGGCACCGGTCGGCGCGGCGATGAACCAGTCGCGGAAGGCGCCCAAGGCGTGGCGGCTGCTCGCGTTGCCCGCGGCAGCGCTGTTCTTCGCGTTCGGGCTCTCCACGGCCGAGGAGACCGGCGGCGTGACTTTCATGCTCGCGGCGCTCGCGGCGGTTCTGCTGTCCGCCTCGATCGTCGGTCCGTGGCTGACCGGTGCGCTCGGCAAGCTGTTCGCCACCACGTGGCGACGGCCCGCGATGCTGCTCGCGGGTCGGCGGCTGCGCAGCGACCCGAAGGCCGCCTACCGGTCCGTGTCCGGCATCGTCCTCGCGGTGTTCGTCGGGTCGATGGCGCTGACGCTCCTGCCCAGCTTCGAGACCTTCGCGGGCGGCGGCCGTTCCTTCAAGGACTCCGTGCTGTACCTGGACGTTCCGTCCGCGACGGTGGCCGACCAGAAGAAGCGCGTCGTCGGCGAGCTGGAGCGCCGCGGCGCGAACGCCACGGTCGTGAGCGCGAACCAAGCCACCCTCGAGACCTCCGAGGGCGGGACGTACGCCGGCCTGGTGATCAGCTGCCCGGACTCGGCGGCGGTGACCCGGATGGCCGTCGGCGTGTGCGCGGGACCACCGGCCATTCGTGCCGATCCCGCCACTCAGCTGCCGGATTCGGGGCTGCGCATCCGGGCCTACCCGGCCTCGGATTCCGAGGATGAACCGCCGACGTTCGGGTTGCCCGCCAACGTCGTGACGCGGCCGCTCGGCGGCCAGGATCCCGAGCTGAGTTCTTCGGTGCTGATCGACCCCGAGCTAGTGCCTGAGATCGCGAACGTCGGGGAATCGACGCTGGTGGTGAACCCGGCGACCGACGCCGACCGGGAGAAGGTGCGGACCGCGCTCGCCGCGGCACTGCCCGCCGAAAGCTTCATGAGCCGCGAGCTGCGTCTGGAGGAACAGCAGACGATGCTGGGCGACCTCAAGCGGGTGACCGCCATCGGACTGGGGCTTGCCGCACTGCTCGCGGGCAGCAGCGCCGCGATCACCGCCGCGTCGTCGGTGGTCGATCGCCGACGCACCTTCGGCGCGTTGATCGCGGCGGGAACCCCGGTGCGCATGCTGGGGCGCGCCCTGCGGACCGAGGCAGCGCTGCCCGCGCTGGTCGCGACGCTGACCGCCGGTGCGGGCGGCATCGCGATCGGGGTCTCGATGCTGACCTTGTTCGGCGATGACACCCAGGTGGTGATCAGCGGCTGGATCTTCGCGCCGGTCGTGATCGGTGTGGCCGTCGCGGTGCTCGCCGCCTCCAGCAGCGGCCCGATGCTGCGCAGGATCAGCCGCGAACCCGTCGCCGACGAGTAGTGGACGAGCGTCCCGTAAACCATCTGGCCAGTTCCGCACGCGCGGGACTGGCCAGATGGCCATCTGGGGCCGACCACATGACCGATCCGCCGCACCTGCCCCGAAGGCGATGCTTGAAGTGTTGGAAAGAAGGACCAGGGAGGTCAGAGATGCTCGCCAACATCGTTTCCGGAATCGGAGCTTTCATCGCCCTCGCGGTGTTGCTGCTCATGTCGCTCAGCTCGGTTCTCCCCGAGATCGTGGACCGCGTCGCGGCCCGGCGTGGTGCCTCGAAGGCCGGTGCGCCGGTCAGTCCTCGGGCAGGCCGGTTCCCAGGCAACGCCGGTTCATCCGGGCCGGCACGTCGTACCGTGGCCAGCTCGGTTCGGGGGACGGGAAGCCACTCGGTGCTCCCTGCCGGGCACGCTGGGTCGCTTCCTTGGTGACGGTGAACATCGGCCGGGAGGCACCGGTCCGGGGCGCGGAACCCAACCAGGCCAGCCGGTGCAGTGCCTCGCTGTGGTGGTCGGTGATCGTGACGCGCGCGGAGTCGAACGAGAACAGCACGGCCCGGTTGATCTCGACGATCGCCCGGTCCCGCCACAGGGTTCGTTCGGTGGAGGTGTCAATGCCCAGCCGTTCGGCCACGTGCCGGGTGACGCCGTACGCGCTCTCGTCGGCCAGGCCGCGGGTGCCGATCTCGGTTCCCACGAACCAGGTGTTGAACGGCGCGGCCGGGTACCGGATGCCGCCGATGAGCAGCTGCATGTTGCTGATCAGGGGCACCGTGTGCCAGCGGAGGCCCAGCTCGACGAACCACGAGAACTCCGGGTGCTCCAACGGGACTTCCTGCACCACGTCCCGCGGAATGGTCACCGGCTTGGGGCCTTCGTGGGCGGTCTCCACCACCAGCGGCAGGTGGTCGAAGCGCCCGCGCTGGGTCGGCGGTTTCCAGCCGAGGCGCTGGGCTTCGGCGGTGAATCCGCTGTACCGGGCGTCGCCGAGCACACCGCCGCCGGACAACGCGTAGCCCGCATACCGGACGACCTGTTCGTTCCAGATGCACGGGCCGGGATGATCCGGCGAGTCCGGGGCGAAAACCGTGATCAGCGGCTGGATCTGGCCCGCATTGGTGGCCAGCCGGAGATGCTCGAAGCATTCGCTGGCGATCGCTGAGGCGTTGCACAGGCCGCGAAGATCGCGGACCTTCAGCTGGCGCCACGCCACACCGCTCGTGCACCACCCGCTGTCGCGCAGCGCGATGCGCGCGCCGTAGGCGAGTTCCTCGCTGGTGTGGCGGTAGGTGCCGGTGTTGGCGAACTCCTGGCGCACCTCGGCCAGGCGCTCGGACAGGGAGCCCGCCTCGGGATGAGCGTCGTGGAAGGCCCGCAGGAACTGCTCGGCCGCCGAGATATCCGTGGTCGGTTCGCACCGATCGGCGACGAGTCGGCTCGTGCCGGTGGCGTATTCGACACCGGTGTCCGGCTGGCGCTGTTGGGCCGGGATGACTTCATCACGGATATCCGTCACGGGCCGGTAACGTAGTCGCGATCGCTGCTCACTCGTCACTGCATGAGCATTCTTCTTTTTGGTGAATTCACAACACCACGATCGCGCGACAACCCACTCATCGTGACTTCTATCGACCCGGGAATCGCGACGCTTGATCGGCCAATTGAGTGAATATCTTGTTGTTCGTCGTGGATGGCCAGGCCCAGTGCGGCGTCTGATCGCCGCCAGCATCCGGCCTCCCGTGCGGCAAGGCTGGTCGCGTGACGGTGCGAACGAAGATGCAGGTGTTGAAGGGCATGTACGCGGCGGAGGCCGAGTACCTGGCGGCCGGCGGGCCCGGCGAAGCGAGCTTCGAGCCGCTCGCCGAGTTCTTCTCGCCGCAGGTCGTCCTGCACCAGGCCGAGGCGCTGCCCTACGGCGGAAACTGGCGGGGCCACGAGGGCATGGAACGGTTCTTCCTCGAGATGAGCCGAACCTGGGAATCGTTCGAGATGCTGGCGCAGGACTTCCTGACGCCGAGCGACACGGCCGGGCCGCTGGTGGTGCTCACCCAGGTCCGGGCACGCTCCCGGGCGACCGGCCGCCGGCTCGAATTCCCCATCCTGCAAACGATCGAGATCCAGGACGGGCAGATCATCGACATCCACCCGTTCTACTGGGACACCGCAGAGATCGCGGAAGCCTGCACGAACGTGTGACCAGCACTCGGCAAGCCGGTTGACATTGCGGGTCGAGCGAGAAAGCCTTGGACGCGAGGGTGAAACGCTTGCTGGGATGGCCGGATGAGCTCCTTCTGGACGGGCCGGCTCGTTCGGCTGCGGGGCATCGAGCCCGAGGACTGGCGAGCGTTCATGCGAATGGACTCGCACTCCGAGCACCAGCGATCGGCGGACGCGCTCTACCCGCCGCGCTCGGCCGACGGATACCGCGCGTGGACGGCCGAGCAGTCCGCCGCGCAGCCGGTCGACGACTCCGTCCGCTTGGTGATCGAGGCGCTGGACAGCGGTGTGCTGGTCGGGTCCGTGTCGACTCATGACGCGGACCCGCGCACCGGCCGGTTCTCCCACGGCGTGGCGATCGACGACCAGTACCAACGGCGCGGCTATGCGTCCGAAGCGGTCGTGCTCCTGCTGCGCTTCATGTTCGGCGAGCGCCGGTACCACAAGTGCGAGGCGCAGATCTACGCCGACAACGAGGCGTCGCTTGCGCTGCACCGCACGCTGGGCTTCATCGAGGAAGGCCTGCTGCGCGAACACGAGTTCTTCGCCGGTCGGCACCACGACATGGCGGTCCTGGGCGTGACGGCTCCGGAATTCGCGGAGCGGCACGGTCTCGGTGAAGCACCTTCCGGCAACCGGCGCGACGAGGCCTAGCCGAGCAGGTTGGGCTGGTCGATCACCCAGAGCCAGGTGCCGTCGGGCTGACGGCGGGCCACCTCGACGGTGGCGCCGCCACCGGCCAGTCGCACCGCGGTGAGCGCCAGGTCGCCGTTTCGGATCGCGGGCTGCGTCTCGCCGGGCGCGAACTCGAGCCGGGCCGCCACGAGCTGCTCGTACGCCGCACGGATCGCCCGGTGCCCGACAGCCCGGCCGGTCGGGACGATCAGCACGGCGTCGGGCTCGTACAGCGCCACGAGCCCGTCGACGTCGCCGGCGTTGAGCCGTTCCAGCACGAACCTGTTGAGGTCCTCCGGCTGCGCTGCGCGCTGGCGGTCGCTGGTCATCGCGCTCGTCTCCCTCTGCTCAGGCAACTCGTTCCGAGCGAACGATGGCAGAGCGGTCCGACAACCGATCCGGGCGGCGGGCCTGCCGCGGCTAGATGCGCTCGAAGATCAGGTCGTGGATTTCGCGGCCCTCTTCGTGCGCCCGGTTCTCGAACTTCGTGACCGGTCGCCACTCCGGCCGCGGCGCCCAGCCGCCCGGCTCGTCGGCGTACCGGTTTCGCAGCTGCGGTTCCGCCTGGCAGACCTCCATCATCTGCTCGGCGTAGTTCTCCCAGTCCGTCGCGAGGTGCAGCACGCCGCCCGGCGCGAGCCGGGACGCGATCAGCCGAACCGAATCGGGCTGCACGAGGCGCCGCTTGTGGTGGCGCTTCTTCGGCCACGGGTCGGGGAAGTAGATGCGCACCTCGGCCAGCGACGCGGGCTCGATGTGGTCGCGCAGCAGCACGATCGCATCGCCGCGCAGCAACCGGAGGTTGGTGACCTCCAGCTTCTCGGCCCGCAGCATCAGCTGGGCCAGACCCGGCTTGTAGACCTCGACCGCCAGGTAGTTGGCGTCGGGCTGGGCGGCGACGAGCTGCGAGGTCGTCTCGCCCATGCCGGAGCCGATCTCCAGCACCGCCGGCGCGGAGCGACCGAACCAGGCCGCGAGGTCCAGCGGGCCCTCGGGCAGCGCGGTCACCTCGGAACCCAGCTCGGACCAGTGGCGATCCCAGGCGCGCTGCTGGCCCACCGTCATCCGCTCGCCGCGCTGGACGTAGCTGACGACGGTACGACGAAACGGAACCTGCTGGTCAGAGGCATTCACGGGGACTCAGTATCGCAAACCGGTGCTGGGCCCCGACGACCGAACCCACTCGTTCGGGAGCCGGGGCCGGTGGATCACCAGGATTCGATCTGCCCCAGCATCGACACCAGGCCGGTGGACCGCTTGACCGGCACCGGAACCGGCTCGCCCTCGCCGTGCGCCGGCACCACGTTCAGCCAGCCCCGGTGCTCGTCGGTCAGCACCACGGTGGTGGGCATCCGCATCGGTGCCCGGTCCGACGGCGCGAACTCCCAGTACCCGGCCTCGCCGATGCCGGCCCAGGGCACGAAGACCCAGCCCGGTCGCGTGCCGAGCACTGCGTGCGCCTCGTCCTCGATCTCGAACGCCGTTTTCCGCGATTCGATCTCGCCGCGATCGAGCGCCCGCAGCCACCACGGGGCGGGCAGTCGGCGCTTGGTGCCGTGCAGCTTGCGGAACAGTTCGAGCACCTGGTTTTCGGGCGCGGTGTGGATCCAGCTCCGCCGCAGCGATGCGGGTGTTGCCGCCTCCAGCGCGGGTGGGTGTGCTTCGGTGGCCAGCGACCATTCGAGCCTGGGCACCGGCTCCAGCTGGACGTCGTTCGTCGAACGAACTCGTGCACCGTCCTGCTGCGCCTGAACTGCCGGGATTTCCTTCGATTGCACCATCGGCCCACCCTTCTGCTGTTGAGAAAGTCGCGAGCCACGAACTCGCCCTCGGCCAGCGCATGCCCCCAAGCGACGCTGGTTCGGGACATCCCTTACTCATGCCTTACCACAGCGAATACAAAGAATGACGCGAGCATGTTGAATGTGTCAAAAGTCACATGTTTACAACGTGTTCGGTCGATCCACCGCAGGTCGACTCGACAAGTCACCCGGATGCGGTTGGAGTGGAGGGGTGCCAGACCAGACGATCCAACAGGTGGAGATCGACGGCGGTGTCGTCGTCGGCGTGGACAGTTCCGCATCGTCGTTGCGCGCACTGATCGTGGCGGCGGCGGAGGCCCGGCGCCGCAGCGTTCCCTTGCACGTCGTGCGGGCTTGGAGCTTCCGGACCGCACCACGGCCGGCGGACTGCCCGCCGAACGTCGTGCCGAGCATGGACGAGTTCCAGCAGTCGGTCGAAGCGGACACGGAACGCATCGTGGCCAACAAGCTCGGCGAACACCCCGACCTACCGATCCACATACACGTCGTCCACTCGCCGTCGCCGCAGGCGCTGCTGTCGGCATCGCGGGGAGCGGACCTGCTGGTCGTGGGTCACCGCGGGCGTGGCGGGTTCGCGGGCCTGATGCTGGGCTCGGTGGCCGAGCAATGCGTCCGGCACGCGGCCTGCCCGGTCCTGGTGGTCCGCCCCAGCGTCTGACGCGGGACGCCGCGCGAGGTCGGCGGAGCCGCTGCGGTCATGCAGAAAGCACAGGGCCCGGGCCATCCCCCGAATGACAGCCCGGGCCCTCCCCCGTCCCGACCGCCGGCGCCCCCGAGCGCTTTGCAGTCGGTCGAATTCGGTTGTGCTAGTCGGCCCCGTCGTCAGCCTCGCGCGGTGTCCACTGCGGACCCTGCGTGCCGCACGCACCGGGAGGCGACTTCTGCGGCTCGATCTTGCCGCTGATCCTATCGGTTGACGTGATCAGACTCTCGGCCGGGCCGGGTAACGTTTTGCTATCCCGCGCCCAACTGGGCATTTCTATAGTTGATCATGAAAGGTTCCGCAGCTGCTTGGGTTCTCGCTGGTCAGGCGTCGCGCCGCTGAACGATGATCAAAGCGATCACCCACAGGACCACCGCGACGGCCGCGAAGTAGGCCAGCGCGCCCCACGGCCCGAACGGCATGTCGCCCGCCCCGTCGGCGCCCGAGAGGAAGTGGCCGGCGGCGTTGAACGGCATCCACTTCTGCACGTCGGCGCCGATCTTCGGGATCAGTCCGACCAGGCTCTCCACCAGCAGCGGCCAGAGCAGCAGCAGGGCGACGACACCGGCCGTCTGCCGCAGCATGGCGCCGACCGCGACCGCCAGCACCGCGCCGATCGCGAACACCAGGCCGACTCCGGCGACCTGGCGCCAGTCGTCGCTCGTGGCGAAGGCGAGATCCGCGCCCGGCGCCAGCAGCTTCGCGGCTCCCCACGAGCCGAACGCGGCCACCTCGCCGATGATCAGCGCCACCAGCGCGACGACGACCGTCTTGGCCAGCAGCGCGGCGGTCCGGTTCGGCACCGCCTGGAAGGTCGCCCGGATCGTGCCGAACCGGTACTCGGTGGTGATCGACAACGCGGCGAGCACGAGGACCACCATCAGACCGAACTGGTAGCCGGCCTGCGTCATCGACAGCGACATCTCGTTCTCGACCAGGGACGCGAACAGCGTCGCGAAGCCGATGGTCAACGCCAGCGCGAGGAAGGTGCACCACCACGGCGACCGGGTGGAGAAGAGCTTGATCCGTTCGACGGCGAGCAGGGTCATCGGGCCACCCCCGAGGTGTTCAGCGCGGACGCGGCGGCGCCGAGATTGGTCTGGTATTCAACGGCGTTGCCGGTCATCTGCATGAAGGCCTCCTCCAGCGAGCTCCGCTGCGCGGTGAGCTCGTGCAGGACGATCCCGTGCTGCGCGGCGAGTTCGCCGATCTGCTCGGTCTCGGCCTCCTCGACGACCAGCGTGTCCTGGGCCGTCGACCGCACGCTCAGCCCCTGCGCGCTGACCAGCTGCTGCAGCTGCTCCGCCCGCGGCGAGCGCACCAGCACGCCCTGGGTGCCGGCGTTGTCCACGAACTGCTGGGTGCTGCACTGCGCGATCAGCTCGCCGCGGCCGATCACCACCAGTTCCTCGGCCGTCAGGGCCATTTCGGACAGCAGGTGGCTGGAGACGAACACGGAGCGCCCTTCGGCGGCCAGGCCCTGCATGAACCGCCGGATCCAGTGGATGCCCTCCGGGTCCAGCCCGTTCACCGGCTCGTCGAACAACAGGATCTTCGGGTCGCCGAGCAGGGCGGTCGCGATCCCGAGCCGCTGCGACATGCCCAGCGAGAAGCCGCCCGCCTTGCGGTTCGCGACCTCCTCCAGACCGACCATGCCGAGGACCTCGTCGACGCGCTTCGCGGGCAGGCCGTTGGACTTCGCCAGCCACAGCAGGTGGGTGCGTGCCGACCTGTTGGGGTGCACCCACTTCGCGTCGAGCAGCGCGCCCACGGTGCGCAGCGGGTTCTTCAGCTCGCGGTAGGGCTTGCCGTCGATGCGCACCTCACCGGACGTCGGCCGGTCCAGGCCGAGCATCATGCGCATGGTGGTGGACTTGCCTGCCCCGTTGGGGCCGAGGAAACCCGTGACCCGGCCGGGCTTCACGGTGAACGACAGGTTGTTCACCGCGACTTTCGGGCCGTAGCGCTTGGTGAGGCCGATCGCCTCGATCATGATCACTCCTGTAAGCCGACAATGCCGCGGCCCAACCGGGCCACATCGCAAAGCGTGCCCGGCGGGCCCGTGCGCCTGCATCGGACCAGCGTCTGGACCTCGGGTCAGACCTGAGTCGTAGTCAACCCCGTCCTACAGGATGACGGCCTCAGGGGTGTCCCGGAGGTCTCACCGGAACCAGCGGTCCAGGACCGCCGCCAGCCCGTCCTCGGCGACCGGCCCGGTGACCTCGTCGGCCGCGGCGCGCACGATCTCCACCGCCTGCCCCATCGCGACGCCGTGCGCCGCCCAGCGCAGCATCTCGATGTCGTTGTCCCCGTCACCGGCGGCGAAGGTGTCCTCGCTCGCGATGCCCAGCTCGGCGCGCAGCTTCTCCAGCGCCGCGCCCTTGGTCACGCCTTCCGGCACCACGGTGACCCACGGCTCGTAGTGGTCCACGGTGTAGGTGCAGTTGGGCAGCTGAACCCCGGTCATCGCTGCTAGGAGCTCGGCGGGCTCGTGATCCACCCAGTTCGCGATCAGCCGGGGCACCGGGTGGTCGACGAGCTCGTCCAGTGTGGCCAGCTGCTGCGGGCCGTGCAGCTCGTCCTCGGGGAACTTGCTGGTCACCAGGCTGCCGGCGCCGATGTCCTCGCTCGCGAAGATCGCCCCGGGGAGCCGCCTGGTCAGTTCGTTGAGCACCGGCCCCGGTTCGAACGTCTCGATCGACACGGGTTCCCGCGTCGCCACGTCGACCCGCACCGCTCCGTTGGAGCACAACGCGAACCCGCTGGTCAGCTCCAGCCCATCCAGGATCGGCAGGGTGCCGAGCGTGCTCCGGCCGGTCGACACCACGACCTGGGCGCCCGCTTCGACCGCGCGGCGCACCGCGGCCTTGACCGCCGCGGAAATCGCTTGGGTGGCGGGATCGAGCATGGTTCCGTCGATGTCGAGGGCGATGAGTCGGGGTTTCCACGCGGCGTCGCTCACCACCGCAGGCTAGCCGCCCACCAGCGCGTTCGTGGGTGGCTGGAGGCGCAATTCACGCCTCGCCCGGTTTGACCAGACCGGTTTCGTATGCGAGCACCACGGCCTGCACCCGGTCCCTGACGTCCAATTTGGACAGAATGCGGCCGAGGTGGGTCTTCACGGTGGCCTCGGACAGGAACAGCGTGCCCGCGATCTCGGCGTTCGACAGTCCTTTCGCGACCAGCACCAGCACCTCCCGCTCCCGCTCGGTCAGCACGTCGAGCACCGACGCGTCCCGCAGCTGGCCGCCGCGCTCGCCGAGGAACCGGTCGAGCAGCCGCTTGGTGACGCTGGGCGCGACCACCGCGTCGCCGCTGGCCACCGAGCGCACCGCTGTGACCAGGCTCTCCGGCGGGGCGTCCTTGAGCAGAAATCCGCTGGCTCCGTTGCGCAGCGCGGAAAGCGCGTACTCGTCCAGGTCGAAGGTCGTCATCACCAGGACCTTCGCGCTGTCCGCCGCGACGATCCGGCGGGTCGCCTCGACACCGTCGAGCACCGGCATCCGGACGTCCATCAGCACCACGTCCGGCCGCAGCCGCTCCGCGAGCTCGATCGCCTCTTCGCCGTTGCCCGCCTCGCCGACGACCTCCAGGTCATCCTGCGCGTCGAGGACCATCCGGAAGCCCATGCGCATCAGTTCCTGGTCGTCCACCAGCAGCACCCGCACCATGCCGTAACCCTATCCGAGCTGCGGTTTCGGAGATCTCAGCGTCCTTTCTCGGCCGACGACCCGGGCTGCGCGTTCGGGTCGAGCGGCAGCACCGCGTGCACCCGCCAGCCGCCCTCGGGCCGCGGGCCGGCCGCCAGCGTGCCGCCGTAGACCGCGGCGCGCTCCCGCATGCCGATGAGCCCGTTGCCGCCCGAGGCCAGCCCGGTCGGCTCCTTCCGCATCCCGTCGTCCAGCACCTCGATCTCGATGCGCTGCCCGTCGTTGTCCACCCGGACCGAGGCCGTGGTGCCCGTGCCGCCGTGCTTGACCACGTTGGTCAGCGATTCCTGCACGATCCGGTAGACGCTGAGCCCGATCCTGGTCGGCAGCCCGGCGAAATCGCCGGTCAGCTCCATCGACACCGCGAGCCCGAGGCCGCGCACCCGGTTCACCAGGTCGCTGAGGTCCGCGGCGGTGGGCTGCGGGATGCGGCCGGGGTCCTGCTCGTCGCTGTCGCGCAGCACGCCGAGCAGGCTGCGCAGTTCGCCGAGGGCCTCGCGGCCGGTGCTGCCGATCGCCTGCAACGCACGCTCGGCGAGATCCGGGTTGCTGCGCAGGGCGTATCCGGCGCCATCGGCCTGCGTCACCATCACGCTGACCGAATGCGCCAGCACGTCGTGGATTTCCCGGGCGATCCGGTTGCGCTCCTCGGCGACGGCGATGCGGGCCTGCTGATCGCGTTCGAACTCCAGGTTGCGCAGCCGCCTCTCCACCTCGGCGTGGTACGCGCGGCGGGCGCCGATGAATTCGCCTAGCACCCAGCAGAAGCCGGCCAGCATGACGAAGAAGAGCACCTGGACGAAGATCAGCCCGGCGAGGTTCCCCTCCCGCTGGCCACCGGTGAACAGCCGCGCCAGGTAGAAAGCGCCGGTCAGAGCGGTGTAGAGCGCCGCGATCCGGCGTCCCTCGCAGGCGACCAGGGTGTAGATCATCATGCACGGCGCGATGAGGGCCATGGTCGAGCCGGCGCCGGTGTTGGCGACCGACATGATCGCCATGCCGAGCAGCGTGACGTACGCCGATGGCACCGGCCAGATGCGCCGCACCGCCAGCGGCACGGTCAGCAGCACCCCGGCCACGGCGTACAGCCAGGCGGGCATGCCGATCGTGGGCTCGCCCTCGACGTCGAGCTCTCCCAGGTGCACGAGCAGCATGAAGGTGGCGATCCCGCTGTCGCCGACCAACGGGCGCGCCCGCAACCAGAGGCTCAGTTTCCGCACTTGGCGAGGTTATGCGCAGGATCCGTGGTCCGGCGTCATCCCACGGGCTCGACCCGGGTCAGCCTCAGGTCGCACCCACGCGCGCCGTCCGGGTGCGCTTCGTCACGGCGGGGATTCCGGCCGCGGCCTGCTGGGCCGGCCCGGTGATCGCGCGCACTTGGTCCGGTTCGGCGCGGGTGCGTGGCAGGATGTAGCGCGCAGCGAGTCGCACGATCGGGAAGGTCGGATTGAGTACGGCAACCGAGCAGCAGCACTGGCCTGGCCCGCTATCCGCGGCGGTCGCCCGGGTGTGCACCGGGTTGCAGCCGCAGGTGTCCGAGCGGACCGCGGCCGGCTTCGCCGAGGTGTTGCGCAGGTTGTCCGCGCCGCTGCAGGTGGCCGTCGCGGGCCGGATCAAGTCCGGCAAGTCCACACTGGTCAACGCGCTGATCGGGCGCCGGGTCGCGCCCACCGACGTGGGCGAGTGCACTCGGTTGGTCACCCGCTTCCAGTACGGCACCGTGGACCGCGTCGAGGTCGTCTTCCACGACGGCAAGAAGCAGGCCGTGCCCTTCGACGCCGACGGCGGCATCCCGGCCGACCTGGGCGTGGACATCGACGAGGTCTCGCACCTGGAGGCCTACCTGACCAACGCGGTGCTGCGCGACCTGACGGTGATCGACACCCCCGGGCTCGGTTCGCTGGACGCCGCGTCCGTGGCGCGCACCGAGGAACTGCTGGGCACCCGCAAGGAGGACGACGACGCTGCCGACGCCGACTCCGATCTCGATCCGGTGTCGCGCAACGCGGTCGCGGGCGCCGAGGCCGTCCTCTACGTGGTGACGCAGGGCGTCCGGGCCGACGACGAGCAGGCCCTGGCCGCGTTCACCGCCGCCACCGCCAGCCGGGAAGCCGGGCCGGTCAACGCGATCGCGGTGCTGAACAAGGCCGACACCATCGAGCCGAGCTCGGTCGAGGACTCGGGCGGCGAGGTGTGGAAGGCCGCGTCGCTGCTCGCGGAGAAGCAGGCCCAGCTGCTCAAGCCCAAGGTCGCCGACGTGCTGCCGGTGATCGGCCTGCTCGCGGAAACCGCCGAGTCCGGCGAGTTCACCGCCGCCGACGCGGAGGCGCTGCGCGGCCTCGCCCAGCTGGACGAGGCGACCCGCGAAACCCTGCTGCTGTCCGCGGACATGTTCACCAGCTGGGAGTGCGACGTGCCGGCCGGCACCCGCAACCGGTTGCTGGAGCGGATGGACCTCTTCGGGATTCGGAGCGCGCTGGAGTCGATCGACGCCGACCCGGAGATCACCGCGGGCGCGCTGCGGCGGCGGCTGCTGGATTCCTCCGGGCTGGCTTCGGTGCTGAACCGGCTGGACACGGTGTTCCGGGCGCGGGCCGACGGGATCAAGGCCGCGGCGGCGCTGGCCTCGGTGACCGCGCTCGCGCACGCCTCCGGCGACCAGGGCGAGCGGCAGCGGGTGCACGACGCGATCGAGGTGCTGCTGGCCAAGCCGGAGGCGCACCAGCTCCGGGTGCTGGAGGCGTTGACGCTGGTCGCGGCCGGTGCGGTGGCGATGCCTGCGGATCTGGCCGAGGAAGTGATGCGGGTCGGCAGCAGCAACGACGTCGGCGAGCAGCTCGGCCTGCCCGGTCGGCACCGCAACGAGCTGACGGACTACGCGCTGGAGCGGGCGAACTGGTGGCGCTCGTTCTCGTCGTTCGGCGCCACACCCGCGCAGAGCCGCATCGCGCACGTGGTGCACCGGGCGTACTTCTTGATCTGGCAGCAGCTGCGGTCCGGGTGATGGAAATGCGGGGCTGGCGGCGCAAGAAATCACCTGAAAGTGGAACCGGTGATGTTCCCGTCGCGTCCGATCCGGACGAGGGCACGGCAGTTGCCCCGGACGCCGACGCAGAGGTGGAAACCGACATGACCGCCGTGACCAGCGATGTCGTCATAGATCACCTGGATCGCGCGCTGACCGAGCGGGCAACGCTGATCCAGCTGTGCATGTACGCGATGGACCGGGCGCGCAGCGCGGGAGTGGTGGAGCGGCTGTCCGAGGGGCTGAGCGGCATCGGCGTTTCGGCGCTGCGACCGGACGGCACCCGCTTCGACCCGGCGCACCACGAGGCCGGCGGCATCACGCCCACAGACGACCCGTCCCTGGACGGCGTGATCGCCGAGACCGAGGTGCTGGGCTTCGCCGACCGGGACCGCGTGCTGCGCGCGCCGGTGGTGACCGTTTACCAGCTGCGGCAGCAGTGATGCCTGCGGCTCCGACGATTTCGCGGGGGACCGCCGTCTGCGGCGGGATTCGAGAGGAGCGAGGCGCATGACTGCACCCGGCGTCGCGGTCACCATGGGCCTGCCACAGCAGGTCAAACAGGCCAGGGAGAAGCTGCACGGGTTTCTGCGGGAGGCGGATGCGACCGCCGCGGAGTGGGTCGAGCAGGTTCGGCGCGGCCGCCAGAAGACGCCCAGCGTCGTGGTGGTCGGGGAGACCAACCGGGGCAAGAGCTCGCTGGTCAACGCCCTGCTGGAACACCCTGGACTGTCCCCTGTGGACGCCCAGGTGGCCACCACCACGTACCTGGAGTTCACCCACGGCGAGCAGTGGGCGGCGCACGCCTGCTACCCCGGCCAGCAGGAGCCGGTGCCGTTCGACCTGGCGGAGCTGCCGAACTGGGCCAGCGCGGGCCGCGAACTGCCCGAAGGCCAGCTGCCGCCGCGCTACGTGCAGATCACCGCGCCGCTCGACGCGCTGGCCCGGGTGACCGTGGTGGACACCCCGGGAGTCGGCGGGCTGGACGCCCTGCACGGCGAGCTCGCGATGGAGGCGGCGGGCTCGGCGACGGCGCTGCTGTTCGTCGTCGACGCATCGGCCCCTTTCACCCGGGGCGAGCTGGAATTCCTGCAGAAGGTCGCCGAGCGCGTCGAGACCGTCGTGTTCGCGCTGGCCAAGACCGATCAGCACCGCGGCTGGCGGCAGGTCTTGGAGGCGGACCGGAAGCTGCTGGCGGAGCACGCCCCGCGGTTCGCCGACATGCCGATCTTCCCGGTGTCCGCCCGAATGCAGGAGCTGGCCGAGAAGGCGCCCAGCGAGCAGGCCGCGGACATGCTGCGCGAGAAGTCCGGCATCGTCGAGCTGCGCTCCGAGCTGGAGAGGTTGATCGGCGGGCGTTCCGCGATGCTCGGCGAGGCCAACACGATGCGCGCGCTGTCCACTGTGCTTGGTGAGCTGGTCGCGAAGCTGTCGGCGGAGAAGCGCGCGCTGACCGTCGGCGAGGACGAGGCGGAGTCGCTGCGCGCGCGGCGCGACGAGCTGTCCACCGCGCGGCGGTCGTCGACGCGCGGCTGGCAGGTGAAGCTGCGCGGTGAGATCCAGCGGACCCGCGTCGAAACCAGCCACGAGGTGGCCCGCCAGGTGCGGGAGGTGCAGAACTGGTTCCGCCGGGCCATCGACGGCGCCGACCGCAACCAGCTCGCGGAGCTGCCCCGCCACGTCGACGCGGCGTTGCAGATGGCGTCGACCCGGGTGGCGGCGACGCTGTCGGCGCGGCTGGCCGCGGTCGCCGAGCAGTCGTTGAAGGAGCTGTTCTCCGCCGAGGAGCTCGACGTCATCCGCTCGCAGTTCGCGCGCGGAGCGCAGGCACCGATCGCGTTGCGGCCGCCGGACAAGCGGCCGCCGACCGCGGAGGACAAGCTCCTGGTGTTCATGGGCGTCTCCGGTGGGCTCGGTGTCGGCCGGGCGGCCGCGATGCCGCTGGCGGGCCTGGGCATCGCGGCGCTGAACCCGGTGGTGCTGCCGGTGACGATCGTGCTCGGGCTCGGGGCCGGCTGGTGGATGGCGCGGACCCGCAAGCACGCGGCGGACAAGCAGCACCTGAAGCAGTGGCTGACCGAAGCCATCGCGGATGCCCGTTCGGCGCTGGACCAGCTCGTGGCGGAGCAGCTGATCGAGGCGGAGCAGCAGCTGTCGCTGGCCCTGGACGACGCCCTGACCCGGAGGATCGAGGCCATCGAGGGCGAGCTGCGGGAGGTCGACAAGGCGCTGAAGATGGACGCCGCGGAGCGCAGCCGGCAGCTGCAGACGGTCAACCGACGCCTCACCGAGGCGACCGCGGGACGGGAACGCGCGGAGAACCTCCTGAGCAGCATCCGGAACCTCCGCGACACCGCCTCCTGAGCCGGGGCTCGCCACCCGTGCGTACTTATTGTCGCTATAGCAGCAAAAAGTACGCACAGTCCGTGGCGCGGCCTGCGGAGACGGCTCAAGTGACCTGAACGCACAACCGAGCCTGAAACATCGTTGCGGTGCCGGTGACCGGGCGCGTGGGGTCGGGGGAGGTCGCGCCCGGTCACCGGGGTGGACCGGTGCGGGTGGGGGTTGGGGGGAGGTCACCGCACCGGCCCTGCTCGGGTGTCGTGAGTGGTTTGGATTGCTATAGAGGCTGTTTTGGATCTTGTGGTTGGTGTTGTGGTAGATGTGCGAGGCGGCGGGTCATGTGGATGATGGCGGCCCAGTGGACCATGGTGGCGTGGTGTTGGGGGAGGCGTTCGTAGTCGCGGGCGCAGCGTCGGCGTCGGCTGATCCAGGCGAGGGTGCGTTCGATGACCCAGCGTCGGGGCAGGACTTGGAAGCCTTTCTGGCCGGGTTGGCGGTAGACGATCTCCACCGTCAGGCCGAGGATGGTTTTGGTGTCGCGGCCGGTCAGAGGGCCTTCGTAGCCTTG
>NZ_FNOK01000034.1 GCF_900106995.1 Saccharopolyspora shandongensis
TTGGTGCACTCCGACCAGGGATTTCAGTATCAGCATCGTTCCTGGCGGCACCTGCTGGCCGGAGTGGGCGCGACTCAGTCGATGTCCCGCACAGGCAACTGCCACGACAACGCCGTCATCGAGAGCTTCTTCGGCCACCTCAAGGAAGAAGTGTTCCACCACACCCGCTATCTCAGCGTTGAGGCGTTCACGACCGCGCTGGATGACTACATCACGTGGTTCAACACCGACCGGGGCCACACACACTGCGAGGGCCTGAGCCCGGTGCAATACCGGGCCCAGACCCTCGCTGCCTAGACTCTTACTTAACGAGTCCAACTCCCGGGGACCAGTTCAATCGGAGGTGCCCTTCGTCGTCTGGTGAAATCGAGGTCAGCGGAGCTCGGTGCCCTTGGTTTCGGGGAGCGTGCGGATCACGAAGAACGCGATCGCCGAGGCGATTGCGATGTACCAGAAGAACATCGTCGACAGTTCGTAGCGCGCCAGCGCCTGGATCACCAGCGGGGCAGTGCCGCCGAAGATCGCGACGGTGAGGTTGTACCAGGCGCCGATGCCCAGGCCGCGCAGCTCGGTCGGGAACAGCTCCGACATGATCGCCGGAGCGATCGAGGTCATCGCGGTGTACAGCGCGATTCCCACGCAGAACACCACGAGCAGGCCACCCAGCCCGGGTCGGACCAATGTGGACAGCGGCACGATGAGTACTGCGGTCGCCGCCGACCAGACCAGCATCTGCGGCTTGCGTCCGATGCGGTCAGACAGCGCGCCCATCGGGTACTGCAGCGCGATGAACAGCGCGGTCGCGATCGACAGCGCGAGGAACACGTCGGTCGCGTCGGCGTGCCGGGTCTTCACCGCGAACGGCGTCAGCGCGCTGAAGAACGTGTAGTAGCAGAGCGTCGACAGCATGCTGAAGCCCACCAGCTGGCCGACCGCCTTGGGGTGGTGCTTGAGCGTCATCCACAGCGGATTCTTCAGCGCCTTGGCCTTAGCGCGGTTGTCCTCGAACTGCTCGGTCTCCTCGAGCGTGCGGCGCAACCAGATGCCGAGCAGCCCGAGCACGCCACCGATCAGGAACGGGATCCGCCAGCCGAAGTCGGTGAGCTGCTCCTCGGTGAGCAGTGCCGTCAGCGCGTAGCCGAGCAGCGAGGCGACGAGCAGCGCGGAGCCGGTCGAGATGTAGAAGAAAGCCGAGTAGCGGCCGCGCTTGGCGGACGGAGCGATCTCCGCCAGGTAGGCCGATGCGTTGGACACCTCGCCGCCGAGCGAGAGGCCCTGCCCGATGCGCGCCAGGATCAGCAGGATCGCGGCGGCCCAGCCGATCGACTCGAACGTCGGCAGCAGGCCGATGATCAGCGAGCCGCCGGCCATCAGCGAGATGGTCACCAGCATCGCCGTCTTGCGGCCCCGGAGGTCGGCGAACCGCCCGAGCAGCCAGCCGCCGAGCGGGCGGAAGAAGAACGCCAGCGCGAACGTGGCCAGCGTGTTGATCAGCGCGAGTTCACCGGGGAAGAACGCCGTGGCGAAGTAGACGCTGAAGGCGGTGTAGATGGTCCAGTCGTACCACTCGACCGCGTTGCCGATGCTGGCGGCGACCAGGGTTCGGATGGGTAGTCGGGAATCCTCGGTCGTCGTCGCTTCGTGCGCCATCGCATCCTCCGGTGTCGTGGCAGGACGCCCGTGCGCCGGAGATGTGCTGTTGTTCTCCGGGCTTCGTACGGGTGACGACACAGTACGGTCTGGGTCGCCCGTACGGAAGATCCCAATTCACCCAGTGGGAGGAGCTGGACTACAGGGGGCGATCGGTGTACCCGTCAGCTCGTGCGCGAACCGGTTGCACTCCGGGCACGTCGTCCACAGCCAGGCGACGTCGGAGTTGTCCGCGGTGATCTGCTTACCGCACAGTGTCTCGATCTGCGCGTCCACCGGAAAACCGCCGCGGGGACGAGGTTTCCGCGTGGCGTGGCGCTGTCCGTCGCCGGGTTGCCAGCGAAACGGGTGAGGCATGCAAGATCACCGCCTGTTCCAACTCGACTGAGGCGTCCGCCGCTTGTCGCGTCCGGCAGCCGGTTCCGGGAGTACGACGCCGCCGGGAACGCGGTACTGGACACCGAGGACGCGCCGGGTGGCTGCGAGACTAGGCTGGTGCCCTCCTGGTCGGACGTCGTCGCACGTACCATTCTGGTGGTACTGAAACGGATGGCCAATTACCTGAACAGGTAGTAGTTACCAGACCCGAATTCTGTTTCGCTAGGTTTCATGACCCGTACCACTGGCGGCACGCCGAAGGCCCGTGCGCTCGGGGCTGAACTGCGCGAAGCCCGGGAACTGGTCGGCAAGAGCCTCCGCGTGCTGGCACAGGAGCTCGACACCAATCACGTCAAGCTGATGCGGTACGAGACGGGCAAGTCCGTGCCGCCGCCGGAAGTGGTGGCCGCGTTCGTGACGGCGCTGGGAGTTTCGGCTACCGAACGTGATCGACTCGTCGAGATGGCGCGCGACGCCGACGTGCCGAACTGGCTCACCGCGGATCGCGCAGGCGTGCGGCAGGAGCTGACCGCGCTGATCGAGTTCGAGCGCACCGCCACCCGCATCACCAATGTGGCCACCGGGCTGGTTCCCGGGCTGCTGCAGACCTCCGACTACGCGCGCGCCGTGATGCGCGGCAGGCCGGTAGGCGAGGTGGAGAAGCTGGTGCTGATGCGCGTCGGCCGCCGGGAGATCCTCTCCGCGCGCAACGGCCCGCACCTGACTGCGATCATCAGCGAGCACGCGCTGCGGGAACCGATCGGTGGGCACGCCGTGATGGCCGATCAGCTCCGCAAGGTCGCCGAACTGGCGGAATGGTCCAACATCGACGTCCGCGTCGTGGCGAGCGGTTCGACGTCCTGGCATCCCGGTCATGTCGGCCCGTTCGTGTTGTTCGAATTCCCGAAGGCGCAGCCGATCGTCCACTTGGAGCACTACCGGTCCGCCGCCTTTCTGTACAACCCCGGACTAGCGCAGGAATACCTGGACGCGATCACTACCCTGCTCTCGTTCGCGATGGATCACGACGAATCGATCGGGTTCATCGCAAGGTGTGCGAACGAGATGGAGGTCATTGCGTGAGTACGGCACAACCGGTGGGTTGGCGGAAGTCGAGCCGGTCGGCGCAGGTGACGGACTGCGTCGAGGTCGGCCGCTTCGGTGACGGCGCGGCCGTCCGGGATTCGAAGAACAGGGCTGCGGGGTACTTCGCGGTTTCGGGCGATCAATGGAGATCGTTCGTCGCCGGGGTGCGCGCCGGCCGATTCGATTCCTGACGTCGACTCCTGCGGTGCCCTCGGCGTCGGTTCGAGGGCACCGGGCCCGTTTTCCGCATTTCGTTCGCCTTCGCCCCTTTTCGCGACCCGCTTCGGGTGAATTGCGCCTTTGGCCGAATTCATTCTAATGTGTTGCCATGCCGGGCAGACTGGTCCGGTGAACACCGCGCGCGAGCTCGCCGACGAGCTGATCGAGGTCCTGGCGGACGAGGATCCGCTGAACGAACTCCTACAGGGGATACCGGGAATCGACCACCGGCTGGGCGATCTCGACGAGTCCGCGGAGTCCGCGATCCGGGAGCGCGCGCTGCGCATCGCCGCCGCGGCCCGCTCGCTCGATCCGCCGCCCGAGGACCGGATCACCCGCGGCGTCGTGGTGCAACAGGCCGAGGCGGTCGCGACGCGGCTCGGCGCGCGGTTGGTCGAACACACCATGCACGACCTGCTGATCTCGCCGATCGCCAAGCTGCTCGAAATCCTGCCCGCCGTCCGGCCGTCCGGGCCGCAGCAGGAACAGGACTTCCTGACCAGGCTTGCCGCGATCCCCGATTTCCTTGCCAAGGCGGCGGATCGGCACCGCCATGGCGCGGCGACGGGGCGGACGCCGGTCGCGCGCCGGGTCCGGGATGCGGTCGCGCACCTCGACGCCTACCTGTCGGCTCCGGAAAGCGATCCGTTGCGGCAGGCGCCGTTGCGCAGCGCCGACGAGCGGGATCGGCTGCTCGCGGACGTGGTCCGGCCGGCGTTCGCCGCGTACCGCGACGTCCTGCACGCCGAGATCCAGCCGCACGGCCGGCCCGACGACCGGCCGGGGCTGTGCTGGCTGCCAGGCGGGGCGGAGACTTACGCGGCACTGGCCCGGATGCACACCACGGTCGACTGGACTCCGGAGGACCTGCACCGCACCGGACTCGCGGCGATCGAAGGACTTGCCGAGGAATACGCGGAAATCGGGTCGCGGGAATTCGGCCTGCGAACCGCCGCCGAGGTGCAGCAGCGGATGCGCACCGATCCGGCGTTGCGCTGGCAGAACGCCGCGGAGCTGCTCGGGGCGGCCCAGGCGGCGATCAGCCGCGCCGAAGAAGCGGCGCCGGAGTGGTTCGGGCGGCAGCCGGCGCAGCGGTGCCGGGTGGAAGCCGTCCCGGCGGACCGCGAGGCGAATGCGACCGCGGCCTCGTACCTCCCAGCGCCGCTGGACGGCTCCAGGCCGGGGATCTACTACGCCAACACCTACCGCGCCGAGGAGCGCCCCCGCTTCCTGGCCGAGGCCACGGCGTTCCACGAAGCCGTTCCGGGACACCACTTCCAGATCACCCTCGCGCAGGAGCTGACCGGGGTGCCGCTGATCCGGCGGTCTGCGTGGATCAACGCGTTCATGGAGGGCTGGGGCCTGTACGCGGAGCGGTTCGCCGACGAGGCCGGCCTGTACTCGGACGACGTCGCCCGGCTCGGCATGCTCGCGATGGATTCGATGCGCGCGGCGCGGTTGGTGGTGGACACCGGGCTGCACGCCTTCGGCTGGAGTCGCGAGCAAGTGGTGGACTTCCTGCGCGCGAACACGGTGATGCCGGAGGTCGAGATCCAGTCCGAAACCGACCGGTACATCGAGAATCCGGGGCAGGCGCTGTCCTATCTGGTCGGTCGGCTGGAGATCCAGCGGCTGCGCGCCAGGGCCGAAGCGCAGCTGGGCCCGGCATTCGACCTCAGGGCCTTCCACGACGTGGTCATCGGCAACGGCCCGCTGCCGATGCCGGTCCTCGACGAGGTCATCGCGGAGTGGAGTTCGGCCAGGTGAACGCTCGTGAGCACTTCGGATCGCCCCGAAGTGCTCACGAGCCCCGGCTCACGAGGTGGTGGCGAGGGTGAAGGGCAGGACCGCCGGGGCGCCCGCCCGGCGGAGCAGCCGGCTGACGACGGTGACGGTCCAGCCGGTGTCGGCGTAGTCGTCCATCAGCAGCACCGGTCCGTCCAGTGTGGACAGCTTGGCGGCGAGATCCTCGGGCACCTTGAACTGCTGCCACAGCGAAGCCACCCGCTGCGCGCTGTTCGTGGCGCGCCGGGGCGTCGTGTTCGGGTTCGTCAGTACCTCGCCGAGCAGCGGCAGCCGGCCGATCGTGGCGATCCGCTCCGCCAGGCTGCGCACCAGCTGCGGGCGCGTCCGCGAACCGAGCGCGACCACGCCCACCGGACGCTCCGCCCAATCCCACGCGGCCAGCACCTTGATCCCGGCCTGGAACAGGTCGTCCGGCAGTTCCTGGTCGGGCGCGCCGGCGGCGAGCAGTTCGCGCAGCCGGTTGCCCCAGCCGATGTCGGTGAGCCGCCCGATCGCCCGCCCCGTGGTGGCCTGCTCCCCGGCGGGCAGCTTGCCGGATGCCGGGACGCCCAGCGAATCCATGCCGCTCGGCCACATCTTGCGCGGCGAAACCTCCACGCCGGGCCGCCGCAGGCGCTCCCCGGCCTGCTGCACGGCCTGGTCGTCGACGTCCCCGGAATAGCCGGAGCCGGTGCAGTTGTCGCAGCGGCCGCAGGGTTCGGCCGCCGCATCGTCGAGCTGCCGCCGGAGGAACTCCATGCGGCACGAAGACGTGCCGAGGTAGTCGAGCATCGCCTGCTGCTCGGACTTCCGCTCCGCGGCGATGCGGGCGTAGCGCTCGGCGTCGTAGTGCCACGGCTCGCCGGTGGCCTCCCAGCCGCCCTTCACCCGGCGGACGGCCCCGTCGACGTCCAGCACCTTCAGCACCATCTCCAGCCGGGTGCGCCCCAGCTCGACGTGCGGCTCCAGCGCGGCCGTCGACATGCGCTCCTGCTGCGCCAGCGCGTCGAGCACCGCGCGCACCGTCGGCTCCGGCGGGAACGCCAGCGACGCGAAGTAGCTCCAGATGTCGCGGTCCTCCGGCCCGGGCAGCAGCAGCACCTCGGCCCGCTGCACGCCACGCCCGGCGCGGCCGATCTGCTGGTAGTAGGCGATCGGCGAGGACGGCGCGCCCAGGTGGACCACGAAACCGAGGTCGGGTTTGTCGAAACCCATGCCCAGCGCCGAGGTCGCGACCAGCGCCTTGACCCGGTTCGCCAGCAGGTCCGCCTCCGCCTGCTGCCGCTCGGCGGGATCGGTGCGGCCCGAGTAGGACGCCACCTCGTAGCCCTGATCGCGCAGGTAGGCGGCGATCTCATCGGTCGCCGCCACGGTCAGCGTGTAGATGATGCCGGAGCCGGGCAGCTCCTTCAGGTGGCTCGCCAGCCACCCCAGCCGCGCCTCCGCCGAGGGCAACCGGACGACGCCCAGCCGCAGGCTCTCCCGGTCCAGGGTGCCGCGCAGCACCAGCGTTTCCTGCGGGTCGGTGTACTCGCCGCCGACGCCGAGCTGGTCGGCAACGTCTTGCACGACGCGGTCGTTCGCGGTGGCGGTGGTCGCCAGCACCGGGACGCCCTCCGGCAGCTCCGTGAGCAGCGTCCGCAGCCGCCGGTAGTCCGGGCGGAAGTCGTGGCCCCAGTCGGAGATGCAGTGCGCCTCGTCCACCACCAGCAGACCCGCGGTCTGCGTCAGTTCGGGCAAGATCGTGTCGCGGAAGTCGGGGTTGTTCAGCCGCTCCGGGCTGACCAGCAGCACGTCCACCTCACCGGCGGCGACCTGCTCCTCGATGTCGGCCCACTCGTCGGGGTTCGCGGAGTTGATCGTGGCGGCGTGCACCCCGGCCGCCGCGGCCGCGTCGACCTGGTTGCGCATCAGCGCGAGCAGCGGCGAAACGATCACCGTCGGGCCCTCGCCGAGCTCGCGCAGCAGCGCGGTGGCGATGAAGTAGACGGCGGACTTGCCCCACCCGGTGCGCTGCACCACCAGCGCGCGGCGGCGCTCCAGCACCAGGGCGCGGATGGCGCTCCACTGGTCCTCGCGCAGCGCGGCATCGGGGCCGGCCAGCGCGCGGAGTCGGTCGTCGGCGAGTTCGCGCAGCGCGTTTTCGTCCACGCCCCGATTCCTACCCGATGCCCACGACGCAGCACGTCCGGGGTGAAATCCGGTGCCGGGACGATGCCCGAACGGACTAGTCTGGGCGCGTGACCACCACCGAGTCCACGATCACAGGCAAGGTGTCCGGCGACGAGCTGCGGGAGCAGGTCCGCGACGCGGCGCAGCGCGCCAAGCGGGCGGCGGCCGAGCTGGCGCAGGCCACCCGGGGCGACAAGGACGCGCTGCTGCACGCGATGGCCGACGCGCTGGTGCGGCGGACGCCGGAGATCCTCGCCGCCAACGACCGGGACGTCGCCGCGGGCCGCGAGTCCGGGATGCCGGAGAGCCTGATCGACAGGCTGAGCCTGAGCACCGAGCGCGTCGAGGCGATGGCCGACGGGCTGCGCACGGTCGCGGGCCTGCCGGACCCGGTGGGCGAGGTGGTGCGCGGCAGCGTGCTGCCCAACGGGTTGCAGCTGCAGCAGGTCCGGGTGCCGCTCGGCGTGGTCGGGATCGTCTACGAGGGGCGTCCCAATGTCACCGTGGACGCCGCGGGCCTGACGCTGAAGGCGGGCAACGCGGTGCTGCTGAGGGGCTCGTCCTCGGCGGAGCACTCCAACACCGCGCTGGTGTCGATCCTCGCCGACGTGGTCCGCGAGCACGGCCTGCCGGCCGACGCCGTGCAGCTCCTGCCGTGCCACGATCGGGCGTCCGTGCAGCACTTGATCACCGCGCGCGGACTGGTGGACGTGGTGATCCCGCGCGGCGGTGCCGGGCTGATCGCCGCGGTCGTGGAGAACGCCACGGTGCCCGCGATCGAGACCGGTGTCGGCAACTGCCACGTGTACGTCGACGCGACCGCGGACATCGACACCGCGCTGCGGATCCTGCTCAACTCCAAGGCTCGGCGTCCGAGCGTGTGCAACGCGGCGGAAACCGTGCTGGTGCACAAGGACATCGCCGAGGAGTTCCTGCCCCGAGCGCTCGCCGAGCTGCAGGGCGCGGGCGTGACGGTGCACGGCGACGAGCGCGTCGTCGCCGTCGGCGGCTCCAACGTGGTCGCGGCGACCGACGAGGACTGGGACACCGAGTTCCTGTCGCTGGACATCGCGGCGGCGGTGGTGGACTCGCTGCCCGACGCCGTCGACCACATCCGCGCCCACGGCTCCGGGCACACCGAGGCCATCGTGACCAGCGACGTCCGCGCGGCCCGGCAGTTCACCGTCCAGGTGGACGCCGCGGCGGTGATGGTCAACGCCTCCACCGCGTTCACCGACGGCGCCGAGTTCGGGATGGGCGCCGAGATCGGCATCTCCACCCAGAAGCTGCACGCCCGCGGCCCGATGGGCCTGCCGGAGCTGACGTCCACGAAGTGGCTGGCGTTCGGCGACGGGCACGTGCGGCCGGGCTCCGCCCCGTCGAGCACCAGTTCCTGCCCGGGGAGCTGACCTTGACCCAGGCGCCGCGCCGCAAACGTGACTCGGCCGCCACCAAGGACGCGTTGTTGCAGGCCGCGTCGGCGTTGTTCGCCGAGCGCGGCTTCAACGCGACCACGGTGCGCGACGTGGCGGCGCGGGCGGGGGTGAACCAGGCCCTGCTGTTCCGCTACTTCGGTTCGAAGCAGGAGCTTTTCGCGGCGGTGCTCAGCCACAACAGCGCCCGGCTGCTCGAAGCGCAGCCGCCGGAGGAACTGCCGCTGCGGATCCTCGACAACCTCTTGTCCGCGGACCAGCTCAGCGGTCCTGAGCATCCGATCGCGGCGATGCTGCGCTCCTACAGCGACGAGCGCGCCGCGCACGTGCTGCGCGAGGAGCTGGGAGCGCGCTACGCGGCCCGGCTGGCGGAGCTCACGGACGCACCGGACGCTGAGCTGCGCGCGGATCTGGTGCTGGCGTGGTTGTTCGGGATCGGCATGGTCCGTTCGGTGCTGGGCAAATCCCCGTTGGCGGACGCCGATCCCGATGCGGTCGCGCGGCACGTGGCGCGCGGGATTTCCGTTCTGCTGGAACGAACGGATCTTCCGGACGAAAAGTGATCAAGGCGTGCACCTGCACCGCTGCCCGCGTACGGTGGTTATGTAAGCGACTGCTTACATAACGGCCAACGGGAGCTGTGCATGACCACCACGGAGCCGAGGACCTATCCCTTCAGCGCGGCCGACAAGCTGAACCTGGATCCCATCTACGCCCACCTGCGCGAGCAGGAACCGCTGACCCGGATCCAGCTGCCCTACGGCGAGACGGCTTGGCTCGCGACCCGATACGAAGACGCCAAGATCGTGCTGGGCGATCCGCGCTTCAGCCGCGCCGCCGCGCTCGACCACGACGAGCCGAGGCTGCGGCCGAACAACCCGCAAGGCGGGCTGCTCAGCATGGATCCGCCGGACCACACCCGCCTCCGCAAGCTGGTGGCGAAGGCCTTCACCGCGCGCCGCGTGGAACAGTTGCGGCCGCGGACCCAGGAGATCGCCGACGGCCTGGTGGACCGGATGATCGAACAGGGCGGACCCGTCGATCTCGTCGAGGAATTCGCGCTGCCGCTGCCGATCACCGTCATCTGTGAACTGCTCGGCGTGCCCTACGTCGATCGCGGGGACTTCCGGGTGTGGTCGGACGCGTTCCTGTCCACCACGAAGCTCACCCCAGAGCAGGTGACCGACTACATCGACAAGATGTTCGGCTACATCGCCGGGCTGATCGCTCAACGCCGCGAGGAACCGGCCGACGACCTGCTCAGCGCGTTGATCGCGGCCCGCGACGAGCACGACAAGCTGTCCGAGGACGAACTCGTCCGGCTGGCGGCGGGAATCCTGGTGGCCGGTCACGAAACCACCGCGACCCAGATCCCGAACTTCGTCTACGTGCTGCTGACGCACCCGGAGCAACTCGCCGAGCTGCGCGCGGACCTCGACGTGGTGCCGCAGGCCGTCGAGGAGCTGATGCGCTACGTGCCGCTCGGCGTCGGCGCTGGCTTCCCGCGATACGCCACCGAGGACGTGGAGCTGGGCGGCGTGCTCGTGCGGGCCGGCGAGCCGGTCATGGTCAGCTCGTCGGCCGCGAACCGCGACGAGGCGGTGTTCAACGATCCCGAACAGCTCGACCTGACCCGCCGGGAGGCGACGCACCTCGGTTTCGGGCACGGCCCGCACCACTGCCTCGGCGCCCAGCTCGCGCGGCTGGAGCTGCAGGTCGCGCTGCGCACGCTGCTGACCCGGCTGCCGGGGCTGCGGTTCGCGACGTCCGCGGAAGACGTCGAGTGGAAGAGCGGAATGCTCGTCCGCGGCCCCCAGCGGATGGTGCTGACGTGGCAAGGTGTCGAGTGATCTCCCTCATGACTGGAAGAGGTGGGCAATGAGCTGGACGATCGAGGTCGATGCGGACACCTGCATCGGTTCCGGCATGTGCGCCGGTGTCGCGCCTGATCACTTCGAGCTGGTGGACGGGTACGGCTGCGCCAGGAAGGCGGCGGTGGAGCCGGCGGACCAGGTGATCGACGCGGCCGAGTCCTGCCCCGTGGAGGCGATCCTGGTCAAGGACGCCGACACCGGCGACGTAGTAGCCCCGGAAGAGTGACGTAGGACACATTCGTGTCCGCGTCATGGGTGCCCGGGTGCGCCCGTCACACCGGTGCGCGCCTGAGAAACGGCAGCGCCGACGACCCGCGGTGGGCCCCCAGCCGCCGAGGGTCGTGCAGGGCCGTGGGGCCCGGCTCAGGGGGGAGCGTGGGCCGGGCTCCGCGGTCGGCGTGGCGTGAGGCCCGGTTCGCAGGGGAGTGCGAGCCGGGCCCCACAGCCGGCGTGATGCACGACGCACGCCCCGCTGACCAACCCGGGCCGTCGACTTCCTAGGCTTGGCAGCTATGTCTCGTCGCAGGATCGGGGTCATGGGTGGCACCTTCGATCCCATTCATCACGGACACCTGGTCGCGGCCAGCGAGGTGCAGGCCCAGTTCGGTCTGGAACTGGTCGTCTTCGTGCCCACCGGCCAGCCGTGGCAGAAGAGCCACGAGGTGGTCAGTCCCGCCGAGGACCGCTACCTGATGACGGTGATCGCCACCGCGTCCAACCCGCGATTCCTGGTCAGCCGCGTCGACATCGACCGCAGCGGCCCGACCTACACCGCGGACACCCTCATGGATCTGCACGAGCAGTTCCCGGACGCGGAGCTGTACTTCATCACCGGTGCGGACGCGCTGGAGCAGATCCTGTCCTGGCACCGGGTCGAAGAGCTCTTCGACCTGGCGCACTTCATCGGCGTGACCCGGCCCGGCTACTCGCTCAACGGCGCCCACCTGCCCGCGGGGGCGGTGTCGCTGGTGGAGATCCCGGCGATGGCGATCTCGTCGACCGGCTGCCGGGATCGGGTCCGGGCGGGCCTGCCGGTCTGGTACCTGGTCCCGGACGGAATCGTGCAGTACATCACCAAGCGAGGCCTGTACCGGGACGATTCCGGAACGGAGTGGGGGCCCGCGTCGCCGTCCTGACCGGGGGTGCCTGAACCCGCTTGACCAGGTGGGACTTCCGGTGTTCCGGCAGCGACGCGCTTCAGGTGTGGACGTTGCGGCCGATGGCCGTGGAGGCGGGTTCGGCCTGGTGCGGTGCGGGCTGGCTATCCTCTACCCGGCGTGGGTCGCACACCAGACCCACCCGAAAGGAGTGACGTGGCAGCCACCGAGAACGCCCGACGGCTGGCTCTGATCGCGGCGCAGGCCGCGGCGGACAAGAAGGCCACCGACGTGGTCCTGCTCGATGTCTCCGAGCAGCTGGTCATCACCGACTGCTTCCTGATCGCATCCGCGCCCAACGAGCGGCACGTCGAAGCGATCGTCGACGCGGTCGAGGAGAAGCTGCGCGCCGCCGGGTCCAAGCCGGTGCGCCGCGAAGGCGCGCGCGAGGGCCGGTGGGTCCTGCTGGACTTCGTCGACGTCGTGGTGCACGTCCAGCACTCCGACGAGCGCGCCTTCTACCAGCTGGAACGGCTGTGGAAAGACTGCCCGCGGATCGAGTTCGAGGACCAGAACGCGCCCGCCGAGACGGACTCGCCGGACGTCGAATCGTGAGCCTCGACCAGTTGGTGCTCTGGCGGCACGGCGAGACCGACTACAACGCGACGGGCCGCATGCAGGGGCATCTCGACAGCTCGCTGACCGAGACCGGCCAGGAGCAGGCCCGGCGCGCGGCGCCGGCGATCGCCCGGTTCGCCCCGGACGTCGCGCTCAGCTCCGACCTGAACCGGGCCCGCACGACGGCGGCCGCGTTCGCCGAGGTCAGCGGGGCTTCGGTGCGGCTGGACAAGCGGCTGCGCGAGACGCACCTCGGGGAGTGGCAGGGGCTCAGCGTCGCGGAGGTCGAGAAGGACTGGCCCGGTGCCTTGAGCACGTGGCGGGCGGACCCGACGTGGGCGCCGCCGGGCGGCGAGTCCCGCGTCGAGGTGGCCGAGCGCGCGCTGGAGGTCGTCGAGGAACTCGACGGCCCGCCGCGCGGTTCCGCGTTGCTGTGCGCGCACGGCGGGCTGATCACCGCGCTGACCGCCAAGCTGGTCGGCCTGCCGCTGGACCTGTGGCCGGGGCTGGGCGGTATCGGCAACTGCCACTGGGTCGTGCTGAAGCGGCGCAGCGGCGACGACGGACGCTGGCGGCTGGTCGCCTTCAACGCCGGGGTCGAGGGCTGATCGCACCCGGCCCGTGACGTCGTAGGGTTGCGGCGTGCCCATTGCAGTCGTCACCGATTCGACGGCGTACCTACCGGCGGGATACGCCGCGCAGTACGCGGTGCGGACCGTTCCGTTGCACGTCAGCGTTGATGGGGCCGCCGCGGTCGACGAGCCGGATTTCGGTCCCGGCGATCTCGCTCGAGCCTTCGACCGCAAGCACCGGGTCACCACTGCGGGCGCGACGCCGCAGGAACTGGCGCAGGCATATCAGGACGCGTTGGACGGCGGTGCCGACGGCGTGATCGCGGTGCACCTGTCACGGCAGTTGTCGGGCACCTGGGATGCGGCGCGGCTGGCCGCGCGCGAGGTCGATCCCGAGCGGGTCCGGATCGTCGATTCCCGGTCCACCGCCATGGGGCTGGGTTTTTCGGTGCTCGCGGCCGCCGATGCGGCGAAGTCGGGTGCGGCGCTGACCGAGGTGGAGCAGGTCGCGGCTTCGACCGCCGAGCGCACGACGACGTTGTTCTCCGTGCAGACCTTGGAATACCTGCGGCGTGGCGGGCGGATCGGGACCGCCGCAGCGGTGTTGGGCACCGCGTTGGCCATAAAGCCGCTGTTGCACGTGCACGACGGTCGCATCGATGCGTTGGAGAAGGTGCGCACGACCACCCGGGCGATGGCTCGGTTGCTGGAGATCTCGTTGCGCGCGGCGGATTCTCGGGCCGCGATCGCGGTGCACCACCTGGCCGCGCCGGAGCGTGCCGAGCGGCTCGCCGGTCAGATCCGCGCCGAGCTCGGTGATTCGGTGGATTGCGTCGTTTCGGAGGTGGGCGCGGTGATCGGCGCGCACATCGGGCCGGGCGCGGTGGGCGTCGTGGTGCTCCCGAACGGGTGGCGTTCGGACGCCTGAAAACCTTTCGGCGGGCGGATTCCACACCTTCGAGCTGAATCCGCGGTCAATCTGATCCACAGTGGTCTGATCTGCGAAAAATAAAGCTGCGGAACGACTTTCGACTGCTCTACCGTCGACAGCATGTTTGGCATCCGGGATTTTCGTTCCAATGCAGATGAATTCGAAGAACTAGATCCGCGAAGCAGGCTGCAGACCCTGCAGCGGCATGCGTCCCGCGACGATCCGGCGGAGCGCGCCGGGCCGAACTACTCGGCGCCGCCACCGGATACCGGATCCGGCTCGCCTTGGCGGCGGCTGGCCGAGAGATGGCTGCCCGAACCCCTGCTGAGGTCCAGAGCGGACCCCGGCCGGATCGGTGTGCTCGCGCTCGCCCTGGTGGCCTTGGTGGCGCTGGTCTGCATCGTGGCCGGGACGTGGGCGGGTCAGCCCACGGCGGAACCCGCGCCGCCACCGATCGCGCCGCCACCGGCCCCGGTCACGGCGGCGGCGCCGCCGGAGCTCGTCGTCAGCGTCGTCGGCCGGGTTGTCCGCCCGGGCCTGGTCACCGTGCCGCCGGGCGCCCGGGTGGCCGACGCCGTCGCGTCCGCCGGCGGTCCGCTGCCGGACACGGATCTGACGGGTCTCAACCTGGCCCGTCGGCTTGCCGACGGTGAGCAGCTCTACGTCGCCGTGCCGGGAGCGCCGCAGCCCGGACAACCCGGCGGCGACGGAAAGGTCGATCTGAACATCGCGACGGAGGACGAACTCGATGAACTACCAGGCATCGGCGAGGTCACCGCCAAGCGGATCGTGCAGTGGCGGGCCGAACACGGCCGGTTCGACTCGGTGGAGCAGCTGAAGGAGGTCGGCGGCATCGGCGAAACCCGGTTCGACCGGCTGCGGGAGGTGGTGCGGGTGTGATCGCGAGACTCGACCTGCGCCTGGTGCCGGCCGCGCTCGCGGTCTGGGCCGTGACGTTGACCGGATTGCTGGCGGGGTGGGTTCCGGCCGCGGTCGTGGCGCTGCTCGCCCTGCTGGCCGCGCCGCTGGTGTGGAAGGCAGTGAGCGCCCGGCCGGTTGCCAGGGGCGCCCTCGTGGTCCTGCTGCTGGCGGGCGTTGCCGCCACTGGGATCGCGGTTCGCGTCCACGCGGTCGAGCACCATCCGGTGCGGCTGGCCGCCGGACACGGCGAGCGGGCGACGCTGCGAGTCACGTTGACGAGCGCACCAACGCCGTTGCGCGGTGCGTCCTTCGGAGCCCGTCGAGCGGCGGACAGGTCGCTGGTGCGCGCGGAGTTGCAGGCCGGTGAGTTGGCCGGGCAGTTGGCCGGACATCGGGTGCTGGCAGGCGGTGCGGTGGTGCTGTTGGTCCCGACCGCGCAGTGGCGGGACCTCATTGCCGGACAACAGGTGACGGCGACCGGCAAGGTCTCCCCGCCGCGCGCCGGCGAGCTCACGGTCGCAGCCTTCCAGGTGTTCGGCCCACCGGCCGACGTCGCGGCCGCGCCGGGCTGGCAGCGCGTCGCGGAGGACTTGCGGGACGGACTGCGACAGGTCTCGGCCGACGTGCTCGGCCCGGCTGCCGCAGGGCTGCTGCCGGGGCTGGTGGTCGGCGACACGGGGCGGCTACCGCCGGAGGTGGAGCAGAACTTCGAAACCGCCGGGCTGTCCCACCTGACGGCGGTTTCGGGCGCCAACCTCGCGATCGTGTGCGGCGCGGTGCTGGTGCTGCTGCACCTGGTCGGTGCGGGGCCGGTCGTGTCGGCCGTGGGTGCGGGCGCGGCGCTCGTCGGGTTCGTCGTCCTGGCCGGACCGGAACCGAGCGTGTTGCGCGCGGCGGTGATGGGCGCGATCACGTTGCTCGCATTGGTGTTGGGGAGGCAGCGGTCGGCGTTGCCCGCGCTGTCGGCGAGCGTGATCGGTCTGCTGCTGCTCCTGCCCGACATGGCGACCAGCGCGGGATTCGCGCTGTCGGTCGCGGCCACCGCCGGGCTGGTGCTGCTGGCGCCGGTGTGGTCGTCGGCGCTGCGGGCGAGAGGGGTGCCGATCGGGTTGGCGGAAGCGATCGCCGTACCGCTGGCGGCGCACGTCGTCACGGCTCCGCTGATCGCGGCGCTCTCCGGCGAGGTCAGCCTGGTGGCGGTGCCGGCGAACATGCTGGCCGGGCCCGTCGTCGCACCGGCAACGGTGTTCGGCGTGCTGGCCACGGTGGTGGCGCCGGTATCGACCTGGGTGGCCGGCGTGTTCGGCCGGCTGGCGGCGCCGGAGCTGGAGTGGATCATCCTGGTCGCCGAGCGGGCCGCGGCGGTTCCCGGCGCGGCGTTCGACTGGCCGTCGGGCACCGTCGGTGGGCTCGCGCTCGCGGTGATCGCGGCGGTCGGGCTGATCGCCTTGCGTGGCAAGCGGATTCGCCTGGTGCTCGCGGTGGGGCTGCTGCTCGTGGTGCTCGTCGTGGTGCCAGTGCGCACCGTGCTGTCGAGCTGGCCGGTGCCGGGCTGGAGCGTGGTCGCCTGCGACGTCGGCCAGGGCGATGGGCTGGTGCTGGCCACCGGTCGCCCGGACGAGGCCGTGGTGGTCGACACCGGGCCGGATCCGCAACGGGCCGCGGAATGCCTGCGGCGGCTCGGGATTCGCCGGATCTCGCTCGCGGTGCTCACGCACCTGCACGCCGATCACGTGAGCGGGCTCGCCGCGCTGATGGGGAAGATCCCGGTCGACGCGGTCGCGATCGGCCCGCTGCGGGAGCCGGCGTGGGCGATGGACGACGTCGCGAGGGATGCCCGCGCGCACCGGGTTCCGGTCGTGCCGCTGTTGTCCGGACAGCGCGCGGCCTGGCCGGGGCTGGTCCTGGACGTGCTCGGTCCGGATCCGGCGCTGGCCCGCACGCAGTCGGCCGACGACGCCAACGACGCGTCGATCGTGCTGCTGGCGACCACCCCGGCCGGTCGGGTCCTGCTCACCGGCGACGTCGAGCTGCCCGGGCAGGGGCGGCTGGTGTCCTCCGGTGCGGATCTCCGGGCCGATGTGCTCAAGGTCCCGCACCACGGATCCCGTTACACCGCACCGCGCTTCCTGCAAGCAGTACGCCCGAGGCTGGCCGTGATCAGCGTCGGCGCCGGCAACACCTACGGGCACCCCAGCCCGTTCATCGTCGACAACCTCACCCGCGCGGGCACGAAAGTGCTGCGCACCGACCAGGAAGGAGATATCGCGATCCTGCCCGGCCCGCAGGGCCCCCGCTACGTGGCCCGAGGCGACCCGTTGCGCGCAGGCGAGTCGTAGGACGCGGCGACCCGAGCGACCGTGTTCGTCCCTTGTGGACGAAAGCGCGGCGCCACCGCCGTGCGGTGACGCCGCGTCCTCGATTCAGGTAGCCGGGTCGGCTCAGAGGCCGAGCGCCTGGTTGACGGCTTCGGTGGTCGGCGCCACGGTGGCCTTCGGGCCGATCTGGTCCTGCACCGCGTCCAGGGTCTTCAGGCCGTCACCGGTGATCAGCAGCACGGTCTCGGCATCCGGGTCGATCTTGCCCACCTCGATGAGCTTCTTCGCCGTGGCCACAGTGACCCCGCCGGCCGTCTCGGCGAAGATGCCCTCGGTGCGCGCCAGCAGCCGGATGCCGTCGCGGACCTCGTCGTCGCTGACGTCCTCGATGGCGCCGCCGGTCTTGCGCACGATGTCGAGTACGTACGGGCCGTCGGCGGGCGCGCCGATGGCCAGCGACCGGGCGATGGTGTCCGGCCGCACCGGCTGGACCACGTCGTGGCCGTTCTTGTACGCCGTCGACACCGGGGAGCAGCCGGTGGCCTGCGCGCCGAAGATTCGCACCGGGCTCGGCTCCACCAGACCGACCTGGCCGAGTTCGTTGAATCCCTTGTAGACCTTGGTCAGCTGCGAGCCGGAGGCGATCGGCACCACGATCTGCTCGGGGATGCGCCAGCCGAGCTGCTCGGCGACCTCGAAGGCCAGCGTCTTCGAGCCTTCGGAGTAGTAGGGCCGCACGTTGACGTTGACGAACGCCCAGTCCTCGTGCTCGGCGGCGAGTTCGGTGGCCAGCCGGTTCACGTCGTCGTAGTTGCCGTCGACGGCCAGCAGCGAACCGTCGTAGACCGCGCTCATCAGGATCTTGGCGCGCTCCAGGGTCTTGGGCACCAGCACCACCGAGTCCCAGCCGGCGCGGGCCGCGGCGGCGGCCACCGCGTTGGCGAGGTTGCCGGTGGAGGGGCAGGCCAGCACCTTGAAGCCGAATTCGCGGGCGGCGGCCAGTGCCACCGCGACGACGCGGTCCTTGAAGGAGTGGGTGGGGTTGCCGGTGTCGTCCTTGATCCAGATCCGCTTGACGCCCAACGCCTTCGCGAGGTTGTCGGCCCGGATCAGCCGGGTACAGCCCGGGTCGGTGTTCGGGTGCTCCTCGACGTTCGAAGGAACCGGGAGCAGCTGCTTGTAGCGCCAGATGGAACGCGGGCCGGCCTCGATGTCCTCGCGGCGGATCCGGCCGAAGTCGTAGGCGACCTCGAGCGGGGAGAAGTCTTCGAGCGAGACGAATTCCGGGGCCAGCGGCTGCCGGTGACCCTCTTCCTTGGACACCAGTTCGACGGCATTGCCCAGGTCGTAGGTCTTCTTCTGGGTATGGGCAGCAGCGGTCATCGCGAGGTCCTCTCCTCATCTGTCCCGCGGACGGGTCGGAATTGGCACCGCTTTCGTCAGAGACCTCGCGGGTGAAATCACGATTCGCTGACGAACGGTTGCCGGGGCTTCATCGGGCCGTTCCCTCTGCCCCTCTGGATGAGCTATTCGGTTGTGCTGGCAACGCTAGTGGACCGCGCCGGGTTCTGGCCAGCACGATCCAGATGGCGGGACCGTCGCGGGTGCGTGCGACGATGCGTGCATGAGCGCACCGGCCGTGGTCCCCGATCAGCTGCATCTGGTCATCGGCGACGAAGAACTGCTGGTGGAACGCGCGCTTTGGGCGGCCGTCGGAGCGGCCCGTGCCGCGGATCCGGAGGCCGAGCTGCGCCGGGTGAAGGTGAGCGAACTCACCCCTCCGGAGTTGACGGAGCTGCTCAGCCCGTCGTTGTTCGCCGAGGGCCGGGTGCTGGCCGTGGAGTCCGCGCAGGACGCGGGCAAGGAGATCGCCGAAGCGCTGCTGGCGTACGCCCGGCAGCCGGCGGACGGCGTCACGCTCGTCGTCGTGCACACCGGCGGCGGCCGCTCGAAGCACGCCAAGGAACTGCCCAATGCGCTGCGCAAACTCGGCGCGCGCGTCACCGAGTGCAACAAGATCACCAAGCCCGCGGAGCGGGAGGCGTTCGTCCGAGACGAGGTGCGCCGGGCCGGCGGGAAGACCGATGCGGCGGGCGTGGCCGCGCTGATCGAAGCGGTCGGTTCGGACCTGCGCGAGCTGTCGGCCGCGGCGACGCAGCTGGTCGCCGACACCGGCGGCAAGGTCGACGAGACGGCGGTGCGCCGCTACCACCGCGGGCGCGCGGAGGTGACCGGGTTCGCGGTCGCGGAGAAGGCGGTCACCGGTGATCGGGCGGCGGCGCTGGAGGCCTTGCGGTGGGCGGTGCAGCTCGGCGTTCCGCACGTGCTGATCGCCGACGCGCTCGCCGATTCGGTGCGCACCATCGGCCGGGTCGCCGCCGCAGGCGGCCGGAACGATCCGTTCCGGCTGGCTGGTGAGCTCGGCATGCCCGCGTGGAAGGTGAAGAAGGCGCTGGCGCAGTCCCGCGGCTGGAACGCTTCGAGCCTCGCGCAGGCGCTGCAGGCGGTCGCGGAGGTCAACGCCGGGGTCAAGGGCATGGCCGCCGACGCCACCTACGCACTGGAGCGGACCGTCCTCCGTCTCGTGGAGCTCCGCAACCAGCGTTCGTGACCCGCGCCTTCCCGAGAATGCGAACGGCCCCTCCCCGTGGCGGGAAGGGGCCGGAAGCTCGGCCTCAGCTCAGAGCTGGTTGGCGCGCTGCGCCAGCGCGGACTTCTTGTTCGCGGCCTGGTTCTTGTGGATGACGCCCTTGCTGGCGGCCTTGTCCAGCGCGCGGCTGGCAGCCTGCTGCAGCTCGATGGCCTTGTCCTTCTCGCCGGCGTCAGCGGCCTCGCGGAACTTGCGGATGGCGGTCTTGACCGCGGACTTCACGGCCTTGTTCCGCTGCCGAGCCAGCTCGTTGGTCTTGATCCGCTTCATCTGGGACTTGATGTTGGCCACTGTGGCGCCTCTTCTCGTCTGTTGAATCGATCGTGCCGCGCTGTTGTCGGCGCTGCCCCCAGGGCAGATTTCCTCCACGGCGGAATGCCGCACGGCACGGTCGTCCATGCTAACAGCGGCCACCTGCGCCGATGGTGGCGGGCGGGGCCGGGCGACGGCGGTCACATCGGCTCGGATCCGGCGCCTGCGCACCATAGGGTCAACATCCGTGCTCGATGCGTTGAACTGGCCCGGATTCGCCGAACTTTCCCTAGCCGGGCTGTTGTTCCTCTGCTGCGCCGCGTTCCTGGCCGGGGCGGTCGACGCGATCGTGGGCGGCGGCGGCCTGATCCAGCTGCCCGCGATGCTGCTGCTCCTGCCCGGCGGCGAGGTGATCTACTCGCTGGCCACCAACAAGGTGGCGGCGATCGCCGGGACCGCGGCCGCGGCCCGGACGTACGCGAAGCGGACGCCGATCGACTGGCAGGCCGCGCTGTCGATGGCGATCGTCGCCCTGCTCGGGTCGCTGGGCGGCGCCGTCCTGGCCGACGCGCTTCCGTCACAGGTCCTCAACGTCATCGTGCTGGTCGCGTTGGCCGTCGTCGGCATCTACACCTGGCGCAAACCCGAGCTGGGTTCCTCCGATGCGCCGCGCTTCGAGCGGCGCGCTCAGCTTCTCGTGATGCTCGCCGGCGGCGCCCTGATCGGCTTCTGGGACGGCATCGCCGGGCCCGGCACCGGCTCGTTCCTGGTGTTCCTGCTCGTCGGCCTGGTCGGTTTCGCGTTCGTCACGGCATCGGCGACGGCGAAGGTCGTCAACGTCGCCACGAACATCGGCGCGCTCGCGTTCTTCATCCCGGCGGGCAAGGTGCTGTGGGGCTTGGCGCTGGTGATGGCCGCGAGCAACATGGCGGGCAGCGTCCTCGGCGCGATGGTCGCCGCGAAGCGCGGATCCGGTTTCGTGCGGCGGGTTTTCCTCACGGTGGTCGTCGGACTCGTCATCAGCCTCGGCTGGAAGCTCGCTGCGGGCATGTAGACGCGAGGATCGGGCGGAGTAACATCAACGCCTGGTTGTGCCTAGGGTTCCGCTCCCGCTCCGCTGCAGGTCACCACAACTAGGAGCGCGGAGGACCGGTCCGAGCGGCACCGGCGATCGCAGAAGGAGTGCGGTCGCACATCTGACGGGACAAAAGCCTGGAGGAACCCGGATGCCGCGCGCCTGCGTGGCACGGAGGGGGTTCCCATGGGCTTGGCCGCTGTTCTCCTCGTCGTCACCGCCGCGTTCGCGCACGCGGGCTGGAACTTCTTCGCCAAGCGCGCCGGGGCGGCCGGCGCGGGGTTCGTGTGGCTGACCGCGACGTGCAGCGCCGCGCTGTACCTGCCGGTGGCGGCGGCGTCGCTGTTCTGGATCGGGGTGCCCGCGCTGGGCGACTGGATGCAGGGCGTGCTGGTCAGCGCGGTCCTGCACCTGGCCTACTTCCTGCTGCTGCAGCGCGGCTACGCGGTCGGCGACATGTCGGTGGTGTATCCGCTGGCCCGCGGCACGGGCCCGATGCTGGCGATGACCATCGCGGTGTTGGTGCTGGGAGAGCGCCCGGGCTGGCTCGGGGCGCTCGGCGGGCTGCTGGTGGTCGCCGGGGTCTTCGTGATCGGCCTGTCCGACGGGGTGCCGCGTTCCGGCGCGAGCCTGGCGGGCGTCGGTTTCGGCCTGCTGACCGGCTCGCTGATCGCGATCTACACGGTGTGGGACGCGCACGCGGTGACGGGCCTGGCGCTGTCTCCGCTGGTGTTCGACTGGACGAGCAACCTCGCCCGCTCGGTGATGCTCAGCCCGTACGCGGCGACCCGGCGAACCCAGATCGCACGCACGTGGCGGGAGCACCGCCGCGAGGTCCTGGCGGTGGCCCTGTTGTCGCCGCTGGCGTACATCCTCGTCCTGTTCGCGATGCAGCTCGCCCCGGTGAGCCTGGTGGCCCCGGCCCGGGAGCTGAGCATCGTCCTGGCTGGCCTGCTGGCCTGGCGGCTCCTGGGCGAAGCCCAGCCGATCCGCCGGATGACGGGTGCCGTGGTGGTCCTGGCCGGGGTGGTGCTCCTCGGCATCGCCTGACCGCCGCGGAGCACGTGACGACCTCGGCTGCTCGGCGGCCGCCGGTCCGCACGGGTAGAAACGGGGCATGGAGGTCTTGAACAGCCGATTGATCCTCCGGCCGCGGGACAGGCAGCGGTCGTTGCGGTTCTACCGGGACGTGCTCGGGCTGGCCGTCTCGCGGGAGTTCCCCGGTGGCACGGTTTTCTTCCTGGGGCAGGGTTTCCTGGAGATCTCCGGCACGGGCGGGCCGGGCCCGAGCCCGGACCAGGTGCTCTGGTTGCAGGTGCGGGACGTGCGAGCAGAGTTCGAGCGGCTCCGGGGCCGTGGCGTGACGGTCCTGGCGGAGCCGGCGCGGCAGCCGTGGGGTCTCGACGAGGGTTGGGTGGCCGATCCGGACGGGATGCGCATCGTGCTGGTCGAGATCCCGGCCGACCACCCGATCCGGACCGACGTCCGCGATCCTGCCCCGGAGTGATCACCCCGTCGGTGACCCTATTCCGGCCGGATGGCCCGGGTTTGGGCCTGGATGGTGCCGCGGGCCGGTTGCCAGGCCCAGGTCTGAACGTCGGCGAAGCCCGCCTCCTGGACGTCGGTGTGGAGGCCTGCCCGGCCGCCGGGCAGCCAGCGCTCGTGGGCCGACAGCAGCAGGACGCCGCCGGGCCGGAGCACGCGGCGCAGCTCGGCGAGCGCTTCGGCGCGATCCGGCCACAGCTGGACGTTGTTCACGCTCAGCACCACGTCGAACGCGGCGTCCGGCTGCCCGGTCGCTTCGGCGGTGCCGTCCACGACGGAGACGTTGGGCAGCTCCGCGCACCGGCGGCACGATGCCTGCCGCATCGGCGCCGACGGCTCGACCGCGACCACCCGCGCCGCCAGCTCGGCTGCCGCCCGCAACCCCACGCCGGGCCCGGGCCCGATCACCAGGACGTCTTCCGCGCCGGTCAGCTTGGCCAACCGCACCACCTGGTGCTCGGCCGCGGCGTTGCTGCGCGCCATCAGCGCACCGCCCGCGGCACCCAGCAGACCGCGGGGGTGACCGAACGCACGATCCAGGGCGAAACCGGCGAAATGACCCATAGGACCAGCTCAGCAGCCCGAAGCCGGTGCTCGCATCGGGGATGACCCGGAGTTGGACGCCGAGTACCGGGCGTGTCATGGGACGATGGTGTGAACCCCGCACTAGTCGACATCCGCGAGGAACACTGAGTGAGCAGTTTCGCCGACACCACGTTCACGCCCCCGGAGCGAATCCGGAACTTCTGCATCATCGCGCACATCGACCACGGCAAGTCGACGCTGGCCGACCGCATGCTGCAGCTGACCGGTGTGCTGGAGGAGCGCGCGTACCGGGCCCAGTACCTCGACCGGATGGACATCGAGCGGGAGCGCGGCATCACGATCAAGGCGCAGAACGTGCGCCTGCCGTGGACCTCCGACGGCGTCGACCACGTGCTGCACATGATCGACACCCCCGGTCACGTCGACTTCACCTACGAGGTCAGCCGGTCGCTGGCGGCCTGCGAGGGCGCGGTGCTGCTGGTCGATGCCGCACAGGGCATCGAGGCGCAGACGCTCGCGAACCTGTACCTCGCGATGGAGCACGACCTGCAGATCATCCCCGTGCTCAACAAGATCGACCTGCCGGCCGCCGAGCCCGACAAGTACGCCGCCGAGCTGGCGCACATCATCGGCTGCGAGCCGGAGGACGTGCTGCGGGTGTCGGCCAAGACCGGTGAGGGCGTCGGGGAGGTGCTCGACGAGGTCGTCCGGCAGATCCCGGCGCCCCAGGGCGTCACCGACTCGCCGCCGCGCGCGATGATCTTCGACTCGGTCTACGACACCTATCGCGGCGTGGTGACCTACATCCGGGTGGTCGACGGCAAGATCACCCCGCGGCAGCGGATCCGGATGATGTCCACCGGCGCGACCCACGAGCTGCTCGAAGTCGGCATCATCTCGCCGGAACCGAAGGTGTCGGCGGGCCTCGGCGTCGGCGAGGTCGGCTACCTGATCACCGGCGTGAAGGACGTCCGCCAGTCCAAGGTCGGCGACACGATCACCGCCGAGCGCAAGGGCGCGGAGGAGCCGCTCAGCGGCTACCGCGAGCCGAAGCCGATGGTGTACTCGGGGCTCTACCCGGTGGACGGCACGGACTACCCGCTGCTGCGCGAGGCGCTGGACAAGCTGCAGCTCAACGACGCCGCCCTGACCTACGAGCCGGAGACCTCCGGGGCGCTGGGCTTCGGGTTCCGCTGCGGTTTCCTCGGTCTGCTGCACCTGGAGATCACCCGGGACCGGCTGGAGCGCGAGTTCAACCTGAACCTGATCTCCACGGCGCCGAACGTGGTCTACGAGGTGCAGATGGAGGACGAGTCGGAGCTGGTGGTGACCAACCCGTCCGACTGGCCCGAGGGCAAGATCAAGGACGTCCTCGAACCGGTCGCGAGGTGCACGATCATCGCGCCGTCGGAGTTCGTGGGCACGATCATGGAGCTGTGCCAGAGCCGGCGTGGGCAGCTGTCCGGGATGGACTACCTGTCGGAGAGCCGGGTGGAGCTGCGCTACTCGCTGCCGCTCGCGGAGATCGTGTTCGACTTCTTCGACCAGCTGAAGTCGCGGACCCGCGGTTACGCCTCGATGGACTACGAGGAGTCGGGCATGCAGGCGTCGAACCTGGTGAAGGTCGACATCCTGCTGCAGGGCGAGCCGGTGGACGCGTTCAGCGCGATCGTGCACCGCGACGCCGCTTACGCCTACGGCACGAAGATGGCCTCGAAGCTGCGCGAGCTGATCCCGCGGCAGCAGTTCGAGGTGCCGATCCAGGCGGCGATCGGGTCGCGGATCATCGCCCGCGAGACGATCCGCGCGATCCGCAAGGACGTGCTCGCCAAGTGCTACGGCGGTGACATCAGCCGGAAGCGCAAGCTGCTGGAGAAGCAGAAGGAAGGCAAGAAGCGGATGAAGACCATCGGCCGCGTCGAGGTCCCGCAGGAAGCCTTCGTGGCGGCGCTGTCCACCGACGAGGCCAAGGACGACAAGGCCAAGGGCAAGAAGTAGCGCGCGGCCCCGGTGCCGGCGATCGAGTGCCGCCACCGGGGCTCCTGCTACGCCGTCCGCAGGTCGTGTTCGTCCATCCAGGACGCGACTACGGTGGCGATCGCTCCGGGGTGGTCTTCCGGTGTGTGGTGCCCGGCGACGAGTTCGTGGTGGGCGATGTCGAGGTTGGCGATGTTGGTGGCGCACCAGTCGATGAGCTGCGGGGTCATCATCGTTCCCGGCCCGGGTTCGAAGGTGAGCATCAGCTTGGGCACGTCGGCGCTGGTCGTCAGCCACTCGTCGTAGTCGCGGACCCTGGCGGTGACGTCGGCCGGTTCCCCGCCGAGCGGCATCGCGCGCGTCCAGCGCAGCAGCGGCAGGCGGCTGCCGCGGGTGGGGTAGGGCTTGCGGTAGGCATCGAGGGTCTCGGCGTCGAGCCGGGTGGCGACGGTGCCCTGCAGCCCGTCGAAGAGGTCGCCGTCCAGAACCATCTCCTCGCCGACGCCCGGAGCCTTGAACGCACGGAAGAGGTCGCGGCCCGCCGCCGGGAACTCCTGCCAGGACATCGGTTTCACGATCGTCTCGGTGAACGCGACGCCCCGAACCCGGCCGGGATGGCGCGCGGCCCAGTCGAAGGCGAGTGCGCCGCCCCAGTCGTGTCCAATGAGGACGATGGTGTCGAGGTCCAGCGCATCGAACCACGCGTCCAGGTAGCGGGTGTGGTCGTCGAAGGTGTAGTCGATGTCGGGCTTGCCCGAGTCGCCCATGCCGATCAGGTCCGGTGCCAGCCGCCGGCCGGGATCGCCCACGGCCGGTAGGACTCGCCGCCACAGGTGCGACGAGGTGGGGTTTCCGTGCAGGAAGACGATCGGCACGCCGGTGCCGGTCTCCCGGTAGAACATGGTCGAGTCGAGAACGCGTGCGACAGGCAAGGCGGTGTCTCCGTGGAGGTTCAGATCGTGTTGTGCGCGGTCACTCGAAGGCAGCGTTGTTGCTCGCCGCCCACTCGGCGAAGGTGCGGGCCGGTCGGCCGAGGAGCCGCTCGACGTCGGGGCTGACCTGCTGCAAAGAGCCCGGCGTGCCCAGGATGTCGAGGGTGCTGTCGACGACCGGTTCGGGCATGTAGCGGATCATCTGGGCTTTGGCTTCCGCCCGGGTCTGCTCGACGAACCGCACCGGCTCACCCAGGGCCTCGCCGATCGCCGCGGCCTGCTGCCGGGGAGTGATCGGCGCCGGTCCGGTCAGCGCGTAGGAGTGGCCGGCGTGGCGGGCGTCGCGCAGTGCGACGGCGGCGACCTCGGCGATGTCGGCCGGGTGGACGGCGGGCAGCCCGACGTCACCGAACGGTGCGGCGATCGCTCGCTGCGTGCGGACCGTTTCGGCCCACTGGAAGGCGTTGGACGCGAAGTTCCCCGGCCGCAGCAAGGTCCATTCCAGGCCCGACCGCTTGACGGCGTCCTCGAACACCGGCGGGTGGTGTCCCGTGCTGACGCCTTGCGAGGACAGCAGGACGACCCGCCGAACGCCGCCGGCCCGGGCGACTTCCAGGACGGTGTCGAGGCTGCCACCGGTTCCGGCGAAATCGCCGGAGGTCAGCAGGAAGAGGGCGGTGGCCCCATCGACGGCGGCTTTGAGTCCCGCCGGATCCGCCAGGTCGGCCTGCTGGTGGCGCACGCCTGCCGGCACGTCCTGGGCGGCGATCCGGCGGGACACCGCCGTCACTTCTTCGCCCGCCTCGACGAGGGACTGCACCAGCGGTCGCCCGACGTTCCCGGTCGCTCCGGTCACCACGATCATTTCGTGCTCCGTTTCCGAGTTCCTGCGTTGACTCGGCGAAGCTACTATCGATGGGCTAGTAGGTACCTAGAGGAAAGTATTGGGCGAGAGGGGGAAATGTGCGGGAGGACACACACCTGCGCGGTGGCGGAGAGGTCGCTCCGGAGAACGCCTGCCCGATCGCGCCGGTGGTCGACATCGTCTTCAGCCGGTGGACCACGCCGATCCTGTGGGCGCTGCACGAGTACGGCCGCCAGCGGTTCGTGGAACTGGAGCGCCGCATCACCTCGATCACTCCGAAGGTGCTGACCCAGCGGCTCCGCGCCCTGGAGCGGGACGGTCTCGTCGTGCGCAGCTACTACGCCGAGGTCCCGCCGCGGGTCGAGTACGAGATCAGCGACCTCGGGCGCAGCCTGGCGCCGCTGTTCGCCGCGCTCGCGGAATGGTCGGTCAACCTGGACGAGGTCGAGCGGGCCCGCCAGGACTACGACGTCAGGAAGCAGGTCCGCGCGTGATCCGACTGCCTGCTACGCGGGAACGGTGGCAGGGACGTCGGCTTCGCCGAGCGGAATCGGCCTGAGCAGGGCGAGGCGGCTGGCGGTGCGTTCGACGTCGGTGCCGTCCGCCAGCGTTCCGGCGATGCTGTGATCGGCCAGCACGTGCGTGGTGATGTCCTTGTCGCACAACACATCCACGACGTTGGCGAAGCGCTGGCGGGCGTCCGGTCCGCAGTCGGCGAGCCTGGGCACGCCGCTGATCACCCAGGTGTCGAACCGCTCGGCGAGGGCGAGGTAGTCGCGCGTCGAAGTGGGCGTCGCGCATAGCTCGCGGAAGTCGAACCACACCAGCCGGTCCCGAACCGCCAGCGCGCGGAGGCTCCGGCCGTTGATGTGCAGCGTGCTCTGTTCTTCGTTGCCCGGCGGCGGGAATTCGCTCTCCGGCCATTGCCAGGTGCCTTCGGCGAAGCGCCCTTGCCGGTTGGTGGTCCGGTAGTCGGTGGGGCCCGCGAGCGCGACGACGTCCTGGTGCGCCTCGATGAGCTCGATGGCGGGCAGGAACAGGTGGTGGTACAGCGGGTTGGGCAGCAGCCCGGCCGGCGGGTAGTTCGACGTCGTCACGAGCGTGACGCAGCGCGCGTGCAGGGCGCGCAGCAGATGCGTGATCAGCCCCGCATCGCCGGGATCGTGCACGTGGAACTCGTCGAAGCACACCAGCCGGCATCCGTCGAGCAGCTCGGCCACCGCCGCATCCACCGCGCTCGATCCGCTCGACGAGCGGTGCGCGGCGGCGGTGCGGTGCAGCCGGTCGAAGAAGTCGTGGAAGTGCACGCGCAGTTTGCCGCGGACGGGTGCTTCGGCGAAGAACGTGTTCACCAGGAAGCTCTTGCCGCGTCCCACCGGCCCGTGCAGGTAGAGCCCGCGCGGGCGGTGGAAGTGCTTCCGCAGCTCGGCGCCGAGTGCGGCGAGCTTGTCGGCGACCGGTCGTTGCGCGTCGTCGAGCTCGAACCCTTGCTGTGCGGCCGCCAGGTCGAAGCTCGCACGCAGTGTTCCGGGTGCTCGGTGGATCAACTTCCCTCCCCGTGGCTCTACATTCATAGAGGCTCTATGGATGTAGAGTACTGATGGTGTCGGGGAGGTAGGGCGATGTGTGAGCAGGACCGCCGAACGCGCATCGCGGACGCGGCGATCGAGATCGTCGCGGAGCAAGGCGTTCGCGCGTTGACGCACCTGGCCGTCGACTCCCGGCTGGAGCTGCCGCGAGGATCGACGTCGTACTACATGCGGACGAGGCGGGCGCTGCTGGAGGCCGCGGTGGCGCGGTTGGCGGCGCGGGCGAGGGCGGATTTCGACGCGATCGCGGGCCCGCGCTCGGACCGGGTGCCGGATGTTCGCGGCGCGGCCGACGGGATCGCGGTCCAGCTGGATCGGATGCTCGGGCCCCGCCGCCGCGACACGATCGCCCGGTATGCGCTCGTGGCGGAGGTGGCCGCGGCCGCGGAGCTGCACGAACCGCTCGCGCGGGCGGCGTTCTCCCGTCCGCTGGCCGTCGAGCTGCTGATCGCCTTGGGGGCATCCGATCCGGAGTTCGCCGCCGCCGGTCTGGTCAGCCTGTGCGAGGGGCTGGTGTTCGACCGGGTCATCGGCAGCCGGTCGCTGGATGCGCCGGAGCCCGGCAGTGCGGCCAGCATCGACGAGCTTTCCCAGGTGGTGCAGGCATATTTGCGCGGCGTGCTCGGCGGCTGACGCTGGGCGTCCACCACTCGCGGATCAGTGCTCGCCGGCGGCGAGTTGAGCGCTGCACGCCGTCTGGATCTCGAGTTCGAGTTCTCGCGGCGTCCGGCCCCAACCGGCTCCCCACTCGTCCGCGAAGTCGAAGATCTGGCCGAGCGGAAGGGCGATGACGCTGATGGCGTAGCCGGACCGGGAGACGATCTCGCAGACCCTCTTCAGGACCCACCGCTCGGTCGCGCGGCAGTCGGCGTGCACGCGAGCGAGTTCGGTGAACGCCACCCGTGCTGCGGTTTCCTCCGAGCCCGGGATGGTTGCTGCGCAGTCGGCCAGCGCGGCGGGCAGAACGTCGTTGACCTCGCGCGGATCCGCACCGCTGAGACCGGCCAGGGTCCGGAGAGCCTCTCCGTCGTAGCCCTGGGCGAGCCAGTGCGCTGCCCATAGCGGGATCCGGTCGGCCGCGGCGACCTGGAGCGTCGCCCAAGCGGCGACCAGCTCCGGCGTGGGGATCTCGCCCGAATCCGGGGTGGGCCAGTCGTGCACGCCCCATGATGACTGATCAGCCGACGCGGAGGCCGCCGAATTTCGGCCGGCTCTCCGCACATCGACGCCTTGGCCGAGTTTCAGTCCCACACGAGAGAAAGGACGTGGCTGCCTGCGGGAACGGCGGGTTCGTCGCCGGGGTCCGAGATCGCGTAGCCCTCGATGACGCCATCGGCCTGCAGGTACTCCGAGTCGAGCAGTTCCTCGATGTCGTCGGGTTCCCGGTCGGTGCAGATCGCGATGGCTTCGGCGGCGATCTCGTCGACTTCGTGGGTGTCGTCGAGCTGTACCCGTACCCACTCCACGCCGGGTTCCGCCGCGAGCGCGCGCAGCCGTTGCTCGATCTCCGCGAGCGGAGGCCGGTCGTGGCCCCACTGGTTTGGTGCGAGGGATTCCTCGTCGGTGTTGCCGACGAAGAATTCGTCGATGGTGAGCAGCGGGAGGGCGTCGCTTGCGGCCTCGGAGCGGGCGAGAACCTCGGAGTGCGAGATCACGATCGGGAGACTGGACAATCCGGCTGCTCCGCAGGGGAGTCAGCCGTCGAGGGCGTCGATGACGGCCCGGGTGGCGGCTTCGGTCCCGCCCTCGGGGCAGCCGTTGGGGAGCAGCCGGATGCCGCCCCGGCGGTATGCCCGGGCGACGGCGTCCTTGATGCGCGCTGCGGTCGACCGGTCGCCCAGGTGTTCCAGCATGAGAGCGGCGGCGAGGATCTGCGAGGTCGGGTTCGCCTTGTCCTGCCCGGCGATCGCGGGGGCGCTGCCGTGGATGGGTTCGAAGTAGGCGGCGTGATCGCCGATGTTGCCGGACGGGCACATGCCGAGTCCGCCGACGGTCGCCGCGCCGACGTCGCTGAGGATGTCGCCGAGGAAGTTCTCCATCACGAGCACGTCGAAGTGCCCGGGATCGGCGACGAGGTCGTGCCCGGCGGCGTCGGCGTAGCGGTAGTCCCGCTCGATGTCGGGGTATTCGTCGGCGATCTCGTCGAAGACCGCCCGGAAGAAGGCGAAGCTGCGCAGCACGTTGCTCTTGTCCACGCAGGTCACCCGGCGCACCCGGTCGGCGGGCGCGCCGCCTCTCCGGCGCGCGAGCTCGAACGCGAAGCGCACCACGCGTTCGGTGCCTTCCCGGGTCATGAGCAGCTGGTCGGCGACGGCGCGGTCGTTGCCGACGCCGCGCCCGCGTGAGAGGTAGAGCCCCTCGGTGTTCTCGCGCACGATGACGTAGTCGATGCCCGGTTCGGCGCTGCGCAGCGGGGTCGCAGCGCCTGGGAGCAGGGTGATCGGGCGGACGTTGGCGTAGGTGTCGAGCCCGCCGCGCAGGATCCCGCCGAGGACTCCGGCCTCGGTGCCGTCGGGGTGACGGACGTCGGGGAGACCGACCGGGCCTTTGAGGACACCGTCGTAGGTGTTGCGGATCCGCTGCAGCACCTCCGGGCTCAAGGCGGTTCCGGTGCGGCGGAAGGTTCCGGCGCCGCCGTCCTCGGTGGTGAAGTGCAGGTCGGCGGAGGCGGCCCGGAGCACCTCGACGGCGCTTTCGACGAGTTCGGGGCCGATGCCGTCGCCGGGGATCAGGGCGATCGAGAACTGCGGCCGGGTGCCCATGCTCCTCCTTCGGATCGTGCGCCTGGCGCCGCGCGGTCGAGTCGATCTCGCCGCGCGGCAATGTGGCAGGACTGTCCGCATCGGACTCGCGGTGGATCAGCCTTGGTGCGCCTCAACGAACGCGTACACGTCGGCCTCGTCCACACCGGGGAAGGTGTCCGACGGCAGCGCGGCGAGCACGTGCGAGTGCGCCCGCGCCGACGGCCACACCATGCCTTCCCACCGGCTCGCGAGCTCCGCCGGCGGGCGCTGGCAGCATTCGCCGTTCGGGCACTTCGACTTGGAGTGGTTGTTGGTGTCCCGGCCCCGGAACCACCGCGACTCCGTGTAGGGCACGCCGAGGGTGATCGCGAAGTCCCGCCCGCGGTTGGGGTCGACGTGCGCGACGCACCAGTGCGTGGCACCGGGCTTGTCGGTGTACTGGTAGTAGGTCGAGTAGCGGTCCGAGGAGGCGAACACCTGCCGCCCCGCCCAGTACCGGCACATCCGCTGCCCCTCGATGGCACCGGTCGGGTCGCTGGGGAAGACCAGCCCGTCGTTCTCGTACGCCTTGTAGATGATGCCGGTCTCGTCGTTGCGCACGAAGTGGCAGACGAGGTCCAGGTACTGGGTGGCGAGGTTGGTGAACCGGTGCGCGGCCATCTCGTAGGACACCGAGAACACGTCGCGCAGGTCTTCGACGGCGAGGTCGCGCTCGGCCTTCGCGTCCTGCAGGAACGGCACCGCGGTCTGCTCCGGGACCAGGACTGCGGCGGCGAAGTAGTTCGCCTCCACGCGCTGCCGCAGGAAGTCGGCGAAGTCGCGGGGCTGCCGGTGACCGAGGCTGAGGTGGCCGAGGGTCTGCAGCAGGATCGTCCGCGGGCTGTGCATGCCCAGCGATTCGCGGCGCAGGAAGATCCGCCGGTTCTTCAGGTCGGTCACCGAGCGCACCGAGCGGGGCAGGTCGGTGACGAACCGCAGCCCGTAGCCGAGGTGCGTGGCGATCGACTGGATCAGCCCCTCCGACAGCGGGCCGCCGTGGTAGCCGACCTTGTCGAGGATGCCGGCGGCGGTCTTCTCGATCTCGGGGAAGTAGTTGCCGTGCTCGCGCATCATGCCGCGCAGCTCGGCGTTGGCCTTGCGGGCTTCCTCGGGCGTGGCGACCTGCTTGGTCTCGCGGCGCTTGAGCTCTTCGTAGAGCGCGAGGACGTGTTCCAGCGCTTCGGTGGGGACGCGCTTGCCGACCTTCAGGGGCGGCACGCCGAGCCGCTGGTAGAGCGGGTCGAGCTGGGCCTTCTCCACGGCGATCTCCAGCTCGGCGCGCCGGTTCGGCGGCTTCTTCGACAGCAGTTCGTCGACGGAGGTGCCCAGCGCATCGGCCAGCGAGCGCAGCAGCGACAGCTTCGGCTCGCGGTGGCCGTTCTCCAGCAGCGACAGCTGCGACGGCGCACGCCCGACCCGCTCGCCCAGCTCGACGAGGGTGAGCCCGGCCGCGCGCCGCAAGTGCCGCAGCCGCTGACCGAAGACCAGAAGGTCGTGTTCTGTTGAAAAATTACGGTCTTCTTCAGTGGCAAACTCCGTCATGGCGTTGATGTTATCAGAAAAATTTCAAAAATTACCTCGAAATTCTGGTCGTGTTTCGCTGGATCAGGGCCAAGACTGGGATCAACAAGCCGCAGGGGAATCCCGGAAGGGGAACATGATGAGCATCCGCGAGCAGGCGAAGCAGGCAACCGAAGAACTCCAGCGCGACTGGGACACCAACCCGCGGTGGAAGGGCATCGAGCGCACGCACTCGGCCGAAACGGTCATCCGCCTCCGCGGTTCCGTGCGCGAGGAGCACACCCTCGCCCGGCAGGGCAGCGAGCGGCTGTGGAAGCTGCTGAACGAGACCGACTACGTCAACTCGCTCGGCGCGCTGACCGGCAACCAGGCGGTCCAGCAGGTCCGCGCCGGTCTGCAGGCCATCTACCTGTCCGGCTGGCAGGTCGCCGCGGACGCCAACCTGGCCGGCGAGACCTACCCGGACCAGAGCCTGTACCCGGCCAACTCGGTCCCGTCGGTCGTGCGGCGGATCAACAACGCCCTCAAGCGCGCCGACCAGATCAACTGGTCCGAGGCCCTGGACCCGCAGGGCGCCGGCGGCGAGAGCGAGGACATCCACTGGCTGGCGCCGATCGTCGCCGACGCCGAGGCCGGGTTCGGTGGCGTGCTCAACGCCTACGAGCTGATGAAGGGCATGATCGCGGCCGGCGCCGCGGGCGTGCACTGGGAGGACCAGCTGGCCTCCGAGAAGAAGTGCGGCCACCTCGGCGGCAAGGTGCTCATCCCCACCGGTCAGCACGTCAAGACCCTCAACGCCGCGCGCCTGGCGGCCGACGTCGCCGGCGTCCCCAGCCTGGTCATCGCTCGCACCGACGCGCAGGCCGCGACGCTGCTGACCAGCGACATCGACGAGCGCGACCAGCAGTACGTCACCGGGGAGCGCACCCCGGAGGGCTTCTACAAGGTGCGTAACGGCATCGAGCCGTGCATCACCCGCGCCCTGGCCTACGCGCCGCACTCGGACCTGATCTGGATGGAGACCTCCACTCCGGACCTGGAGGTCGCCCGCCGGTTCGCCGAGGCGGTCAAGGACAAGTACCCGGAGCAGATGCTGGCCTACAACTGCTCGCCGTCGTTCAACTGGAAGAAGAACCTGGACGACAGCACCATCGCCAAGTTCCAGCGCGAACTCGGCCACATGGGCTACAAGTTCCAGTTCATCACGCTGGCCGGCTTCCACGCGCTGAACTACAGCATGTTCGACCTGGCCAAGGGCTACGCGGCGGACGGCATGACGTCCTATGTGGAGCTGCAGGAGCGCGAGTTCGACTCGGAGTCCCGCGGCTACACCGCCACCCGCCACCAGCGCGAGGCGGGCACCGGCTACTTCGACCTGATCAGCACCGCGGTGAGCCCGGACTCCTCGACCACCGCGCTGGCCGGTTCGACCGAGGCCGCCCAGTTCCACTGATCTGGCTGACCAATTGAATCCGTGGTCGGCGCGTGAGCAGCGCGCCGACCACGCCCCAGACGCACCAGCGGCCCTGTGGCGGGGTGTCGGAAAATCGCGATGGTGCGAGTGGGCGGGAACCCAGGCGTCGGGTTCCCGCCCACTTTTTTTGCCCGATCCAGTGATCATCGGCCCCAGCTGTATCTGTTCGGGCCCTTCGCTCCTCTTTATTTGCGAGACCCCGAAACCTCGGGGTGCACGAGCGGAGGGAGCACGCGATGTCTATCGACCTTGGCGGGCGGCGGTTCACGGTGCAGGACCTGGAGGCGTTCCCGGAGGACGGTCGCCGGTACGAACTCGTCGACGGCGAGCTGCTGGTGGGCCCGGTGCCGGGCTGGCCGCACCAGGAGGCGCTCGGGGCGCTGTTCGTCCAGCTGCACCGGGCGAGTCCGCCCGAATGCCGGGTGCTGTCCGCGCCGTTCGCGGTGCGCCAGGACCTGTGGACCGAGCTGCGGCCGGACATCCTGGTCGCGCGCTACACCGACCTGACGATGCGGAGCCTGCGGGCCGCGCCGGTGCTGGCGGTGGAGGTCGCATCGCCGAGCAGCCGGTTGAACGACATCAGCCTGCGCAAGGCGGCCCACGCCAGGCTGGGTACCCAGCACTTCTGGTTGGTCGATCCGGATCTCGAGGTGCCGTCGGTGACTGCCTGGGAGCTGGTCGGCGGCAGCGACTACCAGCGGGTGGCGCGGGTGGTCGGCGACGAGCTGTTCGAGCCGGAACGACCATTCCCGGTCCGGTTCGCCCCGGTCGACCTGGTCGCCGGGCTGCGGCCCTGACGGAACGGTGCTCGCGGGTCAGCGGGCCACCGGGCGCCACATTCCGTAGACGGTGAGGCCGCCGGCGACCGGGTACTCGTGGATCACGCGGAACCCGAACCGCTCGAACCGGTCGACCGCGGCGTGCGCTGTGGCTTCCAGGTAGACCGGGGTGTCGTGGGCATCGGCACGCGTCAGCCCGGATTCCAGCAGGGCGCTGCCGAGTCCGCGACCGCGGGCGTCCGGTGTGGTGCCGATGGCGGCCAGGTGCCAGTGCGGTTCGTCGGGCCGGTGGCTGTCGGTGGCGTTGAACGCCTGGATCGCCCGCGCGGTCTCGGGAAGCCGCCAGCGGAACACTGACAGCAGTGCCGGGAGGTGTACGAGGCGTCGGCCGAGCGGGGCGGCTTGGCTGCCCGGCCGGTCCCACACCGCGACGGCGTGCGGGTGCCCGTCCAGCTCGGCGATCTCGGTGCCGTGATCGAGGTGATCTTGGTTCAGCAGAAGGGAGAACAGTGCGCGGAGCTTGGTTTCTCGCTGCGTTTCGAGCGGCAGCAGTGCTGCCATCCGGGGCTCGTCGCGGTATGACGCGCTGAGCAAGTCGGCCAGCGCTGGGGTGTCTGCACTGCTGGCGGCGCGGAGCGCGAGGCCGTCGCGCGTGGTGGTTCGCATGGGGGGTGCCTTTCCGATCAGCTCCTCAACTCCGTTATGCCCAAACGAAAGGAGAAATGCCGTTGAAAGAGTGCCGGATCACGCAAGGTTGAGCCTGCGGCTTCGGATGGCGGTCCGGCGCGGTTGGCGCTGTGGTGTGCGCGATGCTCTGATGCGTTCTTGGTGAGGGCGGGACTACCGTCGAAACATGATCGCAGAGCGACGAATTCCCCTGATCGCCGCGCCGATGGCGGGTGGCGCCTCCACGCCGGAACTGGCCGCAGCCGTGAGCGCCGAGGGCGGCCTCGGTTTCCTGGCCGCGGGGTACCTGTCGGCCGACGCGTTGGCGGCTCAGGTCGCAGCGTTGCGGGCGCTCACGGCGGAGCCGTTCGGGGTGAACCTCTTCGTTCCGGGCGAGCGTCGGGATCGCGATCTCGCCGACTACCCGGCTCGGGTGGCGGCGGCAGCCGAGCGGCACGGCGTCGAGCCGGGCTCGCCGAGCTGGGACGACGACAACTACCCGGCCAAGGTGGAGGTCGTGATCGCCGAGCGCGTCCCCGTCGTGTCGTTCACCTTCGGGTTGCCCGCGAAGTCCATTGTGGAACGTCTGCACGAGGCGGGCTCCGAGGTCGTGGTCACGGTCACGACGCCGCAGGAGGCGCGCGCTGCGGCGGACGTGGGAGCGGACCTGGTGTGCGTGCAGGGCATGGAGGCCGGCGGGCATCGCGCGGTGTTCAACGACGATCCGGCGTTGCCGGGTGGCGGGCAGCTGCTCGGTCTGCTGGCGGCGATCCGGCTGATCCAGGCCGAGGTCGGCCTGCCGATCATCGCGGCGGGTGGCCTGGTGCACGGCGCGGATGTGGCGGCGGTGCTGGCCGCGGGTGCGGTATCGGCGCAGCTGGGGACTGCGTTCCTGGTGTGCGACGAGGCGGGCACGCAGCCGACGCAGCGTGCCGAAATCGCGGCGGGACAACGGGAAACCGCGCTGACGCGGGCGTTCAGCGGCCGCCCGGCACGGGGGCTGGTGAACCGGTTCCTGGCCGACAACGGTGACGCCCCGGCGGCGTACCCGCAGCTGAACAACCTGACGAAGCCGATGAGAGGTGCCGCGGGCAAGGCCGGCGACGCGGAGCTGATGTCGTTGTGGGCGGGCCAAACCTACGCGCAAGCGCGCCCGCTGCCCGCAGCGGAACTGGTGCGCCGCCTGACCGAGGAGGCCCGCCAGGCACTGCAGCAGGCCGGCGCCCGGCTGTAACCACGGCGTTGATCACTGCCGCGCGGCAGCAATGGGGAGGGTGGGGTGGGGGGAGGGGGAGGGCCCAAGGAAGCCGCGCGCAAGTGGTTCGGCGGTGTAGCGGAGGAGCCACGGCGCCGCTCGCCGGGCGGGCTGTCGGCTCTGGGGGCCGTGCCCCCGAGCGACGACTGCCGGGCAGGGCTGCTTCCAGCGGATACTCGCTCGGTTCGCGGGTGGCCGTCCGCGTAGGTTGGGGCCATGGGGATTGTGCAGTCGGTGAACCTCGCGGTGGTGCGGACCGGGGATTGGACCGGGCGCGTGGGGCGCAGCGGTATCGACAAGCACCCGGCCGGTGGGCCGGTGTGGTTCGAGCAGGCCGGCGTGCGCGGCGACACGGTGTGCGACCTGAAGTACCACGGGGCTTGGTACCAGGCGGCCTACGCCTTCGACAGCGAGGAACTCCGGTACTGGTCGCAGGAGTTGGGGCGCGAGCTGGTTCCGGGCAATGCCGGCGAGAACCTCACGTTGGTCGGGTGCGACAGCAGTTCCGCGGTGATCGGTGAGCGGTGGCGGATCGGTGGGGCGGTGCTGCGGGTGACGGGTCCACGCACGCCGTGCCGGGTGTTCGCCGGGTTCTGGGACGTCAAGGGCCTGGTCAAGCGGTTCAGCGAGCACGGCCGGACCGGTGCGTACCTGGCGGTGGAGGAGCCGGGCGAGATCAGCGCGGGCGATGCGGTCGAGGTGCTCTCCCGGCCGGCGCACGGGGTGCAGGTGTCCGAGGTGTTCGCCTTGAAGATGCAGGACCGCGGTGACCTGGCCGAACACGTCACCGGTGGCCTCGCCGATCTGCCGGAGAAGTGGCGCGAGTCGATCGCCGCGAGGGTGCAGCGCTACCGCTCGGGGCGGCATTCGACGATGGCGTAGCCGTTGTCCAGCGGCGTGAAATCCTCGACGGCGAGCCCGGCGGCCTCCGCGACCTGCTGGGTTCGGTCGAGATCGCGCATCCGGCCGCCGACGTAGATCATCATCCGCAGGTCCATCTCGGTGAACAGCGCCATCCGCTCCCGGTCCGGCAGCAGTTCGATGATCAGCAGTCGCCCGCCCGGGGCGATCGCCCGCTTGCAGTTCTCCAGGATCCGGGTGGCGTCCTCGTCGTCCCAGTCGCCGAGGACGTCGCAGACCACCACGGCGTCGGCCTGGATGGGCAGTGGGTCGAAGAAGCTCGCGGTGACCACCTCGGAGCGGTCGCCGACGCCCTGTTCGCGCAGGTAGTCGGCGGCGCTGCGGGCCGGTCCGGTCAGGTCGACCAGGATGCCGCGCGCCTTCGGGTTGGCCCGGAGGATCTCGGCGAGCAGCACGCCCTTGCCGCCGCCGACGTCGGCGATCCGGCCGTATGCGCTCCAGTCGTGCGCGACGGCGATCAGCGGGGCGATCCCGTAGGTCTTGGTCTCCATGAGGGCGTCGAACGAGTCCGACAGTTGCGGGTTGTGCGCCAGGTCTTCCCAGAAGGACCGGCCGAACGCGGCCGGATAGGCGGGGTGGCGGCCGCGGACCTGCTCGATGAGCTCGACGAACGCGAGGTCGGCGCGGCCGACGGCGCCGTCCAGGTCCAGCCAGGGCTGGGGGCCGTCGTCCAGGTCGCTGCGCAGTGCCTCCGAGGCGTCGTTGGGGCCGAAGACGTCGTGCTCGGGTTCGGTGAACATGCCGCGGTGCACCAGGAATCGCAGGACGCGCCCGAGCGGATCGGCCTCGGCCCGGCAGCGGTGCGCGATGTCGGCGAGCGGGAGCGGGCCGTCCTTGACCGCGTCGGGCACCCGGAGGGTGGCCGCCGTGCGGACTGCGAACGGCGTGGCCAGGTCGGCCATAGCCCAGACGTCCGGCGACTCGGGGGGCATGCGTTGCAGGGTAAGCCCGTCCGGCCTGCTCAGCGCGCCGCGAGCAGCCCGCCGGGGCTGAACGCGCTTTCGACCGGGTCCGGCTGTGCTTTGTGGACAGCTCGTCGACGCCACGCTGGGTTCGATGGCGCGGGTGCGAAGTCGTTGTTCCTGAAGGGAAAGCCCGCGTGCGGCCGGCCGCCGAGTGGATCGCGAGCCCCTCGGGCCGAAGCGGCCCGAAGGGCTCGCCGATCCGCTATACGCCGAAGACGCCTTCGCTGATCGCGCTCGGCGCCCCGGGGCTGCCCTGCTTCACGTCCCAGGTCCAGAACTCGACGACGTTGTGGTCCGGGTCGGCCACGTACGCCGAGCGCGCATTGCCCGGACCGAACTCCACCTCGTCGACCTGCGCGCCCTGCGCGCGAACTCGCTCGACGACCGCGTCGTACTCGTCGTCGCTCACCGACAGGGCGTAGTGGACGTGCACGCCGCCCCGGGCGCGGGCTATGCCCAGGGCCGGCTTCCACAAGCCGATCCTGGTGCCGCCGGCCAGCACCCACACCGCTTCGCGGTTGCGCCAGTGCCCGCCTTCCCAGCGTTCGATGACCGGGAATCCGAGCACCTCGGTGTAGAAGCGCTCCGCGGCGTCGAGGTCCGCCACCTCCAGGACCAGTTCGTTCACACCGGACGTCATCGCCATCCTCCTATATAGGTAACTGCCGATTCTCTTTATATAGGAGAGTGGCGATACAATGGGCTGGTGGGCGACGATGATCTGGCACACACCGCTGGCCTGTTCCGGGCGATGGGGCACCCCATCCGGCTCGGCGTCCTCGACCGCCTGCGTCGCGAGGGCGAGATCTGCGCCTGCGACTTCACCGAGTACTTCGGGGTGAGCCAGCCGACGATCTCCGGCCACCTGCGCACGTTGCGCGAGGCCGGGCTGGTGCGAACCCGCCGGGACGGCACCCAGATCTGCTACTCGCTCGACCCGGCGGCGCTGGACGTGGTCCGGCGGATGTCCGTTTCGCTGGTTCCGTCCGCGTAGAGGCGTGCGGGGTGGCGGGGCGTCCCGGTACGGTGGCGAAGAGCCCGGGAGGACGGTCCGCATGCGCCTGGCCGAAATGGCCGATCTGACCCGCCGAGACGCCGCCGACGGCGTGCAGCAGCAGATCGTCGCGGCAGTCATCGATGCCGGTGGGCAAGTCCTGCTGGTGCGTCGCCGCGAGACGGATTCCCGCGGCGGCGAATGGGAATTCCCCGGCGGCAAGGTCGATCCCGGTGAAGACCTGAACACGGCGCTGCGCCGCGAGGTGGTCGAGGAGACCGGCCTCCGCATCGCGGAGATCAACGGCTACCTGGGCGCGTTCGACTACATCACCCGGAGTGGCACGTACAACCGCCAGCACACCTGGTCGGTCACCGTCGCCACGGCCGAAGGCGTGAGGCTGACCGAGCACGACGCGTACGCCTGGGTGTCGGCGGCCGGCGAGATCCCGCTCGGCGCCGATCTCGAAGGCATCCTGGAGAAGTACTTCAAGTCCTGATCGTCCTGAGTGGACGAGTAGGCGTGAAGTCGCTGTGCCGGCGGTGGTGCCGCGCTTCTCGCCAGGATCTCCTGATGGGCGAAATAGGTCGTAGTCCCTGCGTCGTGCGGGGCAGCCCTGGGGCGCCTCGCGGACCGTTCGGGGCGTGAGCGGCGACCGGTCCCGGTCGGGCTGCATTCGATCTCATCAGCATCCGCCGGCGGTTCGGCGTGGGAAGTCGTCCGCGCCCTCCTCGGATCCGTCAGGTCTTCACCGCTACCCGATCGGGCCTGTGATGCAGCGCACCCTGTTGCATTGGCCGCGTTTCTGGGAAAGATTGGAGTACCAAAGGTTTGGTTTCCTAGTAATTACCGACCGGTTCGGCGGAAGGTGCGTTGCGACATGACCAACGAGCTGGAGCACTTCATCGGCGGCAAGCGCGTGGCGGGGACGTCCGGGTCCTTCGGTGACGTGTTCGATCCCAACACCGGGCAGGTGCAGGCCAGGGTGCCGCTGGCCTCGGCGGAGGAGGTCGCGGCGGCGGTCGACAACGCCGCCGAGGCGCAGCCGGCGTGGGCCGCGACGAACCCGCAGAAGCGGGCGCGGGTGCTGATGCGGTTCCTCCAGCTGGTCAACGACGAGATGGACTCGCTGGCCAGGCTGCTCGCCTCGGAGCACGGCAAGACCGTCGCCGACGCCAAGGGCGACATCCAGCGCGGCCTGGAGGTCGTCGAGTTCGCCGTCGGCATCCCGCACCTGCTCAAGGGCGAGTACAGCGAGAACGTCGGCACCAGCATCGACGTGTACTCGATGCGGCAGCCGCTGGGCGTGGTCGCCGGCATCACGCCGTTCAACTTCCCCGCGATGATCCCGCTGTGGAAGGCCGCGCCGGCCATCGCCTGCGGCAACGCCTTCGTGCTCAAGCCCTCCGAACGCGACCCCTCGGTGCCGCTGCGGCTGGCCGAGCTGTTCATCGAGGCCGGGCTGCCGCCGGGGATCTTCAACGTGGTCAACGGCGACAAGACCGCGGTGGACGCCATCCTGACCGAGCCGCGCATCGAGGCCGTCGGGTTCGTCGGCTCGTCGGCGATCGCCGAGTACATCTACTCGACCGCCGCGGCCCACGGGAAGCGCGCGCAGTGCTTCGGCGGCGCCAAGAATCACCTGATCGTGATGCCCGACGCCGACCTGGACCAGGCCGTCGACGCCCTGATCGGCGCCGGTTATGGCTCCGCCGGGGAGCGCTGCATGGCGATCTCGGTCGCGGTCCCGGTCGGCGAGGCCACCGCCGACGCGTTGGTCGAGAAGCTCGTCGAGCGGGTGCAGCGGCTGACGATCGGCACCAGCTTCGACGAGGCCGCCGACTTCGGCCCGCTGGTGACCAAGCAGGCCTGGCAGCGGGTCCGCGACCTGATCGGCGTCGGTGTCGAGGAAGGCGCGAAGCTGCTGGTCGACGGCCGGGACTTCGAGCTCGCCGGGCACGAGGACGGCTTCTTCCTGGGCGCCTCGCTGTTCGACCACGTCACCCCGGACATGCGGATCTACCAGGAGGAGATCTTCGGGCCGGTGCTGTCGGTGGTCCGCGCCGCCGACTACGACGAGGCGGTCCGGCTGCCCAGCGAGAACGAGTACGGCAACGGCGTGGCGATCTTCACCCGCGACGGCGATGCGGCGCGCGAGTTCGTCTCCCGCGTCAACACCGGCATGGTCGGCGTCAACGTGCCGATCCCGGTGCCGATCGCCTACCACACCTTCGGCGGCTGGAAGCGGTCCGGATTCGGCGACCTCAACCAGCACGGGCCGGACTCGATCCGGTTCTACACCAAGACCAAGACGGTCACCTCGCGCTGGCCCTCCGGCCTCAAGGAAGGCGCCAGCTTCACCATTCCGACGATGCACTGAACCGGGCGGGTGCGGCGGCGATCTCGTTGCGAAATCGCCGCCGCACCCGCGCCGGGAGGTGCGAAATCGCTCACGGGGAAGGGAGTGGACGTGTCCGTTGCAGCCGTGGCCGGCCCGGTGTCGCCGTTCGATCTCACCGAGGACCAGCGCGCGATCCAGCAGACCGCGCGGGAGTTCGCCACCGAACAACTCGCCCCGCACGCCATCGAATGGGATCAGGCCAAGCACTTCCCGGTCGAGGCGCTGCGCGCAGCCGGGCAGCTCGGCATCGGCGGCATCTACGTCGACGAGTCGGTCGGCGGCAGCGGGCTGAGCCGGTTCGACTCGGTGCTGATCTTCGAGGCGCTCGCCACCGGCGACCCGTCGATCGCCGCCTACATCTCCATCCACAACATGTGCGCGGGCATGATCGACCGCTTCGGCAACGCCGAGCAGCGCGCCCGCTGGCTGCCTGGGCTGTGCTCGATGGAACGCCTGGCCAGCTACTGCCTCACCGAGCCCGGCGCGGGCTCGGACGCGGCGGCGCTGGAGACCCGCGCGGTTCGCGATGGCGGCGACTACCTGCTGACCGGCGTCAAGCAGTTCATCTCCGGCGGCGGGACCTCGGATGTCTACGTGGTGATGGCCCGCACCGGCGAGCCCGGCGCGAAGGGCATCTCCACCTTCGTCGTCGAGGGCGATTCCGAGGGCCTGTCCTTCGGCGCCAACGAGAAGAAGATGGGCTGGAACGCCCAGCCGACCCGGCAGGTGATCTTCGACGGCGTCCGGGTGCCCGCCGCCCAGCGGCTCGGCGACGAGGGCATCGGCTTCCGGATCGCCATGACCGGTCTGGACGGCGGCCGGCTCAGCATCGCCGCGTGCTCGCTCGGCGGCGCGCAGGCCGCGCTCGACAAGAGCCTCGCCTATGTGCGGGAGCGCAGCGCGTTCGGCGCCAAGCTCAGCGAGTTCCAGGTGCTGCAGTTCAAGCTCGCCGACATGGCCACCGAACTGGAGGCCGCGCGGCTGCTGCTGTGGCGGGCGGCGTGGGCGCTGGACGTCAAGGACCCGGCGGCCACCCGGTTGTGCGCGATGGCCAAGCGGCTGGCCACCGACGCGGGGTTCGCGGTGGCCAACGAGGCACTTCAGATCCACGGTGGTTACGGCTACCTTGCCGAGTACGGCCTGGAGAAGATCGTCCGCGACCTGCGGGTGCATCAGATCCTGGAGGGTACCAACGAAATCATGCGGCTGATCATCTCCCGGGGGCTGCTGGCGGCCTGACCGCCGGCGGCACGGGGCAGCGCATCAGCTGCGCGGATCGGGTGGTGTGGGCGGGCGGCGGCGGCCGGTTCCGCCGCGCGCACCGATCCGCGCACACGGACAGAAACTTGGAGTCGCATCATGACGGAGCCCGAGATCCTGGTTCGCGAACAGGGCTCGCTCGGCCGGATCACGCTCAACCGCCCCAAGGCGCTCAACTCGCTGACGCTGGGGATGGTCCGGGCGATGGCGCAGGCGGTGGAGCAGTGGCGCACCGCTGAGCACATCCGGGCGATCCTGATCGACGGGGCCGGTGAGCGCGGGCTGTGCGCGGGCGGCGACGTCCGCGCCCTGCACGACGCGGCGAAGGCCGGTGACGAGTCGCTGCCCGCCGCGTTCTGGACCGAGGAGTACCAGCTCAACTCGGCCCTGGCGGGTTACCCGAAGCCGGTCGTCGGGATCATGGACGGCATCTGCATGGGCGGCGGCGTCGGCATCTCCGCGCACGGCTCGCACCGCGTGGTCACCGAGCGCTCCAAGGTCGGCATGCCCGAGGTCGGCATCGGCTTCATCCCCGACGTCGGCGGCACCTACCTGCTCTCCCGGGCCCCCGGCGAGCTCGGCACGCACCTGGCGCTGACCGGTGCGCCGGTCGGCGGCGCGGACGCGATCTACTGCGGGGTCGCCGACTACTACGTCAACAGCGCGAACCTGCCGGAACTCGTCGAGGCGCTGGCGGTCGGCGAGGTGGACGAGGTGCTGCAGAAGTTCTCCGAACCCGCACCCGAGGCGCCCCTGGCCGCGCAGCGGGAGTGGATCGACGCCGCGTACTCGGCGGACGACGTCGAGGAGATCCTGCGGCGCCTGCGCGAGCGGCCGGAGGAAGCGGCCCGCGAGACCGCCGAGGTGATCGGGCAGAAGTCGCCGACCTCGCTCAAGGTCACCCGGAAGGCCCTGCGCAGCGACTACGACTCGCTGGAGGACGCCCTCGTCCAGGAATACCGGCTGGCCATGGCGTGCGTGCGCATCGGCGACTTCGTCGAGGGCGTGCGCGCGACGCTGGTCGACAAGGACCGCAACCCGCAGTGGTCGCCGGCACAGCTGTCCGATGTGGACGAGTCTCGGGTGGAGAAGTTCTTCGAACCGGTCGCGGACGAGCCGAAGCTGTTCGGCTGATCCGCGGCGGCCTTGACGGAAGTTCCAGCGCAGAAGGGGAAAATGACAATGGCTGTCATCGGATTCATCGGGCTGGGCCACATGGGCGGCCCGATGTCGGCGAACCTCGTCAAGGCCGGCCACTCGGTGCAGGGGTTCGACCTGATCCCGGCGGCGCTGGAGGTCGCCGACCGGCACGGCGTGACCACCGTCGCATCGGCGGCCGATGCCGCCGCCGGTGCCGACGCGGTGATCACCATGCTGCCCAGCGGCAAGCACGTGCTGGCCTGCTACGACGAGGTGCTCGCCGCGGCCAAGCCCGGCACCCTGCTCATCGACTCCTCCACCGTCGACGTCGCGGACGCCCGCCAGGCGCACGAGCGGGCCGCCGAGGCGGGCTTCGGCTCCATCGACGCCCCGGTCTCGGGCGGCACCGCCGGCGCCGAGGCGGGCACCCTGACGTTCATGGTGGGCGGCTCGGAGGAGGACTTCCACCGCGCCGAACCGCTGCTGGAACCGATGGCGCGCAAGGTCATCCACTGCGGCGGGCCCGGCAACGGCCAGGTCACCAAGATGTGCAACAACCTCATCCTCGGCGCGTCCATGGTCGCGGTGAGCGAGGCGTTCGTGCTGGGGGAGCGGCTGGGGCTGTCGCACCAGGCGCTCTACGACGTGGCGTCCATCTCCACCGGGCAGTGCTGGGCGCTGACCACCAACTGCCCGGTGCCGGACCTGGTGGAGACCAGCCGCGCCAACCACGACTACGAGCCTGGCTTCGCCGCGGCGCTGATGCTCAAGGACCTCCGGTTGGCGACCTCGGCGGCGGAGCAGAGCGGCACCGACGCCGCGATCGGCCGCCTGGCCACCGAGCTCTACCGGCGGTTCAACGAGGAGGGCGGCGGCGACCTGGACTTCGGCGCGATCATCAAGTCCATCCGGGAGCACTCCGAACAGCGCTGACGACCGGCTGCCGGTTTCGCGAGGAATTACCGTTTCCCCCAGGTGGTGGTCGGTTCCTCGTGAAATCGTGCTGTACCGCGGGAAGTGCGCACGCGGGGTGGTCGCGGGCGGGACCCGGGGCGGCGCACGGCGTCATCTGACCGGGCGTACCCTGACGCTCTGTGTTGGAGTGGCTGGTCGAGTGGTACGACGGCGTCGAGCTGTGGCTCGTGCAGCTCGTCTACCCCCTGCAGGTGACCCTGGTGCTGGCGGTGCTGCTGCCGCTGTGCTGGGTGCTAGCCCGCGTGATCGACCGCGGCATCGACCGCCTCGGCGCGAAGCTGACGAGGGTTCGCGACGCGGAACCCCCGGTCGGCCGCCGGGACGGCGAGACCGGGCGGAAGGGGACGGCGGCGTGACGTCGCGCAAGCGCATCTCGGTGGCGTTGGTCGGGCTGATCGCCCTGGTCGTCATCGGCTGGTTCGTCCGGGACTTCGTGGACGTCGATCCCAGCGCGGCGACGCAGCAGCGGGCCGTGCCCGGCGCCGAGTCCGGCCTGCCGGTCAAGGCGCTGTCCACGCTGCCGCCGGAGGCCGGGCAGACCTGGCAGCTGATCATCAAGGGCGGCCCGTTCCCGTATCCGGGCAAGGACGGCTCGGTGTTCGGCAACCGCGAAGGCGTCCTGCCGGAGCAGACGTCGGGTTACTACCACGAGTACACCGTGAAGACGCCGGGCTCCAAAGATCGCGGGGCCCGACGGCTGGTCACCGGCAGCCATTCCGAGCTTTACTACACGAGCGATCATTACGAGTCATTTGTGGTTGTCGACGCCGCGGGTTGAGTGCGATGTTTGCGACGAAGTGGGCCAGCAAGGTGCGGAAGGAGCCGACGGTGAGCGAAGTGGAGCAGCCGTCCGCCGACGTCACTGCGCGCGAGGCCGTGCAGGAAGCCGAACAGCGGGGCGCGGTCGCGCACGTGCTGGACGGCGCCGACCTGATCAGCAAGCGGACCACCCTGGACGGGATCGCCGCGGTGCTGAACTTCCCGGAGTGGACGGGCCGCAACCTGGACGCCCTCTACGACTGCCTGACGGACCTGTCCTGGCTGCCGGAGGGCGAGCACGTGCTGGTCTGGTCGGGCTTCCAGGCGCTGGCGGAGCACGACCCGAAGGCATTCGGCCGGATCAACGCCGTGCTCCGCGACGCCGCCGAGCACCCGATCTGCGGCCGCGAGTTCACGGCGGTGCTGACCAGGTCCTGATCGCCCATTGGTGATCAGGCGCGCCTCGCAATACTGGCTCCCGTGCAGAACAGGAGGCAGTATGTCTGTCGTGAACATGCAGGCGCACGAGCAGCACGTGCCGATGACCGTCGACGACTTGGAGCGGCTACCCGACGACGGGCGCCGCTACGAGCTGGTCGACGGGAGGCTTGACGTGTCTCCTGCGCCAGTCAGCATTCACTCCCTCGTTGAGTCCCGGCTGTGCGGCTACCTGAACTTCGTCGTAGCGCCAGATGGTTACCTCGCGATGCAGGGTGCTGGTATCAACTTCAACGCGAATCGGACGCACCACAGCATCCCGGACGTAGTTGTGCTCAACGAGACTGATTTCGAGCAGCCGTACCTCACCCGGCCACCGTTGCTCGCGATCGAGGTCGTTTCTCCGGAGAGCATCATTCGCGACCATCACACCAAGCGTCGCGAGTACGCCGAATTCGGTATCCAGGCGTACTGGATCGTCACGCCGGACGACGAGAAACCAGGGATCCTCGAGTTTCGGCTGGAGGACGGCGAGTACCGCGAGGTGCAGCAGGTCATCGGCGAGGACATCTTCGCCACCGATTTCCCGTTCCCGGTCAAGCTCGTTCCTTACTGGCTGCTGGCCAAGGGACCGTGGCGCGAGCGGATCGGCGGCGAAGGCGCCTGAGCGTCATTTCAGGGCGTCGGGCACCCATGCGGGCTTGCGCTTCTCCGCGAAGGCCCGCATGCCCTCCTGCCCCTCCTCGCCCGCGAAGTGCTTCGCCGACAGCTCCAGCATCTGGGCGAACGCGTCGTCCATGCTCGACGGACGCCGGCCGATGAGCATCTCCTTCGTCGCCGCCATCGCGTTCGGGGCGCCCAAGGCGAGCATGTCGGTGTAGCGCTTGACCTCCGCGTCCAGCTCGTCGGCGGCGACCGCGGAGTTGAGCAGGCCGATTTCGGCGGCGCGGCGGGCGTCGAAGGTCTCGCCGGTCAGGAACAGCTCGTGCGCCTGCCGGGTGCTGAGGCGCGGCAGCACCGTCACCGAGATCACCGCGGGCACGACACCGATGCGAACCTCGGAGAACGCGAAGGTCGCCGTGTCCACCGCGACCGCGATGTCGCAGGCCGCCGCGATGCCGACGCCGCCCGCGCGGGCCGGGCCGGCGAGCTTGGCCACCACCGGCTTCGGGCTGGTCCAGATCTGCTCCAAGATAGCCGGGAACTCGTTGACGCCCTGCTTCTCGGAGTCCGCCGAGCGCGACTCCTTGAGGTCCATCCCGGCGCAGAACACCTTGCCGGTGTGGTCCAGGACGATCACGCGCACCGCGTCGTCGGCGATCGCCGCGCTCAGGTGATCCCGCAGTTCGCGCCGCAGCTGCGCGGACAGCGCGTTGCGGTTGTGGGGCGAATCCAGCGTGATCGTCGCGATGCCGTCGGCCACGGCGAGGTGCACAAGCTCATCCATGACAGGCACGTTAACCGTCGTTAGCCGCGGCGGGCGAGTGAGCAACGTCGCACTTCGAACCCACCGCCCGCACGGCCATCAGGTCGGGGGATAGCGGTCGGCCCATTCGGGCGGGCGGGGGCCGAACTCCATGACCGCGTCGTGCGCGAGGCGCTCGATCACGTCGTAGAGCTCCAACTCCACCGTCCAGCGCTCCGGGATCCGCTCCGCGCCGGACGCCGCCCCGATCAGGCTGCCGCAGACCGCTCCCGTCGTCGCGCTGTTGCCCGAGTGGTTCACCGCCACCGGCAGCGCCGCGTCGAAGTCCCCGTCGCAGGCCAGCGCCGCGTACAGCCCGATGCCCAGGGCTTCGGCCGCGGTCGAGCCGGTGCCCAGGACGCGTTCGAGATCACCTGGCGGCACGCGGCCGCTGCGGGCCAGCCGGACGGCGGCGGAGATGCGGCGGCTGACGTCCTCGTGCCCGGTGTGCGGGGTGAGCTGCTCCAGCGCCGCATCGACCGCTGCGGCCAGCGGCTCGCCGTTCATCAGCCGCGACACCAGGAACGCCAGCGCGCCCGCGCTCAGCCAGGCCGCCGGATGGCCGTGGGTGAGCGCCGCGGTTCGCATGCCGACGTGGAAGACCTCCGCCGGGTCGTTGCTCCACAGCGCCGCAGGCACCGCCCGCATGATCGCGCTGCTGCCCTGCGAGTCGCTGACCGGGTGGTCCGGGGAACCCATCCGCTGCTGGCCCTTGGCGAACGCGATGAGCGTGCGCATCATGGTGCGGCCCGGGTTGCGGGTCTGGAACAGCGCCCGCTGGCCCACCAGCCAGCCGTCCGGTGCCGGGGTGCCGCCCAGGAACTCGCCGGCCGCGCGCGGCCAGCTCAGGTGCTGGGTGTGCAGCCAGCGCTGGTAGGCGTGCTGGATGTGCCGGGCCGGGTCTTCGGCGCCGGTGGTGCGGCGCGCGACGTTGGCCCGGATCGTGCCCTCCAGCGAGAACAGCAGGAGCTGGGTGTCGCTGCCGAGCCGTCCCGAGGGATGACCGGCCGGGATGTAGTCGGTGAGGCCGTCCGCGCCGTGCCGGGCCCGGATCTCGTCCCAGGTGTCCGCGGCGATGGGCATGCCGAGCGCCTCGCCGATCGCGCAGCCGAGCACCGCGCCGAGGAATCGGTCGCGGGACGCGGCCAGCCGGGGCACCGCGGTCAGCCCGGTGCGGTAGTCCGTTGTGGACGGTGCCTGGGGTTCGGCGGATTCGGTGGTCGGATAGCGGTGCTGCCACCGGTCGGACTCGTCCGGGTAAGGGCCGAATTCCGTTGCCGCGTCGGCGGAAATCTGCTCGACGAGCTCGGTGATCGGCAGTTCTTCCCGCCATCGCGGCGGAATCGCCGTTGGGCCGTGCAGCGCGCCGAGCAGCTGCCCGCACAGCGCGGCCGCGTCGGCGCTGTGCAGGCTCGCCGATTCGACGGCGCCGGCGAAGTCGTCCTCGCAGGCCGTGGCGACCCGGGCGGCGATCGCCAGCGCTTCCAGGCCGCTGCGCCCGGTGGACATCGCGTCCAGGTGGGCCTGCCCGGGCCGGAATCCGGCGGGGCTGAGCCGACCGAGCCGCAGGGCCCGGGTCAGCGTCGTGCGCCCCGTCTGCCAGCCGGAAAGCCCTTGCCGCAGCGAGGTTTGCAGCGAGTTCCCGCGCAGCAACCACAGCATCGCCACGCCGAGCACGCTGGCCGGGCTGTGGCCGTTGGGATGGCCGTGGGTGAGCGCGGCGAGATCGCCGCCGAGCGCGAACACCGTGCCGGGATCGCCCGACCACAGCGCGGCGAGCGCACCGAGCGGCACGGCGGACGCCGTGTCCGAGGAGTTGATCGGCTGCTGCCGGGAACCGGCGGCGTGCCCGGCGGCGACCCGGGCGAGCGCGGTGAGCGTCGCCGGGTCGTCGCCGCCGGTGCCGCGCAGCGCGGGCTCGGCCACCAGCCAGCCGCCCGGCTGGGCGGTGTCGGCTCCGCAGTCGCGCCACGGCACGCCCCGGGTGTGCAGCCAGCGCTGGAGCCCGGCGAGGGCGAAGCCGACCGGGTCGCCGTCGCCCGTCGACCGCGCGTTGGTGTGCGCGCGGATCAGGCCCTCCAGGACGAAGAGCACGGCGGTGGTGCGCTCGCCGACTCGCCCGAGCGCGACGAACTCGCCGACCGCGCCGCCGAGCAGCATGCCGAGCAACCGGCCCGGCGCTTCGGGCAGCGCGCCGTTCCGGTCGGCCAGGCCGGTGGCGGGTGCCGGCGGGATTTCCGCGGCGAGCCGGTGTTGCAGGGCAGTCGCCCACAGCGGCGTGCTGGCGGGGTGCCGCCGCCACTGCCGCCACGTGTCCAGCAGCTGCTGCTCCACCGGGTCGCGACGGCCGGCCGCGCGCGCCTCGCGCCACGCCGCCAGCAGCGCTCGTTCCGTCTCGTCGAGACCTATTTCGTCCACTATGGATTATCCGAGGTAGCGCCCGGCCCAGTCGGGCGCCGGCGCGTCGGTGAAGATCTCCGTCCTGGCGCGGTGCTCGTCGGCGGCCAGCTGAGCGAGGACCTCCCGCAGCTCCAGCTCGCCGACCCAGTCCGCGGGGATCTCCGCGGCGCCGCGGGCCGCGCCGAGCAGGCTGCCGCAGATGGCTGCGGTGGCCGCGGTGTTCCCGGCGTGGGTGGCGGCCAGCGACACGGCGTCGGGGAAGGAGTTCGGGTGCGACAGCGCCGCCGCGACCGCGATGGCCAGGGCCTCCGGCGCGTTCCAGCCCAGGCCCAGCTCGTCGAAGCTGGTGGGCGAGGCCGGTCCGCTGCCGGCGATCTGGACCGCCGCGCGCAATCCCTGCGCGGTGTTCTCGGCGCCTTCCACCTGGTCCAGCTCGGCCAGCACCACGTGCACGGCGTCGACGAGCGTCTGGCCGCTGTTCAGCGCGCACACCAGGCCGGCCAGCGCGCCCGCGGGCAGGAAGCCGTCCGGGTGGCCGTGGGTGATCACGGCGATCTCCGCGCCCAGCGAGATGGCGTGCGGCACGTCGGCGGCGTCGAAGCCGACCACCGCCCCGCGCACCGTGGCGGCCGCGGTCCGGGCGGCGTTCGGCGGGCTGGCCGGGGTGGGGACGTCGCGTCGGTCGGCGAAGCGGGCCAGCGCCGTCAGCGTCGCCTCGTCCGGGAACCGTTGCGCGCGAAGGGCTTCGGTCTCGACGAGCACACCGCCGACTGCCTCGTTCGACACCTGCGCGCCCTGGGTGTGCATCCAGTGCAGCAGGGCCAGTCGCACCATCGACGGCCGGTGCGCGGCGATCCCGCGCAGCGCCGAGCGGATGTGCGAGCTGATCAGCGCGTCCAGCACGAACGCCGTCTGCTGCGTGTACACCGTTGCCGAGCCGCGACGGCCGAAGAACTCGGTGAGCTCCCGGACGCCTTCCGGGTTCTCGCGCAGGATCTTGCGCAGGTCGGTGAACATCCACGGCGCGCCCAGAGCGTCGCCGGCCGCGGAGCCCAGCACGCTGCCTTCGAGCCGCTCGCTCCGGCTGAGCTCCACCTGGGTTTCGACGGCGGGCTCGGCCTCGGCTTCGGACTCGGCCGCGGCCTCGCCGATCAGCTGGGCGGCGCGTTCGGCACCGAAGGCCTCGACGAGCAGCTTCTGCAGGCTCTGCGTGAGCTCGGCGGAACCGCCCTCGCCGTTGTCGCGGAACTTGCGCCACACGCTGAGCAGCTGCTGTTCCTCGTCCGACAGGCCGTCGTCGGCCTCGTCGTCGGGATCGACCGGCGCGTCCGCGACGGCGACTTCCGCAGCCGGGGCTTCGACGGCGGCTTCGACGGCCGGGGCTTCGACGACCGGCACCTCGATGGCGGGAACCTCGGCTACGGGCTCGACGGCGGGAATCTCGGCCGCGAGGGGCTCGACGGCCGGAGGTTCCGGCACTTCCTGCATCGGCTCCTCGACGACCGGATCGGGCTCCGGCTCCGGCGTTTCCGCTGCTGGCGCGGGCTCTTCGACCGCTGCGGCGGTCTCCGCGACCGCCGGCTCGGCGGCGGGCTCGACCTCGCCGATCGGGTAGCGCTCCAGCCACTCCGCGCCCGTCGGCGGAGTCGGGCCGAACTCCTGGATCGCGTCGCCGGCCATCGCCTCGATGACCTCGCGCAGCTCCAGCTTGTCGCGCCAGGTCTGCGGGATCGCGTCCGCCGTGTGCGCCGCGCCCATGATGTTCCCGCAGATCGCCGCGGTGGAGTCGCTGTCGCCGGAGTGGTTGGCGGCCAGGATCACGGCGTCGGCGAACGACTCCGGGTACGTCAGCGCCGCGCACACCGCGATCGCCAGGGCCTGCTCGCCGAACCAGCCCTCGCCGAGGACCTCGTGGATCTGCTCCGGCGTCGGGGTGCCCGCGGTGGCCAGCTCGATGGCCCGGCGCAGCGCGGTGCTGGTCTCCTCGTGACCGTCCCACGTGGACAGTTCGGTGAGCGCGCGGTCCACGGCCTCGGGCAGCGACCGGCCCGCCAGCAGCTGCTGGACGATCACCGCGAGCGCCCCGGCGGGCAGGTAGCCGCTGGGGTGGCCGTGGGTCAGCACCGCGGTCATCGCGCCGACCTGGAACACCTCGGCCGCGTCGGCGGACCACAGCCCGGCTGGGGCGGCCCGCATCACGCCGCCGCAGCCCTTCGAGTCGTTGAGGCGGTTGGTGAACGAGCCCTGCTTGTTGCCGTTGGCGTAGCCGTGCAACGCCTGTATGCAGGTGGTGCCGGGCGCGCGGCGGACGAACAGGCCCTTCTGCTTGATCAGCCAGCCGTCCGGCGGGTTCGCGGCCAGTGGCCCACCGGCCTCCCGCCAGTCGAAGCCCTGCGTGTGCAGCCAGCGCTGGTAGGCGTGCTGCACCTGGGTGGTGGGCTCGTTCTCGCCGAAGAGCCGGCGGCGGATGCTGGCCCGGATGAGACCGTCCAGGGTGAACAGCGTCATCTGGGTCTCGTCGCTGATCGAGCCGCCGGGCCGGTGGGCGTCGACGAAGTCGGTCAGCCCCGCCACGCCGTACTTGCGGCGGATGTCCTGCAGCGAGTCGTCCTCGATCGGGTAGCCGAGCGCGTCACCGGCGGCGCCGCCGAGCAGGAAGCCCAGGATGCGCTGCGGCCGGAGTTCGCTGGGGTCGACGACAGCTTCGACCGGTTCCTCGACCGCCGCGACCGCCGCGGCGACGTCGACGACCGCGGTGACCTCGGCCTCCGGCTGGTCGTCGGTTTCAATTGAAACCGCAGGCACCTCGGGTTCGGCGGGTGCGGTGTCCTCCGCCGGAACCTCGGCCTCCGGTTGGTCCGCAGTTTCAATTGAAACTGCGGGGACGTCCGGTTCGGCTTCGGGTTCGGCCGGTGCTTCGTCGGCGGCCGGCGCCGGTTCCGCTTTCGCGGGCTTGACGGCCGGTTCCGAACCCACCAGCGGGAGGGTGGAGGTGAAGATCAGGTCGGAGATGTCCTTCGCGGCCGGGTACCGCGAGGCCCACGCGTCGCCGGTCGGCGGCGCCGCGCTGAACTCCAGCAGCGCGTCCTTCGCCAGCGTCTCGACGATCTCGCGCTGCTTGAGGTCGCGCAGCCACACCCCGGGCAGGGCCGTCGAACCGTAGCGGGCGCCGACGATGTTCCCGCAGATCGCCGCGGTGGAGTCGCTGTCGCCGGAGTGGTTGACGGCCACCATCAGCGCGGCGGCGACGGTGTCGGTGCTCAACGCCGCGCACACGGCGATGGCCAGCGCCTCGTGCCCGGCCCAGCCGCCGCCCAGCGTGTCCTTGAGCTCCTCCGGGCTCGGCTTGCCCTGCTTGGCGAGCTCCTCGGCGGCCTGCAACGCGCGGTCGGTGTCCTCGTGGCCGTAGTACTGCACTAGCAGTTCGCGGGCCTGCCGCACCGCGTCTTCCAGCGTGTCCTCGTGCAGCAACCGGTGCACCACGACGGCCAGCACACCGGCGGGCAGGTAGCCGTTGGGCTGGGAGTAGGTCAGGGCCGCGGTCGCGGCGGCGAGCTCGAAGACCTGCTTGGGGTCGTCCGACCACAGCGCGACCGGGGCGGCCCGCACGACGCCGCCGCAGTCCTGTGAGTCGTTGATCGGCCGCTCGAAGGTGCCGGGCGCGCCGACCGAGGCGAACTCCCGCAGCGCGGTGATGCAGCTGCTGTTCGGCGAGCGCACGACGAACAGGTCGCGCTGGTCGATCAGCCAGCCGTTGGGCTTGGGGTGGCTCATCGTGAACGGCCCGGCCGCGCGCATCCACGCGTAGCCCTGGGTGTGCAGCCAGCGCTGGTAGGCCAGCTGGATCGCCGACAGCGGGCTGTCCGCGCCGGTCGCGCGCGTCGCGATGTGCCCGCGGATCAGGCCTTCCAGGGTGAACAGGGTCATCTGGGTGTCGTCGGTGAACTCGCCCGGCTGCTCACCGGTGCGGTCGTACTCGGTGACGCCCATCGCGCCGAACCGGCTGCGGATCTGGTCCACCGGGTAGAACTCCACCGGCGCGCCGAGCGCGTCGCCGATCGCGCCGGCCAGCATCGAGCCGATGAACCGGCGGCCGAACTCGGTTTCGGCCGGATCCACCGCGGGCTTCGGGGCCTGCCCGACGGGCGGCGCCGGTGCCGCGGGCGGCTGCGGCGCGGCTCCCGGCGGCGTGATCACCGGCGTTCCGGTGGCGGGGGAGTGCACCGGCACGCCCGGCGCCTTCGGCGGCACGGCGGCCGCGGCCTTGACCAGGTCTTCGGCGGGGAGCCGGGCCTTGACCGGGCTGGTCGGGTTCACCTGCACGTCGATGCCGGTGAGGGTGTGCGTCGCCAGCTGGCGGCCGGTCATCCGCTGCCAGGTCGTCCAGTTCGGCGGCAGGAACCCCTCGGACGTGAACACCTGCAGCTGCCGGCGGCCCGACTCGTGCTCCATCGTGAACAGCCCGTTGCCCTGCGGCTGCGCGAACAGGATCAGCTCGGCGTCCAGCATCGCGGTCAGCAGTGCGTGCCCCTGGGCGTAGCCGGTGGTGGTCAGCTGCAGCGCGCGCTCGACGTCGTTGGTCGGCGCGGGCAGCCGCAGCGCGACCGGGGAGGGCCGGTAGTTCGGATTGGGGGAGAAGTCGTCGGTGATCTCGCCCTGCTCATCGACCCGGTAGCCGCCGATGAAGCCCCACGGCGGCACCTCGGCGTTCGGATCGGTGAAGATCGGGTCGACCACGTACAGCCAGGTGTTCGGCTGCTTCATGGCCTGTTCCCGCATGGTTGGCGTGATGACCGGTCGATTCGGCTGCTGCGTGTTCATCTCGCGCTGTTGTCCCCGACTCCTCGTCCAGCCTTGCATTGATCGCCCCCACCCACCGGCGGTCACTCGATAGCGCGGGCCTGGCGGGTACGACGGACACAGGGAGCGGCCGGTTCCCCGTCCAGACGCTGGCAACCAACTCTCTCATGACCACATGGGGTGAAGCTTAGTGTTCGGAAGAACAACTCAGAGTCAGGTGTTGATTTTCGCTCCCGCCGCTGGTCATGCCACCGGGCGCCTCACGCGGTGGTGTCGGAGAGCACGGCGGCCATCAGGCATTGCAGGCAGGGCATGCCCGCCGGGCCGTCCAGCGCCTCGGCCTCGCCGGGGAGGATGCCGAAACCGCAGTAGGCGTACAGCATCGGCGGCGGCGGGCCGTCGGCAGGCAGCGGGAAGAAGTGGCAGGACTTGTCCTGCTCGCTGCGGGCGAATTCGGCGCGGACCCGCGCCATGAAGTGCGGTTGCGAGCTCATCCGCCGCACCGCCAAGTCGGGTCCGGCAGCGACCTGGGCTGTCGGGGGTGTCCGGGTCGCTGCCGGTTTTCGTGTACCCAGCTGGATGACACGGCCACATCATGCCCGGAAGGTTGCGCCCGCCGACCCACTTGTCGACTTTTGCTCAGACGCGGGTGATCGGCGCGGCCCGGGGCCGGTGCCAACGGCGGTCATGTGGTTCCGCGCGAACCTCGAAACCGCTCGCGGAGAACTTCCTCGGTTTGTTCAGCGAAGTCTGGTTCTGCGGTCTCGAATATCCACTCAAATCGCGCACCGGCTCATCCGTGAGCTCGGTGGGATCGTCGGCCATCCGTCACTTCCCGTAGTGATATCGGCATGCCGCGATTCGTATCTCGTCACCCGCGACCTTGTAAACCAGCCGGTGTTCGTCGGAGATGCGACGTGACCAGTAGCCCTGGAATCCGTGCTTCAAGGGCTCTGGTTTGCCGATTCCCTCGTTCCCGTTGCGGCAGATGTCCTTGATCAGCGCGTTGATCCGCTTGAGGATCTTGCGGTCCTCGGTTTGCCACCAGACGTAGTCGTCCCACGCGAGCTCGTCCCAGACCAGCTTCATTCGGCGAGCTCGTGCTGTTCGCCGCCGCCGGCTTCCAGACGCTCGATTGCGAGGATCAGGCGGCGCGCGTTCTCGGGGCTGCGGAGCAGGTAGGCGGTCTCCTTCAAGGACTGGTAGTCGTCCAACGACACCATCACGACCGGCTCGTGGCCGGCGCGGGTGATCACGACTTCCTCGCGGTCGTTGACCACGGAGTCGAGCGTCTCGGCGTACTTGGCACGAGACTCGGAGTAGCTCATCGTCTTCACCGGTCACCTCCTTGTACAGAATACTGTACGTTTCGTCGGTGAGGTGGGCAAGCCCGGTAATCGACTGAACGCCGGCGTCACAGGGCCGCGGACAGTTGCAGAGGTGCTGCGGTGAGGGTTTCGGCGTAGCGGTGGACGATCAGGTCCGCCACGCCCTCGTCGTCGGCCATCGGGGCCGCGATCAGCGGGTCGGTCGCATGTTCGCGGGCCAGGCCGATGATCCGGTCCGGGAGCAGGCCCGGGGCCAGGAACCAGGAGGCGACCGCGAAGCGGCGCGCGCCACGGGCGCGCAGGGCCTCGATCGCCGCCGGTACGTCCGGTTCGGCGGCCGCCGCGAAGGCCGGGACGACACCCGCCCAGGCGGCCTTCGCCTGCCAGCGGTCGGCGACGTCCGCCACCAGCCGGTTCGCCGCCGCGTGCGACGAGCCCGCGCCCGCCAGGACCACGCCCAGCTCCGGGTCGTCCGGATCGGCGCCCTCGTCCAGCAGCCGGCGCCACGCCGCCCCGTCCAGCCTCGGATCCGGTCCCAGCACGTCGGAAACGTGCACCCGGAAGCGCGGATAGCGTCGTTCCACGTCGGCCACCGCCGCGGGCACGTCGACGCGGGCGTGGAAGGCCCGGCCGAGCAGCAGCGGAACGACGACAGCGGCGGAATGTCCGTCCCCGTGCACCGCGCTGAGCACGTCGCCGACGCGCGGCGCCGAGAGGTCCAGGAACGCCACGCGCACGTCGAGGTCCGGGCGCGCCGCGCGCACCACGTCCAGCAGGGCGTGGATCGTCGCGGCCGAGCGCGGATCACGGCTGCCGTGCGCGACGGCCACCAGCGGAGCGGTCATGAGCGGCTCACTCCGACGCGGCGGCCAGCGGCGCCAGCGGCACGCCGATCAGTCCGGCGGCCAGCGTGGTGCCGTCGGCCTGGTCGATCACCAGGAACGAGCCGGTGCGCCGGCTAGCGGCGTAGTCGTCCACCGGCAGCGGCTCCGAGGTGCGCAGCCGCACCCGGCCGATCTCGTTGAGCTGCAGCGAGTCCGGACCGTCCACACTCGACAGCCGCTGCTCGTCGAAGCGGGCGGACAGCTCGGTGACGATCGCCTGCACCGTGCGGGTGCCGTGCTTGACCAGCACCTTGGCGCCCGGGTTCAGCGGCTTCTCCGCCAGCCAGCAGACCGTGGCGTCGAGCTCGTCGGTCACCCGCGGCGCCGCGTCCGCGGCGGCGATCAGGTCGCCGCGCGAGATGTCCACGTCGTCGGCCAGCAGCAGCGTGACGGAGTGCCCGGCGGCGGCGCGCGGCTTAGCGCCGTCCGGGGTGTCCACCTTGGACACCCGGGTGCGCAGCCCGGCCGGTAGCACGACCACCTCGTCGCCCTCGGCGACGACACCCGCGGCGACCTGGCCCGCGTAGCCCCGGTAGTCCGGGTGCTCCGCGGTGCGCGGCCGGATCACGTACTGCACCGGCATCCGGAACGGCGCATCGTGCGGGTCCGGCGCGACCGGCACGCTTTCCAGGTGCTCCAGCAGCGAAGGCCCGCTGTACCAGGGGGTGTTCGCGGAACGCTCGACCACGTTGTCGCCGAGCAGCGCGGACACCGGGATGGTCACCACGGCGTCGTCCCGGTAGCCCAGGGCCCGGGCGTGCTCGGTGAACTCGGCGGCGATGCGGGTGAACACCGCCTCGTCGAAGTCCACCATGTCGATCTTGTTGACCGCCAGCACCAGCTGCGGCACGCCCAGCAGCGCCAGCACCGCGGCGTGCCGCCGGGTCTGCTCGATGACGCCCTTCCGCGCGTCCACCAGCAGCACGGCCAGCTGCGCGGTCGAGGCGCCGGTGACCGTGTTGCGGGTGTACTGCACGTGCCCCGGGGTGTCGGCGAGCACGAAGGTGCGCTTCGGCGTGGCGAAGTAGCGGTAGGCCACGTCGATCGTGATGCCCTGCTCGCGCTCCGCGCGCAGGCCGTCCACCAGCAGCGACAGGTCCGGGGTGGCCAGGCCGCGGTCGGCGCTGGCCCGGTGCACCGCGTCGAGCTGATCGGCCAGCACCGACTTGGTGTCGTGCAGCAGCCGCCCGACCAGGGTGCTCTTGCCGTCGTCGACGGAGCCGGCGGTGGCCAACCGCAGCAGATCGCTGTGCACCGGCAGGGTCACCTCGGTGCCGCTGTCCGGAGCGGTGCGAGTGGTCGTCTCGGTCATTGAAGAACCCATTCCTGGCTTTGGAGTGCTCGGCTCGGGAAGCTGGAGTCGTGAGCGCAGATCAGCTGATTCGTCTGCTCACAACATCGGACTGCTTCGACTTCGGTTTGATCTTTTTCTTTGAAGCGGCGCAGCCGCTTAGCCCACCTACGCAACTTGCACCGCCGCGGGTTCTCAGACGTCGCCTCGCGAGGACAGCCCCGATGCCGCGTATTGGTCATACGTAAGTCGGGGATCCCACAGCCGAGGCGGCGTCTGAGGTTCCGCTACCTGCACCGCTACGCAACGGGAGTCCATGGACAGCTCTTCTCAGAAGTAGCCCTCGCGCTTGCGGTCTTCCATTGCCGCTTCGGAGAGGCGGTCGTCGGCTCGGGTTGCGCCTCGCTCGGTGAGCCGGCTGGCGGCGACCTCGGCGATCACGTCGTCCACCGTGTACGCCTCGGATTCCACCGCGCCGGTGCAGGAGCCGTCGCCGACCGTGCGGTAGCGCACCATCTTGGAAGCCGGGACCTCGCCCTCGCGCGGGCCGCCCCACGGCCCCGAGGTCAGCCACATTCCGTCGCGCAGGTACACCTCGCGGCGGTGCGCGTAGTAGATCTCCGGCAGCTCGATCTTCTCCCGCTGGATGTAGCGCCAGATGTCCAGCTCGGTCCAGTTCGACAGCGGGAACACCCGGACGTGCTCGCCCGGCCGGTGCTTGCCGTTGTACAGGTTCCACAGCTCGGGGCGCTGGCGGCGCGGGTCCCACTGCCCGAACGCGTTGCGCAGGCTGAAGATGCGCTCCTTGGCGCGCGCCCGCTCCTCGTCGCGCCGGCCGCCGCCGAAGACCGCGTCGAACCGGTTGTCGCTGATGCCGTCCAGCAGCGGCGTGGTCTGCAGCGGGTTGCGGGTGCCGTCGGGCCGCTCCTGCAGCCGGCCGTCGTCGATGTAGTCCTGCACCGACGCCACCACCAGCCGCAGGTCGTGTCGCTCCGCCAGCTCGTCGCGGAACGCCAGCACCTCCGGGAAGTTGTGCCCGGTGTCGACGTGCAGCAGCGGGAACGGCACCGGCGCGGGCCAGAACGCCTTCAGCGCCAGGTGCACCAGCACCGTGGAGTCCTTGCCGCCGGAGAACAGGATCACCGGCCGGTCGAACTCCCCGGCCACCTCGCGGAAGATGTGGATCGCCTCGGACTCCAGCGCGTCCAGGTTGTCCACCTGCGGCGGCGCTTCGGCCGGATCGCTCGGCAACTCGACTGTCGTCATGTCTCCTCCGGAGTTCCTCAGCCGTGCAGTCCGCACTCGGTCTTGCCGCTGCCCGCCCAGCGCCCGCTGCGCGGGTCGGCACCCGGTGCGGGCTTGGCGGTGCAGGGCTGGCACCCGATCGACGGGTAGCCGGCCGCCACCAGCGGGTTGACCAGCACGCCGTGCTCGTCGATGTAGTGCTGCATGTCGTCGTCGGACCACGCCGCCAGCGGGTTGATCTTGACCAGGCCGTTGCGCTCGTCCCAGGTCACGATCGGCGTGTTCGCGCGGGTCGGGGCCTCCACCCGGCGCACGCCGGTCACCCACGCCTCGTAGCGGGCCAGGGTGTTGCGCAGTGGGACGACCTTGCGCAGGAAGCAGCAGCGGTTCGGGTCCCGCTCGAACAGCCGAGGGCCCTCGGCCGCGTCCTGCTCGGCGACGGTCTGCGCGGGAACGGCGTTGACGATGCTGACGTCGTGGACCTGCGCCACGGCGTCGCGGGTGCCGATGGTCTCGGCGAAGTGGTAGCCGGTCTCCAGGAACAGCACGTCCACGCCCGGCTTGGCCTTCGCCGCCAGGTCGACCAGCACCGCGTCCTGCATGTTCGACGCGACGATCAGGCCGTCGCCGAAGGTGTCGACGGCCCAGCGCAGCGCTTCGTCCGCGCCGGCCTCGGCCAGCCGCGGTGCGGCTTCCTCGACCAGTGCGCGGAGCTCCTCGTCGCTGCGCCGCGCGCCGATTTTCGTGGTGGTGTCGGCAGTCATCGGTCTCCGTTTCCTCCAGCCGGGTCGCCCAGCGACAACCCCACGAGCCGAACGGTGAACACCCGCAGGCACGAGCCGCACTGCCACGCGCCCGCGGGCTCGGCCTCGGGCGTGAGGTCCTCGTCCCCGCAGTACGGGCAGTAGAACGGTGTCGCCCGGCTCACTTGAGGTCGTCTTCCTCGGCCCGCGCCACCCACTGCGCGAAGCGCTCGCCGGTGCCGCGCTGCGCCAGGTAGTTGCGGACCAGGCGTTCCACGTAGTCGCCGAGCTCCGCGGAGGTGACCTTGTGGCCGCGGATCTTGCGGCCGAACCCGGCGTCCTGGCCGAGGCCGCCGCCGAGGTGCACCTGGAAGCCCTCGACCTGGTTGCCGTTGCCGTCCGGCACCATCTGGCCCTTCAGGCCGATGTCGGCGACCTGGGTGCGGGCGCAGGCGTTCGGGCAGCCGTTGAGGTTGATCGTCACCGGGTCGGTCACGTCGCCCTGGATGTCGGCCAGCCGCTGCTCCAACTCGTCGACCAGCGCGATCGCCCGCTCCTTGGTCTCGACGATGGCCAGCTTGCAGAACTCGATGCCGGTGCAGGCCAGCACGTTCCGCCGCCACGGCGACGGGTCGGCCTGCAGGCCCAGCGCGCCCAGGTCCGCGACCAGGCCGTCCACTTCGGACTGCGGCACGTCGAGGACGAGCAGGTTCTGCTCGACGGTGGTGCGGATGCGCCGCGAACCGACGCGCTCGGCGGCCTTGGCGACCTCCACCAGCGTGGAGCCGCTGACCCGGCCCGCCGCGGACTTCGCGCCGACGTAGAAGTTGCCGTCCACCTGCGGATGCACGCCGACGTGGTCGCGGTGTCCGGTCGGCGTCTCCGGCGCGGGGCCGTCGACCAGCTTCCGGCCCAGGTACTCGTCCTCCAGCACCTGCCGGAACTTCTCCGGGCCCCAGTCGGCGAGCAGGAACTTCAACCGGGCGCGGTGCCGCAGCCGCCGGTAGCCATAGTCGCGGAAGATCTGCACCACCGCCTGCCACACCTCGGCGACCTCGCCCAGCGGCACCCAGGCGCCCAGCCGCACGGCCAGCTTCGGGTTCGTGGACAGGCCGCCGCCGACCCACAGGTCGAAGCCGGGCCCGTGCTCCGGGTGCACGACGCCGACCAGCGAGATGTCGTTGATCTCCGGCACGGTGTCCCAGCGCGGCGAGCCGCTGATCGCGCTCTTGAACTTCCGCGGCAGGTTCGACAGCGACCTGTCGCCGATGAACCGCTCGGCGATCTCCGCGATCGCCGGGGTGGCGTCGATGATTTCGTCCGCGGCGATGCCCGCCACCGGCGAGCCCAGCACGACGCGGGGGCAGTCGCCGCAGGCCTCGGTGGTGGACAGCCCGACGCCCTCCAGCTTCTGCCAGATCGTCGGCATGTCCTCCACCCGCACCCAGTGCAGCTGGATGTTCTGCCGGTCGGTGATGTCGGCGGTGTCGCGCGCGTAGGTCTGCGAGATCTCACCGATGGTGCGCAGCTGCTCGGTGGTCAGCGCGCCGCCGTCGATGCGGACCCGCAGCATGAAGTAGCAGTCGTCGAGCTCCTCGGGCTCGATCGTGCCGGTGCGCGCGCCGGGAATGCCCGGTGCGCGCTGGGTGTACAGACCCCACCAGCGGAAACGACCCCGCAGATCGGCCGGGTCGATCGAGTCGAAGCCGCCGTGGGCGTAGATCGTCTCGATGCGCTGCCGGACGTTCAGCGGGTTGTCGTCCTTCTTGGACCGCTCGTTGGCGTTGAGCGGTTCGCGGTAACCGAGCGCCCACTGACCCTCGCCGCGAGTCTTGCGCTTGCGGGCGGGGCGAGCAGGGGCTTCCGTCGGGGGGACCATGTCCGACCTCCGGGATTCGGGCGCGGCAGCGCCGCGTGGAATTCCCGTCGTCGGTGACGGTTCTCACTGCTCGGCGCTCCCGGCGCCGACTGGACAAAGCAGAACGCGGCAGCGGGAATCAACCCATGGCGCGGCACAGCGCGCTGGACACGCGCCGCAGGTCCACGTAGCGGCGTGTGACCAGCAAGAGCCTCGGCAAGGTCGCACCCATGGGGGCAGCGTGCCACGCGCTCACCGGGCGGTCCATCCCCATCCGCATGGTGAGACAGTGGTGGAGTGCCTGCTCAACTGCCTGTCGGCGAACCCGCCCCGGCCGACGGAACGCTCCCGCCCGAAGCCCTGACCGGACTGGGTTCGCGGCCGTTCGGGGTGTACGTGCACGTGCCGTTCTGCGCCACCCGCTGCGGCTACTGCGACTTCAACACCTACACCGCCGACGAGCTGGGCTCAGCAGCGGGTTTCGGCAGCTGGCTGGACGGTCTGCGCGCGGAGCTGGAGCTGGGCGCGGGGGTGCTCGCGGCGGGCGGGCAGGCGGTGCCCGAGGCGGAGACGGTGTTCGTCGGCGGCGGCACGCCCTCCTTGCTCGGCGCGCAACGGCTGGGCGAGGTGCTGACCGCGATCCGCGAGTCGTTCGGGCTCGCCGATGAGGCGGAAGTCACCACCGAGTCCAATCCCGAATCGACCTCGCCGGAGTTCTTCGCCGGCATCCGCGAGGCCGGCTACAACCGGGTGTCGCTGGGCATGCAGTCCGCCGCCGAGCACGTGCTGCGGGTGCTGGAGCGGCGGCACACGCCGGGCCGCGCGGTCGCGGCGGTCGGCGAGGCGCGCGCGGCCGGTTTCGAGCACGTCAACCTGGACCTGATCTACGGCACGCCGGGGGAGACCGACGACGACCTGCGGGCCTCGCTGGACGCGGTGCTGTCCACCGGGGTCGACCACGTCTCGGCGTACGCGCTGATCGTGGAGGACGGCACGGCGATGGCCCGCAAGGTCCGCCGCGGCGAGCTGCCGATGCCCGACGACGACGTGCTCGCCGACCGCTACGAGCTGATCGACGGCGTCCTCGGCGAGGCGGGCCTGGGCTGGTACGAGGTGTCGAACTGGGCCCGCGACGACGCGGCGCGCTGCCGTCACAACCTCGGCTACTGGCAGGGCGGCGACTGGTGGGGCGCCGGGCCGGGCGCGCACAGCCACGTCGGCGGCGTCCGCTGGTGGAACGTCAAGCACCCGGCCCGCTACGCGGCGGTGCTGGCGGAGGGCGCCTCGCCGGCGGCGGGCCGGGAGCGCCTCGACGCCGAAGACCGGCGCATCGAGCGGATCATGCTGGAACTCCGCCTGGCCACGGGCCTCCCGGTGGCGGCGCTGGACGAGCAGGGCCGGGTGGCGGCGAAGCAAGCGGCGGCGGACGGCCTCCTGGATCGCGAAGACCTGACGGCGGGCCGCTGCGTCCTGACGGACCGAGGCCGCCTCCTCGCGGACGGGGTGGTCCAACGCCTGATCACGTGATCGGGCCACACCCGAACCGCGTTTGACGCTTCGCCGCAATTTCCAATCGGTTCTTCGATTTCCATTGAGGGTTTTTCATCCTGGTCGGGTACCGCAGCCGCGGTGCCTGATCTGCGCCTGAGTGCGTGCCGTCGCCAAGCGCCGTCAGGCGCTTTCAGGCCCACCCTCGCAACTGGCACCGCCGCGGGTTCTCAGCGTTCGCCTGGCGAGGACGGCCTTGACGCCGTGTATTGGGCATACATAAGTCAGGGCACCCACAGCCAGGCGGGCGCTGAGGTTCCGCTACCCGCACTGCCACGCAAATTGAGGTTGGAAAAACCTCATTGAGCCGGACATACATCAGGTTGGGCACCCGCAGTCCAGGTGGGCGCTGAGGTTCCGCCACTCGCACCGCCACGCAAAACGAGGATGAAAAAACCTCATTGAAATTGCGGCGGCTCAGCGGAGGGCGTCGAGGTCGAAGACCCGGGCGTGCAGGACCGTGCGCTGGTGGAGGGCCGATCGCAGCGCCCGGTGCAGGCCGTCCTCCAGGTAGAGCTCGCCGCGCCAGCGGACCACGTGCGGGAACAGGTCGCCGAAGAACGTCGAGTCCGGGCTCAGCAGCCGGTCCAGGTGCAGCACCTTCGTCGTGGTGACCAGCTCTTCCATCCGCACCGGGCGCGGCGGCACGTTCGCCCAGTCCCGCAGCGACAGCCCGTGGTCGGGGTACGGCTGCCCCTCCCGGACGTCCTTGAAGATCACGGCACCTCCTGGCGAACGGCCGATTCCGGTGCCCACCGAGGTTGGTCCACCTGCGGGTACCCCCGCCGCGGCGGGAGTGCTCCGCCCGATCCGGCGGCGCGAACCGGCGCCCGTCGTCGTGGCCGCAGGCTACCGCCGCCCGCCCGCGGCTCTCGGCTCCGGTGCACGAACACCGTAAACTCGATGGTGGTACCCGGGCGGCGCCCGGGTACCGGACGTGGGCGCTGAGCAAGTGCGCTGCGGTCTTGGCAGCTGCCGAGGGGCGGAGGAGGTGGCGCGGTGAACTCGGATGAACGCCGGTTCGAGGTGCTGCGGGCGATCGTGGCCGACTACGTGTCGACCAAGGAACCGGTCGGTTCGAAGGCCCTCGTCGACCGCCACAACCTCGGTGTGTCCAGCGCCACGGTCCGCAACGACATGGCCGCGCTCGAAGAGGACGGCTTCATCGTCCAGCCGCACACCAGCGCCGGCCGGGTGCCCACCGACAAGGGCTACCGGCTGTTCGTGGACCGGCTGCACGAGGTCAAGCCGCTGACGGAGGCCGAGCGCCGGGCCATCCACAAGTTCCTCGAAGGCGCGCTGGACCTCGACGACGTGATGCGCCGCAGCGTGCGGCTGCTGGCCCAGCTCACCCAGCAGGTCGCCGTGGTGCAGTACCCCACGCTGACCCGGTCGACCGTCCGGCACGTCGAGGTCGTCACCATCACGCCGGCCCGGCTGATGCTGGTGCTGATCACCAACACCGGGCGCGTCGACCAGCGGATGGTCGACCTCGGCGACGTGATCACCGACGACGACGTGGCCCGGCTGCGCAACGTGCTCAACTCGGCGATGGCCGAGAAGCGGCTCGCCGACGCCTCCGCCGCGGTGGCCGAGCTGCCCGACCAGGCGCCGTCGGAGCTGCGCGACGCGCTGATCCGGGTGTGCAGCGTGCTCATCGAATCGCTGGTCGAGCACCCCGAGGAGCGCATGCTGCTCGGTGGCACGCCCAACCTGACCCGCAACGTCGCGGACTTCCCCAACTCGCTGCGCCAGGTTCTGGAGGCGCTCGAAGAGCAGGTCGTGGTGCTCAAGCTGCTCGCCGCGGCCCGCGACTCGGGCACCGTGCGGGTCAGCATCGGGATGGAGAATGAGGCCAAGGAGATGCAGACGACCTCGGTGATTTCGACCGGATACGGTTCGGATGGCATGGTGCTGGGAGGCCTGGGGGTGGTCGGACCGACGCGGATGGACTATCCGGGGACCATGGCGGCCGTGCGGGCCGTCGCCGCTTACGTGGGTGAGATCCTGGTCGGTCGGTGACGGTTCACCGACGCCTGACCGGCGAGAACTCGTTGATCGAGCAGAGGAAGTACGGAGAAGGTGGCCAGGGACTACTACGCGACCCTCGGGGTGGCCAGGGACGCGACACCCGAGCAGATCAAGCGGGCTTACCGCAAGCTCGCGCGGGAACTGCACCCAGACGTCAACCCCGATGAGGCCGCGCAGGAGCGGTTCCGGGAGGTGACGACCGCCTACGAGGTGCTTTCCGACCCCAAGAAGCGGCAGGTGGTCGACCTCGGCGGGGATCCGCTGGGCAACGGCGGCGGGGCCGGCGGCGGCATGGGCGATCCCTTCGCCGGGTTCGGCGGTCTGGGCGACATCATGGACGCCTTCTTCGGCGGTGGCGCCGGTGGCGGCGGCCGCGGCCCGCGCAGCAGGGTCCAGCCCGGCTCGGACGCGTTGCTGCGGCTGGAGCTGACGCTGGAGGAGTGCGCCAGCGGCGTGAACCGCGACATCACCGTGGACACGGCGGTGCTCTGCGACTCCTGCGACGGCGGCGGCTCGCGGGCCGGTAGCGCCCCGTCGACCTGCGACACCTGTGGTGGTCGCGGCGAGGTGCAGTCCGTGCAGCGGTCGTTCCTGGGGCAGGTCATGACGTCCCGGCCGTGCCCGGTGTGCCGCGGTTTCGGCGAGGTCATCACCGACCCGTGCCAGCAGTGCGGCGGCGACGGCCGGGTCCGCGCGCGGCGCACCATCACCGTCAAGATCCCGGCCGGGGTCGGCGACGGGATGCGGGTGCGGCTGGCCGGCGAGGGCGAGGTCGGGCCCGGCGGCGGGCCGGCCGGTGACCTGTTCGTCGAGGTCGAGGAGCTGCCGCACGAGCGGTTCACCCGCGACGGCGCGGACCTGCACTGCACCGTCGAGCTGCCGATGACGGCGGCCGCGCTGGGCACCGTGCTCACCCTGGAGACGCTCGACGGCGGCCAGGAGGAGCTCACGATCGAGCCCGGCACGCAGCCCGGCACCGAGCACGTGCTCACCGGCCGGGGCCTGCCCAAGCTGCGGTCCAACGGCAAGGTCAGCGGGCACGGCGACCTGCACGTGCACCTCGACGTCGTGGTGCCGATGCGGCTCGACGACGCGCAGTCCGACCTGCTGCGCCAGCTCGCCGCGCTGCGCGGCGAGGAGCAGCCGGAGCCGACGGTGACCGCCAACGGCAACGGCAGCCGGCACGGGCTGTTCTCCCGCTTCCGCTCGTTCGGCCACCGCTGACCGAGTGGATTCGCACGCGGTTCGCCGCGACGACGAGAGCTGAGGCCGGAAGTGTCGGAATCCTCGCTGCCGGTGTTCTCCGTCGACCGGCTGCCCGCCGTCGGCGCGACCACGCTGGAGGGCCCGGAGGGCAAGCACGCGGCCACCGTGCGCCGCCTGCGCGTCGGTGAGCAGCTGCTGCTCTCGGACGGGCAGGGCGGCATGGCGCGCTGCGAAGTGCTGGCCGTGGCGAAGGACTCGCTGCAGCTCGCGGCGTCCGAGACCTGGCAGGTTCCGCAGCCGGGCCTGCGGGTCCGGCTGGCGCAGGCGCTGGTCAAGGGCGATCGCGGAGAACTCGCGGTGGAGCTGGCCACCGAGGCGGGCGTGGACGCGGTGGTGCCGTGGCGCGCCGCCCGGTGCGTGGCGAAGTGGGACGACGGCCCGCGCGGCGCGAAGGCGCTGGCGCGGTGGCGCAGCACGGCCGCGCAGGCGGCGAAGCAGGCGCGGCGGGCGTGGACGCCGCCGGTCGACGAGCCGGTGAGCACCAAGCAACTCGCGGCGCTGGTGCGCGGGGCCGACGCGGCCCTGGTGCTGCACGAGTCGGCGACCGCGCCGCTGGCGTCCGTCGAGCTGCCCGAGTCCGGCGAACTCGTCCTGGTCGTCGGCCCGGAAGGCGGCGTGACCGGCGACGAGCTCGCGGCGCTGACCGATGCCGGCGCGCACGTCGTCCGCCTCGGCCCGACGGTCCTGCGCGCCTCCACGGCCGCGGCGGTGGCCCTCGGCGCCCTCGGCGTCCGCACCGACCGCTGGTCCTGATTGCGGGGTGCAATTTCGCGGGAAATCCACACTCACTCGGGTGAAGGTCAATTTCCCGCGAAATTGCCATCCAGGAGATCGGCGGTCACGTACCGCTAAGAAGATCAAAAACTTTGGGTTATCCGTAGCGCGAACGGTTGACTCAGCGATACGCTTCGTGCGCGAAAGATCGCGGTGAGGTTTTGCCGCGGCCGGTGCCGCACGGGGCATCGGACCCCAGCACTCGTCGGACACCTCCCCCCTCGGTCCGGCGAGAGCTGCGCCGCAAACGGGACAACCCCCAGACCCGGTTGCGGCGCAGCGTGCCGGGGATGTGACGGGAACCGGCCCCGCGATGATCGAACCGCGCCGGACTGCTCGGCTAATCTTCCGGGCATGAGCGACATGGACTCCCTCTTCCTGCGGATCATCGCCCGCGAGATCCCGGCGGAGGTCGTGCGGGAGAACGACCGCGTCATCGCGATCCGCGACATCAACCCGCAGGCCCCCACGCACGTGCTCGTCGTGCCGAAGAAGCGCTACCGCAACGCCGCCGAGCTCGCCGCCGCCGACCCGGAGCTGCTGGCCGAGCTGATCACCGTCGCCCGCGACATCGCCGAGCAGGAGGGCATCGCGGAATCCGGCTACCGGCTGCTGTTCAACACCAACGCCGACGCGGGCCAGACGATCTTCCACGTGCACCTGCACCTCCTCGGCGGCGAACCGCTCGGCGGGCTCACCGGCGGGCCGCTCAGGGGCTGATCCCGCCGCGTCGAGGTGGCGATGACGGCGGCAATCCGATTGCCGGGTGGACTACCATCGACGCCAGGGAGAACTGACCGAACGACCCGCGCGAACGCGCAGAAAGCGGGCCCGAAAACACGTGGCCGGTATTGCAGCGGGTGGAGCCGCCGCCCAGTCCGGAGAGCACCCCCAGACCGCCGCCCAAGAGGCGACAGCGCAGTCGAAGGTGACCGTTCCCGACAACGTCGTGCTGACGCTGGTCGGATCCAGGGACGAGAACCTTCGGGTCGTGGAGGACCTGCTCACCGCCGATGTCCATGTCCGGGGCAACGAGGTGACGCTGTCCGGGGATCCCGCGGAGGTCGCGTTCGCCGAACGGGTGTTCGCCGAGCTGATCGCGCTGATCGCCAAGGGCAGCCAACTCACGCCGGACATCGTCCGCCGCAGCGTCGCGATGCTCTCGGCCGACCACGGCGAGTCGCCGGCCGATGTGCTCAGCCTGGACATCGTGTCCCGGCGCGGCCGGACGATCCGCCCCAAGACGCTCAACCAGAAGCGCTACGTCGACGCCATCGACCACCACACCGTGGTGTTCGGCATCGGGCCCGCCGGTACCGGCAAGACGTACCTGGCGATGGCCAAGGCCGTGCAGGCGCTGCAGGCGAAGCAGGTCAACCGGATCATCCTCACCCGCCCCGCCGTCGAGGCGGGCGAGCGGCTCGGGTTCCTGCCGGGCACCCTCTACGAGAAGATCGACCCGTACCTGCGGCCGCTGTACGACGCGCTGCACGACATGGTCGACCCGGAGTCGGTGCCGCGGCTGACGCAGGCCGGCACCATCGAGATCGCGCCGCTGGCCTACATGCGCGGCCGCACCCTCAACGACGCGTTCATCATCTTGGACGAGGCGCAGAACACCACGCCCGAGCAGATGAAGATGTTCCTGACCCGGCTGGGCTTCGGCTCCAAGATCGTGGTCACCGGGGACGTCACGCAGATCGACTTGCCCGGCGGCCAGCGCAGCGGCCTGAAGATCGTGCAGGAAATCCTGGGCGGCGTCGACGACGTGCACTTCGCTCAGCTGGACAGCCACGACGTGGTGCGGCACCGGCTGGTCACCGACATCGTCAACGCGTACGACCGCTGGCACGCCCTGGAAGACGCCGACGACCACAACCGGTCGGGGCGGCGCAACGGGCAACGACGAGGACGAGCATGAGCATCGAGATCGCCAACGAATCCGGCGTCGCAGTGCCCGAGGCGACCATCGTCTCGGTCGCCCGGTTCGCCCTCGACAAGATGAGCGTCAGCCAGCTCGCCGAGCTGTCCATCGTGCTGGTGGAGCTCGACGTGATGGCCGACCTGCACGAGCGGTGGATGGACCTGCCCGGTCCCACCGACGTGATGTCGTTCCCGATGGACGAGTACGACTCGGCCCGCCGCCCGGACTCCGCGGGCTCCGGCCCGGCGCTGCTGGGCGACATCGTGCTCTGCCCGGCGTTCGCCAAGGACCAGGCCCGCAAGGCCGGGCACAGCCTGCTGGACGAGCTGCACCTGCTCACCGTGCACGGGGTGCTGCACCTGCTCGGCTACGACCACGCCGAGCCGGAGGAGGAGCGGGAGATGTTCGGCCTGCAGAACCGCATCCTCGCCGAGTACCGCGAGGCCCGCGATGAGGCCGAGCGGGCTGCGGCGCAGCGCAGCGCGGACGCCCGGGTGCTGGGCGCCGTCGGGCTGGACGAGCCGGAGTCGCCGCAGGGCGGCCCGGCCGACGCCAACTAGGGGAGCCGGCGGTGGACTTGACCGGTTCCACTGCGTTCTTGATCATCGCAGTGCTGCTGGTGCTGGCGGCCGGGGTCTTCGCGGCCTCCGAATCCGCCATCACGGTGGCCTCCCAGGCGCGCGTCGACGAACTCGTCCGCGAGGCCCGGGGCGGCGCCAAGCAGCTCGCGCAGCTGCTCGCCGACCGGCCGCGGCACGTCAACCTGCTGCTGTTGCTGCGGCTGGCGTGCGAAATGGGCGCGACGGTGCTGGTCACCGTGGTGGCCCTGCGGCTGGCCGGTTCCGAGGCGTGGGCGGTGGTGATCGCCGGGCTGATCATGCTGGTGGCGTCCTACGTGCTGGTCGGTGTCGGCCCGCGCACCCTCGGCCGGCAGCACCCGTACGGCATCGGGCTCAAGGTGGCCGCGCCGGTGCGGGTGCTGGCCAGATTGCTCAACCCGCTGACCAGGCTGCTGATCCTGATCGGCAACATGATCACCCCGGGCAAGGGCTTCCGCGAAGGCCCGTTCTCCACCGAGGTGGAGCTGCGCGAGCTGGTCGACCTCGCCGGCGAACGCGGCGTGGTGGCCGCGGGCGAGCGGGAGATGATCCATTCGGTCTTCGAGCTCGGCGACACCCTCGCCCGCGAGGTGATGGTGCCGCGCACCGAGATCATCTGGATCGAGCAGACCAAGTCCGCCCGGCAGGCGGTGGCGCTGTGCCTGCGCTCCGGCTTCTCCCGCGTGCCGGTGATCGGCGAGAGCATCGACGACATCGTCGGCGTGGTCACCCTCAAGGACCTGACCAGCGCCGTGCTGGACGGCCGCGACCAGACCGGGACGACGGTGGCGGAGCTGATGCGCCCGGCCAGCTTCGTGCCGGACACCAAGCGGCTCGACGAGCTGCTCGGCGAGATGCAGATCTCCCGCAGCCACCTCGCGATCGCCGTCGACGAGTACGGCGGCACCGCGGGCCTGCTGACGATCGAGGACATCATCGAGGAGATCGTCGGCGAGATCACCGACGAGTCGGACCTGGAGGAGCACCGCCCGATCGAGCGGCTCGACGACGGCACCGTCCGGGTCAGCTCGCGGCTGCCGGTCGAGGATCTCGGCGAGCTGTTCGGCGTGGAGCTCGACGACTCCGACGTGGAGACCGTCGGCGGGCTGCTGGCGCAGCGGCTCGGCCGCGTGCCGCTGCCCGGCGCGGAGACCGAGATCGCCGGCCTGCGGCTGCGCGCCGAGGGCGGCAAGGACCACCGCGGGCGGATTCGCATCAACGCGCTGCTCGTCCGCCCGGTGAACGCAGATCAAGCACCGCTGCGCGGTGCCGACCAGGAGGGAAGCAACGCCCGTGGCTGAGCACGTCGAAGCGGCGGCCCCGCAGGAGATCGACCCGGAGGACGCCAAGATCGTCACGCTCGCGCGGTCGTCCCGAGCCCGCACCGGAGCGACCGAGGGAGCGGCGGTGCGCGACACCGACGGCCGCACCTACGCGGCGTGCACGGTCGCGCTCCCGTCCCTGCGGCTGACCGCCCTGCAGGCGGCCGTGGCGGCGGCCGTCGCCAGCGGCGCGGAGGGCATCGAGGCGGCTGCGGTCGTCACCGACGCCGACGCGGTCGACGCCGACTCGGTTGCGGCGGTCCACGACCTCACCCGCACTGCGCCGATCCTCCGCGCGGACGCCACCGGCACCGTCGCAGGCGTTCTCCAGGCGTAATCCGGCCGGTAGCCGGGTTGGACATACATCAGGTTGGGCACCCGCAGTCCAGGCGGGCGCTGAGGTTCCGCCACCCGCACCGCCACGCACAACGAGGATGAATTTGCGTCCCCCGGGCTTCGGGTGCCGGGGTCGGGCGCCCACTGTGCTGCGGCCGGGGCGGGCCGGTCACAATGGTTCGGTGACCAGCTCCGCAGATGTGCACCGCTCCGGATTCGCCTGCTTCGTCGGCCGGCCCAACGCCGGGAAGTCGACGCTGACGAACAGCCTGGTCGGCTCGAAGGTGGCGATCACCTCCAGCAAGCCGCAGACCACCCGGCACGCCATCCGCGGCATCGTGCACCGGCCCGACGCGCAGCTGATCATCGTCGACACCCCCGGCCTGCACCGGCCGCGCACCCTGCTCGGGCGGCGCCTCAACGACCTGGTCTACGAGACGTGGTCCGAAGTGGACGTGGTCGGGTTCTGCGTGCCCGCCGACCAGAAGGTCGGCCCGGGCGACCGGTTCATCGCCGAGCAGCTGAAGAAGGTGGCCCGCCGCACCCCCGTGCTGGGCATCGTCACCAAGACCGACCTGGTCAGCAAGGAGCAGGTCGCGCAGCAGCTGCTGGACCTGCAGCAGGTGATGGACTTCGCCGACCTGGTGCCGGTGTCCGCAGTGGATTCCTTCCAGGTCGACGTGCTGGCCGATCTGCTGGTCGCGCAGATGCCGGAGGGCCCGCAGCTGTACCCGGACGGCGAGCTCACCGACGAGCCGGAGACGACGCTCATCGCGGAGCTGATCCGGGAGGCGGCGCTGGAGGGCGTGCGCGACGAACTGCCGCACTCGCTGGCCGTCACCATCGAGGAGATGATCCCCCGCGAGGGCCGCAAGGACCTGATCGACGTGCACGCGGTGCTCTACATCGAGCGCTCCAGCCAGAAGTCGATCGTCATCGGCCGCGGCGGGGAGCGCTTGCGCGCCGTCGGCACCCAGGCGCGCAAGCACATCCAGGCGCTGCTGGGCTCCAAGATCTACCTGGATCTGCACGTGAAGGTCGCCAAGGACTGGCAGCGCGACCCGAAGCAGCTGCGCAAGCTGGGGTTCTGATCACAACTTCGGCGCGGAATCCGTGGAACCTGCCATGACCTGAGCGCGTCTCAGGTACGTTGCTGGCCGGACTCTTTGCGTACGGGCAAGGACACCTGGCTTTTGTTCGACAATTAAAGGATCAATCGTGACTAATCCCTATGGCGGCCCGCCTTCGGGGCCCAACCCGCAGCAGCCGTACGGTCAGCAGCCGGGCGGATACGGTCCGCCGTCTGGGCCGATGCCTCAGCAGCCGTACGGCCAGCCCGACCCCTACGGGCAGCCGAACCCCTACGGCCAGCCGAACCCCTACGGGCAGCAGCCCGGCGGCGCCCCGCCGAGCAACAACATCGGCTGGGGCATCGGTTCGATCTTCCTGTGCTGGCCGTTCGCGATCCCGTCGCTGATCAAGGCCACCTCGGTGCAGAACCTGTGGGCCCAGGGCCAGTACCAGCAGGCCCAGGCCGCGGCCGACGACGCCAAGAAGTGGGGCAAGATCGGCATCATCGCCGGCGCCGCTTGGTGGGTCCTGATCATCCTGATCTACGTGGTCTTCTTCGTGATCATCGCCGCCTCGGTGAGCTCCTCTTACTGATTCGAGTCGTGCCGTTGCGGCCGGCGTGAGCGCCGGCCGCAACGACGCGCGTCAACCTCTCCGGGGGAACAATGACGGAACCGTCCGACCCGACCGGTGTTCCGCAGCAGCCGGCCGAGCAGCCGGCGGTTCAGCAGCCTGCTGACCAGCCGATCGCGCAGCAGCCCGTCGAACCGCAGGTTCAGCAGCAGTTCGACCAGCAGGCCCAGCAGCAGTTCGCGCAGCCGGTCCAGCAGCCGATGGCTCAGCAGCCTGTCCACCACCCGGTGCCGATGGCGCCGTATCCCTCCTACTCGGCGCAGTTCGGCGTCGCTCCCGTGCCCATGAACAACAACCTGGGCTGGGCCATCGCCGGCATCCTGGTGTGCTGGCCCTTCGGGATCCCGTCGCTGATCAAGGCGCTGCAGGTCAACTCGCTCTGGTACCAGGGCCTGCCGGACCAGGCGCAGCTCTCCGCCAACGAGGCCAAGAAGTGGGGCAAGGTCGCCGTCATCGTCGGCGCCAGCCTGCTCGGCCTCTACATCTTGGCGATCGTGGCCTACTTCGTGATCATGATCGCGCTGTTCGGCTTCGCCGCCACCCAAGTGGACTGATGGTCGCCGCGCGCCTTCGAACGATGGCTCTCCCGGCCGCGACCGCGCTGCTCGGCTGCGCGGCGGCCGGGATCGTGCTCGCCGCCGACCCCACCTCCGACGCCGGGTTTCCGCTGCCGCCCTGCCCGGTGAAGTGGCTGACCGGGCTCGACTGCCCCGGCTGCGGCGCGACGCGGATGTTCTACAGCCTGCTGCACGGTGACGTGCAGCAGGCGCTGCACTTCAACGCGGCGGCGGTCGCGTTCATCCCGTTCTTCCTGTGGACCTGGGGCGCCTGGGTGCTGGGCCGCTGGCGCGGCCGGCGGATCCCGACCTGGGAGCAGTGGCGCTGGTCCCCGCTGGTGGCGCTGGTCCTGATCGCCGTCTGGTCGGTGATCAGGAACCTGCCGTTCCCGCCCTTCGACGCGCTCTACGTCTAGTCGTTGAACGAGCTCTGGATGCCGGTGCCGAGGACACCCGTGGCGGCCAGGATCATGAACGTCATGAACAGCAACCAGAGGGCGGGCACGACCCACCCGACGATGATGCCCGTCAGCGCCATGCTGCGGTTGGTGTAGGCCCTCGGGTTCCGGTTGATCTCGCGCAGCGAGACGTGCCCCAGGATCGCGCCGACCGGTCCGATGAGGATGGCGCCGTAGCAGGTGAAGATCGCGGCCAGCGAGACGCACATCGAGGCGATCGCCATGCCGTTGTTCCGCGGCAGCATCGGATAACCCGGCCCGTACGGCATCGGCGCCTGCTGGTAGGGGTTCTGGTCGTAGGGGTAGGTCATGACGTCCTTTCGGCGCGGAATCCCAGGTGATTCTTCCGCGCGGCTTCGATGCCGTCGCCCACGGGTGTGATGATGGGTGGGTGAGCCTCTACCGCGATACCGCAGTCGTACTGCGGGTGCAGAAGCTGGGTGAGGCAGACCGGATCATAACCTTGCTGACCCGCCGCTACGGGAAAGTGCGGGCAGTTGCCAAGGGAGTGCGCCGCACGACGTCGCGGTTCGGCGCTCGGGTCGAGCCGTTCTGCCACGTCGACGTGCAGCTCTACACCGGACGCACGCTCGACGTGATCACCCAGGTGCAGACCGTGGACGCCTTCGGCGCGCACATCGTCGACGACTACCAGCGCTACACCGCGGCCTGCGCGGTGCTGGAGACCGTCGACCGGCTGGCCGCGGAGGAGGGCGAGCCGGTGCTGCGGCTCTACCTGCTGGCCATTGGTGCGCTGCGCGCGCTAGCGGGGCGGGAGCGCGATTCCTCGCAGGTGCTGGACGCTTTCCTGCTCCGCGCGATGTCCTTCGCGGGCTGGGCGCCGGCGCTCACCGAATGCGCGCGCTGCGGCGAGGCGGGGCCGCATGCCGCCTTCAACGTGCAGGCGGGCGGTGCGGTGTGCGTCCAGTGCAGGCCCGCCGGTTCGGTGCGGCCTTCGGTGCACACGTTGCCGTTGATGGAATCGTTGCTGCACGGCGACTGGTCCTCCGCCGAAGTGGCTGCGAACCCGGTCCGCCGCGAGGCCAGCGGCCTCATCGCGGCGCACCTGCAGTGGTACATGGAACGGCAGTTGCGGTCGTTGCCGCTGGTGGAGCGGACGGTGCCGGAGCTCATCCGGGAGCGCGCCGCCGAGGCCGCGCTGGTCGCCGCCGCCGAGGACGGGCGCTGAGCCCCTGATCGACCTGGGCGAGGACAATGAAACCCTCACGCCCACGTTCTAAGGAGAATCCAGTTATGTTGCGACGCCGTGGGCGGGGCAAGGACGACCCGACCGTGCGGACGCCGGAACCGCACGCCTCCGGCGAGAAGCCGCCGGCGTTGCCGCCGGAGTTCGTGCCCAAGCACGTCGCCATCGTGATGGACGGCAACGGCCGCTGGGCAAACGAGCGCGGGCTGCCGCGCATCGAGGGGCACAAGCGCGGCGAGGCGGTCGTGCTGGAGCTGGCCCGCGGCGCGATCGAGCTCGGCGTCAAGTGGCTGTCGCTGTACGCCTTCTCCACGGAGAACTGGAAGCGCAGCCCCGACGAGGTGCGATTCCTGATGGGCTTCAACCGCGACGTGATCCGGCGCCGCGTCGACGAGCTCGACGGGATGGGCGTGCGGGTGCGCTGGGCGGGCCGGAAGCCGCGGCTGTGGCGCAGCGTGGTGAACGAGCTGCAGTCCGCGGAGGTCCGCACGCAGAACAACGAGGTCATGAACCTGACCATGTGCGTCAACTACGGCGGCCGGGCCGAGATCGGCGACTCCGCGCGCGAGATCGCGCGGCTGGTGGCGGCCGGGAAGATCAACCCGGAGCGGGTGGACGAGCGCACCATCGCCCGCTACCTGTACCAGCCGGACATGCCGGACGTGGACCTGTTCATCCGGCCGTCCGGTGAGCAGCGGACCTCGAACTTCATGCTCTGGCAGTCCGCCTACGCCGAACTCGTCTTCCAGGACACCCTGTTCCCCGACGTGGATCGCCGGCACCTGTGGCGCGCGTGCGAGCAGTACGCGCGCCGGGACCGGCGGTTCGGCGGGGCCATCGATCGGGCGGCGGCCGATGCGTCCGCCGAAACCGCCCAGGAGGGCATTTGATGACCCAGGAGGCCGCAACCACCGCGCGGTTGCTGACCGCGGCGAAGGAAGCGCTGGAGAACTACCACGACGTGCACGTCGACGACGACGGCGCACTCACGTTCCGGCACGCCGATGTCCCGTGCGCGGTGCAGGCGATGCAGCTCGCGGACGGGCTGACGGTGCTGAGCCTGACCTGCGTGGTCGCCTGGGACCTGCCGCCGACCGACGAGCTCGCGCAGTCGGTCGCCGAGCGCGCGGGGCAGGGCCTGTTCGGCACGCTCGGGGTGGTCCGCACCGAGCGCGGCATGGACGTGACCTTGCGCTACGCGTTCCCCGCGGAGGGGATGGCGGCGGCGCCGCTGGGAACCCTGCTGATGCTGGTGGTGGCGACGGCGTCCCAGCTGCGCACCGAACTCCTCGCCGAGCCCGAGGGCACCACCAACTAGCTCCGGACCGGAGGACGCGTCGGTGTGTCGGTCCGGGCCTGCGGTCCGGCGGGCGGCACCCTGCTTGAGCAGGGGTGATGGGATCGGTGCGGGGAGGCGCGGGCTCGGTGCCACCCCCTAGTGCGAACGATTATCAGTTCGAACTGGCACGATGATCCGGTGACCGAGATCGCCGACCCGCCGCGCGCGCGGCGCCCCGTCATCACCTCGTTGGAGGTGCTCTGCGGCCTGCTTGTCGTGGCAGCGGTGTTCCAGGGGCAGCTGAGCGCGCTGCTGGACGTCCCCGCGCTGCGCACCGGCTCGACGGTGTTCGTCGCCGTCTGCGTCCAGGCCATGCCGTTCCTGGTGCTCGGCGTGCTGGTCAGCGGCCTGATCGCGGCGTTCGTCCCGCCGGGAGCGCTGCGCCGCTGGCTGCCCGCCAACCCCGCCGTCGCGGTGCCGGTGGCCGGTGTCGCCGGCGTGGCGCTGCCCGGCTGCGAGTGCGCCTCGGTGCCGGTGGCGCGGCGGCTGATGCAGCAGGGCGTCGCGCCGGCCGCGGCGCTCGCGTTCCTGCTGGCCGCGCCGGCGGTGAACCCGATCGTCCTGGTGTCCACGGTGGTCGCGTTCCCGGACGAGCCGCTGATGGTGCTGGCCAGGTTCCTCGGCTCGCTGCTGACGGCCTGCGTGATGGGCTGGCTCTGGGCCCGGCTGGGCAAGGCGGAATGGCTCGCCGAACGCGCGCTGCGCCGGGTCGAGGCGCACCACGGCTCCGGTAGCCGGTGGGTGGTCTTCGCCGAGTCGGCCCGGCACGACCTGGTCGAGGCGGGCGGGTTCCTGGTGCTCGGCGGTCTGACGTCCGCGGTGTTCAACGTCGTCGTGCCCGCGTCCTGGCTGGAGTCGCTCGGCGGTCAGTTGCTGCTGGGCGTGCTGGTGATGGCGGTGCTCGCGGTGGTCCTCGCGCTGTGCAGCGAGGCCGACGCCTTCGTGGTCGCGTCGATGCCGGGCCTGCCGCTGATCCCGAAGCTGGTGTTCCTCGTCGTCGGCCCGGCCGTCGACCTCAAGCTGATCGCGCTGCAGTCCGGCGCCTTCGGCCGCCGCTTCGCCGCCCGGTTCGCGCCCGCCACGTTCGTGGTGGCGATCGGCTGCGCGGTCGGTGTCGGCGCCCTGCTGCTGGGAGGTTCGTGATGCGTCGGGAAACCCAGAACCTGCTGTTGCTGCTGCTGGGCGGCGCCCTGCTCAAGATCGCGCTGGGCGGCAGCTACCTCCGCTACGTCAAGCCCGCGCTGTTCCCGTGGCTGGTGGTCGCCGGGGCGGTCATGATCGGGCTGTCGATCTTCGCGATCGTCCGCGACATCCGGGCCGGCGGCGCCGGGCAGCACGAGCACAACTCGCGCAGCCCGTGGATGCTCCTGCTGCCGGTGTTCGCGATCTTCCTGATCGCGCCGCCGGCCCTCGGCTCGGACTCGGTGACCCGCGACCGGATGGCGGCGCCGGCGGCCCCGAGGGAATCCCTGTTCCCGGACCTGCCGCCGGAGCAGGCGCCGCTGCTGAGCGTGTCGGAGTTCGTCACCCGCGCCATCTGGGACGGAAGCGGTGCCCTCAACGGCCGGCCGGTGCGCCTGCAGGGCTTCGTCGTGCACCTGACGCCGGGGACGACGCAGCTCGCCAGGATGCGGATCAGCTGCTGCGCGGCGGACGCGGCGCCGGTGAAGGTCGAGCTCGCGGCCCCGCCGCAGGCGGCGGAGCTCCCGGCGGACACCTGGATCGAGGTGACCGGCAGGCTGCGGCCGGGCTCGGCCACCGAAGCCAACGACTACGTCCCGACGCTCGACACGACCCTGATCCGCCCGATCCCGGCCCCGCAGGACACCTACGAGTACTGAACCGGATCAGCCGATGTGGCTCACGATGTCGGGGATCCAGCGGAGAAGGCGCCTGCGGTTGCGCACCGCCGTGCAAGACGAGTCTGGAATTCCAAAGACGTCAGAGGCCGCGGGCGGTGCAGTCGGGGCAGGTGCCGATGATCTCGACCGTGTGGCTGACGTCGGAGAAGCCGTGCTCCTGGCCGATCCGCTCGGCCCAGTTCTCCACCGGCGGGTCGGCCACCTCGACGGTCCGCCCGCAGTGCCGGCACACCAGGTGATGGTGGTGGTGGCTGGAGCAACGCCGGTAGACCGCCTCGCCGGTGGGCGTGCGCAGCACGTCGACCTCGCCCGCGTCGGCCAGGGTTTGCAGCGTGCGGTAGACCGTGGTCAGGCCGATGCCCTCGCCCTGCCGCCGCAGCTCCTCGTGCAGTTCCTGAGCGGAGCGGAAGTCGTCGACCTGGTCCAGCAGGTTCGAAACCGCCGCTCGCTGCTTGGTGGCCCGCAGTCCCGGTACGCCGACCGTGGGACCATCGCCGGTGGTCACGCTGTCTCCGTCTCCTGTCGGGAGTTGGGTGCGATGGAACGTGGCGCCGAACCGCGCGACCGCGCGCCGGAGATCTCCTCCGCGTGCGCGGCGGCGTCCACCACGATGTGCGCCAGGTGTTCGTCCACGAGGCGGTAGACGACCTCGCGGCCGTGCCGCTCGCCGTGCACGACACCGGCGGACTTCAGCACCCGGAGGTGCTGGCTGATCAGCGGCTGGGCGACGCCGAGCGCGTCGACCAGCTCGTGCACGCAGCGTTCCGACTCCCGCAGCTGCAGGACGATCGCGATGCGCACCGGGGCGGCCAGCGCCCGCAGCAGCTCGCCGGCCTCGACCAGGATCCGCTGGTCCCGCATCGGGACCGGGTGCGCGTCCCGCTCCGGGGAGTGCACGTGGTCGTCGAGGCCGTCCAAGCCCGCGGTCGACCGGGCCGGCTCGGATTCCGGGCTGACGGCGGGCATCGCTTCCTTTCCGGCGATGCCTCCACGCGGCGTCGCCTGCCTGCGGTGGCGTCGGTCGGGCAGGCCACCCGAACGGTGGCCTGCGCGCGGGGACGCTTCGCGCCCTCCATCCTACGGGTACGCCCGGCCTGACCTGTCACATCAATACCGCGTGCCCCGTCGGCGCCGCCGGGTCGCCCGGCTGGCCAGCCCGGGCGAACGTCACCCGGTCCGGGATCGGTACGCTGGGAAACTCCAGCCCGACCAGCTGGTTCGATGCAGTCCAGCGAATATTCCGGAGTGAACGTGCCCGCCGACCAGATCGACACGATCGTCAATCTCTGCAAGCGCCGTGGTTTCGTCTACCCGTCCGGCGAGATCTACGGCGGTACGCGGTCGGCCTGGGACTACGGTCCGCTCGGCGTCGAGCTCAAGGACAACATCAAGCGCCAGTGGTGGAAGTCGATGGTGCAGGGCCGCGACGACGTCGTCGGCCTGGACTCGTCGGTGATCCTGCCCCGCCCGGTCTGGGAGGCGTCCGGCCACGTCACCGCCTTCCACGATCCGCTGGTGGAGTGCACCTCCTGCCACCACCGCTTCCGCGCCGACCAGCTCGCCGAGGAGTATTCCGAGCGCACCGGCAAGGAGATCGCCGAGGACGACCTCTCCGACGTCCCGTGCCCGAACTGCGGTACCCGCGGCCAGTACACCGAGCCGCGCGAGTTCAACATGATGCTCAAGACCTTCCTCGGCCCGGTGGAGAGCGAGGAGGGGATGCACTACCTGCGGCCGGAGACGGCGCAGGGCATCTTCGTCAACTTCGCCAACGTGATGACCACCGCGCGGAAGAAGCCGCCGTTCGGCATCGGCCAGATCGGCAAGTCGTTCCGCAACGAGATCACGCCCGGCAACTTCATCTTCCGGACCCGCGAGTTCGAGCAGATGGAGATGGAGTTCTTCGTCGAGCCCGGCGAGGACGAGCAGTGGCACCAGTACTGGATCGACCAGCGCATGAACTGGTACGCCGACCTGGGCATCAACCGGGACAACCTGCGGGAGTTCGAGCACCCGAAGGAGAAGCTCTCGCACTACGCGAAGCGCACCGTCGACATCGAGTACCGGTTCCGGTTCGGCGGTCAGGAGTGGGGCGAGCTCGAGGGCATCGCCAACCGCACCGACTTCGACCTCACCACGCACTCGAACCACTCGGGCATCGACCTTTCGTACTTCGACCAGGCCAGCAACTCCCGGTACCGGCCGTACGTGATCGAGCCGGCCGCGGGTGTCGGCCGGCCGATGATGGCGTTCCTGATCGACGCCTACCACGAGGACGAGGCGCCGAACGCCAAGGGCGGCGTGGACAAGCGCGTTGTGCTGAAGCTGGACCGCCGACTGGCGCCGGTGAAGGTGGCCGTGCTGCCGCTGTCGCGCAACGCCGAGCTGTCGCCGAAGGCCCGCGACATCTCCGCTCAGCTGCGCCGCAACTGGAACGTCGACTTCGACGACGCCGGTGCGATCGGCCGCCGCTACCGCCGGCAGGACGAGGTCGGCACGCCGTTCTGCGTGACCGTCGACTTCGACTCGCTGTCCGACCACGCCGTCACCGTCCGCGAGCGCGACACGATGTCGCAGGAGCGGGTGGCGATGGACAAGCTGGAGGAGTACTTGGCGGTTCGCCTCCTCGGTTGCTGAGCCGGGCTCGGGCCGGCGGTGTTCTCGGGCACCGCCGGCCCGTTTTTCCGAAAGCGGTTGAGCGGGTTGGACTTCCCGCGCCCCGGCCGCCGCCGGGCCTGCACCGGCGGCCCCGAAGATCTGCGAGGATGCCAACGTGAGCCCCCATCGAGCCGCCCATCGGCGCCGACCCGCAGGCCAGGTGTTCGGACGCGTCCTGGTCGGCGCCTTGCTGGTGGTGCTGCTGGTGATCGGCGGCACCGCGTTCCGGGTGTGGCAGGTGGCTCGCGCCGATGACCGGCGGCCGGTGGACATCGTGGTCGTGCTCGGCGCCGCCCAGTACCACGGCAAGCCCTCGGACGTGCTCGCCGCGCGGCTCGAACAGGCCCTGGATCTCTACCAGGACGGCCTGACCAAGTACATCGTCACGGTCGGCGGCCGGCTGCCCGGTGACGCCTTCACCGAGGCACAGGCCAGCAAGAAGTGGCTGACCGGCAACGGGGTGCCCGCCGAGAAGATCATCGACGTCGACGTCGGCAGCGACACCCTGGGCAGCCTGGAGGCGGTCGCCGACATCTCCCGCCAGCGGGGCTGGACGAGCGCGCTCATCGTCAGCGACCCCTGGCACTCGCTGCGGGCGCGGACGATGGCCAACGACTTCGGGCTCAAGGCGTGGGCGTCCCCGGCCCGGTCCGGGCCCGTGGTGCAGACCCGCGAGGTCCAGTTCAAGTACATCGTCCGGGAAACCGGCGCGCTGCTGTACTACCGGCTCACCCACGCCCCGGCGGAGACGATCGGCGACGGCCTGGGCTGACGCTCGGGCGGGTCGACACCGCGGCACCGCCGCCGGAATGCGGTGGTCTGTCGGGTTCGCGCCGTAATCTGAGCGGGATGAGCTCCGGAGATCCCACGGGCGCCATGCCCGGCTACGACGCGCACGACCTGCGGCGGCTGCTGCCCGAGCCGTCGAAGTCCGCCGTGCCCGCCGAGGCCCGGTCGGACGACCGAAGCCCGTTCGCGCGGGACCGGGCGCGGGTCCTGCACTCGGCGGCGCTGCGCCGCCTGGCGGGGAAGACGCAGGTCGTGGGCCCGGAAGAGGGCGACGTGCCGCGCACCCGGCTGACCCACTCGCTGGAGGTGGCGCAGATCGGGCGGGGCATCGCCACCGCGCTGGGCGCCGATCCGGACCTGGTGGACACCGCCGGGCTCGCGCACGACATCGGGCATCCGCCGTTCGGGCACAACGGCGAGCGGGCGCTGAACGACCTGGCCGACGGCTGCGGCGGCTTCGAGGGCAACGCGCAAACCCTGCGCATCCTCACCCGGCTGGAGCCGAAGCTGGCTGACTCGGACGACGTCGGCCGCGGCCTGAACCTGACGCGCGCGTGCCTGGACGCGGCGACGAAGTACCCGTGGCCGAAGCGTCCGGGCGAGGCGAAGTTCGGCGCCTACCCGGACGACCTGGCGGTGTTCGAGTGGCTGCGCGACGGCGCGCCGGAGGGCCGCCGGTGCCTGGAGGCCCAGGTGATGGACTGGTCCGACGACGTGGCCTACTCGGTGCACGACGTCGAGGACGGGGTGCTGTCGGGGCGGATCTCGCTGCGTTCGCTGACCAGCGGCGAGGAGCGGGCGGAGATCGTCCGGATGGCCGCGAAGCACTTCTGGGGCGACGGCGCGGGCGGCACCGCGGGGCTGCTCGACCACGCGGCGGCGGAGCTGGTGCGGTGGCCGGTGGTGGACGCGGTGCTGGACTACGACGGCACGTTCCGCGCGCAGGTCGCGCTGAAGCGGCTCACCAGCGAGCTGGTCGGGCGGTTCGTGGCCGCGGCGGTGACCGGGACGGTGGAGCGCTTCGGGCCCGGGCCGTTGACCCGTTACCGCGCGGAGCTGGTGGTGCCGGAGCCGGTGGTGGCGGAGGTCGCGGTGCTCAAGGCCGTCGCGCTGCGGTACGTGATGAGCGACCCGCAGCGGTTGCGCATGCAGGAGCGGCAGCGGGCGCTGCTGACCGAGTTGGTGTGGGCGCTGGCCGAGCGGGCCCCGGAGTCGCTGGATCCGGCGATGGCCCCGGCCTGGCACCGGGCGGGCGACGACCGGGCCCGGCTGCGGGTGGTGCTGGACCAGGTTTCGTCGCTGACGGACGCGCAGGCGATCACCTGGCATCGAAAGCATGTACGGAACGTGTCCAAATCGATGTGACGTTAATCCGAAAGGGGAGAGTTGATCTGGGTTTCGCCCCCAGACTTCTTACTCAGAGTGTTGCTCGGCGGGCCCCGAACGCCGACGGCACCGCCCCCGATCCCCGTCCGGCTGCTCCGAGCACCGTTCGGCGCAGCCCGCGGCCCGGCCCCGAACCCCGGGTCGCAAGGAGACCCCGATGCGCAACCGGCATTACATCCAGAAGCTCGTCGTCGGCGGCGAGCCGTACGTGAACACCGACAACCTGGCCGACTGGGTCCGGGACCTGCGCTGGCAGGATCCGGCGGCCCAGCGCGCGGCCCACTACATCGCCCAGGAACTCCGCCTGATGGGCCTGTCCGACATCGAGGAATCCATCCGCTAGGGGAGTGGCGGGCGAGAACCCGCCAATCGCTCGCGCCCACCGTCGGCCGTTCGGCTGGCAGACTCGGGATCAGCCCCGAGTCAGCCGACGCGGAAACGGAGCCAGCGGCCGTGAGCGAACACCTCGACTTCAGCCTGTCCCTGCACCGGCGGCTCGCTCCGCCGGTGGACACCCCGTTCTGCTGGTCGCCGTACTCGGTGGCCAGCGCACTCGGCCTGGCCGCGACCGCGACCGGCGGCCGGACCAGGGATGAACTGGTCACCGCGCTGCGCGACGACCCGGCGGGGCTGCTGAAGCTGCTCGGCGGCGCCGCCGAGCTCTCCGGCGGCCCGTCCGCCGAGCCGCCCGTGCTGGCGGTGGCCAACACCCTGTGGGCGCACGCGGATCTCCCGGTCCACCAGTCCTACCTGGCCGTGCTGGAGGACTGGCCGGGCAGCGCGGTGCGCAACGCGCCCTTCCGGACCGCCCCGGAGGAAGCCCGGCAGCTCATCAACGCCGACGTCGCGGAGACGACGCGCGAGCTGATCCCCGAGCTGCTGAGCCCGGGTTCGGTGGTCGCGGACACCGTCGCGGCCCTGGTCAACGCGCTCTACCTGAAGGTTTCCTGGCGGGAGGCGTTCGACGAGAAGGCCACCGGCCGGCGCCCGTTCCACGCCCCGGCGGGCGACCGCGACGTGCCGACCATGCACGCCACCCGTCGCCTCGGCTACGCCGCCGCCGAAGGCTGGCAGGTCGTCAGCCTGCCCGCGGCCGGCGGCGTCGAGGCCGTGGTGCTGCTGCCGGACGCCGACCTGGCGACGGCGGAGCCGGGACTCGACGCCGCGCAGCTGCGCCGGCTCCTTGCGGCCGTCGAGCAGCAGCGGGTGGAGCTGTTCCTGCCCAAGTTCGACGTCACCGGCGACGCCGAGCTGACCAGGTCGCTCGGCGCGCTCGGCGTGCAGGAGCTCTTCACCCCCGACGCGGACTTCTCGCCGCTGACCGATCAGCCGCTGCGGGTCTCGACGGTCGTGCACCAGGCGGTGCTCGAAGTCGACGAGAGCGGCCTCGAAGGCGCCGCCGCGACGGCCGTGATGATGCGGCTGACCGCGATCGTCCGGGAACCGGAGCCGATCCGGGTCGAGGTCGACCGGCCGTTCCTGTTCCTGGTGCGCCACCAGGCCACGGGCGCCCTCTACTTCCTGGCCCGCGTCACCGACCCGAGCTGAGCCGGCCGTTTCCGCTGGTGGCCGGGGCAGCCGGTCACCAGGGGACGCGGGTGAGCTTGTCCGGGTTGACGATGTCGAAGATCGCCGCCGTGCGGCCGTCCCGCACCGCCAGGGTGAACACCCGCGGGGCGGCGGTCTCGTCGTCGTTGCCCGTGAACACCACGCCGAGGTCGCCGTTCACCAGCACCGGCCGGATGTTCTCGACCAGGCCGTCGCCGTACTTCTCCATGAGCCCCACGATGAACCGCGCGACCTTCTCGACACCCACCACCGGGCGCCGGGCGGTGCGGGCCTTGCCGCCGCTGTCGCCGTAAACCGTCGCCGTCGGGTGCAGCACCCGGGTGATCGCCTGGAGGTCCTTCGACGCCACCGCGGCGAGGAAATCCTCCAGCATCTGCTGCTGCTCGGGCATCGGCACCCGCTCCGGCGGATCGGCGTCGGCCATCGCCCGCCGCGCCCGCGACGCGTGCTGCCGCGCGGCCGCCGCGCTGCACCCGAGAACCTCGGCGATCTCGGCGAAAGGTACGTCGAAGCCGTCGTGCAGCACGAACGCCAGCCGCTGGTCCGGCGGCAGCTCGTGCAGCACCCGCATCGCCGCCATCCGCAGGTCGTCCTGGGCCGCCACGATGTCGCCCGGATCCTCGTCGAGCGAGGTCACCAGCGGTTCCGGCAGCCACGGCCCGACGTACTGCTCGCGCCGGACGGCGGCCGAGCGCATCCGGTCCAGGCACAGCCTGCTGACCACGGTGGTCAGCCAGCCGGTCAGGTCGCGGATCGTCTCGCGGTCGGTCGACGCCAGCCGCAGCCACGCGTCCTGGACCGCGTCCTCGGCGTCGGCGATCCGGCCCGTGAGCCGGTAGCCGATGCCGATCAGCCGGCTCCGGTGCTGGTCGAATTCCGCGGCCACGGCGGTGTTCGTTGCGGGCACAGCCGAGATTCTGCCGCACCGGCAAGCCACCTCGAACGTGACGATCACAATGCCCCTAGACTGGGTGCGTGGCAGGCAGGATCCGGGAAAGCGACATCGCCGAAGTGCGCGATCGCAACCGGATCGACGATGTGGTCGGGGAATACGTCGCCCTCCGCAACGCCGGCGGCGGCGCGCAGAAGGGCCTGTGCCCGTTCCACGACGAGAAGACCCCGTCGTTCAACGTCCGGCCCAGCCACGGCACGTTCCACTGCTTCGGCTGCGGCGAGGGCGGCGACGTCATCGCCTTCGTGATGAAGATCGAGCACCTCGGCTTCGTCGAGTCCGTCGAGCGGCTGGCCGACCGGGTGGGCCTGCAGCTGCAGTACGAGGGCGGCACGCCGGGCCCGAAGCGGGATCGCGGCACGCGCGCCCGGATGGTCGAGGCGCACCGCATCGCCGCCGAGTTCTACGCGGAGCAGCTCCGCTCGCCGGAGGCGCTGAAGGCGCGGGAGTACCTGGCGCAGCGCGGTTTCGACGAGGCGGCGGCCGCGCGCTTCGGTTGCGGTTTCGCCCCGGCGGGCTGGGACAAGCTCACCAAGATCCTGCTGATGAAGGGCTTCGAGCTCGACGAGCTGATCAAGGGCGGCCTGTCCAAGGAGGGCCGCCGCGGCCCGATCGACCGGTTCCACCGGCGCCTGCTGTGGCCGCTGAAGGACCTCAGCGGCGACGTGGTCGGCTTCGGCGCGCGGCGGATCTTCGACGACGATCCGATCGAGGCCAAGTACGTCAACACCTCGGCGACCCCGATCTTCAACAAGTCGCAGGTGCTCTTCGGTATCGACCTGGCCAAGCGGGAGATCGCCAAGCGCCGCCAGGCGGTGGTGGTCGAGGGCTACACCGACGTGATGGCGATGCACCTGGCCGGTGTACCGACGGCGGTGGCGTCCTGCGGCACGGCGTTCGGCGACGACCACATCTCGGTGCTGCGCCGGCTGATGATGGACGACGACGCGTTCCGCGGCGAGGTCATCTTCACCTTCGACGGCGACGATGCCGGGCAGAAGGCCGCGTTGAAGGCCTTCGACGGCGAGCAGCAGTTCGCCAGCCAGACCTACGTGGCGATCACCCCGGACGGCATGGACCCGTGCGAGCTGCGGGAGGCCAAGGGCGACGCGGCGGTGCGCGACCTGGTCGCCCGCCGGCGGCCGCTGTTCGAGTTCGCCATCCGCAGTCTGCTCACCGAGTACGACCTGGACTCCGTCGACGGCCGGGTCGCGGCGCTGAAGCGCACGGTCCCGCTGGTCGCGCAGATCAAGGACCCGGCCCGCCGCGACGGTTACGCCGCGAAGCTGGCCTGGTGGGCCGGCTGGAACGACGAGAACCAGGTGGTGCGCCGGGTGCGGCAGAGCTCCGGTGCCCCGGTGCGGCAGACGCGGCGCCGTCCTCGGCAGGACGAGGCGCAGCAGTCGCTGGGCATGGACGTCGACCTCCCGAAGCGCCCGCCCCGGCACGACCCGCGGTTCCTGCAGCGGGAGGCGCTGAAGGCGGCGCTTCAAGTACCCGCGCTGGCGGGCCCGCTGTACGACGCTCTGCCGGAGGAAGCGTTCACCGAGTCGGCCTACGCCGAGCTGCACCGGGCGTTGCTCGCCGCGGGTGGCACGGTGTCCGGGCTCTCCGGCCCGGCGTTCGTGGACGCTGTGTCGCAGCAGTGCGAGAACGAGGCCACGCGCAGCCTGCTCACCCAGCTCTCGGTGGAGAAGCTGGAGAACCAGTCGGAGGAGGATCCGCGCTACGTCGCGGCCTTGATCGCCCGGTTGCAGGAACGGCTGGTCAGCAGGCAGATCGCGGACATCAAGTCGAAGGTGCAGCGGATGTCGCCGCTGGAGGACGCCGAGGAGTACAACGCGCTGTTCGGTGACATGGTCGCGCTGGAGGGCTACCGCAAGGCGCTGCTGGACCAGGCCATGGGGACGCTGTGATCGACTGGCTGCGGCAGCTGGTCGCGCGGTTGAGCGGCACCGCCGACGTGCCGGCGGACTTCCCCGGCTCGCTCGACGCCGAGGAGCAGGTCCTCGCGGTGGCGAAGACGGCCGAGGGCGCGCTGGTCGCCACGCACCTGGGGCTGTGGCTGCCGGACGGCCGCCGCCTCGGTTGGCACCTGCTCAGCAAGGCGACCTGGAACAACGGCGTGCTCACCGTGATCGAGGCGGAGGAAGCCGGTGCCGCAGGCGACGCGGTGCTGCTGCGCGACCTGCCGGGTCGCCGCCTCGAACTGACCGGATCGAGCCGGTTGCCCGACGTCGTGCACGAACGCGTCAACCAGTCCATCCGCTCCCGCCACCACCGGGACCTGCCCGGCGGGGGAGCGTGGTTCGTGCAGCGCAAGGTGCCCGGCCGGGACGGGATCGTGTTGCAGGTCCGGCCCGATCGGGGCGCAGACGAGGCGGCGGTGACCGAGTTCGCCGCGACCGTCGCGGAGCGGCTCCAGCAGGCGAAAGGCCCCGAGCGGGACTGATTTTCGCTCGACACCGGCCACACCCCGGATATACAGTACGGACGTACTGTTTACGGAGGTGTGGACGTGTGGGATCCGCAGAAGTACCTGTCGTTCAGTGACCACCGCAATCGTCCGGCCCACGACCTGATGGCCAGGGTCGGCGCGTCCCGGGCGCGCCGGGTGGTGGATCTCGGTTGCGGCGCGGGAAACCTGACCTCGCTGCTGACCGACCGGTGGCCGGAAGCGGCGGTCGAGGCAACGGACGCATCGCCGGAGATGGTCGCGGCGGCCCAAGGCCGCGGCGTGGCCGCGAGGCAGGAGGACGTGCGGGACTGGAAACCGTTGCCGGACACGGATGTCGTGCTCTGCAACGCGGTCCTGCAATGGGTGCCGGAGCACGTGGAGTTGCTGCAGCGCTGGCTGCCCCAGCTGCCGGCCGGAGCCTGGTTCGCCTTCCAGGTGCCGGGCAACTTCGAATCGCCGTCGCACGTGACGATCCGCGAGCTGGTCGCGGAGCCGCGCTGGCGCGACCGAGTGGGCGGCGTGCTGCGCCCGGACGCGGTGCTGCCGCCGACCGGCTATGCGGACGTGCTCACCGATCTCGACGTGGAGGTCGACGCCTGGGAGACGACGTACGTCCACGCGTTGACCGGAGCGGACCCGGTGCTGGAGTGGGTCACGGGCACGGCCCTGCGGCCGGTCCGGACGGCATTGGACGACGCGGAGTGGACGGAATTCCGAGCGGAGCTGGCGCCGCGCCTGGCGGCGGCGTACCCGAGGCGGGCCGACGGCACGACCTGGTTCCCGTTCCGTCGCATCTTCGTCGTGGCGCACCGCCGCTGACCTGCGGTTTCGCTGGAAGGATCAATAAGAGGGGGGTCCGGTGAAGCGCCCTGGAAGCATGGGCTAAAGTAGTCATGTCAGCGCGACAAGGGCTGACAACAACGAAACATTCCTCCGTAGCTCAATTGGCAGAGCATTCGGCTGTTAACCGAAGGGTTACTGGTTCGAGTCCAGTCGGAGGAGCAAAAGCCCAGGTCAAAGACCTGGGCTTCTTCTTTTTATGCCCGATTTGTCCCCCGAGGGTGCAGAAAAGGTGCAGAATCGCGGCACCGCGTCGCTATGGCCGTAGGCGGGGCGGTGGCGGTTCGTTGAGCGTTGTGCACATCTGCGCAGGTCATCGTTGCATTCGGCTGCTGCTGTGGAGCGGTCAAGTGTGGGCGTCTGTCGGTGTTCGTTGGGACGTCCTGGGGTTGGCATTCGATCTCAGTCGTTTTCGTTGTGCGGACGATTGGGGGCTGATCCGTCTCCAGGGGTATGTGGATGAGTGGGAGCGAGCCCGATACGGGCGATCTTCTGCTTGTCGGAGGTGATCTGCTGCGGGTGGCCGATTGGCCATGATGCGGCGCTCTGTTCGGGAACGGAACTCCCTTCAAAGGTGGCCACGATGTCTTCCTGAGGCACACCGCGCGTCCGATCGGGCACCTGGTGATAAAAAATTAAGTGATCGTGCTACCTTGATCTTGTTCATGTAAGCGATGCATGCGTGGAGGGTGCATGGGCAAGAGTCAGGGTGTGCCGGATTGGGCTGCTAGGCATTTCGGAGATCAGGCCGAGGAGGTGTCTCGGCGGGTCGTGGCCGCCATGGTGAAGGCTCAGAAGGCGTCCTTCGAGGTGCAGGCATTCGCGAGTGGCGAGGGGGCGACCAATCGGCGGCCGTACGGCAGCATGTGGGAATCCCGGTACACCTTCCTCGAGGACGAGATGAAAGGGTTGGACGGTTACGAGACATTTCATCCGCCCGGTGCGTCCTTCCGGTTGGTGCGGCTGAATGGGTGCCTGCTGCTGCCGATCCGGCACGCCAGCTCGCTCAGCAAGCCCCTCTCGCAGGTGCACATTCCCGACGGCATCCCACTTCAGGTAGCACAGATGCGCGGAGTGCGTCCGCCGGCGACCTTGTTCGACGGGCTCAGCGACGCACTTGCCCTTGGCGGCGTCGCTGCCGCAGGCGAGGAGGCCGACCTGGTAGAGGAGGGCCCGGTCATTTGCATCGCCGTCGTGGTCAACGCCGAGACCCAGCAGCCGTTGGGCCTGTGGTGGGGCGAGGTGGAGTCGATGGACAACGACGGCCTGATCGAGTGGACCCCGCGTGTGCTTTCTCAAGAGCTCGCGCAGCATTCGGTCTCGGACGCGACCGATGTGCGCAGGCTTAACGTGGTGGAACAGCCCAAGGTGGCGGGTTTCAGCGATGGTGCCGAGCCGCCGCTTGCGGTCAACCCTCGCCAGGGGGTCAACTACAACCCTCAGGCTGAGGCAGAACCGCCGGCAGACCACGCAAACATCGAAGATGAGTGATGACTGACACGCTCCACCCCCGTCTGTTCACCCCTTCTGGCACCGCCGCGATCTCACCCGCGGCGGTGCAGGAGGCTTTCGACCCGGCCCGCCTGACCCAGGCCCGCAACCTTGCCGGGATGACCAAAAAACGCCTCGCCGAGTTGATCGGGGTCACGCCGGCAGCGATGAGCCAGTACGAGATGGGCACGAATCGTCCACGGCCGGACATGGTGCCCCGGCTCGCCGAGGCCCTGGATGTACCAATGTCGTTCTTCGTGGCAGGGCGCCCGAACGGACGCCTGGACTCCTCCTCCGCGCATTTCCGTAGCCTGCGCACGACCCGCTCCTACCAGCGCGCGAAGGCGGTCGCCTACACCGAGCAGGCGTGGGAGCTGACCTACGCCCTGGAAAAACGTGTCCAGCTACCTCTGGTTGACCTGCCCGGCTTTTCTGGCGGTGAGGTCAGCCCGGGCGAGGTATTGCCTGCCGAGCCGGCTGCGGCAGCACGTGCGTTGCGCGAGTACTGGGACCTGGGTACTGGCCCGGTGAGCCATCTCGTGCGGCGTATAGAAGCCCGTGGGATCGTCGTGCTCACCCCGCAACCCGATCCAGATCTGGAAACGGTCGACGCCTTTTCGACCAGCCGCCTGCCACGACCGATAGTGGTGCTGACTCCCAATCGCGCCGACGATGTCTACCGCCACCGCTTCAGCGCCGCCCACGAACTCGGCCATCTGGTCCTGCACGGGGACAGTGCCCCGGGGGATCTAACTCAGGAACGCGAAGCCGACGCCTTCGCTGCTGAGTTTCTCACTCCTCGCGACAGCATCCTGCCTACACTCCCACGTCGGGTAGACCTACGTGCCCTGTCCGAGCTGCGCCAGATCTGGGGCGTATCGGTGGACTCGCTGCTGTACCGCTGCCGCGAACTCGGCCTGGTCTCCGACTCTTCGGCCAGCCGCGCCTATCAACGGCTCGCCGCACTGCGTTCCGAACCCGGCTTCGCCCCGGATCCGCTCTCGGGCTATCCCGGCGAGCAACCCGCCCTTCTTTCCCAAGCCTTCTCGCTTTCGGGCCTGAACATCACCGCGCTGGCCCGCGAATTGGCCTGGACCGTGCCACACGTACGCAACATGCTCGGCATCGACCAAGGACGCCCCGTACTCACACTCCTGAAATGACCACCACCCCCAGCGTCGCCCGAGCTGCTGCCCACTGGCTGGTCACCTACGCACGGTATCCACTGGAGACGAACGCGTGCGTGACCTGCTCCTATGCGATGATCCGCAACCGGCGATCGAGGCACTCGGTACGGCGGTGCCCATGCAGTTCCGCAACTACACCCCGCCGGGCCATTTGTGAAGCCAGGACTGCTCCTGGCCATCGTCTGACGGGGCTGAGGGCCAGAGATGCAGTCGACAACGGATGCGCCCGGTGCATCAGGCACGCACCAAGACGTGTCCGAACCCGGCAAGTACCGTTGAACCGAATCGATCTTCGTGTTGATCGCCATGGCGATGGATCTGATGGAAAGCACCATCGTCGTCGCGCTTCCCGCCATCGAGGACTGCCTGAGCGCAAGCCCGGCCCAGCTGCAATGGATCTCGCCGTGTCTACACGCTGACGTTCGCGACGGTCGGCTGAACCGGCGACATCGTGGGTCGCAAGCGGACGGTGCTGCTCGGGATCGGCGAAGTTTGTGGTCGCCTCGGCCGCGTACAGCTTCGTGCCAACGATCGAAGTGATGCTGGGCGGTCGGGTCCTGCGGGGCTGGCCGGAGCTTTAATCCTCAGCAGACACGCAACTTGCGCCAGGCAGACTGAATACGATCTCAAGGGAGATCATCGCGAGGTTGCAGCTGAAGCTCGGGTTCGTGAGGGCGCGGGCTCAAAGGCCATAGTGGTGGAGGGTTATCTGTGTTGCGGGTTCCGCCGCCGGACTTCGGAGTCCCGTACTCCGCCCTTGCGTTCCCACCGGGCACGGTGCCGCGCAGCGGCGTGTTGACGTTCTCGGTTGACGACCTCGCGCACGCGCTGATCGTCACTGGCCGAGCTCCGGGGGATCGACTGTCGCACGGTGCCGCATCGGTGTGGGAATGGCTGCATCGGGCCTCGCTGATCCCGGCTTACCTCCGACGCACCTACCGTGCGGAACTCGTTCGGTCCGATCTCGCGCTTAGCCTGGATCGTTCGGAGTCGGCGGCCCTTTCCTACACGCTGGGACAAGCGATCACCGGGATCTTCTGCCAAAAGCTGCTATCGGTGACGCACCTGATGCACATCGATCGGTACGCGAGCGAATATCGTGTCGGTTTCGGGAACACTCGCAAGCGTTCGGACTTGTTCGGTTTGGCGCCGGCCGGGTGGGTGGTGGCTGAGGCGAAAGGCCGTGCCGGCGCCATGGATCTCAAACTCCGGCGTCGACTGGAGGCGCAGAAGCGCTCCGTGGTCTCGATCGACGGCGAGAAGCCGTGGGTCGCGTTGGGCTGTGTCGCTTCCTTCCCAGTCCGCGGCGAAGGCATGCGGATCGACGCTGTTGACCCGGAGGAGGAAGAAATCGAACCCATTTCGCTCGACGCGGTCACGCGGGATCGGTTCGCTCTCGCCTACTACCTGCCGGTCCTACGCGCGCTGGATTTCGGGGGCGCGGTGGACGCTGACCTGTCGGTGAACGACTTCAACGAGACGTTTGTCGCCACAGACTTCGCCAACTTCGGCCTGCGTCTAGCGTTGCCTCGGGCATTGGTAGCGCGGCTGCGGGGTGCTCTCGATGGGGAACTCGCCGGACTCCACGACAGCGTGCACGCCATCCTGGACGACGTGCACAGTCGGGAACTTCAGGTGCTTCCGGATGGCGCTCGAGTGGAGACCGACTGGTCAAGCGCCTTGGCGGTGGGGGAGTTCTAACGGCTCTTTGAGAAACAGCTGAGACCTCACCTCGGCTGGAGCGGTCCGCTCCCCTCGGCGAGAGTCCAACGCGGCTCAGGTCCGGCCAAATCTCGATCCCGTGTCTCTTCCAAGTTCGATGAGACGTCGATCGCATTTCTGGCGTGCTGGGAGTTCAGAAGTCTCGGTGCCGTGCCGAGAAAACAGATGTGCAGGGCTTGCATGAACGGCGCTCCGTGGTGGCGACCGCGGCATTGCGCGCGGCGGTCGCGTGGTCACGCAGGAAGAGTGAGCCGCGTGCGTGGCGGGAGGTCGCGCGCATGACCGGAGTGATCATGCAGGCTTATCCTCCTGGTTGTGGGCCGTCGACGCCTGCGGAGCTGGTGGCGTTGCTGCGCCGGCCGTTGGGCGAGCTTCTGCCAGGGACGCGAAAGGCCTCTGCACTGGACGCCGTCGTGTTGCTGGATCCAGAGGACGCGCTCAGTGATGACGCGATGGAGATCGTGTGTGACTACACGCAGGCGCTGTTCGATAGTGAAGATCCAGCGACCGCGTGGCTTCCACGGTGGGCCTGGCAGCGTGCCGAGCAGATCGAGCAGGAGCTGTTTCAGACCCTGATCCAAGCCGGTGATGCTGCCGTTTACACAGCATCACGTCGATTTCTCATCGAGCACCCAGCTGGGGATACGCGCGAGCTGGCCGAGGCCCGTGGGCGCTCAGGCGCCCGTCAGGTCGCGCGCTACATCGAGATCCCGCCGGATCGGGTCTTCCGATTCGCGCCTGGTGCGGATGGGCAGTGCTGGTGGTCGTGTCCGGTGTGCAAGTGGCCCATGCAGGTGCGGGGGCGGCGTGTGGAGTGCACCTACCGCCCGCACACAGCGCGGTTTCTCGTCGGCGATACCGGGGTTGGTTCGTTGACCGCGCCGAGTTTGGTGAAGGTGTCGGCGACCCGGCTGCGTCTCCTGGAATCGCACCCGGTGGTCTCTGCGGTCTGCGTCGACCCGGCGGTGTGGCGATTTGTCGTCGTGCCCGGGGTGCCGGAGCTGGATCTGGAGAGGCTGTTGCATTCGCACATACCGGAGGTCGGCGTAGCGCTGTATCCGATCAAGGACACCTTCGATCTGCTCGTCACAGCTCCCGATGGGCGCACCTGGAGTGTCGATGTGAAGGATCACGCTGATCCGCAGCGCGTGATTGACGATCCGCCCTCGGCGGACCACGTCGTGGTGCCTACCTATCGCAAGGGGCAACTTCACCAGCTGAAACGGGCATTGTCGGGGAAGTCGGTGTGGACCATCCGACAGTTCCTCAACGAGGTCAGTGACCACGTTGCGCGGGGTGGGAGCGCGTGAATCGACGGCGACGACAGCCCAGCGGCCCCAACTACCAGGAAGTGGCTCTGGCCATGCGGGGTGCGCTGGCGCTGGCTGCGCATTACTTCCCTCGCGCCACGGACGAGGGCACACGGTGCGTGCGGATCGCGGACGCGCTGTTCTTCCTCTCGGGGCAGGTGGGCAAGTGGGCCCACTGGACAAGCCTGCCCTTGTCAGAGAAGGCGCGGATCGCGCAGCTGTTGCGGTGGCGCCCGGTGGGGATCGCCAACCGCACGGTATTCGCCGACCTTCTCCCTGAGCTGATCCCCTCCTTGATTCCGGATTTCCGGGTCCTGGACGAGAAGTTGGTCGTGGTCGAGATTGGTGGCTCACCGTTGCCGGTAGTCGACGAATGTGTGCGGCTGCTGTGGCTAGAACGGGAACTGAAGAAACGCCATCCGATGACCATCGCCAACTACGGCGAGTACGTCACCTTGATCCGTGGTAGCGCTGTAGGCGCCCCGATCAGCGAAGTAACTTACTTGATGCACCGCGATCCGCCTGTGCAACCTGAGACGCCGATCGCGCTGGGCGATGCCGCACAGGCCGAGGAGATCGAGATCCCGGTGGAGGACCTGGCCGCGATCGCCTCCCGGTTGGACGCGACCTTCGGCGAGCAACACCGGACGGATTCTGTCAAGCGAATCTTCACCCACCTACAGTCGACTCCAGACAACCGGATCAACGGGAAGTGGGTGCTGCGGGCTGGTCCGACTCGGGTGTTGAACGCCCCGACCGGGGTCGGCAAAAACGTCCTGGCTGAACTGGTGGCCTGTTGGTGCACTGAACGCGGCATGGTGACCTCGTTTCTGGTACCCAAGAACGCCGTGGTGGTTCAGGAAGCGCACGCGATTGAGGCAAGCCTGGCGGCGCTGGGCATCGACGGTGACGTGGTTCCCCTGATGTCGCCAAGTGCGCTCCAGAACGTCGCAGAGACCACAGCTAGCCGGGCCGACAACACCAACACGATCGGGGAGTGGGCTTACCAGCGACTGTCGTACGCCTGCGCACAGCCGGCAGCAGCACACACCGACCACGTGGTCGATGCATGGCAGCCGGGGCGAGAATCATGCACGACGCTGCGCAAGGTCAAGGACGACGGGACGGTCAGCAGCGGGCACTCCATGTGTCCGTGGAAGCCGACCTGCGGGAAGTTCCGTCTGGCCCGGCGAGCATGTCGCGCCAGCGTGATCGTGACCTCGCACAGCAACTTCGTTTCGGGCCGACTGCACGTGCCGGTGCAGATCAGCGGCCGGGTAGAGGAGAACCTCACCGTCGAGGAACTGCTGATCCATCGAAGCCACCTGATCCTCATCGATGAGATCGATGCCTTCCAAGCCAGCCTGATTGGAAACAGCGCCAAGGGATTGGAGCTGGCCAAGCGACGGGGAGAGGTGCCGGCGCCTCTTGTTCGGTTGGATCGGGAACTTCACGACGTGCTCGGTCGCGTGGATGCCAAGGTCGAAGGACGCACCCGTGCTGCCGTCAGCTTGGCCCGCTACCTTGCAGAAAGCTATACCCAGCACTTGGCGTCGGGACACTTCCGTCGTCCGCGTACGGACCGCACGGCCGGGCATCCGTTGTTCGGGCGCTGGTTGCTGCCGCGCCGATGGGATTCTTGGCTGGCGGCGACACTGTTCAATCTGCCCGCTGACGAGCCTCCACACTCCGACCACTTTGCGGCGTTGCACGCGCTGTTTCCCGGCGAGAACACCGGTTTGGTCGTGCCCGAGTGGTTGGTGCCTGTGTCGTTTGCGCTGCGGCAGATCACCAGTCCTGACTCCGGCGATGACGTCTTCGACGACGCTTGGCTGCTCATCTTCAAGGCCCTCGCCGACAATCCGTACGGCGACAGTCGACTCACCGACGACGAGGTGCGCGCCACCGCCACTGATCGACTCATTCGGCGGGCGTTTCTGGAGCGGCTGCGGCTGCTGTTGTTCAGTTTCGTCTACACCGCTCCCCAGCTGCACGCTTCAGGTGTTCGCGCGGCCAACGAGGTTGCTGATGCCCTCGGCCAATATGCCGTGTGGCGAGCGACCCCGTACGGCTCGATGGGCCGCGTTCTGTTCGCCTTCACCGAAACCTACGACGACTCCCGCCCCCTCGACACCACGCTGACGGTCAGCGCCTTCGGCGGCGACCCCCATACCTACGTGGCCGCCCTGGGCGAATTGACCGCGCTAGCCCACACCGGATGTCCGCGCATCGTGCTCGGCCTGTCCGCGACCGCCTACTTTCCCGGAGCCCCGCATCACCACGTCTACGTGCCGCCCACCTGGTGGGTACCGGATGACCACACAGGCGGCATCACCGTGCACGCGTCCCCGATCTCGGACGAAGAGCGCGCGTTCCTCCGAATCTCGGGCACCTACGGCACCGAGCGCAGCGCAGTGCTGAGTCAGCTCGGCCGGCTGTTGTGGACCAAGCGGCTGCACCCAGCGCTACGTGACCTTGCCGCCGATCCTGACTCTGCACATCGGGCCCGACTGCTGCTGGCCACCACCTCCTACCAAGGCGCGCGGGACCTGGCCGAGGGCCTCTCCGCTGCCGGTGTCCCACGGGAACAGATCGTGCTCGCCATCCGCCCTGACGACGCCGACGGCAGCGGAGCACGCACGACCGCACGGTGGACCGAACTGCCCGCCAACCAGATCGAGGAGTTCGGCCGCACGGTGGGCACCGAGGCGGGATCGGTGCTTATCGCACCCCTGGCTCGCGCAGAACGAGGACTCAACATCGTCGACCGTCACGGCCGGTCCCTGATCGGATCCGTGTGGCTGGTCGTCCGACCAATCCCCATCCTCGACGAACCACCGCAACTGCTAGCGCACACCAACGCCCGTGCGCACGCCGAAGCCACTCCGACCAACGACCCCGCCGCCGTGCTCGACCTCCTCCGCACGACCGCCGCCAAGCACTACGACGAGCTGTTCACCAGCCTGCCGTACTTCCGGTCACTGCCAAACGAAACCCAGCTGGCCATCGCCCGAGAAACTCTGGTCGGTCTGATCCAACTCGCCGGCCGTGCTCGGCGAGGCGGCGGCATCGGCGAGATCCACCTCGTCGACTACGCCTTCCACGATCCCGACGGCCACTCCGATCTCCCCAGCTTGATCCGCAAGATCCGTACCGAGTGGGAACGCGACGGGCACCTGGAGCTGATGCAGTCGCTGTACGGGCGCACCCTGCAGGCCATCTTCGACTTCGCCGACGAACGAAAGTCCGAAACATGAACACCAACCCCGACGTGGGACTGCACACCTTGTGCTACCGCATCGACCTCGACCAGATCGGCGATCTCGTTGTCTACCCATTGACCGACGAGTTCCTCGTCGCCTGGGAACACCTCAAGCAGGTGGTTAGAGCACGCATCGGGCGAGACGAGGTCCAGCCCTCCTACAGCGCCCTAGCCACCGCGTTGTCAGCCGCGAGTAATCAGCCGGTTCGCCTGTTCCCCCGCTGGGACCTCTCAAAACGCGACACCGACCGCGGCGTCATCGCGTTGCTGATAACCACCGGCGAGTTCGATCCGTGGATTCTCAAGACCACCGTCGAAACCTTCGAGCACCAGTCCACAGGAGACCAGGATGCGAACGCCTTGGCTCCCTTGATCACCAGCATCGAGCCGAAAGCCCGACCACTGACCGAGTTCATCGACATCGATGACGCCACGGACTCCGTCGCCGCCCCAGGGTGGATCTACGACGCGGCACGCTGGAACCTCGCCTCCCGCATCGCCGAGACACCGGTATGCATTGACGACCACCTGCCGATCAGATTTCGACTCGACACCGACGCTAACCTTGTGGCCTGGGAGCATCCGCTGTCGCGCGCGTCGAAGAACAACACCGGGCACGCTATGGTCCAGATCTCGACCAGGATCATCACAGTGCCGGGTGCCAAGCACTTGTACCTGCGGCTGGATGGTCACGTCTCCCGGCAGCCATATTCCTGGAACTTCGTGCGCAATACGTGGCTCGACCGCGGGGATCCGAACCTGCCGATCACCAAACTTCCCGTGCTGCCCCCGTATCCCAAGAAAGGGCGCCTCAACCCGGAATTCAGAGGATTCACTGCTGAGGTCATCGAGTCGTGTGGCCTCGACCCCATCACCTTGCCCCCAGAGCTACCCGTGCTCCCTGGGCAGGTGCGCCCAATTGGCAAGCCCCGCAAGCACTTCATCGGCAAAGGCCCCGGCGTACGCTTCCTCTACCAACTGGGTAAGCACGCCACGAAAATCCTCGGCACGCCACCCCTGCGCTACCAGCCCACTGCGATCCGAGTGCAAGAACAGATCGCGGGCCCGATCCCACCCGAGAAGCTCGATGCCGCGATTGCTGCCTCACAAGCCCACGAGCTGCGAATCGTCTGCCTGTACGCCACACCCGCGGTCCGCCGCCGCATGAGCGACGCCCTCGCACCGTACGCCGCATCAGGCAAGCACCTGCTTGTTGGCGCCAGCGACGAAAACCCCGTACCACTTACCGAGCGACTCACCGTGGTCTTCCACCAGAATCCAGACCTGCTCGACCACGGCACCCAAGACCGCACCGCGAACGGGATCGCATGGCTGGAACCCAAACCCGATACGGCCATCGCCGTCCTCGCGGAAACAGACTGGGATCCCGACAACCCACCAGAGAACGACGCGAAACATCCACTGCGCCGCACGTTGGGTGAGCACGGCGTCGTCGCTCAGTTCATCAACAGCAACTGGACGCCGCCCAAACCACGCACCCGCACCCGTAACGGCGTCACCCGCGTCGTCACCCCACGGGATGAGCCCGCCATCGCTGCGGTCCGGGACTTGTTCCGCCATGTCGGCGTCATCGACAACCGACTCGCTCTGGCCACCGTCGGTCAACACCTGAAAGGGGCACTCGACCGGGACACCATCCTGATCGGCGTCCACATCCGCCAGCACACACCGCGCCGGCGAGGCAAAGCCAAGCCCGCCAAGCGCCTGGTTATCAGGCTCGTGGCCATCCACGCCACGGCTAATGCCGACACATCCTGGTACACCGAGACTTACAGCGACGCTGACGGAACCTGGGTGCCCTACCGAGTCGGCACGGCCGCGTACCACGCCACCGACGTCGGCACCACTGCCGTCGGCCGCGCACGCAAGCACTACCAGGACATTCGCGACTACGTCGACCAAGCTCTCGCCGCCTTCAGCCGCTCTCGCCCGCTGGTGGTCTTCGTTGACGCAGAAAGTTGCCGCGGCATCTGGCCAGGACTGAATAACGACTCCTTCGGGCACGGCCCGCTTCCCGGATCTGGACTTGGATACCAGGACCTCGCCGTGATCCGGTGCGCCACGGGCGCCCGCGTACCACGCCCGACTCACCGCAGCCACGGTGCACAACCCAAGGACAAGCACCAACCAGCACTGCCCGGATCCACCCTGTACGAGCACGAGGAAGGCGGCGTCCGCAGCTGGCTGCTCGCACAGAAGTCCCGCGTCTTCCGATCCCAGGAAATCGGCGCCCGCGCCGGGGCCCTCTACACCCGATGGACCATCCCTGAAAACCGGATCAAATACATGGGCAAGGACTGGCACGGTCTGACCGCCATCGAAATCGCCGTCGCCCGAGCCGGACAATGGGACGCCCAACAACTCGCGGCGCTCACTGCACGGCTATGCCACCAGGCAGCATCTTGGGATGACCGCACTCAACAGCCCACACCACTTCACCTCGCCGAGCGACCTGACCTCGATCACCCGCAGCGAGACGAGCAGCCCAACGACAACGACGCCCCGGAGTAATGACCGCTACCGATCCTTCAACTGCCGAAGATCACGCCTGACATCCATCGCGAAGGGAGTGGCGCATCACTTACTAATGATCTTTTGGTATTTGGGTGATCTTGGTTCATAGGCGGAGTCCGGTGTGGTCGAGAAAGGAGAAGCACAGTTGGTAGCTGTTGCCTATGCGGTCCAGGCCGGTGCCCGCGGCGGTATGTGCTTCGTCGATGTGCTCGGGGCAGAGGTTGGCCAGCTCGGTTGTTTTGATGTTGCCCCAGACTTGTTCGACTGGGTTGAGCTCGGGTGCGTAGGCGGGCAGCCGCTCGACGCGCAGCCAGTGTCGTTGGGTGGCCAGCCAGGCTTTCATGTCTTTCGAACGGTGGGCGGACAGTCCATCCCAGATCAAGGTTGCCGGATCTCCACCCAG
>NZ_FNOK01000064.1 GCF_900106995.1 Saccharopolyspora shandongensis
GCTCCGATCGACCCGGTCGTGGGCACCCGATAACCCTGCCCGCCCCGCCCGAACACCGACATGAGGATCTTCATTGCCGACCGGTAGGACTCGTGCGGAAACAGGCACAAGGCAAGCGTGAAGTAGAACATCAGCCGGGCAGGCAGTGCGCGAGTCCGCTGTTCTCTACGCCAATACTGATCAATAACTCGATCGACCAATTCCACAGGGAACGTTCGGGTCAGCACACCGATGGCAGCCTGATCGGCCACGCTGACACCCGCGCCCGCCCCTACCTCAAGATCCACAAGCACGCAGGCTACCGGCCACGCGATGACCTAAACGACCGGCATTGGGGCTAAGCGGCTGCGCCGCTTCAAAGGCGAACGGCCCACACCGCCACCTCCAATGCGGTCGTTCAGACCGGGAGCAGGCGGGCGACCAGTTCGCTGAGGCGGCGGGCGTTGCGGCACTGGTGCATCTCGACGACCCCGGCATAGGCGTGGGCCGCCGAATCGCCGGTCGACCAGCGGGCCGTCGGCTCGGGGTTGAGCCAGAACACCCGGCGCGCCCGGTCGATGACCTGCCCCAGCGCGGCCAGGTTCGGATCCCAGCCGTTGGTGCGGGCATCGCCGAGGACCAGCACCGAGGTGCGCGGGCCGACCGCGTCCAGGTGGCGTTCGGCGAACTCGCCCAGGGCGGCCCCGTAGTCGCTGCTGTCGTGCCAGCCGGTCACCGCCGCCTCGGTGAGGATGCGGCGGCCGAGCTCCACCGGGTCGGCCGAGCCGCCGGTGATCAGGCCGGTCACCTCGTCGGTGCGGTTGACGAAGGCGAACACCCGGACCTTGCTGAACTGGTCGTGCAGCGCCTGGACCAGCAGCATCGTGAAGTTCGCGAAGCCGGCCACGGAGCCGGAAACGTCGCACAGCAGCACGATTTCCGGTCGCCCGGGCCGGCGCCGCTGGTAGGCCGGGTGCAGCGGCACGCCTCCGGTGGACAGCGAACGGCGCAGCGTCCGGCGCAGGTCGATCCGGCCGCGAGCGGCCTGCCTGCGGCGCGCCGCGAGCCGGGTGGCGAGCTTGCGGGCCAACGGTTGCACCGCGCGGCGCAGGTCGGCGAGCTGCTCGCGCCCGGCGTTGAGGAAGTCGATCTGGTCGGCGCTGGGCGCGATGGCGTGCTTCGCGATCTGCTCCGTGCCGCGCAGTTCGGCCGAGCGGCGCCGGGCATCGGTGCGCACCCGGTTGCGGAAGTCCTCGATGCGCCGGCGGATCTCGTCCCGGTCGAGCCGGTCGGTGAAGTCGGCGGCCTCGCCGGCCCGCATCGCGGCGAGCACGCGCGCCAGCAGCGTCTGCGGCTGCAGCCGGTCGAGCGTTTGGTGCGCGGACCAGCCCTGCGGCCCGTCGCCGGAGCCGAACCGGCCGAGCGCGTCCACCGCCTCGCCGGCGAGCTGGGTCAGCGCCGACCGGTCGTTGGCGGCGAGCGCCTCGACGAGCCGCTGCTCCAGATCCTGCTCGTCCCCGGTGCCTTCGGGACGGCCGACGCCGAGCGGGAAGTAGAGGTCGAAGGTCGCGTCGAACACCGCGCGCTGGCGGTCGGTGCGCAGCAGCGCGGCGGCGAGGCCCTCGCGGATGCGCTCCCGGTCGGCCAGGCCGAGCACGTCCAGCGCGGCGGCGGCATCGACGGTTTCGCCCGGCCCGATGCGGATCCCGTGGGACCGCAGCGCCTGGGCGAGCCCGGTCAGCCGCTCGGGGAGGCCGTTGATCGGCTCGGTCATCCCACGGTCAGCTTCTCGGCGGCCTTGCGGACGTCGTCCTGGTGCTTGAGGATCACGCCGAGGCTGTCGCGGACGATCGCCTCGTCCAGGCTGTCGGCGCCGAGGGCGAGCAGCGTGCGGGCCCAGTCGATGGTCTCGGCCACCGACGGCGCCTTCCGCAGCTCCATCCCGCGCAGCGCGCCGACCACCTCGACCAGCGAATCGGCCAGCGCGTCGTCGAGGCCGGGCACCTTCAGCCGGACGATCCGCTGCTCCAGCTCGGCGTCGGGGAAGTCGATGTGCAGGAACAGGCAGCGGCGGCGCAGCGCCTCCGAGAGCTCGCGGGTCGCGTTGGAGGTGAGCACCACGAACGGGCGGCGCGCCGCGGTGATCGTGCCCAGTTCGGGCACCGTGACCTGGAAGTCGCTGAGCACCTCCAGCAGCAGCCCTTCCACCTCGACATCGGCCTTGTCGGTCTCGTCGATCAGCAGCACCGTCGGCTCGTCGCTGCGGATGGCGGTCAGCAGCGGCCGGGCGAGCAGGAACTCCTCGCTGAAGATGTCGGTGCGCGCCTCGTCCCAGGTCTCGTCGCGCCCGGCGGTGATCCGCAGCAGCTGCTTGGCGTGGTTCCACTCGTAGAGCGCGCGGGCCTCGTCGACACCCTCGTAGCACTGCAGCCGGACCAGGCGAGCGCCGCCGACCTGCGCGACGGCCTTGGCCAGCTCGGTCTTGCCGACCCCGGCCGGGCCCTCCACCAGCAGCGGCTTGCCGAGCCGGTCGGCCAGGAACACGGTGGTGGCGACGGCGGTCGAAGCGAGGTAGCCGGCCTCGGCCAGCTTCGCGGACACGTCGTCCACGGACGAGAACAATCCGGTCCCGGCCGTTGGTGCGCCGCCATCGGTCATGCCGCAAACTCCCGTCCACCCGGCCCGGCGTGCCCGGGACCCACCGTGCTGAACAGTTGCTCAGATGGCGTCACTTTGTCAACGCGGATGTGCGTCACCAGACGCGGCGCGGTTGCGTCGGCGGTTTCGCGCGAAACCGGCGTCACGCCCTCACGAAGGCCGCCGGTTTCGCGCGAAACCGGCGTTAGTTGCCGGAACGGCGGGCGATGGCGACTCCGACGAGGCAGATCGCTCCGCCGATCAGGCCGTAGACCGTCGGGATCTCCGCCAGCAGCAGCCAGGACAGCAGGATCGACACCACCGGTACGGCGTAGCTCGCGGTGCTGAGCCGGCCCGCCGGCATCCGGTGCAGCGCGTAGGCCCACGTCGTGAAGCCGATCGCGGTCGGGAACAGTCCCAAGTAGACGGACGCGAGGATCGCGCCGACGGGCGCCGCCTGGAGTTCGGCGATCAACTGCGGGGTCCACGGCAGGAGCGCCGCGGTGGCGATGAGGCAACCGAGCCAGATCGCGATCGTGCCGTCCACCCCGCCGCGCAGCGCGGCCTTCTGGATGAGCACCCCCGCCGCGTACAGGACGGCGGCCAGCACGCAGAGCACCACGCCGAGCCAGTCCCGCTCGCCGGAGGAGCCCAGCGCGATGATCGACAGGCCGCCCAGCGCCACCACGGAGCCGGCGACGAGCGCCTTGGGATAGCCCTCGCCGAGGAACAGGCCCGCGCCGAACGCGATCAGCAGGGGCGCGATGTTCACCAGCAGCGCGGCGGTTCCCGCGTCGATGTGCCGCTCGGCGGCGTTGAGGACGACCGTGTACCCGGCGAGCCACAGCACCGCGTACACCGCGATCAGCGTCAGCGTGCGGCGGTTGCGGGGCACCGGTGCGGAGCCGCGGTACCGGACCAGCACCAGGATCGTCAGCGAGGCGGCGGCGACCGCGATCCGGATCAATGCCATCGGTGCGGGGGAGAGGGTTTCGCCGATGCCGCGGATGGCGACGAACGCCGACGCCCACAGCAGCACGGTCACGATGACGGCCGCGGCCGCCTTGCCACGTTCTGCCCTGGCCGGGGCGGTTTCGGAGGTCTGGAGCTGTCCGGTCACGCCAGCTATCGTCGCGAGCCCGATTGGCAAGGACAAGCGATTAGTTCTGTACGATGATTAAGCTCACCTGTACAGTTGAGGGATGCTAGACGTACCCCGGCTCCGCGTGCTGCGGGCGGTTGTCGCAACGGGATCGATCCGCGCGAGCGCGGAGGCGCTCGGCTACACGCCATCGGCGGTCAGCCAGCAGCTCGCCTCGCTGCAGCGCGAGACCGGGCTCCGGCTGTTCGAGAGGGTCGGCCGGGGCATCGAACCGACCGAGGCCGGCCGCACGCTCGCGACCGAGTCGGAACCGCTGTTCCAGGCCCTGAGCAGGGTCGAAGGCGTCGTCGGCGATCTGCGCGCCGGCCGCGTCGGCAGCCTCTCGATCGGCTACTTCGGTTCCGCCGGCGCGACCTGGCTGCCCGCGCTCGTGGTCGCGCTGCGCACCGAGTTCCCGGAGCTGCGGCTCGACCTGCGGATGACCGACATCGTCGACGCGGAACCCGACATCGACATCTTCGTCGAGTACCCGGACACCGAGCATTCCCAGCTGGTCGACGTGCACTGGCTCATCGACGACCCGTACCTCGCGGTCGTCCGCGACGACGACCCGCTCGCGCAGCGCGCCGAGGTGCCGCTGGCGGAGCTGGCGGAGCGGAGCTGGGTCGACAACGACATCGTCGAGGGAGCCTGCCGCCAGGTGCTCCTCGCGGCCTGCGCGGAGGCCGGGTTCGCCCCGCGGTTCGTCGTGGAGACGCACGACTACCCGACCGCGATCCCCTTCGTGACAACAGGAATCGGCATCACCGTGATCCCCTGCCTGGGCATCGGGAACCTGCCCACCGGGCTGCGCTCTGTGCCCGTGGTGTCACCGACCCCGATGCGGCGGATCAGCGTGGCGGTCAAGAAGTCGATCGCGGAGCATCCGGCGGCCGAGCGCACCGTCGAACTGCTCCACGCGCTCACCCTGGAACAGCCATACCGAGCCTCTCCATCCCAGGCCCGGTGAGTTCGGCGGCCACCAGCTGGCCGGGCTCGCCCCGCGCGGCAGGGCGCATCAGGCCCTCGTGCACGAGCAGGTGCGCCGTCTGCTGATCGCAGAAGGCCACGCCGTCGATGAACAGATCGGGCTCGCAGCTGCAGGTGATCTCCACCCTGCCCGCAGCCACCGCCCGAAGCGCGGCGCGCTCCCGGTAGTTGAGTTCGAAACGCACGTCGGACATCGCCCCCAGCTCCCTCCCGACGTCGTCTGCGTTCGGGAGCAGAGTCTCCCAACCGCCGCGGCCGGGCAGGAAGAGTAGGAAGGCCTATCCCTCGATGGTCACGAACACCGGCCGGTGATCAGAGGCCTGCGTGTCGGGCACCTCGGCGCGGGTCGCACGCAGCCGCCCGCCGAAGGTCACGTAGTCGATCCTCTTCTCGGGAGCCGGGGCGGGGAACGTCAGCCCGCCGCCCGGTCCGTTCGCAGCGGCCCAGCCGTCCCGCATGCGCGCCAGCAGCGGCGCAAGCTCCGGCGCGTTGGGGCCGGCGTTGAAGTCGCCGAGCAGGAGCTGCCGGGCGTGCGGCGGATCCTGGTCCAGGATGCGGATCGTCTCGGCGACCTGCGTCCGCCGGACGGCCGGATCGGGCCGGTAGTCGAGGTGCGTCACGTAGACGTGGGTCGGCCCGCCGGGAGTCGCGAGGACGGCTTCGGCGAAGCCGGGCATCGGCTTCGGTACCGGCTCGGGATCCACCGTGGAGAGCCGGGTGATCTCGTGGTTCTCGGCCCGGATGATGGGGAACCGGCTCAGCAGCGCGACGCCGTACCGGCGGCGCTCGGTGCGCCCGGGCTCCGGATCGAGGTCGTAGATGGGCGCGAAGTAGGAGTGCATGCCGGTCATCCGGGCCAGCTGCGCGACCTGGTCGGCGTACCCGCTGCGAGCGGCCCAGTGCACGTCGACCTCCTGCAGGCCGACGACGTCCGCACCGGCGATGACCTCGGCGGTGCGGGCCAGGTCGAGCCGCCCGTCGGCACCGATGCCGGTGTGGATGTTGAAGTCGAGGACGTCGATGCCGCGGTGGGGCGAGGCCTGCGCGGCGTGCGGCAGCAGCGAGATCAGCGCGGCGGCGAGGGCGATGACGACATTGCTCCGGCGAGAGGAGGTCACGAGCCGGCAGCATACGAGCCGCCGGTGACGCTGTCGTAGATTCCGCCTTGCCGAACCGAAGAGCACCGATCACGGGCTGGGTTTCGGGGTCGTGAGGTGGTGGATGGTTCCCCAGGCCGTTAGGCAGAGGACCAGCAGGGCCGGCCACAGGAGGAGCCGGGCCGCGTCGGCCATCCACACCATGCCCGTCGCCGCCGCCGTGCCGAAGCTCGCCGTGCACGTCATGCCGAGCGGGAAGACCGTCGCCCAGCGGCGGAAGTCGTAGCGCAGGCGCGGCGCGAGCAGTTCCGCCACCGCCAGCACCACGTACCAGCACATGGTGATCGCCCAGAGCGCTATGCCGATCGCGCGCACCGCGGTGGCGAGCTCGGCCGGTGCGGCCAGCGCGCGCACCGCGGAGTGCAGCTTGGCGACCGCCACCGTGCTGATCGCGAGCGCCCCGCCCGCGACCCAGTGGTCACCCGCTCCGCGGGCCACCTGCCGGAAGTCGAACCGGATGAGCACCAGGACGTAGAGCGCCAGGCCGACCGCCGCCGAGATCGCGCAAACCGCGAGCAGGAACGGAGATCGCGCGTCGGCGGCCAGCTGACCGGCCAGCACCGCCAGCGACTGCGTGCCGACGCAGACCAGGAAGCTCACGCCGACCGTCGGGGTGGCCAGGCCGCGCAGTACCCGGGGCATCAGCCCCAGCCACAGCAGCGCCGTCAGCACGAGGAAGATCCAGCCGGTGGACCAGCCGTGCAGGACCAGGGCCAGGCCGAGGACACCCGTCCCGGCTACGCCCGTCAGGGCACCTGGGCGGCCGGCCTCCGACCTCCAGCGCTCGTTGTCGAAGACCAGCCGCGCCAGGAACGCCGCGCCCAGCAGTGCCCACAGCACCGCGGCCACCACGAGCAGCACCGCCGACAGCACCGGGAATCCCGCCAGGTGCCCGGCGACCGACATCACCCCGAGGCCCATCACCGCCGCGCCGGATTCGGGCGGCACGCGCTGCCAGATCATCCGCGCTACAGCCGCTGCCAGCCGCGCGGCGCCTGCCTGGTGCCCACGCGGTCGCCGCTGCGGCTGCGGTAGACCACGTAGGGACGGAACAGGTAGTGCACCGGCGCGCTGAAGGCGTGCACGAGCCGGCCGAACGGCCACAGCGCGAACAGGGCGAGGCCGAGCAGCGCGTGCAGCCGGTAGTCCAGCGGGGCGTGCGCCATCAGCTCCGGGTGCGGCTGCAGCAGGAAGATCCCGCGGAACCACGGCCCGATCGTCTCGCGGTAGTCGTACGGGCCGCGGACGCCGTTGTCGATCACGGTCGTCCACAGGCCGAGGCAGATCGTGGCCGTCAAAGCGGTGTAGGTGAACAGGTCGCTGCGGCTGGTCGCGGCGCGCACCGCGGGGTTGCGCCGCCGCCGCCACAGCAGGACCAGCAGCCCGGCCAGCGCCGCGCAGCCCGCGAAGGTGCCCATGCCCAGCGACACCAGGTGGTAGTTCGACTCCGTCACGCCGAACAGCTCGGTGAGCCACTTCGGCACCACCAGGCCGAGCACGTGCCCGCCGACGACGAACAGCAGTCCGTAGTGGAACAACGGGCTGCCGATCCGCAGCAGGCGGGACTCGTGCAGCTGGCTGGACCGGGTGGTCCAGCCGAACTTGTCGTACCGGTACCGCCACACCGCGCCGCCGACGAACACGGCGAGCACGACGTACGGCAGCACGGCCCACAGCACCACATCGATCGGGCTGGTCATCGGCGGCCTTCCTGGAGGGTGAGCGAAAAGGGCTGCAGGCCGACCTGCTCGGTCGGCGGTTGCGCGGGAACGGCGTCGCGTTCGCGCTGCTGGGGCACGACGTCGAGCACTGCCCGCACGGCCGCGGCGTAGGGCGTGCCGAGCTCGTCCAACTTGCGGTGCAGCACCTCGATCGCCGGCCGGAACCGGCCGAGCAGGCGCTCGCCTTCGCGCCGCTCGGCGGCCGAGAACTCCAGCAGCGCGGGCAGGTAGTCCGGCAGCTCACCGCCGCCGACGCGGTAGCCGTGCGCGCGGTAGAGGCCCGCCAGCTCGGCCAGCGCGCCACCGCGCAACCGGGTGTCGCCGTGCACGTACCAGGTCAGGTACAGGCCGCGGCGGGGGCTGACGTCGAACACCTCGACGTAGTGCTGCTCGGCCTCCTGCGCCGGCGTTCCCGCGAGGTGATCCAGGGTGTGGCGGAGGTGCTGCGCCGGGTCGGTTCCGGCGATCTCGCCGAGGGATTCCCGCAGCAGGCCCATCCGCCGCGCCAGCTCGGGGTCGGGGTAGTGCAGGCACCACGCGGCGATCTGGCGCACCAGCGCGCGCGACCGGGCGTCCAGCCGGCGGCGCCTCACGACTTCTCCCCGCGCAGCGTCGGGAACATGCCCTCCGGGCGCCCGCCCTCATCCCACACGACCAGGTCGGTGCTGCCCGAGCGCAGGCCGCCCATGCCGGGGCCGCCGTCGGTGTCCAGGCTGCACGTCGTCGCCAGCGCTTCCAGCTCGTGCGCGTCGCCGATCCCCGCGGTCGGGATGACGTAGCGGTCGTCGTACTTCGCGATGGCCAGCAGCCGGTACATCGACCGCAGCTCCGCGGTGTCCAGCCCGGCCGCCCGGACCGGACCCTCGTCCGGCGGCTCGTCCAGGTTCACCGAGCGCATGTAGCCGCGCATCGCCGCGAGCTTCCGCAGGGAGTCGCGCACCGGGCCGATGTCGCCCGCGGTGAACAGCTCGGCCAGGTACTCGATCGGGATGCGCAGCGCGTCGATGGCGCCGAAGAGGTTCCCAGCGTCCTCGCCGTCGAACCCGGTCTCGGCGACTGCGTCCACCACCGGCGACAGCGGCGGGATGTACCAGACCATCGGCATGGTGCGGTATTCCGGGTGCAGCGGCAGCGCGACCCGGTAGCGGCAGATCAGGTCGTAGACCGGGGAGCGCCGGGCCGCCTCGACCCAGTCGTGCGGGATGCCCGCCCGCTCGGCCGCCGCCGCCACCTCCGGGTCGTTCGGGTCGAGGAAGAGGTCGCGCTGCGCCGGGTAGAGCCGGTGCTCGTCGGTCACCGCCGCCGCCTCGCCGACCCGGTCCGCGTCGTAGAGCAGCACGCCGATGTAGCGCAGCCGGCCGACGCAGGTCTCCGAGCAGATCGTCGGCTGGCCGACCTCGATCCGCGGGTAGCAGAAGGTGCACTTCTCGGCCTTGCCGGTCTTGTGGTTGAAGTAGACCTTCTTGTACGGGCAGCCGGAAACGCACATCCGCCAGCCGCGGCAGCGGTCCTGGTCGACGAGCACGATGCCGTCCTCGGCGCGCTTGTACATCGCGCCCGACGGGCAGGAGGCGACGCAGGACGGGTTGAGGCAGTGCTCGCAGATCCGCGGCAGGTAGAACAGGAACGACTGCTCGAACTCGAACCGGATGCGGGTGCCCAGCTCGTCGCGCAGCTTCGCCACCACCGGATCCGCCTCGCCGTGCTCGGGCGTGCCGCCCAGCGAGTCCTCCCAGTTCGGTCCCCATCGGACGTTCGTCGGGCGCCCGGTGATCGCCGAGTTGGGGCGGGCCACCGGGATGTCGTCGCCCAGCGGCGCTTCGAGCAGCATCCGGTAGTCGTAGGTCCAGGGCTGGTAGTAGTCGTCGAGCTCCGGCAGGTCCGGGTTGGCGAACAGCGTCGCGAGCTTGCGCAGCCGCCCGCCGCCGCGCAGCTTCAGCCGGCCGCGGCGGTCGAGCTCCCAGCCGCCGCGCCACTGCCGCTGGTCCTCGTAGCGGCGCGGATACCCTTGCCCGGGGCGGGTTTCGACGTTGTTGAACCAGACGTACTCGACGCCATCCCGGTTGGTCCAGGTCTGCTTGCAGGTGACCGAGCAGGTGTGGCAGCCGATGCACTTGTCCAGGTTCATCACCATGGCCAGTTGTGCCATGACGCGCATCAGTACTCCTTTTCGACGCTCCCGCGTCAGTACTCCACCGCCTGGTTGCGGCGGCGGATGACGGTGATCTCGTCGCGCTGGTTCCCGGTGGGCCCGTGGTAGTTCAGCGCGAAGGACTGCTGCGCGTAGCCGCCGATGAGGTGCGTCGGCTTGATCTGCACGCGGGTCAGCGAGTTGTGGATGCCGCCGCGCCGGCCGGTGGTCTCGCTCTTCGGCACGTTCACCGTGCGGTCTTGCGCGTGGTACATGAACACGGTGCCGGTGGGCATCCGGTGCGACACGACCGCGCGGGCGACCACGACGCCGTTGCGGTTGACGGCCTCCACCCAGTCGTTGTCGGCGACTCCGATGGCGGCGGCGTCCGCCGGGCTCATCCAGAACGTCGGCCCGCCGCGGGACAGCGTCAGCATGATCGGGTTGTCCTGGTACTCGCTGTGGATCGACCACTTCGAGTGCGGCGTCAGGTACCGCACCACCACCTCCGCGGTGCCGTCCGGGCCGAGCCGCGGTTCGCCGGCCAGGCGGTGCAGGTCCAGCGGCGGCCGGTACAGCGGTAACTGCTCGCCGAGCTCGGCCATCCAGTCGTGGTCCAGGAAGAAGTGCTGGCGGCCGGTGAGGGTGTGCCAGGGCTTGAGCTGCTCGACGTTGATGGTGAACGGCGAGTAGCGCCGCCCGCCGGACTCGTCGCCGGACCACTCCGGGCTGGTGACCACCGGCACCGGCCGGGACCTGGTGTCGGCGAAGGTCACCCGGTGTCCGGTGTGGTGGGTCGAGAGGTGCGTCAGGTCGCGGCCGACCCGCTCTTCCAGCGCCCGGAAGCCCTCGTTGGCGAGCCGGCCGTTGGTGGTGCCGGACAGCGCGAGGATGGCGTCGGCGGCCCGGCGGTCGGTGTCCAGCCGCGGGCGCCCGGCGGCCGGTCCGCCGACCGCGACCCCGTTGGACTCGGCCAGCCACGCCAGCTCCGGGCCGACCTCGACGGTGTAGCCCTTGGTCGTGGTGCCGAGCTTGTCCAGCAGCGGGCCGACCGCGCCGAGTTTCGCGGCCACCGCGGGATAATCGCGCTCGACGACGGTGAGCGTCGGCATGGTGCGGCCGGGAACCGGGTCGACGTCGCCGCTGCGCCAGTCGCGCAGCACGCCGCCGGGTTGCGCCGCCTCGCCCGGGGTGTCGTGGCCGAGCGCGGTCGCCACCACGTCCCGCCGGACGCCGAGGTGCAGTTCGGCGAGCTCGCTGAACCTCGCGGCGATGGCGTGGAACGCGTCGAAGTCGGTGCGGCACTGCCACGGCGGGTCGACGGCGGCGTTGAAGGAGTGCACGTACGGGTGCATGTCCGTCGAGGACAGGTCGTGCTTCTCGTACCAGGTGGCGGCGGGCAGCACGACGTCGGAGAACAGCGTGGTGCTGGTCATCCGGAAGTCCAGCGACAGCAGCAGGTCCAGCTTGCCCTCGGCCGCCTCGGCGCGGTGCACCTCGGCGGGCGGCTGTTCGGGCTCCGTCGAGCGCGGCGCCGCGTCGGTGCCCAGCAGGTGCTTGAGGAAGAACTCGTTGCCCTTGGCCGACGAGCCCAGCAGGTTGGAGCGCCACACCGTCAGCACCCGCGGCCAGTTCGCCGGCGCGTCAGGGTCCTCTCCCGCGAAACCGAGCCGGCCCTCCCGCAGCTCGCGCACGACGTGCTCGACGGGTTCGAGCCCGGCGGCCTCGGCCTCGTCGGCGAGGTCCAGCGGATTGCGGTCGAAGGTGGGGTAGGAGGGCATCCAGCCCGCGCGCGTCGAGCGGGCGAGGCAGTCGGCGGCCGTCGCACCGGCGAGCGTCCCGGCTGCGCCGGGCCAGGCGAGCGCGTCCCCGGTGAGCCCGTCGTAGCGCCACTGCCCCGTGTGCAGGTAGAACCAGGCGGTGCCGATCATCTGGCGGGGCGGACGCTGCCAGTCCGCCGCGGACGCCAGCGTGGCCCAGCCGGTCAGCGGCCGGACCTTCTCCTGGCCGACGTAGTGCGCCCAGCCGCCGCCGTTGCGGCCCTGGCAGCCGGTGAGCATCAGCAGGGTCAGGAACGTCCGGTACACCTCGTCGGAGTGGAACCAGTGGTTGGTGCCCGCGCCCATGAGGATCATGCACCGGCCCTTGGAGCGGATCGCGGTGTCGGCGAACTCGCGGGCGATCCGCGTCGCCCGCGCAGCGGGCACCGAGGTGATCTGCTCCTGCCAGGCGGGCGTGCCGGGCTGGTCGGCGTCGTCGTAGCCGGACGGCCAGCTGCCGGGCAGACCCTCGCGGCCGACCCCGTACTGCGCGAGCAGCAGGTCGAAGACCGTCGTCACCAGCGGGCCGTCCGGGCGCAGCCGGGTCGCCGGGACGCCGCGGGTGACCGCCGCGCCGGTGCCGTCCGGGGCGTCGAAGCGGGGCAGCATCACCTCGACCGCTTCGGCGTCGTGGCCGTGCAGGCTCAGCCGCGGTGCCACGCTGCCGAGGTCGAGGTTCCACTGCCCGGTTTCGCCGTCGTTCCAGCGGAATCCCATGGAGCCGTTGGGCACCATGGGGTCGCCGGTCGCGTCGTCGAGGAGCACCGTCTTCCACTCCTCGTGGCTGCCTTCGCGGCCGAGGTCGGCGGCGGTGACGAACTTGCCCGGCACGAGCCCGCCGCCGCGCTCGACGAGGCTGACCAGGAACGGCAGATCGGTGTAGCGCCGCACGTAGTCGGTGAACAACGGCGTCGGGTCGTCGACGAAGAACTCCTTGAGCACCACGTGGCCCATCGCCACCGCCAGCGCCGCGTCGGTGCCGGGGTGCGGCGCGAGCCATTCGTCGGCGAACTTGGTGTTGTCGGCGTAGTCGGGCGAGACGACCACGACCTTCTGGCCCCGGTAGCGGGCTTCGGTCATGAAGTGCGCGTCCGGGGTGCGGGTCACCGGGACGTTGGAGCCCCACATCATCAGGTAGGCGGCGTCCCACCAGTCCGCGGACTCGGGCACGTCGGTCTGGTCGCCGAACACCTGCGGCGAGGCGACCGGCAGGTCGGCGTACCAGTCGTAGAACGACAGCATCGGTGCGCCGATCAGCGCCATGAACCGCGAGCCGACCGCGTGCGAGACCATCGACATCGCCGGGATCGGGGAGAACCCGGCGATCCGGTCCGGGCCGTGCGCGGCGATCGTGTGCACGTGCGCGGCGGCGATCATCTCGACCGCCTCGTCCCAGGTGATGCGGACCAGCCCGCCCTTGCCGCGCGCCCGCTGGTATCGCGCTCTCAGCTCCGGATCATCCACTATGGACTTCCAGGCGGCGACCGGATCGCCGGTCTCCCGCCGGGCCTGGCGGTACATCTCCACCAGCACGCCGCGGGCGTGCGGGTAGCGGATGCGGGTGGGGGAGTAGGAGTACCACGAGAACGAAGCGCCGCGCGGGCAGCCGCGCGGCTCGTACTCGGGCCGGTCCGGGCCGACGCTCGGGTAGTCGGTGTCCTGCGCCTCCCAGGTGATGATGCCGTCCTTGACGTACACGTTCCACCGGCAGGAGCCGGTGCAGTTCACGCCGTGCGTGGAGGGCACCACTTTGTCGTGGCTCCACCGGTCGCGGTAGAAGGCGTCGCCCTCGCGGCCGCCGCTGCGGTACACCGCACGCAGGTCCGCGGAGGTGTCCGCTTTGGACACCAGGCGGCCGAGCCTCAGCAGTGCGTCACCGGCGGTGCCTCCCGCCCGGTCTTCGGGGAATCGTCCGGGTGCTCCTTCGGCATCCCGGATCGGTGCTGCGCACATGGTCACTTCTCCCGGTCTCACGGAGAAACGTCGCGGCGAATACCGCGTTGATCCGCGATCACAACCTAGGGTCGCGCTATCCGCCGCGCATCGTCATTAAGTATGGGAAACTTCACATGAATTAATTGCGAAAAACTCTCGCTGACCGATTTGCGCGACTGCGGTTATCGAATTTCTTTTGTTCAATTTGTCGGCGAATTGGTATGCCATTCAAGGCTCTATTAGCTGCGGTTTCGTACTATCGGGTGATCTGTTTCTGGTATACACCAGATATCTTTTACTCTATTTTAGAAATCCTTGAAGGAATTTTGCCGGGTTCGATATCGGCGGCGTGTCCTTTTGATCTACCGGTCGCCCGCTATTCGGGTCAAGTGAACCACCATTAGTCGTCGATCAATCGGAGGAGTCGGCCGGGGCGGGCCTGATCGCGGGTCGCGGCGGTGTCCGGACGCGCTTCCGCGGCGCCACTCGGTCGGCGCAGTGGGGTTGATCCGTTCGGTGGGCCGGGTCTGCTCGGCAGTAGTCCGATGTGGACAGAGGTGGCCGCGAGTGCCGGAGGCCGGCGGTCGCTCAGCCCTTCCGGGGCCGCTGCTTCGCGGAGCGGGAAACGAGCTCCAGCTCCGCGCGGAGCAGGCGGCGCACCTCGTCGGCCGGGAGCTCGCGCGGATAGGTCGCCGCCTGCAGCGTCATGCCGTCCACGAAGATGTGCAGGCGCCTGGCCAGCTGCTCCAGCCGGGCGTCGGGGAGCTCGTCGCCGATGGCGGCCGGGAGCGGCGCGGCGCAGCAGTCCGCGACTGCGATCCGGCAGACGTGCCGTTCGCCGTCCCAGGCGGTCTTGCGCAGCCCGTCGAGCGAGTGGTCGACGCGCGCCCGCATCAGGCAGGCCGACCACACGTCCGCCTCCACTCGTCGCTCTTCGTCGAGCGGGAGGAACTCCTCCAGCAGCAGCTGGGCCCGCCGCATGCCGGGCCGCTCGGCGCGCATGTGCTCGGCGAGGCGTGCGCCGGCGTTGGTGGCCACCGCTTCCGCCGCGAAGCGGAGCAGTCCCCGCTGGCTGTCGAAGTAGTGCCGCAGCCCGCCGACGGAAACGCCCGCCTCGTCGGCGACCTTCCGCACCGTGGCGCCCTCGATGCCGTCGCGGCTGATCACGGCCCACGCGGCGCGGGCGAGTTCGGCGCGCCGCTGGTCGTGGTCGACGAGCTTCGGCATGCCCTTTTTATAACACGGCTGTGCGATAACCGTTACAGTACGGATGTGCTAAATAAACTGCGGCGAGCGAGCGCGCCCGGTGGAACGGTCGTGCTCCTCGCCGGGCTGGCCGTGTTCGCCGGGGCCATCGCCCTGCTGTTCCTGACCGGCAACACGGGCATCAGGTACTCCGCCGACCACGATGACACCATTCCGCTGTGGCACCGCTGGATTCCGGCGCTCGTCGGCATCGTGCTCGTCCGCCTCGTGTCGCCGGATCTCCGACGCGAGCCGGTCGTCCTGCCCGCGGGCAAGGCGGTCCGCGTCGAGGCGTCGGTCCTCACGGCGGCGGCGGTCCTCTTCGCCGTGCTGCTGTGGTCGGCCGGGGGCGGCGAACCGGCTCACACGGCGCTGAAGCTGTTGCTGTTGCTCGGGGTTCCGGCGGTGACCTTCTGGCTGCTGCGCCGCAAGGGCGCGGCTCGGACGTCGGCGCTCCAAGGGCCCGGGTCGTGGCGGCACTGGGGTCCGCTGATCCCGGTGGTGACCTGGTTCGCGCTCAGCTACGCGGGCCCGCTGGCGCTGCCGCGGAGCGACCTGGCGTTCACCGTCGATCCCGTCACGCTGATCGTCACGATGGTGGTGGTCTTCCTGATCAACAGCCTCCTCGAAGAGATCTTCTACCGGCGGTGGCTGCAGACCAGGTGGGAGTTCCTGCTCGGGCGCTGGCCCGCCATCGTGCTCGCGTCGCTGCTCTGGGCGGTGTGGCACGTCGCCATCCAGGGCAACGGCGAGCTGGGCGTCGATCTCGCCTCGGTCGTCGTCAACCAAGGCGTCCTGGGGCTTTTCCTCGGCTACCTGTGGAGCAAGTACCGACTGATGTGGCCGCTCCTGGTCGTCCACGGCGCCACCAACGCCGCCCCGATCCTGCTCGGGCTGCTCTGACGGCGCGAAACCGCGCGTGGGCGAACGGATTCCCGCCGGCGGCGCTTCCGGCGGGACTCCCATGCCGTCCACAATGGATTGGCGGGTGCGGGTGTGCGCCGGAGGTGTCACCCGCCTGGCAGGTCAGGCGGGAACGCGAGCCGGGGCGAAGCGGACGAGCTCTACGCCGTAGAGGACGATCCAGCCGTCCCGCAGGCCGCCGTCGACGTCTACGGAGCCCTGTGCAACGTTGACGTCTACACCACGCTCACCGCGGAACGCGGATGGCCGCCCGGTCAAGTCGAGCAGTGGTGGGGTGGAGCGCTAGCCCGGGAGCTCCTGGCCTAGCCGTATGGGGTCGCGACGTTGGTGACGCGGGCGTCTTCCGCGGCGGTTCGGGCCGTTCTTCTGTTGTAGCGCACCACTTTTCGTCGCGGCGTGGGGTGCAGGTCGTGACGCGCTGCTGCGGTGCCGTGAGAGCTCGTTGGAAACCTGGCGCGCGGCACCGGTCGGTCTCGCCGTCCGGTGCCGCGCGTTCACCCGTGGGGTGCCGGTTCAGAAGTGGCGGGTGAGCCACTCCAGGAGGACTTCGTTGGTGCCCGCCGGATCCTCCTGCTGCGTCCAGTGGCCGGTGTCGAGCATGCGGCGCTCGAGGGTTTCGACGTATTGGAGCAGGTTGTCGCTCAGGTCCGGGTGGCAGATCGCGTCCCGGCGAGCGGCGATCATCAGCGCCGGCACGGTCAGCTTCGCGATGGCGCCGTCCGGGAACACCTCGGACTGCACGCGCCAGTTCCCCGGGATGCTGCGGTACCAGCCCAGCGGTCCGCCGAACCCCGTGCGCGCGAAGGCTTCGGCGTAGTAGTCGAGTTCCTCGTCGCCGACCAGCACCTCGCCGGGCCAGGTGGCCTCGTCGTCGGCGAGCAGGTGGCTGTAGCTCATTGACTCCGCATCGTGTCGGCCGGTGCGCGAGAGGGTGGTGCCGGCGCCGGTGTCACGGCGGAAGAAGAACCGGAGCGTCCGCGCCGGGTCGCGCTCCATGAGCGCCTGCAGCTCCGGGGTCTGGAAGTGCGCGACGTAGTTGCGCGGCCCGTAGGCCTCCAGGTACTTCTCCAGCGGGTCCTCCCGGGAGTACCCGAACGGCGTGTTGAGCGTGATGACGCCGGCCACGCGCTCGGGATGCAGGTGCGGCATCCACCACGAGATCATGCCGCCGAAGTCGTGGCCGACCACCACCGCGCGGTCGTAGCCCGCGTCCGCGATCAGGCCGGCGACATCGGTCGTGGTCTCCGCGATGCTGTACGCCGTCGGGTCGGCCGGCCCGGTCGAGCGGCCGTAGCCGCGCAGGTCGGGCGCGAGCACGTGGAATCCGGCGTCCGCCAGCGGCTGGAGCTGGTGTCGCCAGGAGGCGGCCAGCTCCGGGAAGCCGTGGCAGAGCACGACGCAGACGTCCCGGGCGGCTCGTTCCGGTTTCGCCTCGTAGACGGCGAGGCGGACGCCGTTGGTGTCGACGAATCGCGGTGCCGGCAGCAGGCCGGGCCTGGTCTCCGCTGCCCCGGTCATCGGTCCGCGCTCCGGCGCTGCAGGGCGCGGGGCACCGCGAGCGAGGCGACCGCGCCGATCGCCGCGGCGACGGCGGCGACCAGGAACGCGCCCCTGAAGCCGGCCTCCTCGTAGACGACACCGGTCGGACCGGAGGCGAGCACGAAGTGCGCCAGCACGGTGAAGCCGATCGTCGAGATCAGCGTGCCGGACATGGTCTGGGCGACGCCGACGAAGCTCGACCCGACGGCGCGCTCCGTCTCGGGCAGGGCCAGCAGCGCGAGGTTCGGGACGGCGGCGTAGATCATGCAGCCGAGGCCGAAAACCACCCAGATCAGCACCATCACGGTCGGCGCGGAGGGCACCGTGGCGAGCACGGCGGCCGCCACCGCGATCGCCGCCGCGCCGAGGGTGAGGTGGTTGCGGAAGCCGAGCGAGCGCGCGGTGGCACCGGCGATGAACCCGCTGGCGACGATCGCGAGCTGTCCGGGCAGCAGCCACCCCGCCATCTGGGGCGCCGAGAGCCCGAAGCCGTACGACGTGCTCTGCGGCGCCTGCAGAAGCATCGGCATCAGGGTGGCGAGCAGTGTCGTGGCGCCGTAGGCGATGCCGCCGGCGATGACGGTGTAGCGCAGGCCCGGGTTGGTGAACAGGTCCAGCCGGATCAGCGGCTCCGGCGTCCGGCGCTCCCACCACACCCAGATGGCGAAGCCGACCAGCCCGATGGCGACGAAGGTCAGCGTCCGCGAGTCGAACAGGCCCCACACCTTGCCCCGGGAGAGGCCGAACATGACGACGAACATGCTCGCGGTGACCAGCGCCGCGCCGAGCCAGTCGATCCGCGCGGGGGTGCGGATCGGAGTCTCCCGCACGAACAGCGCCGCGAGCAGGGCGCCGAGGGCGCAGAAGCCGAACGCGAACCAGAACACCGAACGCATGCCGAAGCGGTCGATGAGCAAACCGGCCACCAGCAGGGAGCCGACGCCGACCGCACCGACGCCGGTGTTGGCGATGCTGATCGAGATCGACTGCAGCCGAACCGGGAACGTGTCCCGGATCAGCGTGTAGCCCAGGGCCATGCAGGCGAAGGCGATGCCCGCGAGGAACCGGCCGGCCACCAGGATTTCGAACGTCGGCGCCGTCGCCGAGATCAATGCGCCCAGGGCGCCCACGGCGGCGGTGACGACGAGCATCCGCTTCTTGCCGTAGCGGTCGGCCAGCTTGCCGATGATGGGCGAGGCGACCGCGCCGGACAGGGTGAAGGCCGTCATCACCCAGACCACCTGGCTGCCGGGGAACTCGGCGGCGACCTGGGGCAGGGCGGGCGCAATCAGGGAGAAGCCGAGGGCGGACTGCTCGGTGAGCAGCAGCAGGATCAGCAGCACGCCGACCCAGTAGCGGGTGGGACGGCCGTCGGGATCCGCGACGGTGGCGGGACGTCTTGTACCGCCGGAGGCCGAGACGGACATGGGGACTCGCTTTCGTTGGGTGGCCCGGTTCGAGATCGGCTCGGGGGTCAGCGGAGGGTGAAGTGCGCGGCGTCGGGCCGGCGGTGCTCGGTCCAGACGTCGACCAGCCGCCACGGGCAGGCGAGGATCACCCGGCCCTGCGCGTTGCGGTAGTAGGTGTGCGCCGTCGGGGTGTGCCGCCAGACGGTGCGCTCCATGTCGGCGTCGATGCGGGCGACGTACTCCTCGTAGGCGGCGCGCGTCGGTTCCAGCGACCGGGCGCCTCGCTCGGCGAGCAGGTGCAGGCACTCGAACAGGTAGTGGACGGTGACCTCGATGCCGAAGTTGTTGCCCGCGCCGTGGCTGGGGTTCGCGTTGGGCGCGTTGGCGACGAACAGGTTGGGGAATCCGGGCACGGTGCCGCCCCGGTAGGAACGGGGGTCGTTGCCGGCCCACTCGTCGACCAGCCGGACGCCGTCCCGCCCCCGGATGTCCAGGCCGGACAGGAAGTCGAGGTGGAACCCGGTGGCGTAGACGATGACGTCGACCTCGACCAGGTCGCCGCCGGGAGTGCGGATGCCGTGCTCGGTGATCTCCGCGGGTTCGGCCGCGACGACGTCGACGTGGTCGCGGGTGAGCGCGTCGTAGTAGCCGCCGGGGTCCCGGATGATCCGCTTGCCGAACGGCGCGAAGTCCGGGGTCACCTTGGCCGCGAGTTCCGAGCCCGCGCCGAAGGTGCGGTCGATGTAGGCCAGGCAGTCCTGGAGCAGGATGTCGTTGGCCCGCGAGATCGACCGGTGGGTGGCGGCCCACTCGGGGTCGACGATGACGACCGGGTAGCCGTTGTCGGCGGAGCCCCAGAACGCCTTGAGTCGCAACCAGTTCGCGTAGAACGGCACGTGCCTGCCGAGCCAGCGGTGGTGCTCGGGAACGTCGTCGCTGTCGCGCTTGCGCGGCGCCACCCAGTGCGGCTGGCGCTGGAACAGGGTGAGGTGCGCGACGTCGTCGGCGATCGCGTCGACGATCTGGGCCGCGGTGCAACCGGCGCCGATGACGGCGACCCGCTTGCCGGTGAGGTCGAGCCCCGGGTGCCACTCGCCGGAGTGGACGCTGAGGCCCCGGAAGCGGTCGCGTCCGGGCGCCTTCGGGAACTGCGGCCGGTTGAGGTAGCCCGCCGCGGTCAGCACCACCGCTGCGTCCTCGACGCGGGTGCCGTCGGCGTCGCGCACCCGGATCCGCCAGCGGGCGGCGTCGTCGTCCCAGGTCAGGGCCTCGACCTCGGTGCCGAACGCGACGTGCTCCCGGATGCCGTGCCGGCCGACGACCTCGCGCAGGTACTCCTGGTACTCGCCGCCCCTGGGGTAGTAGCTCGACCAGTCGGGGTTGATCTCGGCGGACAGCGAGTAGTACGAGGACGGCGTGTCGACGCCGACGCCGGGGTAGGTCTGGGTCAGCCAGGTGCCGCCGATGTCGTCGTTGCGCTCGTAGATCCGGTACGGGACGCCCTCCCGCCGCGCGGTGAGCGCGGCCGCGATGCCGGCCAGGCCGCCACCGATGATCGCGAGGTCGATCGCCTCCGGTAGCGGCTCGGTGCGCGGCACCACCGGCAGGGCGGTGTGGAAACCCCCTTGTTCCAACAACATCGGGTAGTACTCCGGGCCCGGTGTCGCGCCCATCGCGACCGGCACCAGCCGGGTGAAGAACGCCAGGTCGTCGGGGGCCGGGCCGCTCGCGTCGCCCGGCTCCCGGTCGGCGGTCAGCGCCGCGACCAACCGGTCGACGATGGCTGCAGCGGTGTCGGGGTCGGTGCGGCCCGCCATCTCGGGCGGGTCCGGCACGTGGGTGATCGCGCCGCCGAACTCGTCGAGCACCGACGCGTCTCCGGTGACCTGGGCCAGCACGGCCAGCAGCACCGCGGAGTCGGCCCGGCGCAGGTGCGCGCGCAGCTCGTCGGCATCGACGTCGGGCGAGCCGGATGAGGCGAGGGCAGGGGCGAATGCGGACAAGGCGACTCCTCGCAGAGGGCATGACGGGCTGCCGCGGCGGAGCTGGTCCGCGCCGGCGAGATGGGTCGGGGGATCCCGTCGGACGCCCGGAGACCGGGGTCGGGCGACGGTGTGAGCCAGGACACTAAGCGGTCTGGTGGGCTCTGTCTAGACTCTCGTCTCGGTTTTCGGATTGAAAGTTCGAAATACCGTCTTCGGGTCTATCCAAGGCGCGGCGCGGTCGATTACGGTCGCCGCCATTCCCCTCGCCGAACGCTGCATCCGGCGCGACGCCGTCCTCGAGAAAGGTCCTGCCGCCATGGATCAACTGCGCTTCGACGACCAGGTCGCCCTGGTCACCGGTGTGTCCACGTTCGGCCTCGGGCTCGCCTACGCCCGGCTGCTGGCCGCGCGCGGTTGCCGGGTCGTGGTCAACGACCTCGGCCGCGACTGGGCCGGCTCGGCCAATCCGCCCGGCACCGACGAGGCGGTGCGGATCATCGAGGCGGAGGGCGGCACCGCCGTCGGCGTGACGGGCGACGTCGTGGCGGCGGCCCCGCAGATCGTGCAGGCCGCCGTCGACGCCTTCGGCCGGCTCGACATCGTGATCAACAACGCCGGCGCCGGTGGCGACTTCGACACCCAGGTCGACGTGCACCTGCGCGGCGCGCACCGGATCAGCGAGGCCGCCTGGCCGCACCTCGCCGCCACCGGGGCCGGGAGGATCCTGAACATCTCCTCCAACGGCAGCTACGGCGCGCCGGCGATGCCCGGGTACGCCGCGGCCAAGGGCGGCATCCTGTCGCTCACTCGCACCCAGGCCATCCTCGGCAGGCCGGTCGGCGTGCGGGCCAACACGATCCTGCCCGCCGCGTGGACCCGCTCGACGGCGGGCATCGAGCAGCCCGGCTTCGCGGACTTCATCGCCACCCACTTCCCGCCGGAGGCCGTGGCCGCCTTCGCGGCGTACCTCCTGCACGGCGACACGACCCTCACCGGCGAGGCCTTCGCCGTCGGTGGCGGCCTGGTCACCCGCGTGGTCCAGGCCGAGACGCCGGGAGCGCAGGCGGCCGACCACGTGCCCGAGGCCTGGCCCGCGCTGATCGACCAGGTGCTGGCGCCCGGGCAGATGGTGGTCGCGGGCTCGCTGTGGGCGCAGCTCGACGCGTTCGTCGGCCGAATGGGACCGGCGACGCGGGCGGACTGGGAAGCGATCCGGATCGCCCCTGACGTGACCGGGAAGGTGGGCGCGTGATGGTGTCGCTCGATCCCGATGTCGCCGCCTACCTGGCGGGCCGGAACGAGAACTGGGTGCCGATGCACGTCGCGGGCGTGAGTGCCGCGCGCACGGCGCTCGCCGGGCTACCGCGCCGCCCCGGGCCGCGGATGCACCGCGTCGAGGACCGGGTGATCGCCGGCCCGCACGGACCCTTGCGGCTGCGGATCTACTGGCCGACCGGCGCGGACGCCCTGCCCGCCGTCGCCTACTTCCACGGCGGCGGCATGGTCATCGGCAGCATCGACGACTTCGACATCCTCGCCCGATTCCTGGCGGAGGCGTCCGGCGCCGTGGTGGTGAGCGTCGACTACCGGCTCGCCCCCGAGCACCCGTACCCGGTGGCCACGGAGGAGGCGTACGCCGCCGTGCAGTGGATCGGCGACACCGCGGCCGAACTCGGTGTCGACCCCACCCGTGTGGCAGTCGCCGGCGACAGCGCCGGCGCGACCCTGGCGGCCGGTGTCGCGCTGCAGACCCGTGACGAGGGCGGCGTCCCGCTGGTCTTCCAGTTGCACCTGTACGCCGGTATCGACCGCGACGACACCCGGCCCTCGGTCCTGGAGCACGCCGACGGGCCGATCATCACCGCGGGCGACTTCGCCTGGACCAAGAACCTCTACCTGGGGGACGACCCGAGCCGCGACCACCCCTACGGCGTGCCCAGCCTCGCCGCCGACCTGTCCGGCCTCCCGGACGCCATCGTCGTCACCGCCTCGCACGACCCCAGCCGCGACGGCGCGGAGGAGTACGGACTGCGGCTGCGCGACGCCGGCGTCCAGGTGGCGCTGCTGCGCTACCCGGGCGTGGCCCACGGGTTCCTGATGCACGCCGACCACCACGCCCGGGCCCGGCTCGCGCTGGCCGAGATCGGCGGCCTGATGCGCGCCAAGCTCGGGCGCTGAGGCCTCAGTCGACGAGCAGCGCCGCGCACCAGACGTCGGTGATCGTGTCGATCGCGCCGGCCCGGTCGGCGGGCCAGCCCCGCACCAGCCAGGTGTTGAGGAACAGCTCCAGACCGCTGATCAGCAGCAGCGCGCGGGTTTGCACGTCGGCGTCGTCGAAGCGCTGCCACTGGTCCGCGTTCGCGGTGAGCGCCGTGACGAAGCGGTGGTGGTAGTCGAGGTAGAACTCGTCGTAGCGCACCAGCCCGGAGCTCTGCACCCGCAACCGGTCACGGCTGTGCTCCCAGGTGGCGACGACGTGCTCGACCCACCCGCCGATGCTCGCCCGGGACCACTCCTCGAGCGCCCCGAAGTCGCGGTAGAGCGACTCCGCGCGGTCCCACATCTCGATGACGATCTCGCGGACGATCATGTCCTTGCTCGGGAAGTACGAGTACAACGTCGCCCGGCTCGCCCCCACTGCCTTCGCGATGTCGTCGATCGTGGTCTCGCGGAAGCCCCGCTGGCCGATCAGCTCGGCGGCGGCGTCGAGCATGGTCGCCCTCGTCTGGCGCTTCTGCTGCTCGCGCAGGGAAGGACGCCGCTCGGGTCTGGAATCCATACTCCGAGTCTAGTATCCCGGATTCGCGGGGCGCCGGTGCCCGCAGGCGGGTCGTCGAGGTACCGGGCGATGCCGGTGAAGGACCGGCCCGTGCGACGGCATCGAGGTCATGGTGCGGTGCAGGTGAATTCCACGGCGTGCCAACCGGTTGCGCCGTCCGGGATGACGGAGCGGTGCTCCGGCGTCTGCGGCTTGCCGCTCCGGTCGGTCGCCCGGCACTCCACGACGTGATCGCCGGGCGGGAGGTCCAGCGTGGCGCGCCACATCCGCCAGGTGTCGCGGCTGACGTCGGTGGCGAGCTCGGCGGGCTGCCACTCGCCGCCGTCGGCGCGGACCTCCACCCGGTCGATGCCGGTGTGCTGCGCCCAGGCGATCCCGGCCAGCACCACCGGACCGGCGGGCACCGTCGCCCCCGCGCGGGGGCGGTCGATGCGGGACTCGGTCTTGATCGGCGCCTGCCGGGCCCAGCCGCGCCGCTCCCAGTAGTGCTGCCGGGCGAAGGTGGTGACCTCGGCGTCCACCAGCCACTTGGTCGCCGACACGTAGCCGTACAGCCCGGGAACGACCATGCGGACCGGGAAGCCGTGCTCGGTGGGCAGCGGCTCGCCGTTCATGCCGACGGCCAGCAGCGCGCCCCGGTCCGGTTCGAGCAGCACGTCCAGCGGCGTGCCCGCCGTGTAGCCGTCGACGCTGGTGGTGAACAGCTGCTGGGCGCCGGGCCGCACCCCGGCCTCCAGCAGGAGGTCGCGCACCGGCACGCCGACGAACGTCGCCGTGGAGATCAGCGGGCCGCCGACCTCGTTGGACACGCAGGTGAGCGTGATCGGGCGGGCCTCCACCCGGCGCTGCAGCAGCTCGTCGTAGGTCAGCTCCAGCTCGCGCTGCACCATGCCGTGCAGCCGCAGCCGCCAGTCCTCGGCGCGGAGCTGCGGAACCGCCAGTGCCGTGTCGATCCGGTAGAAATCCCGGTTCGGCGTCAGGAAAGTCGGGGTCCCGGAGACGACGAAGTCCGCGCCGGGCGGGATGGGCGGCTCCGGGACCTTCGGGATGCGCGCGGCGGCCGCGAGCCGCGAGGAGATCACGTCCGCACCGCGCTGCAGGATGCCGCCGACGATTCCGGCGGCGCCCGCGCCGAGGACCACCAGCGACGAAGTGATCAGGAACTTCCGCCGGCTCGTGTCCACCTCGCCCGGAGCCTCGGCACCGGGCTGCGCGACCCGGTGCAGCCACCGGAACCCGACGACGCCGACGACCGCGGACGTCAGCGCCGCGAGCACGCCGCCCTCCGGCCGGGACATCGCCGCGGCCACCCCGGCCAACCCGAACAGGCCGATCAGGACCGCGCCCGGCCACCAGCGCCGCCGGGACAGCAGCCCGGCCAGGGCCGCAAGCACCGCGATGACGAGGGCCATCCCGGTCTGCAGCGCCAGCTTGTCGCCGGTGCCGAACAGCGCGATGGCCAGTTCCTTCAGCGGCTCCGGCGTCAGGTCGATCAGCGCGCCGCCCACCGAGACGAACGGCGACGGGACGGCGGCCAGGCCCGCGACGAGGTGTCCCGCGCCGAGCGCGGCGGCGGTGGCGAGCAGGCCGATCGCGGCAGCGCGCGGCCGTGAGACCGGTAGCGAGGTCATGCCCCCATTCGACGCCGCGCGGGCCGCCATCGCTAGTGGTCGTCCAACCCCGTAAGACAATGGCAAGATCTGACGGAATCATGACGTCGCGGCGTTCGACCCGCCGGTCGGCGCCGGTCGGCCTTACCGTCGAGGCGCGCGAATTCTGATAACCGGCGGGGCCGGGTTCATCGGAGCGGCCATCGCGGAGGCCGTGGCCGACCGCGGGCACGAAGTCGTGCTGCTCGACGCGTTCCTGCCGCAGGCGCACGGCACCGAACCCCGCTCGCGGCACCGGTTCGTGGCGGATCCGGAGAAGGCGGCGCGGGTGCTGGGATTCCGGGCGTCGGTCGATTTCGCCGACGGCGTGCGTGCTTTCGCGCACGCGCCGCTACGCGAGCCGGCAGCGTTCGGCAGGGGCGAGCGGTAGCCGGACCTCGAAGCGGCAGCCGGGCCCGTGGTTGCGGGCCGTGATCGTCCCCTGGTGCGCCTGCACGAGCCCGCGCGCGATCGCCAGGCCGAGCCCGGCACCCGCCTCGTCCCGGCGCGCCTGGCTGCCCCGGAACGCCACGTCGAAGACCCGCGTCAGGTCTTCGGGCGCGATCCCGCCGCAGGCGTCGTCCACCCGGAACAACGCCTGCGAGCCGTCGCTGCCCGCGGTCAGCACCACCGAGCCGCCTGGCGGGGTGTGGCGGATCGCGTTCGACAGCAGATTCCGCACCACCCGGGCGAGTTCCGGATCGCTGCCGGCCACCACCGGCCAGACGTCGGTGTCGGTCCGCAGCCGGATTCCCCGGCGCCGCGCCAGCGGGTTCTCCGCCGCGACCGCTTCGCTGACGACGTCTTGCAGCGGGGCGGCGGAGAGATCCAGCCGCACTGCTCCCGCGGTGATGCGGGACAGCTCGAAGAGGTCCTCGACCATGCCGGACAGACGTTCGGTTTCGCCACGGATGCGGGTGGCGTAGTCGCACACCTCCGCCGGTTCGTCGACCACACCGTCCGCCAGCGCCTCGGCCATGGCGCGGATGCCCGCCAACGGGGTGCGCAGGTCGTGGCTGATCCACGCGACCAGCTCGCGGCGCGACTCCTCGGCGGTCCGTTCCCTGGCCCGGGCCTCCCGCTCCCACACGCTGCGCCGGGCGATGCTGCGTCCCAGCAGCACCGCGACCGGCACGGTGACGACGGCGACCGCCGTGCAGATCACGACGGCGGTCGTCAGCTGCGGGCCGAACATGAACCCGGTGACGCCGAGGACCCCGGCCAACGTGGCCAGCAGCGGGGTCAGCACCAGCACCGTCAACGTCGTGGCCAGGGAGCGGTGCCGCAGCGCGTAGAGCAGGCCGGCGCCGGTCAGCGCCACCGGCAGCGACAGGCCGATCGCGTACGGCGCGACGTGGGTGAGCTCGGTGATCACGTCCATCGCGAATCCGCCCCGATCCGTGGCGGGCGGCCGCCGTTGCCGCTCACGAGTCCTCCGCGTCGTACCGGTAGCCGACGCCCCAGACCGTGCTGATCCGGTCGGGGCGCGCCGGGTCCGGCTCGATCTTCTCCCGCAGTCGTCTCATGTGGACGGTCACGGTCGAGTGGTCGCCGAAGTTCCAGCCCCACACCGCTTCCAGCAGCTCCGGCCGGGTGAAGGCCCGGCCCGGGTTGCGCAGCAGGAACGCCAGCAGGTCGAATTCGCGGCCGGTCAACGCCAGCTCGACCCCGTTCAGAGTGCCTCGCCGCGCCTCCAGCTCCAGCCGCAGCGCGCCGTCGACCAGGGATTCGCGGGCACCGGCGGGCGCGGTGCGGGAGCGGCGCAGCACGGAACCGACGCGCAGCACCAGCTCGCGCGGGCTGAACGGCTTGACGACGTAGTCGTCGGCGCCGATCTCCAACCCGAGGACGCGGTCGGATTCCTCGCCCTGCGCGGTCAGCATCACCACCGGGACCTGGCCGCGATCCCGCACCCGGCGGCACACCTCCAGCCCGCCGACGCCGGGCAACATCAGGTCGAGCACCACCAGATCCGGTTCCCGCTCGGCGAACAGCCGAAGCGCCGTCTCGCCGTCCTCGGCGAGGTCGACCTCGTAGCCGGAGCGTTCCAGATATCTGCGCAGCACGTCGCGGACGGCGTGGTCGTCGTCGACGACGAGCACCCGTCGCGCCTCGGCCTCGTGCTTCATCGGCTCACCAGTTCGTCGCGATCAAGTGGTTCACCGCCAGCGCGGTCGCCGCCTGCCCGGCCAGCCACCAGCGGTGGTGCCGGGTCGGCAGGAACGCGGCCCCGACAGCGAACCACACCGCGAACGGCAGCCAGATCCGTTCCACCTCGGCCTTGCTCAGCCCGGAGACGTCAGCGGCCAGGACGGCCGTCGCGGCGGCCAGCACCAGCCACGCCGCCGCGCCCCGGTCCACGACCGCCCGCCGCGTCGCCACCGCGGCCAGCGGGCCGACCGAGATCAGCAGCGCGGCGATGTTGCCGCCCACCCAGTAGCCGTACGGTCGCTGGGCGAAGTCGCCCTGCTGGTAGCGCTGGATGACCAGATGGTAGCCGTCCAGCCACCAGAACCCGTGCAGCGCGAATGCCGCGACGACGCAGGCGGCGCCGACCGCCGCGAGCAGGAACGCCCGGATATCGCGGGTGCGCAGCAGCACCACGCACACGAACGGGAACATCAGCACCAGGCCGTAGCTCAGGAACAGTCCGAACCCGAGCAGGACACCGGCGAGGACCGCGGAGAGCCAGGCCGTCGGCCCGGCCCGCACCGATGCGATGGCGAGCAGTGCCACTCCGGTGGCCGCGATCCCGGCGAACATCCCATCGGCCGAAACACCGGCCCACACCGCGCCCGGGAACAGGACCACGAACGGCACGACCGCCCGGGCGGCTGCGACTCCGGCCAGGGCCCGCACGGTGGCCGGCACCGCCACGGCCGCGAGCGCGCCGATGAGCACCGTCACGGCGGCGGCCCACGCGCCGCCGCCGAGGCCGATCCGCGCCAGCCAGACGTAGCACAGCAGAACACCCGGCGGATGGCCGGAAACGTGGACCGTCCAGGAACCGGGTTGCCCGGCGAGGATGTGCTCGGTGAACGAGCCGAGCATGCCGCCGATGTCGGTCACGCGCGGGACGTCGTGCAGGTACTCCGTCCAGTCCGCGAGCCGGCCGGCGATGCCGTCCTGCCAGCCGTCGACCATCGCCAGCGAGAAGGTCCACAGCACAGCGGTGAAGTAGGCGGTCGCAAGCAGCCTGCCCCAGGGCAAGCGCGCGGCGAATGCGGGGCCCCAGGCGACGACGGCGCCCGCGGTGGCCAGCGCGAGAGGTGTGCCCGGACCGGTGCGGGGTAGCCAGTACCCGAACAGCGGCGCCGCGTCGGCGTACAGCGGAGCGCCCGCTCCGTTGAGCAGGAAGCCGGCCACCGCCGCTGCCGCGATCGCGGTGATGGCGATGGCGAACGCGATCAGATCGGCGCGCACCGGCCGTGCTTCGGCGCGTCGGGGAAGGAGTCGCACCACTGCCAAGGTAATCCCGTCGGACTCGTCGGCCAACTCGTCGGTGCGATCCGTCAGAACCTCGTAAGAACTTCTCGAACGTAATGATTCCTTAAGCCCGGCACGAGTTTCCGAGTCATCGGCGGTGAGTTTCACTGGCTGGCATGGACGATGTGGACGTGGTGCTGCCGTGCTTGGACGAGGCGGCCGCGCTGCCAGGGGTGCTCGCCGCGATGCCGCCAGGATTCCGCCCGCTGGTGGTGGACAACGGTTCCACCGACGGCTCGGCCGAGGTCGCGGCGGCGCACGGCGCGGTGGTGGTCCGGGAGCCCCGGCGCGGTTACGGCGCTGCCGTGCACGCCGGGTTGACGGCCGCGACCTCGGAGTTCGTCTGCTTCTTGGACTGCGACGGCTCGTTGGACCCGGGCGTGCTGCCATCGCTGGTCGCCGTAGTGCGCCAGGGGAAGGCGGACCTGGCGGTCGGCCGGCGGGTTCCGGTGTCGGCCGAAGCGTGGCCGTGGCATGCGAGGACCGGGAACGCGGTGATCGCCGGGTTGCTGCGGCGCCGGGGCCTGCCGGTCCACGACATCGCCCCGATCCGCGCCGCCAGGCGAATCGACCTGGTGCGGCTCGGCATCACCGACCGCGCCTTCGGATATCCGCTCGAACTGCTGTGCAAGGCGGCGGAGGCGAACTGGCGGGTGTGCGAGCTGGACGTGGCGTACCGGCCTCGCACGTGCGGAACCCGGTCGAAGGTCTCCGGCTCGGTGCTCGGCACGGTTCGCGCGGTCCGCGACATGGCGGGGGTGCTGTGGTGAGCCGGACGGCGCTCCTCGTGGTGGCGAAAGCTCCCGTGCCGGGCCTGGTCAAGACGCGGTTGTGCCCGCCGGCGACGCCTGCCGAAGCGGCTCGTATCGCCGCCGCGAGCCTGCTGGACACATTGGACGCCGTGCGGAGCACTCCCGGCGTCCGGCCGGTGATCGCGATGTCCGGGGATCTGGCAGCGGCCACCGGTTCGGCCCAGCTGCGCACTGCATTGCGCGGCTGGACAGTGCTCGGTCAACGCGGCGACGGTTTCCCCGCGCGGTTGGCCGCCGCGCACGCCGACACCGCAGCCGCGCATCCTGGCCTCTCGGTCGTGCAGATCGGGATGGACACACCGCAAGTGACGCCCGCGCTGCTCACCGAGGTGTGCCAGGCGCTCGGCAGCGCGGACGCGGCACTCGGCCTGGCCGAGGACGGCGGCTGGTGGGTGGCCGGTTTCCGGTCCGCCGCCGATGCGCGACTGCTGCGCGGGGTGCCCACGTCTCGCGCCGACACGGGGGCGCGAACCTTGGCCGCGCTGCGCGCCGCGGGCCTGCGCGTGGCCGCGTCGCCGCGACTGGCCGATGTGGACACCATGGAGGACGCCTGGCGCGTTGCGGATTCGGTGCCGAATTCCCGTTTCGCCGCAAGCCTTCCCGTGCGCGCTTCCCGTGCCGGTGGCGCGTCGGGGGACTGCCTCCGATGAGCGGTGAGTTCGACGTCGCCTTGCTTCGCGGCAGCTGCACCTTGCTGACCAGTGACGGCGTCGCCCGGTCGCTGCCCGGGCAACGCTGGTCCGCGGCGCCGGACGCCGCCGATCGGTACCTGCTGCGCACGTGCCGGGGCCCGACGCTCGACATCGGCTGCGGCCCGGGGCGGCTCACGTCGGCGCTCACCGGCAGCGGGGTGGTGGCGCTCGGCATCGACACCTCCCGACTCGCCGTCCGCCTCACGGCCAGCCGGAACGCCGTGGCGCTGTGCCGAGACGTGTTCCACCCGGTCCCCGGCGAAGGCAACTGGCGCGAGGCGCTGCTCGTCGACGGCAACATCGGCATCGGCGGCGATCCGCGGGCGCTGCTCCGCCGGGTGCACCAGCTGTTGCGGACCGGCGGACGTGCCTGGGTGGAGGTCGAACCGCCGGGCACCGGGCTGTGGCGGGGCACCGGTCGGGTCGCGCACACCGGCGGGTGCGGTCCCGCGTTCCGCTGGGCGATCGTGGGAGCGGACGTGATCGGCCGGTTGGCCGCCGCGACCTGTTTCGAACTGCATCACCTGGTCGAACGCTGCGGGAGGTGGTTCGCAGCGCTGGATTCCCGCGCGTGGCCGCCGGCATCCGCGGGAGCCGGGCCCCCGGGGCGACGGGTGGTGTGGCCGGGCCAACGTTGACGTCGTCCGTGCGGGTGTCGATGATCCCCCGGTACGGATCGGCCATTTGTCCTTTGTGCACAAGGAAATTAGACGGGTATGCAGTTGAATGTCGGAATCGCGCCGAGTTGGCCGAATGGTTCCGTTGGTTCGAATTCTCCTTGTCCGATGGGGCGTTCTGCTCCGATCGGGCAGTTCTTCCGTTGCCTGCGGCGAATTCTCCCGATGATCCGATTCGCTATCAAAGCCATACAGTATACTGCATGCAAATCGCCCGGGGCTGGGATCACGGCCGGCCCCGGCACGCGTTGGCGCACGGAGGTGACCTGCCGATGAACTTCCCGGTATGGGTGTGGATCGCGACCCTGGCGGCGCTGGCCGTTCTCATCGTGGGTGACCTGGTGTTCGTCGGCCGTCGCCCGCACGCGGTCGGGGTGCGGGAGGCGAGCCTGTGGGTCGCCGGCTACGTCGCCCTCGCGGCCGTCTTCGGCGCGATCCTGTTCGTCTTCGCCGGGCCCACCAGCGGCGCGGAGTTCTTCGCCGGTTACGTGACCGAGTACAGCCTCTCGGTCGACAACCTCTTCGTGTTCGTCATCATCATGTCGCGGTTCGCCGTGCCGAAGGAGCACCAGCACCGCGTGCTGTTCATCGGCATCGTGCTCTCGCTGGTGCTGCGCGGCGTGTGCATCGCCGCCGGCGTCGCCGCCCTCAGCGCCTTCAACTGGGTCTTCTACATCTTCGGCGCGTTCCTCATCTACACCGCGATCAAGGTCGCCAGGGACGGTGCCGGCGACGAGCCCGAGGAACCGGACAACGCGATCACCCGCGCGCTGCAACGGGTGCTGCCCACGTCCGACTCCTACGACGGCGGCAAGCTGACCACCCGAGTCGACGGGAGGCGGATGTTCACCCCGATGATCGTGGTCGTCACCGCGCTCGGGCTGGCCAACGTCATCTTCGCGCTCGACTCGATGCCCGCGATCTTCGGGCTCACCAAGGACGGCTTCATCATCTTCACCGCGAACGCCTTCGCGCTGATGGGGCTGCGGCAGCTCTACTTCGTCATCGGTGGGCTGCTGGACCGCCTGGTCTACCTCAGCTACGGCCTCGCGGTGGTCCTCGGCTTCATCGGGCTGAAGCTGATCGTCGAGGCGCTGCACGGCTCGCACATCGACGAGATCCGCTTCGCCGTTCCGGACATCGGCATCGCCGCCTCGCTCGGCTTCATCGTGCTCACCCTGGCGGTGACGACCGTGGCGAGCCTGCTCCGCTCCCGTTCGGTGGCGAAGGCGCCGGCGGAGGCCACCGAGGCCCTGGAGCCGGTGCACAGCGGCGACCGCAACGCCTGACCTGGCGGAATAGGCGGGCGGGTGGCGGCGTTCACCTCGTTATGAGCAAGCGGACGTCGCAGGACGCGCCGTCCCCGCCAGGGCCGCGGACGGCGCGGGAGTTGCTGGCCGAGGAACGTGCCAGCGCGCTGGCGCGCGTCGAGTCCCTGGAGCGCCACCTGGAGTCCATCGGCGAGGTCTCGACGTGGACCGGCACCGACGACGAGCACGATCCGGAGGGCGCGACGCTCGCGTACGAGCGCGCCCAGGTGCAGGGCTTGCTCGCGGACGCCCGCCACGAGCTCGACGAGCTGGACCGGGCCGCGGCGCGCCTGGACAAAGGCACCTACGGGGTGTGCGCGCGATGCGGGAATCCGATCGCGCCGGAGCGCTTGGAGGCGCTGCCTGCGGCGACGACCTGCATCTCCTGCGCCACCCGCCGCTGAGCGCTCAACCCACCTCGGCGGGCCGGGAGAAGGTCCGGCGGTAGTCGCGCGGCGTGACGCCGACGATGCGGCGGAAGTGGTGGCGCAGCAGCGCGGCCGTGCTGAACCCGCACTCGCGCGCGATCTGGTCGATGCCGAGCTCCGTGTCCTCCAAGAGCCGCCGGGCGTGCAGCACCCGCTGGGTGGCCAGCCACTGGTTCGGGGTCGTCCCGGTCTCGGCGACGAATCGCCGCGCGAAGGTGCGCTGCGACATCTGCGCCCGTCCGGCGAGGCTGGCGATGGTGTGCTCGTCGTCCAGGCTCTCCTGCAGCCAGTTCAGCAGCGGTTGCAGGCTGTCGCCGGAGCATTCGGGCACCGGCAGGTCGATGAACTGGCGCTGCCCGCCGTCGCGCTGCGGCGGGACGACCATCCGGCGGGCGATCTTCATCGCCGCGGCCGAGCCGAGCTCACGGCGCACCAGGTGCAGGCACGCGTCGATCCCGGCGGCGGTGCCCGCGCTGGTCACGACGTTCCCGTCGTCGACGTAGAGCACGTCCGGGTCGAGCCGGGCGGTCGGGAACCTGCGGCGGAATTCGGCCGCGTAGTACCAGTGCGTCGTGCAGGGCCGATCGTCGAGGAGCCCGGCCGCGCCGAGCATGAACGCGCCGGAGCACACCGAGAGAACGGTGGCGCCACGGCCGGCGGCATCTCGCAGGCCCGCAAGCACTTCCGCCGGGTAGACGTCCCGGATCCGGCCCGCCGGGACCGCGACGACGTCGGCCCCGTCCAGCCCTTCGAGCCCGTGCCCGGGGACGATGTTCATCCCCACCGACGTGCTCAGCGGCTCTCCCGGGCGCTGCCCGCACACCCGGAACTCGATCGGTGGGACCCCGTCGGCGGTGCGGTCGAGGCCGAAGACCTCGCACAGCACGCCGAGTTCGAACGGAGCGGCGCCGTCCAGGACGACCGCTGCCACGGAACGCAGCATGCCCGAACGATAGCTGGCAGGATTTTGCGGCACAACGGCATCGCTGCCACTGTTGGCAGGAATTGGTCCATCGGAAACTGAGTGCCATCGACCGGACCTCTTCGCGGGGATGAGCACGATGAGCACGCCACTTCGCAACAAGCAGTCGAACCGGCTCGCCGGGATCAGGCGGTATTTCGCGGTCCAGAACCGGCTGTGGGCGCGTCACCTCGACGCGCTCCATCCGTGGGAGCAGGAGGCCGAGCTCCGGTGGGTCAGAAACCCGCTCACCCGCCGCTGGGAACTGCGCGGGGGAGTGCTCCCGGGGTGAGCGCTCGTGAGTGCTTTGGAGCGCTAGTGCCTGTTTTCAAACTCATCTTGCCTGGCGGTGCGGGTGGCGGCCCCCCTGCGGGAGTTGCTGTCGTCTTCTCGCTGTGGGATCCCTGACATCATGAATGCCAATTCACCACGTCGGGGCTGTCCTCGCGAGAAGCCCCCTGAGAACCCGCGGCGGTGCCGGCTGCAGGGGTGGGCTAAGCGGCTGCGCCGCTTCAAAGACAAAACCCCGCGATACCACCTCGCACCACATCCAAAACAGCCTCTATAAGCGCTCCAAAGCGCTCGCGAGCCGAACGGAGCACGGTCGAGTCCCTAGTGGACAGTCGCGCCGGCGACGCTGGCGAGGTGTACCGACCGGATGGTATGTTGGTGTCCTCGGATGCGGAACCTGACTCGGAGCGACGGCTGATGACGCAGGATGTTTCGGGCAAGCGCGAACGGATCGATGTCGGACCGCTGACCTTCGACGTCGCCCTCGCCGGCGGCGCGCAGGCGCGTCCGGTGCTGTTGCTGCACGGTTTCCCGGAGACGGCGCGGAGCTGGGACCTCGTCTCGGCGCGGCTGGTCGCGGCCGGGTTGCGCACGATCGCGCCGAACCAGCGCGGCTACTCGCCCGGCGCCCGGCCCGACGGCGCCGACCAGTACGGGGTCGCCCACCTGGTCGCCGACGCGGTGGGCATCATCGACGCGCTGGGTCTGTCCGAAGTGGACGTCGTCGGCCACGACTGGGGCTCGGTGGTGGCCTGGCACCTCGCGGGCTGGCACCCGGACCGGGTCCGCACGCTGACCGCGGTGTCCGTGCCGCACCCGGCCGCCTTCGGCTGGGCGCTGCGCAACGACGCCGACCAGCAGCGCCGCTCCGAGTACATCAAGCTCTTCCGGCAGGAGGGCAAGGCCGAGCAGGTGCTGCTGGCCGACGGGGCGAAGCGGCTGCGCGCCGTGTTCAGCGACGGGGTTCCCACGGAGTTGGTGGACGTGCACGTCCGGGTGCTCAGCGAGCCGGGCGCGTTGACGGCCGCCTTGAACTGGTACCGGGCGATGAGCGGCGACATGCGGGAGCTCGGGGACGTGACCGTCCCGACGACCTACGTGTGGAGCACCGAGGACGGCGCCCTGGGCCGGGCGGGGGCGCTGCGGTGCGGCGACCACGTGGCGGCGCCGTATCGGTTCGTGCAGCTCGAAGGCGTCAGCCACTGGATCCCGGAAGAGGCCCCGGACGCACTCGCCGAGGCCGTCCTCCAGCCGCCGCGATGATCACTCGTAGGCGTTGAACTCGATCTCGGCCGGCTTGGCCTTCTCGAGGTTCTGCTCGAAGGCGCCGTCCTTGATCGCCAGGCTGGCCGAACCGAAGTCGGCCCCGGTCAGCTTGTCCCGGATGCCGGGCGGGAAGTTGTTCCAGCTGACCAGGTCCGGGTACTGCCAGGTCCCGTAGTGGTTCTCCGGCTGCTCGTCGCGGCCCGCCAGGCGGAAGCAGTGCGTGCTGGCGCCGTCCTTGTGGTAGACGATCTTGGGGTGGCTGCCCTCCCAGGAGACCTCGGAGCCGGGTTGCGTGGAGTAGTTGCCGTGCGCCGACGTCGACACGTACGTCGCCTCGTCGTTGTGCACCCACACCACGACGTGCTCGATGTCGTGCCGGTGGCCGAAGATGTCGTCCACGCCGCCGAGGGCCTGGTCCTTCTCGAAGTACAGGTCGTAGAGGTACGCGCACCAGCCGTTGTCGTCGCACTTGGCGCGGGAGTACGAGTTGGTGTTGTCGAGGTCGGACTGGTCGTGGCAGTTCCCGTCGAGCGCGCCGGAGGGCTTCAGGCCCTCGGCGATCGAGCCGTCGGGGCCGATCGCCGGCGTGGGGTAGCAGCCGTCGCCGTCGTAGTCGAAGGCCGGCTGCCACTTGCCGTCGGCCTCCTCGAAGCTCGCGGGCAGCGCGGCGGGCGGTTCTGCGTAGGCGGTCCCCGGCAGCCCGACGACCAGCAGCGCGGCTCCGGCGGCGGCGGTCAACGACCGCCTGCCCGGTCGCAAACGGCTTCGGCGCCCGGCCGGTGCGCCGTTCGGGCGTGCGGTTTGCTTCGTTCGCGGTCTTTCCTCCGCGGCGTTCTCCAGCACGGCGAAACCTCCTGATCGACGCGGTCGGCGCGTGATCGTAGTACGGAATCCGCCGTGCAGACAGGGTTTTCGCGGTACGGTGTCCCGCCGGAAAGGGAAATGTGCCCGTGCTGCCCCGGAAACTCGCTCAGATGAGCGGGCGGCGGAACAGCTGTGCGGTCGGTTTCGGGTCGAACCAGGTCGACTTCGGCGGCATCGGCCGGCCCTCGTCCGAGGTGGTCAGCACCTGGTCGATCGTCGGCGGGTGCGGGATCAGGCGGAACGCGTTCCGGCCGTCGCACCAGCAGGTTTCCACCGCGTGCTGCCGACCGGGCGCGGCGTCGGCCTCGGCCGCGGTGAGGTCGTGCAGCTTCGGCAGGAGCTCCTGCTCGATGGCGAAGGCGTCGAGAACGCCCGAGGCGCGCAGCCGCAGGCGGTACCACCGGTCGCCGACGCCGATCGCCACCACGCCGGGTTCCGTGTCCGCCGCCGGGGATTCCTCGATCCGCTCGGTCAGCGGATGCTCGGCGAGGCGGTCCAGCACGTCCCGCGCGGTGCTGCCCGGCGCCAGGGCGAAACAGCGGTGGTAGCCGAGGATGCGCATCTCGTCGCTGGGGAACAGCGCCGCGAGCGTGAAGGCGCTCGGGTGGCCGGAGCCGAGGCCGCGCCGGGCGGCGTAGCGATCGGCGGCCAGCATCCGGTGGTGGCCGTCGGCGATGTAGAGGTTGCCGATGCGGCCGATCTCGTCGCACAGCGCCCGCGCGCCCGCTTCGTCGCGCCGGATCCACACCGTGTGCGTGGCGCCCCCGTCGTGCATCCGCGCCGTTGGGGTCTCCGCGGTGAGGTCGGCGATCGGCAGGTGTCCTCTGTGGACGAGCATGACCGGCATCCGCTCGACCCCGGTGGCCTCGGCCTGCTCTTCGAGCTCGCGCACCCGGGCCGGCTGGGTGGCTTCGTGGCGGCGGATCCGGCCGCCGCGGTAGTCGTCGATCGACACCTCGACCACGACACCGGTCTGCCGGTGCGGGCCGGATTCCAGCCGGTAGACCACCACCGCCGGTCCGGGGTCGCCGCTCCCGCGCAGCAGCACGCGCGGCGGCCGGGCGGTGATCCCGGTGTCTTCCCGCCGGGTGGCGTTCACGACCGTTCGCCGGAATGCGTTGCGGGTTGCGGGTTCACGCAGTGCAGCACCGTGCCCGACTCGAACGCGTCCACCATCCGCACCACCTCGGCGGCGACCGCCTGCTGCGCCTGCTCGGTGGACGCCCCGATGTGGTGGGTGCCGTAGACGTTAGGATGCCGGGCCAGCCGGGACTCGATGCGCCCGGTGCTCGTCGCCGGCTCGTCCGCGTAGACGTCGACGCCGACGCGGATTTCCTTGTCCGCCATGGCCTCGATGAGCGCCTCCTCGTCGACGAGCTCCCCGCGCGCGGTGTTGAGGATGATCGTGCCAGGCCGCACGTGCGCCAGCAGGTCGGCGTCGATCAGGTGCCGCGTGGCGTCGGTCGCGGGCGCGTGCAGGGAGAGCACGTCGCAGGTGCGGGCGAGGGTGGTCAGGTCGTCGACGAAGTGCACGCCGATCGCGTTCGCGCGTTCCAGCGTCTCCGGCGCGCGCCCGGGCTTGGCCACGGCGTGCACCGCCATGCCGAACGCCGCGGCGCGTTCGGCGAAGGCCAGGCCGATCTGGCCGAGGCCGATGACACCGACCCGGCGGCCGAGGATGCCGCGTGCGCGCGAGTAGCGCTTCTTGTCCCAGCGTCCGGCCCGCAGGTCGGTGACGTTGTCGCAGATGTTGCGATCCAGCGCCAGCAGCAGCGCGAACGCGAGCTCGGCCACCGCGGCGGCGTTGCGCCCGGGCACGTTGCAGACGTGGATCCCGAGCCGGGACGCCGCCGCGCAGTCGATCGTGTTGGTGCCGGCCCCCGCCCGGATGACCAGCCGCAGACCGTCGGCGCGTTCGAGCGCGGCGGCCGCAACCCGGGTGCTGCGGACCACGAGCGCGTCGAACCCGTCGAGCCGGTCGGGGAGCTGATCGGCGGTGGTATCCGGCCGGTAGTCGCAGTCGTGGCCGTGGTCGGCCAGCTCCGCGAGCTGCGCGGCCGGGAACGCGTCGGCGAGCAGGATCCTCATCGGCAACTCCCCACCTGGGCGGAAGCGGCGTCGGGACTGTTCCTCAATGCGCATCGAGCTGCGCATGGCGCAATGGTGACCGCCGGGGAGAAGCGGCGTCAACACCCGATCCGCGGTGCTGCGTACGCCGGCTACGTCGTGCGCGGTAGTCCGGGTGTCGCTCGGTGACCGACGACAGCACCGCCCGCCGGGCCGAGACTCGATCCGACGAACGGGAGCGATTTCGGAGGTGGCAGTGATGTTGACCGAGTTCTTGGTGCAGTGGGGGCCGAATCCCGGCTGGCACGGGCCGCACGGCGGCCCGGGATGGCTGATCGGACTGTTCTTCCTGGTGCTGGTCGCCGCGCTGATCGCGACGGTGGTCTGGCTGGCGGTCCGCGGCCGGCCGCGGAAGCGCTCCGCCGTCGAGCGGGCGAAGGAGATCCTGGCCGAGCGATTCGCCAAGGGGGAGATCGGCGCCGACGAGTACCGCGAGCGGCTGACCGGGCTGGGCTGATCTCCGGTGGCCGCCGGGACCGGGTTCCGGCGGCCACCTCGACGGAAGGCGAAACGATGACGGCGAAATCGGGCGCGCGGAGATCGGCGCGGCGCGGCTGGCTGCTGCTGACCACCGCGGTCGTCGGCGGCACCGCGCTGGCCTTGCCGTACGTGCTCCTCGACGTGGACGCGAGCCGGATCCAGGTGCGCGGCGAAGCGCACTGGATCCTGCTGCTCGTGCACATCTTCACCGCGGCGGTCGCGCTCGTGCTCGGGCCGCTGCAGTTCATCCCCGCGCTGCGAGCCCGGCGCCGGCTGCACCGGGCGGTCGGCCGGGCCTACCTGCTGGCCGGGGTGTTGCCGGCGGGCCTGACCGGCATCCCGGTGGCGCTGCTGGCCGAGCACGCCCTCACCAGGGTCGGCCTGCTCATCCCGGCGGTCGGCTGGCTGGTGACGGGCGCGCTGGCGGTCCGGGCGGCGCGACGCCGCGACTTCGCGGCCCACCGGGCGTGGATGATGCGCAACTACGCGCTGACGTTCCTGGCCGTGACATCGCGCATCCTGGTGCCGCTGCTGCTGCTCGCCCAATTCCCGTTCATCGACGCGATGTACGGCGGCTCGGTCCCGGCGGCGGTGGACATGACGATCCCGATCGGCCAGTGGCTGGGCTGGATCATCAACCTGACCATCGTGGAATTCCTCCTCCGCCGGGAGAGAACCCGCGCGGTCCCAGCCCCGCAGGTCAGTCCCGAGACAGCACGACGGGCATGAACCGCACCAGCGGCAGCACACCGCCGAGGTGGAGTGAACGGCCTGTTCGCCTCGTCTATCGGGGCGAACGGTCCGTTCGCTCTGGGCAGCTTCGGTTCACAGGCCTAGCAGTCGCGGGTGGGTGGTCATGTCGCGCCAGTAGCTCGCCGGGTCGGCGACCAGGCGGCGGCGGGTCAGGTCGAGGAGGCCGAAGGTGCTTTCGACCTCCGCGACCAGCTCGCCGCCCTGGGCGCGGAGCTCTTGCACGGCGCGGCAGGTCTTGCCGTCGCCCCACCGGAAGGCGCACGTCACCTCTACCTGGTCCAGCGGCCGCAGTTCGCGGTGGAAGCGGACGGTGGTCTCCAGGTTGACCGGGCCCACGTCGTGCCGGGCGCGCAGTCGCTCGGGGTCGACACCTGCGGCGGCGAGGCAGGCCCATCGGGCGTGATCGCCGTAGGCGAGGTACGCGGGGCCGCGCACGTGGCCGTTGACGTCGAGGTCGTCGCTGCGGACCGCGATGGCGATGTGGAAGGCTTCAGCGGTTTCGGAACGGGTTGTCACGGGGCCCGATCCTGGCCGTCCCGGGCCGCGCCGTCTGGAACTTTTCGGCCAGCGCGTCCTGCCGGGCCCAGCTGCGCATCAGCGCAGCGGGCGATGAGCCGGACAGCAGGCGGCATTCGCGCCCCAGGTGCGACTGGTCGGCGTAGCCGAGCTCGGCGGCGACGACCGCCAGCGACGTGCGTCCACGCGCCAGCGCGGGCAGGCGGCGGTGGAACCGCTGGAAGCGGAGGATGCGTTGCAGTTGCTTGGGACCGCACCCGGTTTCGCGCCGCAGGAGCCGTCGAAGGCCTCGTTCGCTGATGCCGAGCTCGTGGGCGACATCCGCAGGTTTCGCCCCAGGCGTACCGAGACCGTGCGCCGCAGCGATGCCTCGTGAGTCCGGCTGGACGTCTCGCAGCCGCTCGGCGACCAGTGCCTCCAGCACGTTTCGCCGCGCCTCGAAGGACTTCGACGACGCCAGCAGCTCTTCCGCGCGCCCCGCTCGCCGGCCCCACACGTCGGCAAGCCTCGTCGTTCCGGTTGGCAGCTCGAAAAGTCTGTGGCCCAGCAGCGAGCCAGCGCCGCCGCGGCGCAGCCGCAGGCCCAGCGTCCGGGCGGTTCCCGGTAGCCAGCGGCGTTCCGGGGCTCCGGCGGTGATCACCACGTCGAGGCTGCGCCCGTCCCACACCAGGTCGGCGCAGCCGTCCGGGAGGATCTGCAACTCCCGGTCCCACCCGGCGAATCCCTGCCAGCCGAGCGAGACGATGCTCGAAACTTCTTTCGCAGGGCCGAATTCGTGGTAGTGCGACCACCGCGTGCCGGTTCCGTCGGGCGGGGCCGCCCAGGGGCGCAGCGGGATTCCCATGCGCCCAGCATGCCCCGCTACGTGCTCGGCGGCGCGGTCGACTCGCCGCTGGGCGGCGGTTGCGAGCTGCTCGGCGGTGGCACCGAGCTCGTCGGCGGTGGCTCGGACGGCGGTGGCGGCTCGGACGGCGGTGGCTCCGACGATGACGGCGGTGGCGGTGGTGGCGGCTCGGACGGAGGCGGTGGCACTGTCGTGCCTGGTGGTGGGGGTGGTGGCGGTGTCCAGGGCGGCGGCGCCGGGGCGGGCGGAGCTCCGGCGGCGGACAGCGGTGCGCCCGGCGGCAGTGGTGCGCCGGGTGGTGGGGGAGCGCCTGGGAGCGGCGGGTTGAACGCGAGCAGCACGGGGTCGCCCGGGGTCGTCGTGTCGCTCGGGGTGGGCATGACGCCGCGGGCGTAGGCGTCGGCCCACGAGAGCACCGAGCGGACGTACGACTCGGAGTGGTTGTAGCGGAACACGGCGGCCGCCAGCTGCGTTCGGTCGCGCAGATTTCCGCCGCCGCTGCACAGGTATTGGCCCGATGCAAGTGTCGCGTCGAAGACGTTGTGCGGATCGCGGGTTCCGTCGCCGTTGCCGTCGGCGGCGTGGCTGCGCCACGTGGACGGGATGAACTGCATCGGGCCGACCGCGCGGTCCCACGCGCGGTCGCCGTCCAGCCGGCCGCCGTCGGTGTCGCGGATGGCGGCGACCCCGGGCCCGCCGGCCAGCTGCGGGCCCAGGATCGGCGACAGCGTCCGGCCGTTGACGTCCACCCGGCCGGACCGGGCGTGGTGCGACTCGATGCGCCCGATCCCGGCGAGTACCGACCAATGCAGGCCGCAGCCCGGATCGGTGCTCGCCAGCGTCCGCTCGGCGCGCTGGTAGGCGGCCAGCACCGGGGCGGGGATGCCCTGCGGGCCGGTCGGCACCCGGTCGGCCGGTTCGGCGTGCGCGGCCAGGTCCTGCTCGGTGCGCACCTCTTCCAGGAACTCCGGGCTGAGCCGGTCGTCGACGGGCAGTCGGCCGTCGGTTCCCACGTCCGGCGGGAGTTCCGGGGCGGCCCGCGAGGGACCGGCGGCCGGGTCGATCAGGGCGTCGCCGCTGATCGCCAGCAGCGGCAGCAGCGCGACCAGCAGGCCGGTCGTCACCGCCGTGAAGCGCTCGCCGCGGCTTTGAGCGTCCGGGCCCAACTTCCGTCACCTCCATGCCGGTCTGGCCATGCCGGGCCCGACCCTTCCGGAAAGTGATGACATTGTGAACCACCAGAAGAGGTCCGGGCCACGAACTCCAGGCGACCAACAGGTTGCGGCGAACGGCTCAGCGACGAGGCGTCCGATCGGGCGCGCGACCGGATTCGCTTCGATGATTCGTCTCATGTGGACGCGCGAGGCTTGTTTCCGGTCGAATGCATCGAGACTCTTGAACTGCTTCGTTCCGCGAAATAAGTTGACGGGTAAGGGGTTTCGCACCGAATTGGTGGCACCACTGTCCATAGTGGCTGCCTATCGGAGCGTTAGCGCCCCGCTCCTTGACCATGTGACGTGCGTCTCGTTCAATCGGCGGTAGTGATCCTCCGGTGCCGCCGCGCGACCATCGCCCGGCATTCCGCACCGCAATCCGCTTCCGCCGAAGGGACCACGTGCGCATGTCCGCAAACAGAGTGCATGAAACGACCCCCGGTACCGCCGCGCCGCCGGAGTACCGGCCGGTGATGGCCTGGGTGATCACCGGCATGCTGGTGCTGTTCATCGTGGTCAACTGGGCCGACAAGACGGTGTTCGGCATCGCCGCGCAGCCGCTGAAGGAAGAGCTGGGCCTGACCTCGGCGCAGATCGGCTTCATCGGCAGCGCGTTCTTCTTCCTGTTCAGCATCACCGGGCTCGCCGTCGGGTTCATCGGCAACCGGGTGCGGACCAAGTGGGTGCTGCTCGCGCTGGCAGCGTTGTGGTCGCTGACGATGGTGCCGGTGCTGGTGTCGGCCAGCGCGGTGACGCTGCTGATCAGCCGGATCGGGCTCGGCGCGGCGGAAGGCCCGGCTGGCGCGATGGCCAACGCCGGGGCGTTCGAGTGGTTCCCGAAGGAGAAGCGCAGCTTCCCGTCGGCGTGGCTGTCCTCCGGCGCCTCCATCGCCAAGATCGCGATCGCCCCGGTGCTGGCCCTGATCGTCGCGGTGTGGGGCTGGCGCGCGGCGTTCCTCGCGCTGGCGCTGATCGGCGTGGTGTGGTGCGCGGCGTGGGCGCTGATCGGGCGCGAGGGACCGTTCTCGGCGCACCGGACCCAGTCCGCCGCAGCGGAGGATCCCGCGCTGCAGCAGCGGGTCCCGTTCCGCAAGATCGTGCTCTCCGGCACCTTCGTCGGCGGCGTCATCGGCACCTTCACCATGTACGGGATGGTGTCGGTGATCCTCACCTGGCTGCCGTCGTACTTCGAGGTGGGCCTCGGCATCGACCGGCTGCAGGCGGGCGCCATGTTCGGCCTGCCCAGCATTTCCTCGATGATCGCGATGCTGGGCGTTTCGTGGATCAGCGACCGCCGGGTGTCGGCGGGCGCCAGCTCGCGCGTGCAGCGCGGCATCGTGCCCGCGGTGGCGCTGCTGATCGGCGGCGGGCTGCTGGCGCTGCTCCCGTACCTCGGCTCGCCGGTGCTGGCCATCTCGGCGGTCGTGCTCGGCTACGGCATCGGCGTGGTGTCGCTGCCGCTGGCGAACGCGGCGCTGTCGCAGATCTGCCCGCCGCGCCAGCAGGCCGGTGCGCTGGGCGTGTTCCTGGCCCTGCAGACGTCGTCCGGGCTCATCGCGCCGGCGCTGACGGGCGTCCTGGTGGATCTGGCCGCCAGCCCGGGAGCGGGGTTCGCGCTGGCGTTCCAGGTCTTCGGCCTCGCCGTGATGGTGGGCGGCATCGCGACGATGCTGCTGGTCAACCCGGACCGGGACGCCGCGCGCATCCTCGGCTGAACCGCCGGTCGTGAGCGCTTCGGTTCGGAGCGCTCACGACCGCGGGCCGCGCCCATAGTGCTGGCCTATCGATGCGTTCAGGCAAGCATCTTTGACCGTGTGATGGGGCTCTCGTTGAATGGCCGTGCCGGCGGGCTCAACGCGCCGAACCGGGCATTCCAACGAAGGGACGGTCCCGCATGACCGCTGGCAACCTGGAGCGCAGCGCAACAGCTGCCGCGCCCACCGCAAGCCCGGCCTTCCGGCCGGGGATGGCGTGGACCATCACCGCGATGCTCGTCCTGTTCATGATCGTGAACTGGGCGGACAAGGCGGTGCTGGGCATCGTGGCCCAGCCCCTGAAGACGGAGCTCGGCCTCACCAGCGCCGAGATCGGCTTCATCGGCAGCGCCTTCTTCTTCCTCTACAGCATCAGCGGCGTCGCGGTCGGCTTCCTGGCCAACAAGGTCAAGACCAAGTGGGTGCTGCTCGGGCTGGCCGTGCTGTGGTCGGTCACCCAGGTGCCGGTGCTGCTGTCGGCGACCGGCGCTGCACTGCTGATCAGCCGCATCGCGCTCGGCGCCGCCGAAGGCCCGGCCACCGCGATGGCCAGCGCCGGGGCGTTCGAGTGGTTCCCCAAGGAGAAGCGCAGCCTGCCGGCCGCGTGGCTGAACTCCGGCGCCTCCATCGCCAAGATCGCGGTCGCCCCGCTGCTCACGCTGATCGTGGTCGCCTGGGGCTGGCGCGCGGCCTTCCTGGTGCTGGCGCTGATCGGCGTGGTCTGGTGCGGCGCCTGGCTGCTGATCGGCCGCGAGGGCCCGTACGCGACGCCGCGCGGCAAGGCCGCTGCCCAGCGCGACGACACCGGCCTCCGCGTGCCGTTCCGGCACATCGCGCTCAGCCGCAGCTTCATCGGCGGCGTGATCGGCACGTTCACCGTCTACGGGATGGTGTCGGTGATCCTCACCTGGCTGCCGTCGTACTTCGAGACCGGGCTCGGGTTCAGCCGGGTGGAGGCGGGCAGCATGTTCGGCCTGCCCAGCATCACGGGCATGATCGGCATGATCGGGGCCGGCTGGCTCACCGACCGGATGATCTCGCGGGGCGCGAGCGCCCGGGTGCAGCGCGGTCTGATCCCGGCCGTGTCGCTGCTGATCGGCGGCGGCCTGCTGGCGCTGCTGCCCTACATCGGCGGCGCGTGGGCCGCGGTGGCGGTGGTCGTGGTGGCCTACGGGTTCATGGTCGTCTCGCTGCCGGTGATGAACGCGGTCGTGTCGCAGATCAGCCCGACCCGGCAGCAGCCCGGTGCGCTGGGCTTCTTCCTCGCGCTGCAGACGCTTTCCGGGCTGTTCGCGCCCGCGCTGACCGGCGCCCTCGTCGACGCCGCGGCGACCCCGGCCGCCGGGTACGCCCAGGCGTTCCAGATCTTCGGGCTGGCCGTGGTCGTCGGCGGTATCGCGATGGCGCTGCTGGTCGACCCGGAGCGCGACGCCCGCCGGATCCTCGGCTGAGCGTTCCGCGACGGGGTCCTGCCGCAATTCCAGTGAGGTTTTTCCAACCTCGTTTTGCGTGGCGGTGCGGGTGGCGGAACCTCAGAGGCTCCCTGGTCTGTGGGTGCCCCTCCTGATGTATGTCCAATACACGGCGGAGGGGCCGTCCTCGCCAGGAAGCCTCTGAGAACCCGCGGCGGTGCAGGTGTCGTAGGTGGGCTATGCGCCTGCGGCGCATGCGGCACCCCATCGACGTGCAGCTTTGCGACCCGCGGCTGCGGGCCGACCAGGATGAAAAACGCTCAATGGAAATCAGACCTTCGATTTCAATGGAAATTGCGGCAGGTCCGGGCCGGTGGCCCGGGTGAGGTTCATGGTTGAGGCACAGGGAGGTAGGCATGTCCCTCGCGGTCGGCGAGCTGGGAGTGTTCAACATCGCGCGGACCGATCCGGGCCGTCCCGCCGTGATCGACGCGACCGGGCGCGTGGTCGGCTTCGCGGAGCTCGCCGAGCGGGCGAACCAGCTCTCGCACGCGCTGCGCGCGATGGGGCTGCGCCCCGGCGACAGCGTCGGCGCGGTCATCCACAATGGACTGCCGTACTTCGAGCTGCGGCTGGCTACCTGGCAGTGCGGGCTGTACTTCACGCCGATCAACCACCACCTGGCGGCGGCGGAGATCGGCTACATCGCGGAGAACAGCGAGGCCGGGCTCGTCGTGGTAGACGCCTCGCTGACCGACCTGTGCGGCCCGGCGCTGGACGCCGCCGGGGTGGCCGCGGAGTTGCGGTTCGCCGTAGGCGGTTCGCCGGGCTGGCGGGACTACGAGGAGCTGTTCGAAGGACAGCCGCGGACCGCGCCCGACGAGCGGACCGGTGGAGAAGTCATGCTCTACACCTCCGGCACCACCGGGCGCCCGAAGGGCGTGCGGCGCCCGCTGACCGGCCGCCCGCCCGCCGTGTCGCAGTACCACCTCGACTTCATGGGACGGCTCGACATCGAGCCCGGCGCGGGCGTGCACCTCGTGCTCTCGCCGCTCTACCACGCCGCGCCCGGCACCTTCGCGTTCACCGGCCTGAACTTCGGGCACACCGTGGTGCTCAGCGAACGGGCGAAACCGGAAGAGGTCCTGCGGCTCGTCGACGAGCACCGGGTGACCACGACGTTCACGGTGCCGACGGTGCTGCACCGCCTGCTGCGGCTGCCCGCTGAGGTGCGCGACCGCTACGACACGTCGAGCCTGCGAAGCGTCGTGCACGCCGGCGCGCCGTGCCCGGTCGACGTCAAGACCCGCTGCATCGAATGGCTGGGCCCGGTGCTGACCGAGTTCTACGGCGCCACCGAGGGATCCGCCACGGCGGTGCGGTCCGCCGAATGGCTGACCAAGCCGGGCACCGTCGGTTTTCCCTTGCCCGGAGCCGAGATCCACGTCCTGGACGAGGAGGGCGAGCCGCTGCCCGCCGGGGAGATCGGCACCGTGTACTTCCGCAGCGGCATCTCCGGCATCGAGTACTTCAAGGACCCGGAGAAGACCGCCACCGCACGGCACGGCGACCTCATCACCGTCGGCGACGTCGGCTACGTCGACGCCGACGGCTGGCTGTTCCTCTGCGATCGGCGCACCGACCTGATCCTCTCCGGCGGCGTCAACATCTACCCGGCCGAGGTCGAGGCGGCGCTGCTCGCGCACCCCGAGGTGGCGGACGTGGCCGTGATCGGGATCCCCGACGAGGAGTGGGGCCAGTCGGTGCTGGCGATCGTCCAGCCGGCGCCGGAGGCGGCCGACGGCCTGGCCGAGCGGCTGACCGCGCACTGCCGCGAGCGGCTGGCCGGGTTCAAGGTGCCGCGCCGCATCGAGCTCAGCCCGCAGCTGCCCCGCACCGACACCGGCAAGCTGCTGCGCCGCGAGCTCCGCGCCCCCTACTGGGGTGCATAGGCGCGGCCTATCCGAACGTTCCACGCCCGATCTTTGCGCCCGCCCCGCGCTTGGTGGTTCATTCGGAACGAGGGAACCGTCCGTGTGCAACTGCGTGCCAGACAGGAGAAACGCATGAGGGACGCTGTCATCGTCGAGGCCGTTCGCACGCCGGTGGGCAAGCGCAACGGCGCGCTCGCCGGGATCCACCCGGCCGACCTGTCCGCGCACGTGCTGTCCGCGCTGGTCGAACGCGGCGGGATCGAGCCGCGCGACGTGGACGACGTGGTGTGGGGCTGCGTCAGCCAGGCCGGCGAGCAGGCCGGCAACATCGCGCGCACCGCGGTGCTGGCCGCGGGATGGCCGGAGTCGGTGCCCGCGACCTCGGTGGACCGGCAGTGCGGATCGAGCCAGCAGGCGGTGCACGCCGCGGCCGCGGGCGTCATCGCCGGGTACTACGACATCGCCGTCGCCGGCGGCGTGGAGTCGATGAGCCGGGTGCCGATGGGCTTCGCGCGGCAGGGCGTGGAGAAGCCGATGGCGCAGTCGGTGCTCGACCGCTACGGCGTCAAGGGCTTCAACCAGGGCATCGGCGCCGAGATGGTGGCCGAGAAGTGGGGCTTCTCCCGCCAGCAGCTCGACGAGTACTCGCTGTCCTCGCACGCCAAGGCGGCCGCGGCCGTCGACTCCGGCGCGCTGGACGCCCAGCTCGCGAAGCTGCCGGGCGTGCTGGAGTCCGACGAGGGCATCCGCCGCGGCGGAACCCTGGAGACGCTGGGCAAGCTGAAGACCGTGTTCCGCGAGGACGGCGTCATCCACGCCGGGAACTCCTCGCAGATCTCCGACGGCACCGGCGCCCTGCTGATCACCACCAGCGAGATCGCCAAGGAGCGCGGGCTGAAGCCGATCGCGCGGGTGCACACCGTGGTGCTGGCCGGTGACGACCCGGTCATGATGCTGTCCGCCCCGTGGCCGGCGACCCACAAGGCGCTGCGCAAGGCCGGGCTGAGCATCGACGACATCGGAGCCTTCGAGGTCAACGAGGCGTTCGCCCCGGTGCCGCTGGCGTGGCTCGCCGAGACCGGCGCGGACCCGGCCCGCCTCAACCCGGTGGGCGGCGCGATCGCCGTCGGCCACCCGCTGGGCGGCTCGGGAGCGGTCCTGATGACCCGGCTGGTCCACCACATGCGCGACAACGGGATCCGCTACGGCCTGCAGACGATGTGCGAAGGCGGAGGCATGGCCAACGCCACCATCCTCGAACTGCTCTGATTCGACGAGGCTGCCGCTCGTGAGTGCTCATGCCGGTGAGAACCGGAATCTTCACTCACGAGGTTCGGCTGCCCCTCGTGAGCGGTGGTTCCGGCAAGAACCGGAATCGCCGCTCACGACCAACACGAGCCGTGTCCGGAATCCCTTCGGGCACAAGAAGATTCTGGAGGAGGGCGGATGCGCAGCACCGCTTACGACGCGGAACACGAGGCGTTCCGCGAGGTCGTCCGGGAATTCCTGGCCAAGGAGGTCGTGCCGTACTTCGCCGACTGGGAGAAGGCCGGGCTGGTGCCCAGGGACCTGTTCAACAAGGCCGGCGAGATCGGCATGCTCGGCCTGCAGGTGCCGGAGGAGTACGGCGGCGGGGGCACGAGCAGCTTCAAGTTCAACGCGGTCATCACCGAGGAGACCGCCCGCGCCGGGGTTTCGCTGGGCGGTTTCTCGGTGCACGCCAACGTGGTCGTGCCGTACTTCATCAACATCTGCAACGAGGAGCAGAAGAAGCGCTGGCTGCCCGGGCTGGCCGGCGGCGAGCTGATGAGCGCCATCGCCATGACCGAGCCGGGCACCGGATCGGACCTGGCGGGCATGGCGACCACCGCCACCCGCGAGGGCGAGTACTACATGCTCAACGGGGCCAAGACGTTCATCACCGGCGGGCACAACGCCGACCTGGTGATCGTGGTGGCCCGCACCGGGCACGGCGAGAACCGCCGGGACGGCCTGTCGCTGCTGGTCGTCGAGCGGGACATGGCCGGGTTCAGCCGCGGCCGCAATCTCGACAAGATCGGGCTGAAGGCGCAGGACACCGCGGAATTGTTCTTCGACGACGTGCGGGTGCCCGCGGCGAACCTGCTCGGCGAGGAAGGCCGGGCCTTCGAGTACCTGAGCGCGAACCTGCCGCAGGAGCGGCTGGGCATCGCGGTCGCCGGGCAGGCGGCTGCGGAGGCGGCGCTGCGGACCACCGTGGCGTACGTGAAGGAGCGCAAGGTCTTCGGCAAGCCGGTGGCCAGCTTCCAGAACAGCAAGTTCGAGCTCGCCGGGTGCGAGGTGGAGATCGAGGCCGGGCGGGCGATGCTGGAGCGCGCGCTGGACGAGCACGACGCGGGCGAGCTCGGCGCGGCGGACGCGGCGAAGGTCAAGGTGTACTGCACGGAACTGCAGTCCAGGGTGATCGACCGCTGTCTGCAGCTGCACGGCGGGTACGGCTACATGCTGGAGTACCCGATCGCCCGCATGTACGCCGATGCCCGGGTGACCCGCATCTTCGGCGGCACCACCGAGGTGATGAAGACGATCATCGCCAAGTCGCTGGGGCTGTGAGGCCGGGCGCGGATCAATTCGTTGGACGCCGGGCGGCTCGCCCCGGGATCATCGGGCGGTGACCGAGCGAACCGACCGGCGCGAGCCGCTTCCCGCCGCGCAGCAGCGCGTGCGCTTCGTCGAGCTGGCGGACAGGTCGATGACGGCATTGCTGGCCGGAGATCTGCCCGCAGCGGGCGTCACGGCCGGCGTCGGGCTGTCCGAGTACTTCGTGACGGACCGGGCGAAGTGGCTGTGGCGGATGCGGCTCGGCCAGATGGCGGCAGATCCGGCCGGGGCGCGCTGGATGGTGCGCTTCGCGGTGGTCGGGGCGGACGGCTCGGTCGTCGGGCACTGCGGCTTCCACGGGCCGCCGGATGCGGCGGGCATGGTGGAGATCGGCTATTCGGTCGCGCCGGAGTTCCGGCGCCGGGGATACGCGCGAGCCATGCTGGTCGAGCTGCTGCGCCGGGCGGCGGCCGAACCGGCGGTCGAAACGGTGCGCGCGACGATCAGCCCGGACAACGCGGCTTCGCTGGCCACGATCGCCGGATTCGGCTTCGCCGAGGTCGGCGAGCAGTGGGACGACGAGGACGGCTTGGAGATCATCTTCGAGGTCCCGGCCGGTCCGAGCGCGTCCGCAGCCGACTGATCAGCCGAAACCGGACGGCAGTGGCGCGGGACACACCCCGCTGTTCGCGCTGCTTTGACAGGCGGAATTCGTTTCGGATGCAGCGTCAGCCGCATGCGGTGTGGACCCAGCTCGCACCGCCGCGGGTTCTCGGGCTGTGCCCGCCCTTCGGGGCTACTGGGCGAGGCCAGTCCCCAGCGCCGCGTATTGGTCATACGAAAGCCGGGAATCCCGGAGTCCAGGCGGCGTTTGAGGTTCCGCTACCCGCACCGCTACGCAAACCATCCGCAACCTTCCCTTAAGCTGCCCGGGTGGAATTGCACCAGGTGGAGTACTTCCTGGCGGTCGTCGATCACAAGGGCATCAACGCCGCGGCGAGCGCCCTGCAACTGGCGCAACCCACCGTCTCGCAGGCGATCCGCGGGCTGGAGCGGGAACTCGGGGTCGACCTGTTCCACCGCATCGGCCGCGGCATGGTGCTGACCTCGGCGGGGCAGGCGTTCGTCGGGCCGGCGCGGCAGATCCTCCGCGATGTCGTCGCCGCCGAGGCGACCATGGTCGACGCCGCGGGGCTGCCGCGCGGTCGGCTCGACATCCACATGGCCGCTCCGCTGGCCGTGCACCCGGTCGCGCAGCTGGTCGGCCGGTTCCGGAAGCGCTACCCGAACGTCTCGCTGCGGTTGGCCGACCTCCGTGACGAGGAGGGTGCCGTGGCGCTGATCCGCGAGGGCCACTGCGAGATCGTGTTCACCAACCTCCCGGTCCACTCCTCGGACCTGCAGGTGGAGGAGCTCGGCGAGCACGAGTACTGGCTGGTGTTCCCGCCGGGCACCGCGGTGCCCGAACGCGATCCGCTGCCGCTGACCGAACTGCCGGACCTACCGCTGGTGATCGTGCCCAAGAGCACCGGCCGCACCGCCATCGAGAAGGCCCTCAGCGCGGCCCGGAAGCGCACCCGGCCCTCGGCGATCGTGCAGCACCGCGAGTCCATGCTGCCGTTCGTGCTGGCGGGCGTCGGCGGCACGATCCTGGCGCGGCCGATGGCGGAGCAGGCGGCGGCGCGCGGCGCGCTGGTGCGCGCGATCGACCCGCCGATCAGCCTCCCGTACGGCGTGCTCTACGACCCGACGGTGCTGTCGCCGGCGGGGCGGGCGCTCCTCCGGATGGCCCGCACCCCGCGCTGATCGCACGGCCCGGAGGCGTTTCCGCAGGCCTAGGCCCGTGCGCACTTGGTGCTGCTATAGAGGCTGTTTTGGATCTTGTGGTTGGTGTTGTGGTAGGCGTGCGAGGCGGCGGGTCATGTGGATGATGGCGGCCCAGTGGACCATGGTGGCGTGGTGTTGGGGGAGGCGTTCGTAGTCGCGGGCGCAGCGTCGGCGTCGGCTGATCCAGGCGAGGGTGCGTTCGATGACCCAGCGTCGGGGCAGGACTTGGAAGCCTTTCTGGCCGGGTTGGCGGTAGACGATCTCCACCGTCAGGCCGAGGATGGTTTTGGTGTCGCGGCCGGTCAGAGGGCCTTCGTAGCCTTGATCGGCCCAGACATGGCGAAGCCCGCGCAGTGATGCCGTGTGGAGCACGTGCCAGGCGGGCGTGAGGTTCCCTCGTTAGCTCGGAGGCTTCCAAGCATGGTCCTATGGGCCTGAAGGGAGTCATCTGTGGCAGCACCGAAGAAGTACCCCGACGAGCTGCGTGAACGCGCGGTGCGTCTGTATCGGGAGTCGAATCCCAAGCCTGTGATTCGGCGTTCTGGCTGAACAGCTGGGCGTGCATCCCGAGGCGTTGCGGAACTGGATCCGTCAGGATGAAGCCGATCGTGGCCAGCGGGATGACCGGCCGACCACCAGCGAGGCCGAAGAGCTTCGCAGGTTGCGGAACGAAAACGCGGAACTCAAGCGTGCCAACGAAAGACTCAAGGCG
>NZ_FNOK01000006.1 GCF_900106995.1 Saccharopolyspora shandongensis
GTCCGGAGCCACGCCCACTGCGTGATGCTCGCCTTTCCCTACGTCCAGGCCGAGGAACACACCGAAATCGCTGCTCATCCACCGTGCCGTTCGTTTGTCTCGGGTGGTCGCCGGTCGAGCATCGAGCGCCGGCACCCACGTTACGACGAGACCTGCCCAGCAGGCGGCCGTGTCCCTATCAGCGGTCGGTCGATGCCACCAGGCCCGGTGACACCACCCCCCGGATCATGCCTACGACTGGGGGCGTCAGTCATGCCGGACCTGGCGACCACAACTCCTAGATCAGGAGCTACGAAAAAGGTAACGGGGCCGCCGGTCCTGTCTATGCTCAGGCCCATGGCACTGGAATGGGAACAGATCATCGTCGACTCCGCCGACCCCGTCGCTCTCGGGCGCTGGTGGGCCGAGGCTCTCGGCTGGGTAGTGGCCGACGAATCCGAGGAGATCATCGAGATCCGGCCTGAGCCGGACCAGATGCCGGGGCTGCTCTTCGTGCCTGTCCCCGAGGGCAAGACGTCGAAGAACCGGCTCCACCCCGACTTCCGCCCCGACGACCAGGAGGCCGAGGTCGCCCGGCTGCTCTCCCTCGGTGCCCGGCGCGCCGACACCGTGCAGGACGAGCAGCACTGGGTGACCCTCCTCGACCCGGAGGGCAACGAGTTCTGCGTCCTGAGTGAGCGGAAGAGCTGAGCGGAAGCACTGGCGGAAGCGCTGAGCGGAAGCACTGGCGGAAGCGCTGAGCGGAGGCCGGGCAGTTGTCCGGGGCCCCGACGTCCCACACAGCAACACGGACAGAATTGACACGGAAGCCGGATGGCGATGGCGCGGCGCACCCGAGCGGGCCGGCACCGCCGGGTTCGTGCCGCGCGAGTTCCTGTTCTCCTGCCCGGACTGTCCTGCGGTTCTCTGACCTACGCGGCACGACGTCGCGACGGCCTAGCCCAAGATCATCTCGTGGCGGGTTTGGAGCGTATCTGGGTCACACCCCGGCCAGGATCATCGCGATGATCGCGCTCTTCAAACTCGGCCCCATCGCGGCGGCGAAGCCGAGAGCCACGACCATCCCGGGCAGCGCCAGCGCGATGTCGGTGACCCGCATCAGCACCTCGTCCAGCCACCGGCCGCCGACGGTGGCCAGCACCGCGACCAGGCAACCGATGGCCGAATAGCTGGCCACCACGAGCATCGCAGCCAGCAGCGTTTCGCGGGCCCCGGCCACCAGCCGCCAGAGCACGTCCCGGCCCTGGTCGTCGGTGCCGAACCAGTGCGCCGCGCTGGGCGGTTGCAGGGCTTCCAGCACGTTGGAGCGGAACACCGACCCGGGCGCCAGCAGCGGCCCCAGCAACGCGGTGGCCACGACCACGCAGACCAGCGCGATCACGATCGCGTCGAGCGCGCTCCGCCGGGTCGACCTGATGAGTTGCGGCACGGTCCTCACCCGCCCATCCGGGTCGAGCGCAGCCGCGGATCCCGCACGAGCTGCACCACATCGGTCACGAGGTTGGCGAGCACGACCAGCACACCGATCGCCGTCACGGTGCCCAGCACCGCGAAGATGTCCCGCTGTTCCACCGCGTTCTGCAGGTAGGCGCCGACGCCGGACAGCCCGAAGATCGACTCGACCAGCACCGCGGAGCCGACCAGGATGCCGACCTCGATGCCGGTGAGCGTCAGCACCGGACCCATCGCGTTCGGCACCGCGTGCCCGCGCACCAACCGCCGCATCGGCACGCCCTTGGCCCTGGCGACGGTGATGTGCTCGCGGGCCAGCACGGTCAGCAATTCCGCGCGCAGCAACCGGAACAGCTGAGCAGCGACCGGGACGGCCAGCACCGACGCGGGCAGCACGAAGTGCTGGAGCGCGTCGTAGAACGCGTAGAGGTCACCGGCCAGCAACGCGTCGAGCATCGCCATGCCCGTGCGAGTCGGCACTTCGACGCCCGCCGAGAACCGGCCGGAGATCGGCAGCATCTCCAGCTTGGTGCCGAGCAGCCACTGCAGCAGCAGCCCCAGCCAGAAGGTCGGCAGCCCGGCGGTGATGACGACCAGGATCCGGCTGACCGCGTCGGTGGCCGCCCCGTGCCGCAGCGCCGCGAACGTCGCGGCTGGCAACGCCACCAGCAGCACCAACTCGGCCGTCGCGGGCAGCACCGCGAGCACATCGCCGAGCACCGGGTGCCGGGTCGCCGTGGAGGTGCCGAGATCGCCGTTCACGAGCCGGCCCAGGTAGCGGAAGTATTGCCGGTGCAATGGGTCGACGAGGTGCTTTACCGACCCGAAACGCGCTCACCTCGCATTCAGGCAGCAGCGGGACATCGAATCGCGTCGCCGAATGCGGGGCAATGCGTTGACGGTCGTGGTCTGAGCAAAGATCTACGGGCATGAACTACCAGGACCGCGTCCGCGCACACGTCGAGGAACTCCGCTCCACACCGGACGTCGTCATGCGCACCAGCGAGATCGGATCGGGCCCGCCCCGGGCGCTCTCAGCCGGCGATGTCGCGCTGATCGGCACCGCCTGGGGTGACGACGCCGTCGAGGGCGTCCAGGACTACCTGCTCAGCACCGATCACATCCACGTCACATGGCACTCCGACGACCACTACATCTACGGGGAGTTCGCGCTCAAAGATCTCCGGAACTGCCTGTCCGACTACGGCCTGCCCTATGTGGACGAACGGCTGCCCCCGGAGCTGAAGACGCTGGAGGAGGCACCCGGATCTGGCCGCCTCACCGCGTTGCGGGTGCCTTTCGGCGCCCAAAACCGGGAGCTGTGGCTCTACGACATGAACCGCGAGCGACTGGAGCCGCTGGAACTCGACTACCAGTCCTACCTGGAGAACCTGCTCCTCATGAAGGGAGCCCCGTTCTGGCAGTACCTCTTCATGGATGTCGACCTCTGCGACGGGGAGTTCCAGACGATGGTCAGCCAGCTGGACAGGACGCTGGAGGCGTTCCCCATCCTCTTTCCCGACCACGACTACAGCCGCCTGCAGGAACGCTACGAGGAGCGCTGTTCCAGGTCGCCGGTGTTTCGTCGGCACAAAGGTCCGTGGACGATCCAGTCCTAGCCCCGCCAAGCCGATCGCACCCCGGGCCGTGCGGTAGGAGGTCTCGGAGAAGAGGCTGCCGAGAATGGCCCGGCGGCTCCGACCCACGGGCAGATGCGGCCACCCCGGCCGTGCCGCACGAAGGAGACCGAGCATGACGATCAAGCGGATGGATCACGTCGGCATCGTCGTCGACGACCTCAAGGCCGCCGCGGCGTTCTTCGCCGAACTCGGCATGGAGCTGGTGGGCGAGGCGCCGGTCGAGGGGTGTTGGGTGGACCGAGCAGATCGGGTGAACGACACAGCGCCGTACTGACGGTGCTCATGAACCGTTCGTCACCAGGATGCGAGGAGCGCAGGGGAGTGGTCCCGGACGAAGCTCAGCTCTCGAACGCTCCCGAAACATCGTCGACGAGCATGTCGCCCACGTTGCGTCGAGGCGAGGGCACCGACGGCGCACCGTGCCCGATTCGCAGGAGCGCTCGCGGAACCACGTTCCCACCGAGCATCCGCTGGAGCTCTTCACGTGTCTCCGGCACCTCGACGACCTCGGAGATCATCGAGGCGACCAGCCCCTGCGCCGTCGTGATCAGCCACAACCGCTGCAAAGCCTGCCCAGCCTGCAGGTCCGCCTCCCGGCCGCTGTGCCGGGTGCACAACACGACCAGCAGCGGATTGGACTCGAACTCCGTTCCCGGCGAGCGCTCGGTGTGCCCCGCGGTGAAATCGCGGTGCACCCACTGGTCCTTCGGCTCCGGCTTGGGGCCCGCCGCCGACACCGGCACACCCTCGGTGGTGTCATCGGTGCGCCCGATCCATGCGGCCATCTCGGTTCGGAAGCGGGCGTCGGCCATCTGCGCTCGATGCGCGCGATGCACCAAGCCCTCAAGCGTGCCCTGCTCACCTGGCTGGACGACATGCAGCCACGCTTGCTCCTCATGAGCGGCACGCATCAGCAAGTGCCGGTCCGCTGCGGACACCGGGATGTTCCGAAACGGCTGCCGATGGCTGTGCCGCTCGGTGATCGCCTCGTAGCACCGGAGGTTTTCCGGGCGCTGATCCACGTGGCCACCGCTACGCACCTCGGCCAACGCGGTGGCAGCCGCCAAGCGCGGAAGCAAGGTCACCACCGGCCGGATGCCCGCCTGCTCCAGGGCGAGCCGCAGGTTGAACAGCGCCGCCCCGCACGCCAACCGCAGCTCCCGGTCCTCCGGATCGGCGACCGGCAGGTGCCGCTTCGGATCGGCGTGCAGTTCGATCAGGTGAGGCAGGACCCGGAAGCGCCACGGCTGGCTGTTGTGCAGCGACGGAGCCATCCCGGCCAGCCGGACGACCTGCTCCGTCTGCCCAGATGTCAACCCGAAGGCCGCGGGGAACGTTCGCATGCACGACTCCTCACCTTCGATGCTGCCACTGTGACCGCTCGAAGTCCGCCGGGTGAGAGTCCAAGTGCCTTCCAACAGCAGGTGACGAAGTGCCCTGATGCCCGTCGCCCGACCTACCGCGGTACGGGCACGGAGTCCTCCGGGAACGCCCGACTTGTGCGGTTCTGCCGCGGCTTTACGGTCGGTCTGGGGAAGGAGACGAGTATGCGCAAGGCGAACATCGTGGGCGTCGACGGGTCCGAGTCGGCGCTGAACGCCGTCCGGTGGGCCACTGCCGACGCCGCGCTGCACCGCGTGCCGCTGCGGTTGATCTCAGTCGGAGCGGAGTCGCTACCGGACAAGGCGCGTGCGGCCGAGGAGTCCGCACGACGCCGTTGGCTGGCCGTGGCCGCACAGCAGGTCGACGAGGTCGCACCAGGCGTCGAGACGACGTCGGAACTGCGCCGGGGCGCCCCGCACGCCGTTCTCGTCGAGGAGTCCGCACAGGGCCGCCGGGTGATCGTGGGGATCCGGGGCCTCGGTGAAGGCGGGGGCATGATGGTCGGGTCCACGGCCGAGACGGTCGCCATGCACGCCGAGTGCCCGGTGGTCGTCGTGCGTGCTCGCGACGTCGAACCGGCCGATCCGGGGCCGATCCTCGTCGGCGTCGACGGGTCCCGCGTCGGCGAGGCAGCCGTTGCCGCGGCCTTCGAGGAGGCTTCGGTGCGCCACGCGCCGCTGGTGGCCGTGCACGTCTGGATGGACGTCGAAGTCGAGCCCTGGCTCGCCCGCGACGACGACCGGGAATGGGAATCGATCGACGAAACCGAGCGAGCGGTGCTCGCCGAGCGCCTGGCCGGCTGGCGGGAGAAGTACCCGGACGTCGAGGTGCACCGCGTGGTGGAACGGGACCGGCCGGTCCGCTACCTCGTCGAACACGGCAGGCAGGCGCAGCTGATCGTCGTGGGCAGCAGGGGGAGAGGCGGCATGACCGGCATGCTGCTGGGCTCGACCAGCCGTGCCCTGCTGCACATGGCCCCGTGCCCGGTCCTGATCGCCCGCTCCACGACGTGACCTCCGTGGACGACCGGGGGACGATGCGGCAGGGTAGGGCAGCCTACGTGCCGACCGCGCAGCCGCGCTCTGATGCATGGGGAGAGGGGACTGCGGCCTCGTAGGGGCGGAGGGGATGAGCCTTTCCTGCAGGTACAGGGGGAGCTTGCTGCCCGGAGTGATCGAGGAAGCGGCTTCCAGGAACGGATGTACGGGGGATTGGCGACGAGTCCGGGCGGCGCGAACAAGGACTTTCGGTATGCGCCTTACTTTCTCCATTTGATGGATAACGTTGATTATCCATCAAATGGAGACGTGGTGTGGTGAGAGAGCCGACCCCTTCCCGGGGGATCGATAATCGCTCGCCCGGGACGATCGGCTCTTTCGCGGCCCACGCCACTCAACGGCTCCGCATCGGCACACCATGTGCTTTGCCGACAGGTCGAATCGTCGGCCGGGTCATTCCAGATGGCGCGCCAGGCGGATCCGGCTCAGCCCGCCGTGAATCATGTGGATCATGATCCGGCGGATTGAAGCGATGATGCTCCGCAAATGGATGCCCTGTCCCCGCCTACCTGATTTTGTCACTGTGACGTTAATAGGTGCGGCAACGGGACCCTGGTAGATCGAGCCGGATGGGCGACTGGAGGACCTTCGCCGGCCCCCGAGACCGCAGCTCGCCAAACTCGGCGCTCCGCAAGGCGGCTGTGGCGGCCAAGCCTCGCGACACCGTGCCGACCAACCGCCAACTCGGCGCACGACGCAATCCCGCGGCCGATGTCGCACTCAGCGCTCGACGCGACCTCGGCGCCGCCGCCGGATCACCAAGCGGCATTGTCTGGCTCGGCGACATTTGGCGCGGAAGCTTGGTAAACAGGCCCTTCTGGCTGCCGTCTCCGCAGGTCGTTAAAACGCCGATAATGTACATTATGTTAAGTAACGTGTTTGAGGCTCCGCCCGACCACTACCCCAGATCCTCGGGCTCCGACTACGGGCCGGTCGCGTCATCGCACGAACTGACGGCACGCCGAGTCCGCCACGTTCATCAACGCCCCTGCATCCCGAGCGACGGAAAGGCTGCTCGTGCCGTGACATGCGCGCTGCACACCTTGTCCGGCGCGCCAGGTTTTGCATCGGCGAGGAATCTGCGTCTGATCACCGGAATCAGCCGCCTCTCCCCTTGCCGTCCCGTCCGAGATCAACACCGCGAAGAGGTAGACGCATCGCGATGTGTTGATGGCTTGCGCGACGGAGTCGCCCCACTCCCCTTGCTCTCAAAGATGAATCGTGCTGGCGTGCCCGGAATCTCATTGGGCATTCACGTGAGTTAGTCACGCACCATGGCCGCGTCCTCCCATCAGTGGCTATGCCGGGGGAAACGGCCCTTCACGGACGACCCTTCCTCGCGCCGCACCGGATGATGAGTGCCGAACCAATTCGGCTTCGCAGCAGGTTGGCTCGTACGTCTGGAGGCATTGGTGGCAGTTCTGTGCAGACCGGCGGTCGCCGTTCCCGAGCACGTCATCACCGTGGAGGAAACTCTTGAGCACGCCCGTCGAGTCCACGCCGATCACCCGCAACTCCCCCTCGCCCTGCGGTTGATCAGCAACACCGGGGTCCGCAAGCGCCACCTCATCCGGCCGATCTCCGAAACGTTGCAGCACCCGGGATTCGAGGTGCGCAACAGGATCTACGAGGAGCAGGCCAAGCTGCGTGTGCCGGCCGTCGTTTCTCGGGCGCTGGCCAATTCGGGGTTGCGCGCCGAGGACATCGACCTGCTGGTGTACGTCTCGTGCACCGGGTTCATGATGCCGTCGATGACGTCGTGGCTGATCAACTCGATGGGGTTCCGCCACGACACGCGGCAGCTGCCGATCGCGCAGCTCGGGTGCGCTGCTGGTGGCGCGGCGATCAACCGCGCGCACGACTTCTGCACCGCCTACCCCGACTTGAACGCGCTGATCGTCGCCTGCGAGTTCTGCTCGCTGTGCTACCAGCCTGACGATCACGACATCGGTTCGTTGCTGTCGAACGGGTTGTTCGGCGATGCCGTCGCGGCTGCCGTGGTGCGGGGTTCCGGTGGCAGCGGGGTCCTGCTGGAGCGCAATGCCGCGGCGATGATCCCGAACACCGAGGACTGGATCTCCTACCAGGTGAAGGCGACTGGCTTCCACTTCCGGTTGGACAAGCGGGTGCCGACGACGATGGAGCCGCTGGCGCCGGCGCTGCGTGCGTTGGCGGATCGGCATCGGTGGGATGTCGCGGGGCTGGACTTCTACATCGTCCACGCCGGTGGGCCGCGGATCCTCGACGATCTGACGAAGTTCTTGGGGGTGCCGCCGGTGGCGTTCCGGTACAGCCGGGCGACGCTCACGGAGTACGGGAACATCGCCAGTGGCGTTGTGCTCGATGCGTTGCTGCGGATGTTCGACGAGGGTTCGGTGCCGGATCGGGCGCGTGGGTTGATCGCCGGTTTCGGTCCGGGGATCAGCGCGGAGATGGCCGTCGGCCGTTGGGTTTCGGGGCCGGAGGCGACGATCGCGCGTCCCCGGGGTGAGCGGGTGGCGGTTGCGCGTCCGTTGGGAGGTCGCTGATGTCGGATCGGTGTCCGGTGCGGTGCTACGTGCCGCCGAACATCGCCGGAGTGGGGTTCGATCCGGATCTGGCCGCGTTCTCGCGGGATGAGCCGGTGGCGCGGATCCGGATGCAGTTCGGGTCGGGTGAGGCGTGGCTGGTGACGCGGTACGAGGACGTCAAGTTCGTCACCTCGGATCCGAGGTTCAGCCGGGCGGCGATCGCGGGGCAGCCGTTTCCGCGGATGACGAAGCACATCATCCCGTTGGACCGGGCGGTGAGCTATGCGGATCCGCCGGGGCATGCGCGGATTCGGCGGGTGGCGGCGAAGGTCTTCGCGCAGCGCAACGTCGAGCGGTTGCGGGCGCGTGCTGAGCAGGTGATGGCCGAGCGGATTGCGGCGTTGGTGCGCGCGGGGTCGCCGGCCGATCTGGTGGAGCACGTGGTGGCGCCCTTCCCGATGGCGATGATCGGTGACGTGGTGGGTGTTCCGGAGGCCGATCGGCCGTGGTTGATGTGGTGCGCGGAGACGTTGTTCAGCATGGCGCGCGACGAGTCGGAGGTGGCTCGCAACGGTCGGATCAAGGACGAGTTGTACGCGTACTTTCACAAGTTGGTGGCGCGGCGTCGCGGGTCGTCGGGTGATGATCTGCTGACGGTGCTGGGTGATGCGCGCGATCGTGGCGAGATCGATGACGAGGAGCTGGGCGCGCTGGTGGTGCTGGTGTCGCTGAACGGGTGGCACGCGGTTCGCTACAACAGTTCGAACATGGTGTACGTGCTGTTGACGGAGCCGGGTTTGCGGGATCGGTTGGTGGCGGAGCCGGGGCTGGTTCCGCATGCGGTGGAGGAGCTGCTGCGTTTCATCCCGCACAAGCGCGGTGTCGGGCAGCCGCGGGTGGCCACGGAGGACGTGGTGATCCGGGGGGTGCGGATTCGGGCCGGGGACGTCGTGCACGTTTCGTACGTGACGGCGAATTGGGATCCGGAGGTCTTCCCGGATCCGGAGCGGTTCGATCTGGGGCGTGCGGAGATTCCGCATGTGGCGTTCGGGCATGGGCCGCATTACTGCGTGGGGCCGTTGTTGGCGCGGATGGAGTCGCAGGTGCTGCTGGGGGGTTTGGTGGAGCGTCTCCCCCGGCTTCGGTTGGCGGTGCCGCCGGAGGAGGTCCGGTGGCGGCAGGACGTGATGATCCGCGGTCCGGTTGATCTGCCGGTGGCCTGGTGATTCGGGGAAGGTTCAGCGCTGATGCAGGGTTTGGTCGTTCCGCCTGGTCATGGGAAGCGGATCGTGACGGGTGCGCAGGACGTGACGTTCAAGGTCACGGGGGTGCATTCGATGGCGGCGTCGAGTTTCGAGGTCGTGGTGCCGCCGGGTTTCGACGTCGGTGCGCATGTGCATGCCCGCAGCGAGGAGTTGTTCTACGTGCTGGAGGGTGAGCTGGAGCTGCTGGCGTTCGAGCCGGTCGTGCGTGGTGGGGACAGCTGGTCGGAGTGGGAGGGCGATTCGGGGCAGCGGGTTTGTCGTGCTGGTCCGGGCAGTGTCATGTTCGTGCCGCCGGGGTGTCCGCATGCGTTCGCCAATCGTGGTGAGGTTGCGGCGCGGATGTTCTTCCAGTCGTCGCCGCCGTCGCATCACGAGCGGTACTTCGAGGAGTTGTTGGAGCTCTTGGAGGCTCCGGGTGGTGTGGATGATGCGGCGGTGGCGGAGTTGCGGCGGCGTCATGACATCGAGCAGTTGACGCCGTTGCGGTTCGATGCGTGAGGTGTTGTTAGGCGTCGGGTAGTGCTTCGCCGGTTTCCAGCAGGGTTTTGAGGCTGGAGAGCAGGGCGGGCCAGCCTTGGGTGATCATGCCGAGCACGGTGCTGTCGGGTTCGAAGCCGTCGTGGATCACGGTCAGTTTGACGATGTCGCTGAGGGGTTCGATTTCGAAGGTCACCTTGGAGCGGGGTTCGGCGGCGATGGTGGTGAGCGTGTCGTCGTCGATGCCGCTGCCTTCGGCCCATTGCGGGGTGAAGGTGTGCCAGGTGTAGGCGAGTTTGCGGTGGGGGTCGGCTTCGAGGACGAGCTGGGCGGGGTCGGTGATCGTGGTGCCGGGTACGTGCCAGGTCATGGTGGAGCCGGGTTGCCAGTCGGTGTCGATGGTCAGGCCCCAGTAGCGGCGGGTGAAGGCGGGGTCGGTGAGGGCTTGCCAGAGCTGTTGCGGTGTGGTGTTGATGTAGGTCGTGTAGACGAATTCCGGGTTGTTCACGGGTTGCTCCAGTGCGGTTTTGAGGTCTGCGAGTGCGCGGATGCGGTGTCGGTCGTACTGGTTGATCCAGCGTTCGGTGATGGCGTTGATCGGTTCGGCGTTGAGGTAGTGGAGCTTTTCGCGGCCGCGTCGCACGGTGGTGACGAGGTTGGCGGCTTCGAGCACTGCGAGGTGCTTGCTCACGGATTGCCGGGCCATGTCCAGGCCGCTGCACAGGTCGCGCAGGGTTTGGCCGTTGTGCGCGTTCAGGTTGTCGAGCAGTTGGCGACGGTGGGGGTCGGCCAGTGCTTTGAACACGTCGTCCATGTCACCTACCAAAAGTGCAGCCGGTTGGCTGCCCGAATATAGGCAGCCGATCGGCTGCATGTCAAAAGATGCCGGTTAGGCTCCCGGCATGGCGGTGGTGCTGGTGCACGGCAGCTTCCTGGGCCCTTGGTCGTGGCGTGATGTCGTCGCGGATCTGGAAGGCGTGGGGATCGCATGCTCGGTAGCGGATCTGCCCAGCGGGTTCGGTGGCATCCGCGATGCCGCCGGTGATCTGCACGACGATGCCGCCCTGGTGCGGGAGCTCCTGGACGCCGCGATCGAACCGGTGGTGTTGTGCGGGCACTCCTATGGCGGTGCGGTGATCACCGAGGCGGCGGCCGGGCATCCGGCGGTGCGGCGGCTGGTGTACCTCTGCGGCGCGATGCCCGATGCCGGGCAGAGCCTGACCGATCTCGCTCCCCCGCCCGCCGTTGAGCTCGGGGCGCGGGAGGCGGTGCGGTGGCGGGCGGACGGCTTGCTGGAGCTGACCGCGGATTCCGCACGGGAGGCGTTGTTCCACGACTGTTCCGCGGCGCGGGCCGAGGAGGCGATTTCGTTGCTGCGGCCCAGCAATCCAGTGGTCAGCGGGCAGGGTGTGCAGGCGGCGGCGTGGCGGGAGGTACCGGCGACCTTCGTGCGGGGCGTGGCCGACCGGATGCCGGAGCTGGTGTCGGGCTCGGTCAGGTGGAACGCGGTCGAGGTCGTGGAGCTGCCGACCGGGCACTGCCCCCACTGGTCCCGTCCGGATCTGGTCGCCGCCCTGCTGGCCGAGCTGTGACGATGGCTGTGGTGTCGTGCGTGCCTGGACGCACGACACCACAGCGGGTCAGTCCTGCACGGCCATCTCGCCGAGCAGCGACCAGTCCTGCTGGTCCACGGTCGCGTTGACGATTCGCGGGGTCTCGGCGAGGTGCGGCGGCAGGGTTTGCTGGGCCTGCTTGAAGTGCTCGGACTGGACGTGCGCGGCGCCGGCCTGGTCGTCGCGGAAGGCTTCGACCAGGACGTACTCGTTCGGGTCGTCGAGGCTGCGGGACCAGTCGAACCACAGGCAGCCGGGCTCGGCGCGGGTCGCCTGGGTGAAGTCAGCTGCGATCTCCGGCCACCGGTCGGCGTGTTCGGGCCGGATGCGGAACTTGGCGGTGATGAAGATCATCGCGGGTACTCCTTCGGGCGTCGTGGGTGCTCGGCTTCCACCGGGCTCGATGATCCTAAGGAACCGCGCGCGGGGCGATTCGGGCTGGTCGGCTTCGATTCAGCCCAGGCCGAGGCGTTGCGCGTAGTGCTCGCGCAGCTGCTCGGTGCGGTCGGCGGGCCAGGGGCAGCGGATGTCGCCGTGCAGGGTCGCGAACACGCTCTCGAAGTAGACCTGCCATGCCGCCAGGAGGGTGGCGCGTTCCGTAGCCTGTGCGGTGGGCAGGGTGTGGGTGAGTGTGAGGCGGGTGCCGATCGGGTGCTGGTCGCGCAGCTGGAACCGCACGGTGCCGCCTGGTTGCCAGGTGTATTCCAGGGTGTTCGGAGCTTCGACGGCGGTGAGTGCGCCGGCCTCGCCGTAGCCGTGGGTGCTCTCCAGCGGTGGCTGGGCGCCTGTGGTGGGGTTGCTGTCGCCGGTGATCAGCGTCCAGACCTCGTGGGGGGGCTGGACGAAGTCGCGTTCGAAGCTGATCTCGTAGCCGTTGTCGGTCTCGTGGAGTTCGCCTTCGCCGAGCCCGAACTGCTCGATGTAGGCCTCGGCGCGTTCGAACCAGGTCTGCATGGAGAACTCGGCGGTCGTGCCGGTGAGCCCGGCCGCGAGGCTGTCGAGGCAGGCGTCCCAGCCGGCGGCGTGGCGGGCGATCGACGGGCGGTCGCTGTCGGGGCCGTGCAGCGCGTGGCTGAACACCAGCAGGCAGCCTTCGGGGCGCGGGAGCAGTTCGCAGCGGATGACGTCGGTGTCCCAGCGGAAGGCGAAGACCTTCGGCGGGTCGGCTTCGAGGATCTCCCCCTCGTCGGCGGCGTCGGAGCCGTCGAAGGTGAAGCGCATCTTGGCGCCCGGGACGGGCTGGTCGAAGTCGATGCGGGCCGGGAACCAGTGGGTCAGCTCGGCGGGGTCGGCGATGGCGCGCCACACCTTCTCCGGCGGGTGGTGCAGCAGGCGTTGCAGGCGCAGGACCGGGCGGTCGCCGATCATCGTGACAGACGTGTCGGTGTTCATGACTGGGTGTCCTCCGGGTCGGACATGGCGTCGAGGTGGCGTTGCAGGGCGTCGAGGCGTTCGTGCCACATCTGCCGGTAGGGCGCCAGCCAGGCGTCGATTTCGGCGAGTGGCTCGGGACGCAGCCGGTACCAGCGGCGTTGGGCGTCCTGGCGGACTTCGACCAGGCCTGCTTCGCGCAGCACCTTGAGGTGTTTGGACACCGTGGGCTGGCTCAGCGGGAGGTGGTCGACGAGGTCGCCGACGGCTCGTTCGCCGGTGCGCAGCAGGTCGAGGATGTCCCGGCGGTGCGGTTCGGCCAGGACTTCGAAGGTACTTGCCACCCCGTCAATATAGCCGAGCGGAAATATGCCTGCTCGTCGGCGGCGTGGGATCAGGCCGAGAGCACGGCCTGGGTCTGGGTGGTGTGCCCGATGCGGCGCCCGTCGTCGTCCAGCAGCTCCGTCTGCACCGCGATGTTCGTGCGGCCCACGTGCAGCGGGCGGCTGACCGCGTGCAGCGCACCCTCGCGCAGCGCGCGGAAGAAGTTCGTCTTCGATTCGATCGTGGCGGTGTGCGCACCCTCGGGGAGGTTGAGGAACGCGCAGATCGCGCCGATCGAATCGGCCAGCGCCATGACCGCTCCCCCGTGCAGCACTCCTCCTGCCGTGCAGCGCTGCGGTGCCCAGTCCAGGTGCCCGCAGACCTCCTCGGTGCTCGCGGAGTCGATCTGCACGCCCAGCGACACCGCGAACGGCATGAGCCCGACGAGCTGCTGGTGGTCGACTGCGGTCATGAGCTCTCCTCGGCGATGATCCGGGTCGCGGCGGCGACCAGTTCGGCGTTGTCGGCGGCGACCTGCCCGTCGGGCAGCAGCAGGGTGTCCTCCAGGCCGATGCGGGTCGCGAGCCCGCGGCGGGCCGCGATGGTCAGCACCGGCCACGCGCCGGCCGCCTCGCCGTGCAGCAGGATCGGTGTCGCCGCCGGGCGCAGCCGCTCCAGCAGTGCTTCGGCCGTCGCCGGGGCGCCGCGCGCGGTCAGGTCGGTGACCTCGGCCAGCACCCGCAAGACCCGGCCGCGGTGCGGGGAGCGCAGGAACTGGTGGTCGCCGTCGGTGCCGGAGTAGATGCCCGCCTCGACACCGATACCGCGCTCCAGCAGCACGGCCGCGACGTCGTCCGCGCCGGGTTCGTGCCAGTTCACCGAGGCGTGATCGGGCAGCACCGTCCACGCCCGGATGGCCCGGATCCGGTCGGCCGTGTCGGGCGCGGTCCAGGCTCCAGTGGTGACGCCGACCCCCACGCCGGGCGCGGCGGCCCGCACCGCGCGCAGCGCGGCGGCGACCGCGTGCGGGTCGAGGCTGTCGGCCCCATCGGGTGCCTTGGGATGCAGGTGGATGTCGGTGGCGCCGGCGGCGATGCTGTCCGCGGCGGCCTTGGCCAGTTCCTCCGGACGCACGGGCAGGTGGAAGTGCTCGCGCGGCGATCGCGCGCCGTTGAGGCAGACCTGCAACATGTCCCGATTCTCCCCTGTTCCGGCGGGCGCGCGGAAGCTGACGACCCCGTTTCGTGATCATCGTGGGCGCCACAATCCGCCCGGATCGGTGATTGCGGCACCTGTACTAGCGTGGTGGGCGTGGTGTTGAGCAACCGGATCCTGCGGGGCGTGGCCGCCGGCGAGATCACCCTGGCGTTCCAGCGCTGGCCCAGCCCGCTGGCGCGGGCCGGCTCGCGGTTGCACACCGCAGTCGGGGTGATCGGCGTCGACGAGGTCGCCGAGGTCGATCCAGCCCGGATCACCGATGCCGACGCCCACCGCGCCGGCTTCGCCTCCGCCGCCGGGCTCCGGTCCTCTTTGGACAAGCACGGCCGCGGCGCGGTCTACCGCCTCGCCCTCAGCTACGCGGGCCCCGCGCCCGAGCCGCCGCCGGAACCGGTGGAGCTGCGTCCCCGCGAACGCGCCGAGATCGACCGGCGGCTGGCGCGGCTGGACGTCTCTTCCCCGCGCGGGCCGTGGACCAAGGCCGTCCTGGAAGTGCTGCGGCAGCGCCCCGGGCTCCGGCCCACCGAACTCGCCGCCGGCCTTGGGCGGCCGGCGTCCCGCTGCAAATCCGACGTGTGGCAGTTGCGCGAGCTCGGCCTCGTCGAGCCCCAGGAATCGGGCTTCCGGCTGTCCTCGCGCGGGCAGTCCTATCTCGACGGTCCCGCCTGAACGAGGAGCACATCCTGATCCACCAGACCCGCCCCGCAGACATCCTCACCGACGCCGAAACCGCGCTGTGCGCGGCGATCCGGGCCTACAGCAGCGGAGACGCCACCACTGCGCACTGCGCCGCCGAACAGGCCGGAGCGCTGGACCCGGACAGCGAACTGGCGCGACTGCTGGCCGTGATCACCGCTGGTGGCGATGCCGCGAGCGTTTACGACTCCCCCGCGGCATTCCGGGCGTTCATCCGCGGCGGCGGCAACATCGGCCTCTACGAGGCCACCTCCGGCGCGCTGCGCGAGCTCTACCGGCGGCACCGGCCTCAGCGGCTGCTCGACATCGGTACCGGCGACGGGATGGCGCTGCTGCCCGCGCTCACCGAGCACCGCCCCGCCGTCGGGGTCGTCGAGCCCAGTGCCGCGCTGCTGGCCGAGACCACCGCCGAGCTGACGCGACGCGGCATCCCGCACCTCGCGTGGCCGTGCACCGCCCAGGAGTTCACCGCCACCCACACCCGGCGCTGGGACCTGGTGCAGTCCACCTTCGCGCTGCAATCCCTGCCGGAGGCCGACAAGGCCCGGGTGCTGCGCTGGATCGCCGCGCACACCGACCGGTTCGTGCTGGTTGAGTTCGACGTCCCGGAGGTCGCCTCGGTGTGGGAACCCGCGTGGTTCCGCGACTGCCTGGCCCGGCTGGAGCGCGGCCTGCGCGAGTACGACGGTGACCGCGATCTCGTCGGCGCCGGGTTCATCCTGCCGGTGATCCTCGGCAAGTTCGGCACCGCTGCGCCCACCAACTACGAGCTGGCCATCGACGCCTGGGAGGCGCTGCTGCGTGAGGCCGGGTTCGCCGGGATCGCCACCCGGCGGCTGGCCGACTACTGGTGGCGTCCGGCGTTCCTGGTCGAGGCGGTCACCGGGGCCGGATGATGCCGCGCTGCAACGCCGTGGTGATCGCCGCGGTGCGGTTGTCCACGCCGAGTTTGTCGTAGATGTGCACCAGGTGCGTCTTCACGGTCGCCTCGCTGATGAACAGCGCCTTCGACAGCGCCCGGTTGGACAGGCCTTGGGCCAGCAGCTGCAGGATCTCGACCTCGCGCGGGCTCAACGCGGGCTGCGGGCGGCGCAGGTGACCGAGCAGCCGTGCCGCCACGCCGGGTGCCAGCGCCGTCTGGCCCGACGCAGCCAGCCACACCGCTTGGCACAGCTCCTCCGGTGGGGCGTCCTTGAGCATGTAGCCGGTGGCGCCGGCTTCCACGGCGGTGAGGATGTCGGCGTCGGAGTCGTAGGTGGTCAGCACCAGCACCGGCGGGCCGCCCTCCGCGGTGATGCGGCGGGTGGCGGTGACGCCGTCCATGCCGGTGGGCATCTGCAGGTCCATCAGCACGATGTCCACCTCGGTGCCGGCCAGCGCGTCCAGCGCGGCCTGCCCGTCGGCGGCCTCGGCCACCACCGTCATGTCCGGCCGGTCGTCGAACATCGCCCGCAGTCCGCGCCGGACCACCGGATGATCGTCGACGAGCAGGATGCGCAACGCTTCGGCCATCACCGGATCTCCTCGTCGGTCAGCGGCAGCCGGATGGCCACCGCGGTGCCGTCGCCGGGCGCGGACTCCACCGCGAGCCGCCCGCCCAGCGCGCCGATGCGTTCCCGCAGCGCGATCAGCCCATATCCGCTGCCATCCGGTGCGGGCCGGACCGCGGCCGGGTCGAAACCGGCACCGTCGTCGTAGATGTCGAGGGTGACCTCCGTGTCGAGGAACCCGAGCGTGACCACCGCGGTGTGGGCGTGGGCGTGGCGGACGACGTTGCCGAGGCTGGCCTGGGCCGCGCGCAGCAGCGCCACCTCGTAGCCGGACGGCAACTGCACGGGTACGCCGTCGGTCTGGAAGCGGCAGTGGATGCCCGATTCCCTCGCGGTGTCCTCGCACAACCTCTGCAGCGCCTGCGGCAGTCCCGCGCCGGTCAGCGACGGTGGGCGCAGGTCCCGCACGAAGCGGCGGGCCTCGTCGAGGTTGTCCGACGCGGTGCGCTGCGCCTCGGTGATGCGGGCGCGGGCCTTGTCCGCCTGCGGTGGCAGCGCCGTGTCCGCCGCGCGCAGCAGCAGCACGATGCTCGACAGGCCCTGGGCGAGGGTGTCGTGGATTTCCCTGGCCAGCCGTTCCCGCTCGGCGGCCACCCCGGCCTGGTGCTGCGAGGACGCCAGTTCCGCGCGGGTGCGGGTCAGGTCGTCGATGAGGGCTTGCCTGCGCTGGCTCTCGGCGTAGATCGCCGAGTAGCCCCAGGTGATCACCACCGCCACCCCGGCCCCGACGACCGGGCCCAGCACCATGCCCACGCTCCAGGTCCCGGCGTGCCAGCCCTGGGCCGATACGACCAGGGCGGTGACCACCACGACCGCGACCAGCGCGTGCCGCCCGCGCAGCAGGTGCAGGTGCAGGAAGAACAGCGGGAACGCCAGCCACGAGAAGTCCGGGCTGATCACCAGCAGGCCCGCCCACACCGCGGTGACCGCCGCTAGCCATGCCATCGCCAGCCACCGCCGGTGCAGGGCGTGGCGCACCGCCGCGCCCGCGGCGTACACGGCGGTCAGCAGCACCGCGCCGGCCACCGCCAGCCAGCCGGCCGGGCCGGCGGGGTGGGTGAGGAACACCCGCGTGGTGGCGATGCACAGCAGCAGCAGGAATCCCGCGTGGAACACCAGCCGCATCAACCGCAGGATCGCCACCGGGCCGGGACCGGCGGGCAACGACGTTTCGGACACTGTGGACACCTTAAGGCCTGTGGGTGGACGGGGCGGACGGTGCTCGCCAGGGTCCTTTCTAGACATCGCAGCCGGGGCGCGGCATCGATCGTTCGGTTGAGATCGGGGTGCACCGCGCGGCAGCCGCGGAATCAATCCACGCGGCGATGGCAACAGGGCCGTTCGCGGCGAGGCTGGAAGCCGGAATCGACCACGACCGGAAAGCAGAACACCGTGTTCCTCGCCATCCGCGACATCCGCTTCGCCAAGGGGCGGTTCGCGCTCATGGGCTCGGTGGTCGGGCTGATCACACTGTTGATCGTGCTGTTGTCGGGACTGACCGCGGGCCTGGCCCACCAGTCCACCTCGGCCATCACACAGCTGCCCACCACCCACATCGCCTTCGGCACGGCCAGTGCCGAAGCCCCCGAGCAGTCCTTCGCCGACTCCTCGGTCACCCAGGCCCAGCTCGACGCCTACCGCGCCGCGCCCGGCGTGCAGCGCGCCGCACCGCTGGGCATCACCCAGACCCGCCTGGAAACCGCCACCGGCGGCACGGCCGCCACCATCTTCGGCGTGCGCTCCGCCGACGGACTCGCGCCCGAGGCGGTCACGCCCGGCACGCTGGTGATCAGCCGCGAGCTCGCCGAGAACAACGACCTGGCCGTCGGGCAGAGCGTGCTGGCGGGCACGCAGCGGCTGACCATCAGCGGCATCGCCGACAACGCCTACTACAGCCACACGCCGGTGGCGTGGACGGCGCTGGAGACCTGGTCGGAGCTGCGGCCCCCGCGCGTCGACGCGCCGCTGGCCACCGTCATCGCCGCCGAGGTGACCACCGATCCGGCGCAGGCCGACGCCGCAGCGGGCACCACCACGGCGACCACCGGCGGCAGCCTGTCGGCCATCGGCTCCTACTCCTCGGAGAACGGGTCGCTGCTGATGATGCAGGGCTTCCTGTACGCGATCTCCGCGCTGGTCATCGGCGCGTTCATGACCGTGTGGACCATCCAGCGCAGCGGCGACATCGCGATCCTCAAGGCCCTCGGCGGCGCCACCGGCTACCTGCTGCGGGATGCGCTGGCGCAGTCGGCGATCGTGCTGGTGCTCGGCGCCGGTGTCGGTGGTGCGGTCGGGGTCGGGCTGGGGGCGCTGGCGGTGCAGGCCGTGCCGTTCCAGCTCACCGCCGCCACGACGGTGCTGCCCATCATCGCCATGATCGTCCTGGGCATGGCTGGTGCCGTCCTGGCCGTCCGGCGCATCACTTCCGTCGACCCGCTGACCGCTTTGGGAGCAGCCCGATGAGCCTCACCCTGACCGATGTCCGCCTGACCTACCCCGACGGCGACCGCGTACTCACCGCTCTCGACGAGGTGTCGCTGCAGGTCGAGCCCGGCCAGGTGCTGGCCGTCGTCGGGCCCTCCGGCTCCGGCAAGTCGAGCCTGCTGGCCGTGGCCGCGACTCTGCTGCGCCCCGATTCCGGCCGCGTGGTCGTCGACGGCGTCGACGCCGTCGGTCTGTCCGCGGCGCAGCGGGCCCGGCTGCGGCTGGAGAAGATCGGCATCGTCTTCCAGCAGCCCAACCTGCTCGGTTCGCTGACCGCCGCCGAACAGCTGCTCGCCATCCAGCACATGCGCGGCGTTCCGGTGCGGCGGCAGCGCCGCGCGGCCGTCGAAGCGCTGGCCGCGGTCGGGCTCGACGGCAAGCAGCACCGGCGGCCGCACCAGCTCTCCGGTGGTGAGCGCCAGCGGGTCAACATCGCCCGCGCCCTCACCGGCAGGCCCGCGGTGCTGCTGGTGGACGAGCCGACCGCCGCGCTCGACCAGGAGCGCGGCGGCCAGATCGTCGAGCTGCTCGCCGAGGTCACCCGCCAGCACCAGGTCGCCACCGTCATGGTCACCCACGACACCGAGTACCTCGACCAGGTCGACGACGTGGCCGTGATGCGCGACGGGCAGCTGACCCGCTCAGTAGCGGGTGCCCATCGCTGAGCGCACCTCGGCGAGGGTCGCCTCGGCGATGGCGTTGGCGCGCTCGTTGCCCTCGCGCAGGATCCGGCGCAGATCGCCGCGATCCTGCGCGAAGGCGGCGCGTCGTTCCCGCATCGGCGCCAGGTACTCGTTGACCACCTCGGTCACGGTGCGCTTCAGCTCCGCCGCGCCACCCGAACCGATGTCCGCGGCGACGTCGTGCGGATCGCGCCCCAGGCACAGGGCCGCGAGCAGCACCAGGCTGGAGACCTCCGGGCGCGACTGCGGGTCGTAGGTGATGTGGCGCTGCGCGTCGGTCTTCGCGCCACGGATCAGCCGCGCGGTCTCATCGGCGGTGGCCGATAGCGTGATCGCGTTGCCGCGGCTCTTGCTCATCTTGGTGCCGTCGGTGCCCAGCAGCAGCGGCGCCGGCGACAGCAGCGCGTCCGGCTCGGGCAGCAGCCGCCCGTAGCGGTCGTTGAAGCGGCGCGCGATCGTGCGGGTCAGCTCCAGGTGCGGCAGCTGGTCCTGGCCCACCGGCACCAGATTGGCCTTGCAGAACAGGATGTCGGCGGCCTGGTGCGCCGGGTAGGTGAACATCAGGCCGCTGACGGCCGCCTGCCGCGAGTGGTTGATCTCGTCCTTGACCGTGGGGTTGCGGCTGAGCTCCGAGACCGACACCAGGCTCAGGAACGGCAGGAGCAGCTGGTTGAGCGCCGCGACCGCGCTGTGGGTGAAGATCGTGGCGGTCCGCGGGTCGATCCCGGCGGCCAGGTAGTCCAGCATCAGGTTGTCCACGTGCTCGCCGAGGTGCTCGGCGACGTCGCGGTCGGTGAGCACCTGGTAGTCGGCGATGATCACCATCATCTCCACGCCCTGGCGCTGCAACCGGACGCGGTTGTGCAGGGTGCCGAAGTAGTGGCCCAGGTGCAGCAGCCCGGTCGGGCGGTCGCCGGTGAGCACTCGGAAGTCGTTGGGGCGCAAGGTGATCTGCTCTTCCAGCTCGGCGCTGCGGCGCGCGGCGGTGGACGTCTCGATCACGGTGGTCATGGTGTTCTCCTCGGTCTGGTGGCGGGGTCCGGCCGGGGCCCGCGACGCGTGGAGAACACGAAAAAGGGCCGTCCATCCGAACGGCCCGAGACGTGCGTGCTGAGATGGCCGCTCCTAACCGGAGCGCCACCACGCGAAGCACGAACTGCGAATCACACCGCCATCCTAACCCGCTCCGGCCGCACGCCGCCCGCGGTATGACCGAAGCCATCCCCGCGGCGGCGGCCGGTCCGGGGATGCGGTCACGGGACTTCCACGGTCATCGTCGTGTCGGTGACGGCGAACCCGAGCCGCTCGTACACGTGCTGCGCCGGGTTGCCGACCGTGACGGCCAAACCCACCTCATGCCGGCCCTGCGCGCTCAACCATGCCATCGCGCGCCGCAGCAGCAGCCCGCCCAGGCCCGCGAATTCCGCCGCCGGACGGCGGAACACATCGCCCACCCACGGCACGCCATCGCGATCGTTGACCACCAGCCCGGCCGCGACCTGGTCGCCGGCGTCGACCACCAATGCGCTGCACCCCAGCACGGGCCCCAGCACCCGGCCGGCCAGCAGCGGCTGCAGCAGCTCCACCAGCACCTGCTGGTCGTCGCCGGAGCCCCGGTCGGGGTGATCCGGCGGGTACGCCTCACGCCACGGCGCCAGCAGTTCCGACGCCGGGCGATCGCAGTCCACCAGCCGCAGCGGCGCCGCCGGGACCAGGTCCGCCCACTCGCGCGGTGGAGGGTCGGCCCGCAGATCCCGCCGCATCGCATGCGCGTGCCGCTTCAGCCGCGCACCTGCGCGCACCAGCACCTCGCCGTGCTCCGGCGTGGCGAACAGCTTCCACCCCGGCAACTCCGCGCGGAGCAGATCCAACGCGCCAGGTCCGTCGATTCCCAGCACCCGCGCGGTGCGCGGCATCCCGTTCGGGACGTAGGACACCGTCGTGGCGCCGTCCGACAGCACCGCGGTGTCGCCGGTGTGGTTCTGCTGCATCATTGGACAAGCACTACACCCGAATCTTGCGGCGGGGCAACCGAATTAGCGGCGGTGCGGACAGCGTCGGGGGCCTGCTCCGCGTGGAGCAGGCCCCCGAACAGCTCGGCTACGGGCGAACCGGCGTCACTGGTTCCCGCTTTCGTCGGTCGCCACGGAGTGCGCCGTGCCGTCCTGGCCGTACCCGTCCTGCCCGTTGGAGTCGGCGCAGCTGCCGCTCTCGCACGCCGGGGCGGGCAGCGTGAAGTTCGACGGGTCGTCCTGGGCGTGGGCCAGGCCCGCGGTGGTGCCGGCGAAGGCGGCGGCGAGGACGGCGACGCTGAGGAATCGGCGCATGATCACGTATCTCCTGAACTGCTCGGGCCCCCCGTGCGGGAGCCGATGGCCCCAGGCCAACATCGACCGGCACCGCTCGCCGACTGGATCACCACGACAGGCGAGCGGATCTACCCCGTCTGGCGGACGACGGCGCAGAAATTCCCTTGACATCCGCGGCGGACTTGCCGCTAAGATCAACACCACTATGAAGAACTGACTTCGAGCTAGGCCCGCGTCCGAGGCTTCCGCGACCGCTTCCACCGGTTCGCGTCGAATCGTGCCCGGCGGGCGATTGTCATCGAGTCCCCCCGGTGTGACGCCCTGTGCCCCATGTTTCTGCCGCTTCGTCCTTCGTTCTGCGCGCACGTGACCTCGTCAAGTCCTATGCGGACCGGACCGTCCTCGCCGGGGTGTCGCTGACCGCCTCGCCCGGCCAGCGCATCGGCCTTGTCGGCGAGAACGGCGTCGGCAAGTCCACCCTGCTGCGCATCCTCGCCGGCGCGGAAGACCCCGACAGCGGCGAGCTCGCCCGCCCCGACGACCTCGGATTCCTGCACCAGGAACCACCTTTCACCCCCGGCACGACGCTGGCGGCCGCGCTGGACGAGGCGCTGGCCGAACACCGCGCCGCACAAGCCCGCCTCGCCGAACTCGCCGACGCCCTCGGCGAGGCGCCCGCGGACCCCGGGATCCTCGCCGCCTACGGCGAAGTCCTCGACTGGGCCCAGCAGCACGACACCTGGAACGCCGACCACCGCGCCGAAGTCGTCCTCGACGGGCTCGGCCTGGGCGGCATCACCGGCGACCGGCGCATCGGCACGCTCTCCGGCGGCCAGCGCAGCAGGCTGGGCCTCGCAGTCCTGCTGCTGCGCCGGCCCCGCGCGCTGCTGCTGGACGAACCCACCAACCACCTCGACGAATCCGCCCTGACGTTCCTGCAGCAGCACCTCGCCGCGCTGCCCGGCGCCGTCGTGCTGGCCAGCCACGACCGCGTGTTCCTCGACGCGGTCTGCACCGACATCCTCGACCTCGACCCCGCCGTGGACGGCCCCACCCGCTACGGCGGCACCTTCACCGACTACCTCGCCGCCAAACGCGCCGAACGCGCCCGCTGGGAACAGCGCTACACCGCCGAGCAGAACGAACTCGCCGCCCTGCGCCACGCCGTGGACGTCACCGCCCGCCAGGTCAGCCACCACGGCATGCGGCGCGACAACGCCAAGATGGCCTACGACTACTCCGGCGGCCGGGTCCAGAAGCAGATCTCCCGCCGGGTGCGCAACGCCCAGCAGCGCCTCGACGACCTCACCACCGCCCAAGTCCACGAACCGCCGAGCCCGCTGCGCTTCGCCGCGCCCCTCACCGGCCGCGAAACCACCACCGATGTGGTGCTGCAGATCAGGGAAGCCGGCGTGCGCGGACGGGTGTGGATCGACGAACTCGACGTCACCGGCACCGACAGGCTGCTGATCACCGGCGGCAACGGTGCAGGCAAGTCCACCCTGCTGCACCTCGCCGCCGGCCGGCTGGCGCCCGACACCGGCACCGTGCAGCGCCGCCACGACCTCCGCGTCGGCCTGCTCGAACAGGACGTCACCTTCGCCGCCCCCGGCAAGAGCCCCCGGCAGATCTACGCCACGCCCCACCGGCTCGACCTGCGCGAACTCGGCCTGCTCGCCCAGGCCGACCTCGACCGCCCCGTCGGCGCGCTCTCGGTCGGCCAGCGCCGCCGCCTGGCCCTGGCACTGCTGCTCGCCGATCCACCACAGGTGTTGTTCCTGGACGAACCCACCAACCACCTGTCGCTGACCCTCGTCGGCGAACTCGAAGACGCCCTGCACGCCGCGCCCGGCGCCATCGTCGTCGCCAGCCACGACCGATGGCTGCGGCGACGCTGGAACGGGCCCACCCTGAACCTGCACGACGGCCGACGCGCTTGAGGGGAGCCGCCACCATGCCCGACACACCCGACCCCACCCGGGTGCACCCCAGCACCCGGCCCGAGCTGACCAACGTGGCCTTCCTGTCCACAGTGGTCAGCTCCCCGCTGATCGAGATCGGCGAGTACACCTACTACGACGACCCCGCAGGCGCCGCCGAATTCGAAACCCGCAACGTGCTCTACAACTACGGGCCCGCACGGCTGCGCATCGGCCGGTTCTGCGCGCTGGCCACCGGAGCGCGGTTCATCATGCCCGCCGCCAACCACCCCATGATCGGCTGCTCCACGTACCCGTTCACCATGTTCGGCGGCGACTGGGCCCAGGCAACCCTCGACCTCGCCACCAACCTGCCGACCAAGGGCGACACCGTCGTCGGCAACGACGTCTGGATCGGCCGCGACGCCACCGTCATGCCCGGCGTGCACATCGGCGACGGCGCGATCATCGCCACCGGCGCGGTGGTCACCGGCGACATCCCCGCCTACGGCATCGCCGGCGGCAACCCGGCCCGGGTGATCCGCCGCCGCTTCTACGACGCCGACGTCGAACTGCTGCAGCGCATCGCCTGGTGGAACTGGCCCGTCCAGACCATCACCACCCACGTGCGGACCATCATGGCCGGCGACCCCAAGGACCTCGCGGCCCTGGCCCGTCGAGAAGGGCTGCTCGATGACTGAACTCCACATCACCACACCCGACGGCCTGCGGCTGTGGAGCGAATCCCGCGGCGACCCGGCGGACCCGCCGGTGCTGCTGATCATGGGCGCCAACACCAGCGCGCTGGGCTGGCCCGACGAGTTCGTCGACGCCCTCGTCGCGCACCACCTGCACGTCGTGCGCTACGACCACCGCGACACCGGCCGCTCCACCCACCTGGACATCACCGACTACGCCCTGACCGACCTCGCCCGCGATGCCGTAGCCGTTCTCGACGGCCACGGCATCGCCACCGCCCACGTCGTCGGCCTGTCCATGGGCGGCACCCTCGGCCAGCTGCTCGCCCTGGACCACCGCGACCGGCTGCGCACCCTCACCCTGATGCTGACCGCCGCCCTCGACGTCGACTTCGCCGACTCGATGCGCCGCGCCGTCGAAGGCGAACCCACCGACCTGCCCACCCCGACCCCGCGGATCGTCACCGCGATGGCCCACCGCGCCGACCCCGCACCCGACCGCGCCACCGCGCTGCACCGCCGGATCGACGAGTGGCGACTGCTCGCCGGCGAAGAAATCCCCTTCGACGCCGAGGAGTTCCGGCGCTGGGAGAACGCCGTCATCGACCACGCCGGCAGCTACCGGCAACCGTCCGCGCACGCCTTCGCCACCCCGGTCCCCACCGAACGCGGCGCCGAACTGCGCCACGTCACCACGCCGACCCTGGTCATCCAGGGCCCGCAAGATCCCATCAACCCACCCCCGCACGGCCGGCACCTCGCCGACCTCATCCCCGGCGCCCGCTGCGCGACCATCCCCGGGCTCGGCCACGCCCTGCCCGGCGCGCTGCACCGCCAGATCACCACCACCATCACCGACCACATCGGACACTTCGAGAGGACCACCGCGTGATCGACCCCCGCCTGCGCGACCGCGTCGCCGTGATCACCGGTGCCAACAGCCCGCTGGGCATCGGCGCCGGCATCGCCCGCGCCCTGGCCCGCCAAGGCGTCAAAGTCGTGCTCGCCTCCCTGCCCGAAACACCCCCGACCCGCGATACCACCGGAGCCGACCACACCTACGGCACGGCGAAGTCCACCGACACCGATCACGTGCGCGACGCCCTGCGCGGCGACGGTGCCGACGCCGAATCGCTGGCCGTCGATCTCGCCGACCCCACCGTCGTCCCGGCGGTCTTCGACCACGCCGAAACCCACTTCGGGCCGGTGGAGATCCTCGTCAACAACGCCGCCCACTGCGTGCCCGACACCTTCCGGACCGACCCCGCCCGCGGCGCCACCACCGTCGCCGCGGCGAGCCTGGACGCCCACCACGCCGTCAACACCCGCGCGCCCGCGCTGCTGATGGCCGAATTCCACCGCCGTCACCTGCGCCGCAAGGCCCGCTGGGGCCGCATCATCAACATCTCCACCGACGCCGCGCCCGGCGCGGCCGACCAGATCTCCTACTGGGCGACCAAGAACGCGCTGGAATCGCTGAGCCGTTCCGCGGCCATCGAACTCGGCGACGCCGGCATCACCGTCAACATCATCTCGCCGGGCCCGGTGCAGACCGGCTGGATCAGCGACGACATGAACACCCGCTTCGCGGAGTTCAGCCCGCTGGGCCGCGTCGGCCGCCCCGACGACATCGCCGACCTCACGGTCTTCCTCGCCTCCCACCAAGCCCGCTGGGTCACCGGCCAGACCATCTACGCCGGTGGCGGCAAACGCATGATCTAGCACCAGCACGCCACCGCGGCCGGACTCGGCCTGCTCAACGCCGCGCGCTGGCCCCCTCACCCTTCCGCCACGCCGGCCGCCCGGAGCCCGTCTCCGGTGCGGCCTGACGAGAGCTTCAGGTTGTCCGGGCCACCGGAACGAGGTCCGCGCCCGGATGGGCTGGTGGCGAGGCTGCAGGCGATCGCCACCAGCCACAGCAGCACGCCGACCACTGCCAGCCGGTGCAGCCCAGCGGCGAAATCGGCGGGTGCGGCCGGAGAGCCCGCGATCGCGCCGAACACCGCGACGCCCAGCGCGGTCCCGGTCTGCCGCATGGTGTTGTTCACCCCGCTGGCCAGCCCCGAACGTCGCGGTCCGAGCGCGCCGACCGCGGCCGCCACCACCGGTGTGGTCAGCAATCCGGCACCGATCCCGCACGCGACGAGCACCGGAACCACCTCGGCATAGCCACCACCCGGAGACGCCAGGGCCCAGCAGCCCGATCCCGCCGCGGCGATCACCGCGCCGCACACCATCGGCACCCGGGGCCCGAAGCGCGCCACCACGCGCCCGGCCACCGGCGCCAGCAGCACCAGCGGAATCGACATCGGCAACAGCAGCAAACCGGTGCGCGCCGGCGAGTTCCCGCCGAGGTTCTGCAGGTACAGCGACAGCACGAACAGCGTGCCGTTCATGCCGAGATTCATCAGCAGCGCCACCGAGTTCGCCGCCAGGAACGGCCGGTTGCCCAGCCACGAACGCGGCACCCGCCGCCCGGCCGCCCCCAGCGCGATCACCGCCACTCCCAGTGCCGCCACCACCGATGCCCCCAGTCCTGCCTGACCGGCCTCGATCACCGCGAACACCACCGCCGTCAACCCCACGACCGCACCTGCCAGCGCCCCGACGCGCACCCGCTGCCCACGATCGCCGGGCACAACCGGCACCAGTGTGCGAACTCCCACGACCGCGGCGATCACCACCGGCACGTTCAGCGCGAACACCGACTGCCAGCCGCCCCACTCCACGAGGAGGCCGCCCACCAGCGGACCGGCCGGCAACGCCAGCGACGACACCGCCGCCCACACCCCCAAAGCCCGCGCCCGCTCCGCCGCATCCGGGTACACCCCGGCGATCACCGCCATGCTGCCCGGCAGCAGCAACGCCGCCCCCACACCCTGCACCGCGCGAGCGGCGACCAGCGCCCCGAGCCCCGGAGCCAGCGCGCACCCCAGCGACGCCGCGCCAAAGACCGCCAGCCCGGCGAGCACCACCCTGCGGTGCCCGAAGCGGTCGCCCAGCGCGCCGCCGACCAGCAACATCCCGGCGATGGCCAGCGCATATCCGTCGACCACCCACTGCGTTCCGGCCATCCCCGCACCCAGCGAGCCGCGGATGGCGGGCAGGGCCACGTTGACCACCGTGACATCCAGCAGCACCAGGAACATGCCCGCGCACATCACCGCGAGCACCAGCACAGGAGAACCTCGTCTCTTCACCACGCACCGAGGCTGCACCCGCAACACTTCACGCCGGCCTGAAATGTCGTGGGAGCAGAATGGGTGCATGGCAGTCCAGGGAGACAGCGACATCGCGCCGGTGGCCGCACTGTTCGCCGAACCCGGCCGCGCCAAGGTGCTGCAGGCGCTGGCCGACGGGCGGTCGCTACCCGCCTCGGTGCTGGCCGCGGAAGCCGGATTGTCGGCCAGCGCCGCCAGCGCGCACCTCGCCAAGCTCTGCGCCGGTGGCCTGATCGAGGCCGAACGCTCCGGGCGGCACCGCTATTTCCGGCTCGTCGACGGCCGGGTCGCCGCCGTGCTGGAAACCCTCGCCGCCATCGCACCGGCCGAACCGGTGCGCTCGCTGCGCCAGGGCACCCGCGCCGCCGCGGTGCGCGAAGCCCGCAGCTGCTACGACCACCTCGCCGGTCGGCTCGGCGTCACGGTCACCGCGGCGCTGCTGGACCGAGGCGCGCTCGCCGCCGACGACGGCATCCGCGACACCCGCCGCCGCCCGCAGGATGGCCTGTCCGTGCAGCTCAGCGACCATCCCTACCGGCTCGGTCCGCGGGCCGACGAGGTCTTCGCCGCGCTGGGTGTGGACCTGCACGCCATGCAGGCCGGGCCGTCGCGACGGCCGCTGCTGCGGTTCTGCGTGGACTGGAGCGAACAACGGCACCACCTCGCCGGCCGGCTCGGCGCGGCGCTGCTGACCGCGTTGCTCGACTCAGGCTGGCTGGCCCGCAAACCTCAGCAGCGGGCGCTGAAACTCACCGCGCACGGCGCCGACGGGCTGCAGGCCGCACTCGGCATCACGCCGGGCGAGCCCGGTCGGTCAGCAACCGCACCGCCAGCCCTGCCAGCACCGCGCCCATGAAGTAGCGCTGCACCCGAAGCCACCCCGGGCGCCGGGCCAGCATGCCCGCCACCGACCCGGCCGTCACCACGATCAGCGCGTTCACCGACAGCGCCACCAGGATCTGCACCAAGCTCAACGTCAGGCTCTGCAACGCCACACCGCCCCGCGCGGGGTCGATGAACTGCGGCAGCAGCGACACGTAGAGGACCGCGATCTTCGGGTTGAGCAGGTTGGTCACCAGCCCCATCGCGAACAGCCTTCCCGGCCCGTAGGCGGGGGTGGGCGCCGGCTCGAACGCCGACACCCCGCCCGGGCGCACCGCCTGCCACGCCAGCCACAGCAGATATGCCGCGCCGGCGATCTGCAACGCCGTGTACAGCGCGGGAACCAGCGCGAACACGGTGGCGATGCCCGCGGTGGCCGCCGCCGCGTACACCAGGAACCCCACCGCCACGCCCAGCAGGGACACCAGCCCCGCCCGGCGTCCCTGCGTCAGCGACCGCGACACCAGGTAGAACATGTTCGGTCCCGGCGTGAGCACCAGCCCCAGCGCCACCACCGCGATCCCCGCCACCGCCGGAAATTCGACCACCACGCCACCTTCTCGCCGCACTCAACCGTCCTGATCGGACACTAGGCGGCCGCGGCGGCGGCACCAACGGCCAATTCGGCGGTACTGGCCTCACCCGTCTAGGAGCCCAGCTTCGCGAGGTCACCGTTGTCGAGCCGCAACCCACCGGCGGCCACGTTCTCTTCCAGGTGCGCCACCGAACCGGTGCCCGGGATCGCCAACGTCACCGGGGAAACCGCCAGCAACCAGGCCAGCGACACCTGCGCGACACTGGCGGAAAGCCGCTGCGCGACTGCCCGAACACCTGCCGCGTCCATTGGCGTGCTACCGCCGCCGAGCGGGAAGAACGGCACATAAGCAATCCCCGACCGCTCGCACTCGGCCAGCAACTGCCGGTCCTCGACGTGCTGCACGTGGAAGTGGTTCTGCACCGCCGTGACCGGGGCAACCGAGCGCGCTTCCGCGAGCTGCGCAGCGCCCACATTGCTCACGCCGAGGTGGCGGATCAGCCCGGCCTCACGCAGCTCGGCCAGCACCGCGAACCGGTCCGCGACCGAAGACCCGTCCGGGCCGATACCGCCCGCCCGCAGATAGACCAGGTCCAGCCGCGACACGCCCAGCCGCCGCAGATCTTCCTCGACCAAGCCCCGCAACTCCGCCGCCGTTGCCTGTCCCCGGAACGTCCCGTCGGCGTCGCGCAGCGGGCCCACCTTCGTCGCGATCACCACACCGTCGCGGTGCGGCCACAGCGCCCGCCGGATCAGTTCATGCGCACACGTGCCACCGAGGCGGTAGAAACCAGCGGTGTCGATGTGGTTGACGCCCAGCTCCACGGCCCGCCGCAACACCGCCACACCGGTCGCCGGATCGCGCGGCGGCCCCTCCAGCGAATTGGCGACCAGCCGCATCGCACCGAAACCCAGCCGGTTGATCCGCAGATCACCGCCCAGCAAGAACTCGCCACCCACTGCGGCCGTCAGATTCGTCATGCGCACCAGCCTCAGGGCCCACCCGGCCTGGCCACCAACGGCTGGCAGGTTGCTGCCAACGTACTTGCACCGTCCGCCTCGAACGTCTCCGTAGACTCGGTGGGCATGGGTGACCACCAGGTGATCGCGGTGCGTGGCGAGGCAGATCTCATTCGCCGGGCAGGACACCTGTTCACCGATGCCCGCACCGAGTTCGTGTGCGCCGCCACCGACCTGCGCACCTGGTCATACCCACGCCTCCGGCCCACCGGCGAACCCGCTCCGGACCTGCGGGTGCGCAAGCTGTTCACCTCGGCCGCGCTCTGCGATCCGCAACAACGGCAGCATTTGCTGCGGATCGCAGATGTGGGCGCGGAGGTGCGGATCTGCGCCGCCCCGCTGCCACACGAGACGATCATCATCGACCGGCGGGCGATGATCCTGGCCGGTGCCACCACCGCGGGCGAACGCGAATTCACCGCGACCACGGCGCCGACACTCATCAACGGCGTGCACGCCCTGTTCGACGCCACCTGGCACACGGCCATCCCACTCGCCGACTACTTGCGTCAGGAACTTCCGCAGATCGACCAGGCCGGACGCAGCGTCCTGCAGGCGCTCAACGCCGGGCTCACCGACGAAGCCGCGGCCCGCCGCATCGGCGTCTCCCTCCGCACCTACCGGCGGCGCGTCGCCGAGCTGATGACCCTGCTGGACGCCAACTCCCGCTTCCAAGCCGGTGCCCGAGCCGGCGAACTCGGCCTCACCAGTTGAAACACCGTGGTCAGTACTCGTCGTGGTACTTCACCTGCGGGCTGCCCGCCGGGGCACCAAGGCCGGTGGCGCGGCCCTCGGGTTCCTCCCAGTCCTCCTGCCGCCCCAGGGCGGTCAGGTCCAGGAAACTCGTGGTGCTGCCCAGCACGTCCATACCGCGCCCGTAGGTCGAGTAGGTTTGACATCCTCCCCTCTTGAGGGGATTCCAACACGCGCTACCAGAGCGAGAGTTGAGGTTCACGGACACTCTTCGACCCCACGCGGGGTGTTGTCCCTCCGGCACCAACCCGTACGAGTAGGGGACAACGGGTGTTGTCCTGTCCTGCCGCGACGTTGTATGAAGCGTTTAGGTCCGCGTTGCAGGTGAAACCGCAGGCGTCACAGACGAACTCGGCTTGGCTCTTGCGCGAGTTCTTGTCGATCCACCCACAATCGCTACACCGCAGAGACGTGTAGGGGGCCGGGACCTCGTGGACTCGTCCCGGCGCTTTGTGTTCCGTACGTTGCCGAAGCAGGCCCCATCCTTGGGCGAGAATACTCCTGTTCAGCCCGGCCTTCTGGCGCACGTTCCGTCCGGGTTGCTCAACGGTTCCCCGTGCGGATCGGGTCATGTTCCGAATGTTGAGTTTTTCGAACCGGATGGTGTCAAAGGACTTGGCGAGCATCGTCGAGGTCTTCTCGCACCAGTCCTTGCGCCGGTTCGCCTCCCGCGCCTTGATGGCCGCGACCTTGGCGTACTCGGCCCGCTTGGTGTCGCTTCCCTTGGGTGCGCGGGCGGCGCGGTGTTCGTACTTGCGGAGCTTCGCTCGCTCCTTGCTGGACAGCTGGGGGCAGTTCAGCGACCGGCCGTCCGAGAGCTGGGCGGTGATGGTCACGCCCCGATCAATCCCCACCATTCGGCCGTTTCCAGGAGCATTGATCGGATCGGGTATGACGGCGAACGCGACGTGCCACTGACCGTTCCGGTAGGTCACTCGGAAAGTCTTCGCATCCGGCAACCGGCTGCGGGTGAGCCGGAATCGTACCCACCCGCAGCCCGGGACCTTGACCTGAGCCCAATTCTTGTTCAGCTTGTGCACCACCACCGACCGGGACATCACCTGCTTGCCCTTGCGGTTCAGCACCGGGGTCCCATCGAGGTTGAGGGCGGGTACCCGATCGGTACCGATCGCCCGGAACCCCTCATGACGGTACTTCTTCCGCCATGTCGGGGCCCCGAATCCGGAGCCGAACATGCGCGCACGCGCCTGGGCAAAGTCCTTTAGGGCCTGCTGCTGCACATCAACATTGCCCTGCCGTAGCCACTCGTTGTCGACGCGGGCTTCGGTGAGCTGACGGCACTGTTCGGCGAACCCTGGTCCAGGTTGACGTCCTGGGTTCCAGTGCGAGTGCTGTTCGACGGCGAGGTTCCACACGTACCGCGCATGCGCGCAATGCGCGAGCATCACCTGCTCCTGCCGCGCACTGGGGTACATGCGGAACCTCGCCATGATCACACACTGTACCGATACAGCTACGCGTAGCCGGTCCGGCGCCCGGTACGGGACCCCGGCAGCACGGATCTTGCCCTTGGCACGCACCAGCCGCCCGCCGAGCAGCCGCAGCGTCAGCGCCACCTGCGCGCCGGTAGACAGCGCCGGGTGGCAGCACGTGAAGATCAGCCGCAACCGGTCGTCGTGCACGGGCCCCTCCTGCTCCGGCTCGTCGCGGGCGTGCAGGAGCGCGGCCTGCGCGTGCCGGTCCTCGCGGGAGGCTTCCCGGCGCAGCCGGTCGACCGCCCGGTTGCGCGCGTGGTGATGATCCAGCCCGCCGGACTCGGCGGCAGGCCCGCCGACGGCCACTTCGCCACGGCCGTGGCGAAGGCGTCCTGGACCGCTTCCTAGGCGATGTCGATGTCGCCGAAGACGCGGACCAAGACCGCCACCGCGCGGCCGTACTCCGCGCGGAAGACCCGCTCGACCTCCGCTACGCCGACGACCGGCACGTCTCGCCCTCGTCGTCCTGCAACGGCCGCACCTCGATGGGCAGGGTGATCGCCTTCGCCAGCTTGCGGCCCCACTCCAGCGCGGCGTCCAGATCGGCCGCCCGGATGATGGTGAACCCGCCCAGGTGTTCCTTGCCCTCGGTGTACGGGCCGTCGGTGGTGAGCACGTCGGTGCCCTTCGCACGCAGCACGGTCGCGGTGGCCGGCGGATGCAGGCCGGCGGCGAACACCCACGCCCCGGCGGCCTGCATCTCGGCGTTCACCGCCTGCACGTCGCGCATGATCGGCTCCAGGACCTCCGGCGGCGGCGTGGGCCCGTCGGGCTGGTAGATACTCAGCAGGTACTGCTTCATCGCGTTCTCCTCGAGCTCGTGAAGCCGGCTCCGCCCCGGCTCCTCACCCACTACACGAACGGCTCCGCGCCGGATCGACACCACGGTGCGAAGAATTCCCGCGGGCCGCCACCCAGCACGTATCGGTGATCACGGGGCCGCCGGACTGTGGTCTGCCTCTCCCCGCCGGACGCGGCTGAATCGGTCCGGCGCGCGGTCCACTGTGATCCGTGGCGGGCACGCAACGGGACCGGCGCGCTGGGGATAGCATCCCGCTAGGCAATCACCCGGCGAGCAGGAGAACGAAACCTCATGACCCAAGCTCCCGTCACCGTGACCGTTACCGGTGCGGCCGGTCAGATCGGCTACGCGTTGCTGTTCCGGATCGCATCCGGTCAGCTCATCGGGCCCGACACCCCGATCAAGCTCCGCTTGCTGGAGATCCCGCAGGCGGTCAAGGCGGCCGAGGGCACCGCGATGGAGCTCGACGACTGCGCCTTCCCGCTGCTGCAGAGCATCGACATCACCGACGATGCCCGCACCGCGTTCGACGGCACCAACGTCGCGCTGCTGGTAGGCGCCCGCCCGCGCACCAAGGGCATGGAGCGCGGCGACCTGCTGGAGGCCAACGGCGGCATCTTCAAGCCGCAGGGCGAGGCGATCAACGCCGGTGCCGCCGACGACGTGCGCGTGCTGGTGGTCGGCAACCCGGCCAACACCAACGCCCTCATCGCCCAGGCCCACGCGCCGGACGTGCCCGCCGAGCGGTTCACCGCGATGACCCGCCTGGACCACAACCGGGCGCTGTCCCAGCTCGCGCAGAAGCTGAACGTGTCGATCACCGACATCAAGAAGCTCACCATCTGGGGCAACCACTCCGCCACCCAGTACCCCGACCTCTTCCACGCCGAGGTCGGCGGCAAGATCGCCGCCGAGCAGGTCGAGCAGGCCTGGCTGTCCGACGAGTTCATCCCGACCGTCGCCAAGCGCGGCGCGGCCATCATCGAGGCCCGCGGCGCGTCCTCGGCCGCCTCGGCCGCCAACGCCGCCATCGACCACGTGCACACCTGGGTCAACGGCACGCCCGAGGGCGACTGGACCTCGGCGGCCGTGGTCTCCGACGGCTCCTACGGCGTGCCGGAGGGCCTGATCTCGTCGTTCCCGGTCACCGCTCGCGACGGCAAGTTCGAGATCGTGCAGGGCCTGGAGATCGACGAGTTCTCCCGCGAGCGCATCGACGCCTCGGTCAACGAGCTCGTCGAGGAGCGCGACGCGGTCCGCAAGCTCGGCCTGATCTGAGCCACCCGCGCATAGACGAAGTGGGCCGCCCCGGTGACGGGGCGGCCCACTTCGTCTATGCGGATCCGGTGATATTTGGTTGCCGAGATCGGCCGTGGGGCAGGACCATCGGCGCATGGCCCATCCCCCGGAACTGATCACCCTCGAATCGGCGGTGTTGCGCCGATGGCGCGGTGACGATCTCGCCGAGATGCACCGAGTGGTCACCGAAGCGCTGCCGCACCTGCGGCCGTGGATGCCGTGGGCCGCCGGGGACTACTCGCTGGACACGGCCGTCGAATTCCTCGACCGCTGCGACCGCAACTGGCACACCGGCAGCGCTTACGCCTACGCCATCATCGTCGACGGCGCGATCGCCGGTTGCGTCGCCATGGAACGCCGCATCGGCTCCGGCGGCCTGGAGATCGGGTACTGGTTGCACCCCGACTACACCGGCCTGGGCCTGGCCACCGCCAGCACGGCCGCGCTGGTCGACGAGGCGTTCGCGCTGCCGGGCATCGACCGCGTGGAGATCTGGCACGACGCGGCGAACACCGCCAGCGGCCGCATCCCGCAGCGCCTCGGCTTCACCTGCGTCGACCAGCGCAGCCCCAGCCGCGACCCCCGGGCGGGCAGCGAAGAGGGAATCGACGTCATCTGGCGACTGACCCGCCCGGCCCAGCGGTGACGCCCGAGGTCACCACCGCCGCCGGCCGGATCCGCGGCCGTCACGGCGCGGTCCACACGTTCCTCGGAATCCCTTACGCCGCAGCACCGTTCGGACCGAATCGGTTCCAGCCGCCCGGGCCACCAGCGGGCTGGACCGGGGTGCGCGACTGCGTGGCGTTCGGTCCCATCGCGCCTCAGGACGCGGAACTGCCCGGCGCGCCGACGTGGTCCGGTGCCGACGACGTGCTCACCCTCAACGTCTGGGCGCCTCCGGCCGCGCACCGGCTGCCGGTGCTGGTGTGGATCCACGGCGGTGCCTACACCTTCGGCTCCACCGCCCAGCCCGACTACGACGGCAGCGCCCTGGCCGCCACCGGGCTCATCGTGGTCACCGCCAACTACCGGCTGGGTTTCGAGGGGTTCGGGCACCTTGCCGGCCATCCCGACAACCGCGGCCTGCTGGACCAGATCGCCGCGCTGCGCTGGGTGCGGGAGAACATCGCGGCATTCGGCGGCGACCCGGGCAACGTGACGGTCGCCGGGCAGTCCGCCGGCGCCGGATCGGCGGCGTGCCTGCTGCTCATGCCGCAGGCACGCGGGCTGTTCCGCCGAGCCATCCTGCACAGCGTCCCCGACTCCTACTTCACCACCGATGCCGCGGCGGCCATCACCGCCGAGATCACCACCCGACTCGGCACCGACCCGGCGACGGCCGCACCCCGCGACCTCGTCACCGCCGCGACCGCCGTCTCCGGCATCCCGCATTCCGGTTCCCGGCGACAGTACGACCCGGTCCTGTTCGGCCCCGTCGTCGACGGCCGCACGCTGCCCGCGGCACCACTGTCCACAGTGCACGACACGACCGTCGGCCTGCTGGTGTGTCACACGACCGAGGAGTACTGGCTGTTCGACGCGCTGGACACCCTCAAGCGCGTCGACACCGATGCCCACCTGCGCGCTTTCGCCCACGCCATGGCCATCCCGGACGCGGTCGCCGAGCATTACCGCACCCTCACGTCCTCGCCGCGCGAGGCCTATCTCGCCCTGTTCGGCGACGCGATCTTCGCGGCTCACAGCACGCGGCTGGCCGAGCACCACGCACGCCACGGCGGACGGGCGCACCTGGCCCGTTTCGCCCGCCGCCGCAGCGGAGTCCACGCCTGGCACGGCGCCGACGTGCCGTTGAACTTCGGCAACCTCGCCACGGCGGACTTCCTCCTCGGCGGCCCGCCCGACGACCACGACCAGGCCCTGTCCCGGCGCATGATGCGCGCCTGGCGCGACTTCGCCCGCACCGGCGACCCCGGCTGGCCGGCGGGCACACCCGCCGAAACCCCGGTGCACACCTGGGCGCTACCCGGCGACCGGCTCGACCGGGCCGGCGGCGAACCCTGGCGCGCGATGCGGTGACCGGCGTCAGCCCGGCCGGTTCCCCATCGCCGAGGGCTGCAGCAGCGAGATCGGGTTGCCGTCGACATCGGTGAAGGTCGTCATCCGGCCCCACTGCATCTCCTGCGGATTCCCGGCCTCCACCCCGGCGGCGCGCAGCTCCGCGACGTCGGCGTCCAGGTCGTCGGTGTGGAACTGCAGGTGCACGGGCCCGCCGAACTCGCGCCCCTCGACGCTGAAGTCGACCAGCACCACACCGGTCTGCGCGCCGGGCGGGGCGACCATGACGAACTGGCCGTGCGGGCCGGCGATGTCCACGACCAGCTCGAAGCCGAGGACGTCGACGTAGAACTCGCGGGCCTTGACGTGGTCGGCCACCGGCACCGACACGAACTGCAGACGTGAGATTCGCATGTCGACACGGTAGGTGCCGCCTACTGTTCGAGCACCAGATGCGGCCGGGACCACGTGATCGCACCCTCCGCGGGAACCGTCCCCACGCGCCTCGCTCCGACCGACAGGTAGAAGCCCTCCGACGGCGGGTGCGACACCACGTGCACCCGCCGCAAACCCCGGGCGCGGGCCTGCGCGCGGGCGTCGTCGATGAGCAACCGGCCCACACCCCGGCCCTGCGCGGCGTCGTCGACGAACATGTAGTCGAGCTCGCCTTCGCCGGCGCCGCCACGCCCCGGGACGATCACCGTGTAGAAGCCCAGCGGCCGACCGGCCTCGTCTCGGGCGACCCGCACCAGGTGCGCCGCCAGGTACTCGGCGTCGATGCCCAGATCGGCCACCATCACCCGGTAGTGCCCGTCGTAGGCGCTGCTGGTCCGCACGATCCGCGTCAGCCGTTCGGCGTCGGCGATCGTCGCATCGTCGATCTTGATTGCCATGGCAACCAGTCAATACCAACCCCACGACACCCGGCGCACCCCGCCGCACCGGAAGCGCGGTTCACCACGCAGACTCGATGGCTTCCTCCAGCGCCATCATCCGGTGCGGTCCGGCGAGGTGCCGGGTCACGAAAGCACAGGAATAGCCGTGCTTCCGCGACACCCACGCCGTGGAGCCGCCCAGGCCGCCCATGGCCAGATCGCCGTCGTAGTGCTGCAGGCCCAGCGTCCACGTCACGTCGAAGCCGAGGAACAGGTCCCACCCGCTGACCTGCGGCCGGATGAACTCCCCGTGCAGTTCCCCGCCCAGCAGCCGCGCCACCGGCCCATCTGCGTCGGCCAGCCCGGCGAAGAACCCGCACAACGCCCGCGCGGTGGTGTGCATGCCGATAGCCGGGAACTCGGCGCGCCGCCAACGTTCGGAGTTGTGCAGCGCCACGTCCAGCGCACCGGGAGGTACCGCCAGCGCGCGGTGCGTCAGATCGCCCGGCTCGCCGAACTTCCAGGATTCCGGGTCTGCGACCTCCAGCTCCGCGACCCGGTGCAGGTCGGCGTCGGGAACCCCGAAGTGCGCATCCAGCCCCAGCGGCCGCGCAATGTCCTCCCGGAACACCGTCCCCAGCGAGCGCCCGGTGACCGACCGGACGACACCGTCGAGCAGATGGCCGTAGGTCAGGCCGTGTTCGGCCACCGCCGTGCCCGGTGGCCACTCCGGCGCGGCCGCCGCCAACTGTGCGCGCAGCCCGGCGTCGTCGAACAGATCCCCGGCCGTGGCGGGAAAGACAGGCTGCCCGGCCTGGTGGCTGAGCGCCTGGCGCAGCGTGGTCGCCGACTTGCCGGCCGCAGCGTAGTCCGGCCACAGCGCGGCAACCGGGGTGTCCAGCGCGATCCCGGCGTCGGCGAGGACCTTCAGCAGGGTCAGCGCGGCGAACGCCTTGCTGACCGAGTAGACGTGCACGAGCGTGTCCTCGCGCCAAGGGCTGGTGCGCGCGGCATCGGCCCACCCGCCGGAGAGCCGCACGACCTCCTCGCCGCCGTAGCGCACCACCAGCCCGGCACCGGTCTCGCGGCCGTCGGCCAGCAGCTGCGCGAACACCTCGGCCACCTTGGCGAACCGGTCGTCCACCACGCCCCGCGGCTCCATCGTCCTCCCAGTCCTTTCGATGTCCACTGTGGAACAGAATTCGGCGCCCCCAGCTCGCCGACCACCCACTGACAACCAGACTATTCGGACGATCAACTCTTTTTCACAGTGAGCGAAAGCCTCATCGCGACGCCCGCCGGTAGGCTGACGTTATGCCCGATACGGTCCGCTTGGTCCGCAGCGGAAGTCTGTCCGATGTGGCCGAATACGCCTACGGCGCGGTCGTGCGCCCCGACGCGCAGCTCGTCTTCGCCGCCGGAGCCTGCCCCCTCGATGAGTCCGGCGCGACCGTGGCCGTCGGCGACTACGCCGCACAGGCGCGCCAGATGATGCGCAACCTCGAAACCGCCCTGGCCGACTCCGGGGCCCGACTGTCCGATGTGGTCAAGACGACCGTCTACGTGGCCGCCACGCGGCAGGCCGACCTGGTCGCGACGTGGGAAGTGGTGCGCGACCACTTCGGCGACCACGACCCGCCGAGCACGCTGCTGGGTGTCACGGTCCTCGGCTACGACGACCAGCTGGTCGAGATCGACGCGCTGGCCGCCGTGAACCCCTGAGCCGGGGCCGCGGCCGCGGCCGGAAAACCAGGTGCGGATCGGGAACGCACTTGACAGGCTGGTGGTCATGGACCACCAGCACGACGCCGCCAAGCCCGGGCCGCAGGCTCGGGTCACCACCCCCATCACCGCGGATCTCCTTCGCGGCGCGCTCGACCTGGAACGCACCGAGCACGGGTTGCTGCCGCACCGGCTGCCCGCCTGGGCACGAGCGCAGTACACCGATGGGCAGCTGGCCATGGCGGAGTCGCAGCCCTCCGGCGTGCGGCTGGTCGTCCGCACCCGGGCCACGGTCGTCGAGCTGGACGTCCTCGCCACCAAGACCGTCTACCAGGGCCTCCCGCCTCGCCCCGGCAGCGTCTACGACCTGCTCATCGACGGCCGCCTGACCGATCAGGCGAGCGCGCCGGGCGGCAACGTCGTGGCCGTGGACGTCGCCACCGGCTCCACCGAGACCCAGCCCGGCCCGGTCGGCACCATCCGGTTCGCCGGGCTGCCCGACCGTGCCAAGGAGGTCGAGATCTGGCTGCCGCACAACGAGCTCACGCAGCTGGTCGCGCTGCGCACCGACGCTCCCGTGGAGCCGGTGCCGACCGGGCGGCGGGTGTGGCTGCACCACGGCAGCTCGATCAGCCACGGCTCCAACGCGGCCAGTCCCAGCACGATCTGGCCCGCGCTGGCCGCCGCCCTCGGCGACGTGGACCTGATCAACCTTGGCTTCAGCGGCAGCGCGTTGCTCGACCCGTTCACCGCCCGCACCCTGCGCGACACCCCGGCGGACCTGATCAGCGTCAAGATCGGCATCAACATCGTCAACGCCGACCTGATGCGCCTGCGCGCCTTCACCCCGGCGGTGCACGGCTTCCTCGACACCATCCGCGAAGGCCATCCCACGACGCCGCTGCTGGTCGTCTCGCCGATCCTGTGCCCCATCCACGAGGACACCCCCGGCCCCGGCGCGTTCGACGTCGACGCGCTCCAAGCCGGACAGGTGCAGTTCCGGGCCACCGGCGACCCCGCGGAGCGCGCGGCCGGGAAGCTGACGCTGAGCGTCATCCGGGACGAGCTTGCCCGCATCGTGAAGCAGCGCGCGGCCGACGACCCGAACCTGCACCACCTCGACGGCCTCGAGCTCTACGGCGAGGCGGACTTCGCCGAGTTGCCGCTGCCCGACCGGCTCCACCCGGACGCCGCCGCCCACCACCGCATCGGCGAACGCTTCGCCGAACTGGCCTTCCGCCCAGGCGGACCGTTCACCGCCGAACGAGCCCGCTGACCAGGCGCCACCGCCGCGCCCGACGTCGCGTTGTCGCCAGGTCTCCTGGCAGACGCTGACCCCGTCCAGACCGGTGCCCGCAGGCACCGAATCCGGGAGGTCACGGTCGGCTCGCTTTCTGCGGGTCGCTCAGGGGCAGGTGCGGTTCGGTCGCCACGCGGCGGCTGGATGCCCAGACCACAAGCGCGCAGGCCGCGAAGGCCGCACCGAGGACGCTGGAGCCGGCCCATCCGGCACCGGCGAACACGGTGGTCGTGGCGGTGGCGCCGAGAGCGGAGCCGAGCGAGTAGAAGACCATGTAGCCGCCGATGACGCTGCTGGTGCGGTGCGGGTGGGTCATGGTGAGCAGGTGCTGGTTGCTCACGTGCACGGCTTGGACGGCGAAATCGAGCACGACCACGCCGATGACGACGAGCCACAGCGACCACGACGCTTGCCCGATGGCCAGCCACGAGGCGGCGAGGAGGACGAGCGCCCCGCCGCTGACGGAGCCGGCGAATCCGGCGTCGGCCCAGCGTCCTGCCCGGGCGGCGCCGAGAGCGCCGACCAGCCCGGCAAGGCCGAACAAGCCGATCTGCGCCGTGCTCAGATGCCACGGGGCGACCGCGAGCGGTAGCGCCAGGCCGCTCCACAGCGCGCCGAAGGAAGCGAACAGGAAGAACGCGATCAGCCCGCGCGAGAGGAACAGGCGCTCGCGGAACAGTCCGCCCAGCGACGTCAGCACCTGCGGATACGTGGCGTGGTCGGCGCGAGCGTCCGGCGGCACAGTCGTCAGGACGAGGCACGCCAGCGCCACCAGGAGCACGGCGAGCGCGACGTACACGCTCCGCCAGCCCCACACCGCGGCCAGGGCGCCGGCCGCGACACGTGCTCCGAGAATGCCGATGACGACACCGGACGTCACCGCGCCGAGGTTTCGGCCGCGTTCCTCGGGCGTGGACAGGGCCGCGGCGTAGGCGACCGTCGTCTGGACGACGACCGCGAACAGGCCCGCGACCACCATCCCGACGAGCAGCACCCAGGTCCGAGTGGCGGTCGCGGCCAGTACCGCACCCACCGCGGTCAGCAGAAGGTGCCCCGCCATGAGCTTGCGCCGGTCGATCATGTCGCCCAGCGGGACGAGAACAGCCAGTCCTGCCAGGTAGCCGAGCTGCCCGGCGGCGACGATCCATCCCAGGTCGGCATCCGGTACGCCAAGGTCGGAACCGATCTGGGCGAGAACCGGCTGGGCGGCGTAGATGCTCGCGACGGCGACCGCGCAGATCACGGCGAACAACGTCCTTCGGCCAATGGTCAGGCCCATCCGCACTCCTCAATCAGTAGCAAAGTGCAACTGATTCGACGGTACGGCAGAATGGTTTCAATCAGCAACTCTTCGGGAGACGTGATGAACCAGACCGAGATCCGCGCCGAGGATGTGGCCTGGACCGACCCGGGCTGCCCAGTGGCGCGAACCCTCGACCTGATCGGCGACCGCTGGAGCCTGCTCATCGTCCGCGACGCCATGGACGGCGCACGCGCGTTCACCGACTTCCAGCAGCGCACCGGCATCGCGCGCAACATCCTCACCGACCGGCTCCGCCGGCTGGTCGAGCGAGGCGTCCTCGACCGGCGGACCGCGCCATCGGGCAGGCGGCAGCTCTACACGCTCACCACTGCCGGACGCGACCTGTTCACCGTCGTCGTGGCCCTGCGCCAGTGGGGCGAACGCCACGCCTTCGCCCCCGACGAGACCCACTCCGTCCTCGTCGACGAACTCGGCGTCCCGCTTCCAGAGCTTCGGCCGATCGACTCGAGCGGCAATTCCGCCGACGTCGGCACAACCTCCGTGCGAAAAGATCGCTGACGTCGGCCCGAACGCGGCACACGACGTCCACCAGAGCGGCCGACTCCCGATGACCGGTTCATGCCGGCCAGTCCACCGCTGCCGTCGCCGACCTGGCCGAACAAGCGCTACAGGTCGTCAATCGTGTTGATGCGCAACGGAATCGTTGCGCTCCAGCATTGCCGCAAAGGCGGGGGTGAGTAGCTTCCTCGCCGGCTAAGCCGGCTCCACCGACTCCGCGGGCGGCTTCGCCACCGCTGCCCGCAGTGCACGCAGCTCCTCCGTCGCTGCATCGAGCTGCCGTTCGGCGCGCTCCGCGCGTGCCAGCGATTGCTCCCGCGCGTCCTGCACCGCCGCCACCCGCTGCGCGGCAGCGGTGCGCTCGGCCTCCATCCGCTCCGCGGTCTCCGTCCGCAGCCGCTGGAGTTCCGCCGCCTGCTGCTCGCGCAGCGTCGCGAGGTCGTCGCGCTGGCGCTGCACTTCCGCGCGCGCTTCGTCGGCTGCGCGCTTGAGCTCGTCCAGCTGTCCCTGCGCGGTTTCCGCTGCTTGTTCGGCGCGCGCCGCCCGTTCCACCGCCGCCGCCTGCTGCTGTGTCGCGGCATCCATTTGCCGTCGTGCTTCCTCTTGCGCCGCTTGGATTTCCGCGGCCGCGTTCGCCTTCGCCTGCTCGATGGCGTTGCGCGCGTCGGTGATCTGCCGCTCGGCGTCGCGCCGGGCCGCCGCGGTGGCGACCTCGGCTTCGTTGCGCGCGGCCTCGATGTCCTGCCGCGCCCGCTGCTCGGCTTGATTCGCCCGTTCCACGGCATCATCCCGTTCTTTGCGGGCGCTTTCGGTGTCCTGCCCAGCGGCTTCCGCGGCCGCGGTGGCGTCCTCGGCCGCCGCCTCGGCGGCGCTGCGCGCCTGCTCGGCGTCGCGACGCTGCTGCTGCGCGGTGGCCAGGGCTTTCTCCGCCTGCGCGATGCGGTGCGCGGCTTCGGCTTGGGCCGCCTGGATCTGCGCCTCGGCCGCGCTGGGATCAGCGATCGTACCGAGTTCGGCGATGCCGGCGCGCAGATTCCGGGTCAATTGCTCCGACAGGAGCCGGTACTGCCGCAGCAGCTCCTCGGCCCGCAGTCGCGCGCTGTCGTACTCGACGGCCGCCACCGGCGAGACCTCGGCCTGTTCCTGCACGGCTTGCAGGCGCTGCCGTTCCTTCCAGGCGCGCCAGCGGGTGTGCTCGGGAAGGTCGCAGTACTCCGAGGGGCGTCCCGGGCCGCCGGTGCGCACGATCTCCCGCGAGCATCCGGGAAATCGGCACACCCCTTCGGCCTGCTCCTCGGACGTCGCCTCGCGCACCTGCTGCTCACCCATGCCGCGGACGTTATCAACCGCGACCGGCGGCACGTCGGACCTGCTTGCGGGGCACGCCGCCGCTCCTGTGGCTCGCTCCGGCGTCGCGACCTGCGTCCGGACCGCCGCATCTGGTCGGGGAGAATGCGGGGAGAACACCTCGCGGCAGGAGATCACGCACGTTGTCCGACCAACACCAAGCCCCACCCGCCGATGGCGGTCTGCACGCCGACTGCGCGAACTGCTTCGGACTGTGCTGCGTGGCACTGCCCTTCGCCGCCTCGGCCGACTTCGCCGTGAACAAGGACGCCGGGACGCCCTGCACCAACCTGCTGGACGACTTCCGCTGCGGCATCCACTCGCAGCTGCGCGAACGGGGATTTCCCGGCTGCACCGTCTTCGACTGCTTCGGCGCCGGGCAGAAGGTCTCGCAGATCACCTTCGGCGGCACGGACTGGCGGCAGGCCCCGGGCAGCGCCGGGAAGATGTTCGCGGTGTTCCCGGTGATGCGCCAGCTCCACGAGCTGCTCTGGTACCTCACCGAAGCCCTGACTCTCCCGGCGGCCGCGCCCGTGCACGCCGGTCTCCGCAAGGCACTGGCGGACACCGAAGCTTTGACCCGCGGCAGCGCCGATGAGCTCACCGGTGTTGATGTCGCGGCGCTGCGCCACGACATCAACACCTTGCTGCTGCGTACCAGCGAGCTCGTGCGGGCCGAGGTTCCGGGCCGCAAGAAGAACCACCGGGGCGCCGACCTCATCGGAGCCAAGCTGCGCGGCGCCGACCTGCGAGGCGCCAACCTCCGCGGCGCCTACCTCATCGCGGCCGACATGCGCGGTGCCGATCTGCGCTCGGCCGACGTGATCGGCGCGGACTTCCGCGACACGAACCTGCGCGGAGCCGACCTCACCGGCGCCATCTTCCTCACCCAGGCCCAGCTCAACGCCGCCAAGGGCGACGCCGCCACGAAGCTGCCCCCGGCACTTTCCCGTCCCGCGCACTGGTGACCGCTCAGCCGCCGGAGACGACGACGGAACGCGCGTGGCCGGCTTGCAGCGCGACCGGCTGGCCGTCGTCGACCCGCTGGGAGCCGTAGACCACCAGGGACCACAGCAGGCAGATGAATGCCGCGGTGTGCACGAGGGCGCGGACGATGTTCCAGGTGCCCCAGGTCTTCTCGAACGCGCTGCGCGCCGCGGCGAAGTCGGTGGTGGCCGTGGCGAGCCGGTCGTTGAGGGGAACGTTGAAAGCGGCTGTGATGGCGAACGCGGCCAGGTAGAGCACCAGCCCGGCGATCAGCCACGGCAGCGCCGGGCGCCCGTGTCCCTGCCAGGCCAGGAACACCGCCAGGGCGAGGAGCGGGATCGCGCCTATGAAGGGCACCAGGAAGGCCGGGTTGAGGATGGCCTTGTTGATGTTCTGCATGGCCTCGACCAGGGTGCGGTCGGAGGAGCGCCCGAGGCCGGGCATGACCGCGTAGGCGAAGCCGGCGAACAGCCCGGCCATCAGCGCGCAAGCGATCGTGGCGGACAGCATCGTGGCGATTTGCAGGAATTTCAACGTTGATCTCTCGTTCGGTCGTGGGCCGCTGGACGGCAGGGGTGCGCGTTACCGCCGGGTGCCGGGCTTGGGCAGCGGCCGGGGGCGGGGCACCGAGCGCGGCAACGGGGCCTGCGGGCGGTGCTGGCGCTTCGGGTGAACTCGCATCTTGGGCCCTCACCTTTAACTTCAATTGATGTACTCTGCATGCAGTGGTTAGAACGTAGTACTGCATCCGCAGTGGCGTCAACGAGTTTCGGGAGATCGACATGCGACAGAACCCAGCCCGCCGCACAGCGCTGCTGGATGCCGCGATCGAGGTCCTCGCGCGGGACGGGTCGCGCGGGCTAACGCTGCGTTCCGTGGACAAGGAAGCGGGCGTACCCACGGGCACGACGACCAACTACTTCGCCAACCGCGCCGAACTGCTCCGCCAGATCATGGCCCGCACCCACGAACGCCTCACCCCGGACCCGGTCCAGATGGCCGAGACGATGAAGGCCGCGCCCAGCCGAGAGCTCACCGCCACGCTGCTGCGCCAGCTCGTCGAGCGGATGCGCGGCGACCGCAGCAGCCACCTCGCCATGCTGGAACTGCGCCTGGAAGCCACCCGCCGACCGGAGCTGCAGGCGGACCTGACCACCACCTTCGCCGACATGCTCAAGAGCAACATCGACTGGCACCTCGAAGTCGGCCTGCCTGGCGACCGCGCCACCGTGCTGCAGCTCTACCTGGCCATGCTCGGCGTCATCGTGGACGACCTCACCGTGCCCGGGCTGCTGCAGCCGTACGGCATCGACAAGATCGTCGACGACCTGGTGGACCGGAGCCTGCCGGAGAGCTGACCGACGTGGGGCCGGGCCCCCGGTGATCTTTTGGCAAGATCGCCGGGGGCACTTCTACGCCGATCTGCACCACCCGGCCTGGTTCGCGCACCTGCGCGAGGTTGGGCTAACGCCAATCCCCAGTGGAGCAGCAGAGGCTGGTCCGGCTCGACGGTGGTCAACGTGCTCGGGCAGAAGCGATCGGCGACCTGCTCGCCCAACTCCATCCCGGCAAGACCGCAACCGGGTATCGCCTCACCTGCCCCGGCTGCCGGTCGGCCTGGTTGATCATGGCGGCGAACGCAATCACGGGCTACTAGCTAGCCGCCGTGGCGGTGTCCGCGAGCGTCCAATATCTCCGCGGTAGTTGCACTGCAGTTCTACCTGCCTTCGTGAATAACCCTCACTCCATGGCCATGCACCACCAGCCGCATATCCGAGCAGTTCGGCATGCTTGCTGAGGCGACAACTGGGTCTTGTTCGATCTCAGTCTCTTTGTGACCACAATGGACTTTTCGCCCCGGTGACCAGCTCAAACAATCACTACCGTCCAATCCTGGCCGCTTCTTTCTCCTGACCCTGCGCCCAGGGCAGCGGCCATCGTGCCGAACCGCTGGCCAGCACTGCCCGGGTGGTCAAGCCATTTCCACCCGAAGTTTCCCGGATACTACGAAGACCCCCAGGCGCTGCGCCTCCTGCTCCACGGCCACCCGATCAGTCGCGGACAACGGACGGAACGCGGTGAGGCGCACGGTGTCGCCGTCGAGCGACCAGCTTCCGTGGACCCGGCCGTCCACGAGGAAGGTGGGCAGTACCCGCGCCTGGCCGGGCATCACGCGCTTCCGGTCCTCCTGGCTGATGATGCGGGTCCGGTCGGTGTGGCCGAGCAGGGCGTTGTCGAAGGCGGGCAGCAGGCGTACGGGGGCGGGCGTGTCGGGGTCGGGCAGTTCCGCGTCGGCCAGGTCGATGAGTTCTCTGCCGTCGGGATCGCGGTAGTGGCGCAGCTCGGCGCGCATGTCGGAGACGATCTCGCCGAGCCGGGTCAGTCCGGACCAGGCCTGCACGTCCTTGACGCCGGCCGGGCCGAACGCCGCCAGGTAGCGGCGGACGAGGTCCTTGACGGTCGCCGGGGCCATGGGCTGGCCGAGCCAGGTCTCGGCGGGCGTGACGGACACCGCCGAGCGGGTACCCCAGGAGCCCCATGCGCCGGTGGCCGGGCCGTGGACGAGGGGGGCTCTGAGCTCGACCTCGCCGGCGAGGATGCGCCCGTCGCGGCCCGGGTGGAGTTCGGCCAGCCGCCGGGCCAGCTCCTTCCGCGGCGTCGTACCGGCCGCCAGCAGCTCCAGCCCGGTGGCGACCAGCGAGGCGGTGTCCAGGCCCGCGCTGTTGCGGCCAAAGTAGGCCGAGCGGGCGGTGCGGTCGAGCACGGGCTGCAGCAGCGGGCGCAGTCGGCGGAAGTCGTCGGCCGCGGCGAGGTGCTGGGTACTGCGGAGCAGGCCGGAGCGGACCACCGTCCGGTCCTCCAACAACGCGGTGAGCTGGGCGTGAGTGAAGCCGCGGATCCTGCTCCACAGCCCGACGTACGGCCAGTTGGGCTCCTGTGCCTGCAGCGCGACGAGGCGCCCGATCACCTCCAGCGGGGTGCGATCGGTACGAGCCAGCAGGTACTGGCGGCTCAGCAGGGCCCGGTTCAGGACCGTCTTCGAGAGCGTCGTCATGACAGCCGCACCGAGACGTTGCCCCGGTAGGAGCCCTGGAGCAGGGACAGGAACGCCGCCGGCACGTCCTCGACCCCGCCCTTGACGACGGTCTGCGGGTAGACGAAGCGGCCCTCGCCCAGCCAGGTGGTGAAGTGTTCCCGCCAGGCGGCGACCTGGTCGGGGGTGTGGTGGCAGGAGAACGGCAGCAGCTCGACACCCCTGGCCCGGGCCGCGGCGTGGTCGGGCACGGGGAAGCGCTCCGCCGCGTCGCCGAGCTGGCTGGACAGCGAGCCGCACAGCGCGAAGCGGGCGCCGGGCCTGGCAGCCTGCAGCGCGGCCTGATACTGCTCGCCGCCCACGACGTCGAAGAACACCGAGATGCCGTCGGGGGCGAGCTCCCGGAGCCGGTCGAACGAGCCGTCGTGATAGTCGAACGCGGCGTCGAAGCCGAGCTCGTTCACCAGGTAGTCGACCTTGGCGGGGCTGCCGGCGCTGCCGATCACCTGCGCCGCGCCCAGGCACCTGGCGATCTGCCCGGCCAGCGAGCCCACCCCGCCCGCCGCGCCGGACACGAACACCACGTCGCCCTCGCCGACACCGGCCACGTCGGCCATCCCGTAGTAGGCGGTCGGCCCCTGACCGAGGTAACAGCCGGGATCCGCGACGGGATCGAGCCTGGTGTACTGGGTGGCCGGGCCCGCCGAGTACTCGCTCCAGCCGGTCATCGACTGGACCAGGTCACCGACCGCAAGCTCGGGGCTGTCGGACCGGACGACGGTACCGATCGCGGCCACGCCCACCCGCTGACCGGGCTGCCAGGCCGGTACCGGGATGGTGCAGTCCGCGCGCATCAGCTCCAGGTACGTCGCGGCGAGCCCGATCTGGTCGGTCCGCACCAGGACCTCGCCGTCCACCTCGGTCGTGGCGACCGTGAAGTTGTCGAGTGTCGGCGCGCCAACGACCTGCGTGGCCAGTCGGATCTCGCGGTTGATCATGTCGTGCTCCCAACGTTGGTACGGCCTTCGACGTCGACACTAGAGATACTTCCGGCCACTTTCTGGCCGGAAGTAGGCGAGGATGGTGGCATGGCCAACACCAGCTCACGAGCCCTCAGGCTGCTCTCGCTGCTGCAGACCCACCGCCACTGGCCCGGTACGGAACTCGCCGAGCGGCTCGCGGTGTCCGAGCGGACCCTGCGCCGCGACGTCGACCGGCTGCGCGAGCTCGGCTACCCGGTCCGCGCGTCCCGGGGCACCGACGGCGGATACCAGCTCGCGCCCGGCGCCGTCCTGCCGCCGCTGCTGCTGGACGACGAGGAGGCGGTCGCCCTCGCGGTGGGCATCGGCGACGCGGCGCAGAGCGGGATCGCCGGGATGCGGGAGGCGTCGCTGCGCGCGCTCACCAAGGTTGTCCAGGTCCTGCCGCCCCGACTGCGCACAAGGGTGGACACGCTGCGGAAGATGACGTACTCCGTCTCCGCGTCCGGGCCGGTCGTCGCCGCAGGAGTACTCACCACGGTCGCCCAGACCTGCCGGGACCAGGAGCGGCTCCGCTTCCACTACACCGCCCGAGGCGCCGCCCCCACCGAACGCGAGGTCGAACCGCACCGCATGGTCGCCCTCGGCGGACGCTGGTACCTGGTCGCCTACGACCTGACCCGGCACGACTGGCGCAGCTTCCGCCTCGACCGGCTGACCGGCCCGGCCGCGACCGGCACGCGCTTCCGGCCGCGTTCACTCCCCGCCGAGGACGCCGCGGCCTTCGTCCAGGCGACCAGCAGAGCCCCCGCCCCTTACACGGTCGAGGCCCTCGTCCACGCCCCTGCGGCCCGGGTACGGCAGGTGGTCGGCCAGTGGGCCACCGTCGAACCGCTCGACGACGACACCTGCCGGATCACCATGACCTCGACCTCCCTCGACTGGCCCACCCAGGCGCTGGGCAACGTGGGCGCCGAGTTCGAGGTGCTCGGCCCGCCGGAGTTCGCCGCGCACGTCCACGAATGGGGAGCCCGCTTCATCCGGGCCACCAGCGCGCCGGAGAGACCGTCCCTGCCGTAGCCAGATCGCGACGATGCCGAAGCGCCCGCAGCAGCCCGAGACGATGCTCTGCTACAGCGGTTATGACTCAGGCAAAACCCGGGATCTGCTCGACGAACAAGGCTGGCGGTACTCGGCAGCCTCCGGGACAAGCGGGAGGTCGAGTACCTGGCGCACCAGTTCGTGCCGCGGCTCGAAAACAACCACGGGGCATCGGACAAGCTGGCGTCCGCGCCCAGGACCACCTCTACCTCATCGGTGCGGCACGGCGAACGGCCCACGGCAGCGCCCAGGACCGGCAGCCGTCACCGTTCCTGTCCACCCTCGGCGACACCACCACACAGGCCGCAACCACGGCACCGCGCCGCCCGCGTCCCGCGCAGCTGACGCTGATGTGACCCGTAGCCCGCCTCGGTCAGGCGAGGCGAGCGCGGGCTTCGCCCAACGCGAAGCCCAGCAGGTTCAGCCTTCGCCACTGCTCGGGGTTCTCGCAGCGCGGATCGTCGGCGGCTAGGCCGATGCCCCAGATCGAGTCGACCGGACTGGCCTCCACCAGGACGCGGTTGCCGGCGCCCAACAGGAATTCCCGCAGGTCCGGGTTCTGGCGGAACTTCTCGACGCAGGCCGTCAGCACGATCTCGTAGCGGCTCTCCTCCCAGCGGCGCTGGTCGAATCCGCGCACGCCACGCCCCAACTGTTTGGCCTGCCGCGGATGGGACGCCCGCAGGATCTCCGCCGCGCTGCCGGTGTCGCCGAACAGCACTGCCTTGCGCCACATCATGTCGTGCTCGGCGGTGGCGAACCTCCGGCCGTCCACCTCGAACGGCGCGGGCCACCACTGGCTCAGGCAACCGCGTCCGACGCGGCCATCGCGCTCGGGCCGGTGGCCCCAGAAGAACAGGAACTTCACGCGCTGACCTCGCCGCACCCGGCTGATCACCTCGCCGACGTCCGCTGGGCTGGTGTCCATGTGGGACAGTCTTCCCGCTCAGGTCCGCTGCGAGCCAACGAATTCACGCACGGCCCTCGACGAGGCCGACACCGGCGAATGTCATGATCGGCGCATGAGTCGCCCCATCACGATCATCACCGGCGCCAGCCGCGGCATCGGCGCGGCCACGGCGTCGTGGCTGGCCCGAGCCGGCCACGACCTCGTGCTCGCATACCGCGACAACGACAGCGGCGCCGAGCGCGTCGCCGCCGAGGCCCGCGGGCACGGCGCCCGGTGCGTGCTGGTGCGTGTGGACGTCAGCCGCGAGGCCGATGTGGACCGGTTGTTCGCCGAAGCCGCGCACCAGCTGGGCCCGGTCACGGGGCTGGTCAACAACGCCGGGCTCACCGCGCACATCGGCGATCTGGCCGACACGCCGGTCGAGGTGATCCGCCAGGTCATCGACGTCAACTTCCTCGGCACGGTGCTCTGCTCGCGCCGCGCCGCCCAGGTCATGTCCACTCGCCGCAGCGGCGGTGGCGGGGCCATCGTCAACGTCTCCTCCAGCGCCGCGACACTCGGCTCGCCGCACGAGTACGTCCACTACGCCGGCGCCAAAGCCGCCGTGGACGCGCTGACGGTGGGCTTGGCGAAGGAACTCGCCGGCGAGGGCGTGCGCGTCAACGCCGTCGCTCCCGGCCTGGTGCGCACCGACATCCACGCCAGTGCGGGAGCGCCGGAACGCATCGACACGGCGGTGGCACGCGTGCCGTTCGGCCGCGCCGGGGAACCCGACGAGATCGCCCCGGCGATCGGCTGGCTGCTCGGCCCGGAATCGGCCTACACCAGCGGAGCGGTGCTGCGCGTCGCGGGCGGGCTGTAGCGGCGAAAACCTGTTGCCCGCGACCGTAGTGTCGACCTCGTGCAACGTGAATCGGTGCTCGTCAACTTCGTCTACTGCCATCCCGTCGGGCACGCGGTGGAGGCGCTGCAGTACTGCCTGGGATATCGCCGTGCCAACCCGGATCGCCGGATCGCGGTGGTGCTCAACTCCGCCACCGCCCTCGACCTGGCCGCCTGGTGCGACGCGATCGACGAGGTGTACACGGTGGACATCGACGTGTTCGAGCCGCCGACGGCCGACGTCCTCGCGCACATCCCGGCCGAGTGGGACTGGGTCGTCGACGATCCGCGCGGCCACCAGAAGTGGCAGCACGACTTCTTCCCCGGCCTGCAGCGCTACTACGAGCTGTCCGCCGAGCACTTCCGCACCACCGGCGGGCACACGCAGGTCGGCGCGCCCGAACCGGCCTACCAGCCGCGCAACCCGCTGCGGCTGAACCTGCCCGCCGCGGCGCGCGACTGGGCCGCCGAGCTGTTGCCGCAGCACGACGCGCCGACCATCGCGGTGCTGCCCGGCGGCAGCGCCGAACGATGGCGCTACCCGTCGCTGGCGTCGTGGCAGCGGATCCTCGGTGCCATCACCGACCGCTGGCCGCGGGCGCGGATGTGCTTCACCGGCAAGCTCGCCGACGACGGCCGCACCAGCACCGGCTTCACGCGCGCGGAGTTCGACGCGCTGGCCGCGACCGTCCCGAACGCGGTGTGGGCGCTGGACGTGTCGCTGGACCGGCAGCTGGCCGCGATGCAGCGCTGCGACATGCTGCTCTCGCCGCACACCGGGTTCGCGTTCGCCGCGTTGGCCGTGGGCACCCCGTGGCTGGCGCTGGCCGGGAATGACTGGGCGGAGTACTACTTCAACCCGGGCGTGCCGTTCTACTCGGTGCTGCCGGACCTGGAACGCTTCCCCTGCTACGTCATGCTGGGCAACACGCCCGAGCCCGTCGACGACGACGGCCCGCGTTCGCCCAGCATGTCCGCGGCCCGCATCGACGCCGACCTCCCCGAGCTCGTCGACGGCGTGGCCCGCCTCTACGACGGTGCCGCGGACTTCGACGCCGCGATGCGCGATCACGCCGCCCGCCTGCGCGAGCTCTTCGGCGGCCGCACCGAACTGATGTACTCGGTGGACAACTTGCTGGCCGCCCACCTCTGACGAGCGCCAGGGCCGGTCCGAGAGCCGCGCAGTACCCCCTGCAACCGAATGCGCGACCTCGGACACGGCCCCGGTCTTGGAGACACCTCCGGCCGGCAAGCGCCTCCGATGGTTGGACCGCGCCGGGCCGCAAAACTCATCGCGACCGCTAAGATCTGGTGCCAGGCCTGCTCCAGTGGCCGTTCGCGCCGCGTTCACCCCGGCGTTCCCGCCGCATCCGACGACGACAATCACCGCACTTTCCGTTGCCAGGGTTCGATGGTGGAGGTCGGCATGTCGGCAGCAGATTTCGTCGTGATCACCGGTGGTCCCGGGGCGGGCAAGACGACGCTCGTCGAGCGGCTGGCCGCCGCCGGATACGCCTGCTCGCCGGAGGCGGGCCGCGGCGTCATCGCAGACCAGCTGGCCACCGGCGGCAGCGGCCTGCCCTGGGCGGACCGGGAGTTATTCGCCGAGCTGATGCTCCAGCGGGACCTGCGTTCCCACCGGCAAGCCCGCCACCGGCGCGGACCGGTGATCTTCGACCGCGGGCTGCCCGACATCGTCGGCTACCTGCGGCTGAGCGGCCTGCCGGTGCCCGCGCACGTGGATGCCGCCGCGCGGCGGTTCCGGTACCGCAACCGGGTGCTGATCGCCCCGTTCTGGCCGGAGATCTACCGGCGGGACGGCGAACGCAAGCAGACCCCGGCAGAAGCCGAACGCACCTATGAGCAGATGGTCGCCGCCTACACCGACTACGGCTACGAACTCGTCCACCTACCACGAACAACGGTCGCCCAGCGCATGCGATTCGTCCTCGATGAGCTCTCCGGCGCCGAACGCCGCCGGTAGGCGGCCGGCGGGCGAGGTCAGGTGCTCATGTAGGTGTTGAGGTGGTCGACAAGGTCCCGGTCGAGGTCGTTGATCTCCCGTGCGACAGCACTCAGCTCGCTGGTCAATCCGGGCGAGTCGAGAATCACCTGCCGCAGGTCCCGGCGGCCGATCAGCGCCCGCACGAGATCGGTGTGGGTGTGGTAGTCGCGGTTCTGCTGCTTGGCGCCGAACTGCGGACGGGATTTGGCGCCACGCGCGCCGGGTATGCCGGCGGCCCATTTGTTTTTCCCGGGAATGTCCGAAAGGGCACGACTACGCCCCGTACGGCATGGCCGTGCGGACATCGGCAGGCGGGCAACGACCGCGGATCGGCGCCGGGGTGAGCAGCCGGAAACCGCTTCCCTAGCGCTGGGTCCGGTAGAGGTCGGTGAGCAGGGCGACAGCGGCTTGCGCGGCCGGGTGCGGGTCGTCGCGCCACCAGATCAGGCGGACCGCGATGGGCGCGGCGTCGCGCAGCGGGCGGAAGACCACGCCGGGGCGCGGGTACTGGTCGACGGTGCTCTCCGCGGTGATGCCGACGCTGCCACCGGTGGCGATGGTGGTGAGCCAGTCGTCGAGCTCGTGGGTGTACTCGACGGCAGGCCGGTTCTCCGGCGGCCACAGCTCGGTGGTCGTGGTGCCGGTTCGGCGGTCGATCAGGAGCGTGCGTTCGCTGATCTCGGCCAGCCGGATGGAACGGCGTCGGGCCCACGGATCGTCGGACGCCACCGCGCAGAACCGGCGTTCCAGACCGACGATGACGCCGTCGAAGCGCCGCTGGTCGGGTTCGGTGCGCACCACGGCGACGTCGCAGGCGCCTTCGGCGAGCCCGCCGGTGGCGGAGTTGGTGCGCACCAGACTTAGTTCGACGTCCGGGCGCAGCGCGGGCCACCGGCGCTGGAAGTCCACCGTGTGGCGGCCCATGGCCGACCAGGCGTAGCCGATGCGCAGCCGGGTGTGCCCGGAGGTGGCGTCGCGCACCAAGTCGCCGGCCTCGGCCAGCAGCCGCCGGGCGCGGGCGATGACCTGCGTGCCGACGGCGGTGGGCACGACCTCGCGGCTGGTGCGACGCAGCAGTCGGACGCCGAGGGCGGATTCCAGCGAGGCCAGCGTGCGGGAGACGGCCGCCTGCGAGACGCCCAGTTCGATGGCGGCGTCGGTGAAGGTGCCCTCGTCGGCGATCGCGACCAGGCAGCGCAGCTGCCGCAGCTCCACATCCATAACCCAAGCGTATAGCTGGCACGTCGGATGCATTTTGCGGAACCATCGCGGCGGCGCAGGCTCTGTGCCATGCAGACGACAGCGCAGGCGCGGCAGCCCGTGGCCCTCCCGGTGCCCACCGCGGAAAACGGCGGCCGCTACGCGGGAATCGCGATGATGTTCGGCAGCGGGCTGTCCAATCAGGTCGGCGCGGCGATCGGGTCGCTGGCGTTCCCGGTGATCGGGCCGGCCGGTGTCGTGGCGGTGCGGCAGTGGATCGCCGCCGTCGCGCTGTTGGCGGTGGGGCGCCCTCGGCTGCGGGCGTTCACCAGGCGCCAGTGGCAGCCGGTGCTGCTGCTGGCGGCGGTGTTCGCGACGATGAACCTGTCGCTGTACAGCGCGATCGACCGCATCGGCCTCGGACTTGCGGTGACGCTGGAGTTCCTCGGCCCGCTGGCGGTCGCGCTGGCCGCGTCGCGACGCGTGGTGGACCTGGGCTGCGCGGTGGCCGCCGCCGCGGGCGTGGTGGCGCTGACCCGGCCGCAGCCGACCACGGACTACGTCGGCATCGGCCTGGCACTGCTGGCCGCGGTGTGCTGGGCGTCCTACATCCTGCTCAACCGCTCGGTGGGCCGCAGGTTGCCCGGCGCCGAGGGCACTGCCGCCTCGGCCGGGCTGTCGGGTCTGCTGTTCGTGCCGATCGGCATCGTGGTGCTCATCCAGCATCCGCCGACGCCGGCGGCGCTGGGCTGTGCGGCCGCTGCGGGCATCCTCTCCTCCGCCGTGCCGTTCCTGATCGACATGCTGGCGCTGCGGCGGGTTCCGGCGCACTTCTTCGGGATCTTCATGAGCATCAACCCGGTTCTGGCGGCCGTCGTGGGGCTGGTGTTCCTCGGCCAGAACCTGCAGGTGCTGGAGTGGCTGAGCATCGCGGCGATCGTCGCCGCCAACGTGGTCAGCGTCGTCACCGCGCGCCGGTAGCGGCGCGCTCGTCTGGCGAAAGTGCGGGATCAGGTGCGTGGGCGCCGGGGTTCTCGCGGCGCTGGGCAGCGAGGGATTCGCTGCCCAGCGCGCTTCGGGCGCCGGCGTAGGGCTGCTATGACACATATCCGGCCGCTGGCTTTCGCTATATCTCATATGTGAGCTAATCTCCCGAATATGAGAAACAGCTCTGGGATGGATGCCCGGTTGGCGGGTCGGCTCGCGGAGCTGCGGGTGGAGCGCGGCTGGCCGCTGGAGGAGTTGGCGCGGCGCACCGAGATCAGCCGCTCGACGCTGTCGCGACTGGAACGGGCCGAGATCAGCCCGACCGCGGCGCTGCTGAACAAGCTGTGCGCGGCCTACGGGCGGACCATGTCGCAGCTGCTGGCCGAGGTGGAATCGGAGCCGCCGCAGCTGGTTCGCGCCGACCGGCAGGAGGTGTGGCGGGACGAGACCTCGGGCTTCACCCGGCGCTCGGTGTCCCCACCACACCCAGGACTGCGCGGCGAGGTCGTCGAAGGCGTGCTGGAACCGGGCGCGGACATCTCCTACGACGGCCCGGCCGTGCCGGGCCTGGAACAGCACATCTGGGTGCTGGCGGGAGTACTGGAGATCACCGCGGGCGACCACGTGCACGAGGTGCGCGCCGGGGACTGCCTGCGGTTCCGGCTGTGGGGCCGGTCGCGCTTCCGCTGCCCTGGCCCAGAACCGGTCCGCTACGCCCTGCTGATCGTCCTGCCCTGATCACCCGGAGGGATCCTGCCATGCCGACCATCACCCGGCTGTCCGCCGCCGATTTCCGCGACAGCGTGAAGGAACTGGCCGATCTCCTCGTCGGCGTCGTCGACGACGGCTTCTCGCTCGGGTTCCTCGAACCCTTCGACCAGGCCGCGGCCGTGACTTGGTGGGAGGCCCGGGAAGCCGCAGTCGCCGACGGCGGCCTGGTCGTCTGGGCTGCCCACGGCCCGGATGGCATCGTCGGCACAGTCAGCCTCGCGTTGGAAGCCAAGCCCAACGGCCGGCACCGCGCCGAGATCGTCAAGCTCATGGTGCACCGCGACGCCCGCGGCCAGGGGCTGGGCCGGGAACTCCTCGCCACCGCCGAACATCGTGCCCGGCTACGCCGCCGACCCGGCCGGCCGCCTCGAGGACGGCAGCTTCTTCTACAAGCAACTCGCCTGACAAAATAATGAAGTCGACTCCAATATTGGAGTCGAGTTAAACTTGCGGCATGACCGAGGGGCTGCGGGAGCGCAAGAAGCGCCGGACACGGCAGCGGATCACCGAGGCGGCCATGGGACTGTTCGTCGAGCGCGGCTTCGAGCACGTCACGATCACGGAGGTCGCCGAGGCCGCCGAGGTGTCGGCGAACACCGTCTACAACTACTTCCCGACCAAGGAAGACCTCGTCCTGCCGCCCGACGAAGCGTCGCCGCAACGGCTCGCCGACATGGTGCGGCAACGCCGCGCCGGCGAGTCCGCTGCGGACGCGATCCTGCGCGAGCTCCGCGAGGAGGTGCACCGCCGCGACCGCAAGGTGGGGTTGACCGCGGGTTTCGGCCGCGTCTTCGACATGATGCGGGCCGCGCCCACGCTCCTCGCCCGGCTCGAGTCCCTCGGCCAGCAGATGACCGAGGAGCTCGCCGCCGTTCTCGCCGAGGAGACCGGTGCTACAGCGGACGACCCGCTGCCCCGGGTGATCGCACACCAGCTGGGCTGCTGCCACTCCCTGGTGTTCGCCGAGATCGGCAAGCGCGTCGCGGCCGGCGAGAGCCCCGACGCGATCGCCGAAGCCGCGCTGGATCTGCTGACCACCTTCGAGGACGTGCTCGGCGACCGCGTTCTCACCTGCGCCATGCGAAAGGACCAACCGTGTTCCGAGTGACGATCCGAGGCAAGTTCGACGGGCTCAGCGAGGCCGGGCGCGCCGCTGTTCTGGCGGCCACCGACACCGCCTTCACCGAGACCGGCACGTTCACCCACGACGGCACCGTTTCGGCGTTCACCTTCCGCTGCCAGGTTCCGGCCGAACGCGACGACGACGGCGAGCGGGAGGCGACCCAGCGCGCGCTGGCGGCGCTGGACGCCCACGGCCACCCGTACCAGGTCCTGCGCACGGCGGTGACCGACATGCGCCAGATCAAGATCCGCCGGAAGGGCCGCAAGCCCTGACCCCACCGAGCCGGACCACTCGTCGATATCCAGAGCGCTACGCGATGCCCTGGGGCACCGGGTAGCGCCGCTCCGGCGGCAGATCAGATTCGCGCCGATGCTGTGCAACTGCGCAGGAAACGGCTCAGACGACCACGACCCGGCGCCCGCGCGTGTGACCGGCATGGCTGTCGATGTGCGCCGCCGCGGCCTCGGCGAGCGTGTACGACTTCTCGACCGGGATGTGGAGCTTTCCCCGCGAGATGAGATCGACGGCCTCGGCGAGCGCTTCCGGCACGCTCCCGGCCACGCCGGAGAAGCGGACACCGAGCTCCGGCGCACCGAGATCGGCGATGGAGATCACCTTCTGCGGATCCCCGGTCAGCTCGACGAGCTCGCGGATCACGCCCGAGCCGGCCAGATCGAGAGCTGCATCGACATCGCCGAGCTGCCTCACTCGCTCGACCCAGCCCTCGCCGTACGTCGTGGCGACGGCCCCCAGGCTACGCAGATAGTCCTGGTTCGCGGCCCCAGCTGTGCCGATCACCGTGATGCCGCGGTCGCGGGCGATCTGCAGCACCGCCGATCCGACTCCGCCGGAAGCACCGCTGACCAGCAGCGTCTGCCCGGACTGCACACCGACCTGGCGGATGATGCGCAGCGCGGTCTCCACCACGGAGGCGTACCCAGCCGCCTCTTCGAACGTCAGCCCCGCGGGCATACGGGCCCAGGCCGACAGCACGGCGAACTCGGCATAGGTGCTCGAGCCTTCGCCGAACACGTGGTCGCCGACCTCGACCCCTTCGACGCCCTCACCGACCTCGTCCACCACCCCGGAGGCGTCCAGCCCGACTCCGGCGGGCAACTCGATCGGATGGGACCCCTGGAACTGGCCTTCACGGACCCTCCAGTCGTGGGCGTTCACGCCCGCCGCCCGCACGGCGATGCGTACCTGCCCGGGGCCCGCGTGGGGCTCCTCGGCGTCTACGAGTTGCAGAACGTCCGGACCGCCGAACTCGGCGAAGCTCACTTTCTTCATGCGTTCGACCGTAGCACTAACGGTTAGTGTTTAGCACTTGTTACGTCTTTGCATCTGATAGTGTTAGGAGTATGACTGTGCCGCCTGGACGCCGTGCGCGCAAGAAGGCCGCGACCCGCCAGAAGATCGCTGACACCGCCCTGCGGCTCTTCCTGGAACACGGGTACGACGCGGTGGGCATCCGTGACGTGGCCGCTGAGGCCGACGTGGCCGTCACCACGCTCTTCTCCCACTTCGCCTCGAAAGAGGCTCTGGTGTTCGAACAGGACGACGACTTCGAGCAACGCCTCACGCAGGCGGTCGCCGGCAGGGAGCCGCACGAGCCGCTCATCCCTGCGCTGCGCCGCGAGACCCAGGCGCTGGTGCGACATTGCACGGCGGACAGCGCCACCCCGATCTGGCACATGATCGACGAATCACCTGCCTTGCGGGAGTACGAGGAGTCGATGAGGCTGCGTCATGCAGAGTCGCTGGCAACGGCCATCGCTGCCGATCTCGACCTGCCGCAGACCACAACGGCCTGCCGGACGATCGCGAGGTTCGTGGTCGACGCCCATTCGCTGGCCCGTCAGGCGGCCGATCCGGAGGCCGCGGTGGACGAGATCTTCCGGATGATCGAGGCGGCCTGGGAGGTCACGTCAGTGCGTCCGGGCCGCCGGTCCTCGTGACCAATGATGGAACTCCGAACTCTGTCAGCAGGATGTTCCTTCCAGCCACCGGTTATTCGGTGGCTGCGCGCATGGCGGGCTGGGATGATCGGCTGCATGTCGACGCGTTTGTTCGAGGATCTGGTGGCCGAGGCGTCGGCCGCACCGGTCGATGGGTGGGATTTTTCCTGGTTGGACGGTCGCGCGACCGAGCAGCGCCCGTCGTGGGGTTACCAGCGGCTGCTGGGCGATCGGCTGGGCGCCGCGTCGGCCGCGCTGGACGTGCAGACCGGCGGCGGCGAGGTGCTGGCCGGTGCCGGGAACTTCCCCGCCGCGATGGTTGCGACGGAGTCCTGGCCGCCGAACGTCGCCAGGGCCACCGAGCTGCTGCACCCGTTGGGCGCGGTGGTCGTGGCAGCCCGGGACGAGCCGCCGCTGCCGTTCGCCGACGCGGCGTTCGACCTGGTCACCAGCCGTCATCCGGCGACCGTGTGGTGGGCTGAGCTCGCCCGGGTCCTGCGGCCCGGGGGAACCTACTTCGCCCAGCACGTGGGCCCGGAGACCGTGTTCGAGCTCGTCGAGTTCTTCCTCGGGCCGCTGTCCGAGGACATCCGCCGCAAGCGCCACCCCGACGTCGAGAGCGCCGAGGCCGTGGCAGCCGGACTGGACGTCGTCGACGCGCGCCTGGAGCGGTTGCGGATGGAGTTCTTCGACGTCGGCGCCGTCATCTACTTCTTGCGCAAGGTGATCTGGACGGTTCCGGACTTCACCGTCGACCGCTACCGGGACCGGCTGCGCGAATTGCACGAGCGGATCCAGCGCGAGGGCCCGTTCATCGCCCACTCGACCCGGGTTCTCGTGGAGGCCCGCAAACCGGCCTGAATTTCGTCACCGTGACTCAAAGTTCCCGGCTCGCTGCACTCGGGAATCGTGGTCGTTCGGGCGAACCCGAGCGGTTCGGAGATGACTTCCATCGGCAGCGGTTGTCCACCTCTTCAAGGAGGTTCACATGCGCAAGCTGGTAGTCACCGAGAACAGCACGGTCGACGGCGTGATCGACATGGCAGGCGGCTGGTTCGATCCCCGGGACAACGAGGTCGACCGGTCCGACATCACTGCGGCGCTCACCGAACAACGCGAAGCGGCCGACGCCCTGCTGGTCGGCCGCAACACCTTCGTGGATTTCCGGGACTTCTGGCGGAAGCAGACCGACGACACCACCGGCGTCTCCGACTACCTGAACGCGGTGGACAAGTACGTCGTGTCGAGCACGTTGACCGAACCCGGGTGGCAGAACTCCACGGTGCTGCGCGGACCGCTGGTCGACGAGGTCGAGGCGCTGAAAGCGGCACCGGCCGGGACATCGTCACAACGGGCAGCATCCGGCTCGTCCACGCGTTGATCGCGGCGAACCTGGTCGACGAGTTCCGATTGTTCGTCTTCCCGGTAGCCGTTGGTCGCGGAGCCCGTCTGTTCGACTCGACCCGTGAAGATCTCGCGCTGCTGGAGACGCGCCCGTTCACCTCGGGCGTCGTGCTCCTGCGCTACGCGCCGAAACGCTAGCCGCGACCCCTTGATCATTTACGTCACCGTGACGTAAATGATCAAGGGGAATGTTCGGGCGAATTCGGGGCTGTTTCGCGGGTTTCGCTGGTCGCTACCGCGACGAGGTGGGCCGGGTCGCGGGTCAGCGACACCGCGACGTGGTCGTAGAGCTGGGTGACGGCCGCCGAGGAGTGCCCGAGCGCGTCGCGGCGGTCTTCCAGCGCCGCTCCCCTTTCCCGGGCGATCGTGTTAAAGGTGTGCCGCATCGAGTGCGGCGTGATCCGCTGCGGCATCGGCACGCCGGCTTCGGCGGCCATCGTCTGCACCAGCCGGAAGATCTGGTGGCGGTTGATGCGCTCGCCATGCCGGGTCACCACCAGGGCTCCGGTGTCGGCGTCCGGCCGCTGCGCCAGATAGGCGTCAAGGACCGGGACCAGTGGCGCCGGGATGGGCCGGGTGCGGACCTTGCCGCCCTTCATGCGCACGGTCAGCACCCGGAGTCCGTCGCGCTGACCGAGGTCGGCTAGGTCGGCGTGGCACAGCTCCGAGACGCGGATGCCCAGATCGATCAGCAGCATCATCACCAGCGCGACCGCCTCGGGCGGGAGGCTGCGGTGCCGGTAGTCCCGGCTGGCGGTCAGCATCTGCGCGGCCTGTCGCTCGGAGACGCTGGCGGTCGGCGAATGCTGCCTGTCGTAACGGGGCCGCGCGGCGTCGCGAGCCGGGTTGGCGTCGATCGCCCCGGCACGCACGAGGAAGGTGTACCAGCTGGAGACGGCGGCGATCTTCCGGGCCCGGGTGCTGGCCGCGAACGCGCGCCCGGTGCGCGGATTGGTCGCCGCGGCGAGCTCGGCGGCATACATCTGCACCTCCGGGAGCCGCACGCCGAGCGGATCGAGTTCCCGGCGCGTGCACCACTCCACGTACTCGCGGAGATCCCGCGCATAGGCGGCGCGGGTGGCTCCGGAGTCCGCGAACGAGCCCAGCCACGCCGCGATCAACGCGGCCACGGTGTGTCCCGTGCGCGTGGGCGTGGCCAGGAGTTCCGTTTGCGCCTCTCGGCCGACTACCGACGCCCGCGCTTCCCCGATGATGCTCACCGAACTAGCATACCGAGCATACCGCACATAAGCGCGATTATGCGCGGTGCCTCCGGCGGTGTTTCTCGAATCAAAATTCTGTTTCGTTTGGCTAGTAACGTTATTTCAATTGGTGTTACGTAATTCTGGATGGAGGTGCCGCCGGAAACCGGTGGCCGGAGACCGGACCCGCTTCGGGACGCCGTGGCCGCCGGTTAAGGTCCGGTGTTGGTTGCGGGAACCGGAGGTGCGAGTTGGCGGGGAACCGGCCGAGCGCGGAGGAGTTGGCCGCGGCGGAGGGGGCGAGGATTGCGGACGTGCTCTCCCCCGGTTTGCGGGTGCTGTTCTGCGGGATCAATCCGGGCCTGTGGTCGGGAGCCACCGGCCACCACTTCGCGCGGCCGGGCAACCGGTTCTGGCCCGCGTTGCACGCATCGGGATTCACGCCGCGCCTGCTGCAGCCGCACGAGCAGAGCGAGCTGCCCGCGTTGGGGCTGGGGATCACGAACTTCGTCGCGCGGGCCAGCGCGCGAGCGGCCGAGCTCACCGACGAGGAGTTGCAGGCCGGCGGGCAGGTGCTGGTGGACAAGGTGCGCCGGTTCCAGCCCGCTTGGGTGGCGGTGGTGGGGATCACTGCGTACCGGACGGCGTTCGGCGAGCGGCGGGCGACGGTGGGGCCGCAGGACCGGCGGATCGAGGGCGCGCGGGTGTGGGTGCTGCCGAATCCCAGCGGCCTCAACGCGCACTGGACCGCGGGCACGCTCGCTGCGGAGTTCCGCCAGTTGCAGCAGGTCGCGATGCTCGGCGAGTCGCCGCAATCGGATTCGGGCGCCCCGCAGGGCTGAGCTCGTGCCCGGGCCGCCCCGGAGGGGCCGCTAACGACGGCGGGACCGATGGGTTTCGCCGTCGCTCGGCGGATCTTGATTACGCCGGATGGCCGCTTCGGGACTCCCCGTGATCACGCGGCGAGACATAGGGAACACGGGGGTGTGCTTTATCTGTCCGTTACCGGTAGGGTCTGACCCGCCGGTGAGGGAAGCCCCTGATCCGGTGACATTGGCCCCTTGCCCCCCGCAGAGTCGATACGGATGACTATTCAAGACGACCTTGCTCGACCGTGGTTCCAGCCCGTGCTCCAGTCGGAAGCGCAGCAGCCGCGACTGGACTCGGGACCGCCGACTACCCGCATCGTGGGCCAGCTGCCCTTGGACGAGGTGGTCGTCCCGGCCCGCCCGGTGGCTTCGCCGCCGCCGATGGCCGACGCCCCATCCCGGGTGGAGGTCACCCAGCCCTACATTCCCGCGATCCGCGACGAGCAGCCGGAGTTCGCCAAACTGCTCAATCCCGACCCGCTGGCGCCGGCCGCGGGGATGATGGGTCCGCAGTCGCAGGCGTCGGTGGCGGCGCCGACCGAGCGGGTCAAGCCGGTGGCACCGGCTCCGCCCGCCCCGGTGAAGAAGCGCAGCCTGGTTCGCCGGGTGGTGCGCCGGATCATCGGCCCTGATCTGCTGCGCAAGGATCCGCCGAAGAAGAAGCGGTAAGAGCAGCGCGAGGCGGTGGCCTTGGCGCTGGCGCAGACCTGCATCCTGCGCCGGCGCCAAGGCCACTATTGTTTTTCGGGCCGCCCTAGCTCGCTTTCGCGAGGTGGCGGCGAAACCACGCAGTCAGGCCGGCGTCGACTTCGCTAGCGGGCGGCAGTTGCGGCGCGGGCTCGATGCCGGGCTCGTCGGCGAGCGGATGCGCCAACCCGGGGATCGGCAGCAGTTCGGACCGCTTCCCCAACGCGTTGACGAGATCCGAAGCGTCGGCACGCAGCGCCGGGTGGTCCAGCTCTCCGCTGACGACCAGCAGTGGCGCGCGACCGGCGATGGTGTCCGCTTTGGCGACGAAGTCCAGGCTGTCGGCGACTTTCTCGGATTCGGCGTCGTACGGGTAGTCGCCCGGGAACAGGTCCACGACGGACCGGATCCGGATGGCCGCGTTCACGACGGCGCCGGCGAAGACCGGTACGTCGGTGTCGGCGAGGATCCGCAGCGCGACGGCCCCGCCCAGCGAGCCGCCGAGCACGCCGATCGGGCCGTCGTCGACCGGCAGTTGCGCGCGGATCGATTCCAGTGCGGCCGGGAACTCTTCGGCCGCCTGCCGGACGAACGGGTGCAGAGCGGACATCAGGACGTCCTCGCGGATCAGTTCCAAGCCGGCGTCCATGCTGCCGTCGACCATGCGCGCCCCGCACATCGGCATGCCGAGGTGCACCCGCCACGCGGGCAGGTCGTTCATCGGCAGCGCGGCGGCGAACGCGGCGTCCGACCTCGGCGCGTCGAGCATGTGCCAGGTGACGATCAGCGGCGCGGGCCCGTCCTCGGCCGGTGGCAGGGCGGTGAACGGCACGCCGGCGGCCGTGCCCGTGATAGGTGAGTTCATGCGGCCACGGTAGATCGGCGGCCGCGTGCCGGGATTCGGTTACGCCACCGGCAGAAACCAGCGCGGCGGGCGAGCGCTCCGCATTTTGCGCAACGGACGTTGTGTGAAATCTTGGGGCTCGGTACGGTGCTTCCACCGGACAGCGCGCGCACCGGTATTCCTGACCAGCACGAATGTCGTTGCGGTGCTTGGCGGGCGGATCCCGGGTTGTCCACATTGGACCACGATTCGAACCGCACCGGCCGGGACACGCGAGAGGAACTCGAGTTGGTCGCCACGGGATACACGGAAATGGAGTACGGGGAGGTCACCGTGCTCATCGGTGCCGAACGGGGCTCCTACCCGTTCGGCAACTCGCTGCTCGTGCGCGGCACCGACGCCACGCTGGTCGTCGATCCGTCGCTGTCGCTGGTCGAAGCGGCGCCGCCCGCGGACGTGGTCCTGGTGAGCCACGCGCACGAAGACCACGTCGCCGGCCTCGGCAGCTACGACGTGCCGGTCCACATCCACGAAGCGGACATCGCGGCGCTGCGATCTCGCGAGGTCATGGTCGCCGGGTTCGGCCTTCCGCCCGAGGCCGTCGCCGATGTCGACCGGAAGCTGCGGGATCAGTTCCACGTGCAGGATCGTCCGGATGCGCTGGAGTTCACCGACGGCGCCGTGTTCGACCTCGGTGGGCGCACGGTGACCGTGGTGCACCTTCCCGGCCACACGGCAGGTCATTGCGGTTTCCTGATCGAGCCGGACGGGTTCCTGTTCGTGGCGGATGTCGACCTGACGTCGTTCGGGCCTTACTACGGCGATGTCGGCAGCAGCCTCGTGGACTTCGAGGAGACCGTGCGCCGGTGCCGGGAGATCGACGCCCGCTGGTACGGCACGTCGCACCAGAAGGGCGTGATCGAGGGTGCCGATGAGTTCCGCGGGCGGCTCGACGCCTTCGCCGGTGTGGTGGAGAAGCGGGACGCGGTGCTCCTAAGGCTGCTCGACGAACCGCGGACCGTCGCGGAGATCGTCGAGCACCGGCTGGTCTACCGGCCGCATGTGGAAGGCGCGCACGTGAGGCCGGTAGAGCGGAGGACCGCGCTGCGGCACCTGGACCGCTTGATCGGCAAGGGTCTGGTCGCGGAGGTCGAGCAGGGCCGGTTCCTCGCGACGTAGCGCTCGACTCCACCCGTCCCCGTGGACGTGGCCCCGGAGTCCTAGCCCAGGCACCAGCCGCAAAGTACAGAGGAGCTGTTGGCGAGTTGGACGCTGGTAGACGGCGACTGGGGCTCGGTGGCGAACAAGAGCGGGGCAACCCGGCTCAGTTTGAGCCTATTGCTGAAGTTCTTCGAGCTGAGAGCCCGGTTCCCTGACGTGCTGGAAGAGGTCCCGCCGGTTGCGGTGGAGTACGTCGCCAGTCCGGTGAAGGTCCCGGCCGCCGACTTCGCGAAGTACACGTTGGTCGGCCGGACTACCGAGTACCACCGCAAGCAGATCCGTGAGGCCCTGGGGTTTCGGCCGTCGACGGTCACGGACGAGAAGGCACCGGCCGAGTGGCTGGCCGCGGAGGTCTGCCCAGTCGAACTGGTGGAGGACCGACGGTGCGAGGCCCTGCCGGTGGAGTGCCGGGTGCGAGCACGACGTTGATGTCGACGGTGATCGGCGTCAGATCACCTCGTTCAGCTCGGCCTGTATCTGCGCCGCCTCGGCGTCGTGAGCATCGTTGGGCGACACTCCTGCCGTCCTGTGACCCATGCCACATGCAGTTCCTGTCAGCAATCGGGGCGCTATTCCGCTCAAGTCACCGGGAGCAAGCGAACCGACAGGAGCATCACATGAAACACCGCATCGTCGTCCTCGGCGCCGGCTATGCCGGCACCTACGTGGCCGGGACCCTGGCCCGCCGGCTGTCCCCGACGGACGCCGAGATCACCGTGGTCAACGCCGAGCCGGACTTCGTCCAGCGGCTGCGGCTGCACCAGCTCGCGGCCGGCCAGGAGATCGAGGCTCCACAGCTCGCCGACGTCTTCGCGGGCACCGGGATCCGGCTGCGCCTGGCCCGTATTACCGCCGTCGACCCCGAGCGCCAGGTCATCGCCGTGGCCGACGCCGACGGCGGCGGCGAGCTCGGCTACGACACGCTTCTCTACGCGCTCGGCAGCCACATCGCCGACCACGGCGTCCCCGGCGTGGCCGAGCACGCTTTCAACGTCACCGGCCGGCCCTCCGCGCTGTGCCTGCGCGAGCGCCTGGACAGCCTGAGCAGGCGGGACGAAACCGGGAGTGTGCTGGTCGTCGGCGACGGGTTGACCGGCATCGAGACCGCCACCGAGATCGCCGAATCCCGGCCCGGCCTGTCGGTGACGCTGGTCGCCCGCGGCGAGCTGGGCGCCCCGCTCTCCGCCGGAGCCCGCAGCCACCTGCGCCAGGCCTGCGACCGGCTGGGCATCAACGTCCTGCAGCACACCAGCGTCGAAGCCGTCGAAGCCACGCGGGTGCTGTGCGCCGACGGCACTGCCCTGGCGTCCGACGCGACCGTGTGGACGGCCGGGTTCGCGGTCAACCCCATCGCCGCCGCCGGCGGGCTGGAGGTCACCGAGAACGGTCAGATCGTCGTCGATCGCACCATGCGGTCGGTCTCGCACCCAAACGTCTACGCCGCCGGCGACAGCGCCTACGCCATCGGCGACAACGGCCGGCCACTGCCGATGTCCTGCGCTTCGGCCGGCTACACCGGTCGGCAGGCCACGGACGCGATCGTGAGACGCCTGACCGGCCGTGAGATCGCGAACACCAAGCTGGAGTACCCGGGCAACCACATCAGCCTCGGGCGGCGGGACGGGATCCTGCAGATGGTCGACGACGAAGGGCAGGCAAAGCCGAAGTATGTGGGCGGCCGGAAGGCCGCGCGCATCAAGGCGGGCATCCTCAAGATGTCGCTGTGGGCCACCTCGCACCCGACTTTCGGTTTGCCCAAGCGCAAGCACCGCCTGGCCGCCGCGCCGGATGCGTCCGCTGAGAAGGCGGTCGCGTAGGACGATCCAGCCCGCAACCTCGAAGCGGCCTGGATCTGACGGCGACCCAGCCTGCGCAGGACGACCCGTCAGGCCAGGAAGCCGGAACAGTGTCGATCACGCCACCCGAGGCCGCCACAAGCACAACAAACTCCACCGCATCTATTACTGGAGGTCCTTCATGACGAAGAGCGTTGCCGGCGAACTCACCGGCCTGAAGCTGCCGGTAGAGCGTGGCTGCCCGTTCTCCCCGCCCACCGCCTACGAGCGGCTGCGCGAGCAGGCGCCGATCAACAAGGTCCGCCTGACCAGCGGCGGCGAGGCGTGGTGGGTGTCCGGGCATGAGGAAGGCCGTGCCGTCCTCGCCGACGGCCGCTTCTCCTCCGACAAGCGCAAGGACGGCTTCCCGCTCTTCACCCTCGATGCGGCGACCCTGCAGCAGCTCCGCAGCCAGCCGCCGTTGATGCTCGGCATGGACGGCGCGGAACACTCCTCAGCCCGTCGTGCGGTGATCGGCGAGTTCACCGTCAAGCGGCTGGCCGCGCTGCGCCCGCGGATCCAGGACATCGTCGACCACTTCATCGACGACATGCTCGCCACCGACCACCGTCCGGTCGACCTGGTGCAGGCACTGTCCCTGCCGGTGCCCTCCCTGGTGATCTGCGAACTGCTCGGCGTTCCCTACACCGACCACGACTTCTTCCAAAGCCGCACCACCATGATGGTGCGCCGGACGTCGCTGGAAGACCGCCAGCGAGCCTTCGCCGAACTGCGCGCCTACATCGACGACCTGGTCACCCGCAAAGAGTCCGAACCCGGCGACGACCTGTTCAGCCGGCAGATCGCCCGGCAACGCCAGAAGGGCACCATCGACCACGCAGGCCTGGTGAGCCTGGCCTTCCTGCTGCTGACCGCCGGACACGAAACTACAGCCAACATGATCTCGCTCGGCGTGGTCGCGCTGCTCACCCACCCGCAGCAACTGGCCCTGATCACCGCCGATCCGGACAAGACGCCCATGGCCGTGGAGGAACTGCTGCGCTACTTCACCATCGCCGACGGGGTCACCTCCCGGGTGACCACCGAAGACGTGGAGATCGGCGGGGTGAGCATCAAGGCCGGCGAGGGCGTCATCGTCTCGACACTGTCGGCCAACTGGGACCCGGCGGCGTTCAAGGATCCGGCCGAACTGGATGTCGAGCGCGGGGCCCGCCACCACCTCGCCTTCGGATTCGGCCCGCACCAGTGCCTCGGCCAGAACCTGGCCCGGATGGAGCTGCAGATCGTCTTCGACACGCTGTTCCGCCGCATCCCCACCCTGCGGCTCGCCGCGCCGGCCGAGGACCTGCCGTTCAAGACCGACGCCGTCATCTACGGCGTTCACGAACTCCCGGTCACCTGGTGAGCAGGACATGATGCGGATCAAGGCCGACACCAACCTCTGCGTCGGCTCCGGCCAGTGCGTCCTGACCGAGCCGGCCGTCTTCGACCAAGACGACGACGGCATTGTGGCCCTGCTGACCGATCACCCCGACGACCAGCGCGCCGCACCGGCGCGCCACGCCGTCACCCTGTGCCCATCCCGAGCCCTCTCCATCCTGCAGGAATAAGCACATCCCCGGTGACGACGCGTCCGCGCCAGTGGAGGGCGACAAGTTCGGTGGGGCCAGCCTTGCCGACAGGCCGCATCGCCAAGAGACGTCTTCTGCTGTCGATCTACGACACCCGGCACCTCAGCACAACCGACCCATCGATTCACTTCTGAAACACACTCTAGGGTGGTCCGCGTGGACAGCACCGCCACTGATCGCTTCGACATCAGTCGGTTCGAGGCCAGTCGGAACCGGCTGGCCTCGCTGGCGTACCGGCTGCTGGGCTCCGCCGCCGACGCCGAAGACGCCGTGCAGGATGCGTTCTTGCACTGGCAGACCGCCGACCGGCAGCGGATCAAAGTGCCGGAAGCATGGCTGACCAAGGTCGTCACCAACCTGTGCCTCGACCGGCTCCGCTCGGCACAAGCCCGCCGCGAACGCACCGTCGGCGCCTGGCTGCCCGAACCGCTCCTCGACGGCGACCCGATGCTCGGCCCGGCCGGCACTTTCGAGCAGCGCGAATCGGTCTCCCTGGCCGTGCTGACTCTCATGGAGCGCCTGTCACCCCTCGAGCGGGCCGTCTACGTCCTGCGCGAAGCGTTCTCCCACAGCCACGCCGAGATCGCCGAGATCCTCGACATCACCGAGTCCGCGAGCCACCAGCACCTCCACCGGGCCCGGCGCCGCATCACCGCCGCCCGCCGCGGCGGCGGCGACGTCGACCCGGCATCCGCCCGCAGGATCGTCGAAGAATTCCTCGCCGCTGCCTCCTCAGGCCGCACCGAACGGCTGGTGGCGCTGCTCACCGACGACGCAACCGCGATCTCCGACGGCGCCGGCCTGACCGAGAAGCTGCTGCAGTTCGACACTCCGCAGCGCATCGCCGCCGTCGCACGGGCCGGCTTCAAACCCACACCCGCGAAACGGCGACTCGCCGGCGGCACGCCCGCCGTCCACTACGCGCTCGTCAACGGCGCCCCCGCCATCCTCTTCGTGCTCGGCGACCAGGTCATCGGCGCCGTGACGTTCGACATCTCCAGCGGCAAGATCGCAACCGTGCGCGGCATCGCCGCCCCCACCCGCCTCGTCCGCCTCACCGAAGCCTGGCGGCAGCACGCACCGGACACGCCGCTCATCACCCAGTGGTGACCCGACGCCGACCGCAGTCAGGCGCAGCGCCCGCGTTTCACAGGTGGTCGCGCGTGAAACGCCGAAGCTGTTCGCGCGCGACCGGGACATAGCTCACGACTGATCATGCGGGCGTCCGCCACCGCGATTCGTGGATTGCGAACCGGGCGCGCTCGGGGCTGGGGCGATCAACGCGAGGGCGGCGTCGACGAGGGCTTGGGGCCGGCTGGGCGTGAACCGCTCGGGTTCGAAGGGGAACATCACGGGCCAGAACTCGACCGTGACCGGGGCCAGCCGGGGTCCGCCACGCCGGATTCGCCCTGCAGCCGCACGGGCCCGTTCGGAGTCGTGATCACGTGGCTGGGAAAGGATTGGACGGGGTGATGCTCGGGCTTGTAGCTTGCAGTGGACCGTGACACCGCCCGAGGAGGTGAGACCCATGAACGCTGTATCGACGTGGGTGCTCCCCTTCCCGTCACGGCCGGGCGATTGACGTAGGTGTCGCCGGGAGCGCCTTGACAACAAGGCACTCCCGAAAGGCAACACCTATGGACTCTTCGCAGTTCACCGCCGAGTCGTCGTCGAACGATACGGTCGAGCGCGACTTCACCGTGGGCGACGTCCCTGGACTCCGGTCGTCGGCCTCCAGCGCCGGTCGCGCGCCCCTCATGTTCGACGTGATCGTTGCCGGGTGCGGGCCGACTGGCGCGATGCTGGCCGCCGAACTGCGGCTGCACGGTGTGCGGGTACTCGTTCTGGAGAAGGAAACCGAGCCCGTGTCGTTCGTCCGCATAGTCGGTCTGCATATTCGCAGTATCGAGCTGATGGCAATGCGCGGACTGCTGGATCGCATTCTCGAACACGGAAGACAGCGTCCGGCCGGCGGATTCTTCGCCGTCATCGCCAAACCCGCGCCCGAGGGCCTGGATTCCGCGCACGCCTATCTGCTGGGCATCCCGCAGCCGGTCATCGTTCACCTGCTCGAAGAACATGCGATCGAACTGGGTGCGCAGGTCCGGCGCGGTTGCGCGGTGGCCGATTTCGAGCAGGACGACGAGGGTGTGACCGTCGAGCTGGCCGGCGGCGAACAGCTGCGTTCGCGCTATCTCGTCGGCTGTGACGGCGGGCGCAGTACGGTGCGCAAACTGCTCGGCGTCGGCTTCCCCGGCGAGCCCTCGCGGACCGAGACGCTGATGGGCGAGATGGGGGTGGGTGTGCCGCAGGAGGAGATCGCCGCCAAGGTGACCGAAATCCACGAGACCAACAAGACTTTCAGTCTCAGGCCCTTCGGCGAAGGGGTCTATCGCGTCGTAGTCCCCGCCGCGGGAGTCAGTGATCGCGCGGAACCGCCCACCCTCGAGGACTTCAAACAACAGCTGCGCGCCATCGCCGGAACCGATTTCGGCGTGCACTCCCCGCGCTGGTTGTCCCGCTTCGGGGATGCCACCCGGCTAGCCGAACGTTATCGGGTCGGGCGGGTGCTGCTGGCCGGCGATGCGGCACACATCCATCCACCCACCGGCGGACAGGGCCTCAACCTGGGCGTTCAGGACGCATTCAACCTCGGCTGGAAACTGGCCGCACAGATCCGCGGCTGGGCGCCGGAAACACTGCTGGACACCTACCAGGCCGAACGTCATCCGGTCGCCGAGGACGTGCTGGACAACACCCGCGCCCAGATGGAATTGCTGTCCACCGAACCGGGCCCGCAGGCCGTGCGCAGGCTGCTCGCCGAACTGATGGACTTCGACGAGGTGAACCGCTATCTGATCGAGAAGATCACCGCGATCGGCATCCGCTACGACTTCGGCGAAGGCCCCGACCTGCTCGGCCGCCGCCTGCACGACATCGACGTGAAGCAGGGCCACCTCTACGGTCTGCTGCATCGCGGCCGCGGCCTGCTGCTGGACCGCACCGAACGCCTGACCGTCGGCGGCTGGTCAAACCGGGTCGATTACCTCGCGGATCCCAGTGCGGTACTGGATGTTCCGTGCGTCCTGCTACGCCCCGACGGCCACGTCGCCTGGATCGGCGACGATCAGCAGGACCTGGACGACCACCTCTCCCGCTGGTTCGGCAAGCCCGCCAACTGATTTCGCCTGAGCAACCGAAAAGGCCCGTGAGGAGGATCGAACGCCAGTAGCGACTGACCATCGGAAGGCTGGACGCGGAGTGGATCGGCGCAGGCGGCCGTGCGTTCGTCTAACTGCCGTCTGTCGAACATGAACGTCGGGCCCCGGCGCCCCGACTGCCCGTTTCGGCCGTTCATTTTCCCGTTCACCTTCTGCCGGCGTTCAGGCTGGACTGGAGCAGGTGGAGAGCGAGCATGGCGGTCTCGGCGTGCTCCTTGTCCGGGCCAGTCAGGGCGCCGTCCTTGCCGTAGTGGAGCACGGTGTTCGCAGCCTGCGCGGCGCGGACTGTCAGGGACTGTGCCGGGGAAAGCCGCCTCCACATGGGTACTGCTGCCCTCCGGCGTTCTGAATCCCACCTAGGACCGCGACGCGCCCAGGCCAGGTCAGCCGACGAGTGCGGTGTCGAGCCAGTCGAAGGTGCGCTGGTGGAACAGGGAGAGCGCACCCTCGTGGCAGTGCTCGCCCGCGCCTTCGTCTTCGCGGAAGGAGATCAGCTCTTTCTGGCAGGTCAGCTCGTCGAGCAGACGCTGCGGCTGCCCCTTGAAGAACTGGTCGTTCTCGGCTTCGAGCACGAGCGTCGCGCAGGTGATGCGGTCGGCGATGCCCGCCATCGTGTACGCCTCGGTCGCCTTGACCAGCTCGTTGAGGTCGGACACGCCGAAGGCCCCGTCGTGCACAACCCACCGCACCATGGTGTTCTGCGCCATCAACGCCTCCGGACCGCCGGGCGTCGAAGCGGCGCGGTCGGCGGTCGCGGCGATGACTGCGTGGAAGTCGTAGACGCCGTCGTACAGCACGCATGCGGCGATGCGGTGCTCGAAGGCTGCAGCCCTCGTGGTGAGGTAACCGCCGAGACTCATGCCGATCAGTACGAGTCGCTCTGCGTCCGCCTCGGGCAGGGTGAGCGCGAAGTCGACGACCGGGGTGACCACGGCCTCCCAGTCCGGCCGGAAGTGCAGGCCCTGCTCGCGGACGGTGCTGCCCTGGCCGGGGCCGTCGAACGCGATGACGTTGTAGCCGCGCCGCAGCGCGCCTGCGGCCAGCGCGAGGTAGTCCTCCTCCAGCGTGGAGTCATACCCGCCGTGGAAGAGCACGGTCGGGCGCGGGGTGCCCGAATCGTCGACTGCACAAGAAGGGCCGCGAGCGGCTGGAGGAGATCCAAGCCGCCAACCGCGCCGAGACCGAACGGCTCATCAACGTGCTCGGTGATGTTGTGGCTGCAGCTCGCGAAGCCACCGTGGCTGCAGATCCCGACCCCGGCGCCGACGAGCCGGACCAAAACACCGAGGGAGTGGAGGAACGCACCGGTCGCCTGGTGCTGAAGACCCTGGCCGATGCTTGCGGGATCGACGAGCTGGCCAGCGCGACGGAGGCGGTGTCGGCCTACCACGGCAACAACTACTTGCCGCTGCTGGAGCGGTTCTACCGCTCGCACCGGCCGGTGTTGTTCACCCTGGTCGATGCGATCGAATTGGAGGCGACCAGCGCGGACCGCAGCGTGCTGGACGCGGTGGAGTTCGTCCGTGCCAATCGCGATCGGCGCAGCGACTGGATATCGGAGACGACCCCGGTCGAGGTGGATGGCCAGAACACCACTGTCAGCGTCGATGTGGACGCCTTCGCCAGCGACGCCTGGCGCAAGGTGCTGCGCGACCGGCAGCGGCCGGGGATGCTGGCCCGTCGGCACCTGGAGGTCTGCGTGTTCTCCTACTTGGCCGCCGAGCTGCGTTCCGGCGATATCGCGGTCGCCGGGTCGGATTCCTACGCCAACCTGCACGCGCAGCTCATGACCTGGGACGAGTGGCAGCCGCTGGCCGGGATTTCTGCGCCCAGGCCGGTATCCCGATCGACGCGGCCGAGCTGGTGGCGCACTACCGGCACGAGCTGACCCGCACCGCCGCGACCGTGGACGCCGGGTATCCGGCGAACACCGACCTGGTGCTGGACGGCGAGCGGCCGGTGCTCAACCGCCGCAAGGGAGCCGACCGGCGACCCTCGGCGATCACGCTGGAGGCGGCGGTCCACCAGCGGCTGACGGCTAGGTCGTGGCGGTGGATGGCTCGCAGGTGGACACCTGGGAGAACAACCCGCTCGCCGAGTCGCACATCCGCTACGGCGGGATCGCCATGCGCCACGTCGCCGATTCCTACATCGCCCTGTTCAGCCATTTCATCCCGTGCGGGGTGTGGGAGGCGGTCTACATCATCGAAGGACTGCTCAAGAACGACTCCGAGATCCAGCCCGACACGATCCACACCGACACCCAAGGCCAGTCGCTGCCGGTGTTCGGGCTCGCGGCGTTGCTGGGCTTCGAGCTGCTCCCCAGGATCAGGAACTGGCACGACCTGATCTTCTACCGGCCCGATCCGCGCAACCGCTACCAGCACATCGATGTGCTGTTCGGCGACCACGCCATCGACTGGGACCTGATCGAGAAGCACTGGACCGACCTGCTGCGCACCGCGATCTCCATCCGCGAGGGCCGCGTGTCGTCGGTGACGCTACTGCGTCGGCTGGGCAACCACTCGCGCAAAAACCGGCTCTACCGGGCGTTTCGCGAGCTGGGCCGGGTGATCCGCACGGTGACGCTGCTGCGGTACCTGTCCGAGCCGGAGCTGCGCGAGCAGATCACCGCGATCACGAACAAGGCCGAGGCGTTCCACGGCTACTCGGAATGGCTGATGGTCGGTGGTCGGCTGATTGGCCACAACGACCCGGATCACCACGAGCTGGTGGTCAAGTTCAACGAGCTGATGGCCAACTGCGCGATCTACTCGACCGCGCTGGACATCACCGACGCGGCGAACGCACTGGCCGCCGAGGGCCACGCGGTCGACAACGACGATCTGGCCACGATCACCCCGTACATCACGCACACCATCCGCCGGCTCGGTGACCTGGTGCTCGACCTTGACCCTCCCGACGCGGTACCGACCACACGGCTGGATCTGGAGCCCCGCGCTCTGTTCCCCGGCGGCCCGGCCGCGTAACCCGGTGATCCGGCCCGAGCGTGCCTGGCCAGGATCACCGGATGTCGCGCGTGGTCAGGGTGCGGTCATGTGCAGGAGGTGTTGGCGGGTCTGCTGGACGTCGCCGAGGGCTCGGTGCCTGCCGTCGTTGGGCAGCCAGCGGCGGGAGTGGGCGTGGTCGGAGCGAGGCAGCATGACGTCGGCCCAGTGTCCGAGGTCGGCCAGGCGGGTGCGGCGGATGCCGTGCCGGTGGCAGTCGGCGGTGATGACGCCGCGGTCGTAGTCGGCGTTGTTGGGGGTCGGCCAAGATACGACGGAAACCGGCAACCAGTGATCTTGAGTTGAACTTGCCGCAGGTGAGGTGCTGGGGCGGATCGGCGTCGGCTGCCCGACCAGGGACAGCGATGCGCAATCGCAGCCGGAGGCCCGATCTTGTGTCACCGTTCGCAGTGGACTTCTTCGCGTACCCGCTCAGATCGGTCAACGGCGCACCCGATAGCGCAGGTGAAGCACCCGGTTGCCCTGAATCACCACGTCAGGATCCTCCAACAGGTGCTGCGCGTGGACCGACCCGAAGTAGCGCTTGCCGGACCCGAACACCACGGGTACGACGTCCATGCGCACCTCGTCGATCAGGCCCGCGGCAAGCACCTGGCCACCGACGTCGCCAGCGGCGACCTCGACCATGCGGTCACCCGCAAGCTCCTGCGCCTTGGCCACGGCTGCCTCGACGCCGTCGACGAAGTGAAACGGCGCCTCGGGGTCCCAGCCCTCGGGCTCCGGCCGGTGCGTCACGACGACCACGTGGTCGACCCCGCCCGGAGGCTTCCCGTCCCAGCCGTCCGTCATGTCGAAGACGTGGCGGCCGACGAGTGTCGCCCCGATCTGGTCCCAGTATGGCCGGGTGTAGTCGTAGGACGTCTGCGACACCTTCAGCTCTCCGCTTTCGTCCAACGGGACGTCTCCGCTGGACAACCAGGCGAACAGCGGTCCGGGCTGGTCATTCTCGTCCGCGACGAAGCCGTCCACCGACACCGAGCTGTACATGACCACCTTGCCCACGGGGCTCTCCTCTGCTTTGGGGTGCCCCGAAATTAGCGTGTCGTGAGCTGTCGCTCTTGTAAGAAATCAATCGGCCGGCAGCGGCCAGCCGTCCAGCGCGTGGCCGGGATGTTCGCGCAGGAACCGCCGCCGGACTTCGACGTACCGGGTCGGCGTGAGCCCGGTGAACGCCCGGAACTCGTGGCCGAAGTGGGCCTGGTCGAAGTAGCCTGCGCCACCGGCGAGGTCGCCCCAGTCGATCGGCCCGGCGGGGTTGATCGCGAACACGGTGGCGGCGAAGCGGTAGGTGCGGGCCAGCCGCTTCGGCGTGACGCCGATGAGCTCCTTGAACCGCTGCGCCAGATGAGTGCTGCTGACACCGGCTGCCACGCTCAGGTCGCCGATCGCCACCGCCCCGCTGGTCGCCGCGATGACGCTGCTCGTATGGCGGACCAGCCCTAGGCCGGCGGCCTCGCACAGCCGTCGCATCAGCTCCTCCTCGAGCAGCGTCAGCATCTCGTGCGGTCCGGGCGCCGTGGCCAGCCGGTCTCGCAGCTCAGCAATGGCGGGCCGGCCCCAAACCTGCTCTACGGTCACCGGCCGGTCACGCAGCTCGGCCGCGGGCATCGACAGGAACGGCGCCAGCCCCCACGGCTTGAAGTGCACGCCGACGGACCGGGTCCGGAGTGGGTAGCCGAACTCCAACGCGCGGGTGGGCATGGTGACCACGCAGCCGTCGGCGTACTCGGCCGTCTCGATGTCGGTGCCGGCGCGGATGCGGAATGGCGCCCCGAGGTTGACGATGAGCAACGCCGCGGGCATCGGCGGCAGCGTCAGCCGGGCGTACGGCGGCGCACCCTCCAGGTAGTAAAGGTCGTCGATCAGCCCGTCCAGCGGCGGTCGCGGCACTCTGGACACGTACTCCACGCCCACAGCATCGCCGACGCCTCGCCAGCATCGCGTGCCGGGATGGTCCCAGCCGCGCTGCCGCCAGCATCGAGCCGACGCCGATCCTGGACGAGCGGGAGAAAAACGACGACACCAAGGCCGTGTCCCGATCCCGGATCGACCGGCTGTGCCGGCGCCGGGACGTGCCGCTGCGGGAGAAGACGCTCTTTATCTGTACCCGATCTTGAAGTGTCAGGTACGTCAGCCAAGGAAAGATCGTGTACCTCAATGGGTGCGTGGCTGACGCTCGGTCTTGACTCGTGTCCGTGAGTGGTCGATCTACTGTCCGTGCATTTCGAGGAGTCCGGGACGCGGGTCCGTCGGGTTCAGGGCAGCGGCGTTCGGCGAGAGACCTTCACCGTGATATCGAGCGATGGTCGGGTCGTAGAACCCATCGACGACTACTTGGCCGCGTGTACTGACCGGGAACACTCGCCCAACACGATCCGTGCCCGAGCCTTCGATCTGCGGGCTTGGCTGGTGTTTCTGGATCTGCTGGGCGTCGGGCTGCTCGACGCCTCCCCGGAGCATGTGGACCAGTTCGCTGGATGGTTGCGCCGCCCTGTTCAGCCGGGGCGGTTGCGGACCGTGGAGGAGGCTGACCCTCCCGCTCGGGAGCCGTCCACTGTAAACAGAGCGCTGGACAGCGTGTGCATGTTCTACGAATTCCTGGCGCGTCGGGGTGTCGGTCTCTCAGCACACCTGGTTCGTTACCGACCAGCACGTTCCGGGGACTATGGCGGTTTTCTTGCCGGAATTGCCAGCGCCCCAGTCAAGGAACGGAAGACACGGCTCAAGGAAGTCACGCGCCGACCAGCGACGCTGACGGATGACGAGGTCCAGGCCATCCTCGACGCGTGTGACCGACTGCGCGACCGATTGCTGATAGCCCTGATGTTCGAGACGGGCTGCCGGATCGGGCAAGCGCTGGGACTGCGTCACGAGGACATCAACACTGACCGATCTGCGATCACGTTGCGGCCACGGGAAAACAACGTCAACCGAGCCCGAGGGAAGAGCCGGGAGGCCAAACAGATCCCAGTCCGCCGGACGTTGCTCGATCTCTACACGGACTACCTGTTCGCGGAGTATGGCGAGCTCGGCAGCGACTACGTATTCGTGTCTTTGTGGAACGGCCCATACGGATCTCCCATGACGTACTGGGGCGTAATGAGCCTCGTCAAACGGCTGCGCAAGCGCACCGGGATTGACTTTCACCCCCATGTTTTCCGGCACACGCATGCGACTGCTTTGCTGCGAGCCGGCGTCCGCCTCGAGGTCGCCGCGGAACTGCTCACGCACTCCTCGACGCGCACTACCGCCGACATCTACGCCCATCTGGACACGGACGACTTGGTCCAGGAATTGGAACGAGTCGGCTTCTGGGAGGCCCGGTGAGTACGAACCGAGCGGCGGCGATGCCGCTGCCGGCTGATCCGCGAGCTGCTGTGTTGTTGAGGGTACTGCGCCCTGAGTTCCGCGTGGAGCGGTTCGTACCGCCACCGGGACACTTCCTTGCCCCGATCTTGTGTCAGATCCCGACATGTCCCCGTGAGGACACCGCTAAAGGCATGTGTCTTCAGCACCGACGGCGATGGCGAGCGGCTGGAGCACCGGACCCGGAGGTTTGGATGGCCGATTCCCGGAACTGGGTGATGGGCTGGAGCGCAGAGGTTGGCCCGTGCCGAGTTCCTCAGTGCCGTTACGCGGCAGGATTTGCCTTGTTGTGCGACGTGCATCGCACAGAGTGGATGTCGCCGATTCATCGTCGGAGGAAGACGGCCATCGAGGAGTTCATGTTTCTCGCGCGTCCGGCGGACCGTCCGGCCGTCGGCTGCTGTCGCTATCCGGATGGCTGCGTCTACCCGATCAGCAGCAATGACTTGTGCGAAGGACATCTCTATCGGTGGCAGCGGGTTGGCAAGCCAGCACTGGCCGACCTGCCCAGCGCGGTGCGCGACCGTGTCACTCCTGGATTCTCGGTCGATGGTTTGCCTCCGCTGCTGACCCTGGAGTTCCAGTACTTGTTGCAGGTTCGGACCGACGAGCGTGCCTCGCGGATCCTGCAGGCCACGTGGGGATGTGTGACCCGACTCGCGCTGACCGAAGGCGTCAGCTCGCTGCGGGATCGCACACTGGACCAGTGGCGGGGACGCGCGAGCCAAGACCCCACAGTCCGCGGCCTGCTCGGCACCGCCCTACGCGCTCTCGCCGATCTTGACCGTCCAGAAGACGAGTACGAGGGTGATGTTTGGCGACCGGAACATCTCGGTTTCAGCATCGAAGAACGCCGTGGTGTCAGCGCCCTGAACTTCACTGCGATCACGCAGGAATGGTTGCGGGACAAGGCCAAGCGCTGGACCAAGGTCAAGCTCGGGCACGGCGAGCTGCGAACTGTCCAAAGCCAGGTCGCTGTTTTCAAGTGCTTCTCGCGGTTCCTCGCCCATGCCTACTCGGATCGGCAGGACGACCCGACCGTGTTGGACCGGGCGGTGCTCGAAACCTATGTGGGCTGGCTCCACCGGCATGTGAATGACAACAAAGCGGGGCGGGGTCGCGGCAAGCCGTTCAGCGCGGAAACTCGCATCCGTCACCTGTCCACAATGGCGGACTTCTTCGCGTATTGGCACCGCTACGGCTGGGAACCCGCTCTTTCGCCGACGACTCGGATCTTCACCGACGACTACCCCAGACGTTCCGGCCTGAAAGCGAACTTCATCGACGAGTACTTGATGGAACAGATCGAGTCGGAGGAGAACCTGGCGCTACTCGAACCGGAGACGCGCACGATGGTGCTGATCTGTCGTGACGAGGGATTGCGGATCGGCGAGGCGCTGACCTTGAAGACCGACTGCCTCAAGCAGACTCCGTCCGGCAGGTGGGCGCTGGTGCACTACAAGAGCAAGGACAAGAGCTTCCGGGCCATCCCGGCATCCCGGGTGGTTGTCGAAGCGATTCGCGAGCAGCACCAGCGGGTCTTGCGGCGATTCGACGATGGGTGCCCATGGCTGTTTCCCCGTGCTCAGATGAACCCGGATGGTCGGCATCACATGACCTACACGACCATCACACGCCGTTTCGACGCCTGGCTCAGCCGGATTCGGCTGGTCGACATCCATGGCCGTCCGGCAAGGGTGACCTGGCACCAATTCCGGCACACGCTTGGAACCCGCATGGCCAACGCGGGCGTGTCCGGGCGCACCATCCGAGAAGTGCTCGGCCATACCTCCTGGGAAATGCAGGAGCACTACTCCCGCATCAGCGACGAAACCCTGCGCCGCGAGTACGAGGAGAAATACGAGGTTCGGTTCAATCTCAAGGGTGAGGCCGTTCGGGTCCGCCGGGACAGCGATCTGTCCGCAGTCGAGTGGCTGGCTGAGAAGATCGGCCGACGCCTGCACGCGGTCGCCGGTGGCTGGTGCGGCCGACATATCGCCCGCCCCTGTCCCAAGACCGCCGCCGACGGCTGCTACGTCTGCGAGGACTTTCAGACCGATCAGAAGTTCCTCCCTATCCACGAAGACACCTTGCTCCGCGCGCGCGAACTCCAAGCCACCACCGAGGCGGCCGGTCGCACCCGCGCTGCTGAAACCAACGCCCGACTTGCCGACTCAGTCGAGCACCTGATCATCCGCATCACGGACGAGGAGAGCGACCTGCGCGCTCGCACCCCAGACGCCGACAAGCCCGATCACACCCGGACAGAAGGTGCCGCTGATGCCAGCTGACAACTCGGCCCACCTCATCGAGTCAGCCCGGCAGCGTCGCCTTGACTGCATCGCGCGCGTCCATGCGGTCCTTGACGACCTGGAACATCACGGCGGCCGGGTCTCCGTCACTGCGGTCGCCACCCGAGCCGGGGTGTCCCGCACCTTCCTCTACGACGAGGGCCAGGCCGCCCTGCTGGAACGGCTGAAGAAGTTGGCCGCCAAACAACCGAGTTCGGGGCGCCCAGCGCTCCCAGGCGAGCAGCGTGTCAGCACCAAGTCCCACGAGGCCATCGTTCGAGCCCTGCGAACGGCCAACCAGAAGCTGTCCGAGGACAACAAGCGCCTACGCGACGAACTTGCCGTGGCTCTCGGACAACTCCGCGATCTCCGCCGAGTAACCCGGTCAACCGCCGACGCAGCCTCCTTGCCTGACAGTGTCAGCCACACGAATCACCAGCTCACAAACCATGATCGCGAACAAAGGTCCAGATAACGCTCTACCGGATGCTCTACGAATCCGCCTCCCGTGCGAGCGCGGTGCTCGCGTTGAACATCGAGGACCTGGACCTGCCCAACAGGCAGGCCCGGATCGTCGCCAAGGGCGGCGACATCATGTGGATCACGTGGGGCACCGACACCGCGCACCTGCTGCCCCGGCTGATCGCCGGCCGAGAACGTGGTCCGCTGTTCTTGTCGGAGTACCGGCCCGGCCCGCACCGACTGGCCACCACCAACCCGAACGACATCTGCCCGGAGACCGGCCGGGCTCGGCTGGGCTACGACCGCGCCCGCATCCTGCTTGCCCAGTACGGCGACGGGCTTCGACTACACGAACTCCGGCACTCCTCGGCCACGCACCTCGGCGAAGCCAACGTCTCCGCCAACGTCATCATGACGAAGACCGGCCACAAGTCCCTGCGATCGGTCCAGCGCTACGTCAAACCCGGCCTCGCCGTCGTCCACGAGGCCACCGAAACGCTGTCCGGCCCACGCCGACGCGGTTGACCAGCAGCTACCGGGGGCCGCGGCAGGTTTCCGGCGTATTCCGGTCCCACCCCTACCAGACGGCGCATCCTTGACCAGGTGGCCGGCGAAGGCGCCTCGCTGATTGCCTGCCACTTCGGCTCTTCGAAGTTATCCGGGGTCCTTCCGGGGTCGCCGTAGTGTCCGGAAATTTCGAACGGATATGCCTGCCCAGCGGTGATGACAGTCGATCCGGTCAGCTGGAGCACAGCGTTGACGCCTCACCGGCCCCGACGGGTCGTCCTCGTCGGTCATCGCGGCACGCCCAGCGATCACACGTCGTGCGCGGGCACGTCGCATTGCGGGCAGGGGTGGCGTTCGACCGCGGCCGCGGCGTCGTCGTGCCCGAGCTGCATGCCGACAGACTCGCAGAACTCTCTCAAAACGGGGGGTCTGCGGGGTGTTGTGCGAATCGCGACCTGCGGATCTTCGGCTCGGATCGGGCTGTTCGCAGAACTGTCACAACCGGTCATTTGCGCGAACCACTGTACGGCGCAGATTCGCCGACTGGCGAGGGCTCCCGTGTTCCGGACATCGCCTGTTCACGCCAATGAGCGGAAATCGAGTTGCTGCACCTGCTCCAGCTACTGGCAGATCTGCGAACGACCACTCGGTGGGTCAGGGCAGTTCGGATTCGAGTCGGCGCTGTAGTTCGCTGAGGGTCTCGCGTGCGAGGTCGAGCCTGTCCGAGTCGAGGCCTTCGGTGGTGCGCAGGGCCAGCTGGGTGTAGGCCGCCTGCATCCTGTGCAGTGCGGCGCGGCCGGTCGGGGTGACTTCGAGCAGCTTGGCCCGCTGATGCGCGGGATTGGGCCGATAGCAGGCGAGTTCATCCTCGACGAGTAGGTCGGCGACGCCGATCATCAGCCATTCCGCGTAGCCGTGGAACGCTTCAGCCTTGTTGGTGATCGCGGTGATCTGTCCGCGCAGCTCGGGTTCGGACAGGAACCGCAACGGCGTCACGGTGCGGATGACGCGGCCCAGCTCGCGGAACGCCCGGTACAGGCGGTTCTCGTGCGAGTGTTTGCCCAGCCGGCGCAGCAATGTCACAGGTGCTGAGCGCGCCATTGCGGCGCGAGCACCGACCATACCTCGAGGTCAAAGCGCTTTCCCCGGTGCAGCATGGCCTCACGGAGCACGCCGTCGCGGGTCATGCCCAGTCGGCGGGCCACCGCGATGCTCGCCAGGTTGCCCGCCTTGACCTGCCACTCCACGCGGTGCGCGCCCCGGGTCTCCACCGCCCAGTCGATGATCGCGCGGGCGGCCTGGGTGGCCAGGCCCTTCCCGGTGCCCGCCGGCTCGAGCCAGCAGCCCACCTCGACGACTCCGTGCTTGAGGTCCATCCTGCGGAACAACACGCCGCCCACGAGGGTGTCACCGGTCCAGATGCCGTAGATCCGGCCGGTGTCGGTGGCCGCCTTGTCCGCGTACGCGCGCAGCAGTGCCCGGCTGGAGTCCAGATCCGTCGCGCGGTCGGCGAAGCCGATGTACTGCCCGATGAACTCCCTGCCACGATCGAGGTGGGCCAGGAACTCCTCGGCGTGCCACGGTTCGAGCGGGCACAAGCGTGCGCCATCAGAGCCAAGCGGGACCGAGAACATCACGGGCCTCCATGATCGACAGCATCCCGCCGGTACGCTAGCCCTCGGGGATCATGCGGGACAACCGGGTTTCGACCGGCGGCGCTACCGCCGACCTGTCAGTCGGGACCTTCTCGCGGGCGCCCCGGGTCGGCGACACGATCTGGGTGTCCGGCCAGGTCGGGATCGACCCCATCACCACGACGCCAGGCGACGGCATGGAAGCGCGTTCTTCATCGGGATGATCCTGGCTCGGAGGGTCAGGCCAGGTCGCGGTGGTAGGTCAGGCCGTTGATGGTTTCCCCGCTGGGGCTGATCTCGGGGGTCGGCCCGGCGACGTGGCGAAACCCGGCGCGTTCGAGGGCCTGCTGGGATGCGGTGTTGGTGTCCTCGGTGCGGGCCCGCAGCGTGGTGATGCCGTGGTCGCGGGTCCAGGCGGCGACGAGGTCGAGGGCTCGCCGGGTGGCGCCGCGGCCGCGGGCGGCGGGGTTCAGCCAGAAGCCGACTTCAGCGGTGGTGCCGCGGATGTCGAAGACGGTGATCGAGCCGAGGAAGCGGTCGTCGGCGGCGTCGGCGATGGCCAGCACCGCCAGATTTCCCTCGCGCAGGCCGTCGGCGATCACGCCGCGGATCTGTTCGCGCACGATTTCGGCCGTGTAGTGCGGGGTGGGCAGGTGCGCGAAGCGGCGTACGGCGGCGTCGGTGGTGCCGGCGGCGAAGGGTTCGGCGTCGCGGTCGGCGAGGTGGCGGATCGCGATCACGGTGTCGGTGAGGTTCTCGGGCAGTGCCAGGGACATGGGTACCTCTCTGCGGAGGGGACGTCGTGCACCCCAGTTTTGCATGATCATACGTCGCAATGCATACTCTTTTCCATGTCCAAGGTTCTCACCTCCCTGCCCACCGGCGAGCGCGTCGGCATCGCCTTCTCCGGGGGCCTCGACACCTCTGTCGCGGTCGCGTGGATGCGCGACAAGGGCGCCGTCCCGTGCACCTACACCGCCGACATCGGCCAGTACGACGAGCCCGACATCGCCTCGGTGCCCGGTCGTGCGCTGACCTATGGTGCCGAGCTCGCGCGCCTGGTCGACTGCCGCGCGGCGCTGGTCGAGGAGGGCCTGGCCGCGCTCACCTGCGGTGCGTTCCACATCCGCTCCGCTGGGCGCCCGTACTTCAACACCACGCCGCTGGGCCGGGCTGTCACGGGAACCCTGCTGGTCCGGGCGATGCTCGAGGACGACGTGCAGATCTGGGGCGACGGCTCGACGTTCAAGGGCAACGACATCGAGCGGTTCTACCGGTACGGCCTGCTGGCCAACCCGCAGCTGCGCATCTACAAGCCGTGGCTGGACGCGGACTTCGTGTCCGAGCTCGGCGGCCGCAAGGAAATGTCGGAGTGGCTGCTGGCGCACGACCTGCCCTACCGGGACAGCACCGAGAAGGCCTACTCGACCGACGCGAACATCTGGGGCGCGACGCACGAGGCCAAGACGCTGGAGCACCTCGACACCGGCATCGAGACCGTGAACCCGATCATGGGCGTGCGGTTCTGGGATCCGGAGGTCGAGATCGCCGCCGAGGACGTGACGATCGGCTTCGAGCAGGGCCGTCCGGTGACGATCAACGGCAAGAAGTTCGCCACCGCGGTCGACCTGGTGATGGAGGCGAACGCGATCGGTGGCCGGCACGGCCTGGGCATGTCGGACCAGATCGAGAACCGGGTGATCGAGGCCAAGAGCCGCGGCATCTACGAGGCGCCGGGGATGGCGTTGCTGCACGCCGCGTACGAGCGGCTGGTCAACGCGATCCACAACGAGGACACCCTGGCCTACTACCACAACGAGGGTCGGCGGCTGGGACGGCTGATGTACGAGGGCCGGTGGCTGGACCCGCAGGCGCTGATGGTGCGGGAGTCGCTGCAGCGCTGGGTCGGCACGGCGATCACCGGCGAGGTGACGCTGCGGCTGCGGCGCGGTGAGGACTACTCGATCATGGACACCACCGGCCCGGCGTTCAGCTACCACCCGGACAAGCTGTCGATGGAGCGCACCGAGGACTCGGCGTTCGGCCCGGTGGACCGGATCGGCCAGCTCACGATGCGCAACCTCGACATCGCGGACTCGCGCGCCAAGCTGGAGCAGTACGCGGGCATCGGCATGGTCGGCACCGGTCACCCGGCGCTGATCGGTGCCGCGCAGGCGGCGTCGACGGGGCTGATCGGGGCGATGCCGCAGGGCGGCGCCGAGGCGATCGCCTCCCGCGGCCAGGACTCCGAGGAAGGTCAGACCCTCGACCGGGCCGCGATGGAGTACGGCACGGACTGATCCGGGTGTCTTGTGGGCCGGGTGGGGTGTCCCGCCCGGCCCACAACGCTTTACCGCGTCGGGACGGACAGGTCGGCGTCGGGCACCAGGATCGACTGCCGGTAGCCGCTTGCTTCGCTGACGACCGCGCAGAACGCGGTGTGGTGGCCGCCGTCCCACGCGGTTTGGTCCGGTGTGATGAGGCCCAGCGAGTCGTCCGGTGAGACGGCGCTCGCATCCACGTTCCGCTGGGCGATCGGGCCGCACCACGCGTCGATCTGGTTCTGGAACGCATCCCATCCCGGCCACGGCCCGTCGTCTGCGGTGTAGGCGCCGATGGCCTGCGCGTCGTGCGGCTGGGTGCACGACGCGAGCGCGACGGTGAGGAACCGGTCGGCCTCGCCCGGCCATGTGAAGCAGTCGCCGGGTTTCATCGTGCACATGGTGGCGCTGCCCGCGGGCGGGTTCTCGCAGTCGGCGAGGGTCGTCGAAGGTTCGGGGCCGCGCGTCGCGTCCACGACGGCGTAGGCCCAGATTCCGCTCCACGTCACGGAGAACAGCAGGCCGGACAGGGCCATCACCACGGCGGTGGTTCTGCTTCCTGCCGTGCCGCCGACGGCCGTTGTCTCGGGTGGGCCGGTCGTCTCCGGCTCAGGAGTGGCCGGGCCGCGGTTGGCGCGCAGCAGCACCAGGACCGCGGTGACGATGCCCGGCACGATCAGCAGCGGCACCAGGCTGAACACGCCCAGCAGCAGCGTGATCAGCGCCATGCGTGCGGTGCTGTGGTCGACCGCGCCAGGAGTGGCGTGCGTCTCCGTGGGCTGTTGCGGCGTTGCGGTCTGCCACGTGGTGATCTGCGTGATGATGATGACGATCAGCACGCCTGAGGCCAGGTTGAGCATCGTGGACAGGGTGGCCAGGTTCGCGGCCTCCTGCAGTCCCTGCTCGGTGATCTCCTCCAGGGAGGATCGCAGGAGGATCTGGCCGATGATCGTGACGGCGACGAACAGCACCCACCAGGCGATGATCAGGCCACCGGGGGCCTGCCGCCGGGGCGCGCTGGCCCGCCAGATGTCCGACACGACCTGGTACGGGAACCACAGGTTGACCACCGGGCCGAACCAGCCGCCGATCGCCCAGCCCCGGGATCGGCGGTGCGCGGAGCGGCCGCCCAGCAGTTCGGCGTTGATCCGCGCCCGCCACAGCCAGATCAGGAACACCACGCCCGCCGCGATGGACACCAGCAGCGCAGGTATCGCCACCAGCGTCGTGACGAGATCGGCCGCTTCGAGATCCGCGGTCGTCGCGTTCCCGGCCAGGTAGTCGCGGACGACGAAGTGGGCGTGCCAGGTGAATGCGGTGTCCAGCACGTCGCACACGAGCACCGAGGCGATCAGCGCTTTCGCGGCGGTGGCCACGCCGGTCACCGTCCGGTACCGCTCCGTCGGTGTGCCCTGCACTGCAGCGTCCATGATTCCTCCAGGGTTCGTGAAACCGCCGGATTCCTTGGCGTCCCGTCGTTTCCGGGTCTTCGGGAGGCTCGAGCTAACCGACGCCGGCGAGCTCCAGGGCACGGATGAGCAGCGCTAGGGCAGCGATCAGCAGCAGGCCTTTGCCCAGCGTCACGAGCATGCCGATGTTCACCCGCAGCACCATCGCCGGTGTGCGGTCGCCCACCGATACCCGGGCGGCCTTCATCGCGCGGGCCGCACTCCGCGCGGGGACGCTCAGAACCAGGAATCCCAGTGCCCGCTTGACCGCGCGGATCGTGCGATGCGCGAGCGTGTTCCGGGTGTCGGGTGTGGGTTTGACCGGGAACAAGCGGGGATTCCAGTCGGGGTCGAATGCGACGACGGCTGAGGTCCAGTGGTCGCCGGTGGCCCCTTCGTCGAGCCGGGTCGGCGTCGGCAGGTGCTCGTCCAGCCGTTCGGCCACGTCTGCCGGGTCGCTCGGCATCAGCAGCAGCAGTTTGCGCGCGGGTTGGGTGGCGCGGGCCTGCTCGACCTCCCACCACAGCCCCTCCCCCGTGCCCAAGCGCAGCACGATCAGTTGCGACAGGTCCATGAGCCGGCGGACCTCGGTTTGCCAGTCGTCGCGCGGCAGGTAGCACCGCGCCGCTCCCAGGCGCGGCAGCGGTTCCCCGGGCTTGCCCACAGCGATCACGGGGCCGAAGGCGGTCAGCGCGCTCACGAGCTGCTCCTCCCAGGAATGGATGTTGAGGGGGACGGCGTCGTCGACCTGTGCGGCGATGTCGTCGTCGGCGAAGCTGCGCAGGTAGAGCACGGGCCGGCGGCCGTCGGCGAGCAGGGCTTGGGTCGCGCCGCGCGCCGCGCGGGGCCGGGAATAGCGCAGGGTCAGGAATCCGGCCCACAGGACGAGCAGGCCGCCGAGCAGGAGGAGTCCTTGGATTCCGAGGGCGAGAAGGCTGCCGAGCATGGAGTACGCGGGCACGCCCAGCGTCAGCCGGTGGCCTCGTTCCAGGGTGGAGATTCCGATGGATCCTGCCGCGAACAGCCCGTACCCGGCCGCGCTGACGGTGAGGAACACCGGTCGCCGCCACCACGGCTGGTGCGGGACGAACGGGCGGACCGCTTCGACGATCTCCGCAGCGGCGGCCCGGCGCCGGTGCCTGAGCCACAGCGACGGCATGACGAGCGCTCCCGCGGCCACCGCCCACCACAGCGCCGCCGTGCTCGACGTGCCGAGGTCTTGGTCGAGTTTTTGCTGATCCTGCCGGATTTCCGCCGCCAGCCTGCCGGCTCGTTCGCGGGCGGCGGGGAATCTGCCGTGCTCGGCGTGGTCGGTGGCGGCGGCGATCGTCGAGCGGCTGGCGGTCAGCGGGGCGTTGCGCTCGAACCAGGCGTTGCGTTCGAGGATTTCCGCGTGTGCAGGCTGATCCCCGCCGGCGTAGCGGTCGAGCGCGGCGGCGAAGGCCGCAGCTTGGGCCGGGGCGTCGTGGAAGCGGTCGCGGGTTTGCCGGTCGAGGCCCGCGGTGATCGCCACGTGCAGGGCGATGTAGGTCGTGACGATCGCGATCGCCATGACCGGCCGGGCCGCGCGGACACCGAAGGACACCTCAGCTCACCTGCCCGTCTGGCCGGGAGTACCGCTGGCAGCGCAGATCGCTTCCACTGGTACCACGCCGGTTCGCAGGCGCTGGGTGTGTTTCCGGTTGCTGCCACGGATCGGAGCAACCGGTTCTCCGGTCTACGTGGCGGGTTCTGTCATCGGTCGGCGCGGGCGTGCCAGCGGCCGCCGGTGCGGGTGATGCGGACCGGGTGGTCGAAGCACTTGCTGACCTCGTCGGTGGTCAGGACGTCCGCCACTTCCCCGGCGGCCAGGCAGCGGCCTTCGCGCAGCAGCATGGCGTGGGTGGTGCTGGCGGGGAGCTCTTCGAGGTGGTGGGTCACCAGCACGGTGGCCAGGTCGGGGTGTTCGGCGCGCAGCGCGTCGAGGCTGGTGAGCAGTTGTTCGCGGGCGGCGAGGTCCAGGCCGGTGGCGGGTTCGTCGAGCAGAAGCAGCCGCGGGAGGGGCATGAGGGCGCGGCCGCGTTCGCCCTGGGAGAGGGTGTTCCAGCGGGCGTCGGTCTTGCCGGCCATGCCGAGCATGCCGATCAGGCGGTCGGCCTGCCGGGATTGTTCGTCGGTGGGCTGCCAGCGCGGGACCGGTTCGGTGGTGTTGGTGGCGCCGGTGAGCACGACGTCGCGGACCCGCAGCGGGCTCTGCAGGGGGTGGCGGGGGTTGATGTGGCCGACGTAGGAACGCAGTTGCCGCATGTCGACCCGGCCGAGCCGGTGCCCGAGGACCTCAACCGCGCCGCGGGTGGGGTGGTTGACGGCGCCGAGGAGGTTCAGCAGGGTGCTCTTGCCGGCGCCGTTGGCGCCCAGCAGCGCCCAGTGCTGGCCGCGGTGGACCTCCAGCGAGATCGACTGCAGCAGGTAGTTCCCGTCGCGGACGACGTCGATGTCGGTGACCCGCAGGACGGGGCCGGTCTCGGTGGGCCGGGAGTCGATCACCGGTTGGCCTCCAGGATCTCGCGCCCGGGCGCGGCCGGGTGCTCGTGTGACGTGGCACGGGGTTGGACGCGGGGCTCGACTCGGCCTCGGCGCGGCCCTCGGGAGACGTCCCGGAGTGGGCGGTGGCGCGGGCCCGGTGTCGCGTGCGGTCCCGGTGTCGCCGGGCCGCTGACCGTCCGATCTTGGTCGGTACCGGAACCCTAGCAAACCGCCGGTTCCGCGATGTGGATCGTGTTGCCGGTGCTCTGGCCGGGATCGATACCCTGGTGAAGACCTGTTCACCTGCTGTTGCGCCTAGTTGAGGATTCGATGCCGCCACCTGCCGCACACCCGGGGTTGCCGACGCTGGCCGACAGCGTGCGGCTGGCCGAGGACGGGGTGCACATCCTGGATCGCCGGGTGTTCCCGTTCGAGCACCGGTGGGTGCACGCCCGCACCGTCGAGGAGGTCGCCGCGGCGATCGAGGACATGGTGACGCAGTCGTCCGGGCCGTACTTCGCGGTGCTGTGGGGCATGGTGCTGGCCGCGCGGGAGACCGCCGGGCAGGATCCGGCGACCGCGCGCGAGCGGCTGCGGGCCGCCGGTGACCGGTTGATCGCCACCCGCCCGACCAACGACCAGCCGCGCAAGGCCGTGGAGTGGGTCATGGCGTCGGTGCACGCCGGTGGCGATGACGTGGCCGCCGCGGCGCTGGCCGGCGCGCGGGCCGGGGACGCGGACTACCGGCGGCGCAGCCGCGAGATGGGGCGCGCCGGCGCGGCGCTGCTGCCGGAGGGCGGCCGGATCCTGACGCACTGCTGGGGCGACCTGTACCTGGTGGGGCTGGTCGAGGCGGCGCTGGAGATGGGCAAGCGGCCGTCGTTCGTGTGCACCGAGACCCGCCCGTACCTGCAGGGCGCGCGGTTGACCGCGGAGACGCTGGCGGAGATGGGCGTGGACACCACGCTGATCACCGATGGCATGCCGGCATCCCTGATGCGGGCCGGCGAGGTCGACGCGTTGGTGACCGCGAGCGACCGGGTCACCATGGACGGGCACGTGATCAACAAGGTGGGGACGTTGCAGCTGGCGGTGGCCGCGAACGCCTTCGGGGTGCCCTTCCACGCGTTGTGCCACGCCCCGGATCCGGCGTCGGCCACCGGCGCGGACGTGCCGATCGAGTTCCGCGACGGCGACGAGGTGCTGCACACCCTGGGGCGGCGCAGCGCCAGCGAGCGGGTCCGGGGGCTGTACCCGGCCTTCGACGTCACCGATCCGCGGTTCGTGACCACAGTGGTGACCGACCGGGGTGCGTTCGCGCCGGACCGGGTGCACGAGTACTGGAACGAGGAACGGGGGACGGCACGGTGAGCGTGCAGGTCGCGGCCAAGTGGGTCGTGCTGGACATCGAGGGAACGCTGACCGCCACCAGCCAGGTGCACGTGGTGCTCTACGACTATGCGCGGCCTCGGCTGGGTCCCTGGATCGACGCGCACGGCGACGATCCGGTGGTCGCCGAGGCGGTCGCGCAGGTCAAGGCCGACGCCGGGCTGGCCGAGCAGGCCGGCACCGCCGAGGTGGTGGCGGTGCTGCACGGCTGGATGGACGCCGACCGCAAAGCCAGCCCGTTGAAGACGTTGCAGGGGCTGATCTGGGCCGACGGGTACGCCCGCGGGGAGCTGACCACCGACTACTTCGCGGACGTGGTGCCGGCGTTGCGGTCCTGGCTGGACCGGGGCCTGCGGCTGGCGGTGTTCTCCTCGGGTTCGGTGGCCGGGCAGGTCGCGTCGTTCTCCAACACGACCTCCGGTGACCTGCGGGGGCTGTTCTCGCACCACTTCGACACGGTCAACGCCGGGCCGAAGCGGGAGCGCGCCTCCTACGACGCGATCGCCGCGGGGCTGGGTTCGGCGCCGGGCGAGATCGTGTTCTTCTCGGATGTTCCCGCGGAGGTGGATGCCGCCGCGGCGGCGGGCTGGCGGACCGTGGGCGTGGCCCGGGCCGGGGAGCCGTTCGCGGACGCCGATTTCGGGTCGCATCCGGTGGTGTCCACTTTCGACGATGTTGAGCTTGGGGTGATCGTGTGAGCGTCGGTCTGGAGCAGGCCGGGGCGGCGTTGGCCGCGGAGTCGGCGCGGATGGCGGGGCTGGGCTGGATGCGCGGCACGTCCGGCAACCTGTCGGTGACGTTGCAGCGGGAGCCGCTGCGGCTGGCGGTGACGGCCAGCGGCTTGGACAAGGGCGAGCTGACCGGCGAGGACGTGGTGGTCGTGGACTCCGCCGGGGCGGCGGTGCCCGATCAGCCCGATCCCGGGCAGCGACCGTCGGCGGAGGCGGGGTTGCACGCGCGGATCGCGGCGGTGGCCGGTGCGGGTGCGGTGGTGCACGTGCACATGCTTTCCGCGGTGGTGGCCGGGCAGCGCTGGCCCGGCGGTGTGGTGCTGCGGGATCTGGAGATGCTCAAGGGTCTCGGGCGCCGCGACGACGATGTGATGACGGTGCCGGTGGTGCCCAACAGCCAGGACATGGGCGTGCTGGGCGATGCGTTCGAGGCGGGTTTCGACGCTGCGACGCCGGCGGTGATCGTGGCCCGGCACGGCTTGTACGTGTGGGGCCGGGATCTGGTGCAGGCCCGGCACCGCACGGAATGCTTGGACTGGTTGTTCCAGTTCACCTTGGCCACGAACGGATTCCAGGAGGGTGTGGCATGACGTTGCTGACTGTGTGGCCGGACACCGATCCCGGCACGGTGGAGCTGCGCACCGAGGACGGCGCGCGGATCGCGGACGTCCTCAAGCAGTTCGGGGTGCGCTTCGAGCGCTGGGAGCTCAAGGAGCTGGCGGCGGACGCGTCCGCCGACGACGTGCTGGCCGCGTATCGCGCCGAGGTCGACCGGGTCATCGACGCCGAGGGCTACATCAAGGTGGACGCGGCGGTGATGACGCCGCGCGACGGTGATCCGGAGTGGGCGCAGCAGGCGAAGGCGGCGCGGGAGAAGTTCCTGTCAGAGCACACCCACGACGATGACGAGGACCGGTTCTTCGCCCGCGGTGCCGGGGTCTTCTACCTGCACATCGGCGAGAAGGTGTACGCGGTGCTGTGCGAGGCGGGTGACCTGCTGAGCGTGCCGGCGAACACCACGCACTGGTTCGACATGGGGACGAGCCCGGATTTCGTGGCGATCCGGTTCTTCCACGACGAGGACGGCTGGGTGGGCGATTTCTGCGCCACGGACACCGCGCAGCGGTTCCCGTCGTTCGACGAGTTGATGGCCTCGCGGTGAGGCCGGCGCCGGGTGCGGATTCTCCTTCCGCACCCGGTTTTCCTTCTGCGGGGGTGAGTGGTATCCGGTTCGGCATGACCGCGACTGCGCATCGTTGTGATGAGCGCACGGCGTTGCTGAGCTTCCTGCAGCGGCAGCGCGATCTGGTGGTGTGGAAGGTTTCCGGGGCCCCGGATGCGGTGTTGCGGTCGGTGGCGACGCCGACGGGTTTGACCCTGCCGGGCCTGGTGCGTCATCTGACCAATGTGGAGCGTTCCTGGTTCCGGCGGGTTTTCGCCGGGGAGACGGGGCTGGTCTTCGACTGGTCGGACGACGATCCGGACGGTGACTTGAAGGTGCCCGACGGGGTGTCGGTGGCGGAGCTGCTCGCCGAGTACGTCGCGGAGTCCCGGCGCTGTGACGAGGTGGTGCGGGCGGCGGCATCGCTGGACGACGTTTCGGCGCTGCGCGATCTGTCGTTGCGGTGGGTGCTGTTGCACCTCGTCGAGGAGACGGCGCGTCACCTGGGGCACATCGATGTGCTGCGGGAGCAGGCCGATGGTTTCGTCGGCGAGGAGCCGGGCGAATAGGTTCTGTCAGTTCTGGTCTTCGGTGAGGAACCGCAGGACTCGGGGCAGTGCGTCGGCGGCCCGGTCCCAGCCGGTTTGGTGGTCGGCGCCGGGCAGGGAGAAGAACTCGGTGCCGGTCTGCTGCGCGAAGGTCCGCATCGGGTCGTGCCAGAAGTCCTCGGTGCCGGCGTACATGAGCATCGGGATATCGGTGGCGGCGAGCGCGTGGTGCTGGCCGGGTTCGTGGGCGAACGCCTGGAAGTTCGCGCGCAGCGCGGCGGGGTCGGCGGCGTCGATCACGGCGGCCAGTGCGGGGTCGGCGGTGGCCGCTTGGTGCATGAACGGGTAGGGGTCGGTGTCGGCCGGCAGGCCGAGGTGGCGCAGGACCGGGGCGATCGCGGAGCGGAATCCGTCGATGGGGTCGAAGGCGCCGGCGACGAGCCGGGTGAGCCGTTCGGGGGCGTGCACTGCGACGGCGTAGCCGGTGAGGGCGCCCATCGAGTAGCCCCAGAACGCGGCTGTGGTGGCGCCGGCGGCGTCGAGCACGGCGGTGACGTAGTCGGCGCGCCGGGCCAGGGTGTAGGCGGCGGGGTCGTGCGGGATGGCGGGTTGGTCGTGGGTGATCTCTGCGAGTGGAACGTCGTGCAGGGCGGCCGTGAACCGTTGATCAGTGCGACAGCGTGTCGCGGATTGCCTGGACCACGGCGTCCGGCCGGAGCCAGGCGATGCCCGAGTGCCCGGCATCGTCCAGGCGGCGAACGCGGGCTCGGGGTAGCGCCGTGGCCAGGTCGGTGTACAGCCGGTGCTTGGTCTGGTTGGACTCGGCCAGCGATGCGTGCGCTTCGGGCGGCACCAGCTCCTCGGCGAACGTGTCGGTACCCATGGCGGACACGAAGATCAGCGGCACGTCGGGTTCGGGTCCGGCGTCGCGGACTTCGCCGAACAGCCGCGGCAGGTTCATCGGCTCGCGCAGGGACTGCCGGTAGCCTTCGCTGCTGAACCCCTGATCCAGCAGCGGTTCACGGATCTCGGCGGGCCAGGCGGCGAGCGCCCGGCCGAACGTGGTCCGGTACGCGGCCCGCATCGGGTCCAGCTGCTCGGGCGGGAGCGGGTCGTCGGTGTTCGAGTCCCGCAGCCGCTGCGCCTTCTCCTCCGTCAGGTAGTCGACGATGTCCTCGTGGGTCGGGTCGAGCAGGACCGCGCCGGCGACGTCGCCGGGGAATCGCTTCGCGTAGAGCCGCGCGTACAGGCCACCGAGCGAATGCCCGACCAGCACGTACGGGCCGGGTACGGACGCGGCGCGCAGCAGTTCGTGCAGGTCGTCGGTCACCTGCTTGCCACTGCGCGGAAGGTCCACCACGTCGCTCCAGCCCGTGCCGAGCCGGTCGTAGATCACGCTCGTGGTGAACTCGGCGACGAGGTTGTGCACGTTCCAGTAGTACAGGCCGGACATCCCACCGCCGGCCAGGAACACCACGGGCGGCCCACCGGTGCCGGACCGGTGCAGCAGCATCGCTCCGTCCGAGACCTCGTAGCGACTTCCCAGCGGGGCCCCGGTGTTCTCCGCCATGCCCTGTACTCCTGTCGTCGGGAACCTGGTCAGCACATCAGAGCCGGCGGACCTGCCGGGCCGCACCCCCTGCTCGCCAGTGTTTGCGGGTCACCGCGGTGGGTTTCTGCGGTGTCCTGCGCGGTGGGCCAGGTGGTGTTCGATGCCGTTGAGCTGGTTTTGCAGGCCGAACTCGAACAGGTCGTCCAGGTCGAGTTCGACGCCGCTGGTCGCGGCGGCGGCCAGGTGCGGGTAGCGGCCGGTTTCCAGCAGTTTCCACATCTCGGGTTCGTCGGTGTCGTGGCGTTGCCTGCTGGTGATGCCGGTTTCCTGGGTGAATTCCGCGTCCAGGGAGTGGCTCATGGCGATGCCGCCGACGTAGCCGTTGAGGCCGACGGCGATGCGCAGTCTGTCGCGGTGTTGGAGGCCGAGTCCGTCGAGGGTGGCGAGTTGCCATTCGACGTGGGCCATGCCGGCCGGTAGCAGCGGTGGCTGGGCCAGCGAGGTGAGGGCGATGGGTGCGAGCCAGGGGTGTCGCCGGTAGGTGGCCCATTGCCGGCGGGCGAGTTCTTCGAGGCGGGCGCGCCAGCCGCGGTGGCCGGCGCCGGGCAGCGGCGTTTCGGCGAAGGCGGCGTCGGCCATGAGCCGGAGGAGTTCGTCCTTGTCGGGGACGTGCCGGTACAGGGACATGGTGCCGACGCCGAGTTCGGCGGCCACGCGGCGCATGGACACCGCGGCGCGGCCTTCGCGGTCGGCGATGCCGATGGCGGTGTGCACGATGCGTTCGCGGCCGGCGGGTTCGGTGGTCCGGGGTGGTCGTGGCCGGGTGCGGTGGTGCGCCGTGGGGTCGCTGACGACGGTGCCGGTGCCGGGGACGGCGTGCACGAGGCCGTGCTGGCGCAGGGCGGCGAGGGCTTTGGTGGCGGTCGCCATGGCCACGCCCCATTCGTCGATGATCTGGCGGGTCGAGGGCACCTTGTCGCCGGGGCGGAGCCGGCCGGAGTCGATGCGGGCGCGGATGTCCTCGGCGATGCGCAGGTACGGCGGTCGGGGCCGGGGTCCGGTCGTCATCGCTCCCCTTTCGGTTTCGCACTAGTGCACTGCCCCGGGGAATTATAGGAAAACCCCGTGGATTCCCTTAGGGCGCACTAGTGCTATTCCTGTATTTTCCGGGATTCTTCGTTGATCTGCGGCATGTTCGGCGACTTTTCAATACGGTGTACGCATCAGGTGCGGGGTACATGTTCTCCTTCTTCGAGGTGGGTCGATGAGCGTGGTGGCGGAGCGTCCGGTGGTTCCGGCGGAGTCGCGGTCGGTGCGGTGGTGGCGGCGGCCGTGGGTGGGCCCGTTGGCGTTGGTCGCGGTGGCGTTCGTGGTGGTGTCGGTGCCGCGGTACCTCACGTTGGATCCGGCGCTGTCGCTGGTGCCGCCCGCGGCGGGGTTCGCGCCGCACTTCCCGATGCTCGTGGCGCACGTGCTGTTCGGGTCGGTGGCGATCCTGAGCTGCTGCTTCCAGGTGTGGCCGGCGTTCCGGCGGCGGTATCCGGTGGCGCACCGCTGGATCGGCCGCGCTTATGTCTTCGCCGGGGTGCTGCCCGCCGCGGTGATGGCGATGGTGATCGGCGCGGTGTCACCGTTCGGGCCGGTGGCTCGGGTGAGCAACGTGCTGCTGGGGCTGGTGTGGTTCGGCTGCACGGTCGCGGGTTGGCGTGCGGGCCGGGCGCGGCGGTTCGGTGATCACCGCAAGTGGATGGTGCGGTCGTTCGTGCTGACCGTCTCGACGGTGACCAACCGGGTGTGGGCGGTGGTGGCGAGTGTGGTGCTGGGCCCGCAGCTGGAGACGACGTTCGGCGGCAACGAGCAGTACTTGATGTCGACGATCGGCGGGCTGACTACGTGGCTGGGCTGGGTGGTTCCGCTGATCCTGGCCCAGTTGTGGTTGGAGCGGCGGCCGGCGAAACGCGTCCGGGCTGGGGTCCGTTCCGGGGTTTCGGCTTGACCTGGAGTGCGGTGGAGGTTGAACGCTGGGGCGGTCTGGTTCGCCGAGCCGCCCGGGGGTGGTCGTGTCCGCGATCGATGTCGATTCCGCCGCAGCCGGGGGTTTGTTCTCCCGCCGCTACCGGTCGTTGACCTTCGGCACGCTCACGTTGATCTCGCTGGTGGCCTTCGAGTACGTGGCGGTGGCCACGGCGATGCCGACGGCCGCGCGTTCCCTGGACGGGTTGGCGCTGTACGCGGTGGCTTTCGGCGGGACGACGGCCGCTGGTGTGGTGAGCATGGTCGTGTCCGGCGGGTGGAGCGATGCGCGCGGGCCTGCGGTGCCGCTGCGGGTGGGCGTCGCGGTGTTCGCCGCGGGGCTGCTGCTGGCCGGGGTGGCGCCGGTGATGTGGGTGCTCGTGGCGGGCCGGATCGTGCAGGGCCTGGGCGGCGGGTTGATCTCGGTGGCCCTGTACGTGGTGGTGGGGCACGTGCTGCCGGAGGGGTTGCGGGCGCGGTTCTTCGGGATGCTGGCCGGGGCGTGGCTGCTGCCGTCGATCGTGGGCCCGCTGGTGGCGGGGCTGCTGGTGGAGCAGCTGAGCTGGCGGTGGGTGTTCCTGGCGACGATGGTGCTGGCGGTGCCCGCGCTGGCGTTGGTGAGCCCGAGCTTGCGCGGGTTGTCCTGGCGTTCGCAGCCGCAGCAGCGCGGATTCGACCGTCCGCTGTGGGCGGTGGGTGCGGCGGCGGGCGGGTTGCTGCTGCACTACGGCGGGCAGCAGACCGGCTGGCTGTCGGGGGTGCTGGTCGTCGCGGGTTTGGCGGCGTTGGTGGTGTTCGCGCCGAGGTTGTTGCCGGTGGGGACGTTCCGGGGCCGGGCGGGGCTGCCGAGCGTGGTGGCGTTGCGCGGCATCGCGGGGGCGGCTTTCTCTGCTGCCGAGGTGTTCGTGCCGCTGATGGTGTCGCGGGAGCGTGGCCTGTCCCCCACCGCCGCGGGTTTGGTGCTGACCACGACCGCGGTCGGCTGGCTGGCGGGTTCGTGGCTGCAGGGGCGTCTGCCTGGGTGGGAGCGGGTTCCGGTGGTGGGCGCGGTGCTGCTGGCCGTCGGGGCGGCGGGGGTGGCGACGACGGTGTCCGCGGCGGTGCCGCTGGTGGTGTGCATCGGCGGGCTCGCGGTGATGTCGCTGGGGATGGGCCTGGTGTACCCGGTGTTGTCGGCGTTGACGCTGCGGTTGTCGGCTCCGCGCGAGCAGGGCGTGAACAGTTCGGCGTTGCAGCTCAGCGAGTCGTTGTTCACCACGACGGTGCTGGCGGTGGCGGGCACGTTGTTCGCGGCGTGGCTGGTGTGGTCGCCTGCCACCGCGTATCTCGCGGGTTTCGGGCTCTCCGCGGTGCTGGCGCTGCTGGCCGTCGCGGTGGCCTTCCGCGCCCGGTGAAAACGGCCCTGGCGCCGATCGCCAGGTCGCGGCCCTGGTCGTAGGCTGCCCGGGAGTCCCCTTCGGAAAAAGTTCGGCGGGCGTGTCGATCCACGGCGTTTCCCGTTCGACCTAGGGGTGAGCGGGTCCGATCGGGACCCCCGGATGACCCAGGGAGACACGACCGTGAAGTACATGCTGATCATGCGCGCGACCGACGAGTCGTTCGAGGCTTTCAAGAACATCGACTTCAACGAGATCATGGAGGCGATGGGCCGGTTCAACGACGAGATGATCCAGGCCGGTGTGCTCGTCGCCGCCGAAGGCCTCGACGACGCCGCCGACGGCGTGGTCGTCGACTACTCCGCCCAGCCGCCGGTGGTCACCGACGGCCCCTACGGTGAGACCAAGGAACTGTTCGGCGGCTACTGGATCCTCGACGTCGCCTCCAAGGAGGAGGCCGTGGCGTGGGCGAAGCGGGCGCCGATGGCCGGCCCGGGCAGCAAGTGCGAGATCCGCCGGGTCACCAGCATCGACGAGTTCCCGCAGGACAACGAGTGGATCAAGAAGGAGCGGGCGTGGCGCGAGGCGACCGGCCAGCTCTGAGCCCGGACGCGACGGCGAACCCCACCGGCCGCGAGGCGGTCGCGGCGGTCTGGCGGATCGAGTCCGCGCGGATCGTCGGCGCCCTGGCCCGCTACACCAGCGACTTCGCGCTCGCCGAGGACCTCGCCCAGGAGGCGTTGGCGGAGGCGCTGGTGACCTGGCCGCGCGAGGGTGTGCCGCGCAACCCCGCGGGGTGGTTGCTCACCGTCGGTCGGCGTCGCGCGATCGACGCCTTCCGGCGGCGCTCCGCCCTCGACCAGCGGTACGCCGCCCTCGCCCACGACCTCGGCGAGGGCGGCGTGGCCTCGGGGAACGCGCCTGGCGATCCGGCTCGGGACGCCGCGGACGTGCTGTGGGATCCCGACCAGATCGACGACGACGTGCTCGCGTTGATGTTCATCGCCTGCCACCCGTTGCTGTCACGGGAGGCGCAGGTGGCGCTGACCCTGCGGGTCGTCGGCGGTCTCACCAGCGACGAGATCGCCAAGGCGTTCCTCATCCCGACCGCCACCGTGCAGGCCCGGATCACGCGCGCCAAGAAGACCCTCGGGGCGGCGCGGGTGCCGTTCGCGGTGCCCGCAGCCGCGGAGCGGGCCGAGCGGCTGGGCTCGGTGCTCAGCGTGGTCTACCTGATCTTCACCGAGGGGTCCTCGGCCAGCTCCGGTAGCGATCTGATCCGGTTCGACCTCGCGCGCGAGGCGCAGCGCCTCGCGCGGGTGCTGACCCGCTTGGTGCCCGACGAGCCCGAGGCCTTCGGCCTGCTGGCGCTGCTGGAACTGACCGCGGCGCGGTTCCCGGCGCGCACCGGGCCGGACGGTGAACCGGTGTTGTTGGAGCACCAGGATCGCCGCCGCTGGGACCGCGCCGCGATCCGCCGGGGACGGGCGGCGCTGGCCCGCGCGGAGCGGCTCGGCCGGGGCCTGGGCGCCTACGGCCTGCAGGCGGCGATCGCCGAATGCCATGCCGTGGCGGCGTCGGTCGACGAGACGAACTGGGAGCGCATCGTGCTCCGCTACGAAGCACTCGGGCGGCTCGCGCCGTCACCGGTGGTCGACCTCAACCGGGCCGTCGCGGTCTGCATGGCCCGGGGACCGGCTGCCGCGTTGCCGATCGTGGACGAGCTGGCGGCCGCGCAGGCGCTACCGAACTCGCACCTGCTGCCCAGCGTCCGCGGGGAGCTGCTCACCCGCTTGGGGCGCATCGACCAGGCGCGCGCCGAGCTTCGGCTCGCCCTGGAGTTGTGCGGGAACGAACGCGAGCGGGCCGTGCTCCAACGGAAACTCGCCGACCTCGGCTGACCGGCACCTACGCGTCTGCCGCCAGAGCGGCGGTGATGAGCCGGAATTGCGTTGGGCCACCGGGGTTGAGGAGGATGTCGACCCCCCTGGGGATGATGTCGGGCAAGTCGTTGCCCAGCACCGGCCACCAGTGCTGCATCAGGAGCCGCTGCTTGTGGCGGGGCGCGGTGGCGACGAGCGCGCACGCGACTCCGTCGGGCGCAGTGCCCACCAGCGGCCGGTGCTGGGCGTCGCAGGCGATTTCCACGACGGAATGCCGGAAGGCCGGGACGAGCCGGTCGCCGACCTGCCCGCCGGCGGCGGCCAGGTGCAGCACGAAGTCGATGGGGTCGGTCGCGGCGCCATGGTGGGCTGGCCGGTAGCCCGGGTTGGGCTGGAACGGTCCGGGGCGTCCGGCGGCGTCCAGGGGCCATCCGCCGATCATCGCGTCGTCGGACGGCTCCTCCCCCGGTTCCCGGGCCTGGTCGAGGAGGACGAGCCACTCGTTGTCCTCAGCTCCGGCGGTGCGGCGCAGGATCGTTCCCGGCATGGGGCAGGCCACCGGCCCGGTGTGGGGGTCGTGGCGGGCCAGGTCGGTGAGGATGTCGTGCATCGTGGTTCTGGCGCCGTCGAGATCGCTTTCGAACGCCTGCGGTTCCTCAGCGGCGAGCCGCGTGTAGACACCGACGGCTTCCTCGACGGCGGTCCAGGCGGCGGCGAGTGTTCCGTCGGTGGCGTGCTGGTGCGCCAGGTGCCACGACGCCAGTGCGAGCCGGGGCAAGTGGGCGGCCGGGTCGAGTTCGGCCAGTCGCCGGTGGAGTCCGATGACGCGGCTCAGCGTGTCGCGGAATTCGTCCTGCCGCCCCAGGTCGCGCAGCAGCCAGGCGTGGTGGTCCAGCACGATGGCGAGGCGGGGCTCGTGCTCGGTGGGGTCGTCGCGGGCGAGCCGGTCGAGGATGCTGATGGCTTCCGCGGCGGGAGCGGCTGCTTTCTTCGGCCGCAGCAGGTTCACTGAGGTGACGTGCAGTGCGGCGGCCAGGACCGGTTCGTTTTCCGCGGGGTCATCGTGTGCGAGTCGGCGCCAGATCCTGGCGGCTTCCCCGGCGGCGGCCGCTGCTTTCTCATGTTGTTGCAACCGTTGTGCAGTCTCGGCGAAGCGTTTCAGCGCGAGCGCGAGGTGCGCCTGGTGTTCGGGGGTGCCGTCGCGGGTCAGCCGGCGGCGGAAGCGGATGGCTTCCTGACCGGCTGCCAGCGCATCTTCGTGTCGTTCCAGGATCCACAACGCTTCGGCGAGCATTTTCAGCGTGACGGCCAGGCCGGGCTCATACTCGGCCGGGTCGTCGCGGGCCAGCCGCCGGTAGGCTGCGGCGATGTCGCCGAGCACGGCGATGGCCTCCTCGCACGCCATCCACTGGTAGGGATCCGAGGGGTCGCCAAGTGGCAGGTCCGCCAGCTTCGCCGTCACCGATTGCAGCGCGCTGCCGGTGCAGGCCTCGGCCCCGCGCGCGGGGCTTTCGGACAGGAGCACGCCGGAGATCTCACCGATGGAGTTCAGCAACTCCTCCCACCATCCCAGCTTCGCCAGGATGCTGCTGCGCTCGACCAGGGCGCCGAGCAGGAAGTCGTTGCGGTCCGGGATGTCCTCCGATGTCCTGACGAGGTCGAGGATCGCGTCCTGCGCGACGAGGACCTGCTCCCACCGTCCCAGCCGTTCCAGCATCCAGATCAGGCTGAAGTAGGCCTGGAGCGCCGCGGGAGCGGTCGCGGCCGGGTTCTCCCGCGCCTCGCGGCGCACCATCTCCACGCCTATTTCCAGGCCGGCGGCATCGTCGGGTGATGCGTGCACCCAAGCGGTGCTCAGCACCCCGGTCATGGTGTCCTGCCAGGCGTCACCAGCCTGGCTGTCCGGCGCCCGGCGGCGGATTTCCACGACCTCGCCGAGTGCCGCGCGGGCGTCGTCGACCTTTCCCAGCCGCAGCAACATCGACGCCTGCGTCGTCAGCGCGAAGGAGAGGTCTTCTTCGCGGTCGGTGGGGTTTTCGCGAGCCATCCGGCGTGCGAGTTCGACCGCCTCGCGGCTGAACTCGCACGCCCGTTCGGGCTGCGATCCGGCCAGGGCCGCGGCGAGGGTCACCAGCATGTACGGGATGGTGTGCTCGTATTCGGCCGGGTCCTCGCGCGCCAGTTGGCGGGTGAGCTCGACGGCCTCACCGGCGAGGGCCACGGCTTGGTGGAGCTGTCCGAGGTGCGGCACGAGGAACGCCGCCACACCGAGCGCCGCGACCAGGTTTACCTTGTACTCGGCGGGGTTTTCGGCCGCCAGCCGGCGGTAGGTCTCGATGGATTCGCGGAACGCCGCCAGGGCCTGGTCCGGGGTCTCGTCGTCGGCGGCCCGTTCAGGAGTCATCCGCCCGAACACCCGGGACAGGGCGAGGCGCAGCGCGGATCCGGCGAGTTCGGGTTCGAACGGTCCGGGCGCGGTCGCGGCGAGCCGGCGGTAGAGCCGCACGGCTTCGGAGTGTGCGGCGGTGGCCTTCTCGGTGCGGCTGGCCCTGTCCAGCCACTGCCCGAGGTTGTCGTGCAGGCGGGCGAGCGCGGCTGGGTCGGTGGTGGTCGGCAGCCGGTGCCGGGCGAGGCGGTCGGCGAGATCGGCGGCTGCGGCGGCGAGGTCGCCGCGGGTGTGGTCGGGATCGTCCGGGAGGAGCGCTTCGAGCGTCTCCAGCGTGCTGATCAGGTGCGGCCAGCGTTCGCTTGCGGCGGTGAGGAACGTGATGGCGCGCGCGGCGTACGGCGGTAGCGGGCCGTCCTCGGTGGCGGGGGCCAGTAGGAGCCCGGGGGTGCCGTCTGCCCACGGGTCTGGGATGTGGCCGGGCACGTGGTGGCCGGGCAGGCACAGAGCGAGGAAGTCCTCGGCGAGGCGGTCGGGGTAGAGCGGCTCGAGGACCGTGCGGGGGTCGGCGGGCGGATAGCAGGTGGTGTGGTCGGCGAGCATCCGGTCGGTGTCGGCGGCGGCGCCGGCGGTGTCCAGGGCTGCTTTGGCGTCGCGGTAGCCGAGTGGGCCGGTGAGTGCGGCGGTGAACACGGCCCGGCACATCTCGGCCGGGGTGGTGTCGAACGCCGCGCGGCCTTCGGCGGGGTCGGTGCCGGCGCGGCCGGTGGTGTGGCGAGTGTGCCAGTGGTGGCGTTCCCGTTCCAGCAGGTAGGCGGTCAAGGCGGTCATGCCTTCGGGCGCCGGCCGGGTCGGGGTGCGGGCGTGGCGGTCGACGGCGACCAGCGCGGCCATGTGCACGGCGAGGGTGAGCCCGAACTCGTCGCGTTCGAGCCAGTCGGGCACGTCGATCGCCGCGGCGTCGGGCAGCCGGTAGTGGCGGGCGAAGCAGTCCCGGGCGGTGGTGAACATGCTGGTGCGGGCGTGGTGTTCGCCGGGCAGCGGGTTCAGCGGCCTGGTGGTGCAGGCGTCGGGTGGCCAGCCGGCTTGGGTGAGGGCGTGGTGCAGGGCCGGCCACAGGTGCGCGGTTCGGGCGAGCAGCAAGACCCGCACGGGCACGTCCTGGATGAGGATCTTGTTGCTGAACAGCCACGTCAGGTGGGTCAGCGGCCATCGGTCGGCGTAGTCGACGACGATCAGCAGCCCGGTGGCGGTGCCGGGGCGCAGGTCGTGGCCGGCCGGTTCGTCGGCGTCGATCCGGGTGGGCATGTGCTCGGCGGTGATCACCTTCCACCCGTCGCGGGCGGCTTGGGCGGCGATGTGCCGGGCGAGGCGGGTTTTGCCTTGCCCGCCGGGGGCGTGCAGCCAGCGGACCGCGCGGCCGGTGGCGCTGTCGCGCCAGTCGGTGAGGTCGCGGACTTCGGTGTCGCGGCCGGTGAAGTCCACGACGGCGGAGCGGGCGTCGAGCAGGTGGCTCGGCTGGGCGGGCAGGCCGTGGCCGTCCAGCGCCGGCGCGGTGCCGGGCGTGGCGGTGGTGGCGTTGGTGAGCCGGTACACGGGCCGGCCGTCGCCGAGGACGTGGAGGTCCGCGCCGATCACACCGTAGGCGTAGCCGGATTCGGCCTGCACGACCTGTTCGACCGAACCTGGCAGGTTGCTACCATCGGCGGTGATCATCCGCAGCCGCCTTTCCGGGCGGTTCGGGGAAATCCAGTGGTGACGGGCACGAACGCGCGCTGTTCGTCGATCTCCGCCGGTGATCGGGCCATCCCGCCATGATGACGCCGAACGTTCACACGGCGAAGTCGTTTCGCTACATTGGCGATCACTTCGTGAGTGCGGTCGCTAGGGGGTTCGTGATGTTGGCGGAGGTTCTCGCCGCGCTGGCGGGCGCGGGTGGCACCGCGGTGGTCGGCGCGATGGCCACGGATGCCTGGGAAGGCACGCGCGATGGTGTGGCGCGGTTGTTCAGCCGAGGCGGTGAGGATCGGCAGCGGGTCGTCGAGGCGCAGCTGGACGAGGACGCGGAGGTGCTGAACGCCTCGGCGTCGCCGGAGGAGCAGGATCAGGTGCGGCGGGAGCTGGCTCCGGTGTGGACGCGCCGGCTGTCCCGGTTGCTGGAGGAGCATCCCGATGCCGAGGGCGAGCTGCGCGAGGTGGTCGACCGCGTTCAGGAGGAACTTCCCGGCGGCGCGCGTTCCTGGACGCAGACCAACATCGCCCGCGACGGGGCCACGCAGTTCGCGGTGCAGGGCGGCAACGTGATCTACCACCAGGCGCGACCGGCCGCGGAGGGTGATGCGCCGGAGTCGTGATCACGGCTGAGCGCGCGCGGTGAAGACTGTGGGCATGGAGTTCTTCTGCTATCACCGCGACCGGCCCGGGTCCCTGCCGCTGCGCGAGGCGCTGCTGGAAGCGCACTGGTCCTACATGGACCGGTTCGCGGACGTGATGATCGCCCGGGGGCCGACCCTCGACGGCGACACGCCGACCGGCAGCGTGCACATCGTCGACCTGCCCGATCCCGCTGCCGCGCGCGCGTTCGCCTTCGACGAGCCGAGTTACCAGGCCGGGGCGTACCGGGATGTGCTGCTGCGGCGCTGGCGCAACGCGCTGGGGCGCACGATGTGGGACTTCCCCGGCGGCAGCAGCGGCGGCAACCGGTACCTGGTGCTCGGTTTCGGCGCGGGGCAGCCGGTGGATCTCGATGTGCCGCGGGACCGGGACGACCTGATCGCGTACGGGCCGCTGCTGTCCGACGACGGCGGTGACTGGCTGGGGACGGCGGCGCTGGTCCGGGCGCAGGACCCGGTCCAGGCGCGCGGCATCCTCGATGCGAGCCGCTACGCGGACGTCGAGGTGCACACGTGGCAGTTCGGCGGGCGCCGGTAGGCGGAAGTTCCGCCTGGCGCACATCGTGGCCGGGCCGCCGTCGGGCATCTCCGGTGGGGATGCCCGACGGCGGCGTACCGGGTCAGTTCAGGTGGGCTTCGAGGGCGTCGGCTCCGGCGGTGGCTCCGCCGCAGTCGTGGATGATCTGGCGCATCCGCTGGAGGTTGGCGCGGACCTGTTCGTCGGTGGCGATGTCGTCGACCGCGGTGCGCAGTTCGGCGGCGGTGACGGTGTCGGGGTCGAGGCGGCGGCCGAGGCCGAGTTCTTCGGCGCGGGCGGCGTTGGCGGCTTGTTCGGGCATTTGCGGCACGGCCACCAGCGGCACCCCGGCGTGCAGGGATTCCATGGTGGAGTTCATGCCGGTGTGGGAGAGGAAGGCGGTGGCGTGGCGCAGGACTGCGGGCTGCGGGAACGAGGCGCGCACGTCGAAGTTGGCGGGGATTTCACCGAGGCCGGCGGGGTCGACGTGCTGCCCGGTGGACATGGCGACCTGCCAGGGGCTGTCGGCGAACGCCTCGAAGCACATCCGGTAGAACTCCGGGCGGTTGTTGAACGCGGTGCCCAGGGAGATGAACAGCAGCGGGGCGCCTGCGTCGCGGGGCTGCCAGGGCTGGTCGTGGCGGTCGCCGAGCAGCGGGCCGATGAAGTGGAACCGCTCGTCGAAGGTGTCGGCGGCGAGCTGGAATTCCCGGGGCAGGAACACCAGGTTGAGCGCGGCCGGCGGCGCGCCGAAGGGCAGTTGGGCGCGGACGCCGAACTGGGCGCCGATCTGCTGGATCCGCTGGCCGAATTCGGCGAACGCCTCCGGGGAGAATGCGGGGTTGTCCTTGGCGACGATGTCGAGCAGCGAGAATTTCTCGTTGGCGGCGAAGCTGGGCACCAGTGCGATCAGCGGGATGCCGAGATCGTCGGCGAGCATGCGCCCGATGGGGCTCATGATGTCGGCGCAGACGGCGTCCGGCGGGTCGGCGCGGAAGTGTTCGCGCAGCGGCGGGAAGCTGTTCTCGATGTCGTCGATGAAGAACTGCATCAGCCTCGCCACCGGCGGCGGGACGGATTGCGACTGGGGCGGTAGTTCCGGCACGTCGGTGGGCAGTTCGACGACGTCGGCGCCGGTGGATTCGACGGCCGCGATCATGTTCGGGCCGGTGGCGTAGCTGACCCGGTGGCCGCGGCGCAGCAGTTCGGTCACCAGGGGCAGGGTGGGGTTGATGTGACCGGCGGCGGGCATGCTGATGAACGCGAAGTGCTTTTTCATGATCCCTCGTACTGGGCGTGCGCGTTGTGCGCTGAGCTCACCGTCCAGTATCCGGATCCGTTCCGGCGTCGGCATGTGGCGTTGATCATCACCGTTTTCGCCTATTCCGGGCAAAAGGTGTTCGGGTCGGTTGGAATTGCGTCCGGCATCGGGTGTTCGCCGCAATTCGCGCCGTGCCACCGTATTTGCCGGGGCGCGTTTCTGGGGCGGCTCGGGAAACGCGCCCCGCCCGGGCGGTGTTCCCGGGTGTCAGGGCAGGGTGAGCACGCGTGGGCCGTCGTCGGTGATGGCGATGGTGTGCTCGACGTGGGCGGCGCGGCTGCCGTCGTCGGTGAGCACGGTCCAGCCGTCGTCGGCGGTGCGGATGTCGTCGCGGCCACCGGCGAGGAACATCGGCTCGATGGCCAGGACCAGGCCGGGGCGCAGCGGGGTACCGCGGCCGGCGGGGCCGTCGTTGGGCACGAACGGGGCTTCGTGCATGTCGCGGCCGACGCCGTGGCCGCCGAGGGGGTCGGGGATGCCGTAGCCGGCGCTGCGGCCGACGACGCCGATGGCGCGGGAGATGTCGCCGATGCGGGCGCCGGGCTGGGCGGCGGCGATGCCGTCGGCGAGGGCTTGCGCGGTGGTTTCGGCCAGCAGGGTGTCTTCGGGGCGGGCGGTGCCGACGCTGAAGGTGATGGCGGCGTCGCCGACCCAGCCCTGCAGGCGGGCGCCGCAGTCGATGCTGACGAGGTCACCGTCGGCGAGCCGCTGCCCGTTGGGGATGCCGTGCACGATCGCGTCGTTGACCGAGGCGCAGATGGTGCCGGGGAACGGGGTGGGCGCCCAGGTGGGCCGGTAGCCGAGGAACACCGGTTGTGCGCCGGCGTCGGTGATCGTGGTATGCGCGAGTTCGTCGAGCTCTCGCAGCGTGGTGCCGATGGTGGCGTGCTTGCGGACGGCGTGCAGCGCTCGGGCGACGATGCGGCCCGCTTCGCGCAGCGCGTCGATCTCGGCGGTCGTCTTCAGCTCGATCACGTGCGTCTCCCCCACACCACTGGACCCAATAACTATACCGATACTGGTCATGGGAATGTAGCAAGGGATGCGAAACCGGGCACGGGCAGGCATATCCGAGCCACCGGGGAGCGAGGGCAGCTGCAACGTCTCAGGGGCTTGCTCGCTGTCGTTATCGACCGCAGGTGGGCGTCTGGCTACCGGGACGGATTCGTGTCGTCTGGCGAGGTAGGGCTGAGCCCAGCGGGATCTCTGCGCCACGCCGGCCACAGCGACATCCTGCGTGAGCAGACCGACGCCACAGTCTGTCGTCCCAAGTCGCCTCGGGGTCGTGCAGTGCGGTGAAGGTGATGTCGGGCGGCGTGGCGGGCAGCGGTGGCTGGGACCAGCGCGGGGCCGACGTCGGCTGCCACGAGGGCGAGCACGGTTTGCAGGTCGTGGGTTTCGGCACCGAACGCGACCCACGGACCGCCCGGTTCGCCACCGAACCGGTCGACACCTGACACCGTTGAGCCGCTGGTAGTCCGCCGTTCGGCGGCGATGAGGGCTCCGGCTGTTGATCAGGTGGGGATCCGTCGCGTCGGCATGTTCTCGCTCGACACCGGCAACATGATCACCCCAGCGACGAACCGCTACCCGGAAGGGCTCACTCAGCCAATCTCCGCAAGACACATTCCGCAACTGCCGGGTTTATTGCTGCTTTACAGAAGCTGAACAATTGACGACGACCGTCAGCGGGAATGTTAGGACAATCACCCATTCTTCCTTTCGCTTGCGCCACGACGATCTTCTCCAGGAGCCTTTTCGGGTGTGGCAGTCGATAGACCGCGGCGCGTATGAGGAGGCAGCACATTGGACCGCGTTTCGGTGGACTCCGGACACATTGCGAGAACAGCGAAGGCTCTCCGCGACGTAGCCGAAGGTATGCGCAGTTCGGGCGATCAGTTCGCAGGCGGCTTCCAGGGAAACGGATACGGGAACCTGCCCGAATCCGACGAGGCCACAGCGCAGACCTGGGCGGTCGTGCAGGCCGTCCTCGATGGGGTGCGCGGGCAGGCGGACGAGCTGCTGAAGCACGCGGACGCGCTGGATCGGCAGGCCTCGGATTACCGGTCGGCCGAGAACCATGCCGAGCAAGCCGCTACCCGACTGGGCCTCGGTCAATGAGTTCGGAAGGCGAGCAGAACGCGGTCAACGGAGAGGGTTCATGACCTACGACGCGGCGGCGAAGACCGGCGACCCCGCCGCGCTCGGAGCGCAGGCGCAGGCCTGGAGCACGCTCGCCGCAGCCCTGCGCAGCCACGAGGCGGACCTTCAGTCCCGGCTTGCCCATTCGCAGACCGGCGGCGGCTGGACCGGCCCCGCAGCGGACGCCTTTCACGACGCGACCGACGGCCTCACCGGGCGCATCGACGCGCTGTCCACCTTCTGCGAAGAAATGGCGCAAGCACTGGGTCAACACGCGCAGCAGCAAAAACAGATTTCGGAGATTCTCAAAGAAATCGGAATTCAGATCGCGGCACTGGTCGCCTACATTGCCGCGGCGGCATTCTTTCCGGCGCTGATTGCGACTGCGGAAGCATACATCGCGACGCTGGTCGCGCAGTCGAACCGCATGCTTGCCCTGCTCGCCCAGATACTCGCCACACTCGCCCGTTGGCTCGCCTCGGTACGGGCCGCCGTTCAGCGGCTGGCGGCGGCGAGCTGGCGGGGAGAGAGCTTCAGCTTCGGCTATGGTCGCGCGCTGGTCGAGGGTTTCCGCGACTTCGTCATCGACATCGCCGCCAGCAGCACGGCGACGGGGATCACAGGCAAGGACATCAACCCGGAGCATCTGTTCACCAACGCGGCGATCAGCTTCGGCGTCGGCGGCGTCTTCGGCGGAGTAAGCGCAAGTGGACTGAAAAGGAAGCTCGACAGCTCGGGCGAGATCTTGCGCGGGCCGGACGGGCGGCCCGCTTTCGTGCCTTTCAGCGGTCAGATCGACGCCGCTGTGCAATCGCTGCGGTGGAACTCGCCGGGTCGGCGGACAACGCCGCCGGAGCCGAACTCTCTCGTCCCGCGCCCCGATGCACCCCGAGAACAGGCGATCTGGAGGCTCGATGATGCTCGGGCCAACGCCCGCGAGCTCGGCTTGCGGGGAAACCCGCGCGAACACCGCCACCTCATCGGCGAGGCGGACGCCGCGCACCAACGTGCCTCCGACGCCCGCGAGAAGCTCTCCGACGCACAATCTGCGCTGCAGGGCGCGGAAACCAGCGGGGCAGAAGCCCACACGGCGTTGCAGGCAGCGCGGAGCCGCGTCGACCACGCCGAACAGCGACTGTGGCGTGCGGAAAGCCTCCTCGCCGTCTACCAGCGATCGGGAAACCAGCGCTGGCAGGACGATGCGGAGACTTTCGTCCGGGAGGCCAGAGCGGAGCACCATGCCGCCACCCAACAGGTGACCGCATTGCGTGAACGGTACGACCGGGCGGTGCAGGCACTCGACACGGCACGTGACTCGGCGGGAGTGGCGCTTCGCGAGGTTGAGCAGGCCGAGGACGTTGTCAACGAGCTGCGGCGGATGCTGGCCGCGTCGAACGAAGTCAGGGCCGCGGCGATCCAGTTCAACATGCATGGCACCTTCGACGACAAGCTGCGAGAGGTGTGGCGGCACAACGACTGGCGGGACTCCTTCGGCACCGCCAAGCCCTGGCAGTCGATCGTCTTTCACGAAAGCGTGCGCGACATCGCCAAGGGCGCGTCCGGCTCCGCCGCACAGTCGGCAGCTGGAATCGCGAACGGCAGCCGGGAGCCGGGCACCACTGGGCGTGACGTTCTCTTCGGTGCGCTTGCCGGCGGCGTGCGCGGGGTTGGTGTTGGCTCCGCCAGCAACCGGGCATTTCCCGACATGGGCCTCGAAGAATGGCTCTTTCGAATCGGTTTGAAGTCCACCGAAAGTTTCACCCGTGAACAAATCAATGGGCCTCGATGAGCCCTTTCGCCGAGCCCTGACCGGAGACGCTTGTCGCGGTCTGTGACGCGTCCTGGACGCTGCGCATGGCCAACCCGCCACACGTGGTCATTCATCGAACACGGCCACGGCAAAGTCGGGACTTGAGGAACATCCGTGTCGGACCGTGCGCCGAGCGAGTGCTCGACATATAACTATACCGATATTAGCATCACGGCCATGGTGCGTGTGCCGCTGAACGAGCAAGAACGGCAACGGGGCGAACTGCTCGGCCAGGCGCTGCGGGAGGCCCGCGGCGCGCGCAGCATGGTCGAGGTCGCCGCCGCGTCCGGGATTTCCACGGAAACCCTCCGCAAGATCGAGAAGGGCCGGATCCCCACCCCTGCGTTCTTCACCGTCGCGGCGGTCGCGGACGCGGTGGGGCTGTCCCTGGACGAGCTGCGCAAGGACGTCGCGGCGACGCAGGAAGCGCAACAGCGCATGTCGGCGTGACCCGACAGGGCCGGACATAACCCTTCCTTAAGGCCGACTGAAGGCAGCCGGTCGCGCAGACCTCTCCACATCGGGCGCCGGTCCGTTTCGGACAGTCCACATCAGACACCACTGGCAGCGACTCTTCGTGTCCGCGCATGCGTTTCCAGTTGACCCCGCCGCATCTCGCGTGCGCTGCGATGGAGATCACAGGCGGGTGCTCGTGTGGTGCGTACGCTCCGGCAACCGGCCGGGAACCCGCCGGGCGCGTGGAAATTCCGACACGAATCCATGACGAATTCGCTACGATTCGCCGGCCGGGGTCGGGGACAGGACAACAACCGGCAGAACACGAACGGAGACCAGTTGCCCGCCGAGCACCCCGACCCGTTGCGCCGCTGGTGGTGGCGGACCCCGCTGGCGGCACGCCTGCTGCCCGCGGTCGCGCTGCTGACCGCGACCGGCGCCGGCGCCCTCAGCGCGCTGCCCGCCGGCGGCCAGGACCTCGCTACCACGCCTCCCCCGCGCACCCCCGTCGACTACGTCGCGCCGACCACCACCACGGCACCGGTCACCACGACCGCCTCGGCCGCGGAAACCGCCGAGGCAGAACCGGTCTCGTCGCCGACGACCAGCAGCAGCCGGAAAGCGACCACCACCACGGCGGCACCGGTCACCACGACCACTCCCCCAGCCCAGCCCACCCGCGGTCCCACCCCGCCGGGCCGGGACCGCGGCCGGCCCACCACCTCAACCACCTCCACCGGCGACGAGGACGGCTGGGTCCCGGAGGTCACCGAAGGCGAGCGCTGCTCCCGCGAAGGCGATGTCGGCCGCACCTCCTCGGGCGCCGCCGCCAGCTGCGAACGCGACGACCACGGCAAGCTGAGGTGGACCACGCAATGGTGAACGAGAACAGCCGCGAAACCGACCGCCACCACGCCAGCGCCCTGCGCATCCTGGAAAACGGCCCCTACGCCCCGCAATGCCCCCACGGGCACGGCCCGCTGACCACCATCGCCGACCACACCGCGCCCACCGGTGTGGCGATGGCCTGCCAGCAATGCGGACAACGCCGCGGCATGGAGATCACGATGCTGCGCACCCTGCTCAACCCCGAGAACGCCGACTTCGACCAGCCGCTGGCGACCTCGCCCACCGACAACCCGGCGGCGCGAGCCGTCGCCAACACCGACGACCCGACTTTGGTCGCCGTCACCAACACCGACGCCCCGGAGCCGGCCGACACGGACAACCAGGCGCAGGCCAACACCGACGACCCGGAGCTGGTGGCCGTCACCACCGAAATCCCCCGGGTGCAGCTCGAAGACACCGCCCGCGAGCCGCTGGGCAAGATCACCTCGCACCACACCCGCGACGACGCCGACGGCGACGAGGCGGACCTCGACCACGTCCCGCCGCCGCCCCGCGGCCACCAGCCCGACGGCACGATCCGCACCACCGGCTGGCTTCAGCTGGGCACCCGCCCGATCAGTTCCGGGCTGTGGGCCGCGCTCGCCGGCGCCGCACTCGGCCTCGCCCTCATCGACCTCAACACCTGGCTGCCGCTGGTCCTGCCCGCAGCCGCCTACGTGCTCTGGTTCGCCACCACCCGCTGGATCCGGCCCGCCTCGGCCGCCACCAACCTCGAACAGGTCTACGCCGACGAACTGCTCCCCGGCGACGCGATCCGCATCTACGGCCCGATCGGGCCCGTCGGCATCGTCGACCAGGTCACCCCGGCCGCCAACGAGCAGGTCCTCGTCCGCTTCACCGGCGGCACCCAGCGCTTCCTGCCCGCCGACGCCCGCTGCCACCTCGTGGCACTGCGCAACTAGCGCGGCTCAGCGATCCGGCGAGCCCGTCGTCCCGCCCACGACCGCATCCGACTTCGCCGCGTCCACCGGCGGCACCAATCCCGACACGTCGCCGCCGGTGTCGTTGACCTTCAGCACGAACGGCCTCGTCTCGGTGTAGCGCACCACGCTCACCGAGCACGGGTCCACCACGATCCGCTGGAACCCGTCCAGGTGCAGCCCCAGCGCATCCGCCAGCACCGACTTGATCACATCGCCGTGGGTGCACGCCAACCACACCGCATCCGGGCCGAACCGGCGATCGTGCGCCCGCACCGCGGCCACCGACCGCGCCTGCACCTGCGCCAATCCCTCGCCGCCCGGGAACACCGCCGCCGACGGATGCTGCTGCACGACCTTCCACAGCGGCTCCGCGGTCAACTCGGTGATCTTCCGCCCGGTCCAGTCGCCGTAGTCGACCTCGGCCAGATCCGGCTCCACCAGCGGCGAAAGCCCGCGCTGCGCGGCCAACCCCGCCACGGTCTCCCGGCACCGCTGCAACGGCGACACCACGATCCCGGCCAGCGGCACCCCCGCCAACCGGTCCACCAACCCGGCCGCCTGGCCCACCCCCGTCTCGTCCAACCCGACGCCGGGCGAACGCCCCGCCAACGTACCGGCACCATTGGCCGCCGACCGCGCATGCCGCAACAGGATGAGAGTCGCCACGCCCGCCGACTGTAGGCCCCACCCCCGCGCCACCCACCACAACCCCCGGCAAACGAAAACGCGGCCGGCACCCGACGGTGCCGACCGCGTTCCCCTATCACCGGATCACGGCTGCATGACGCCGAAACCCAACAACCCGAACACCAGCAAACCCAACGCGATCCGGTACCACACGAACAAGTACACGCTGTGCCGCTCCACGAACCGCAGCAGCCAGGCGATCACCGCATACCCGATCACCCCGGCCACCACCGTCGCCACGATCATCTGCGCCGTCGTCGGCTGCAGCCCGTACGGGCTCGGCTCGAACACGTGCGGGATCTCCGACAACCCCGCCGCGAACACCGCCGGAATCGCCAGCAAGAACGAGAACCGCACCGCCGTCGGCCGATCCAGCCCCAACGACAGACCGGCCGTGATCGTGCCGCCCGACCGCGACACACCCGGGATCAACGCCAACGCCTGCGCGAAACCCATCACCACGCCATCGCTGAGCCGCAACCGGTCCTGCGACCGCCGCTGCTGACCGAACCGCTCCGCCAACCCCATCAGCACACCGAACACGATCAACGTCGTACCCGTGATCCACAGGCTCCGGAACGTCGACCTGATGAAGTCCTGGAACAGGAAACCCAGCACACCGATCGGCAAACTACCGATGATCACGTACCACGCCAGCCGGTAGTCCTGCGTCCGCCGAACCTCGGCGTTCACCAAACCCCGGAACCACACGCCCACCAGCCGGACGATGTCCTTCAAGAAGAAGATCACCACCGCCAGCTCGGTACCGATCTGCGTCACCGCCGTGAACGACGCACCAGCATCGTCACCGAAGAACAGCTTCGACACGATCGACAGATGACCGGACGAAGAAATCGGAAGGAACTCCGTGAGCCCCTGGACCACGGCCAACACCATGGTCTGCAACCACGACAACGAAACCCACTCCAGCACGATCGCGGAAACTCTTGTGCGCCCACCGGCCACCGGCCGCCGAGCCCGAAGCCCAAATCTTGCAGCATTCCCACCAACCGCCCACCCCCACCCCGGGGAACCACATCCCACCAGGTCAGGGAACGACTGATCACAGCGAGCAACGAACAAACCCGGCACCCACCGGCACCACGCCCCGAACTGTGATCCGGAACACCCAGAACCAGACCCGCCGCAGCAGCCTCACCGCCCACGACCGCCACAGGCAATACCCTCACCCACCGTGGAACACCGACAACTCGGCCGCAGCGGCCTCCGCGTCTCCCGACTCGCCCTCGGCACCATGACCTGGGGACTCGACACCGACGCCGACGAAGCCGCCGAGCAACTGTCCACCTTCCACGAAGCCGGCGGCACCCTCGTCGACACCGCCGACGTCTACCAGGACGGCCACACCGAAGAAATCCTCGGCGACCTCCTCACCACCCAACTCCCCCGCGACGAAATCGTCCTCGCCACCAAAGCCGTCGCCCGCCGCACACCCGGCCCCTTCGGCGGCGGCGCCTCCCGCGGCGCCCTCCTCACCGCCCTCGACGGCTCACTGCGCCGCCTCCGCACCGACCACGTCGACCTCTGGCAACTCCACGCCTGGGACCCCGCCGTCCCCCTCGACGAAACCCTCTCCGCCATCGACACCGCCGTCACCAGCGGCCGCGTCCGCTACGCCGGCATCTCCAACTACGCGGGCTGGCAACTCGCCACCGCCGCCACCCACCAAAACGCCCACCCCACCCGCACCCCCCTCATCGCCAACCAAGCCGAGTACTCGCTCCTCGAACGCGGCATCGAACGCGAAGTCAGCCCCGCCGCCACCCACCACGGCCTCGGCCTCCTCGCCTGGGCACCACTCGGCCGCGGCGTCCTCACCGGCAAGTACCGCAACGCCACCCCACCCGACTCCCGCGGCGCCACCAGCCACCTCGCCAGCTACGTCGAACACCACCGCACCGAACGCGCCGCCCGCATCGTCCACGCCGTCCTCACCGCCGCCGAAGGCCTCGGCACCTCACCCGTCCACGTCGCCCTCGCCTGGGTCCGCGACCGCCCCGGCGTCACCGCCCCCATCCTCGGCGCCCGCACCAACAACCAGCTCAAAACCGCCCTCGACGCCGAAGACCTCACCCTCCCCCCAGCCATCCGCGCCGCCCTCGACGACATCAGCGCACCCGAACAGAGCTACCCCGCCCAGCCCTGACACCCCGGGCCAACCACCACCCGACCGACCGAATCAGGGATGCTGGAGCCAGCAACACGCACCGCAACCCGCGGGGCACGCGGCACCAAGGAGGACCCCCGTTGCGTCGGCTGGCCATCATCTGCCTCTCCGCAACCCTGCTCACCGGCTGCGGAATGGACACCACCAGCGACCCCCTCCAGGTCACCGACACCCTGACGGCCGCCACACCCGCCACCGCGCCACCGGCAACCGCCCCACCGGCAGGGACCGTCCACCCCGCACCCCCCGTGCAGCTCGCCGCCTACGACCGCGACACCCACACCCTCGTGCTCGCCAGCGGCCCCCAGCTCACCCTGGTGGACACGCGCACCAACACCCAGCGCAACCTCACGCTCCCCAGCGCCCCCGCCGCCCTGCGCGCCGAACGCGGCCGACTCACCGCCGCACTCCCCGACGCCAACCTCATCAGCCGCGTCGACCTGCGCACCGCCACCGCACAACCCACCCAGGTCCCCGGCGGCCCGATCGACGCCATCGACCTCGACGGCAACCGAACCGCCGTCATCCTCCGCGACAGCGGCACCGTCACCGTCCTCCACAACGGCAACCCCACCGCCACCACCGAGAAATTCCAGGGCCCCGCGCAACTGCTGCCCACCCGCGACGGCATCGCGGTCCTAGACCGCCTCACCACCGCGATCACCCCCATCGACCCCGCAACCGGCACCAAAGGCGCCGGCCTCCGCGCCGGACAAGGCGCCACCAACGCCGTCACCGACCGCTACGGCCGCATCCTCACCATCGACACCCGAGGCCAAGAACTCCTCGCCTTCAGCACCGACCCGCTGATCATGAAACAGCGCTACCCCGTGCCCGGCGCCCCCTACGGCCTCGCCTACGACCCCACCCGCGATCTAGCCTGGGTCACGCTGACCGCAACCAACGAACTCGTCGGCTACGACATCGCCGGCGGCGAACCCCAGGAACGCCACCGGCTGCCCACCATCAGCCAACCCAACGCAGTCGCAGTCGACCCAGACACCGGAGACGTCTACATCGCCTCCGCCAACGGCGCCGGCTACCAGGTGGTGAGAGCGTGAACGCAGAAGGAACCGACACCGAAACAGACTGGGAATACCAACCGCTGCGCCTCCCACCAGGCGTCACCCGCTGGAGCGCAGCGACCCAACTCAGCATCCACGCCGAATTCTCCGGCTGGGAACTGTCCCGCGTACTCCTCTACGCCGACGGAACCCGCAAGATCTGGCTACGCCGCCGCCGAACCACCCCCGGCGTACCCGGCCTGCTCACCTGACCCGGTCACGGCACCCGCAGCAACCACTCCCGCGTCGCGAACTTCGACTCCACCAACTCGCGCGCCCGCTGCCGCTCGCCCTCCGACACCGGACCATCGGACAACCCGAACCGCCGGCGGAACCCCTCGATCAACCGCTCGATGATCACCTCACGAGCCAACCCCGTCTGCCGCCGCAACGGATCCACCCGCTTCTTCGCGCTCGTGATCCCCTTGTCCGACAACTTCTCCTTCCCCACCCGCAACACCTCACCCATCTTGTCCGCATCGATGCTGTAAGACATCGTCACGTGGTGCAGCACCGCACCCGACACCAACCGCTTCTGCGCCGCACCACCGATCTTCCCGCCATCCGACGCGATGTCGTTCAACGGCTGGTACCACACGTTCAACCCCAACTCCCGCAACACACCCAGCACCCAGTCGTCCAAGAACGCGTACGACTCCGCGAACGTCATCCCCGCCACCAGCGAACCCGGCGCATAAAGCGAATACGTCACCGTGTTCCCCGGCTCCACGAACATCGCCCCACCACCGGTGATCCGCCGCACCACCTCCACCCCATGCCGCTGCGCACCAGCCACGTCCACCTCGTTGCGCACCGACTGGAAACTCCCGATGATCACCGCCGGCGCCGCCCACTCCCAGAACCGCAACGTCGGCGCCCGCCGCCCCGCCGCCACCTCCTCGGCCAGCACCTGGTCCAACGCCATGTGCATCAACGGCGTCTGCGGCCCATCGTGGACCAACCGCCACTCGTGATCAGCCCAATCCGACGCACGCGTCAACGCCCGCCGCACCGCGACCCCCACCGCCTCCGCGTCGAAACCCACCAACCGCGCACCAGCGGGCAACCCGCCCCGGATCCGCGCCGCCAACTCAGCACCATCGGCATCCGCCGGCGCCCCCGTCAACGCACCGTTGATGTCCTCCAAAGCCTCATCCGGCTCCAGGAAGAAGTCCCCGCTCAACCGCACATCCGCCAGCCGGCCGTCCACAACGTCCAGATCGACCACGACCAGCTTCCCGCCGGGAACCTTGTACTCACCGTGCACCGCACACCCCTGACCTAGACACCGACGAACCGGACAACATCACACGACCACCGTTATTCCACCGCACCCGAAAGGCAGCCCGAGTGACCACCGAACTGCTCACCGGCGCGCTCCTCGCCGACGGCACCGGAACACCCCTGCGGCCCGCCGAAATCCTCATCCAGGACGACCGCATCACCGCCGTCGAACACCCCGGCACCCTCCCCGCCGACACACCCCGCCGCGACCTCACCGGACTCGTCCTCGCCCCCGGCTTCATCGACGTCCACTCCCACGCCGACAACGCCCCGCTGCTCACCACCGACGACACCACCAAGATCCTGCAAGGCGTCACCACCGAAATCGTCGGCAACTGCGGCTTCAGCCTCGCACCACGCAGCACCCACAACGCCGACACCCTCGCCACCTTCCTGCAACGACTCTTCCCACCGCTGGACTTCACCTGGACCGGCTTCCACGACCTCTTCGCCGCCACCGACGCAGCCGGCTACGTCACCAACTACTGCCCCCTCATCGGCCACGGCACCCTCCGCATCGCCGCCCTCGGCATGGCAGACACCGCCCCCGACGACAACGCCCTCCGCACCATGCGCACCGCCCTCGACGAAGGCATGACCGCCGGCGCCTTCGGCCTCTCCAGCGGCCTCATCTACCCACCCGCGGTCTTCTCCACCACCCGCGAACTCACCGCCGTCGCCGAAGCACTCGGCGGCACCGGCCTCTACGTCACGCACATGCGCGACGAAGGCGACGCCCTGCTCGAATCCATCGACGAAGCGCTCCACATCGGCGCCACCGCGGGACGCACCCACCTGTCCCACCTCAAAGCCACCAAACCGGACAACTGGGGCAAGATGCGCCCCGCCCTCGACAAGATCGACCAAGCCCGCAACGCCGGCCACGACGTCGTCCAGGACGTCTACCCCTACACCGCGTCCTCCACCATGCTCACCGCCGTACTCCCCACCCGGTACCTCGCCGGCACCGCCGAACAGACCCTCGCCCGCCTCCGCAGCAAAACCGGCCGCGACGACCTCGCCGCCACCATCGGCGAACGCACCGCATGGGACCGCATCCTCATCGCCACCACCGCCAGCCACCGCCACGAAGGCCGCACCATCGCCGAACTCGCCGCCCACCACGGCACCGAACCCGTCGACGCACTGATCAAGATCCTGGTCGACGAACAACTCCGCGCCGCGATGATCAACTTCTCCATGCACGAGGACGACCTCGAACTCGCCATGACCGACCCGCACACCATGATCGGCTCCGACGGCCTGCCACCCGGCACCGGAGGCAAACCCCACCCCCGGCTGACCGGCACCTTCCCCCGCGTCCTAGGCCGCTACACCCGCGAACGCGGCGTCCTGGCCCTCCCCGAAGCCATCCGCCGGATGACCTCGCTGCCCGCCCGGTGCTTCCGCATCCCGGACCGCGGCACGATCGCCCCCGGCCACATCGCCGACCTGGTCGCCTTCGACGCCGACGCGGTCACCGACATCGGCGACTACCAGGACCCGATGCGCCCACCGGCCGGCATCCCCTGGGTCTGCCAAGCCGGCCGAACCGTCGTCGAGAACGGCGAATACACCGGCCCCCGCACCGGAATCCGCCTGACGCCGAAAGCCTGACCCCACCCCCGCCACCGGCGACGGCTGTTCGCGAAACCGCCGTCGCCCGTGGCGGCGATCGACGACCTGAACGGCGAGGTGGCGCACTTCGCCCACACCCGCACGGAACCCGTTGTGCCACAAGACAAAGACTGGCGTGCGAATAATCGAAGCGTTCGCGCCTCAGCGCACGAGCTATTACCTCTCGGGCATGTCGTTCTTGGAACTCGACGGTCTGCTGCGCACTCCAGCTGGCCGCAGTCAACGCATCGGGAAGAGCGCCGCCAGGATGGTGCCGCTGAGGGCGATGCCGATCCCGATGGTCACTTCGCTGGCGGTATCGATGAGCGCGGCTCCGATGGTGGTGCGGTTCTCCGGCAGGCCGCGCATCACGTTGTTGCCTGCCACGACACCGACCACCCGCATGCCCACCGCGACGAGGACGAGAGCGACTGCGATCCAGACGTAGCCGAACCTGCCGAGTGCGGTGTAGACGGCGAGTCCGCACACGACCACGCCGGCGCTGAGCCCGGCTGCCGTGGTTAGGCCGACGCGCGTGATCAGAGGGCTGATGAGAGCACCGCCGGCGATCAGGACGACGACCTGGGGCAGCATCCCGATGGCCGCCTGGGCCGGTGTCCATCCCAGATCGAGCTGGAGTTGCAGTGTCACGAGGTAGCCGAGCCCGGCGGTCGCCAGTCCTGCCGCGGCTTTGAGCACCAGGCCGCTGGACACCCATTGCAGGGTGGTCGTCGAGGCGGAGAGCTCGTGGCCGATGCCACGATCAGAACGCCGACCGCGTGCGGATCACCTGCCAGTCGTGGATGACGGAACACATGGCGATCACAGCGGCAAACGACGATTCCCCGGACGCCCCGAGCTCGCCGGCGGCATCGGAGAACCCAAATCTCCGCCCCCACAAGGGGAAACTCTCGCTGGTCTATGTGTTTTTGCCCGTGCACGGTAAGTCGATGTGCATGATCGTAGATTTAATTTCAATCTACACTGACATTATAGAAGTTAATATTCTACATGTACTCGTCCCGACCGGGCGATTTCCGATCAGCGATCGCGGGTCGCCATGCGATCTCCCAACCCGAGAAGCACCATCAGGCAATAACTTCCGCTTCGAGAGGAGCCGGGCATGACGCTCTCCGACCACTTCGCCGCCCCGCAGCAGCGAACCGCCTCCCCCACCCCGGACTTCGGAGAACTCCGTCTGCCCGCCCAGGACCGAGTGGAAACCACCCCCGCCGCGGACCACGACGACCACGACGAGAGCCATCTGATCCGCGGCTACGACTGACCGGCGCTTCTCCCCTCCCCCACCGGCCGTTACGCTCTGACAGCGTGGCAACCGATCTCTCGCTGGCCATCGGCCAGCGCTCGATGGGCAACCCGGACATCGCCTACCCGCTGTGGCCGCCGCTGACCGCCGGCTGCCCCACCACGAGCACCGACGAGATCGCCTACCCGGTCGAAGTCGACTACGACTACGACCGGGTCCCGCCAGGACTGTTCCAGCACGCGACCGGCACCGGCCTGGACCGCTGGGCACCGCTGCTGCCACCCCTGACCGCCCCGGGACTGGCCGAAGGCGGCACGCCGCTGGTGGAGATCGCCGACGGCGCATTCGTCAAGGACGAAGCGCGAAACCCCACCTGGAGCCACAAGGACCGGCTGAACCGCTGCACGGTCAGCGCCGCCCTGGGCACAGGCGCCGACGGGATCGTCGTCGCATCGTCGGGGAACCACGGCGCATCCGCCGCCGCGTACGCCACCCGCGCCGGGCTGAAGTGCGTCGTGCTCACCTCGGCCGAAACCCCGCCGGCTGTCACGTCGTTCCTGCGAGCCTACGGCGCGGTCGTGCTGACCGTGCCCACCGAAGCGCGCTGGCCGCTGCTGCGCCGGATCGTGGCCGAAACGGGCTTCCACCCGGTCAGCAACGTCACGACGACGCACACCGGCCACGCCTTCGGCCCCGAGGGCTACAAAACCATCGCGTACGAGATCTTCATCGAACTCGGGGTTCCCGCAGCGGTGTTCGCGCCCACCGGGTACGGCGAGCTGCTCTTCGGCGTGTGGAAGGGATTCGCCGAGCTCGTACGCCTCGGCGTAGCGACGACGACGCCGCGGATGTTCGCCTGCGAGGCCGCCGCAGGCGGTCCGCTGGCCCACTCCCTCGCCGAAGGACGCCCGGCGGCGGAGGTCGAAGTCGCTCAGACCGCCGCCTACGCGATCAACTCCAAGGTCAGCGGCTACCGACCGGTGGCGGCGATCCAGGCCAGCGACGGGCGCGCACTGCTGGTGGACGACGCGGAAATGGCGCGGGCGCAACACGATCTGGCCCGCGCGGGCCTGTGGTACGAGATGTCCGCGGCCGCCGGGCTGGCCGGCTTCCGCCAGGTACGCGACCAGGAGGAGTTCGACGGCCCAGTGGTGTGCATCGCCACCTCCAGCGGGTTCAAGGACATCGGCGTCGGGGCAAGGGGGCCCGAACCGACCGATCCGCACTGGGACGTGGTGCGCCGGCACCTGCGATCGTCCGGCATCGCATGCTGAACCGCGCATCCACAGTGGATCGCCCGCTCAGCGGCGGAACTCGTAGATCGCGCTGACACCCGCGTCCGACGGATCATCGGACTCCAGATCACGCTCCTCGACCAGTTCGAACCCCGCCCGCTCCAGCGCCCGCCGGGACGCCTGGTTGTCCGCCTGCGGCACCGCGACGATCGCCTCGACGTCGTCGTAGAGGCCGAACACCAGACCCGTGAACGCCCCGATCGCCGACGAGCCGATCCCGAGCCCGCACCGGCCGGGCATCCCGATCAGGTAGTCGACCCCGGCCGCCGCCGGGATCCCCACGAGCGCGTCCCACTCCGGTTCGTCCGCCATCCGGTAGCACTGGACCATCCCGACCCGCTCGCCCGCCACGTTGATCACGAAGCAGCGTGCCGGATCCACCCCGTCCACGGACGGCCCGTACTCCTGCTCCACCAGGTCCGCGGTCGGCTCCGCACCGCGCCACCACTCCCGCACGTGCGGGGCCGACAACCAGCTCCGCAGCAACCCGAAATCCCGCCGTGACAACGGATCGAAACGCACCGACCCGACCATTCCCACTCCTCGATTCACGAAAACCATTGCTGAGCAAGGTTAGAGACGTCTGCGCCGGCTTCCTAGCGGTTTTCTGGCAGGCAGCGCTGGGTGCGGTCGCCGTGCTTTATTTCATTCAACACTGAAATAATAGATTTTAATGACATGGAACGTTCGCCCAGTGCTGAACTCCTGGTGATCGCCCAAGGCATGCCGCAGCATGACCCCATGACCGACTTCCGCTTCTCCTACAACATCTTCGGCCTGGAAGAGCCTCCGGCCTTCGCCGAGACCTGCCGCCGCGCCGAGCGGTACGGCTACGACGCGGTGTTCGCCGCCGACCACCTCGGCCTCGCATCCCCCTTCCCCACCCTCGTGGCCGCCGCGCAGGCCACCGAACGGCTCCGGGTCGGCACCCTCGTGCTCAACGCGCCGTTCTGGAACCCGGCGTTGCTGGCCCGCGAGATCGCCACCACGGACGTCCTCACCGGCGGACGCCTGGAAGTCGGCCTCGGCGCCGGCCACATGAAGTGGGAGTTCGACGAGGCGGGCATCGAGTGGGAATCGTTCGGCAGTCGCGCCGAAAGGCTGCGGGCGACCATCGACGAGCTCGGCCGCCTGTTCGCCGCGGACGGCTACGAACAGCAGGCGGCCATGCGCGAGAACTTCGACATCCCGGTCCTGCGCCCCGTGCAGCGCTCCGGCTTCGGCGGCTACGGACCACCGCTGATCGTCGGCGGCACCGGCGACCGGATCCTGCAGATCGCCGCCGAAACGGCGGACGTCGTCGGCATCGCCGGGGCATTCCAGGTCAAGGGGCAACCGCCGGGAACGCTGCGCATCGGCACGGCGGCCGAGGCCGACGAACGGGTCCGCTACGCCCGCGAACGCGCCGGAGATCGCGCCGATCGCGTGCAGTGGCACGCCCTGGTGCAGTTGGTCGTGATCACCGATGACCGGGCGGTCGCCGCCGAGAAGCTGCTGGAGCGGTTCGGGTCGATGATGACCGCCGACGAGCTCCTGGAAACCCCGTTCGCCTTCATCGGCAGCGTCGAGCAGATCGCCGACCAAGTGCTGCGCAACCGCGAGCGCTACGGCTTCACCTACTACACCGTCCACGGCCCGTACATGGACGCCTTCGCACCGGTTATCGAGCGAGTCCGCTCGGCGACCAGCTGAGCGGACTCGTGCGGCGAAGCTCGTAACCGGCCGCTCCTCTTGCCTCTGTGCTGGGTGGGATCGGAGGTCGATTTCATTTAACACTGAAAAGATAGATCTAATCTAAAATTTTTAATCGTGGCATCCCCCACATACTCTCTGACACTGAGTGCCGAACTACCGCTAGCGGATGTCCCGCAGCGCCTCTTCGAGATGCTTGAGGACAACGCCCGCAGGCGCCGCGGTGCGCACCACGCCCACCACGACGCTCTCCCCCGCGTCGACGGCGGAATCGTCGCGACCCCACTGCCCCGACATCGCGACCGTCACCTGCTGCAGGGCTTCGCGCAGCAGCGCCTTCGCCTCCAGCTCTCCCCCGCTCTTCAGCCACTGGCGGAGCACGTGGTTGTGCGCGGCGACCACCGCCGAGGCCACCACCGCGGCGCGCAGGTCGCCGCCCGGCTCGCCCGCGTAGCGGCCGCGCAGGTAGCGCGCGAACACCCGCTGGTAGCGATCGATGCTGGCGATCTCCTTGTCCCGCAACGCGGAAACCTCTCGGGTCAGCTCGAAGCGCTTCAGCGACACCTCCGGCTCCGCCAGGTACATCTCCAGCACCACCTCGGCGGTCCGCCCGAGCACCGCGAGCGGATCGGCCGCCGGGTCGGCGGCCGCCAACAGTTCGACCACCTCCGCCAGCCGCTCGTCGTGACCGGGGAAGACGACGTCCTCCTTGGACCGGAAGTACCGGAAGAAGGTGCGCCGGCCGACGCCCGCCGCTTCGGCGATCTGGTCCACAGTGGTCGCTTCGAAGCCCTGCTCGCCGAACAGCCCCATCGCGGCCAGTGCCAGGGAGCTGCGCACCCGCCGGCGGCCGTGCGGGGTGCGGCCGGAACGGGTTCTGGGCGCCGGAGTCGCTGCCTCGGACATGGCCGGAATATAGCACCGGCCACGATTGCTAGTGGCACTCAGTGCCGTTACGATGGCGGCACGAACAGGGGTCCGCTGGGGCGGACCGCGAGGACTACCCCGGCCGGGGCGCCGGGGAACTAGGAGGCATCCGGTGGACCCGAGCTTCGGCACCTACCAGCTGGCCGAGGAGCACGAAGCACTGCGCGAGGCGGTGCGTGCCCTGGCCGAGAAGGAGATCGCGCCGCACGCGGCCGAGGTGGACGAGCAGGAGCGGTACCCGCGCGAGGCGCGCGACGCTCTGACGAAGGCCGGCTTCGCCGCCGTGCACGTACCGGAGGTCTACGACGGGCAGGGCGCCGACTCGGTCGCCACCTGCATCGTGATCGAGGAGGTCGCCCGGGTCTGCGCCTCGTCGTCGCTGATCCCGGCGGTGAACAAGCTCGGCACCATGCCGATCCTGCTCGCCGGCTCCGAGGAGCTCAAGCAGAAGGTAATGCCCTCGATCGCCAACGGCGAGGCGACCGCGTCCTACGCGCTGTCCGAGCGCGAGGCCGGCTCGGACGCGGCGTCGATGAAGACCCGCGCGCGCCTCGACGGCGACCACTGGGTGCTCAACGGCAGCAAGTGCTGGATCACCAACGGCGGCGAGTCCAAGTGGTACACCGTGATGGCGGTGACCGACCCGGACAAGGGCGCCAACGGCATCAGCGCGTTCGTCGTGCACGCCGACGACCCCGGATTCGTGGTGGGCCCCAAGGAGAAGAAGCTCGGCATCAAGGGCTCGCCGACCGTGGAGCTGTACTTCGAGGACTGCACCATCCCGGCCGACCGGATCATCGGCGAGCCTGGCACCGGCTTCAAGACCGCGCTGCGCACGCTGGACCACACCCGGCCCACGATCGGCGCCCAGGCCGTCGGCATCGCGCAGGGCGCGCTGGACCAGGCGCTGGCCTACGTCAAGGAGCGCAAGCAGTTCGGCAAGGCCATCTCCGACTTCCAGGGCGTCCAGTTCATGCTGGCCGACATGGCGATGAAGGTCGAGGCCGCGCGGCACATGGTCTACGTCGCCGCGGCCCGCGCCGAGCGCGGCGAGGCGAACCTCGGGTTCATCTCCGCCGCCGCGAAGTGCTTCGCCTCCGACGTCGCCATGGAGGTCACCACCGACGCGGTGCAGCTCTTCGGCGGCGCCGGCTACACCAGGGACTTCCCGGTGGAGCGGATGATGCGCGACGCCAAGATCACCCAGATCTACGAGGGCACCAACCAGATCCAGCGCATGGTGATGGCCCGCTCCCTGCTCAAGGGCTGAACCACCGGGTTGGGGGCCGCGGGCCGGTCCCCAACCCGCCTGCCCGGCGAGCACTCCGCCGAGATGACTGTGCCCTGGCCACCCACCAGACTTGAGGTGGGGCTGCGCCGCCAGCGGAGTCGACGCAGGACAGGAGGCACGTCATGCACGTCGTTCGTGATTTCTTCGCCTTCATCGGCCGGCTGGGCATCGGGATCATCCTGATCGCGCACGGATGGCAGAAGGTCGTCGACTACGGGCTGGGCGCGGTCGCGCAGAGCTTCGCCGGCATGCAGATCCCGTTCCCGCAGGTGTCCGCCTGGTACGCGGGCCTGGTCGAACTGATCGGCGGCGTCTTCCTGGTCCTCGGGCTGCTGCTGCCGCTGGTCGGCGTCCTGGTCGCCATCGACATGGCCGGCGCGGTGCTGCTCGTGCACCTGCCCTACGGCCTGTTCGCCCCCATGGGCTTCGAGCTGCCGCTGGCCATCGGCGTCGCCGCGCTGGCCCTGGGCTTCAACGGCGGCAACTGGTCGCTCGACCACGGCCTCTTCCGCCGCCGTCGCACGTCCACCGAACCCGAGCAGACGACGACCTGAGGACTACTCGGCGTCCGTTCCGGACCGCTGCTCCCGGGCGGCGAGGAAGTTGCCCGCTTCGGCGTACAGGCTGGTCAGCAGCCAGGTTCCGACGCCGATGTCGTCGCCGATGCCGAGCAGCGGCAGGAAATCCGGGATGAAGTCGATCGGCGAGACCACGTACACCGCGGCCAGCAGCCAGAGCGCGAGCTGGTAGCGCGGCAGCACCGGATTCCGGCCCCGCGCGGTGGAGGCGATCATCGACGGAACCGCGCGGGCCCGCCGCAGCGGGCTGCCCACCGGCGCCACCCGGTGCGCGCGGACCGCCGCCCGCAGCGGGAGCCGGCGGCGAGCTGCCGCGACCATTCCGGCGACGAGCATCCCGAGGCCCGCGGCGATCAGGCCGACCGGCAGGAGCCAGCCGCCCGCCATGTCCCCGCCGCTGACGATCGCCACGACCACCCCGGCCACCAGCAACAGCCCGCCGATCACGATCATCGCAGCGCCTCCCCCGTCCACGTCGGTGTGATCAGGTTGCCATGGGACGAGCGGTCACGAGGCGGCGGCCGGGTTTTCGTGGCACGGTCGGCGCAGGTGAGACCGAGAACTGGGGAGCGTCGTGGTCGAGCGGGCCGATTCCAGCGTGCGCGGCTCTTCGCTGGCCCGGGCCAGCGCGGCGATGGCGGTGGCGACCACCGTCAGCCGGGCCAGCGGCCTGCTGGCGAAGGTGCTGCTGGTGGCCGTTCTCGGGCTCGGCATGGTCAACGACTCCTACACCGTCGCGAACACGCTCCCGACGGTGGTCAACGAGCTGCTGCTCGGTGGGGTGCTTACGAGCATCGCGGTGCCTCTCCTGGTGCGGGCACAGCAGGAAGGCGCCCAGCGGGGCGAGGCCTACGCGCAGTGGATGATCACCATGGGCGGGGTGCTGCTGGTCGCTGCCACCACCGCCGCGGTGGCCACCGCGCCGCTGCTCACCGAGCTATACCTGGGCCCCGACACCCTGGCCAATACCGCGCTGACCACGGCGTTCGCCTACCTGCTGCTGCCCGGCATCATCTGCTACGGGATGTCTGCGCTGCTGCAGGCGATCCTCAACGTGCGCGGCGTGTTCGGCACCCCGGCGTGGGCGCCGGTGCTCAACAACGTCGTCGTGATCACCACAGTCGTGGTGTACGCGCTGGTGCCCGGCGAGATCTCGACGCATCCGGTGCGCATGGGCGAGCCGAAGCTGCTGATCCTGGGCATCGGCACCGCGCTGGGCATCGCCGCCCAGGCCGCGATCATGGCCGTTTCGCTGCGCCGCAGCGGTTTCCGGTTCCGCTGGCGGTGGGGCTGGGACCGCAGGCTGTCGGAGTTCGGCGGGCTGGCCGGCTGGGTCGTGCTCTACACCCTGATCAGCCAGGCCGGCATGGTGGTGATCACCCGCGTCACCGGGCAGGGCACCCCTGGCAGCGTCGCGACCTTCAACTACGCCTGGCTGCTGTCGCAGGTGCCCTACGGCGTGCTCGGCGTATCGCTGCTCACCGCGCTGATGCCCCGGATCAGCCGGGCAGCCGCGGCCAAGGACACCGCGGAGTTCGTCGCCGACGTGTCGTTGGGCAGCCGGCTGAGCGCCGTGCTGCTGATGCCGATCAGCGCGCTGCTGGCGGTCGCCGGCGGCGCGATCGGCGTGGCGTTCTTCTCGCTGGGCGCCAGCGACGTCGCGGCGGCGGACCGGCTCGGCTGGGCACTGGCGGCCGCCGCGCTGGGCGTGGTGCCGTTCGCGATCACGATGCTGCAGCTGCGCGCGTTCTACGCGATGAAGGACGCCCGCACGCCCACCTGGATCAACGTGATCATGGTGCTGGTCCGCAGCGTGCTGTGCTACGTCGCGCTCGCCTTGCTGGATCCGCGCGATCTGGTCGTCGGAGTCACCGGCGCGATGTCGGTGAGCTTCGTGGTCGGTGCGATCGCCGGCCAGATCTGGTTGCACCGCAGGGTCGGCCCGGTCCAGACCCGCCGGACCCTCGCCGGGATCGGGCGCGCGATCGCCGCCTCCTTGCTCGGCTGCGCCTGCGGGCTCGCCGTCCTCGCCGGGCTGCGCAGCGCGTTCGGGCCGTTCGGGCCGGTCTCCGACGCCTGGTTCTCGCTGGTGGTGCACACGGTGGTGGTGCTGGCAGTCAGCTTCTGCGCGCTGGCGCTCTTCCGCGCCCCGGAGCTGCGGCCCGTAGTCGACCGGGTGGCCAGGATCTTCCGCCGCTGACGGTCACTTGCGGTTGCGGACGTGCATCCGGGTGCGTTCGGCGCGAAGCGCGCGCAGCTCCGGCGGGTCGGGCAGCGGCTCCAACGGTTCGCCGATCGCCCATTCCAGCAGCAGATCGGCCAGCTTCGGATTGCGCGCCAACACCGGTCCGTGCAGGTACGTGCACACGACGTGGCCGCGGACCGCGCCTTCGGCATCGTCGTGACCGTTGCCGATGCCGCGTGTCACCCGCCCCAGCGGCTGGGAGCCGGGGCCGACCCGGGTGCGGCCGAGGTGGTTCTCGAACCCGGTGAGCATTCCGACACCGCCCAGGGTGGACTGCGTGGTCACCTCGCCGATCGCGCGCCCGCTGCCCGGCTCGGTGTCCGCGTCGACCGCCCCCAGCCCGGCGTGCTGCACGCCGTCGCCGGTGACGAAGCTCGTCCCGAGCACCTGCAGGCCGCCGCAGATGCCCAGCACCGGCGAGCCGCGTTCCACCGCGCGCCGCAGCCCGGGTCCGCGGTGCAGGAACCGGACCGCAGCCACCTGCGCGACGTCTTCACCGCCGCCGATCATGTACAGGTCGCAGGACTCCGGCACCGAGTCGGAATCGGAGAGCACCGTCACCGTCTCGCTGTCGATGTTGCGCCACTTCAGCCGCTGCGCCAGCACGAGCACGTTGCCCCGGTCGCCGTACGTGCCCAGCAGGTCGGGCAGCACCAGCGCGAGCCGGACGCGGTCGCGCATCATCGCCGGCTCCTGGTCACGAGGTCGCGGAAGGCGGTGTAGTTGGCTATCACGTCCGGCACGCCGGTGGCCGACCCGGCCAGCGCGTCGTCCACATCGGACGACACGGCGCAGGGCACCTCGGCGTAGCGCAGCCGCACCGCCAGGTCCAGCGCCCGGTCCCCCGCCACCCGGACCGGCCGGTCGCGCAGCACCTCGAAATCCACGTCCCACAGCCAGGAGACGTCGTGGCCGTCGGCCTCCCTGCTGTTGACCACCAGCACCAGCGGTTCGTCGCCGCCGTCGACGAGGTCGAGCATCTCCAGCCAGCTGGCCGGGTTCTTGGCCAGCAGCAGCCGGACGTCCCGCCCGGCGAGCCGGACCGTCTGGTACCGGCCGGCGGCCTCCGAGATCCGCCCGATCCGCGCCAGCGACGCGTCTTCGTCGCAGCCCAGGTGCAACGCCGCGGCCAGCGCGAACGTCGCGTTGACCCGGTTGACGTGGCCCGGCAGCGACAGCGCGAGCTCGTGGTGGGAGCCGTCGGCGGACACCACGCCGGTTCCGCTGACCGTCCAGTCCGCGGCGGGACGGGCCAGGCCGCAGGCGCAGCGCCAGTCCCGGGTGGTGTCGCCGATGAACGCGCCGCAGTTCGGGCAGTTCAGCGCGTCGTCCTTCCAGCGCACGCCACCGGAGATCCAGGTGACCGCGGGATGATCGGCGGCGGCGAAGACGATGTTCGGGTCGTCCCGGTTCGCGATCACCTGCGCGCCCGGCGCCTGCGCCAGGGCTCGCCGCAGGCTCGCGGCGACGGTGCGGATCTCGCCGACCCGGTCGAGCTGGTCCCGGCTGAGATTGAGCAGCAGGATCACGGCCGGCTCGAACTGCTCGGTCACCTGCGCCAGGTGCAGCTCGTCGACCTCCAGCGCGGCGAACGGGGCGTCCGGCCTGGTCATCAGCGCGGCGACGTGTCCGTCGAGCATGTTCGCGCCGGTGCCGTTGCTGACGGCGGGAGCCTGCGAGCGCAGTGCCTCGGCCACCATCTGCGTGGTCGTCGTCTTGCCGTTCGTACCGGTGACCATCACGACACGCCGCCCGGTTGCCAACCTGCGCAGGGCCCGCGGTTGTACGCTCAGCGCGAGCCGGCCGCCGATCATCCCGCCGCTGCCCATGCCGAGCCGCCGCGACATCGACGCCGCCAGCCGCCCCAGATCGACGGCGATGGCGGTGCGCAGGTCTTGGCGGTGCGCCTTGCGCGTCGGCAGTGCCGGAACGACCCGCCAGCTCTGATCGGCCGGCAGGCCTTCGGTCGGGGCGCGCTCCGCCGCCTCCCTCGAGTCCCGCGTGGTGTCGGTCATGCGTCCCTCCCCCCTCGGCGCCCGCACACGCGCGAAACGCCTAGGCCAGCTCCGGAAAACGCGTCACCACCAATGGGCCGCACTCGGGCGCGCCGCCCGTCGCTTCTTCGCCAGTGTGGCGCGCGTTCGGCGAAACAGCGCGACGATCAGCAGCAGGGCGCCGGCGACGATCGTCGTCGGGCCGACCCAGCCGCCGAGGGTGGTCACCTCGACCAGCGCGGCGTAATGACCTGCGTCCACCTTGCTCTCCCCTTAACCGCGGCACATGTCCTTTCCCGCACCGAGCGGCGGCCGGGCTTGATCACGAGAATGATCGGGGCAACGGGCGGTTTGACGGGCCCCAACATGCCGATGAATCACCCTGCCGGGCAGCATTCATCCCGGGTGGTGATCGGAAGACACGGAACGTGCAAGGCGAGCGACGGGGCACGCGTTCGCACCGCGCGCGGAATTCGCCTCAGGCACGCGGAATTCGAAGAGTCCGCGACGATCGGTCTATGTGGACACTTCGCCCGATCGGGTTTGAAAACTCGACACGCTCGGCGATCAACGGAACGGTCATTAGGCTCGGGAAGCAATTCCGACGGTCCCGTTCGAGGGGAGCCCGCCGTGACCGAAGCCCTGGTGCTGATCCTCATGTCCGGCCTCGCCCTCGGTGGCGTCAGCTGGACCGCGTGGGACATCCGCAGCGACCTGCGCCGCCGCAAGCTGAAATGAACCCGTCCCCGTGCCTCGACCGGAAATGCAAGGAACCCCGCCGGAGAGAGGCAGGCGGGGTCCCTTGCTGTCGCCCGGTCTCGCGGACCGGACGGGTCACTTCACGGTCAGCTGCTGACCCGGGAAGATCAGGTTGGCGTCGCTGATGACGTCGTGGTTCTTCTCGAAGATCGACTGCCAGCTGATGCCGAACTGGGCACCGATCGAGCTCAGCGTGTCGCCGGCCTGCACGGTGTAGGCGCCCTCGACCTGGACCGTCTTCTTGACCTCGGTCTTCTTGGTCTCGGTCTTGACCTTGGGCTTGGTCTCCGTCTTCGGAGTGGTCTTCTTCGTGGTGGTCGAAGAGACGCTCTGGTTCTGCAGACCGCCACCGGCCGTCAGACCCGCCTTCTTCGAGCACACCGGCCAGGCGCCCGGGCCCTGCTTCTGCAGCACGCGCTCGGCGACCGCGATCTGCTGCTCGCGGCTGGCCTGCGAGGCGTTCGAGGCGTAGCTCGTGCCACCGTAGGCGGCCCAGGTGGACTGGTTGAACTGCAGGCCACCGTAGTAGCCGTTGCCGGTGTTGATCGACCAGTTGCCACCACTCTCGCACTTCGCGACGGCGTCCCAGGTGGACTGCGACGCGGCGTTGGCCGGCAGGGCCAGGGCGAACGGGGCGGCGACGACCGCGCCGGCGAGGGCGACCCGCGCGACGTTGCGGCCGGTGATGGACTTGCGGTGCTTGCCTCGGGAGCTAGCCATGTTCTTCGTCTCCAGCGACGCCTGCGCTGACGCCGGGGCGGCGATCGACGCGGCCGAAGACTGCTCGGCCGGACGCCGGGTTCGCCGTCGTCGTCAAGCCCCTGCCCTGATGCACGTGTCGGGGGTCGGAAGGCCCGCTGGGCAGGGTTCGGCGAAGCGGACTTCCGGTCTTGCTCGTCGGCTCGGGGGCGCCGACGAGGGGCCACGCTACGTAGCGGGAAACCGAGGACCAAACCATCAGCGAGTGGCCATCGTCATAGAAACGTCGACAAGATCGGCGCGATTGCGCGGTTTTTCCAGCTCATTTCTTGATCGACGATGAGCCCGCCCCGGGAAAACCAATCACCCACGGTGAGACATGAGCCACCACTCACCCAATTGAGTGCTCACAGAGCGTCCGCGACCGCATTCGATCAGTTCACCTGGACACGTCGATCGGGCCGGGCAAAAGCTCTGCGCCTCGTCCGAAGAGCCCGAATTGCCGAATAGCGGTGAGCGGCCTTGGCCATGCGCTCGCTGATCACCTTGTTCGGCGCGCTTTCTTCGTAGGCTGAAACCCCACATGTGATGGACAGGAGGCCCAGGTGGCTGAGACGTCGGTGGCCGAGGTGATGGCCGAGCTGGCCGCGCTCGAGGACCCGAAGGCGCGCAAGGTGAACGAGAAGCACGGTGACGATCACGGTGTGAACCTCGGCAAGCTGCGTGCGCTCGCGAAGCGGCTGAAGACGCAGCAGGAACTCGCGCGCCGGCTCTGGGAGACAGATGACACCGCCGCGAAGCTGCTGGCGACCCTGATCTGCCGCCCGAAGGCTTTCGAGCGCGACGAGTTGGACGCCATGTTGCGTGCTGCGCGCACCCCCAAGGTGCACGACTGGCTCGTGAACTACGTGGTGAAGAAGAACCCGCACGCCGAAGAGCTGCGCCTGGCCTGGTTCGCCGATTCCGATCCAGTGGTCGCGAGCGCCGGCTGGGCGCTGACGACCGAACGCGTGGCGAAGAAACCCGAGGGCCTCGACCTCGCGGAACTGCTCGACGTCATCGAGGCGGAGATGAAGGACGCCCCGGACCGCCTGCAGTGGGCGATGAACAGCTGCCTGGCCCAGATCGGGATCAGCCACGCCGAGCACCGCGCCCGTGCCCTGGACATCGGTGAGCGCCTGGAGGTGCTCAAGGACTACCCGACCCCGCCGAACTGCACGTCGCCGTTCGCACCCGTCTGGATCACCGAGATGGTGCGCCGACAGCACGACGAGTAGGAAGCCTCGCGCTGAGGCCTTTAACCTGCAGTGGCCTCTACCCAGCCGCTGTTGCGGAACGATGTGTAATTTCATTCAGGACTGAACTTATAGATACTACAAACCTGCAAGGGCGCCTCCTGCGATGCCGGCAAGAGGCGCCCTTTCGGCTTCTGGCTACTCGTCCGGTGCGGTCACTCGGTGCGGAGGCCCGTCGGGTGGGCGGCTCGGCCGAGCGCCGGGAGGGTCAGCGCCGTTACGACCAGGACCGCCGCTGCCGCGAACGCGAAGAGGCCGAGCATGCCGGGCAGGTCGAAGACGATCCGTCCTCTCAAGCTGTTCGTGGCCACCGCCGTCAGCGTGCCGAGCAGCATGCCGACCACCGTCGCCAGCGCCGTTGCGACGAGCATCGGGACCGCGTTCTGCAGGAGTTGCGACCGCCGCAGGGTTCGCCTCGGGACGCCCACTGCCCCGAGCACGGCCAGCGGCCTGCGTCGTTCCTGGATCTGCTCGGCCGCCGAGACGAACAGGCTGCACCCGATGAGCGCGAAGGTGAGCAGCGCGCCCGCCAGCAGCGCGGCGCGGATCGCGGCCACGGCCGACTCCTCCTCCGCAGCCATGCTGCTGCTTCCGGTCGTCGTGATCCATGCGCTGTAATCGGCGAAATGTGCCGCGGCGACGTTGCGGAGGCGATCGCTCAGGTCGTTCGGGGCCGCCTGGTTGAGACGGATGTACGCCTCCAGGTTCTGGGCTTCCGCCGGGACGCCCGCGGCTGGGGTCAAGACCATCGCGATGTCGTCGGCGCCGAACCTGAACGGCACGGTCGCCGGCCGCACCGACTCCGGCACGTCCCAGGCCGGCGGTGGCGTGCTGGCGCGGAATTCCATGCCGAACGACGATTCCACGAGCTCGACGCGCTCGCCTGGTCGCAGCGGGCTGCGCCCTGCCGGGACGAACGCGTCGCCGTCCCGGCAGTCCGGCACCGAGAGCAACCGGGCGATCTGCGCGCAGTCGGCGATGAGCAACGTCCCGGTCGCCGGGTCCTTCTTTCCCGTGACCTGGGCCGTCGTCGCGACCTGCACGTCGTCGATGCCGGGCAGCGACCGCACTTCCTGCTCGATCCGCCCGATCTCGGCGGCATCGGCGGGTCGTTCGCCGGTGATCCGTCCCTCGGCCGACGCCGGTTGCACCGCTTCGCGTGGAGTGTTGCGGTCCGCGCGTTCGGCTTCGACCGTGGCCACCAGCGTCTGCAGGGCGATCACGCCCGCGACCACGACGGCGATCGCGCTGACCGACCGCGCGGCGGGGCCGCTGGCCAGCTGCAGCCGTCCGATCGCCAGCTGCCACGCCGTCGAGCCGCCGCGCAGGCGTCCGACCGCGCGCTCGACGCACCACGGGAGCAGCACCGGGATCCCGACCAGCACGAGCACCACGGAGACGACGAACAGCGGGAGGTCGTCCACGCTGTCGAAACCGGCGGCGACGGCCAGCAATCCCAGCAGGCCCAGCCCGAGCGGCACCAGGCGCCAGCCCAGGCGACGCCGCCGCGACACCGTCCGGCGGGTCACGTCCAGCGGGTCGGCGATGGCCTGCGCCAGGGAACCGATCGTGACCACGACGGCGACGGCCGGGATGCCTGCGGTCACGAGCAGGGCGAGCCACCACACCGGGGTGATGTCGAATTCGAAGACGGCGGTCCGCACGACGGTCACCCCACTGGCCAACGTCCTCCCGAGGAAGAACAGCGCCCAGCCCAGCACGACGCCCAGCAGCGCGCCCGCCAGCGCTTCACCCGCCGCCATCCGGCGGATCTGCTCGCCGCCGGCACCGACCAGCCGCATCGCCGACAGCCGGCGCTGCCGCGCGGTCTCGGCCAATCGCGTGGTGGCCGCCACGTACACCACGATTGGCACCAGCAGCGCGGCCAGGCCGAGGGCGAGCATGAGCCACTCGTCCGTGGAGAACGTCGTGCGACTGTGCCCCGGGGCCTCCCCGAAGTGGTCCACCACCCCGCTGACGCTGCTGCTCTGCGGCGAAAGCGCGTCGGTTCCGGCGTAGAAGAAGAGCTCGTTGGGGGCGATCAGGCCCTCGTCGGCGATGACGCCGACCACGTTGGGGAACCTCGGCTGCAGCAACGCACCGTCCGGTCCGGAGAGGATTTCCTGCAGCGCCGGCGAGACGACCACCTCTCCCGGACGCGGGTTCTGGCGCAGCCCGGGAGCAACCGGCCCGTCGGGACGCAGGTTCTGCACCCACACCCCCTGCACCCACTCCTCCCGGAACTGCGTTGAGGTCTCCGCCACCAGCACCGAGGCGCCGTCCCCGACGGCGGCGCCGGCACCCCACCGCGCGTCGAATCGGGCGTCGCTGGAGGCGTTGACGTTCGGGATCGAGGCCGCCGCCAGCAGCAGCGCCACGCCGAGCCCGACACCCGCGGCGGTGACCACCAGTCGTCCCCACGCCCGCCGGCCGGTCACCGCCAGGCGGAGCCCGAAGGCCAGGTCCCGCATCCAGTCCTGCGCAGTCGTCATCGGGCCACCCCGGCGACCTGGGTGCTGCCGTCACGGAGCACGATCTCCCGGTCCGCGTAGGCGGCGACGCGCGGTTCGTGGGTCACCAGCACCACCGCCGCGCGGGCGCCCCGCACGGCGCGCGTCAGCAGCTTCATCACCTGCTCGCCACCGGCGGAGTCCAGCGCCCCGGTCGGCTCGTCGGCGAAGATCACCTTGGGCTCGGCGACCAGCGCCCTGGCCAGCGCCGCGCGCTGGCCCTGACCACCGGAGATGTCGCCGGGGCGAGAACGGGCCACGTCGGCGATCCCCAGCTCTTCCAGCCACAACGCGGCCTTGGACTCCGCTTCGCGGCGCGCCACTCCGGACAGCCGCAGCGGCAGCGCCACGTTCTCCCGCACCGTCAGCTCCGGCACCAGCTGCCCGAACTGGAAGACGAAGCCGAACTCCTCGCGGCGCAGGGCGCTCCGCCGCTCGTCGGACAGCGTCGTCAGCTCCGTGCCGCGGTAGCTGACCTGGCCCGACTCCGGCAGGCGGATGCCGGCCAGGCAGTGCAGCAGGGTCGACTTTCCGGAACCGGACGCGCCCATCACCGCGACGATCTCCCCTGCCTCGACGGACAGGGACACGCCGCGCAGCGCCGGCGTCGGGCCGAAGGACAGGTGCAGGTCCGTGCCGCGCAGCAGCGGTTCGGCTGCGGGCGCCTGGGTCACCGCTGGTTCGGTCACTGGGAAACCTCCTGGGCGAGCGGTTCGAGGCGGGTCACGGCGAGTTCGAGCCACCGCAGGTCCGCCTCCAGGTGGAAGAGGGTGTAGTCGTGCACCAACTGCTCGCCGGGCTCGGCTTCGACCTTGCGACGGGTCAGTTCGCGCATGCGGGCCAGGTGTGCGCCGCGCTGGCGGTCGAGCACCTCCGTCGCGTCACGACCGGAGCGGACGGCGAGGACGACCTTGGCGTAGAGCGTGTTGTGGAGTTCCGCCACGGGCTTCTCCGGAGTGGACAGCCACTCCTCGATCCGGCGCCTGCCGGCCTCGGTGATCGAGTAGCGCTTGCGGTCCGGTCCCCCGCCGGACTCGACTCCGTCCACTTCGACCAGTTCGTCCCGCAGCAGCCGGGACAGCGTCGAGTAGACCTGCCCGTAGGCCAGCGACTTCGCGTGCCCGAAGCTCTCGTCGTAGGCGCGCTTCAAGTCGTATCCGTAGCTGGGGCCACCTTCCAGCAGCCCCAGCAAGGTGAGACTGATCGACATGTCGGCAACTATACACGCGATGTATATAGCGAGTGTATAGATGCCTGGGTCAGGCGAAACCGCTGGTCAGGCGCGTTCGCGTTGCGGCACCACGGTGTACCGGGGATCCCGGACCGACGCGCGACCGGCCTCGAAGACGGCGTACCGCGTCGCGGCGGCGGCCGCGGTCAGGCTCAGCCCCGAGGCGATCGCGGCCGCCCGGTTGCGCCCGGCGAACAGCGCCGCACCCGCGCCCAACGCGGTCAGCGCCCGGGCGGCGCGCCACACCGCGCCCGCGCGCCCCTGCCGGTAGACCTCGTCGACCAGCCCGATCCGCTGGTGCATGCGCTGCGCGGCCGCGAACTCCAGCGCCGCCCCGGCCACCGCCATCCGCCGCGCCGGGCCGGACTCGCCCGGTGCGGCGAGCATGCCGATCGCCCCGGCACTCGACACGGCGCTCCCGGCGAACAAGAACGGCAGCTCGCGGTACGCCTCGTGCCAGCCCGGGACCGCCGTATCGGACAGCAGCACCGCGGTGTAGGTCGTCATCGCGGGCGCGATCACCCCGGCCGTGGTGGCCGCCGCGCGCCCCAGGACCGGGAGCCGACCGGTGAGTTCGCTGGCCACAGCCGCGCTCGACAACGCCGAGAACGGCGCCAGGATCCAGGACCCGACGCTCAGCGGCGAGGTCGGCTTCAACACCCGGAGCATGTTCAGGAACCGCGCCGGGCGGCCGAGGTCGTGGATCAGCGCCCCGACGCTGGCCGTCGCGCCGACTGCCGCGGCCAGCCTGCCGGAGCGCGCCAGCCGCCCGTACCCGGCGAGGTCCGCGCACAGCGCCATCGCCGACGACGCCCCCGCGAGCCCGCCGAGGTAGAGGTACGCGGGAACGTCCGGCACCTTCCACACCGGCTGCTTGAGAACCGGGCGCCCGTAGTAGGACCGGAACTCCGCCTCGGGCACCATCAGCCGGTCGCCGCGCCTCACCGCTTGCTCCCGAGGAAGCACCCGGCGATCACTGCCGCCGCGGTGAGCGCCGCGCCCGCCGCGTGCCGCCACATCGACGGCAGATCCCGCGTCGTCACCACCGGGTCCGGCGGCAGCCCGTACACCTCGGGCTCATCCAGCAGCAGGAAGAACGCGCCGTCGCCGCCGACCCCGTCGGCCGGGTCGTGCCCGTAAAGCCTGGCCTCGGGGACGCCCTGGGCGTGCAGTTCGTCGACGCGCCGTTGCGCGCGGTCGCGGAGCTCGTCGAGCGGGCCGTACTGGATGGACTCTGTCGGGCACGCCGTCGCGCAGGCGGGCATCAGCCCGGCGCCCAGCCGGTCCTGGCACAACGTGCACTTGGCCGCGCCGCCGGTGTCCGGCCGCACGTCGATCACCCCGTACGGGCAGGCGGGCACGCAGTAACCGCAGCCGTTGCACACGTCGTCCTGCACCAGGACCGTGCCGTGCTCGGTGCGGATCAGCGCGCCCGTCGGGCAGACGTCGAGGCATGCCGCGTGGGTGCAGTGCTTGCAGACGTCCGAGGACATCAGCCAGCGGACCTGGTCCTCGCCCATGCCCGGCATGCCCAGGTCCACTGTGGACCCGTGTTGTTCGACGAAGGCCACGTGCCGCCACGTCGTCGCGCCGAGCGCGCCGGTGTTGTCGTAGGACATCCCGGTGAGGTCGAGGCCGTCCTCGGGCAGCAGGTTCCACTCCTTGCAGGCGACCTCGCACGCCTTGCACCCGATGCACACGCTGGTGTCGGTGAAGAACCCGACGCGATCGGGGTGGTCCGGCGGGTAGCCGGCCTCCCCCGCCGGGTCCGCCAGCGGTCCGCTCAGCCGGTTCGCATCCACGCGCTCACTCGCCTCCTCGCCTCGGGTTGTCGGTGTGCTCCGTGCCGGTGCGCTCGGTGATCCCGGCGCGCCTCCGGTACTCCTCGACGTAGCGGATCAGCGCCGCGCCGCGCGGGCGGCGGCCCGGCCGGATGTCGCAGGCACCGGCCTTGGTCTCCATGATGTGCACGTTCGGGTCCAGCGCCACGTTGATCAGCTCGTTCGCCGCGTCGCCGACCGTCAGGCCGTTCGGCCCCCAGTGCCACGGGATGCCGATCTGGTGGACGGTGCGCTCGCCGTGGCGCAGCGGCCGCATCCGGGCGGTCACCAGGACGCGGCCCTCGATGGCGCTGCGGGCGGTGACCACGGTCGCCCAGCCCAGGTGCTTCAGCCCGCGCTCGGCCGCCAGCGCCGGGGAGACCTCCAGGAACATCGCCGGCGCCAGCTCGGACAGGTGCGCCAGCCACCGGCTCATGCCGCCCGCGGTGTGGTGCTCGGTGAGCCGGAACGTGGTGAACACGTACGGGAACACCTCGCTGCCGGGTTCGGCGCCGCTGGGCTGGTAGCGGTTCTCCGGCCGCGAGCACACCTGCCGGGCCGGATTCCGCTGCTGGGCGGTGTGGATCCGGTTCTCCAGCGGCGATTCCTGCGGCTCGTAGTGCGTCGGCAGCGGGCCGTCGACCAGCCCTGCCGGGACGTAGAGCCAGCCGCGCCCGTCGCTCTGCATGATGAACGGCTCGGTGCCCGCGATGCCCTCGGGCCCGGTGGCGTCCGGGTCGGGCAGGTAGTCCGGCCGCTTGGCCCGGTCGAAGTCCGGGATGTCGTGGCCGGTCCACTCGCCGCGCTCGTCGTCCCACCAGACGTAGGCCTTCCGGTCGCTCCACGGCCGGCCGTCCGGATCGGCCGATGCCCGGTTGTAGAGCAGCCGCCGGTTCGCCGGCCACGCCCAGCCCCACTCCGGCGCGACCCACGACTGCTCGCGGCCCGGGCGGCGCCGCGCGGACTGGTTGATCCCGTCGGCGAAAACGCCGCAGTAGATCCAGCAACCGCAGCGGGTGGAGCCGTCCGGGCGCAGCTGCGTGTAGGACGACAGCGGGTCGCCGGCGGCGTCGAAGCCGTTGATCTCCTGCAGCACGGCCGCCGCGCTCGGCTCCTGGATGTCGCCCTCGACCGGGTAGTCCCAGGTCAGCTCCAGCAGCGCCCGGTCCCGCTCGGCGCCGGGTCCGAGCTTCTCCCGGATCCGCCGTCCCAGGTGGTAGTAGAACCACAGGTCGCTGCGCTGATCTCCCCGCGGTTCAACGGCTTTGTGGTGCCACTGCAGCAGCCGCTGGGTGTTGGTGAAGGTGCCGTCCTTCTCGGTGTGCGCCGCGGCGGGCAGGAAGAACACCTCGGTGCCGATGTCCTCGGTGCGCATCTCGCCAGTCTCGATCTCCGGGCCGTCCAGCCAGAAGGTGGCCGTCTCGATCAGGTTGAGGTCGCGCACCACCAGCCAGTCCAGGTTCGCCAGGCCCATCCGCTGCTGGCGGGCGTTCGCCGTGCCCACCGCCGGGTTCTCGCCGACGACGAAGTAGCCCTTGCAGCGCCCCTCGATCTGATCGATCGCGGTCTGGAAGGTGCCGTGGTCGCCGGTCAGCCGCGGCAGCCGGCCGAAGCAGAAGTCGTTGTCGGCCGTGGCGTGCTCGCCCCACCACGCCTTGAGCAGGCTGACCAGGTAGGACCGCATGTTCGCCCAGTAGCCGCGCGCGAGCTCGCCGGCCGCGACGAAGGTGTCGAGGTCGAAGTCGGCGTGCGCGTGCGGCATCGGGATGTAGCCGGGCAGCAGGTTGAACAGCGTCGGGATGTCGGTCGAGCCCTGGATGCTGGCGTGCCCGCGCAGCGCCAGGATCCCGCCGCCGGGCCGGCCGATGTTGCCCAGCAGCAGCTGCAGGATGGAGGCGGCGCGGATGTACTGCACGCCCACCGTGTGGTGCGTCCAGCCGACCGCGTAGGCGATCGCCGTGGTGCGATCCCGGCCGGAATTCGCCACGAGCTGCTCGGCCACCCACTCGAACTCCTCGCGCGGAACCCCGCACACCTCCTCCACCATCTCCGGCGTGTAGCGCGCGTAGTGCCGCTTGAGCAGCTGGAACACGCAGCGGGGATGCTGCAGCGTCGGGTCGGTCTCGGCGCGACCGCGGTAGACCGGGCCGCCCGCTCCGGTGCTCTCCGGGCGGCTGGCGTCGCGCTCGCGTCCGTGCGGCGTCGTGGGCACCGCGGTCTCCGGGCCGTGGCCGCCGACCGACGGCACCGCGGAACTGCCCTCGTACTGCCAGCTCGTCGTGTCGTAGCTGCCCGCCTCGGCGTCGAAGCCGGAGAAGACGCCGTCGAGGTCCTCGGTGTCGCGGAAGTCCTCGCCCACGATCATCGGGGCGTTCGTGTAGGCCACGACGTAGTCGTGGAAGTAGGCGTCGTTGGTCAGGACGTGGTTGATCAGCGCGCCGAGGAACGCGATGTCGCTGCCCGCGCGCAGCGCGACGTGCCGGTGCGCCAGCGCCGAGGTGCGGGTGAAGCGCGGGTCGACGTGGATGATCGTGGCGCCGCGCCGCTTCGCCTCCACCACCCACTGGAAGCCGACCGGGTGCGCCTCGGCCATGTTGGACCCCTGGATGAGGATGCAGTCGGCGTTGGCGAGGTCCTGCTGGAACGTGGTGGCGCCGCCGCGCCCGAACGAGGTGCCCAGACCGGGCACCGTGGAGGAGTGTCAAATGCGGGCCTGGTTCTCCACCTGGATCGCGCCGAGGGCGGTGTAGAGCTTCTTCATGAGGTAGTTCTCCTCGTTGTCGAGGGTCGCTCCTCCGAGGCTCGCGATGCCCATCGTGCGCCGCAGCGGCCGGCCGTCGGCGTCGGCGTCCTGCCAGGTGGCGGCCCGGGTGGCCAGCACCCGGTCGGCGATCATGTCCAGCGCGGTGTCGAGGTCAAGGTCCTCCCAGCCGGTGCCGTGCGGCCGGCGGTAGCGGATCTTGGTCTGGCGCAGCGCCGAGGTCACGAGCTCGCGGCTCGCCGAGCCCTTGGGACACAGCCGGCCGCGGCTGATCGGCGAATCGGGATCGCCCTCGATCTGGGTGACCGCACCGTCCCGGGCGAAGACCCGCTGGCCGCAGCCCACCGCGCAGTACGGGCACACCGAACGGACCACCGCGTCGGCGTCCTCGGTGCGCGCCCGCAGCTCATCGGTGCGCCGCGACCGGGCCGCCGGGCCCCTGCCCAGCGGATCCGTCCCGGTCAGCTGGCGAACCACCGGCCAACGCAACCACTCCGCCATAGCCGCTCTCCCCACACGCGTGGTTCCAGGAGAAACCCGGCGGCCCGGAGGTGCAAGCTCAGAGCTCCCGACCTGGCCGCCAGGTCCAGGCCATCAGCGCCGCGAGGAGGCTCAGGCCGGGCGCCGACGGGGTTCGGCGGCGCCCGTCGAAGGCGCTTGACCTGGGCCGGAGCCGGGACGAATCTGGCAGGTATGACGGCCGCTGCGGCGCCGGATCCCGCTTCCCGACCACAGGACCGCCGCCATCGCCGGACCATGCGCACCCGCGCGGCCATCGAGGCGGCCGCCCTGGAGCTGTTCGCCGAGCAGGGCTTCGCCAACACCACGGTGGAGCAGATCGCCGAGGCCGCCGACATCGCCCCGCGCACGTTCTTCCGCCACTTCCCCAGCAAGGACGCCGTGCTCTTCGGCGACCCGGGCCGGGAGGCCGAGCGGATGCGCGAAGTGCTGGCCGCCCGGCCCGCCGGCGAGCACCCGATGCGGTCGCTGGCCGCGGCGCTGCTGGACGCGGCCGACCGCATCGAGCACGACCGCGCGCAGCACCTGATGCGCGCCGAGCTGCTCGACGGCCTGGAGCACGCCGGCGACTACGAGATGCACCTCATCCGGCAGCGCTGGGTCCAGGACATGGCCGCGCTGGTCGCGGAACGGACGGGCAGCGGCGACGACGACCCGCGCACGGTCGCCTACTCGATCACCCTGATGAGCTGCTTCGGCACGGCCATGCACGGCTGGCTGGTCGGCACCCGCGGCAAGCCGCTGCGCGAGATCCTCGCCCAGGTCCTGGACGAGACCGCCGGTGGCCTGGCCCAGGCCGCCGACGTGGCCCGTTCGGCGATCCGGGGTTCGGCGGGCTGACGGCCGTCAGTAGAGGCCGTTGGCGTAGGACGGGCCGTAGTAGCGCTCCAGCTCCGCCAGCGAGTCCTCCGGGCGCTCCAGGAACTTGGCGATCTGCGCGCGGGAGGCCACGGCGTCCGGCTCCCACGTTTCGGACTTCCACAGCGCGGAGCGCAGGAACGCCTTCGAGCAGTGGTGGAAGACCTCGTCGATCTCCACCACCAGCGCCAGCGCCGGGCGTTTGCCCTTGACCACCATCTCGTCGAAGAACGGCGCGTCGCGCACCAGCCGCGCGCGGCCGTTGATGCGCAGGGTGTCGCCGCGGCCGGGGATGAAGTAGATCAGGCCGACGTGCGGGTTCGACAGCACGTTGCGGAAGCCGTCGACGCGCCGGTTGCCCGGCCGGTCCGGGATCGCGATCGTCCGGTCGTCCAGCGCCAGCGTGAACCCGGCCGGGTCGCCCTTCGGCGAGACGTCGCACGTGCCGTCCGCGGCGGCGGTGGCGATCAGGCAGAACGGCGAGGCCGCGAGCCACTGCCGGTCCAGCTCGTGCAGGCCGGGGCGCGCCTTGTCCGCGACGCGCTGCAGCGGTTCGCCGACGATCTCGCGCAGTTCGTCGACCGACGTGATCTCCACCAGACCAGCGAGCTCCATGGCATCTCCCCGAGATCGATCTTCCGCCCCCTGACCGTACGGCACCGAGAAGCCTCGCCGAGAGTGGTTTTCGTCGCTGCGATCGGTTCAGAGGTCGAGCACGACCCGGCCCGTCGCGCGGGAGGTGCAGATCGCCATCCGGTCCTCCTCCGCCCGGCCCCGGTGGTCGACCTCCCCGGCGAGGACCCGGACGTGGCAGGTGCCGCAGAAGCCCTGGCGGCAGGAGTAGGGCACCTGCGGCAGGACCTCGCCGATCACGTCCAGCGCCGACCGGTCCGCGGGCACCTCGACGGTCTCGCCGGTGCGGGCCAGCTCGACGGTGAACGGGCGGCCGTCGACGATCGGCGGCGCCGAGAACCGCTCCCAGTGCAGCGAATCCGCCCCGCTGCCGGGCAGGTCGACCCGCACGCCGGTGATCATCGGGATCGGCCCGCAGCAGTACACCGCCGCGTCGGGCGGCGAGTGCTCCAGCAGTTCCGCGCCGGAGGCCGGGATGCCGAACTCGGTGTCCGGCCGGATCCAGACGCGCGCCGGATCCAGCGCCGCCAGCTCGCCGAGGAACGGCATCGACTCGCGCGACCGTCCGGTGTAGACCAGCCGCCAGTTCGCGCCGCGCGCCGCGGCGGTGCGGACCATCGGCAGGATCGGCGTGATGCCGATGCCGCCCGCGATGAACAGGTAGCTCGGCGCGGTGATGAAGGGGAACGCATTGCGCGGCCCGCGCGCGATGATCCGGCTGCCGGAGCGGAGCTCGTCGTGGATCTCGCGCGATCCGCCGTCGCCGTCGGCCAGCCGCCGGACCGCGATCCGGTAGTGCCCGCGTTCGCCGGGATCTCCGCACAGCGAGTACTGCCGCTTGCGGCCGAAGGGCAGCACGACGTCGAGGTGCGCGCCGGGCTGCCAGGTCGGCAGCGGCGCGCCGTCCGGGCTCGTCAGCCGCAGGCTGATCACCTCGTCCGCTTCGGCGCGCACCTCCGACACCAGCAGCGGGATGTCACGGTCCACCGGACGGACCGGCGGGTGGTCGCGGCGGTCGTTGCGGTGCAGCCATTCCACGGCGGTGGTCAGCTTGTCGAGCGCCCAGAGGAACCGGTCCGGGCCGGCGTGGGTGAGTGCCGGCGGCACGGCGCGATCGACACCGGCCATCAGTGCTCGGCCGCCTGCGCGGCGGGCGACTTCGCCAGGTACGCCACCGCCTGACTGGTCGAGCCGTGCTGCGACGGGTGGTAGGAGCGGCGGAAGTAGGGCGGGATCGCGCGCAGCATCTGCCAGTAGCTGGGCGTCAGCCCGAGCCGCCCGGTGCGCAGCATGTCGCGGAAGCGCGGCTTGCTGCGGCCGCGCAGCACCGGGTCGTGCGCCATCAGGAAGCGGACGCCGCGCGCCCACAGGATGGCCAGCACCGTGATCGCGATCGCCATCGCCCGGCAGCGCTGCAGGTAGCCGCCGTCGACGTGCATGTAGAGGTCGTAGGCGACCGACCGGTGCTCGACCTCCTCGGCGCCGTGCCAGCGCAGCAGGTCGAGCATCGTCGGGTCGGCGCCCGCGGCGTCGAGCGCCTCGGCGTCCAGCACCCACTGGCCGAGGAACGCCGTGTAGTGCTCGATCGCCGCGATCATCGCCAGCCGCTGCACCAGCCACGACTCGGCGCGCTTGCCGGTGTGCGGCCGGTCGCCGAGGATCTTGCGGAACATCCAGCCGACCTGCGCGACGTAGGGCCTGGTGTCCAGGCCGTGCGCGTCGAAGTGGTCCAGCACGCCCTGGTGCGACTCGGCGTGCATCGCCTCCTGGCCGACGAAGCCGCGGACGTCCTCCAGCAGCCGGTCGTCCTCGATCAGCGGCATCGCCTGCTTGAAGACCTCCACGAACCAGCGCTCGCCCTCCGGCAGCACCAGGTGCAGGAAGTTGATCATGTGGGTGGCGAACGGCTCGCCGGGAATCCAGTGCATCGGCAGCTGGGCCCAGTCGAAGGCGACGTCGCGGGCCTGCAACGCGACGCGGTCCGGCTCCCCTGGATCGATCTGCGACATCTCCGGCCTCCTCGGATCAGCGGGGTGTCAGGTCGGCCCGGGCCGCCGCGCGCAGCAGCCCGGGGGTCAGGCGGGACAGCACCAGGCCGACCTTGGCTTCGGCGGTGATCGGCGCGACCGCGGCGTCGCGCCGGACCGCGCGCAGGATCTCCGCGGCGGCGCGCTCGGGCGTGAAGTTCCGCCGCTGGTAGAGCTGCTTGGCCGCGCGGCGGCGCCGGTCCTGCTCGGCGTCGGCGACGCCGACGAACCGGGTGCTGCCGGTGATCCCGGTGTTGATCAGCCCGGGGCAGATCGCGGTCACCTTGATCCCGTCGGCGGCCAGCTCGGCGCGCAGGCACTCGCTGAGCGCCAGCACCGCGGCCTTCGTGGTGCTGTAGGCCGGGAGCAGCTTCGACGGCAGGTACGCGGCGGCGGAGGCGACGTTGACGATCCGCCCGCCCTCGCCGCGGTCGATCATCTGCCCGGCGAACAGCCGGCAGCCGTGGATGACGCCCCACAGGTTGATGTCGATGACGCGTTCCCAGTCCGCCACCTCGGTGTCCACGAAGGACCCGGCGACGCCGATGCCCGCGTTGTTCACCACCACGTCCGGGGTGCCGAGTTCGGCGTGCACGTGCTCGGCGAAGCGCTCCATGCCCGCCTGGTCGGACACGTCGACGCGGTAGGGCGTGGCGCCCGCGCCGGTGCGCGCGACCAGCTCCGCGGTGGCCTTGGCGGCGCCCTCGTCGATGTCGGCGGCGACCACGTGCGCGCCCTGCGCGGCGAAGGCCAGCGCCGTCGCCCGGCCGATCCCGCCGCCCGCGCCGGTGATCACCACCAGCCGGTCCTGGAAGTGGTGCCGCCCCGGGCGGATCCGGGCGGCCCGCAGGGCTCGCGGCTCCGCGCCGCCTTCGACGTGGTCGACGAGTTCCGCGGCGCACCGCGCGACGAGTTCGGGCCGGCTCCGCGGCAGCCAGTGGCCGCCCGGCAGCCGACGCACCCGCAGGTTCGGCACCCACGGCGCGATCCCGGTCTGCAGCGGCGACGACACGAACGGATCGCCACCGGGCGCGAGGACCTGCACCGGGATCTCGGTGCGGCGCTCCCCCGGTTTGCCCAGCCGGGACCGCATGTTCGCCCGGTACAGCTGCAAGCCGTGCAGGCCGTCGGACAGCGCGGGGCGCGTCGGGTTCGCCGCCGTGCGGGGATCGAGCCGCTCCAGTGCACCGATCAGCTTGGGCAGCGCCTCGGTCCGCCAGGCCAGCTCGGGCAGGACCGGGAGCTGGAAGAAGCCGATGTAGCCGGAGAAGATCAGCTGCGTGACCAGGTCGCGCAGCCCGCGCGGCGTGGGCCGGTGCAGCTTGGCCCGCATCCAGCGGCCCACGTGGTCCAGGCAGGGCCCGGAGATCGACGTGAACGAGGCGAACCGGTGGGCCAGCCGCGGATCGGTGACCGCATGCCAGGCCTGGACCGAGCCCCAGTCGTGGGCCAGCAGGTGCACCGGCCGGTCCGGGCTCACCGCGTCGGCGACGCGGCGCAGGTCGTCGGCGAGCCGGTCCAGCAGGTAGGCGTCGGTGCCGCGGGGCTTGTCGGACTCCCCCGCCCCGCGCACGTCGTAGGTGACCACCCGGTACCGCCCGGACAGCGCCGCCACCGCGCCGTCCCAGATCGAGCGGTCGTCGGGGTAGCCGTGCACCGCGAGCAGCGTCGGGGCGGCCGGGTCGCCGTGCTCCCGCACGGCCAACCGCAGCCCATCGCCGGTGTCGATCCACCTGCCGGAATCCGCTTCGCGCGGCGTGCGAGCCATACCCCGCAGCGTACATATCTTGTCAACAGCCATTGTCACAGTCGACTTGTTCCGGCGCCTGGCCGACGGGTTCGCCGGACACCGCGGACCGTTCTGCCGAGGCCGTTCGAGATCTGGTGGCGCGAGGTGCCTTCGGAGTGGCGAACGGACCGTTCGCCCCGCACCGGCCGGCGAAGGCGCACCATTTCCCGGGCCGGGCCCTATAGTCCGGGGCATGGCCGATCCGCGGCAGCTGGTGCCGGGCACCGACCGGGTGCTGGCCGATCCCGAGGTGGCCGCCGCGGCTGGGCGGCTGGGTCACCGGCTGGTCAAGCACGCGGTGCACGCGGCGCAGGAACGGGCTCGCGCCGGCGAGATCTCGCCGGGCCGGATCGTCGCGGAAACCCTTGCCGCACTACCGGAATCCGCGTCGAGCATCCGGCCGGTGCTCAACGCGACCGGCGTCCTGCTGCACACCAACCTCGGCCGCGCGCCGCTGTCGGACGCGGCGATCCACGCCCTGCACCAGGCTGCCGGGACCACGAACGTCGAACTCGACCTGCACACCGGCCGGCGCGGCCCGCGCGGCGCGGCCGCCGTCGCCGCGCTGCTGGCCGCCGTGCCGCGCGCCGAAGCCGCGCACGTGGTCAACAACGGCGCCGCAGCGCTCGTCCTGGCGGCGACCGCGCTGGCGCAGGACCGCGAAATCGTGCTGGCGCGCGGCGAAATGGTCGAGATCGGCGACGGGTTCCGCATCCCCGAACTGCTCACCGCCACCGGCGCCCGGCTGCGCGAGGTCGGCACCACCAACCGGGTCCGGCTCGACGACTACCGGTCGGCGCTCGGGCCGGACACCGGCTTCGTCCTCAAGGTGCACCCGTCGAACTTCGTGATCACCGGTTTCACCTCGTCCGTGCCGGTGGCCGCACTGCGCGAGCTCGGGGTGCCCGTGGTCGCCGACATCGGGTCGGGCTTGCTGCACCCGCATCCCGCCCTGCCCCGCGAACCCGATGCGACCACGGCGCTTTCCGACGGGGCGGATCTGGTCATCGCCAGCGGCGACAAGCTCCTGGGCGGGCCGCAGGCCGGGCTGTTGCTGGGCGGGGCCGAGATCGTGCACCGCCTCCGGCGGCATCCGCTGGCGCGTGCGCTGCGCGTCGACAAGCTCACCCTCGCCGCGCTGGAGGCCACCTTGCGTGGACCGAGCACGCCGACGGCGCAGCGGCTCCGCCAAGACCGAGCCGACCTGTTGCGCCGCGCCGAACGGCTCGCGGATCTGCTGACCGCCGCAGGTATCCCGGCCTCGGCCCGGCGCAGCGAGGCGACCGTCGGCGGCGGCGGAGCCCCTGACGTCGCGCTGCCCAGCGCGGCCGTCGCGCTCCCCGATCGCTTCGCGAAACTCCTGCGCGAAGGACGCCCGCCCGTCCTCGCCCGCATCGAACGCGACCGCTGCCTGCTCGACCTGGCCGCGCTGGCCCCCGAGCACGACGAACTGCTGCATCGCGCGGTGCTGGCGGTGGCCTGATGCACGTCATCGCCACCGCGGGGCACGTGGACCACGGCAAGTCCACGCTGATCCGCGCGCTGACCGGGATGGAGCCGGATCGGTGGGCGGAGGAGCGCCGCCGGGGCCTGACGGTCGACCTCGGGTTCGCGTGGACCCCGCTGCCGGACGGCTGCACCGCCGCGTTCGTCGACGTGCCCGGCCACGAGCGGTTCGTGCCGAACATGCTGGCCGGGATCGGCCCGGTGCCCGCGGTGCTGTTCGTCGTCGCCGCCGACGAGGGCTGGATGCCGCAGTCCGGCGAGCACCTGGACGCCCTGGCCGCCCTCGGCGTCCGGCACGGCCTGCTCGCCGTCACCCGCTGCGACCTGGCCGATCCCGGCCCCGCCACCGAGCAGGCCCGCGAACGGCTCCGCGGCACGTCGCTCGCTGGCATCCCGGTCGTGCACGTCAGCGGCCGCACCGGTGCCGGCCTGGGCGAACTGCGCCTGCGGCTCGACCAGCTCATCCACCGGCTGCCGCCGCCGGACCGGGCGGCCGATGTGCGGCTGTGGGTGGATCGCGCGTTCACCATTCGCGGCGCAGGCACCGTCGTGACCGGAACGCTCGCGGCGGGCAGTCTCCGCAAAGGTGCCCGCCTGCTCTTGCATCCCGCCGGCGTGGAGGCGTCGATCCGCGGCCTGCAGGCGCTGGGCACGCCGGAACCGCAGGTCGATGCCGTCGCCAGGGTGGCGGTCAACCTTCGCGGCGTCGAGCTCGGCCAGGTGCGGCGCGGCGACGCGCTGCTGGCTCCGGACCGCTGGCTGACCACCGATGTGCTCGACGTCCGGATCGACCCGGCGACCGCCGCGGGCACCGCCCGCGAGCTGGTGCTGCACATCGGCGCGGCGGCGGTCGGGGCGCGGGTCCGGCCGCTCGGCCCTGACACCGCGCGCCTGACGCTGCGCGCCCGGCTGCCGCTGCGCATCGGTGACCGCGCGCTGCTCCGGGATCCGGGAAGCCGGAGCATCTGCGGTGGCGTGGTGGTTCTCGACGTCCGCCCACCGCGGTTGACCAGGCGCGGTGCCGCCCGCGAGCGAGCCGACGAGCTCGCCGCGATGGACGGACAGCCCGACGGCGCGGCCGAGCTGCGGCGCCGCCGCCTGGTCCGCGCCGACGACCTGCGCGCGATGGGCGCCACCCCGCCCGGGTCTGGGCCCTGGCTGCTGGACGAGAAGCACGGCGACGAGCTCGCCGGCCGCCTCGACGACCTGCTGGCGCGGCACCACGAGACGCACCCGCTGGACGACGGCATGCCCACCGAAGCCGCCCGCCGCGCCCTGGACCTGCCCGATCCGGACCTGTTGCCCCCGATCGCCCGAGCAGCCGGGATCACGCTGCGCGAAGGGCGGCTGCACAAGGGGCGGAGCCGGTTGCCCGAGCACGTGCAGCGCGCGGTGGAGACGATCCGGCGCACGCTCGTCGACCACCCGTTCCAAGCCCCGACCGCCGGCGAGCTCTCCGAACTGGGCCTCGGCGAGAAGGAACTCGCCGCGGCCGCGCACGCAGGCGCACTGCTGCGCCTGGCTCCCGGCCTGGTGCTCCTGCCGGACGCCGACGAGGCCGCCGTGCCACGGCTGGCGCGGCTGCCCGAGCCGTTCACGCTCAGCCAGGCCAAGCAGGCCCTGGACACCTCGCGCCGCGTTGCGGTTCCCTTGCTGGAACTGCTTGCTCGCCGCGGCCGGACGCAACGGCTGGCCGACGGCACCCATCGCGTTGTTTCCCCACCCCGGGCACCGGGAAATACCGGAGGCAACCCGACGCCACGGCGATGAGCAGGACTTCTGCGATCTTGCGTCCCTCACCGCATGGTGAACACCGGCGGCGCTCGGGCGCCGGGGCGATGGGAGGCAACCATGCCGCGGAAGATCTGGACCGGCTCCATCAACTTCGGCCTCGTCACCATCCCGGTCGGGCTCTACGCCGCGACCGAGGACCACACCGTCCAGTTCCACCAGTACGAGCGCGGGACCGCCGACCGGATCCGCTACAAGCGCGTCAACGAACGCACCGGCGAGGAAGTCGGCTTCAACGACATCGTCAAGGGCCGCGAGTTCGACGGCGGGGTCATCACCGTGGAGCAGTCCGAACTCGACGAGATCGCCCCCGGCCGCTCCCGCACCATCGACATCACCACGTTCGTCGACCTCACCGAGATCGACCCGGTGCACTTCCAGAAGACCTACTGGCTGGCCCCCAACAGCAAGGAGCACTACCGGCCCTACAACCTGCTGCGCCGGGCGATGCACGAGACCAGCCAGGCCGGGATCGCGACCTTCGTGCTGCGCGGCAAGCAGTACCTCACCGCGGTGCGCGCCGACGACACCGTGCTGGCGCTGAACACCCTCTTCTTCGCCGACGAGGTCCGCGATCCGGGCGAGCTGATCGGCGACGAGGACGAGCAGGCGAAGCCGTCGGAGAAGGAACTGCAGATGGCGACCACGATCATCGAGTCGATGAGCGGGCCGTGGGAACCGGAGCAGTACGAGGACACCTACACCGCGAAGGTCGAGGAGCTGCTGGCGGAGAAGGCGCACGGCGGCGAGGTGACGGCGGCGGAGGAGCCGCCGAAGCCGACGGACGTCATCGACCTCACCGAGGCGTTGCGGCGCAGCGTCGACGAGGCCCGCAAGGGCCGCAAGCCCGCGCGGGCCGAGGAGGACCTGTCGGAGCTGAGCAAGGCCGAGCTCGACGACCGGGCGAAGCAGCTAAGCATCAAGGGCCGCTCCAAGATGAAGCGCGCCGAGCTCGAAGAGGCGGTGGCCGCCGCCGCGAAACCCACCGGCACCGAAGGGCGTCGTCCCCGCAAGGCCTCCTGACCACAGTGGACACACAGGCGAGGAGATCCGCCTGGCCCTGCAGGACTAGCCGTCAGGCGTCGAAGTCGACCGTGACCTCGTCGGTGGTCGGCAGCGACTGGCAGGTGAGGACGAAGCCCTCCGCGACCTCGGATTCCTCCAGGGCGAAGTTGCGGCGCATCCGGACCTCCCCACAGGTGACCTTCGCCCGGCAGGTGCCGCAGACGCCGCCCTTGCACGCGAACGGCAGATCGGGGCGGATCCGCTGGGCCGCGTCCAGGACAGGGACGTCGCGGGGCAGCGACATCGGCGTCGACCTGCCGTCGAGCACCACCGTGACCTCGCTGGTCGGGCCCTCGGCCACCGGCTCCTCGTGGCGCGCCGGCTCCGGCGGCACGTCCTCGACGTAGAACAGCTCCTGGTGGATCCGCGCGGTGGCGACGCCGCATTCGCGCAGCACGTCCTGGGCGTCGCTGACCATGCCGTACGGCCCGCACAGCCACCACTGGTCCACCGACTCGGCATCGACCACTGTGGACAGCAGCGCCCGGATCTTCGCCGCGTCCAGCCGGCCGGTGAACAGCTCCGACTCACGCGGCTCCCGCGAGAGCACGTGCACCAGCTCCAGCCGCGCCGGGTAGCGGTCCTTCAGGTCGGCGAGCTCGTCGGCGAACATCACCGTGTCGCTGCGCCGGTTCCCGTAGAGCAGCGTCACGGTCGCGTCCGTCTCGCGCAGCACCGACGCGGCGATGGACAGCACGGGCGTGATGCCCGAGCCGGCGGCGACGCATACGTGCCGTTCGTGCGCGGTCAGGTCCGGGCTGAAGGCGCCGACCGGCGGGAGCACCTCGATCTCGTCGCCGGGCCGCACCTCCTGCACCAGCCAGCTGGAGAACAGCCCGCCCGGCACGTGGCGCACGCCGATCCGCGGCGCCGCGCCGTGCGGGGCGCAGATCGAGTACGACCGGCGCTCCTCGCGGCCGTCCACCCGGCGGCGCAGCGTCAGCGACTGGCCCGGCCGGAAGGCGAACTCCTCGGCGAGCTCCGGCGGAACGTCGAAGCCGACCGCGACCGCGTCCTCGCACAGCCGCTCCACGTGGCTGACCCGCAGCGGGTGGAAGGTCGTGCGACGGCGGCCGGGCCGCTCGGTGGCGGCCGGGGCGGGCGCGTCGACGGGGGCGGGACGGACCACGTCAGATCTCCTTGATGTGCTCGAAGGGCTCGCGGCACGAGCGGCACCGGCGCAGCGCCTTGCACGCCGTCGCGCCGAACTGCGAGACCTGCTCGGTGTCCGGCGAACCGCACTGCGGGCAGCGGACCTGGGCGCGCGGCGCCGTCAGCGTCAGCGGCACCGGGCCGGGCGAGCGCTGCGGGGCGGCGCCCGGTGGGGCGATGCCGTAGTCGGCCAGCTTCCGCCGGCCGGCCGGGCTGATCCAGTCGGTGGTCCACGGCGGGTCCAGCACGGTGCGCACCTCGACGTCGGCGAAGCCGGCTTCGCGCAGCCGGCCGCTGAGGTCCGCGCGCATTTCGCGCATCGCCGGGCAGCCGGAGTAGGTGGGCGTGATCGACACGACCACCGTGCCGTCCCCGGTCATCTCGACGTCGCGCAGGACACCGAGGTCGGCCAGCGTCAGCACCGGCAGCTCCGGGTCGGTGACCGACTCCGCGACCGTGCGGGCGTGCCGGAGGTCCGGCTTCGTGCTCGTCACCACGTCGCCTCCGGGTGCGCTCGGGCCAGGCTCTGCAGCTCGGCCAGCAGGAAGCCCAGGTGCTCGGTGTGGACGCCGTCGCGGCCGGTCCGCCCGGCCACCCCGGCCAGCGCCGACGCGTCGGGGTGCCGGAGGGTGGCCGCGGTGATGACCTGGTCCAGGACGTCGTCGAACTCGGCGCGCACCTGCGCCGGATCGGTGCCGACTCCGGCCGCGACCATCTCCCGGTCGGTCGCGTTCGGTGCGAAGAGCTCGTCGACCAGCGGCCACACCGCGTCGAGCCCCTGCTGCATCCGCGCGTGCGACACCTCGGTTCCGTCACCGAGCCGGATCGCCCACTGCGCCGCGTACTCGCGGTGGTAGGCCAGCTCCTTGACGCCCTTGGCCGCGATCGCCGCCAGCACCGGGTCGCGGGACTCGGCGAGCCGGGCGAACAGCGCCAGCCGCCACGTCGCGAACACCAGCAGCCGGGCGATGGTCTGCGCGAAGTCGCCGTTCGGCGGCTCGACCAGCCGCACGTTGCGGAACTCCCGCTCGTCGCGGAAGTACGCCAGCTCGTCCTCGTCGCGCCCGCTGCCGTCGGCCTGCCCGGCGCGGGACAGCAGCAGCCGCGCCTGGCCCAGCAGGTCGAGCGCGATGTTGGCCAGCGCCAGCTCGTCCTCCAGCTCCGGCGCGCGGGTGACCCACTCGGTCAGCCGCTGCGAGGCGATCAGCGCGTCGTCGCCGAGCATCAGGCAGTACCGGGCGAACGCGGCGCCGTCGACGCCCTCCGGCAGCGTGGTGTCCACTCCGGACAACGGATCGTCGAAGCCGGTGCCGAAGGCCCAGCGGGACTCGCCCTCCGGCTCCGCCGCGGTCAGCGCCTCGTAGGCGTTGTCGAACGACATCAGGCCGACCTCACATGTGCGGGACGTTGTCGGGAATGCGGTAGAACGTGGGGTGCCGGTACACCTTGTCGCCGCTGGGCGCGAAGAACGGGTCCTTCTCGTCCGGGCTGGACGCGGTGATCGCGTCCGCCCGCACCACCCAGATGCTCACGCCCTCGTTGCGGCGCGTGTAGAGGTTGCGCGCGTTGTGCAGCGCCATCTCCTCGTCCGCGGCGTGCAGCGAGCCCACGTGCACGTGGTTCAAACCCCGCTTGCCGCGGACGAAGACCTCGAACAGCGGCCACGCGGACCGCGGCGCACCGGTCTCGGCGTCCGAACTCATCGCGCGACCTCCTCGCGTGCGGCCTGCTTGGCGGCGTGGGTGGCTGCCGCGTCGCGCACCCACTGCCCCTCCTCGTGCGCGGCACGGCGCCGGACCAGCCGCTCCTCGTTGCACGGCCCGTGCCCGGCGATCACCCGCTTGAGCTCGGACCAGTCCGGCTCACCGAAGTCGTAGTGCCCGCGCTCCTCGTTCCAGCGCAGCGCCGGATCGGGCAGCGTGACGCCCAGCGCCTCCGCCTGCGGCACGGACATGTCCACGAACTTCTGCCGCAGCTCGTCGTTGGTGTGCCGCTTGATCCGCCACACCATGGACTGCCGGGTGTTGGGCGAGTCGGCGTCCGGCGGGCCGAACATCATCAGCGACGGCCACCACCAGCGGTTCGTGGCGTCCTGCACCATCTCCCGCTGCTCGTCGGTGCCGCGCATCATCGTCATCAGCAGCTCGTAGCCCTGCCGCTGGTGGAACGACTCCTCCTTGCAGATCCGCACCATCGCCCGCGCGTAGGGACCGAAGGAGCTGCGGCACAGCGGCACCTGGTTGCAGATCGCCGCCCCGTCGACCAGCCATCCGATGACGCCGATGTCGGCGAAGGTCAGCGTCGGGTAGTTGAAGATCGACGAGTACTTCTGCCGGCGGCCGATGAGTTTCTCGGTCAGCTCCGAGCGGTCCACGCCGAGCGTCTCGGCCGCCGAGTACAGGTAGAGCCCGTGCCCGGCCTCGTCCTGCACCTTCGCCAGCAGGATCGCCTTGCGCCGCAGGCTCGGCGCCCTGGTCAGCCAGTTGCCCTCCGGCTGCATGCCGATGATCTCGGAGTGCGCGTGCTGGGCGATCTGGCGCACCAGGGTCTTGCGGTAGCCCTCTGGCATCCAGTCCCGCGGCTCGATGCGCTGGTCGTGCGCGATCCGCTCGTCGAAGTGCTGCTGCAGCTCGGCGTCGCCGAGCCGGTCCACCGTGCTGGTCATGATGCCCCCTGCTCCCCCGGCCGCTTCGCGACCAGCGTCAGCACGTCGTACTTGGCCACCGAGGCGCCGTCCTGGTTGGTCACGTCCACGTCCCAGCGGACCTCGCCGTGCTCGGCGCCGACCCGCGGCGTGATCTGCTTCGCGGTCATCGTCACGGTGATCTCGTCGCCCGGGTAGGTCGGCGTGAGGAACCGGAGGTTCTCCAGCCCGTAGTTGGCCAGCACCGGCCCCGGGTCCGGGTCCACGAACAGCCCGGCGGCGAAGGACACCACGAGGTAGCCGTGCGCGACCCGGCCATCGAAGAACGGGTTGGCCTTCGCCGCCTCCTCGTCGGTGTGCGCATAGAAGGTGTCGCCGGTGAACTCGGCGAAGTGCTCGACGTCCTGCAGCGTCACGGTGCGCGGCCCGGCGACCACCGTGTCGCCGATGCGCAGCTCGTCGAGGTGCTTGCGGAACGGGTGCTGCTTGGTGGTGTTGCGCGGAGTTCCGGGCACCCACTGCCCGGTGATCGCGGTCAGCGTCGCCGGATCGGCCTGCACCGCGGTGCGCTGCATGTGGTGCAGCACGCCGCGAACGCCGCCCATCTCCTCGCCGCCGCCGGCCCGGCCCGGCCCACCGTGAACCAACGCGGGCAGCGGCGAGCCGTGCCCGGTGTTCTCCGCTGCGTTCTCCCGGTTCAGCACGAGCATCCGGCCGTGTCGCGACGCCGCGCCCAGCACCACCTCGCGGGCGAACTCCGCGTCGGCGGTCACGACGGATCCGACGAGGCTGCCCAGGCCGCGCCGCGCCAGCTCCACGGCCTGCGCCGTCGTCTCGTACGGCAGCACGGTGCTCACCGGGCCGAACGCCTCCACCTCGTGCGGCTGCGGCTGGTCCGGGTCGTCGCAGCGGACCAGCAGCGGCGGCAGGAACGCGCCGCGCTCCGGGTCGGCGTCGACGACCTCGACGCGCTCGGGGTCGCCGTGCACCAGGGTGCCGGCCTCCAGCAGCGCCTTGAGCGAGCGGCGGACCTCCTCCCGCTGCTCCAGGCTCGCCAGCGCGCCCATCCGCACGTCCGGCGAGGCGGGGTTGCCGACGACGACCTTTTCCAGCCGCGCCTTGGCGGCCGCCACCACGTCGTCGATCCGGTTCGCCGGCACCAGCGCCCGCCGGATCGCGGTGCACTTCTGCCCGGCCTTCACCGTCATCTCGGTGACCAGCTGCTTGACGAACAGGTCGAACTCCGCGGTGCCGGGCTCGGCGTCCGGGCCCAGGATCGAGCAGTTCAGCGAGTCGGCCTCGACGTTGAACCGCACCGAGTTCGCCGCCACCACCGGGTGGGCGCGCAACCGCTGCCCGGTCGCGGCCGAACCGGTGAACGACACCAGGTCCTGGTCGGTGAGGTGCTCGAACAGGTCGCCGACGCTGCCGCAGATCAGCTGCAGCGAGCCCTCGGGCAGGAGGCCGGAGCCGATCATCAGCTCCACCAGCCGGTGCGTGAGGTACGCGGTCTGGCTCGCCGGCTTGATCAGGCTGGGCACCCCGGCCAGGAACGCGGGCGCGAACTTCTCCAGCGGCCCCCACACCGGGAAGTTGAACGCGTTGATCTGCACCGCGACGCCCTGCAGCGGCGTGCAGACGTGCTGCCCGACGAACGTGCCGCCCTTGCTCAGCGGCTCGACCGCGCCGTCGACGTAGACGGTGCTGTTGGGCATCTCCCGGCGGCCCTTGCTGGAGTAGCCGAAGAGCACCCCGATGCCGCCGTCGATGTCGAACTTGGAGTCGCCGAGCGTAGCCCCGGTGCGGGCCGACAGCGCGTACAGCTCCTCGCGGTGCTCGCGCAGGTGCGACGCGAGGCTCTTCAGCAGCGCCGCGCGCTGGTGGAACGTCAGCTCGGCCAGCGCCGGGCCGCCGCTGCCGCGCCCGTGTGCCAGCACCGCGGCCATGTCGATCCCCGCCGAGGAGACCCGCGCGACCTCCTCGCCGGTCACCGCATCGCGCAACGGCACCCCGTTGTCCGCTGGCTCGTGCCAGGCACCGTTGACGTAGCTCCGCAGGGCAGCCATGCGGCCCGACCTCCTCCGGCTGGTTCTTTAACTGACCGTTCGTTCGAAAAAGTACCACCGGGGAGCGGCGGCGCACACCACCCGATGCAGCTAAATTCTGCTTTACCGAGCCAGAAACGCCCGACCGACGGCAAGCCTTGACAGCGTCCGGCTGCGCAGTATTAATTACCGACTATTCGTTCGGTTACGAGGCGGTGAACCCAGTGCAGGAGCCCGGCGCGACGACGCGCAACCCGGCCCAGGCCATGTTCGACGACGACCGCGCCTCGCAGGCGCTCGGCATCGAGCTCGTCGAGACCGGCGGCGGATTCGCCCTGGCCCGGATGCGGATCACCGACGCCATGGTCAACGGCCACGGCATCGCGCACGGCGGCTACATCTTCCTGCTGGCCGACACGACCTTCGCCTGCGCCTGCAACAGCCACGGCCCGACGACCGTGGCGGCGCGCGCGGACATCACCTTCATGCGCCCGGCCCGCGCCGGCGACCTGCTGGTCGCCCGCGCCGAGGAGCGGACCCGGTTCGGCCGCAGCGGGATCTACGACGTGTCGGTGCACCGCGGCGACGAGCCGATCGCCGAATTCCGGGGCCACAGCCGGACGCTGAACGGCTCGCCCGAGAACCAGCCCGAGGGAGCCAAGCCATGACCGCGACAACGGGCGCCCCGCGCCGGCTCGGAGCCGCGCCGGATCCGGCCGATCTCGACCCCGCCGAGCGGTACTCCGCCGACGAGCTCGCCGCGGTGCAGCTGGAGCGCCTGCAGCACACCCTGCGCCACGCCTACGAGAACGTGCCGCTGTACCGCACCAAGTTCGACGCGGCGGGCGTCCGCCCGGACGACTGCCGGAGCCTGGCCGACCTGGCGAAGTTCCCGCACACCACCAAGCAGGACCTGCGCGAGAACTACCCGTTCGGCATGTTCGCCGTGCCGGTGGAGCAGGTCCGCAGGCTGCACGCCTCCAGCGGCACCACCGGCAACCCGACCGTCGTCGGCTACACCGAGCGGGACCTGGACGTCTGGGCCGACGTGGTGGCTCGCTCCATCCGCGCCGCCGGCGGGCGGCCGGGCCACAAGGTGCACGTCGCCTACGGGTACGGCCTGTTCACCGGCGGGCTCGGCGCGCACTACGGGGCCGAGCGACTCGGCTGCACCGTGATCCCGGCCTCCGGCGGGATGACCGCCCGGCAGGTGCAGATCATCCAGGACTTCAAGCCCGAGATCATCATGGTCACCCCGTCCTACCTGCTCACCCTCGTCGACGAGTTCGAGCGCCAGGGCATCGACCCGCGCAGCACGTCGCTGCAGATCGGCATCTTCGGCGCCGAGCCGTGGACCGAGCAGATGCGGCAGGAGATCGAGGAGCGGCTGGACATCGACGCGGTCGACATCTACGGGCTGTCCGAGGTGATGGGGCCCGGCGTGGCCAACGAGTGCGTGGAGACCAAGGACGGGCTGCACATCTGGGAGGACCACTTCTACCCCGAGGTGATCGACCCGTTCACCGAGGAGGTGCTGCCCGACGGCGTCGAGGGCGAGCTGGTGTTCACCTCGCTGACGAAGGAGGCCATGCCGGTCATCCGCTACCGCACCCGGGACCTCACACGGCTGCTGCCCGGCACGGCCCGGCCGATGCGCCGGATGGCGAAGGTGACCGGCCGCAGCGACGACATGATCATCCTGCGCGGCGTCAACGTCTACCCCACCCAGATCGAGGAGCTGGTGCTGCGCACGCCGGGGCTGTCGCCGCACTTCCAGCTGGTGCTCGCCCGCAAGGGCCGGATGGACGAGATGGCGGTGCGCGTCGAAGCACGCACCGACTGCCCCGCGGACCGCCGCGAAACCGCCGCCGCCGAGCTGGTCCGCGCGATCAAGGACGGCGTCGGCGTCAGCACCGAGGTCGCCGTGGTGGATCCGGACACGCTGGAGCGCTCGGTGGGCAAGCTGCGCCGCGTGGTGGACCGCCGCGAACCCCGCTCGGCCGGCTGAAATACTGCGAACCATGTCGGGGAACGCTGGTCGCGCGAATCGCCGAGGTCGGCCGGGCTACGACCTCGGCAGGCTCCTGGACGTCTCCGTCCGGGTGTTCAACGAGCGCGGCTACGAGGGCACCAGCATGGAGGACCTCTCCCAGCGGCTGGGCATCACCAAGTCGGCGATCTACTACCACGTGTCCAGCAAGGACGAGCTGCTGCGGCTGAGCGTCAACCGGGCCCTGGACGCCCTGTTCGCGGTCACCGAGGAAGCGGCGTCGACCACCGGCAAGGCCATCGACCGGCTCGAACACGTGGTCCGGCGCAGCATCGAGGTGCTGGTCGACGAGCTGCCGTTCGTCACGCTGCTGCTGCGGGTGCGGGGCAACACCAGGGTCGAGCGGCAGGCGCTGGCCCGGCGCCGCGAGTTCGACCAGGTGGTCAGCGAGCTGGTCCGGCAGGCCGAGGCGGAGGGCAGCATCCGCCCGGACGTCGACCCGGCGCTGACCAGCCGCCTGCTGTTCGGCATGGTCAACTCGATCATCGAGTGGTACCGGCCCAGCCGCGGCCTGCGGGCCGCGCAGGTCGCCGACGCGGTGACCAAGATCGCCTTCGACGGGCTGCGCACCGCCGCCGACGACCGCGCGCCGGAGGAACCCGGAACACGTGCGAAATAAATTCCAGTTCTTGGCGTCATGATGATCTCGCCCACGGGTCTCGATCCCGTGGGCGATCTGGAGCGCCCGCCGCGCGCGCGGAACGCAGAGGGGATTTCGTGCGCGCGACCGGCCGTCGGTCGCGCCTTGGATGTGTGTCGCGACCGGCGGTCCCCCGAGTCACTCCCGTCACATTCGCCGCAACGGCGCGATTCCCGGCCGCGTTGAACACAGTGGACAGTCACGCGGCGGCGCCGAAATCCCCAGCTTGTGGGTGACGAAAGACCCCTGCGATCACGGCCCCACTCCGCTTACGCTGCTGCGATGTGGCCGCCCGGGACCCGCGGCCGCACGGCGGATCCGCTGAAACTGGGGACAGCGGCACCACAAATCCGGAACCGGCTGCGCGCCGGTGCGTTCTGCAGTCTTCGGCAGGACCCGGGTCCGCCCTCCCTCGTCGCCCTGCAATCTGGACGAGCATTCTGGAGGCCAACCGTGTCCAGGCTTGAGTCGATTGCTCGCGCCTTCCTCCGATACCTGTACGAGGACGACCGCTTCCGGCCCGAGATCGCGGACTTCTTCAACAGCCCGGCGGCCGTGGCGGCCGCGCTGCAGCCGTCGTGGGCGGAGCTCGCCGACGTCGTGCAGACGCTGCGCGAGCACGAGCTGATCGCCACCAGCGGCACCGGGTGGCAGGGCGCGCCCGCCCGGGCCGGGCTGACCGGCTCCGGGCTGATCTGCGCGGGCAGGCACGGCGGCGACATCGGCTCGTGGGCCAGGGCGCAGTCGGTCGCGGTGCTCGACGAACGCCCGGCGGATCCCGTGGTGCCCGCCCAGCCGACGCCCGCACCGCCGGCGCGCCTGGACTTCACCGGGCTGGCCCGGGTGGCCAAGGTCGTGCTGCTGGCGCTGCCCACGGTGCACGCGCGCTACGGCGACACCGTCGAGATCGAACTCATCGCCCGGCGGCTGTGCGAGGCCGTGCGGCAGGACCGGCCGGATCCGCGCCGGGTGCGGCTGCTCGCCTTCCGGCTGCGCAGCGAACTGGCCTCCGGCTCGGTCGCGAACACCCTGGGCGTGGTCCTGCTCGACGGCCTCGACGAGGCGCTCGCCGAGAGCGGCCTCGGCGGAATCCCGCGGGGCGAGCGCAGCGGGCCGGCCGAACCGTCCTAAGAGGACTCCGACGGTAGTGACCGGGTTCACCGCGGATGCCCACCGTGCGTACTCTCGCGCACTCCGTGTGCTGAGATTCCCGGTATGGACACGGGCACCTGGCCGCGAGTGGCGGCGCGCCGCGAGCTCGACGCCGCGGGCGTCCGGCCGCAGCTGCGCCCCGCCTACCAGCGGTGCCGGATGCTCAACGCCGCCCACGGGCGCACCTACTTCCTCGCGACCCGGCTGCTGGCGCCGCAGCAACGGCCTTCGGTGCACGCGCTCTACGGCTTCGCGCGGTGGGTGGACGACATCGTCGACGACACCGATCGGCGGCGGACCGTGGCGGACCGGCAGCAGGCGCTGGACCGGCTGGACGGCGAGCTGCGCGCGGGCCTGCGCGCCGGGTCCAGCGACGACCCGATCCTGGCCGCGCTCATCGACACCGTCACCCGGCACGGCATCGACCCGGCGCTGTTCACCGACTTCATGGCCTCGATGCGGATGGACCTGACCGTCCGCGCCTACCCGACGCGGGCCGCGCTGGACGCCTACATCCACGGCTCGGCGGCGGTGATCGGCCTGCAGCTGCTCCCGGTGCTCGGCACGGTCGGCCCAGCAGGCGAGGCCGAACCCTACGCCGCGGCGCTGGGCGGCGCTTTCCAGCTCACCAACTTCCTGCGCGACGTCGGCGAGGACCTCGACCGCGGCCGGGTCTACCTGCCGATGGAGGAGCTCGCCGTGTTCGGCGTCGACCGGGACCGGCTGGCCTGGTGCCGGGAATCGGGCCGCCCGGACCGCCCGGTGCGCCGGGCGCTGGCCGACCAGGTCGCGCGTACCCGCTCGAAGTACCGCGCCGCGGAGCCTGGCATCGCGCTGCTCGCGCCCTGGTCCCGGCCGTGCGTGCGCACCGCTTTCACGCTGTACGGCGAGATCCTGGATCGCATCGTGGAATCCGGGTACGACGTGTTCCGGCGGCGGCTCGCGGTTTCCGGCCCGCGCCGCCTGGAAGTCGCCGCCGGAGCGCTCGGCTCCGTCGTCGCCGCGCGCCTCCGCCGCCACGTGTGACCGGCGCCCGCACCGGGTACGCAAAGCACGTCGAAGTCGTGCGGAGGCGAGCTGACGAAGTCGGAGCTGGAGCGGGCGCTGCAGCGGAGCTGACCCGGGCGGGACGAACGGGTGTTCGTGGGGGGCAAACCAGATGGAGAGCGACACGCCGTCGCGCTGGCAGGACGTCGGCACGACAGGCGAAGTGATCTCGCAGGCCGGCCGGGAACTGGAGAAAGCCGCCCGCGAGGGCCGGGCGCCGGGCGGAACAGCCGCGGCCCGCGAAGCGCTGCTGGCCGTCACCGCGGCGGGCGCCCGGCTGGCCCGGCAGCTCGACATGCTGGCCGCCGCCTACGAGGCGCCGAACTCCGCCGAGCCGTCCGAGCTGAACGTCGCGCTCGACCAGGCCGCGGCCGCCGCGGAGGACCTCGGCAACTGCGCGAAGGTCGCCGCGCAGGCCATCGTCGACGAATGACCGCGCGGCGACCTCCGGCCGTTACGGCGCCTGGACCACGCCCGCACCGATGTCGGTCGATGCGAGCGGCAGCCGGCGGGCGGTCTGCGACAGCCGCGCCCACAGGCCCCACGCCCGCTCCGCGTGCTGCTGCGCGTACAGCGCCGCGATACCCGCGACGTGCGGCGTGGCCATGCTGGTGCCGCTGAGCTTCCGGTAGCGCTCCGCTCCCGGCCAGCTCGAGTAGACGTCCACGCCGGGCCCGACCAGGTCGACCTGCCCGATCTCGTCGACCGTGCCGCTGGAGAAGTCCGCGATCTGCAGCTGCGAATCGATCGCGCCGACAGCGAGGATGGACGGGCAGTTGGCCGGGTGGCCGACCGGCGCGATCTTCCCGGTCGAGCGCTCGCTCTCGTTGCCGGCCGCGGCGATGATCAACGTGCCGCGTTCCATCGCTCGCTGCGCGACCCGCTCGAAGGCCGCGGAGAACGCCTCGCCGGGCTGCGTCGGCGCGCCGAGCGACATCGACACCACCGCGGCACCGTTGGAGATCGCCCACTCGATGCCGGAGAGGATGCCGCTGTCGCTGCCCGAACCGTCGTCGCCGAGCACCTTGCCCGCGTAGATGCTGGCCTCGGACGCGATGCCGTAGCCGGGCCCGGCCTGCGAGGCGCGCGGCCCGCAGGAGGTGCCGATCACGTGCGTGCCGTGCCCGTGGCCGTCCTGCACGTCCTGGCCCTCCACGAACGAGCCCGTGACGATGTCCCGGCCGGCGAAGTCCGGGTGCTTGAGGTCCAGGCCGGTGTCGAGCACGGCGACCCGCACGCCCTTGCCGGTGGGCTGCGCGCGGTCGGCGCGCACGGTCTGCAGTCCCCAGGTGAATTCGCCGTCCGCGACGGCCGGTTCCGCGCCGATGGCGAACACCCGGCGCTCGGGTTCGAACGCCGCGATCGGGCCGGTCTCCCGGGCCGCGCTCGTCAGGGCCGCCGCCTGCTCCGCGTCGGCGCTGACCAACGCGATGCCGAGCTGATGCAGCACGATCCCGCCCGCGCCGCGGAAGAGCTCGCCTGGCGCCGCGCCCGCCGCGTCGGCCGTGTTGGCGCAGCGAATGCCCGTCAGCCGCGTCAGTTCGCGAGTTCCGATGATCGTCGAGTTGTCTTCCAGCAGCACCAGATAGCGTCCGGTGGAGCTCTCCTCGTTGGTGGTCATGGCCGCTCCCTCGGCGAGTTCCGGATGCGGCAAAACGCCACACCGTCCCCAGGTGTATCGCGCGTTACGTACAGTGACAAGCACCCACTCGGGTAAGGACCGCACTATCCGTACCGTCGGTCTCGGCGTCCTCAGTGAATGGCTTGCGACACAACACTTTCGCGTTACCCCCGCCGGGGATCTCCGGCACGCGCAGATGACATTTCCCGGCGCGCGTCCGCACACTGGTCGTAATCACCGCCGACAGTTCGGAGCGAGCCGTGCGCGATCCCAGCCAGCGTTGCATCTTGGTCACCGGCGCGACCGGCGGGCTCGGCCGGGCCCTGGCCCACCGGCTCGCCGAGACCGGCTCGCGGGTCCTGATCCACGGGCGCAGCGCGGAGCGCGCCGAAGCGGTGCGCGCGGAGATCGCGGCGGCCACCGGCTCGCACCGCCTCGGCGTGCTGGTCGCCGACCTCGCCGACCTCCACCAGGTCGAACGGCTGGCCAACGACGTCCGGCTGCGCTGCGACCGGCTGGACGTGCTGGTGAACAACGCGGGCGTCGGCTCCGGTCCGCCGGAGAGCGTCCGGGAGGAGAGCGCGGACGGCGTCGAGCTGCGGTTCGCGGTGAACTACCTGGCCGGATACCACCTGACGCGGCTGCTGCAGTCGCTGCTGATCTTCTCGGCGCCGTCCCGGGTGGTCAACGTCGCCTCGGCCGGGCAGCACCCGATCGACTTCGACGACCCCATGCTGGTCCGCAATTACCTCGGCTACCGGGCGTACGCGCAGAGCAAGCTCGCGCAGATCATGTTCACCTTCGACCTGGCCGAGCGCCTGCGCGGCACCGGCGTCACGGTCAACGCGCTGCACCCGGCGACCTACATGAACACCGCGATGGTCCGCGAGGCCGGGGTGAGCCCGGTGGCCACGGTGGCCGAGGGCGTCGCAGCGACGATGCGACTGGTCGCGGATCCGGGACTGGACGAGGTCACCGGGGAGTACTTCCATGGAACCCGCGCCTGCCGCGCGCTCGAACAGGCCTACGACGGGCAGGCCAGGGCGCGGCTGCGGAAACTGTCCGACGAGCTCGTCGAGCAGACCGGCGGCTGAGCCCACCACAGCGGATCGCGGAACCGGAGGCCAGCGCCATGAACAGCGGAACCCAGCACCGGATCGTCGTCGGGGTCGACGGCTCGGATTCGTCCAAGTGCGCCTTACGGTGGGCGCTGCACCAGGCAGCGCTTTCCGGGGCCGCAGTGCACGCGATCACCTCGTGGGAGTTCCCGGCCTTCTACAGCTGGGAAGGCGGCCCGATGCCGCCGGACGACTTCGAGGAGGCCGCGCGCAAGAGCCTGGCGGACACCGTCGACGAGATCGAGCACGAGGTCAGCCCGGCCGTTCCGGTGCAGCGCGAGCTCACCCACGGGCACGCGGCGCAGACGCTGCTCGACGCTTCCGAAGGCGCCGACCTGCTGGTGGTCGGCAGCCGCGGCCACGGCAGCTTCTACGGCGCGCTGCTCGGGTCGGTGAGCCAGCGCTGCGCCCAGCACGCCAAGTGCCCGGTCGTGATCGTCCGGCACTGACGGACGACCCGGTGGATCGCGGCCTTCCCGGCCGCGGGATCAGGAACCGGTGTGGCCCAGGCGTTCGGAGAGGGCCGACGCGCCTTCCGCGACGAGCTCGCGCAGCGCCGCCTCGGTCTCGTCGTTCCAGCGCAGGATCGGCGCCGAGATGCTCATCGCGGCCACCACCGCGCCGGACTGGTCGCGCACCGGCGCGGCGACGCAGGCCACCGACTCGTTGGACTCGCAGTACTCCCCCGCCACGCCGCTCTCGGCGATGGCGTCGAGTTCCTGGCGCAGCGCCTTGCGGGTGGTGATGCTGTGCTCGGTCATCGCCTCCAGGCGGCGGCTGCCGTAGAGCTCGTCGACCTCGGCGCGCGGCAGCGCCGCCAGCAGCGCCTTGCCGAGCGCGGTGCAGTGCGCGGGTAGCCGCCGGCCCACGGCCGAGACCATCCGGACCGGGTGGCTGCTGTCGACCTTGGCCACGTACAGCACGTCCGTGCCGTCGCGCACCCCGACGTGCACCGTTTCCTGGCAGCGCTCGGCGATCTCCTCCGCGACGAGCTGGCCCTCGCGGGCGAGGTCCAGGCGCTCGGCGTAGGCGGCGCCGAGCTGGAAGCCGCGCACGCCCAGCCGGAACCGGTTGCTGCCGCGACCGGCGGGCATCAGGTAGCCGCGCTCGCTGAGCGTGCCGACCAGCTCGTGCACCGTGGTCCGCGGCAGGCCCAGCTGCGCGGTGATCTCCGGCGCGCTCAGCTCGTGGGCGTCCAGGAACAGCTCCAGGACGTCGAAGGCCCGTTCCACGGCAGGTACCGCTCGTGCCACGCGTACTTCCCCCTGTCGGAACTCCTCGGCCCGTTGACCGATATTTCGAACATCGTATCCGATATCGACCACGGCGGACCCGGGGTGCTTGACCACCCGCTCCGGCCGACCATACGATTTGGCGAACATTGTTCGACATTTCGGACGGAGCTACCGGTGCGCCAGACACGTGAATTCCTGCGGTCCCAGGGACTGCCCACCGACGACTCCCCCGCCACCAGCACCAAGCGGTTCCCGGACGGCGCGCAGTACCGGGTGGAGATCCCCAGCACCGAAGGCCCCGAGGTGCTCGACGCGGTGCTCGCCGAGGCGGACGCTCGGCACGTGCCGGTGCACCGCATCTCCCAGGGCAGCGGCGGCATGCTGCTCACCGACGACGAGCTGCGCACGATGGCCGCCACAGCCGCCGGGCGATCGGTGGAGCTGAGCCTGTTCGCCCGGCCGGTCGCCGGGTGGGACACCAGCCCGATGGCCACCGCCCCGGCCGGCGGACCGGTTGCCGCCCAGGCGCGCGGCACCGAGCAGCTGGTACACGTGCTGGAGGACATCCGCCGCACCGCCGACGCGGGCATCCGCAGCGTGCTGATCACCGACCTCGGCGTGCTCAAGGTGGCCGCGACGATGCGCGCGGCCGGCGACCTGCCGCCGGACCTGCAGTTCAAGATCAGCGTCCAGATGGGACTGGCGAACCCCGCCTCGGTGCGCATCGCCGAGGACCTGGGCGCCGACACCTACAACGTGCCGACCGATCTCAGCATCGGGCAGCTGGCCGCCATCCGCGCCGCCACCGACCTGCCGCTGGACGTCTACGTCGAGGCGCCCGACGACATGGGCGGCTTCGTCCGGCACTTCGAGATCGCCGAGATCGTGCGCGTCGCGGCCCCGGTGCACGTCAAGTTCGGGCTGCGCAACGCGCCGAACATCTACCCCAGCGGCACCCACCTGACGCCGACGGCGGTCGCGCTCGGCCGGGAGCGGGTGCGCCGCGCGCAGATCGGCCTGGACCTGCTGCGCCGCTACGCCCCGGACGCCGAAGGCTCGCAGCTGCCCGCCCCCGGACTGGCGGTGCCGGTAGCCGGATAGTCCACTTCGGACCGCAGGCGGGCGTTGACGGGGTTGCGCGCCGCGGCCAGAGTAGGCCTGCAACGGCTGCGGTGAAGGAGTCTCGATGGCAGCGCCCGCCCACGTTCCGGACGTGTTCGACCCGCGCAGGTACGCCGACGGCGTGCCGCACGACGACTTCGCCTGGCTGCGGCGGCACGCGCCGGTGAGCCGCCAGGAGGAGCACGAGATCGGCGACTGGCCCGCCGGACCCGGATTCTGGGCCGTCACCAGGTATTCCGACGTCGTCGCGGTGCTGAAGTCCGCCGCGACGTACTCGTCCTGGCTGGGCGCCACCCAGATCCGCGATCCCGACCCGGCGGACCTGCCGTTCATCCGCAGCATGATGCTCAACCTCGACCCACCGGAGCACGGCAGGCTGCGCCGCCTGGTCAGCCGCGCGTTCACGCCCCGGCGGATCGACCGGTTCCGGCACGAGGTCGCGGAGCGGGCCCGCCTGCTGGTCGACGGCGTCGTCGAGCGCGGCGAGTGCGACCTGCCCGCCGAGGTCACCGACGACTACCCGCTGCGCAACCTCGCCGACCTGCTCGGCGTGCCGGAGTCGGACCGGCGGATGCTGCTGGAGTGGACCAACCGGGTGATCGGCTACCAGGACCCGGAGCACTCCGAGGTGGTCCGCGACGCGGACGGCAAGCCGGTCAACCCGCGTTCCCCGGCGATGCTGGCGGACATGTTCGCCTTCGCCCAGGACCTCGCGGCGTTCAAGCGCCGCAACCCGGCCGACGACGTGATGACCGCGCTCGCCACCGCCGAGCCGGACGGGCGCGGCCTGGCCGACGCCGAGCTGGAGATGTTCTTCTTCCTGCTTTCGGTCGCGGGCAACGACACCGTGCGCAGCGCGCTGCCGGGCGGGATGCTCGCCTTCGCCGAGAACCCTGATCAGCTGCGGCTGCTGCTGGCGGATCCGGGGCTGCTGGACTCCGCCGTGGAGGAGACGCTGCGCTACCACCCGCCGGTGCTCAGCTTCCGCCGCACCGCGACCGCCGACACCGAACTCGGCGGCCGGCGCATCGCCGCCGGGGACAAGGTCGTGGTCTTCCACTGCTCGGCGCACTTCGACGACCGGCAGTTCCCCGACCCGCACCGCTTCGACATCCGGCGCGCGCCCAACGACCACGTCGCCTTCGGCAACGGCCCGCACGTCTGCCTGGGCGCGCACTTCGCCCGGCTGCAGCTGCGGGCGTTCTACCGCGAGGCGCTGTGGCGGATGCGCGACCTGCGGGTGGCCGGGCCGGTCGAGCGCCTGGTGTCGAACTTCATCAACGGGATCAAGCACCTGCCGGTGGCGTTCACGCCGGGCACCAGGTGACCGACGGCGGCTTCCAGGTGCGCCCACTATGGTCGGGCGGTGACCGCCGCCACAGCCCTCCGCTCCCGGTCCGGCCGCTGGATCCTCATCGCCACGATCCTCGGCTCCGGGGTGGCGTTCCTGGACGGCTCCGTCGTCAACGTCGCGCTGCCGGCGATCGGCCGGGACGTGGGCGGCGACCTCAGCGTCCTGCAGTGGGTGCTGGACGCCTACCTGCTCACGCTCAGCGCGTTGCTGCTCCTCGGCGGCGCGCTCGGTGACCGCTACGGCCGCCGCCGTGTCTACACGCTAGGGCTGGTGCTGTTCACGCTGGCGTCGCTGGGCTGCGGCCTGGCGCCGAACGGCGCGGCCCTGATCACCGCCCGCCTGCTGCAGGGCGTCGGCGGCGCGCTGCTGGTGCCCGGCAGCCTGGCGCTGATCAACTCCACGATCCGGCACGACGACCGCGGCGAGGCGGTCGGCCGCTGGGCCGGGCTGACCGGCGTGGCCTCGGCGATCGGCCCGTTCGTGGGCGGGTGGCTGGTGGACGCGGCGTCCTGGCGGTGGGTGTTCTTCATCAACGTGCCCATCGCGGCGGCCGCGCTGCTGGCGCTGCGGCACGTGCCGGAATCCCGCGGCCCGGCCGCCGCCGGCCGGCTGGACGTCTTCGGCGCGATCACCGTGACCGTCGGGCTGGCCGGTGCCGTGTACGCCCTGATCGAGATCCCGACGAACGGGTGGAACGCCGCCAGCGCGGCGGCGGCCGTGGTGGGCGTCGCCGCGCTCATCGCGTTCCCGCTGATCGAGTCGCGCCACCCGGACCCGCTGCTGCCGCTGTCGCTGTTCCGCTCCGCGCAGTTCACCGGCGCGAACCTGACGACCTTCACCGTTTACGCGGCCCTCAGCGGCGCGTTGTTCCTGCTGTCGCTGCAGTTGCAGCAGTCGATGGGCTACACCGCGCTCGCCGCGGGGATCGCGACGCTGCCGATCACGATCATCATGCTGCTGGTGTCCGGGCGCGTCGGCGCGCTCGCGCAGCGCACCGGGCCGCGCCTGCCGATGAGCATCGGCCCGGTCGTCTGCGGGGTCGGCCTGGCGCTGCTGACCTGGGCGGTGCCCGGCAGCACCTACCTGAGCGGCGTGCTGCCCGGCGTCCTGGTGTTCGGCGCCGGCCTGTCCATCACCGTGGCGCCGCTGACCTCGGCGGTGCTCGCCTCCGTCAGCCCGGACAACGCCGGTGTCGCCTCCGGCGTGAACAACGCGGTGTCCCGGCTGGCGGGTCTCCTGGCGGTCGCGGTGCTCCCGGTGATCGCCGGGTTGTCGCACACCGGCGCGGGCGAGCCGCTCGGCCCTGGTTTCGGGCAGGCCATGCTGGTCTCCGCGGTGATGTGCGCGGCGGGCGGCGTGCTGGCGTGGCTGACCATCGACCGCGCCCGGCGTGTCGAGACCTACCCGTTGCCGGGCTTGAACCACGCCTGCCAGGACCCGTGCACCTGCGACCTCGACCGTAATCCAGACCGGTGAAGTTCCGGATATCGATCGCGAGTTGGGCCGTTTGGACTAGGATTCGCACACCCCGTTCGCCAACCCTGACGGAAGTGACGCCCACGTGGAGCTGGACAACGCCGTCTTCCACCTCATGCGCCGCGCCATGCAGGAACACACGTCGAGCTGGCAGTCCCGCCTGCCGCACCTCACGAAGCCGCAGTACGCGGTGCTCAACGCGATCCGAGCCAACCCCGGCATAGAGCAGGCTCAGCTCGGCCACCGGGCGGCGATCGACAAGGCGACCCTCGCATCCCTGCTGGTCCGGATGGAGCAGCGCGGGTTGGTGCACCGGACCGTCGACGACGCCGACCGGCGCCGCCGGCTCCTGCGGCTCACCCCGATCGGCGAGGCCGAACTGCGCGCCGTCGAGCCGATCGCGGACCGGGTCGACATCGAACTGCTCGACCGGCTCACCTCGGACGAGCGCGCCGAGCTGCTCCGGCTGCTCGACAAGCTCGCCCCTCGCGACCGGCTGGTCAACTGATCCGCACCCCGGGCACGCCCGTCATGCGGCGGAGCCCGCCGCGGTCAGGCGGTGCATCCGCAGCAGCCACAGCTCCAGTTCGGAGAGCTGGCCGTCCAGGCTCTCGCTGCCGTACATGTCCGGGCTCGCGCGCAGGGTGTTCAGCTCCTCCCAGCGCCGTTCCATCTGCTCGACCAGATCCCGCAGCGTCACCTGGTGCTCCTCTCCCCGACGTGCAACACCGCCGATGACGCTACGGCGTTTCCGTGCACGCTCGGTAAGGCCGAAAGTCACGGTTTCACCCGATCTTCCGGAACCGATCGGGACCATCCCGGGCACCCGTTGTGATCTCATCGGTGCATGAGAAGAGGGCGTCGAGGCCACCCCTGCGAACCCGACACCAGCCGGATCGGCCTGTGGCGGTGCGACGTCTGCGGCCAGCAGTGGGAGATCCACGGCGTGGCCGACAACCCGAGGATCCGCAAGGTGAGCCGGGTCGGCTGGTTCCTCGCAAAACTGCTGGGCTGACCGGTCTTTTACCTATTCCAGGCTCGCCTTGCGCAGCGGTGCGGGTAGCGGCCCCCTGCGGGAATTTCGGCTGTCACCGGTCGAGGGCGGGGCGCTTGGCGTCGAAGGTCCAGCCCGGGACGAGGTACCGCATCGCCAGCGCGTCGTCGCGGGCGCCGAGGCCTTCCTGGCGGTAGAGCTCGTTCGCCTCGGCCACCCGGGCCATGTCGAGCTCCACGCCGAGCCCCGGAGCCGTCGGCACCGGTAGTCGTCCGTCCGCGATGACCAGCGGTTGCCGGGTGAGCCGCTGGCCGTCCTGCCAGATCCAGTGCGTGTCGATGGCCGTGATCTCGCCGGGCGCGGCCGCGGCGACGTGGGTGAACATCGCCAGCGACACGTCGAAGTGGTTGTTCGAGTGCGAACCCCACGTCAGGCCCCACGCGTCGCAGAGCTGCGCGACGCGCACCGAGCCGCTCATCGTCCAGAAGTGCGGGTCGGCCAGCGGGATGTCGACGGCGTCGGCGCGGATCGCGTGGCCGAGCTCGCGCCAGTCGGTGGCGATCATGTTCGTCGCCGTGGGCAGCCCGGTGGCCCGCCGGAACTCCGCCATCACCTCCCGTCCCGAGTACCCGCGCTCCGCGCCGCACGGGTCCTCGGCGTAGGCGAGCACGTCGCGCAGGCCCCGGCACAGGTCGATCGCCTCGGACAGCGGCCATCCGCCGTTGGGGTCGAGCGTGATGCGGGCTTCCGGGAACCGTTCGGCCAGCGCGGTGGCGACCTCGATCTCGGCGGGCCCAGGCAGCACGCCGCCCTTGAGCTTGAAGTCGCGGAACCCGTAGCGGGCCTGCGCCGCTTCGGCCAGCCGCACGACCGAATCCGGGGTCAGCGCCTCCTCGTGGCGCAGCCGCGACCAGTCGTCGGCGCCGGCCGGCTCGTCGGCCGGGGCCCGGTAGGCCAGGTCGGTCCTGGTGCGGTCGCCGACGAAGAACAGGTATCCCAGCACCGGCACCTCGTCGCGCTGCTTGCCGTCGCCGAGCAGCTCCGCGACCGGCACGCCGAGGTGCTTGCCGAGCAGGTCGAGCAGCGCGGATTCCAGCGCCGTCACGGCGTGCACCGCGACGCGCAGGTCGAAGGTCTGCGTGCCGCGGCCGCCGGAATCCCGGTCGCCGAAGCGATCGCGCACGGCGGCCAGCACGGCGTGGTAGCGCGCGACCGGCTGCCCGACCACCAGGTCCCGGGATTCCTCCAGGGTGGTGCGGATGGGTTCCCCGCCGGGCACCTCGCCGACCCCGGTGCGGCCTTCGGAGTCGGTGAGGATCACCAGGTTTCGGGTGAAGTAGGGGGCGTGCGCCCCGCTGAGGTTGAGCAGCATGCTGTCGTGCCCCGCGACGGGAACGACCTGCATTCCGGTCACCAGCGGGCCGTGCTGAGCGGTCATGATCGGCATCCTCCGCGGTCGGTGCTCGCCGAACGCGCCGTCGATGCGGCGCCACGAGCCGTCGGGATTTTCGTCGGCCGGCATGCCGATGTGGACGCAAACCGTCCACCGTGGACCATCGCGTGGCCGAACTCCGACTCGGCTCCGGCGGCCGGGGCGGTCATCGCGGCTGCTCGGGCAGGCGCTCGACGAGGTCGGCCAGCTGCGCGAGCTCGGACTCGTCGAGGTCGACCAGCGGCGGGCGCACGGGCCCGGCCGGGCGGCCGATGACCTTCATGCCCGCCTTCACGATGCTCACCGCGTAACCCGCTCGCCGGTTGCGGATGTCGCAGTACGGCAGCACGAAGTCGTCGAGGTACCGGTACACGGCGGCGCGGTCGTGGTCGCGCACCGCCCGGTAGAAGCGCATCGCGAACTCGGGCACGAAGTTGAACATCGCCGACGAGTACGTGGTGACGCCCAGCTCCAGGTACGGCAGGGCGAAGGTCTCCGCGGTCGGCAGGCCGCCGATGTAGGTGAGCCGGTCGCCCAGCCGCGCGTACAGGCGGGTCATCTTCTCGATGTTGCCGACGCCGTCCTTGAACCCGACCAGGTTCGGGCAGTCCTCGGCGAGCGCGGCGACGGTCGTCTCGTCGAAGACCGCGTTGGCGCGGCTGTAGAGGATCACGCCGAGCCCGGTGGCCGCGCAGACCGCGCGGACGTGGGCGGCGAGCCCGTCCTGGTCCGCCTCGGTCAGGTACGGCGGCAGCAGGAGCAGGCCGTCGGCCCCCGCGCGTTCGGCGGAGCGGGCCATCTCGACGGCCATCGCGGTGCCGTAGCCGGCCGGGGCGATCACCGGCACACCCGCCGGCGCCTCCTGCGCGGCCGCGGTGACCACCGACTCGACTTCGGCGGGGGTCAGCGAGAAGAACTCGCCGGTGCCGCCGGCCGCGAAGAGCCCGGCGGCCCCGAATCCGCCCAGCCGGCCGATGTTCTCCCGGTAGGCGGCCTCGTCGAAGCCGTGGTCGGGCCGGAAGTGCGTCACCGGGAACGACAACAGCCCGCCGGCCAGCTGCCGGGCCACATCGGTGGGCGAATACGCGGACATCGGCGGATCTCCTTCATCGGGCGGATTCATCTGACTGCGCCGGCCCTGGCGGCGGTGAGCACCGGCGGTCGCTGCCCCGGCTTGAGCGCCGCGCCCCGGGGAACCGACTGCGGACGACAGTAAGGTGAGCCATCAATGCACGTCCAAGTCCAACAATGCATTCACCGATACCGGGACGGCATCATTGTTCACCCTGAACCAGCTCACCGGATTCGTCGCGGTGGCCGAGGAACAGCACTTCGGCCGCGCCGCGCAGCGCCTGCGCATGACCCAGCCGCCGCTGACGCGGCAGATCCAGCAACTGGAGAAGGAACTCAAGGTCCAGCTCTTCGACCACACCAGCCGCACGGTGCGGCTGACCCCGGCCGGGCGGGTTCCTGCAGGACGCGCGGCGCCTGCTGCACGAGGCCGAGAACGCCGCGCTGTCGGTGCGGCGGGTGACCTCGGGCCAGGCGGGCATCATCCGGATCGGCTTCACAGCGACCTCGGCGTACGGGGTGCTGGGCGGCTTGCTGGCGACCGTCCGCGAACACCTGCCGCAGGTGGACGTCGTGCTGCACGAGCTGGTCACCCGCGACCAGATCGACCGCCTGTCCGGCAACGCCCTGGATCTCGGGCTGGCCCGGCCGCCCGCCGCGCGGCCCGAGCTGGAATCGCGCCGGTTCCGCGCGGAACCGCTGCTGGCGGCCCTGCCCGCCGGGCATCCGCTCACTGACGACGCGAACCCCCTGGAACTCGCCGAATTCCACGGCACCGACATGGTGATGTACTCCCCGACCGAGGCCCGGTACTTCCACGAGCTGCTCGTCACCACCTTCGGCAACGCCGACGTGCAGCCGATCTACGTTCAGCACGTCAGCCAGATCCACACGGCGCTGGCGCTGGTCCAGGTCGGCCTCGGCACCGCGCTGGTGCCCGCCACCGCGGCCCGGCTGCACTTCGAAGGCGTGACGTTCCGCGATGTCCGGCTCCCCGAGCCGAATCCCGTTGAACTGCAACTGGTCTGGCGTCGAACGAACGACAATCCGGCCCTGCACGCACTGCTCGGCATGCTGTGATCGAGCCTTGCTCATGCGTCTGCGTCGGCCGGTTGTCGTGGTCGGCGCCGGATCAGCTTCCGCAGCAGCGGAAGCAGGACGACCAGGGCCAGCAGCGCTAGTAGGGTGGCGGAGATCGGCCTCGTGACGAAGCCGGCCGGGTCGCCGTCGAAGAGCAGCAGCGACCGGCGCAGCGAGGTTTCGAGCAGCGCACCGAGCACGAAGGCCAGTACCAGCGGCCCTGGTTCGAAGCCGAACTTCTTCATCAGGTAGCCGAGGAGGCCGAAGGCGATCACCAGCCCGATGTCGAAGACGCTGTTGCGGACGGTGTACGCGCCCACCAGCGTGATCAGCACGGTGATCGGGGCGAGGACGCCGGCGCGCACGCGGAGGATCTTCACGAACAGCCCGACCAGCGGGATGCTCATGACCAGCAGCAGGATGTTCCCGACGTACATCGAGTTCACCACGCCCCAGAACAGCTCCGGCCGCTCGGCCACGAGCTGGGGCCCCGGGGTCACGCCCTGGATCAGCAGCGCGCCGAAGATCATCGCCATCGTCGCGTTCGCCGGGATGCCCAGCGTCAGCAGCGGGATGAACGACGACGTCGCGGCCGCGTTGTTCGCCGTCTCCGGTGCGGCCACACCCTCGACCGCGCCGTTGCCGAACCGCTCCGGTGTCTTCGACCGGCGCTTCTCCAACGCGTACGCCGCGAGCGACGAGAGCGAGGCGCCGCCGCCCGGGAGCACCCCCAGCACGAACCCGAGCACCGAGCCCCGGCCGATCGCCCCCGCCGAGCGCCGGAGATCCGCGCGGGACGGCCACGCGTTGGCCACCCTGGTGACCGCCGCGGCGCCCTGCCGCCGTTCCTCCAGGCCGTGCAGGATCTCGCCGAGCCCGAAGAGGCCCATCGCGATCGGGACGAAGTCGAGCCCGTCCGACAGCGGCAGCAGGCCGAAGGTGAACCGCTCGGCGCCGGTGAACGCGTCCCGGCCGACCACCGCCAGCAGCAGCCCGATGCAGGCGGCCACGACCGCCTTCAGCCGGCCGCCGCTGCTCACGGCGGCGACCAGCAGGATGCCGAGCAGGGCGAGGGCGGTGTACTCCGGCGGGCCGAAGTCGAGCGCGAACCCGGCGATCAGCGGCGCCAGCACCGAAAGCACCACGATCGAGGCGGTGCCGCCGACGAACGACCCGATCGCCGCGATCCCCAGCGCGGTGCCGGCCTTGCCCTGCCGGGCCAGGGCGTGGCCGTCGAAGACCGTGACCACGGAGGACGCTTCGCCGGGCAGCCGCAGCAGCACCGACGTGATGGTGCCGCCGTACTGGGCGCCGTAGAAGATGCCGGCCAGCATGATGATCGCCGTCACCGGTTCGACGTCGAAGGTCAGCGGCAGCAGGATCGCGATCGTCGCGGCCGGGCCGAGCCCGGGCAGCACCCCGACCAGCATCCCGATCACGACGCCGATCAGGCAGTAGAGCAGGTTGGTGGGTTCGAGGACGACGCCGAACCCGTCGAGCACCGGAGTCAGGTCCATCGCCGCTCCTAGAACAGGTGGGGAATCGGCACGTTCAGGGCGCCGACGAAGATCAGGTAGAAGACCGCCACGATGCCGACGGCGCCGAGGACGGACAGCCGCCACGACTCGCGGCCGAGGAAGCGCAGCCACGCGAAGACCAGCAGCGCGCCCGGGATCTCGAACCCGATCACGCCGACCAGGGCGGCGAACCCGGCCATGCCGGCCACCGCGCCGAGCACCGGCAGGCAGGACGAGGACAGCCCTTCCGCGTCGTTCGTGCGCCGCGACAGCAGCGCGAGCGCCACGCCGAGGACCGCGATCGCGGTGCTGACCAGGAACGGCCAGGTTCCGGCGGACGGCGCGGCCGCGCTGCCCAGGCCCAGCGCCCAGGAACCGGCCATCCCGGCGCCGCCGATGCCGACGATGCCGACGATGCCGACGATCACCAGCGCTACCACCAGATTCGCGACCGCGCCGGCCGGTTCGCCGTCGCGCCGGGCATCGCTCACTTCGGCCCGCCGAGGTCGATGCCGTACCGCTGGATCATGGTTCGGTAGCTCTTCAGCGAGCCCGTCCACTCCTGCGCGATCTGCGCGCCGTCGACCTCGTGCGGGGTGAGCAGGTTGTCCTCGTTGAACTTCCGGTACCGCTCGGTGGCGAACGTCGCCCGGAACGCCTGGCGCAGCCGGTCCACGACCTCCGGGGGCGTGCCCTTCGGGGCGACGACCGCGCGGAACTGCGAAACCCTTACGTCGTAACCCTCTTCCACGGCCGTCGGGGTGTCCGGGAGGTACCGGTTGCGCTGCGCGGCGAAGGTGACCAGCGGGACCAGCTCGCCCGCCCGGATCTGGCCGATCGCCTCGCCGAGCTGGACGGAGGCGACGTCCACCTGGTCGCCGAGCACCGCGGTCATCGCGGGCGACCCGCCGTCGAACGGGACCGCGGTGCCGGCGATCCCGGCCTGCTTGAACAGCAGTTCCTGGGAGAGCTGGCTGCCGGTGCCGACGCCGGTGGTGCCGAACTTGAGGTTCCGGTGCGCGTCGACGAGGCCCCGCACCGACTTCAGGCCGGAGGCGGCGTTGGCGACCAGCACGTAGTCGTCCTGCGAAATCCCGGTGACCACCTCGAAATCGTCGATCGCGACGGCTTCCTGCGGCGCGGCCGCCAGCGGCGTGATCGCGGTCAGCGAGGCGTTGATGACCATGACGCAACCACTTCGGCGCGGTCGCCACCCTCGAAGGCCTGCGGCCGCTCCTCGCCCGCGGCACCGATCCGCGCGCGGTCGTGATCTCGTCGGTCGCGTCGCTGCACCCGACCGATCCCGGCATCGTCGATGCCGCACTCGCCGGCGACGAGGACGCCGCGGTGGCTGCCGCCCGCGCCGCGGTGGAGCGCGGCGACGGCGCGCAGGTATACGCGTCCTCGAAGGCCGCGATCGCGCGATGGACGCGCCGAACCGCGATCACGCCGGAATGGGCGGGCGCCGGAATACCGCTCAACGCCATCGCCCCCGGCACCATCGTCACGCCGATGATCCAGGACATGCTCGATACCGAAGCGGGTCGCCGGGCCATCGACGGCAGCGTCCCCATTCCACTGCACGGCCACGCCCGACCCGAGCAGATCGCGCCGCTGCTCGCTTGGCTCACCTCCCCCGAGAACTCGCACATCACCGGCCAGGTGGTGTTCGTCGACGGCGGCGCCGACGCGGTCCTGCGCGGCGACGGGACCTGGTGATGGGCCGGAGACAGCGGTCACCCCGCGCTAGGGCCCGTTTCACCGGTTGACCACGACCAAACAGGCCCTAGCGGGGTTCCGCCGCGCTGCAGCCGTTCGGGGCTGCAGCGCGGCTCGGCAGGCGCGACGCCAGCAGCACGATCAGCACCCCCGCGAAGGGGACCACCACCAGGCCGAGGCGCAGGCTGATCGCGTCCGCGAGCAGCCCGACGACCGGCGGGCCGGCCAGGATGCCGAGCCGGTAGACCCAGCCGACGACCGCGATCCCGGTGCCGCCCGGCAGCCCGGGGAGCTCGTCGGCCGCGTGGAAACCGGCCGGGATGATCGTGGCGACACCCCAGCCGGCCAGCGCGAATCCGGCCAGCGTGCTCGGGACGGACGGCCACACGAGTGCCGAGCCGACGCCGAGAAGCACCGCGACACCACCGATGCGCGCCACCGCCCGGTTGCCGAACCGGTCCACCAGGCGATCGCCGGTGAGCCGGCCGACCGTCTGCGCCGCTTGCAACGCGACGAACGCCATGCCCGCGAGCACCGGCGCGGCATCCAGCGAATCGCGCAGGTACACCGCGCCCCAGGACGCCGCGGTGTCCTCGACCAGCGCCGCCGCGGCGCACAGCGCGCCCAGCGCCAGCAACGCGAGCAGCAGCTTGAAGCGCGGTCTTCCCCGGTGTCCGCTCGTGCGCTCTGCGTCATCCCGGCCGGGAAGCAGGAATCGGGCGCAGACGACCGCTGCGGCGGCCAGGACGACGGCGGCCGCCGCGAGGTGCGCGGGCAGCGGCAGCGCCGCCCCGGCGGCCAGCGAGCCCGCCGCGCCGCCGATGATCGCGCCGACGCTCCACATCCCGTGGAAGGAGTTGACGATCGACCGCCCGTAGCGCCGCTGCACCCGCAGCCCGTGCGCGTTCATCGCCACGTCCACGATCGCGTCCATCGCACCCGCGAGGAAGAACGCCGCCGCCAGCTGCCACCAGCGCCCCACCAGCCCGATCACCACGAGATCCGCCGCCAGCAGCACCGAGCAGCCGACCGCGACGACCGACGACCGCCAGCGGGCCAGGATCGGCCCGGCCAGCAGGCCGGCGACCAGCGAGCCCAGCGGCAGCGCCGCGATCGCGGTGCCCAGCGCGGCGTTGGACAGGGCCAGGGCGTCCTTGAGCTCCGGGTAGCGGGGCACGACGCTGGCGAAGCTCGCCCCGTTGACCAGGAACAGCGTGGCCACCGCCAACCGCGCCGCCACCGGCCGCCGATCCGTCGCGACCTCGGGCATACCCGTCCTTCCTCCGGCGTCCCCGCCGATCATGCCAAGACCCGCAGGCGCGCGCCGCCGGTTTTCGCGCTCCCCCGCGCCGCCGCGCTAGGGTCCGGTGAGGCGAATCCCCAAATCGAGTCCACAGTGGAGGATCAGTTGAGCGTGCCGGTCGAGCTGTCCACCGGGTCCGGGACGTACCTGCTGCGCCGGGCGACCGGCGACGACCTCGGGCCGATCGTCGGGTTGCTGGCCACCGACCAGCTCGGCTCGACCCGGGAGTCCGCCGCCGAACTGGCTCCCTACCAGCGGGCTTTCGAGGCGATCGAGGCCGATCCCGCGCAGCTGCTGCTGGTGGCCGCGACGCCGGGCGGCGAGGTCGTGGCGACCATGCAGCTGACGTTCATCCCCGGGCTGGCCCGGCGGGGCGCGCTGCGCGCGCAGATCGAAGCGGTCCGCGTCCACGAGCGGCACCGCAGCCGCGGCCTCGGGCGCGTGATGTTCGACTGGGCAATCGCCGAGTCCCGCCGACGCGGCTGCGCCCTCGTCCAGCTGACCACCGACCGGCAGCGCTCCGACGCGCACCGCTTCTACGACCGGCTCGGGTTCGAGGCCTCGCACGTGGGCTACAAGCTCCGGCTGTGACCACCGGTTACGCTGGCGGGGCGATGCGACGCAAGCTCAGATCGCCGCTGCCCCAGCGGCACGGCCTGGACCCCATCCGGTTGCGACTGCCCGCCGACGGCCGCTGGGCCACCGTCCGGGACCACCTCGTCGACCGGATACCGAAGCTCGCCCCGGAACGCATCGACGCCATGCTCCGCGAGGGCCGGATCGTCGGCGTCGACGGCCCGCTCGCGCCCGGTGCGCCGTACGCGCCGGGCGGGTTCATCTGGTTCCACCGCGACCTGCCCGACGAGACGCCGGTGCCGTTCGCCCTGGACGTCGTGCACCGCGACGACGCCCTGCTGGTCGTGGACAAGCCGCACTTCCTGGCCACCACGCCGCGCGGCGGGCACGTCGCGGAGACCGCGCTGGTGCGGCTGCGGCGCGACCTGGACCTGCCGCAGCTCAGCCCGGCGCACCGGCTGGACCGCCTGACCGCGGGGCTGGTCATGTTCGTGCTCGAGCCCGAGCTGCGCGGCGCCTACCAGACCCTGTTCCACGACCGCCTGGTGCACAAGGAGTACGAGGCCGTCGCCCGCTTCGAGCCCCGGCTGACGATGCCGCGCACGGTGCGCAGCCGGATCGTCAAGCACCGCGGCGTGCTGGCAGCCCAGGAAGAACCCGGTGAGCCGAACAGCGAAACGCGCGTCGAGCTGATCGAGCACCGCGACGGCCTCGGCCGGTACCGGCTGCTGCCGCGCACCGGCCGGACCCACCAGCTGCGGGTGCACCTCAACGGCCTCGGCATCCCGATCCTCGGCGACGACCTCTACCCCGTCGTCCGCGACCGCGCCGCCGACGACTTCACCGCGCCCCTCCAGCTCCTATCCCGGACGCTGGAGTTCACCGATCCGGTCAGCGGCAGGCGGCGCCGCTTCGAGACCCGGCGGAGCCTCGAAACCTGGCCGGCCGACGCTCAGAGGTAGCCCGTGCCGTCGAGGTACGCCTTGCGCCAGCGGAGGACCTTGATGTCGGCGAACAGGCCGACCTTCGCGAAGGGGTCCGCGGCGATGAACTCCTCGGCCGCCGCCCGGGTTTCGACGTCGAGCAGGTAGACGCCGCCGGTGGCCGCATCGCCGTCGTCGGCCAGTTTCGCCCCGCAGGCCAGCAGCAGCTCCTTGTGCTCCTCGAGGAACGCCAGGTGCGCGGGGCGGTTGTCCAGCCGCACCTGCTGGTGGTCTGGCTTGTCGAACGTTTCGATGAAGTACGGCATCTCACACTCCTATTCGGACGGTCCCCGGTCAGCCGAGGAAGCCCCAGAGCAGGATCGCGGCGATGTAGATCAGCCCGACCCAGAACATCATGATCACCGTGTAGCCCATGACGTCCTTGAGGCGCAGCCGCGACAGCGCCAGCGCGGGCAGGATCCAGAACGGCTGCACCAGGTCGTTCCAGGCGTTGCCGAGCATGACCGACATCGCCACGTCGGGCATCGGCGCGCCGATCACGTTGGCCGCGTCGACCATGAACGGGCCCTGGATGACCCAGTGGCCGCCGCCGGAGGGCGCGAAGAAGTTGATGACGAACGAGCTGATCAGGCCCCAGAACCCGAGCGTCTCCGGGGTGGAGATGTCCACGAACACCTGCGAGATCGTGCCGACCAGCCCGGAGGCGGCCATGATCGCCATGATGCCCGCGTAGAACGGGTACTGCAGGACGATGCCGGAGATCGTCTTGATGCCCTCGCCGAGCTTGGCGACGTAGGCCTGCGGCGTGCCCAGCAGCAGGATGCCCAGGAACAGGATGAAGAAGTTCACCAGGTTCAGGTCCGCCGCGCCACCCTTGACGAAGTAGACGACCACGTAGACCATGCCGAGCGCGCCGATCAGCAGGCTCAGGACGCGGCTGTTGTTCAGCCGCGACGCGACGGTGGCCCCGCCGAAGTCCGCGGACTCGACGGCCGCGGTCTTGCTCTCGACGTGCAGCGCCGGGTCGATCTCCTTGACCGGCTGACCGGCCTTGGGGTGCAGCATCGCGTTGAGGACCGGCAGCGTGATCAGCACGGCGAGCGCGGTCAGCAGCATCGGCAGCGAGAAGATCGTCTGCCCCAGGGCGATGACGCCCATCTTGCTCGCCAGCGAGTGCCCGCTCGTGGAGATGGTCAGCGGGATCGTCGCCGACAACCCCAGGCCGTACATGGTGAAACCGCTGTAGGCGGCGGCGATGATCAGCGGGTAGTGCACGCCGGGCACCTTCAGCGCCAGCTTCTTCGCCACGATCCCGCCGATGACCAGGCCTAAGCCCCAGTTCAGGTAGGAGCCTCTGTGCTTTCCCTTGCGCGCCGGGGACTTCCCGGTGCGATGTGCGTCAGAGCGTGGCCACCGGCGTGACCAGCGAGCCGACCGCGCCCGGCAGGTTCAGCGGCGGGGCGGTGAGCAGGAAGCGGCTGCGGCCGCTGGCCCGCAGGTGTCCGGCGAGTGGCGTGAGCCGCCACAGCTCGCCGAGGTGCACGCCCAGCTTGAACAGGCAGTGCTCGTGCAGCGGCAGCACGGCGTTGGGGCCCGGCGCCGCCGGGGCGGGGAACGCCTCCACCGCGTAGTTGTCGGCCACCAGCGCGGCCAGCCCCGATTCGGTGATCCAGCGCAGCAGCTCCGGGTCGCGTCCGTTGAGGACCGCGCCGAACCCGTGCAGCACGTCCGGATCGGGATTCCCGCGCATCGACAGCACCTTCTCGGCGAAGCCGGTGTGCAGGTGCCTCCAAAAGAACGGGACGCGCGGCTTCCCCGCCGGGCGGGGAAGCCGCACCCGGTCGCGCCCGGTTACGCGGGAACCGCCTCGGCGCGCGGCGCCTGGCCGGCCCCGGCCCGCTCGTCGTAGTTCGGGCGGCGCAGCAGCAACAACATGCAGCCGAGGGTCAGCACCACCTGGAAGATCGCGTAGGCGATCACCGCGGTGATCGAACCGGACAGGTTCAGCAGGAACTGGCCGACGATCGGCGTCGTGCCGCCGAGCAGCGTGCCGCACATCTGGTAGCACAGCGAGATTCCGGTGTAGCGCACGTGCGCCGGGAACCTGCTGGCGAGCATGCCCGCCAGGGCCGCGTAGTACAGGCAGTGCGGGATCGTCGCGATCGCCACGCCGAACATCGCCAGCCCGTAGTTCTCGGTGCTGATCAGCACGAACATCAGCGGCAGCAGCACCACCTCGGGCAGCAGCATCACGGTCACCGCGCGGGACCAGCTGCGCATCTTGGTGGCGATGACGGCGCCGAAGGGCTGCACGATGATCTGGGTGATGTTGGCGACCAGGATGATCGTCAGGAACGAGCTCTTGTCGAAGCCGAGGTGGCTGGTGGCCCAGGACAGCGCGAAGGTCGACTTGAAGTAGGTCGCCGACAGGCCGATCGTGCAGGCCCCGATGCCCAGCGCCAGCAGCGACGGGTGCGAGCGGACGACCTCCCACACCGGCAGCTTGGCGACCTTCTTGTGCTCGATGAGGTTCGCCATCGCCGGCGACTCGGTGACGCGCATCCGGATGAACAGGCCGACCAGCACCAGCAGCGCCGAGGCCAGGAACGGGACTCGCCAGCCCCAGCCCAGGAACGCCTCGTCCGGGAGCTGGCTGATGGCCAGGAAGCTGACGGTGCTCAGGGTGTTGCCGACCGGCGAGCCCTGCTGCGCGAACGCGCCGTAGAGGATGGACTTGCCCTTGGGCGCGTGCTCCGAGGCGATCAGCACCGAGCCGCCCCACTCGCCGCCGAGGCCGATGCCCTGCACCATGCGGATGGTCACCAGCAGGATCGGCGCCCACACGCCGATCTGGGCGTAGCCGGGCAGCACGCCGATCAGGGTCGTCGAAATGCCCATCAGCAGCAACGTGATGACCAGGGTCTTCTTGCGGCCCAGCCGGTCGCCGATGTGGCCGAAGATGATGCCGCCGATCGGGCGGGCCAGGAAGCCGACCCAGAAGGTCGCGAACGCGACCAGCGTGCCGAGCGCGCCTTCGAGCTCAGGGAAGAAGACCTTGTCGAAGACCAGGGCCGAGGCCGTGCCGTAGATGTAGAAGTCGAACCACTCGATGGTCGAGCCGATGAAGGCCCCGATCCCGGCGCGGTTGGCCGTTCGGCTCTGTTCGCGCGCGTTGGCCGCACCCATGCATTCTCCCTTGAAGCTCGGTGCAAGCGGGCGCCTCGAACGGCGCCCGCGTCCCGATGTGATGGCGGTAACGGTGCCACCCAAACCTAGACGTGTCCAATACAGAATCAGTGCAACAGTGAGACGTCAGGCTTATTAATTCGGCGGAACGCCCCAGGTGAGCGGCCCGGCGGGCGATCAGCCGCCCGCGGGCGTGGGCAGGGCTTCCTCGGCGATGCCGAGCACGGTGCGCAGGGCCGCGGAGGTGTTGTCGGTGCGCCAGGCCAGCGCCGCGTGCAGCAGCATCGGCGCGCCCGCCAGCGGCCGGTAGACCGTGCCGGTCTGCTGGATGTGCTGGCAGGACGTCAGCGTCAGCGTGACGCCGACGCCCGCGGCCACCAGCGCGAGGATGGTGTAGGAATCCGGCGCCTCTTGAACCACGCGCGGGTTGAACCCGGTGGACACGCACGCCTTGACCAGCGCGTCGCGCACCGTGGACCCGGCGTTGGACGGGAAGCTGACGAACGGCTCGTCGGCGAGGTCCCCGATCGCGATCCGCTCCCGCCCGGCCAGCGGGTGATCCTGTGGCAGCGCGCAGATCAGCTCCTCCACCTCGATCACCCGGGTCTGCACGCCCGGGGTCGGCGAGCCGACCTGGTTGACCGGCAGCCGCACGAAACCCAGGTCCAGCGAGCCGTCGGCGACCTTCGCCAGCGCCACGTTCGCGTAGGTCTGGCCGCGCATCACCAACTCCAGGCCGGGATGCGCGGCGCGCACCGCGCGGGTCAGCCGGGGCAGCGACTCGTGGCTGGAGGCGCCGGCGAAGCCGACGGTGACCCGCCCGTACTCGCCGCGGCCGGCGGCCTTCGCGGCGCGCACCGCGATGTCGACGTCGTCGAGCGCCGTGCGGGCAGGCTCCAGGAACGACTCGCCGGCGCTGGTGAGCCGGACCGAGCGGGTGTTGCGCTCGAAGAGCTGGACGCCGAGTTCCTTCTCCAGCTGGCGGATCTGCTGGCTCAGCGGCGGCTGCGCCATCTGCAGCCGCTTGGCGGCGCGGCCGAAGTGGAGTTCCTCGGCGACGGCGACGAATGCGGTGAGATAGCGCAGCTCCACGGTCGACCTCTGTTCACCCCGAGCCCGGGGAATCCATAAGAAATGACTCTTGATCCGACACTAATTCAGTATTAGACAGCTATCAATGCCGCCTGGCAATGTGCTGTGCATTCGAAGCGCACACCGAGGAGCCCCGACGATGCAGAACCCGGTCGCCGAGTCGACGACGCCGGTCCCCCGGCCCGACAAGACCATGACGATGCGGGACGCGATCGCCGCGTTCGTCCCGGACGGGGCGACGGTGGCGCTGGAGGGCTTCACGCACCTGATCCCCACCGCCGCCGGGCACGAGATCATCCGGCAGGGCCGCAAGGACCTCACCGTCGCGCGGATGACCGCCGACATCGTGACCGATCAGCTCATCGCCGGCGGCTGCGTGCGCAAGCTCGTCTCGTCGTTCGTCGGCAACTCCACCGCCGGCTCGCTCGGCGAGCTGCGCCGCCGCATCGAGACCGGGCGGCCCGCGCCGCTGGAATTCGAGGAGTACAGCCACTACGGGATGATCTGCCGGTACCTCGCCGGCGCCCAGCGGCTGCCGTTCTACCCGCTGCGCTCCTACGGCGGCAGCGACGTGCCTGCCGTGAACCCCGGCATCCGCAAGGTGACCTCGCCGTTCCCGGGCCCGGACGGCGAAGCGGAGCAGATCTACGTGGTGCCGCCGCTGAACCCGGACGTCACGATCGTGCACGCGCAGCGCGCCGACCGGGCCGGCAACACCCAGATCTGGGGCCTGACCGGCATCCAGGCCGAGGCCGTCTACGCCGCGAAGCGGGCGATCATCGTGGTCGAGGAAGTGGTGGCCGACGAGGTGATCCGCTCCGACCCCAACCGCACGGTCATCCCGGCGCACGCGGTGGACGCGGTGGTGGCGTGCCCGCGCGGCGCGCACCCGGCCTTCGCGCAGGGCTACTACGACCGGGACGGCGACTTCTACCGCAGCTGGTCGCACATCAGCAAGGATCCCGAGCGGCTGCAGGCCTGGCTGGACGAGTGGATCCGCGGCACCCGCGACCACGCCGATTACCTCGAGAAGCTCGGCGACGAGCACTGGTCGGGCCTGGCGGTCGGCGAGGCGTGGAGCGAACCGGTCAACTACGGACGCCGGCTCTGACGGGCAGAACGAAAGGATTTGTCGTGATGAACGCTGTGTCCACCAGTCCGACCGGGTCCGCTGTGGCCGTTACCTCCTCCGAGCTGCTCGCCGCCGTCGCGTCGCGGGAGCTGGCCGGCAAGAACACCGTCTTCGCCGGGATCGGGCTGCCGACGCTGGCGGTGTCGCTGGCGCAGCTGACCGTCGCGCCCGGCATCGAGATCGTCTACGAGTCCGGGGTGTGCGGGGCGCACCCGTCGCAGCTGCCGGAGACGATCGCGGACGCGGTGCTGATCACCGACTCCGAGGCGGTGCTGCCGATGACGGCGCTGTTCGGCTACGTCCTGCAGGGCGGCCGGATCGACGTCGGGTTCCTCGGCGCTGCGCAGATCGACCGGTGGGGCAACCTGAACTCGTCGGTCATCGGCGACTGGCACGCGCCGAAGGTGCGGCTGCCCGGCTCGGGCGGGGCCATGGAGGTGATGGCCAACTCCGGCGAGGTGTTCGTGGTGATGCGCCGCCACGACCCGCGTTCCTTCATGTCCGAACTGGACTTCTGCACCTCGCCGGGCCCGGACCGGGCGCTGCGGGACGGGATCCGGCCGCTGGGCGCGGGCGTCACGCGGGTGATCACCGACCTCGGCATCCTGGCGCGCGGCGGGGTCGGCGAGGAGCTGCGGCTGGTGGCGACGCACCCCGGCGTCACCGTGGACCAGGTCCGCGCGGCGACCGGCTGGGACCTCCAGGCGGCCGACGAGCTGACCACCATCGAGCCGCCCACGGCGGCGGAGCTCCGCCTGCTCCGCGAGGACGTCGACCCGGACCGCGTCTACCTCCGCTGACCCGACTCGTGAGCACTTTGGACTGCTGTTACAGCCCAAAGTGCTCACGAGCCCCGATCATGCTCCCGTCTGCACCTGGAGCAGGGTCTTGCCGATCACCTGGCGGTTCTGCATCGCCGTGTGAGCGTCGGCGGCGCGCTCCAGCGGGAAGGTCTGGCCGATGGTCGGATTCAGCAATCCCGCCGCCGCTTGGGAAAGCGCTCGTTCCCGGCGCGGAGGCGCGGCCGCCCGGAAGCTGAAGAGCTGATCGACGCCGATCACGGTGACCTCGCGACGCTCGGCCTCCGCCCGGTCGATCTCGCTCGGCGCGCCGCTGGAGGCGCCGTGCATCGAGAACCGCCCGCCGCGCGCGGTCAGCTCGAACGCCTCCCGGCCGATGGTTCCGCCGATGCCGTCGAAGACCAGGTCCGGTCCCCGGCCGTCCGTCGCCGCCAGGATCTGTTCGCGCCAACCGGATTCCGAGTAGTCGACCACCAGCTCGGCGCCCAGCGAGAGCACCAGCTCGCGCTTGCGCTCGCCCCTCGCCGCGCCGATGACGCGCGCGCCGGCGGCGCGTGCCAGCTGCACCAGCAGGCTGCCGACGCCGCCACCGGCCGCCTCGACGAGTACCCACTCCCCTGACTTGATCGGCGCGTTCTCGACCAGGCCGATCGCCGTGGAGCCGTCGTCGAACAGCGCCGCCGCCTCCGGCAGCCCCAGTCCGTCGGGGACCGGGAACAGCGCGTCCGCGTCGGCGACCGCCTTCTCGGCGTTCCCGCCGAGCCCGTCGGCGGTGTGGGCGACCACCCGGCGGCCGAGCCAGCTCGCGTCGACGCCGTCGCCGGCCGAGAGCACCGTTCCGGCCACCGTCGCGCCGGGCACGTAGGGCAGCTCCGGCAGCGGCGGTCCCGGCGAGAAGCCTTGGCGCAGTTGGGTTTGGACGAAGTCGATGGCGGCGATCTCGACGCCGATCACGACCTGCCCGGCCCCGGCGACCGGATCGGGCGCCTCCCCCGCGACGAGCACCTCAGGCCCACCGAACTCGCTCACCCGCACAACCCTCATGGCCGCTCCTCAGAACTCCGTCGACTGCACACCAATCTCCAACTTCAACCGCACTGAAGATCATCCGGTTGTGATCGACATCTCAGCGGCGACGCTCCGGGCGCAGCCATGGCGACCCGCCGACGCCGTCAGGCCTTGCGCATCCGGTAGGCGCGTTGCTGGCAGGCGCGGGAGCAGTAGTCCCGTGGCCGCCCCTTAGCGGCGGGCTCGATCACCTTTCCGCACACGGAGCACCTATTTTCATCACGAATTTCATCACGAACGAGCGTCTCAATACCGTCGAGCACCCGCCGCAGGCCGAACTCGAACGGGTCCAGCGGGTCGTCGAAACCGCCGTCCCGGTAGAGGCGGCTCAACGTCGGGTACCGGTCGAGGTGGTCGAACAGCGAAGTGCGCCCCGCCCACCACTCCTCGTGTCCGACACCGGAGCTCCGCTCCAGGCGCGCCGCCTCCACCAGCTGCCGGGCCGCGCTCTCCACGAACCCGCCGACGAGCGTCACCACCGCCACTACCCGCGCAGGCGGCAGTCCGCTGCGCGCCGCCGCACCCAACGCCCGCTCGAAGCTCGCCACCGCGTTCGGCCCGGGCACCTGCCTGAGCCCCTCCGCCTCTACCAGCCACGGATGTCGCTGGTAGAGCACCAATCCGTCGCGCGCCCACGCTTCGAGCTCCGCCCGCCAGCCCGCCTCAGGTCCCGCTCCGGCAGCCGCCTGCACCGCCATCGCCTCGTCGCGCATGAGATCGACCAGCTCCGCCTTGCCCGGCACGTGCCGGTAGAGCGCCATCGTGGTGAAGCCGAGCCGCTCGGCGACCCGCCGCATGGACACCGCGGCCAGCCCCTCCTCGTCGGCCAGCTCGATCGCGGCCCGCACGATCCGCGCCAGGTTGAGCCCTCGCCGCGACTCTCCCTGCCACAGCAGGTCGGTGCTGCGTTCCGGATCTGCCACCACTCCTCCTCGCCATTCGTGGTACAAACCGAAGTGTATGCCATACACAAGAGAGGCATCTTGATGATTTTCGTTGATCCTTCTGGTGACGACTCCGGCCCGGGCACGATCGAGCGGCCGTTCGCCACACTGGACCGGGCCCGCGCCGCGGCGAGCGCGGGCTCCGTGGTCAACCTCCGGGCGGGCACCTACCGCCTCACCGGAACGTTCTCGCTCTCGGCCGCCGATTCCGGGGTCGTCTACCAGGCATTCGGATACGGCACCGAAGCGCAGGAAGAGGTCGTGATCAGCGGCGGCCGGCAGATCAACGGCTGGCGACAAGACGATGACGGGGTATGCCGGGCATCGGTGCCCGGACTGGCGACCCGCCAGCTCTACGTGGCCGGACGCCGCGCGCCGCGGGCGGCCATCGCGCTCGACCAGGGGCTGGTCAGGACCGAGACCGGCTACGTCAGCGCAGACCCCGCGCACCGGTCCTGGGAGGGCCAGGTCGAGTTCGTCTACCGGGGCGCCTACCCCTGGTCCGAAGCCCGCTGCCAGGCGTCGCGGATCTCGGGCGACGAGCAATCGACCACGATCACCATGGCGCAGCCCGCTTTCGCTTGGGCGGCGCAGCTGTACCGCTCGGTCATCACCTGGGACGACCCGAACGCCGGCGAGCAGAACGGGCTCGACAACCCGACCTCGGCCGAGAACAGCCCCGCGTTCCTGACCGAGGGCGCCTTCGCGCTCGCCGATGGGGTCCTGCACTACCTGCCGCGGCCCGGCGAGGAACTCGACGACGCCGTGGTGGCCCCGGTGCTGGAAACCCTGCTGCACGCCCGAGACGTGCACGACATCGCCTTCCGCGGCATCACCTTCGCCGATGCGACGTGGCTGCGCCCGGGCTCGCCGGAGGGCTTCCTGCACTACCACGGCAACGGCTACCACGACGGCGGTCCGCTCCACACGATCGTCTTCGCCGACGGTCAAGGGCAGGTCGTCGTCCCCGGCGATGCCTCGGCCATGCCCGGCAACGTGGTCTTCGAGAATTCCTCGCGGGTCGTGCTGGAGGGCTGCCGGTTCACGAGGTTGGGCGCGGTCGCGCTGGAATTCCGCGGTGCCGGCGACCGAAACGCGTTGCGGGACAGCGTGATCGACGACGTGTCCGGCGGTGGCCTGGTGATCGGCGAGGGCGCCCGCGGCCACCGGATCGAGAACAACCACATCCACCACATCGGACAGGACTACAGCGGTTCGCCGGCCGTTCTGCTGTCGGGCACCCGGGACGCGGTCATCGCGCACAACCAGGTCAACGACGCACCGCACGCGGGCATCGTGGTCTACGAGGGGCATGGCACGCAGGTGCTGAACAACCTGGTGCACGACACGATGCAGGTGCTGGCCGACGGCGGCGGCATCTACCTGTCGGGAAGCCAGGGCACCTCGCACGCCGACGGGGCGCTGATCCGCGGCAACGTCGTCCGCGACACGATCACGTCCTACAACTTCGGCCTCTACACCGACTACGGCGCCGCCTGGGTCACCGTGCAGGGCAACGTCGTCCACCGGGCCGACAGCCCGGTCGCGCTGGAGGTGTCGCCGCCGCTGGAGCACGTCGCGTTCATCGGCAACTTCTGGGACGCCGACCCCGGCGAACCGCCGGAAGGCGTGACGCTGGCCGACAACACGACGTTGCCGGCCGACGCCTTCGGCGATGATCCGTCGGTCGCCCGGATCATGACGGCCGCAGGCCGCACGCCGCGCGGCTGAACCCGGTGCGCACCGTCCGCTGGGTGCGCCCGGGCGCTCAGCGGACGTTGCGGCGGAGGCGGACCCGGTAGGAGTAGTGCTCCGGCAGGAAGTAGCTGACCGCCAGCTCGACGGGCTGACCCGTCGTCGACTGGTACATGCGGTCGATCCGCAGCAGCGGCCGCTGCGGCTCGCAGCCGAGGTGTTCGGCGATCTCCGGGGTCGCCAAGCCCACCGTGATGCTCTGCTCCGCCTCCGCGATCGGGTCGGTCAGCCGGTCGTCGAGCAGCCCGATGATCGTCACGCCGCTGCGCGCGCCGGGCTCGGTCAGCTCCGGCACCGATTCGACGAGCTTGCCCACCGCAGGCGGCAGGAACACCGTCGTCAGGCAGAACGGCACGTCGTCGTGCAGCCGCCGGAACTCCAGGGTGTGCACCCGGTCGGACTGCAGCCGCAGGCGGCCCGCGGCGTCCAGGTCGACCTGCTGGCGCAGCGGGGTGATCAGCTCCATCGTGGTGTCGATCGACAGGCCCATCAGGTCGTCGATGGAGCCGAACTGGCGCAGGTACTGCTCTTCCCGCAGCGCCGCGAAGGTGCCGCGCCCCGGGATCCGGTAGACCATGCCCTCGGCGACGAGGTCCTGGAAGGCGCGGCGGACCGTCTGCCTGCTGACGCGGTGAGTCTCGGCGAGCTCCGCCTCGGTGGGCAGCCGTTTGCCCTCGGGGTAGTCGTGCTGCAGGATCGCCGCCCGCAGCTCCCGCGCCAGGCGCAGGTACGCGCTCTCCCGGCCATCGGTCCGCTGTGCCACCGTCACCTCCCGGCTTGTCGCCCCCGACCGTAGCGGACCCGCGCCGCCGCGCCGCCGGGGGCGATTTCGGCGGGCCGCACCGCCGAAATCGCCGGCACCGGCGTCAGGCGTCGAGGCCGCCGCGTTTGACCAGCTGGGCCGCGATGACGTTGCGCTGGATCTCGTTGGTGCCCTCGCCGACGATCATCAGCGGCGCGTCGCGGAAGTAGCGCTCCACGTCGAACTCCGTGGAATAGCCGTAGCCGCCGTGGATGCGCACCGCGTTCAGCGCGATCTCCATGGCCGCCTCCGAGGCGAACAGCTTGGCCATGCCCGCCTCCATGTCCACCCGGCGGCCCGCGTCGTACTCCCGGGCTGCGTGCAGGGTGAGCTGGCGGGCGGCGGTGAGCTTGGTGGCCATGTCCGCCAGGTAGTTGCCCACCGACTGGTGCTGCCAGATCGGCTTGCCGAAGCTCTCCCGCTCCTGGGCGTAGCGCAGCGCGTCCTCCAGGGCCGCCTTGCCCACGCCCAGCGCGCGGGAGGCGACCTGGATGCGGCCGGTCTCCAGGCCCTTCATCATCTGCGCGAAGCCCCGGCCCTCCTCGGTGCCCAGCAGCGCCGAGGCCGGGGCTCGGTAGTCCTCGAAGGACAGTTCGCAGCTCTCCACGCCCTTGTAGCCGAGCTTGGGCAGGTCGCGGGAGACGGTCAGGCCCGGGCCGTGCTCGACGAGCAGGATGGAAATGCCCTTGTGGCCGGGGTTCGCGGCCGGGTCGGTCTTGCACATCAGCGCGATCAGCCCGGACCGGCGGGAGTTGGTGATCCAGGTCTTGGCGCCGTTGACGACGTACTCTCCCCCACCTTCCTTGCGGGCGTTGGTGGTCATCGCCTGCAGGTCGGAGCCGCCGCCGGGCTCGGTCAGCGCCATCGTCGCGCGGATCTCGCCGGTGGCCATCTTCGGCAGGTACCTGCGCTTCTGCTCCTCGGTGCCGAAGTGCAGCAGCAGCTTGGACACCACGCTGTGGCCGCCCATCGCGCCGGCCAGGCTCATCCAGCCGCGGGCCAGCTCCTCGACGATCAGCACGTAGCAGGGCGTGGAAACCGGTGTGCCGCCGTACTCCTCTGGGATCGCCAGCCCGAAGATGCCCAGTGCCTTCATCTGCTCGATGAGGGCCTCCGGGTAGGTGTTGGAGTGCTCCAGCTCCTGCACCACTGGCTTGACGGACTTGTCGACGAAGTCGCGCACCGTTTCCACGGCGAGCTTCTCGTCGGCGCTGAGGATGTCCAATGTGCTCAATGCATCGCTCCCTTGTGGTGCTCAATCCTCACTCGACGTCGCCCGTGCGCGGGAAGAACTGTCGCAGCAGCTCGCGGACCGACTTCCAGTCCGCCGCCGCCAGCAGCCCCGGCACGTCCTCGCCGCAGGCGGTGAACTTCTCCCGCAGTTCCGCTTCGGTCGGCGGCCTCGACGGCGCGCCCGGTGGCTGCGCCAGGCTCACCCGCAGGGCAGGTCCGTCGTGTTCGAGTTCGATGTCCACCTCGCCGGTGAGCAGGCCCTCCTCCCCCGGCGTGTAGGACACCTCGACCTGCCGCAGCAGGCGCTGGGCGCTCTCCCGGTTGACGGCGTCGTCGGTGAACGCGGCGAAGTCCGGGTAGCAGTCGAGCAGGGCGGTGGCCACCGCGTAGGGCAGGCTGAACTTGCCCTCCAGGCCGGTGCCGGGCCGGTCGTGGATCAGCGGTTTCACCGTCGGTTCCGGCGTGCTGACGCGCACCCCGCGCACCGCTCCCCGGATGTCGTGGCGGATGTCGCGCAGCGCGGCGATCGGCCGCTGCATCGCGTAGCAGCAGGGGTAGACCTTGATGGCCAGGCCGCCGGGCACCGCCGGGCCCGCCAGGTCCAGCCGGCCGGTGCCGCCGACCAGCTCCAGCCAGGCGTCCAGCGCGCTCGGGTCCGCCGTCGCGCCCGCCCGCGCGAGCTCGGCGGCGCGGACCCCGGCCTGCGCGGCGAACCCGACCTGCAGCGACTTCCCGTGGGTGCCGAAGGCGTTCTGCACGCCGCCCGCGGCCGGGACGGCCAGCGCCATCGCGGTCGCCAGCTGCTCGGTGGACAGGCCCAGCGCGATTCCGGCCGCGACCGCGGCGGCCGGCGCGCCGGCCGTGCAGGTGGCGTGCCAGCCGGCCGAGTAGTGCGACCAGCCCAGCGCGCCGCCGAGGCGCGCCATCACGCCCGCCCCCGCCAGGTACGCCCGGGCGTCGCCGCCGGTGGCGAGCACGACCGGGACGGTCACGACGCTGATGTGCGTGGTCGACTCGATGTGCAGGTCGTCGAAGTCCAGCACGTGGCCGATGGCCGCCCAGCGCGCCGCGTCCGGCAGCCCGGCCGCGATCTCGGTCAGCGGGTGGTTCCGGGCGGCCAGGGTGACCGCGGCGGTGTCGACGAGGGAGCGCTGGGCGAGCGCGAGATCTTCCGCACTCGGTTCGAGCTCGGAGGCCCACTGCGCGAGGGACTCAGCGATGGATGCCATGGGGACCTTTCCGCCAGCGCGCCACGCCCCGCGGCGTCGCCACGTCGATCAGCCGGACGCTAACCTTTGTACGGCCAAATACATCGCCCGGTCAAGGCCCGTCGCCGTTCGCCGGAAAACGCGACCTGTTGGCGGAATCACCGCCGACTCCACAACCCCGTCGTTGACGCCGCGCGGCGGCGGGCACAGACTTGCCCACAGTTTGTACGGCCCAATCAGCGCAGCGGCCGGGCCGGCGCGGGCCCGGACCGGAAGGAGGACCCGTGCCCGGTCTCGACACCTACCTGCAGGGCTGGCGACCCGAGCCGCTGGCCGAGGCGGACGCGCTGTCCCCCGAGCCGTCGCGGGCGCTGGCCGCGGTGCTGGAGACGCCGGCGGAGTTCTCCGCCGGCGAGGCGCTGCCGCCGTTCTGGCATTGGGTGCACTTCCTGAGCTGGCCGCGGCACGGCGAGCTCGGCCAGGACGGGCATCCGGCCCGCGGCCACTTCCTGCCGCCCATCCCCGACCGGCGCCGGATGTTCGCCGGCGGCCGCCTGACGATCTCCGGCCCGCTGCGACTGGGCGTCCCGGCCGAGCGCACGTCGTCGCTGGCCGACGTGGTGGTCAAGCAGGGCCGTTCCGGCGAGATGGCGTTCGTGACGGTGCGCGGCGAGTACCGGCAGGACGGCGAGGTCCGGTTCGTCGAGGAGCAGGATTTCGTCTACCGCAGCGGCGAAGGCGCCGCCAAGAGCCCGGACGCGCCGCGCCCCACCGCGCTGCCCGCCTCGGACGCGGCGTGGCAGCAGCCCTTCACCGGCGACCCGGTGCGGCTGTTCCGGTTCAGCGCGCTGACCGCGAACTCGCACCGCATCCACTACGACGCGCCGTACGCGCGCGAGGTCGAGGCGTACCCGGGGCTGGTCGTGCACGGCCCGATCCTGGTGCTGCTGATGAGCGAGCTGGCCCGGCAGCGGGAACCGGAGCGCGAGATCGCGAGCATCGCCTACCGGCTGCGGCGCCCGGTGTTCGCCGGCGATCCGGTGCTGGTCTGCGGCGGGCCGGACGGGAGCATGACCGTGCGGACCGAGCCGGACCAGGTGATGGCCGAGGCGTCGGTGACCTTTCGCTGACCGGCTTCGCCGCAGGTCAGCGGCGAGATGCGATCAAGGGGCGACCCTGCCAGACTAGAACGCGTGTTCGAGTACTTGCTTGCGCAATCACCTTCTCCCGGGCGGGGCCGAAGGCGATGACCGGGCCTCGGGATTGGCGGCGCCGGCAGGAACGGGAGTTGCTGCGGGCAGCGGCGGAGAAGCTGCGCGGTGAAGCCCGCCGGGAGCAGGCCGAAGCGGCCGTCGGGCGGGCGCTGATCGTGCCGTACGAGCGTTACGTCGTGGTGGGACTGCTCGACGAGTTGTCGTTGGCGGCGGGGCGGGGCGAGTTGCCGGACGGCGTGCGGCGCGTCGCGGTCGAACTCGCCGAGAAGATCCTCAAGGAAGGCCGCGCGTAGCCGGACGGCGAAGTCCGCCTCCCCGGCGGCTGCGCGCCGCTCGGCTCGGGAGGCGCGGCGCTGTCCGCCGCGGGCAGCGCCGCATGGCGCAGCCGCGCCGGATCGGCCTGGGTCCGGGCCGCCGGAACGGCCAGCTGCCAACCGATCTCGTACGCCTCGGCGAAATGCTCGTCGCCGAGCGCGGCCCGGCCGCGACTGCTCAGCCCGCGGACCTGCGGATCGGTGCGGTCGTGGGCGCCCCGCAGGCGGGCCGCCGCGCCGAGCAGGACGGCCACGTCACGGTCCCGCCCGTACAGCGCGGCGAGACCGGCCACGGTCACCGCCACCGTCGCCACGATCGGCATGTCGTTGCTGTCGACCGCCGACGCGTACGCGCGGATCAGCGCCTTCTCGGCGCCCGGCCCGTCGCCGAGCTCGAGGCAGAGCGCGCCCCGCACCGCGCCGACCAGCGCCTGCCCGTGGTCGCCGCTGAACGAGAGCTGCCCGGACAGCCCGGCCTCGGCCGACTCGATCAGTTCGCGCGCCCGGTCCAGGTCACCGCTCCGCACCGACAGGTCGGCCTCCCGCACATCGAGCAGAATCGCCATCTCGGGCGACGACGAGCGCAGCGCGCGCTCCCGGGTCGCGGCGATCATCTCGGTCGCCCGCGCGGTCTCGCCGAGCCGCACGTGCAGATCCGTCCAGCGCAGGTCGATGAAGATCTCGTCGCTGAGGCTGAGCGACCCGAACTCGCGGGCCAGCCGTTTGGCCTCGGTGAGGTCGGCCAGCGCGCCGTCGAGATCGCCGTCGTACTGCCGCAGCAGCGCGCGCAGCGGCAGCGCCGTGGCCAGGCCCCAGCGGTCGCCCGCCCGGGTGAAGCATTCCAGGGCGGCGGTCACGTCGCTGCGGACCTGGTCGAGGCGGCCCTCGTTCTCGGCGGACTGGGCCCGGAACATGCGGGCCAGCCCGGCCAACCACACGTCCGGCCCGTCGACCAGCCGCTGGACGATCGCCGACGACGCCTCGGTCTCCGCCAGGGAGGCCAGCCTGATCGCGGTCAGCGCGCCGCCGAAGCCCGGCAACTCCGGATAGCTCAGCAGCCGGTCGGTGAGCGCCCGCAGGTCCTCGCGCCGCTCCTCGATCGAGTCGTGGTGCAGCACGCTCTGGGTGGCGGTTCTGTTGAGCAGCAGCATCCCCTCGGCGATGTCGCGCTCCACGCTCGGCCGCTCGGCCGGTAACGCGACCGCCTCGCCGAGCCAGTACGCCGCGTCGGGGTGCCGGCCGAGCATCTGCCAGTACCAGGTCAGGTTCACCGCTAGCCCGATCGCGCCGTCGGCGTCGCCGGTGTCGCAGAGGTGGCGCAGGGCGGCCAGCACGTTGTCGTACTCGGCGCGCAGCACGTGGAGTGCGTCGCGCTGCTCGGGGCCGCGCAGCTGCGGGTCGTAACGGGCGACCAGCTCGGCGAAGTAACGGGCGGTCAGGTCCCGCACGCCGGTCAGGGTGCCCTGCTCGGCCAGGCTCTCCAGGCCGTACTCGCGGATCGTCTCCAGCATCCGGTGCCGGCCAGTGTCCGGCGCGAGCTGTAGCAACGACCGGTCGACCAGGCCCGCGAGCAGCTCCCGGATCTCACCGGCCGGCACCTCGGCGCCGGCGCAGGCGGCCGAGGCCGAGGCCGGCGTGACGCCGCCGGGCAGGACCGAGATCCGCTCCGCGACCGTCCGCGCGTCCGCGCCGAGCAGGTCCCAGCTCCACGCGATGACCGCCCGCAGCGTGCGGTGCCGCGGGAAGGCGGTCCGGCTGCCGGTGGCGAGCAGGCGGAACCGGTCGGACAGCCCGGCGGCGAGGTCTGCCAGCGAGAGCGTGCGCAAGCGGGCCGCGGCCAGCTCGAGCGCGAGCGGCAAGCCGTCCAGACTGCGGACGATGCGCAGCACCTCACCGAGGTTGCGCTCGTCGACGTCGAAGCCCGGCCGCACCGCTGCCGCCCGCTCGGCGAACAGGCGCACCGACGCCATGCGGCGGGCCTGCTCGACGTCCGCGTCCGGCTCGGGCAGGGTGAGCGGGCCGAGCGGGACCAGCGCCTCGCCGTCGATCGCCAGCGGCTCCCGGCTGGTGGCCAGCACCCGCAGCCCGGCGCAGCGGGCCAGCAGCGCCGAGACCAGGTGCGCTACGGCGTCGATCAGGTGCTCGCAGTTGTCCACCACGAGCAGGCTCTCCCGGCCGTCCAGCTGGTCGGCCAGCACGTCCAGCTCGCCGACCAGGTCGCCGCGCAGCTTGGCCGAAGCCTCGAACAGCGCCGAGCCGCGCAGCCCGATCGCGGCCAGCAGTGCCGCGCCGACCTTGGCGGGCTCGGTGACCGAGGCGAGGTCGATCAGCCAGGCGCCGTCGCGGTACTCGTGCCGGTGGCGGCGGGCGGCCTCGACGGCGAGGCGGGTCTTGCCGGCGCCGCCGGGACCGAGCACGGTGACCAGGCGCCCGGCGGAGAGCAGCGCTTCGATCCGGGCGAGATCATCGTCGCGCCCAATGAAGCTGGTCAGCGGCACAGGCAGGTCGCGCGGCCGGGTCTGCGCAGCGGCGGGAGCGGGCCGCTCGGCGCGCAGCAGGCGCAGGTGGCGCTCGCGCAGCGCGGCGCCCGGGTCGGTGCCGAGGACGTCGGACAGGGTTTCGCGGACCCGCTCGTACCAGGCGAGGGCCTCGGCCTGGCGGCCCTGGGCGGCGAGCGCGTCCATGAGCAGCGCGGCGGCGCGCTCGTGGACGGGGTGCTCGGCGAGCAGGGCCGCCAGGCGGGCGGCCGCCGCGTCGGCACGGCCCAGCGCCAGCTCGGCGTCGGCGAGGTCGGCGACGGCCTCGATCGAGGCGTGGGCCAGCCGGGTCGCGGCGGCGGGCGCTACCGCGGCGACGACCGCGGGCTCGGTGCCGGGACGGTCGCCCCACAGCGCCACTGCCTCGCCGAGCACGGCCGCTGCGGCATTCGGGTCGCCGGCACGCAGGCGGTCACGACCGGCGGCGGCGAGCTGCTCGAACAGCAGCGCGTCCACGTCCGCGGCGTCCACCGCCAGCCGGTAGCCCCCCGCGAGCTGGGCGACGTCGCCGGCCGAACCCAGGGCCCGGCGCAGCCGCGAGACGAGGGACTGCAGGGCGTGGGCGGGGCCGGCCGGCGGATCCTCGGCCCAGATCGCATCGACGAGAACGCCCTGCTCGACCGCCCGGCCGCCGGCGAGCGCCAGCCGTACGACCAGTCCCTGCAACCGCGCACCCGGAACGGGCAGGGCGGCCTCACCTCTGGACGCCTGAAAGGCGCCGAGCAGCGTAACGCGAAGCCGCGCACCCCCGTCCATTCCCCGATCTTCGCGCACACATCCCGAGTCCCCGAATCAGGGCGGCGTGCCCCCATGCCAGCGCCGTGTGTGCCCCGTGTGAGCGGCCCGTTTCAGCCTTGCGTCCGAAGAGAACTGGACGACAGCTTCGGAAGGGAAATTCTCGTGCAAGACGTGGTGATCGTGGGCGCCGGCCCGGTTGGTCTGTTCCTCGCCTGCGAGCTCGGCCTCGCGGGCTGCTCCGTACTGGTGCTCGAGCGGGAGCCGGAATCCCGCTCGCCGTGGAGGGCGGACCCGCTCGGGATGCGGGGCCTGTCCGCCACCTCGGTCGAGGCGTTCTACCGGCGCGGGATGCTGCACCCGCTGCTGACGGCGTCGGGCGTCCACGACGATCCCGGCGTGCAGCCCGACGCGGACGAACCGTCACCTCCTCGCAGCGTGGGCCACTTCGCCGGCATGGTGCTCGATCCGGCCAAGGTCGACGTCGCCGCCCTGCCGCTCCGGCTGCCCAGCCCGACGCCGGAGGGCGTGATGACAAGCCTCGAAGCGGTCGAGGCGGTGCTGTCCGAGCGGGCCGTCAAGCTCGGCGTGGAGATCAGGCGCGGCGTCGCGGTCTCGGCCATCACGCAGGGCGACGAGAGCGTGGTCGTGCACGCCGGCGAGCACGAGTACGCGGCGCGCTGGGTCGTCGGCTGCGATGGCGGTCGCAGCGCGGTGCGCGGGCTCGCGGGCTTCGAATTCGTCGGCACCGAGCCGCAGTTCACCGGCTACGTAGTGCTCGCCACCATCGCCGATCCCGAGAAGCTGAGCCCGGGGTTCAACCTGACGCCGACGGGCATGTACGTCCAGATGCCCGCGGAAGGGCACATCGGCATGATGGACTTCGACGGCGGCGCGTTCGATCGCTCGCAGCAGCCGACTCGCGAGCACCTCCAGGCGGTTCTGCGCCGCGTGTCCGGCACCGACGTGACGCTGAGCGAAGTCCACCTCGCCTCGAGCTTCACCGACCGGGCCATGCAGACGACGACCTACCGGCTTGGGCGCGTCCTGCTCGCGGGCGACGCCGCGCACATCCACTCCCCCCTCGGCGGGCAGGGACTCAACACCGGTATCGGCGACGCCATGAACCTGGGCTGGAAGCTCGCGGCGACCGTGCACGGGCACGCGCCGGACGGGCTTCTCGACACCTACACCCGCGAGCGCCATCCGATCGGCACTTGGGTGCTCGACTGGACGCGCGCCCAGACGATGGCCATGCGACCGGACCCGCATGGCCAGGCGGTCCAAGGATTGATCCGCGACCTGATCGGGACCCGTGACGGAACGACCTACGTGTTCGAAAAGCTGTCGGGCTCGGCGATCCGCTACGAGCTCGGCGGAGAGCGGTCGCTGGTCGGCCGTAATGCCCCGGACCTCCGCCTCGAGGACGGCACTCGCCTCGGCGACCTGATGCAGGACGGACGCGGCGTCGCCCTCGATTTCAGCGCCGACCGCCGCCTGCACGGTTCGGCGACGGGCTGGGAGAACCGGCTGCGTTATGCGGGCGGGACGGCGAAGAACGACCTCGGGCTGGGTGCCGTGCTCGTCCGGCCTGACGGCGTCGTCGCCTGGGCCGGTGATCGCGCCCCTGATCGGGAAGCGTTCGAGCAAGCCGCCCGCCAGTGGTTCGGCAGCCCGGAAATCTAGTGCAGCCGCCCCCGTTCCCTTTCTTTTCCGCAACCGAGTTCAAGGAGCGCACATGACGATCACCCTCCGACCGGGAAGCACCGTGCTGTTCACCGGCGATTCGATCACCGACTGCCAACGGCTGGCGAGCGAGGAGGGCCTCGGGTTCGGCTACCCGCTGCGCGTCGCGGGCGAGTGGGGCTTCCGGCACCCGGACCGGCCCGTGACCTGGCTGAACACCGCGAACGGTGGCGACAAGGTGATGGACCTCGAAGCCCGCTGGCAGGCAGACGTGCTCGACGCGCGCCCGGACCTGGTGTCGATCCTCGTCGGGGTCAACGACATGGGCTGGCACACGATCGACCCGAAGGGGTACGTGATCCCCGTGGAGGAGTTCGAAGCGGGCTATGACCGCCTGCTCGCGCCCCTCGCCGAGGCTGGCACGAAGCTGATCCTCATCGAACCGTTCCTCCTGCCGATCCACGGCGTCGTCGAGGCCGGTGCCGCACTCATCGGAGAGGACGAGCGAAAGGAATGGCGCGCCGACCTGGACCCGAAGATCCAGGTCGTGCGCGAGCTTGCCCGCAAGTACGGCGCGCACCTGCTCGCCGCCGACGGCATGTTCGCCGAGCTCGCCGCGACGACCAAGCCGGAGCACTGGGCCGCGGACGGCGTGCACCCGACGCCGGCCGGTCACGCCGCGCTCGCGGCGGCCTGGCTGCGCCTGGTCGCGTGACCCGATCGATCAGGCGGAGAAGCGGGCGACGTAGCGCTTCTGCCAGGGCGTCTCGACCGCGTGGGAGTCGTAGTGTTCCCGGACGTAGGCGACCGCCTCGCCCGCCGGGACCCCGTCGATGACGGCGAGGCAGGCCAGCGCCGTGCCGGTCCTGCCTCGCCCGCCGGCACACGCGAGCTCCACCCGCTCGGCCCCAGCGCGTTCCCACGCTTCGCGCAGGACCTCGCGCGCCTGCGCCCGGTCGCCGGGCAGGCGGAAGTCCGGCCAGCGCAGCCAGCGGCTCTCCCAGTCGACCTCCGGCGGCGGCTTGCCGAGCAGGTAGACGCCGAAGGACGGCGCCGCCCCGGACGGCAGCGGCTTTCGCAGGCCGCGCCCCCGGACGAGGCGGCCGGACGGCAACCGGAGCACTCCAGGCCCGGCAGGATCCCACAAGTCACCCACCCGGCCACCCTACGCGGCGGGCGAACTACCCGCGGTGAGCCGTCCACATGCGCCGCACAGACCCGCCTATATCCATAGTGGACAACACGAGGATTCCCGTCGCGGCGGCGGGATCAGAGCCGCGTTTCGGAACGTCGTGGACTGGAACCGGTGGCGGCAGAGGTTGTCACGCCTCCCATGGCCGCAGGAGAGCCGTCGCGCGCGGCGGCACCGTAGTTGTAGGCGAGCGTGCCGCCGGCGTGTTGCAGGCTGCGCGTCAGCGCGGCGGCGTGATCGCCGGCCTGCGCCAGGTGCGGGCCGACGGTCGCCCAGCTCGCCAGGTCCCGGCGGGCCTGTTCGGCCAGGTCTCCGAGGAGTTCGGCGATCGCCGCCAGGTCGGCGAGGACGACGACCGGATCACCGGCCTCGCCGAGATCGGCCGCGCCCAGCGCGGCGCGAGCGTCGGCGATGTGCTGCTGCGGGTTCATGCCGGTCGCCCCCTCGACGGCCCGACTTCGGCGAACACCCGAATGTTCCCGCGCACCCCCGACAATTTTCGCGATTCCCGACGGCGGACCACTTCTCGGAGTGGTCCTGGTCCATCGCGGTGACTGTTTTCGCAGGTGTTGACCGGATTCCGACGCCTTCAGTATGGTCCAGACCACACTGTTCTCCTGGGGAAGGCCCGGTCGATGGGCGGTCGTCGACAGGCCGGTTTCCTCCCGCTCCTCCGGCGCCGCGCGCCGTGCTCGCCGACCGCCGACCCGGATTTCGGGGGGTCTGACGGCCGGGAACACCGGCCGCATCGACAAGGAGCCGAGATGGACTCGAAGCGAAAGCTCGCCGCCGCTGCCGTCGGCGCGGCGATCGCGCCCTTCCTGGTGGCGATACCCGCCAGCACCGCCGGCGCGCACGGCTACATCGACTCGCCGCCGAGCCGCCAGGCCCAGTGCGCCGCCGGGACGGTGCCCTGCGGCGAGATCAAGTGGGAGCCGCAGAGCGTCGAGGGCCCGAAGGGCCTGACCAGCTGCAGCGGCGGGAACGGCCGGTTCGCCGACCTCGACGACGACAGCAAGGACTGGAAGGCCACGCAGGTCGGCAACACGGTGAACTTCAACTGGACGATCACCGCCAACCACTCCACCACGACGTGGGAGTACTTCATCGGCGGCAACCGGGTCGCGGTGTTCGACGACCACGGCGCCCAGCCGCCGGACCACCTCTCCCACACCGTCGACCTCGGCGGCGTGAGCGGCAAGCAGAAGCTGCTGGCCGTCTGGAACATCGCCGACACCGCCAACGCCTTCTACGCCTGCGTCGACCTCAACGTGGGCTGACCGGCGAGGGGCCGTGCGTCTCCGGGGTGCCACCCGGAGACGCACGGGCACGTCAGCCCAACAATGCCGTGACGGCGAAAAGCACCGGCACCGAGAGGATCGTGGACAGCAGGATCGATTCGCGCGCCAGCCGCACGCCCACGTTGTAGCGCGAGGCGTAGACGAAGAGGTTCTGCGCCGCCGGGAGCGCGGAGATCACCACCGCCGCGAACAGCGTCGCGCCCTCCAGTCCGAACAGGCCCGCGCCGATCGCCCAGGCGATCACCGGGTGCACCACCGATTTCAGGCCCACCGACAGCAGAACCGGCCACCGCTCCGCGCCGGCCGCGGGCAACGCGCTGCCGCGCAACGAGATGCCGAACGCCAGCAGCACCGTCGGCACGGACAGGTGCCCGAGCAGGGTGATCGGCTCCAGCACCGGAGCCGGAATCCGCCAGCCGCTCAACGAGATCCCGACGCCGATCAGCGAGCAGATGACGATCGGGTTGCGGAACGGCGCGAGGATCCGCAGCCATGCCGAGGAACGCTCCCCGCCCTGCGAGAAGTCGATCACGGTCAGCCCGATCGGCGTCATGACCAGCAGCTGGAACAGCATCACCGGCGCGATCAGGCTCGCGTCGCCGAGCACGTAGACGGCGATCGGGATGCCGAGGTTGCCGGCGTTGACGTAGCTGGAGCACAGCGCGCCGATGGTCGTGCGCCGGATGTTCCACCTGCGCAGCAGGCCGACCAGCACGAACAGGCCCGCTGCGGCGAACGTGCTCAACGCGCTGACCAGCAGCGGGGTGGAGAAGAGGATCGAGACGTTGGATTCCGAGAGCATCTGCAGCAGCAGCGCGGGAGTTCCGACGTAGAACGACAACCGGGTCAGCGTCTCGCGCGCGTTCTCGCCGAGCAGCTCGCCGCGTCCCAGCAGGTAGCCGATCAGCACGATGGCGGCGATGACGCCGAAGCCCTGGATCACGCCGGACACGACGCCTCCGCTCCCCGGTTCGCACGCATTCCACAGTGGACGATGATGGCGGCCGGGCGGCGCCGGGCCACCCGCTCTCGGGCGCGAGGCATGCTTCGTCTTCCGGGCTGGTTCCAACTGGTTGGTTAGCGATCCTAAGCGATCTAGGTCGCCGCTACCTCGCCGGAATGGCGATGCTCACAGCCGATCACGTGGCGTCGCCGGCCGGAATCTCCTCGAGCGGGCGGATGTCGGTGCGACCGGTCGAGCTGGGCGCGCCGCCGGGCAGCTTCACCGCCTTCGTCAGCGGGCCCGGACTCCACAGCCCCCAATGCGTTTCGCGGTGGACCTCCATCGCGGCCTCCGCAGGCAGCGCGTCCGCCTCGTAGGCGTCCACCAGGTACAGCGTGCCCCAGTCGCGGTGCAGGTCGCCCTTGAGGTAGGTCGGCATCGTCCGCACGCTGCCCGCCACGTTGAGCCAGCCGAACGGGCCACCGGCGCCCGGCGCAGACCAGCTCTGGCCCATGTCGCGCATGATCCCGCCGCCGGCCACCCGGAACCGCGGCAGCTCGGCGACCCCGTTGTGCAGGCGCGCCAGGTTCAGGCAGGGGTGCACCAGCGCGGCGGTCCACTCCACGAAGGTCGGCGCGTCGCCGATCACCTGCGTCATGCTGGTCAGCCGCGGGACGCGCGGCGCGCTGACGGCGATCCAGCCGCCGGAGTCGATCTTGCGGTCCACGGCCACCACCCGGACCTTGGTCGCGTCGCGCACGACGAACCTGCGGTCGAACCACATCCCGCTGAGCTGGGCGACGTCGACGCGGCCCAGGATCTCGAAGCCCTCCGGGGTGTCCCGGCCCCATTCGACGCCGAGCGCGTTCACGCCCGTCGCGTCGCCGCCGAACGACAGCACCACCGGGGCTTCGCCGCTGGTGGCCTGCGGGGGCAGGTCGAACCACGGGGTGCGCAGCTCGCCGGTGAGCGGCCCGTCGGCGGCGTAGGTGCCCCACACCGGCGCGTCGTCGCCGCCGAACCCGAACGGCGGGGTCCAGTGCTTGCCCTCCGGGTAGCCGAAGCGGTGGAAACCCGTCGCGGCGGCCACGAGGTAGTCGCCGGGCTTCTGCTCGGTGCGGCGGCTCGCCGACGCCGCGCTCTCGGCCCGCGGCTGGATGTGCGACTGCGCCAGCACGCCGCTGCGCGGATCGGTCTCGACGCCGACGTAGTCGGAGAGCCCGCAGCTGGAACCGGCGAGCTGCTTGACGTTGTCCGCGCCGAGGCTGTAGCCGTCGCGCTGCCGCTGCATGCCCGCGGCGAACAGCGCCACCTCGCCGACCAGCAGGACCGCGCAGGTGAACGTCAGCGGGGCGGCGCCGAGGCTGAGCACCCGCCGCCGCGCCTCCGGCGTGATCACCGGCAGTTCGTCGTGCCGCAGGTGCTCGACCATGGCGACGATGCCGGCGATCGCCGCGGCCGCCAGGAAGTACGTGCTCGCGCTGCGCCCGTCGAGGCTCGGCGCCCGGTCGAACCACGGCACACCCCAACCGGAGACGTACCACCACGAGTTCGTGCCGGTGACCGAGAACGCGCAGATCACCATGAGCCCGGCGAAGAACCCGGCCCTGTTGCGCCGGGACCGCAGTACCGCCGCGCTCGTCGCCAGCGCCGTCAGCGCGGCGACCACCGCGCCGATCCCGGCGAGCATCCCGAAGTGGTGCGTGTGCTTCGTCGGGGTCATCGCCAGCACCACGAAGCTCAGCGCGGCGACCGCCAGCACGCGGCGGCTCGGGCCGAGCGCGGCACCCCGGATCTTGCCCCGGCGCAGCAGCACCACGCCGCTGGCCACGATGCACAAGATGAGCAGCAGCACGGGGAATCGACGCGTCAGCGACCCGTCCGGCCACGGCCCGAACAGCCGGTCGTAGCGGCTGAGCTCCTCGAACCACTGCTCGTTCGGCCCGAACTTGGTCTTCAGCGCCACCGAATCCAGCACGGACTGCAGCGTCTGGTCGAAGAAGACGCCGACCAGGATCACCAGCCCCGCCGCCGCGACGGGAGCCAGCACCGGCAGCGCGCCGCGTTCCCGCACCCGCTGCCACAGCAGCCGGAGCAGCGGCTTGGCGGCCACCACGAACGGCAGGATCGCGACCATGCCGTGCGGATTCGCGCCCAGGCCCAGCGCCGCCGCGAGCAGCCCGAGCGCGGCGGGCGTCAGCCGCCGGGTGGCCACGGCGCGTTCGACCGCGCACAACGCGAGCAGGAAGAACGCCACGACGACGGGTTCCGGGCGGAGGCCGTTGTTGTACGGCAGCCAGAAGGCCAGGAACACCGCTGCGGCGGCCCAGCCCGCGGACTCGCTGCGGCGCACCTGCTGCCCGAGCCGCGGCAGCACGCCGCGGCTGACGAGCAGCCAGCTGATGACGCCGAGGAACAGCGCGGGCAACCGCACCCACGGCGTCGCTGGCGAGATCTGCACCCACAGCGCGTAGAGCTCGTAGAACCACCCGAACGGCGATTCCGGATTGCCGAACCAGCGGAAGTAGTTGGTGACGTACCCGGCACTGTCGGAGGCGCGCAGCATGGTCAGGATGTAGCCGTCGTCGGCGGTCATCGCGCCGATCAACCACCACACGCCCAGCGCGCCGAGGACGACCACGTCGCGGATCTTCGGCCGCCACCACCGCTCGGGCGCCCAGCGCGGCGCGCGGCGGACCTCCATGCGCCGCAACGCCACCATCGAGCCGAGGAACGCCAGGACGGCCAGCACCATCACGGCGACCTTCAGCGGCGTCGCCTGGGTCGCGAAGCGGTTGTCCACCCGCGCCTCGAAGGACAGGCCGCGAACGTCGTCGACCGCCGCGTCGAGCTGCGAGTAGATGCCAGTCAGCTGGGGCCGGTTGTCGCCGGGCACGGCGGCCAGCGCGACACCGCCCATCGCGGCCTCCGTCCCGTCGGCGTCCGAGCGCACCGAGATCGAGCAGTCGCCCGCGGGCAGCGCGGCGGTGCCGGCCTGGTGCCCCTTGGACCACAGCGCGACCTGCCCGCCGTCGATCTGCAGCGTGAGGCCGGTCAGCCCGCCGTACTCCGAGGACGGCGCGTTCGTGGCGACCAGCACGCCGGGGCCGTCGATGCGCGCGTCCAGGCTGCGCGCCGCCGCGCACGGCACCTCCGCCGCGAGCCACAGCGGCGCGTGCCCGACCAGCGGCGCCGACACCGATTCGGTGCCCCGCGCGGTCGGCCACCGCAGCGTCGTGATTTCGTGCTCGACGGGAAGGAACGGCACCGCGAGCGCCAGCAGCGCGGAGAACAGGCCCAGCACGGCCGCCCAGCGGCGCGCCGATTTCAACGCCGGTCCACGACGCGTGACCTGCACGGACCGCTCAGTCACGCGACCGCCACCTCTGCTTCCCGAAAAGTCCCAACCCGAAGAGCTTAGAGAGCCGCGCCGACGAGGCGACAACCGGCGGAACGTCATCGCGCAGCGCAGCCGGACCGGCACGCAGCGCGATCTTCCCGGCCGCGGTGGTTGGCGAGGCGGCTCTCGGCGCGCGGGCTGGGCTGTCCGGGTGGAAGCGGTCCACTGCGGACGGCGCCTTCACTACCGTGATCAGAATGACTTTCACGTTGATCAAAGGCACTTTCCGGATCATCGGCGCCTCGCCCGACGGCGACTCGATCCGCTTCTACCCCACCGACCCGAAGGCGTTCGCCAAGGCGGGCCTGTCCGTGCGGCTGAACTCGCGCGGCGGCGCCCAGCTCCGATTAGAGGGCATCGACGCGCTGGAGACGCACTACCGGCCGCAAGCGCGCGGCAGCGAGATGTGGCACCAGCCGGCCGAACTGGCCAACGCCGCTTCGGAAGCGCTGCTGCGGCACCTGGGTTTCACCGCTTTCGAGCGCAACGACAACGGCGCGGTCACGGCGAGCACCCCGGAAGAGGCGCCCGGCCACATCCTGACCCGGTTCGCGGACAAGTACGGCCGGGCGGTGGCCTTCGCCTTCCCCGGCCGGCGACCGGGCCGCTCCACCGACGGCGGCGACGTCCACCTGGACCCGAAAGCCCTGCAGGCGTCGGCGAATCAGGCGCTGCTGACCGCGGGCCTGGTGTACCCGACCTTCTACTCCAAGCTGTTTCCCGACCTGCGCCAGAGCATGGCGGAGGCCGCGATCGCCGCCCGGAACGCGAAGCAGGGCGTGTGGGCGACGGACGCGACGCTGGAAGGGCTGCGGGTGCGTTCCCGCGAGCAGCTCCAGGAAGAGGCGGTGCTGCTGCCGAAGCTGTTCCGGCGGCTGGCCGACTACTTCGAGCTGGAGGAGTCCGGCGGGGCGTCGCTGGGCGGGTTCGCCGAGTACCTCGACACCCGCGACGACCGGCTGTTCACCGTCCCGGACGGCCACGCCACCGAGCTGGAAACCCTCGTCGAGGTCCGCCGCCAGAACATCCGCCTGACGGTCGAGCCGGAGCGGATCGTCTTCACCGAGGCCTGAGCACCGGCCCATCCCGATCAACACGACGGTGCGGGTGTTCACCGGTCGCGCCAGCCAGGTGGCACCCCGCAGGCGGGTTACACGCTCGCGTTCCTGGTGTTCGGCGCCCTCGTCACCTTCGGCGGACTGTGCTTCGCGCTGCTGGTGAATCCGGAGCGCGACGTGCGGCGCATCGCCCGGTAGGGGGTTTCGCCCCGTTTCTCCCGCCGGGTGAGAATGGGCCGGTCGGAGCACCGGGAGGGATGTCGTGGACGAGCGCAGCGGGGCGGGAGCGCCGAGCGTGGCGTCCCGGCTGTTCCGGATCCTGGAGACCTTCTCCCCGGAGCGGCCGTCCCTGACGCTGTCGGCGATCAGCCGTCAGAGCGGCCTGTCGCTGACCACGACGCACCGCCTGGTCGGCGAGCTCGCCGGGTGGGGCGCGCTGGAACGCGACGACTACGGTTGCTACCGCATCGGGCTGCGGATCTACGAGCTCGCCGCGTTGACGCCGCGCGGCACGTTCCTGCGCGAGGTCGCCATGCCGTTCCTCGGCGACCTCTACGAGGCCACCCGGCAGAACGCGCAGCTCGGCGTCCTCGACGGCCACGAGGTCGTCTACCTAGAGCGCATTTCCGGCCGGGATGCCGTGCCGGTGATGTCCCGGCCGGGCGGCAGGCTGCCGCTGCACGCCACCGGCGTCGGCCTCGTCCTGCTCGCGCACGCCGATCGCGAGCTGCAGGAGGCGGTCTTGGACGGGCCGCTGAAGCGGTTCACGAACCTGACGCTCGCCGACCCGCGACGGCTGCGCGGGGTGCTCGCCGACGTCCGCAAGAACGGCTTCGCGATCAGCGACCGCCAGATCGAGCTGTCCACCCTCTCGGTGGCGGCCCCGGTCCGCGGCGATGCGGACAACGTGATCGCCGCGCTGTCCCTCGTGGTCCCGGCCGAGACCAGCGACCTCATGGCGCTGGTCCCGGCGGTCCGGGCGGCCGCCCGCGGCCTCTCCCGAGCCCTCGGTTCCCCGAAGGCCGCGGCCCTACCGCCGACGGCCCACCACGAACGCTCGGGGCCGTGAGCGGCCCGGGAGAACGCCTCGCACTACTCCCAGCTGGCGCGGTGACGGGCTGAGCGGCTGAACACCCACAGTCGCATCACGACGAAGCGGGTGGTGCCGCCGATGACGCTCAGCGCGGCGACAGCAGCGGCCTCCGCGACGCTGGAGGGATCTTCGACGGTCAGCCCCAGCAGGCCCAGCGCGATGTTGTTCGACACGCAGTAGAAGGCGAACACCGCGAGGGTCTGCAGGTGCATCCGGCCCCGGTGCTCGTCGCGGGCGGCGAACGCGAAGTGCCGGTGCGCCGCGCTGCTGGCCGCTGTGGTGATCAGCAGCGAGCAGAAGTTCGAGGCGCCGACCGGGAAGATGCCCCGCAGCAGCATGTAAAGCACCGCGTTCGCCGCAGTGGCGAGCGCGCCGACGACGGTGAACAGCACCGCCTGGCCGACGACGTCGTCCCGCTCGGCCGGGCGAACCCGATCGACCGCACCGGGGGCGATCGCCTTCGGTTCGCGCGCAGCCACGCCCTTCATCGACCCCACTCCAACGCGACGGTTCGGATCTGCGATCAAGCTAGTTCGGCCGTGCGGGAGGGCCGCGTGAACTACCTGGGAGAGCGCTGGGAACGACGGCCGCCCTCCCGGGCCCACCGGAGCATGTGACCCATTGTGTTCGACCCGTCACCGATCAGGATTCGACCGAACTGGTGATCTTGGGGCCGACGAGCGAAGACGCCGGCAGATCGACGCCGACCGCGATCCGGCCCCCTTGACTCCAGGCGACCGGGCACGCACACTCCCAGAAATTTTGGAACTTTTTCGAAGTATACTTCCACATTGAGGAATCGGGAGGACGACGTGGCTCAGCCAACGTCGCCGGTCCAGCGCGGCCGCGTGTCTAGGGTGCTTTCCTCGCTGTTCGTCCAGGTGCTCATCGCAGCCGTCATCGGCATCGCCGTCGGCCACTTCTGGCCCGAGTTCGGCGGCGCCCTCAAACCGATCGGCGACGGGTTCATCCGGCTGATCAAGATGGTGATCGCGCCGCTGATCTTCTGCGTGGTCGTGGTCGGCATCGCCAAGGCCGGCGACATGCGGTCGGTCGGGCGGATCGGGCTCAAGGCGCTGATCTACTTCGAGGTGGTCACCACCGCCGCCCTCGCCCTCGGCCTCGTCGCCGGGAACCTCGTCCAGCCCGGCGCGGGGCTGAACATCGACCCGGCGACGCTGGACGCCTCCGGCGTCACCGCCAAGACGCACGGCGAGCAGATGCCCGGCCCGGCCGAGTTCGTGCTGCACATGATCCCGGAGAGCGCGGTGGCGGCCTTCGCCGACAACGAGCTGCTGCAGGTGCTGCTGCTGGCGGTGCTGTTCGCCGCCGGGCTGCTGCACATCGGGATCGGGCGCGCACCGCAGGTGTTCGCCTTCATCGAGCAGACCGGCGAGATCATCTTCAAGATCATCGGCTACGTGATGCGGCTGGCCCCGATCGCCGTGTTCGGTTCGATGGCCTACCTCATCGGCCAGTACGGGCTGTCGTCGCTGAGCACCTACGCCACCCTGATCGGCGCCTGCTACGGCGCGGCACTGCTGTTCTGCGTCGTGCTCGGCGTGCTGCTCAAGGCGTTCACCGGCTTGAGCATCCTGAAGTTCCTGCGCTACACGCGGGAGGAATTCGCGCTGGCCGTGGGCACCGCGTCCAGCGAGGTCGTGATGCCGCGGATCATGGAGAAGCTCGAACGCGCGGGCTGCCGCCGGGAAGCGGTCGGCCTGGTCATCCCGACCGGGTACTCGTTCAACCTCGACGGCGCGTCCATCTACCTGTCGCTGGCGACGCTGTTCATGGCGCAGGCCGTCGGCGTGGACCTCACCATCGGGCAGCAGATCACCGTGGTGCTGGTGCTGATCCTCACCTCCAAGGGCATGGCAGGCATCCCCGGCTCGGCGTTCATCGCGCTGTCCGCGACGGCCTCGGCGGTCGGCGTCATCCCGGTGGCCGCGGTCGCCCTGATGCTCGGCGCGGACCGGATCATGGACACCATGCGGGTGGTGACCAACCTGCTGGGCAACTGCGTGGCGACGTTCATCGTGTCCAAGTGGGACGGAGCGCTCGATCGCGACCGGGCCGTCGCCACCCTCGCCGACCCGGCGTCCGCTCCCCCGCTCCGCCGCGAGGAGGACGAACCCGCCAAGGCCTGACCCGCCGTCGTCGCCCGCGCCGGACGCGTGTCGGCGCGGGCTCCGGTGGGTATTGCCGGGTCGAGCGACGCGGGAGGTCCGGGTGGAACTCGTCGAGGAGACGCCGTACCGGTTCCGGATCGAACGGCACGGCGAGATGCGCGTGCCGGGGGTCGTCTTCGCCTCGCAGCGGTTGCTGCCGCCGAAGGGCGATGGCGCGCTCGACCAGGTCGTGAACGTGGCGACGCTGCCCGGCATCGTCGGCGCGTCCTACGCGATGCCGGACATGCACTGGGGCTACGGGTTCCCGATCGGCGGCGTCGCGGCCACCGATGTGCTCGCCGGCGGCGTCGTCTCGCCCGGCGGTGTCGGCTTCGACATCTCCTGCGGGGTGCGGCTGCTGGCCGCCGAGCTGGACCGGTCGGACTTCCGCCGCGCGGCGGAGCGGATCATGAACGGGCTCAGCCGGGCGACGCCTCGCGGGGCGGGTCGCGGCGCGGTGTGGGAACTGCCCCGCGAAGGTCTTGAACGAGTGCTGGAAGAGGGGGCGCACTACGCCGTCGCGCGGGGGCGCGGCACGCCGCGCGACCTGGAGCGCTGCGAGGACGGCGGCGTGATGGCCGACGCGGAGCCGGGGCGGGTGAGCGCGCGGGCGCGGGACCGCGGCCTGGGGCAGCTCGGCAGCCTGGGTTCCGGCAACCACTTCCTGGAGGTCCAGGCCGTCGCCGAGATCTACGACGAGGGCATCGCCGGGGTGTTCGGGCTCCGCCTCGACCAGCTGTGCGTGATGATCCACTGCGGGTCGCGCGGGCTGGGCCACCAGATCTGCACCGACCACCTGCGGAGCATGGACGAGAGCATGGCCGACCACGGCCTGGTCGTGCCCGATCGGCAGCTGGCCTGCACGCCGGTCGATTCGCCGGCCGGCCGCGCCTACCTCGGCGCGATGGCGGCCGCGGCGAACTACGCCCGCGCGAACCGCCACGTGCTCGGCGTGGCCGCCGGCGACGTGCTGGAAAAGGTGACCGGCTGCGGTCTCGACCTCGTCTACGACATCTCGCACAACCTCGCCAAGATCGAGGCGCACGAGGTTGCGGGCCGGCGGCGAACGCTGTGCGTCCACCGCAAGGGCGCCACGCGGGCGCTGCCGCCCGGACACCCGGAACTGCCGCCGGGCCTGCGGGAAGCGGGGCAGCCGGTGCTGATCCCCGGCTCGATGGGCACCGCGTCCTACGTGCTCGCGGGAGTGCCGACCGGCGACGCGTTCTTCTCGACGTGCCACGGCGCGGGGCGCACGCTGAGCCGCCACCAGGCGGTCCGCACCATCGATGCCCACCGGCTGCGCCGCGACCTGGAGCACGACGGCATCGTCGTGCGCGGCAGCTCCGCTCGCGGGCTGGCCGAGGAGGCGCCGACCGCCTACAAGGACGTCGACGCGGTCGTCGCCGTCGCCGAAGGAGCCGGGTTGTGCCGCCGGATCGCCCGGCTCGTGCCGCTGGGCGTGGTGAAGGGGTGACCGGCGGCTTCCGCTTCCTGCCGCACACCGCCGACATCCGGTTCGAGGCGTGGGGCCCGACGCGGGACGACTGCCTCACCGCGGCGGCCCGTGCTCTGGTGTCGTCCTTCGCCGAATTTCCGGCGGGCGCACCGGAAAGCACCAGAACCGCCGACCTCGCCGGCACCGACGAGCAGCTCCTGCTCTCGGTGCTCGACGAGATCATCTACCTGCTCGACGCCGAGGGCGTGCTGCCGGTGGACATCGGCGTCGCGCCGACGCCCACCGGAATCGCGCTGGAACTGGGCGTTGTCGCCGTGGCGCGGGCGGAGATCGTCGGCGCGACGCCCAAAGCCGTTGCGCTGCACGGCCTGCACATCGGCCACGACGACCGGGGCTGGCGTTGCGCCGCGACGGTCGACGTCTGAGCCTCAGTCCGCGGAGGCGAAGCGGAGGTAGCGGGCGGCGGAGCGCTGGAGGATCTCGTGCGCGCCGGTGGGGATCACCGTGTCCCACCACGCGCCGTAGAGCGCGTCGAAGCGGTAGGGCTCGAGGATCTCCGCGGCGCGGCGGACGACGCTGGGGCGTTCCGGGATCAGGTTCGGGTAGCTGTACATGAAGGCCACGTGCTCGCGGTCCGGGATGACCTGCACGATGTCGCCGGTGAACAGCTTCCCGTCGCCGTGGTCCCAGTGCAGCACCGTGCCGCCGGCGAAGTGCACGCCGAGGTTGATCAGGGTGAGCCCGGGCGCGAGCTCGCTGGTGGTGCCCTCCCACAACCGGATCGACGGGTCCGGGCGGCCGATCCACTGCTGGTCGTTCGCGTGCAGGTGCACCGGCACGTCGAAGGTGCGGGCCCACTCGACCATCGTGGTGTAGTAGTGCGGGTGGCTGATCGCGATGCCGATCAGGCCGCCGAGGTCGTTGATGGTGCCGATGATCTCGTCGTCCAAATAGGACACGCAGTCCCAGAGCACGTTGCCCGCTTCGGTGCGCAGCAGCAGCGCCCGCTGGCCGATGGCGAACCTCGGCTCACTGCCGATCCCGAGCACCTCGCCCTGCTCGCGGATCAGCGCGGTGCGCCCGTCCGCGCGCACACCCGCGAGGTCCGTCCACTGCTGACCGCCCGGCGGCACGTACTGGCGTTCGTCCTCGCAGATCGGGCAGTCCGGCCGGGGCTGGGCGTACTGCGTGCCGCAGGTGGCGCAGATCGGCATCGCGGTCATGGTCGTGGCGGTCCCTTCGTCCTCTGACGTGCGAGCAGTCAGGTTACCCCGCGGTATCCGCCGCGCGGGCCGGAAAATCCGGCGGCACCGCCACCACCGCGTCGCCCCGCAGGGTCACCGTCCCGTCGGCTAGCACGACCGCCAGGTCCAGGTGCGCGCGGCGCTCGCCGTCGACGTCCTCGATCCCGGTGACCTCGCCGGTGCAGGTCGGCCGGCCGTGCACCGGGGTGATCGCGACGAAGCGCACCGAGAACGACCGCAGCGCCGACTGAGGCATCCACCCGGTCAGCAGCCTCCCGAGGTAGGCCATCGACAGCATGCCGTGGGCGAAGACGTCGTCGAAGCCCGCGCTGCGCGCGTTGTCCAGGTCGATGTGGATCGGGTTGTGGTCGCCGGAGGCCCCCGCGAACAGCGCGAGCGCGGCGCGGCTGATGGGCGGCAGGCTCAGGGGCGGCAGCTCGACGGTCGTTTCCTCGGCCATGCCGCCCATCATCCGCCACCGCGCACCGGGCCGTCAGCCTCCGGTCAGCGTGCGGTCAGCGCCGCGCCCGAAGCTCTGCTCCATCAACCGGACGACAGAGCAGGGAGCAGCGATGCACAACGAGAACATCCTCATCTCCGGGGCGGGAATCGCCGGGCCGGCGCTGGCGCACTGGCTGCGCCGCTACGGTTTCCGGCCGACCATCGTCGAACGCGCCCCGGCGCTGCGCGAAGGCGGGCAGGCCGTCGACTTCCGCGGCACCGCGCACCTGACCGTCCTGCGCCGCATGGGCATCCTCGACGAGGTGCGCCGCAGGCAGACCGAGCGCACCAAGATGGTGGCGATCGACGCCGCCGGGCGCCCGCGGGCGACGCTGCCCGCGGAGTTCGCCGGCGGCGAGGTCGAGATCCTGCGCGGCGACCTCGCCGCCCTCCTCCACGACCTGACCCGCGACGACACCGAATACGTCTTCGGCGACTGGATCACCTCGCTGACCGAGACCGCCGACGGGGTGCGGGTGACGTTCGACAAGGCGCCGCCGCGCACCTTCGACCTCGTCGTGGGCGCCGACGGCCTGCACTCCGGCGTGCGGGCGCTGGCCTTCGGCCCCGAGGAGCGGTTCCGGCGGTTCCTGGGCTACTACATCGCCGGGTTCGGCGTCCCCGAACGGCTGCAGACGCCGGGCGAGGTCCGGATGTACAGCGAGCCGGGACGGATGATCAGCCCCGGGCTGGCCGTGTTCGCCTCCGCCGAGCTGAACTACGACCGCCACGACACCGCGCAGCAGAAGAAGCTGGTCGCCGACGCCTGCCACGGGATGGGCTGGCGGGCACCGGAGATCCTCGAGGCGATGTGGGCGGCGCCCGACTTCTACTTCGACCCGATCGCCCAGATCCACATCGACCGCTTCACCACGGGCCGCGTCGCGCTGCTCGGCGACGCCGGCTACGGCGCCACCCTCGGCGGGCTGGGCGCGGGCCAGGCCCTGGTCACGGCCTACGTGCTGGCGGGCGAGCTGGCCGCGGCGGGCGGCGACCACCGCGCCGCATTCGCCCGCTACGAGCACCAGATCAAGGACTACGCGCGGGGGTGCCAGAAGATCTCGGGCAATGCCGGGCCGTTCATGGCACCTGCCACGCCGGCGAAGATCCGGCAGCGCAACCTCATGTACCGGCTGTTGTCGCTGCCGGCCATGGCGAAGCCGATGAACAAGATCACCACGAAGGCCGCGAATGCGATCCGCCTCGCCGACTACTCGCGGTTTCTTCGGTGAGCAGCTCGATCGCCCGCTCGTAGCCGAGCGCAGCGCCCCGGTCGAAGGCCGCGCCGAACTCCTCGCCCGGGGCGCGCTCCAGGGTGCGGCCTTGGAGGGACGTCGCGATGCCCATCAGCAGCGCGGCGCTCTCGCCATCGCCGTCGAGCGCTGCCAGACCGGCGAGTCCCTCCACCGCCGTTGCCAAGACCGGCATCGTCCGGTTGGCCAGCGCCGCCGCCACGGCGGTGCGGTGGTGCTCCGCCGCCCGCGCCAGGTCGCCGTCGACCTCGGCGAGCCTGCCCAGCGCGGTGTGCACGGTCGCGCGGACGGCGGCGTTGGTCCAGTCCCGCGTGCAGGCCTCCAACGCCTGGTCGCACCACTCCCGGGCCGTGGCGAACTCGCCGCGCAGCCGGGCGATCTCGCCGAGGCCGAGCCGCGCCGCCGCCAGCACCGACGGGAGTCCGGTTACGCGGGCCAGCGCCATCGCCCGCCCGTAGTCGGCTTCCGCCGCCGCGAGGTCACCGGTGCCCAGCAGGCGATCGGCCCGCCGGCAGCGGAGATCGGCCGAGTCCTCGCGAGCGCCGAGCTGGTCGACGAGTTCCAGTGCCTCGTCGGTCAGCGACAGCGCTTCGGCCGACGCTCCGCGCGCGTCCGCCAGCATCGCCAGCCCGTCGAGCGCCTGCGCCATCCCCCACCGCTCGCCCAGCTCGCGGAACGTCGCGAGCGACCTGGCGACCTCGCGTTCGGCCGCGGCCAGGTCGCCGTGCACCAGCCAGCGGGAGAAGCCGTCGCCGAACCCGATGATCGCCCGCACCCACGGGTCGGCGGCCGCGCGGATCTGCTCCTCCCCCGGATGGCTCGGCGCACCCCGTCCCGGTGGCCCGGCGAACACCGCCCAGGCCGACAGCACGAACGGCTGCCGCACCGGTGCGTCCAGGCCGTTCATGATCTCCTCCGCGCGCCGGACGTGGCGCTCCAGCCGCGGTGCGGCGCCGGTGGACACGGCGTGCAGCACGCAGAGGACGTATTCCTCGGCGAGCTGCGGCGGATCGGTGCCGATCAGCTCCAGCAGTTCCGCGGTCAGCGGGGCGATGTCGCTGCGCACCCCGTGCAGGTACCAGTAGCCGGACAGCGCGCCGATCAGCCGCAGGGCCAGCTCGGGATCGTCGCGGACCGCCCACTGCAGCGCAGCGGTCGTGTTGGCGTGCTCGCCGCGCAGCGCCTCCAGCCATTCGAGCTGCTCGCCGCGCCGCAGGTGCGGGTCGGCGGCGCGGGCCAGCTCGAGGAAGTATTCCGCGTGGGCGCGGGAGATCCGGGCGCGCTCCCCGGCCTCATCGAGCCGCTCGGCGCCGAACGCGCGGATCGTGTCCAGCATGCGGTAGCGCCCGCGCCCGGTGACCAGCGACTTGTCGACCAGACCGGCCAGCAGCTCGTCGGCGGCGTCCGGTGGGAGCCCGCAGACCTCCGCCGCGGACCGCGCGGACGCGCCACCGGCGAACACCGTCAGGCGGCGGGCCAGGCGTTGCTCGTCCGCGTCGAGGAGGTCCCAGCTCCACTGCACGACCGCCCGCAGGCTCCGGTGCCTCGGGGCGCCGGCGCGATTTCCGCGTGACAGCAAGGAGAATCCGGTGTCGGACAGCCGTGCCTCGATGTCGTCGAGGCGCAACGAGCGCAGCCGGGCGGCGGCGAGCTCGATCGCCAGCGGCAACCCGTCCAGCGCGGCGCAGACGCGGATCACCTGGCCGGCGGTGTCCTCGGTAAGCCGGAACTCGGCGTCGACCGCCGTCGCGCGGTCGACGAACAAGCGCACCGCGGGGAACGCCAACGCCTCGCCCGGCGCGGCGGCCGGTTCCGGGACCGGCAGCGGGCCCAGCGGGCACAGCGCTTCGCCGGTGATGCCCAGCGCCTCCCGGCTCGTCGCCAGGACCCGCAGGCCGGGGCAACCGGCCAGCAGCCGGTGCACCAGGTCGATGACATCGGCGACGAGGTGTTCGCAGTTGTCCAAGAGCAGCAGCACATCGCGGTCCGCGAGCGCTTCGAGCAGCCGCTGCACCGGCGCCACCGGCAGCGTCTCGCGCAAGCCGAGGGAGGTCAGCACCGCCCGCGGCAGCTGGCTGCCGTCGCGCAGCTGGCTCAGGTCGGCGAACGCGACCTCGCCGGCATGCCGGGCGGCGGCCTCCAGCGCGATCCGGGTCTTGCCCGCACCGCCCGGCCCGAGCACGGTCACCAGCCTGGCCGACGCGAGCAGCTCGCCGATCCGGGCGAGTTCCAGACCGCGGCCGACGAAACCGGTCAACGGCACCGGAACCCGCGCCGCCGGCGGTTCGTCGGCGCGCAACAGCGCGAGGTGCAGCTCGGACAGTTCCGAAGAAGGGTCGGCGCCGAGTTCGTCCGCGAGGACCTGCCGGACAGCGGCGAACTCCGCCAACGCCTCGGCGTTGCGGCCCTCCGCGTGCAACGCGCGCATCAGCAGCCCGCGCAGCCGCTCGCGCAGCGGATGCGCGTTCGCCTCGGCGCGCAGCTCCGCCACGTCGGTGGTGCCGAGCTCCAGCCGCGCTTCGGCCCGGTCCTCGATCGCGGTGAGCCGCGCTTCGTCCAGCCGCGTGATCTGCTGCGCGGCGAACGGCTCCTCGGCGACGTCCGCCAGCGCCGGGCCGCGCCAGAGCGCGAGGGCTTCGTCCAGCAGCGCCACCCGCTCGCCGGGCGCGGCGGCCTGCCTGGCGGCGTCGGTGAGGCGGGCGAAGCGGTGCGCGTCGACTTCGTCGGGGTCGACCACCAGCCGGTATCCCGCCGGGTGGAACTCGACCGCCGCCGCCGAGCCGGTCTCCCGGAGCTTGCGGCGCAGCCGCGACACCTGCGCCTGCAGCGCGTTGCCCGCGTCGTTCGGCGGCCGCTGCCCGTAGAGGCCGCCGACCAGCCGTTCCGACGGGACGATCCGGCCCGCGTCGAGCAGCAGCAACGTCAGCAGGGCGCGCGTTCGCGGCGCGTCCACGCCCCGGGTCACCCCGTCCGGACCGCGCATCTCGACCGAACCCAGGATGCCGAACAGCACGCGAAGATTCTCGCTCACCCGGAATCGCGGCGTTCGAACGGGCGGTCGTGGACAATCCGGGGCAGCACACGCGAAGGCAGGGGCATGAAGGACGCTGATCGGAAGTTCGTCAAGTGGTCCGCCGGGTTTCCCCGGACGGCCGCGGATCCCGCGCTGAAGGCGCTCACCATGCTCGCCGACCACGGCAAGCTGTGGTTCGCGGTCGCGGCGGTGCTGGCGGCGAAGAAGGGCCCGACCCGCCGGGCGGCGCTGCGCGGCGTCGTGGCCATCGCCGCGTCGAGCGCCATCACGAACGCCGTCGCCAAGCCGCTGCTGCCGCGCCGCCGCCCGGCAACGGATCTCCTGCCGAGGCACCGGCGCCTCGCGGCGCCACCGGATTCCTCGTCGTTCCCGTCGGGGCACGCCGCCTCGGCCGCGGCGTTCACCACCGCCGTCTGCATGGAATCCCCCGCGGTCGGCGCGGTCATCGCCCCCGTCGCCGCGGCGGTCGCCTACTCCCGCGTCCACACCGGGGTGCACTGGCCGACCGACGTCGCCGTCGGAGCGGCCATCGGCGTCGGCGTCGGCCTGGCCACCCGGCGGTGGTGGCCGGTGCGCCCGGCCACCCCGGCGCTGGCGCGGCCGAGCGAGCACGTCGCCGAGATGACCGCGGGAGACGGCTTGGCGCTGCTGGTCAACTCCGCGTCCGGCGAGCCCGACCACGACCCGTCCGCCGAGCTGACCGCGCTGTGGCCGGCAGCGAAGCTCCTGCATCCGGATCCGGAAGGCGATCTGGTCGCGGAGCTCCACCGCGAACTCGACGCGGCCGACGGGGTGCACGCGCTGGCCGTCGCGGGCGGCGACGGCACGGTCGCCGCCGCGGCATCCGTGGCCGCCGTCCGCGAGCTCCCGCTCGCCGTCGTCCCCACCGGCACGCTGAACCACTTCGCCCGCGATCTCGGGGTGGAGGACCCGCAGGACACCGCGCGGGCGGTGGCGGACGGGTCCGCGGTCCAGGTCGGTCTCGGCGCGGTGCGCTTCGACGGCCGACCGGTCCGGTGGTTCATCAACACCGCCAGCCTCGGCGGCTATCCCGACATGGTCCGGCTGCGCGAGAAGTGGGAGCACCGCTGGGGAAAGTGGCCCGCGGCCGCCGCCGCGCTTATCCGGGTCCTGACCGAGGCCGAGCCGATCACGGTCCGCATCGACGGCCGGACCCGCAAGATCTGGCTGCTGTTCGTCGGCAACAGCGGCTACCAGCCGAAGGGCTTCGCGCCGGCGTGGCGCCCGTGCCTGCACGACGGCGTGCTGGACGTCCGCTACGTCCGGGCCGACGTGCCGCTGTCCCGCACCCGGTTCGCCTTCGCGGCGCTGTCCGGGGCGCTGTTCAACAGCCGCACCTACGTCCAGGAGGAGCGGGCCTCGCTGCACCTCGAAGTGCTCAGCGAGCCGCTGGCGCTCGCCTGCGACGGCGAGATCATGGCCACCGGGCGCAGCTTCGACTTCGCCGTGCACGACGCGGCCCTGCACGTCTACCGCCCCGCGGAAGCGCCTGCCGCCGACTGACCGTGCGCGCCGTCCGGGCGCGGCACATCCTGGGGGGCGGGCACAGCTGGGGAGGCCGTCATGAACAGCGAACACCAGTACGCAGTCGTCGTCGGGGTGGACGGGTCGCCGTCCGCGGATGCCGCGTTGCGCTGGGCCGTCTGGCACGCTGGCCTGGTCGGCGGGAGCGTCACCGCGGTCATGGTCTGGGACATGCCGATGATCTACAACTGGGAACCGCCAGGTGACCAGAACTTCGCGCGCCAGACCGCAACGGAATTGCACCGCGTGATCAACGAGGCCCTCGGCGACGCGGCGGCCGCAGTGCACATGGAGGTGGCGCAAGGGCATCCCGCGGGCGCCCTCCTGGACGCCGCCAAGGACGCCGCCGCCGATCTGATCGTCGTCGGCAATCGCGGGTACGGCGGATTCACCGGGGCGCTGCTCGGCTCGGTGACCCAGCACGTCGTGCACCACGCGAGCTGCCCCGTGGTCGTCGTCCGGCAGCCCGCGGAGAAGAAGTCCTGATGCCCGCTACCCGGCCGCTGCGGTGGGGCAATCCGCGCTGATCGGCGTGAAAAGGGGCCGACCGGACTGTTCACGGCCGGCCCCGGGATCACGCGGTCCCGAAGTCGCCCCGCAACGCGTGGGCCGGGCGCAGCCGGGTTGCCCGGGCCGTGCGCCCGCGCTCGATGGCCAGGAAGGTCACCACGAGGCCGCACAGCGCCCAGGCCACCAGCGCCGCGATCAGCCCGCCGCTCGGGGCGGCCCCTTCCACGACCGCGCGCAACGCGTCCTGCGCGGTCGCCGTCGGCAGCACCCCCGAGACCACGCGCAGTGCTTCCGGTACGGCGGCGACGAATCCAGCGGCCAGCATCAGCACGGCCACCAGCATCGCGCCGAACCGCCCGATTCCGCCGAACGCCGCGAGCGCGTGGTTGATCGCGGCGAAGGACACCGCGATCAGCACCAGCAGCGCGGCGGCGCCGAACCACTGCCCGGCCGACAGGTCCTGCGCGATCCCGAACACCGCGGTCACCAGCAGGCCCTGCACCGCCGCGATCCCGGCGGGGAGGGCGAACTGCCGCGCCGTGAGCCGCACGGACGACCGGGTCGAGCCCAGCACCCGCTCGGGCAAGGGCCGCAGCACCAGGAACGTCGCCATCGCGCCGATCCACAGCGCCAGCACCGCGTACAGCGACGGCCCCGAGGAGCCGAAGCCGAGGGTCGTGCCGTTCGCGGTCGTGACCGGGTTCGCGACCGCCTGCGCGAGCTTGTCCCGGTCGCCGTCCGGGTAGCTGGGCAACTGGTCCACGGCCTGGCCCAGGCCCGACGACAGCTGCCCGGAGCCGTCGCCGAGCTGCCGGGCGCCGTCGCCGAGCTGCCGCACCCCGCCGGCGAGCTGCTCGGCACCGGTGGCGAGCTGGTCGGCGCCACCGCGGGTCTGCGAAAGGCCGTCCGCGAGCTGCGTCGCGCCGTCGTCGAGCTGGGCCGCGCCGCCCGCCAGCTGGTCGATGCCCTGGGACAGCGCGGGAAGTCCGCCGCCGGATCCCGGCGTGCGCCCGGCGAGCGCGTCGAGGCCGCCGGCCACGCCCTGGCTGGCCTGCTGCAGCTGCCCGGCCCCGTCGCTGAGCGCCCGCGCCGCCGCGGCCTGCCCCGCGAGCTTCTGGCAACTCGGCAGCACGGCGACACCGCATTCCTTCGCCGACTCCTCCAGACTCTGCGCGAGGCCGTCCAAGCCGGTATTGAGCTGCTGCACGCCCTGCGCCTCCTTCGCCGAGACGTCCGCCAGGGTCGCGGCCTGCTGCGGGAGGTTCGCGGTCTGGTCGCGCATCGCGGCGAGGCCGTCGGACAGGCCGCCGGTGCCCTGGGTCAGTTGCGCCGCACCGTCGTCGAGCTTGCCGAGGCCGTCGGCGAGCGATTTCGAACCGCGCGCCAGCTGGTCGGCGCCGCCGGCGAGCTGGTCGGTCCCGCCGGCGAGCTGCTTGGCGCCGTCGGCCAGCGACGTCGCGCCGTCCGCGGCCTCGCCGAGCTTGTCGCCCAGCGTGTTGAACCCGACGTAGACGTTGTCCAGGTAGGTCGTGGTCAGCTGCTGCCCGAGCAGGTTCGCCGCGGTGGTGGTCACCGCGCGGCTGATCGTCTCGTCCACGAGGCGGCCGCGGTCGCCGGTGGTGACGTCGATCGTCGCCCGCGTGGCGTTCGCCGGGTCGCCGGAGAAAGAGGTGGCGGCCGCGGAGAAGTTCTTCGGGATGGTCACCACGGCCGCGTAGGTGCCATCCCGCAGGCCGTCGGCCGCGGTCTGCTCGGTGGCGAACTCCCAGGTGTAGTTGCTCTCGATCTCGTCGCCGACGAGCTTCGCCGACAACTGCCGCCCCAGCGGGGTGAGCTGCCCGTTGATCTCCACCGGCTCGTCCTCGTTGACGATGGCGGCCTTGACGCCGCTCAGCCGGTCCTCGGGCTGGCCCAGCGACCACGTCAGCAGCCCCGCGACGGCCAGCGGCACCAGCAGCAGGCCGACCACGGCCAGCACCGGGAGCCGGAAGCGGGACCGGGCCTTGTTCCACGAACGCACTGCGATTACCTCTGCTTTCTAGCGGATCGCGCCGGAGAGGGTGCGGGGTTGCCCGGCCGCGCGGAGATCGGTGGCGGTGGCCCACGGCGACTCCGGCAGGACGTCGCCCACCTCGGCCAGGCCGGTGGTGCCCGCGACCACGGTGATGCCGGTTCCGGCGAGCAGGCCCCGGATCGCCCGCCGCTCGCCGGGGTCGGAAACCCGGTCGGTGCGGTCGAGGACGAGCACGACAGGTTCTTCGCGGAGCGCCAGCCGAACCGCTTCCGAGCCGCCCTCGCCCGCGTCGACGTAGGCGACCTGCGAGCGCACCGCCGAGGCCCGCGCGGGCAGGACGCGGCCGAGCACCTTCAACTTGCCCGCGTCCGGCTTCAGCCGTCCGGACAGGGTGAGCAGCAGCGCCGTCACCGCAGGCTCCGCACCGCCGCGGACGACGTGCACTCCTCGACGTGGCAGGAAGAATCCGACGCCCGCGTAGATCTGGCGGCCCGAGGACGGGTCGGCCAGCCGCAGCCCGTCGCAGGCGATCGCGTCGTCGGCGCCCGGCCGCGGCCAGTCCGCCAGCGCCAGCTCCGCGCGGAGGTTCTCGCCTTCCACGTCGAAGGACGGCAGCACGCGGTTCAGCCGCCGCGGCATCCACCACGCCTTGTCGCCCATCAGCGCGAGCACGGCGGGCACCAGCGTCATGCGCACGATGAAGGCGTCGACGAACACGCCGACCGCGAGCCCGAGCGCGATGGGCTTGATGTTCGCATCGCCCTCCGGGACGAACGCGATGAACACCGCGAACATGATCATCGCCGCGGCCGTCACGACCCGCGCCGAGGAGACGAAACCGGAGTTGATCGCGCCGCGCGCGTCACCGGTGTGCACGAACTCCTCGCGCATCCGGGCGACCAGGAACACCTCGTAGTCCATGGCCAGTCCGAACAGGACACCCATCAGCACGATCGGCATGAAGCTGATCACCGGGCCGGTGTTCTCGACGTTGAACGCGCCGGCCAGCCAGCCGTCCTGGAACACCAGCTTCACCACGCCCAGGGAGGCGCCGATGCTCAGCAGGTAGCCCAGCGTCGCCTTGATCGGCACCGCGATGGATCGGAACACCATCGTCAGCAGCACCAGCGAGAGCCCGACGACGACCACGCCGAACGGCAGCAGCGCCGAGCCCAGCTTGGCCGACACGTCGATGCCCACCGCGGTGAAGCCGGTGACGGCGATGTCGATGCCGTAGGCGTCCTTGAAGTGCCCGCGCAGCGACCGGATGTCGTCCACCAGCTGCTTCGTCTCCGGCGAGTCCGGCTCGCCTTCCGGGACCACCTGCACGATCCCGGTGTCGGCGGTGGGGTTCGGGGTGGCCAGCGGCACGTCGGCCACGCCGGGCAGCCGCTCGATCTCCGCCTTGAGGTCGGCCATCAGCCCGAGCGGGTCGGTGCTGGTGACGATGTTGGCGGTCACGATCAGCGGGCCGTTGAAGCCCTTCGGGAAGTGCTCGTCGATCAGGTCGTAGGTCACGCGGGCGGGCTCGTCCTTCGGCAGCGCCCCGGCGTCGGGCAGCGCGAGCCGCAGCCCGGCGGCGGGCACCGCGGCGAGGCCGAGCACCGCGATCACGGCGAGCACGGTGACGACCGGGAAGCGGGTCACCGCGCGCACCCAGCCGCCGAAGAACCGCTCTCCGAAGGCGGGCTTGGTGCGCCGCTTGCGCGGGCGCGGGCGAAGCCGGTCGCCGGCGAAGCCCAGCAGCGCGGGCATCAGGGTGACCGAGACGAGCACCGCGACGCCGACGCCGATGGCCGCCGCGACGCCCATCGTGGTCAGGAACGGGATGCCCGCGACGCCGAGCCCGACCAGCGCGATCATCACCGTCAGCCCGGCGAAGATCACCGCCGAGCCGGCGGTCGCGTTGGCGCGCGCGGCGGCCTCCTGCGCCGACGCTCCCCCGGCGAGTTCCTGCTGGTGGCGCGACACGATGAACAAGGCGTAGTCGATGCCGACCGCGAGGCCCAGCATCAGCGAGAGCAGCGGCGTCGTCGCGGTGATCGGCCCGAACGCGGTCGCGATGAAGATCAGCGTCATGGAGATGCCGACGCCCACCAGCGCGTTGATCAGCGGCATCCCGGCCGCGAGGAACGAACCCAGGGTGACCATCAGGACCACGATCGCGATCACCAGGCCGAGCGCCTCGGTGACGGTCACGCCGGGGAGCTTCTGCGAGAACAGCTGGCCGCCGTAGGAGGCCTGCGATCCCGCGGGCAGGCGTTCCTGCAGCTCGTGGGTGATCTGGACGATGCGGTCCTTGGCGGGCTCGCCGATCGCGAAGATCTCGCCGTCGAGCTGGACCATGATCAGCCCGGCCTGGCCGTTGTCGCTGATCGCCCCGCCGAACTCCGTCTGGTAGGGCGAGACGACCTGGGACCGCTGCGGCACGGCATCCAGCTCGTCGACCGCCCGCTCGACCTCGCGCTGCACGGCCGGATCCCGCATGCCGCCCGGCGCCACCACCACGATCTGCGCGGAGGCGCCGCTGGTCTGCGGGAACGTCACGGACAGCCGGTCGAGCGCCTCCTGCGACTCGGTGCCGGGAATGCTGATGGAGTTGTCCAGGCCCTTGTTCAACAGGCCCGCCGCACCACCTGCGACGGCTAGGACCAGCAGCCACAGCGCCAGCACTGCCTTGCGGGCCGCGAACGCTCTGCGGCCGACGGAGTAGAGAAAGGAGGACACGCAGACTCCTGTCGCCGGCCTGGCCGGACGATGTCGATGTCACCGGACGAGAACCGATACCGCGCCGTATCGGATACGTCACGGTATCCGATACCGGACCGTATCGACTACGATGGGGTAGGTTCCGGGCGAGTGCGAAAGATCACGGAACCATTTGCGGGGAGGGAAAGTTCGCGTGAGCAAGACCAGGTCGGCCGCGACGGCGGGCGGCGCAACCGGGCCCGGCAATCGGGAGACGGCCCGGCGGGCCAAGACCCGGGAACGGCTGATGGACGCCGCGTACGAGCAGTTCTGCGAGCACGGCATCAACGGCATCTCCATCGAGGCCATCGCGGACGCGGCCGGGTTCACGCGCGGCGCCTTCCACTCCAACTTCGCCAGCAAGGAAGAGCTGTTCGTGGCGCTGGCCGAGCGGGAGAACCGGCTGCGGCTGGAGGCGCTGCGGGAGCGGTTCGACGTCGCGGTCGCCCCGCTCGGCCGCACCGAGGGCAAGCCCGGCCCGGAGCTGATCGAGGAAGCGCTCGCGGACCTGCTGGCATTCCTGCCGGAGGAGCGGCAGTGGTGCCTGCTCAACAGCGAGTTCCGGCTGCTCGCGATGCGCGAACCGCAGATCGCGCCGCGCTTCCTGGAGTCCACGCGCGCCTTCCAGCAGCAGCTGTCCGACATGATCGACGCCGCGCTGGAATCGGTGGGACTGCGCTTCGCGATCGACTCGATGCACCTGACGCGACTGCTGCTCGCCCAGTTCGAGTCGGCGATGCAGGACGCGATCCTCTCCGGCGACGACGACCCGGTGCGAACGGTCCGCGACTACATCATGCTCACCCTGCCACGCCTGGTGCACGCCCTCGCCGAGGTCCGCGAACCCGCGAAGCCGTGACCCGCCACCGAACGCGACCGTCGCAAGTGGAGAGACGGCGCCGTGAGCCGAACTCTGCGAAATGCTTGAACTTCGCCGAGGAGCGCGTCATTTCGCCTCGTGGACGATGACGCAGAGGAACTCGCGCCCACCGTGCCGCACGAGATCGGCGTCGGACGACGAATCGACCGGCAGGTGAAGCGCCTCGAGCCAGGCCGAGCCCTCCTGGGCGTGCGCGGCGTCGTACTGCGCCAGGGCGTGGGTCCGGCTGGTCCGGATGTGGGCCAGCGCCAGGGCGGCCGCCCGGCCGGGATCGCGGTCGGCCAGGGCCTCGACGAGGCCCGCGTGCTCCGCGGCCTGGCGTTCGTACTCGTGGCCGTCTGTCTCGTTACAGTTCTACTCGAACCGGATCAATCCACGGCGGAGCGCGGCGAGGGTTTCGGCGATCTGACGACGGGATACGGCCGCGCTCGTGATCACGGCCGACCGGTGGAACGTGCCGGGAAACAGGTGCAGCTCGACCGATGAGCCGCCGCACAGCAGGCCGGAGGCGTAGGCCAAGCCCTCATCGCGCAGCGGATCGTTCTCGTAGACCGACACGTACGCAGGCGGGAGGCCGGAGAGATCACCGGCGCGAGCCGGTGCGGCGTAAGGCGGAACGACCCCGCCGCAGTCCGCCAGGTAGTACCGCCAGCTCAGCACCGCGTCGGCCCGGTTCCACAGTGGAGTGTCGTCGAACGCCCGCATCGAGGCGGTCTCCAGCCGGTCGTCGACCTCGGGCGCGTCGAGCAGCTGGAAGCACAGCGGCGGCCCGCCGCGGTCGCGGACGAGCAGCGTGAGTGCGGCGGCGAGACCGCCCCCGGCGCTCATCCCGTACACCCCGATCCGCCCCGCATCGACGCCCAACTCCCGGCTTTCGGATGCGATCCAGCGCAGCGCCGCCTCGCAGTCCCGCAGGGCGGCCGGGTACGGGTGCTCCGGAGCCAGTCGGTAGTCGACGGCCACGACGACCGCGGGCACCTGAGCGCAGAGGTCCGCGGCTTGTGCGGCGACCGTCTCCAGACCGCCCATCACGAATCCCCCGCCGTGCAACAACAACAAGGCGGGAAGCGGGCCGGTGACATCGGGCGGCCGGCAGACCCCGACCCGCACGGAGCCGTCCGGACCGGGCACCGCGTGGTCGGTCATGTCGACCCCGCCGGCCGCCGCGCCCGCGGCGAGCTGCCGCATCCGGGCGCGAGCCCCGGCGAGGTCCTGGATGTGCAGGTCGGGCAGCGCGGGCAGGGCTGCCGCGAGCTCGGGATCCAGGCGCACGTCGTCACCCCCTCGCCGACGTCACCGCATTGTCCGGCCGGCGCGGCCACCCGGGCCACTCAGCGCCTGCCCGTGGGCACCGCGCTCGCGCTCGCCACCATCGCGGCGCATTGCAGCAGGAGCCATAGGTATACCAAATGCTAATCCGATCAAGTGCGCATGGCCCTTTTCTTGTATGTTCCGAACCTGCGGGATGATTTGGTATATAGAACATTCCAAGCTTGGACTTCTAGGAGCTCGTGATGTGCCTCGACCCAACCCCGCCGCCGCCCAGCAGCGTCACCCGTCGCGGGGTGCTCGCCGCAGCCGCCGTGCTGGCCGGAACCGCCGCCCTGACCACCTCGGCCGAGGCCGCTCCGCGACCCGGCTCGAACGGCGGTGACCTGGTCATCGAGGGCGGCACGCTGCTCGATCCGGCGACCGGTGAGGTCATCGAGGACAGCGTCGTCGTGATCCGTGACGGCATCGTCCGCGCGGCCGGTTCCCGCGACCGCGTCCAGGCACCCACCGACGCCCCGCGCCTGGACGCGCGCGGCAAGTGGGTCCTGCCCGGCCTCGTCGACGCGCACATCCACCTCAACACCGCGGCCGAGGCCGCCGACGCGGTCCGCAAGGGCGCGACCAGCGCGCGCAGTGGTTCCACGAACTTCTACCAGGACATCGCCGTGCGCGAGCTGGCGTGGCAGGCACCGCAGCAGGCCCCGCACCTGAAGGCCGCGGGCGTCTTCGTTACCCCGGACCTCGGCGACACCGTCCTCGCCGACCCCGACCTCACGTCGCTGGCGCGGCTCAAGGAGGGCGTCCGCTCGCCGGAGGCGCTGCGCCGCGTCGTCGAGGTGAACCTCGCCCGGGGCGCCGACGTGATCAAGACGCGGGTCAACGAGCGGGCCGGGCTGCCCGAGCAGGATCCGCAGACCCAGGTCTACTCCTACGAGCAGCTCGCCGAGGTGGTGGCCGCGGCCCGGAAGCGCGGCAAGGGCGTCCTGTGCCACAGCTACAGCGAGAAGGGCTGCCACGACGCGGTGACCGCGGGCATCCGCTCGCTGGAGCACGGCGTCTTCGTCGGCGAGCGGACCCTGCACGAAATGCGCCGCCGGGACACCTACTTCACCCCGACGCTCACCGCGATGGCCGGCCTCGCCGAGTCCACCAACCCGGTCCTGGCCGAACGCGGGCGCACCTACCTGCCCATCCTCAAGGACGCCGTCCGCGCCGCCCACGAGATGGGCGTGCCGCTCGCCGCCGGAACCGACTCCTCCGGCGGCACCGTCGATCCGATCGGCCGCGAGGTGCAGCTGATGCACGAGGCCGGCCTGCCCGCGCTCGACGCCATCCGCACCGCGACGACCTCCGCCGCGAGGCTGCTCGGCGTGGAACGCGAAGCGGGGCGGCTCACCGCAGGCTTCCAGGGCAACGCAGTCGTCGTCTCGGGCGACCCGCAGCGCGACCTGTCCGTCCTGATGGCGCCGGTGCACGTCGTCCGCTCGGGGCTGGTCGTCTAGTCCCGCCGCTTCCACCGTGGCGGGCCGTGGTCGATTCCCCGGCCCGCCACGGCGTTCCGGCAGCATTTCGTCTCTTGTGGACGGTTCCGGCACGTGCACGCAGGGCGGCCGCCGGTCCTTCGACATGACCCGCGAGCCGGAAATCACGGGCGAACCGCGACGTGGTCCTGCTAGAGTCGTCTCGTGCGATTCCACTACTTCCTCTGAGAGCGCCGACCTAGGCGGCGGACGGCCTTCGGCCGGTCCGCGCTGAGCGCATCGGTCGTTGAACGCACTACTTTTCCGGATCCCCCATCGCCCGGCGCTGGACCGTGCCCGGGGCGCGCGGGATCCGTCTCGGAGGAACCGTGTCCACTCGCATCGTCCTACCGGCCCGCGCCCGAACCCACCTCGGCGCAGCCGAAATCCACCTCGCCCGCGGCGGTCGCGCCGTGCTCACCGGCGTCGACCTGGCGGTTTCGCCGGGTGACCGGCTCGGCGTGGTGGGCGGCAACGGCGCAGGCAAGACCACCTTGCTGCAGGTGCTCGCGGGGAACCTCGTTCCCGACAGCGGCACCGTGCACCGGGTCGGCACCTTCGGCGTCGCGGACCAAGAGATCCCGGTCGACGACGGGCGCACCGTCGGCGACCTCATCGACATCGAGCTCGCCGACGCGCGGCGAGCCCTGCAGGAGTTCGAAGCGGCGACCGCGGCGCTGGTCGAGGAGCGCCCCGGCGCCGACGAGCAGTACGCCGAAGCGCTGGCCGCCGCGGAGGCGCTGAACGCCTGGGATGCCGACCGCCGGGTCGACATTTCGCTGGCCGCACTCGGCGCCGTCGCCGACCGCGCCCGGCCGCTGGCCGCGCTGTCGGTCGGCCAGCGCTACCGGGTGCGGTTGGCCTGCCTCCTCGGCGCCGGGCACGACCTGCTGCTACTCGACGAGCCGACGAACCACCTCGACGCGGTCGGCCTCGAACACCTGACTACGAGGCTGCGGGAACACCCGGGCGGCGTCGTGCTCGTCAGCCACGACCGCGCGCTGCTCGCCGACGTCGTCACCTCGGTGCTCGACCTCGACCCGACCAGGGACGGACGCCCGCGGACCTACGGCGGCGGGTACGCCGGTTACCAGCAGGGGAAGCGGGCCGAACGCGAGCGCTGGGAGAACGAATACCGCGCACAGCAACGCGAACACCAGCGGCTCGCCGACGACCTCTCGGCTGCGCAGGACCGCCTGTCCACCGGGTGGCGACCGGAGAAGGGCACCGGCAAGCACACCCGCGCCACGCGGGCGCCCGCGCTCGTGCGGGCGGTCCACCGGCGGCAGGAAGACCTCGACGCGCACCGCGTAGACGTGCCCGCGCCGCCGCTGCGCTTCCAGGCGCCGGAACTCGGCGACATGCCAGGGGTTCCGCTCCTGCACGCCGACGAGGTGACCCTGCGCGGGCGGTTGGAGCAACCCCGGTCGCTGCTGCTGCGATCCGGCGATCGCCTCGTCATCACCGGCCGCAACGGTGCCGGGAAGTCGAGTCTGCTTTCGCTGCTGTCCGGTGAGCTCCAGCCGACGTCGGGTGCTGTGGTGCGCAACGCCGCGGCGCGGGTCTCGTGGCTCGCGCAGGAATCGCCGGCTGCGGCACGGCTGACCGCCGGTGAGGCGTACCAGTGGGCCGTCGACGAACTCGCCGTGTCCGGGCTGATCGACGGCGACGCGATCCCGTTGCCGGAGCTCGGGCTGCTGCCCGACGCCGCGGCCGGCCGACCGGTCGCCGAGTTGTCGATCGGCCAGCAACGCCGGCTGCAGCTCGCGATCGCGCTGGCCGCGCGGCCGCACGTGCTGCTGCTCGACGAGCCGACGAACCACCTGTCGATGACGCTGGTCGAAGAGCTCACGGATGCGCTGGCCACGACCACAGCGGCGATCGTTGTCGCCACGCACGACAGGCAGCTGCTGCGCGACACCGCGAACTGGCCGCGGCTGCCGCTCTGACCGCCTCGCGCGGCTCCACCCGCACCAGGGTGGAGCCGCGCCTCACCGCTTGTCCGCGGGCACGGCGTCCCCGGCCGGGGCGTTGCTGCGGCCATAGTGGTGCGTGGTGAACATGTAGATCACGCCGATGGCGACCACGATTCCACCGGAGAGCAGCACGATGTAGTTGTCGTACCAGGCGGCCTGCGGTGTTCGCGGCCACGAGATGTTCACCATCGCGCCGATCCCGTAGGCCAGCGCCACGACGTTGACCAGGAGCCCCCACCGGCCGAGGGTGAACTCGCCCGTCGGCCGCCAGCCCTTCAGCCGCGCGCGCAGGGCGGCGAACACGACCATCTGGAACGCCAGGTAGATCCCCAGGATCGCGAACGAGACGATCTTGGTGAGCGCGTCGGTGGAGATCAGCGACCCTACAGCGATGACCACCGGCACCACGCCGGCCAGCAGGAGCGCGTACGGCGGCACGTGGCGGGCGTGGGAGAAGCGGCGCAGCAGCTTGTACCCGATGATCATCTCGTCGCGGGCGTAGGAGTAGGTCAGCCGCCCGGCCGCCGCCTGCAGGCTGATCGTGCAGGACAGGAACGAGATCAGCACGACACCCATCACCCCCCGCGCGCCCGTCGTGCCGAAGGCGCTGTTGAGCACGTTGATCAGCGGATCGGCGTCCTCGCCGGAGATGACCTTGCCGTAGTCGGGCACCGCCAGCAGCAGGGTCAGGCAGGCGAACGTCGCCGCGGCGCCGCCGATGTAGATGGTGCGCCGCATCGCCTTCGGCACGTTGCGGCCCGGGTGCGGGACTTCCTCGGCGGTGTCGCCGCACGCCTCGAAACCGTAGTACTGGTAGAAGCCGATGATCGCGGCCGCGAGGAATACCGGCAGGTAGGGGCCGGAACCGCCGGCGCCGAAGTTGTCGAACAGCACCCCCAGGCCGTGGAAGCGGTGCGTCGTCAGCAGCCAGACGCCCACGAACAGCGCGCCCAGCAGTTCGGCGGTGAACCCGATGATCGCGGCCATCGACAGCACCTTCGTGCCGCCGTAGTTGATCAGGGTGGCCACCACGATCAGCGCGATCGTGCACAGCACATTGTTGATCACCGTCGGATGGAAGCCGAACAGCAGGGCGATGTAGGGCCCGGCGCCGTAGGCGACGCTCGTGATCGTCACCAGCAACGCCATCAGGTAGACCCAGCCGGACATCCACGCCCAGCGCTTTCCCCACAGCCGCCGGGACCACGGGTAGATCCCGCCGGCCAGCGGGTACTGCGCGACGACCTCCCCGAACACCAGGGCGACCAGGAACTGCCCGGCGCCGGCGAGCAGGAAGCTCCAGATCATCGGCGGCCCGCCGGCGGCCAGCGCGACCCCGAACAGCGTGTAGGTGCTGACCACCGGCGACAGGTAGGTGAACCCGAGGGCGAAGTTCGCCCACAGGCTCATGTCCCGGCGGAATTCCGTGGTGTAACCGAGCTCGCTCAGCCGCGCGTCGTCGCTGCCGGCTTTGCTGTCCGAAGTGGACATCGCGGCCCCCTCGGTCGGATTCGGACCGGGTCGGCCGTGGGTTCGCGCTCGCGCTCGAACGGGTGGCCGAACGCCGGGCGACGCCTCGCGAACCGGGCCCGTTCGCTCACGAACCAGTCGGGCACCCGGACCACCTTCGTGAACGCGGATACCGGAAATAGTCCTCCGCCGCCCGGCGTCTAGCTAGTCGAACCCCGCAGGTCACGCACCGTGTTGCCGAACGCGTCGCGCAGCACCTCGCGGAAGACCTCGACCGAGGCGACCGTGGCGGCCGTGGCGGTGACGGACTCGGTCGACAAGGGGCGGGTGTCGACGATCAGCTGGCCGAGCGTCCGGTCACCGCTGGTCTGCACCACCCTACCGAGACACCGCCCCGGTGCCCTGGGCCCGCTATTCCAGTCCACGTTGGACGGTGCCCTGCTCTTCTTCGAGCATGGTCGCGGACGCCTCGTCGGAGAGTTCGCGGCGATCCGTGGATTCGTGCTCGGGCATTCCTCCCCCTACCGGTGCGTGCGTTGCGTGGTGGCGATCCGGTGGACCAGGCGGGCCGCGGTCCGGGCGGTGCGGTTGTCGATGTCGAGCCCGGGATTGAGCTCCGCGACATCGCAGAGCGCGAGCTTGCCGCTGGCCGCCACCCGCTCGCACACGTGCTGGATCGTCTCCAACGGGACGCCGTAGGCCGCCGGGGCGCTCACGCCGGGCGCTACCGCCGCGGGCAGCACGTCGAGGTCGATCGTCAGGTAGACGACGTCGCAGCCGGCCAGGAACCGGTCCACGAACTCGTCCACCACGACCAGGTTCGCCGGGCCGCAGTGGTCGTCGAGCAGGTAGTCCACGCCCAGCTCGTCGGCGGTGTCGAACAGGGCTTTGGTGTTACTCGGCTGGCTGATGCCCAGCACCGCGTAGTGCACGCCCTCGCCGCGCTGCCGCTCCCGGTCGGCCATCTGCCGGAACGGCGTGCCGGAGCTGGGAGTTTCGTCGGCCCGGAGGTCGAAGTGCGCGTCGAGGTTGAGCACGCCGAGCTTCGCGCCGGAGCGCACCCGCGCCGATTCCGCGATCCCGAGGTAGCTGCCGTAGGCGATCTCGTGGCCGCCGCCGAAGACGACGACGAACCGGCCGTCGTCGAGCAGGCCCGTCACGGCCCGGCCGAGCCGTTCCTGCCCGGATTCCAGCGCACCGTCGGTGACCTCGACGTCGCCCGCGTCCGCGGCGGCCACCGGCGCGGGCAGCGCCATCGAGGCCAGTGCCTCGCGGATGGCGCGCGGGCCGTCCGCCGCGCCCGGGCGGCCCTTGTTGCGGCGGACGCCTTCATCACTGCGGAACCCGAGGAACGCGATGTCCGCCGTGCCCTCGGCGCCGACGACGTGGTGCCACCTGAGGTGTTCGGGCCCCGGGCCGTCGTCGCGGCCGCTCCAGCGCTGCGGCGCGCGGTTCACCGCCTCAACGATCACTTTCCCACTCCTGTAAGTCCAATGTGTACCAGAGGTCGCACTCAGCGAAGCCGCAGGCCGGCGTCGGGCAACCGGCGCAGCCGCGGGTTCTCAGAGGTCGCCTCGCGAGGACAGCCCCGACGCCGCGTATTGGACATACACAAGTCGGGGATCCCACAGCCGAGGCGGCCTCTGAGGTTCCGCTACCCACACCGCCACGCAAAACGAGCCCGGAGACCCTGTTAGAGCATCGGGATCCGCACGCCGCGCTCCCTGGCGACGTCGGTCGCGTGCTGGTAGCCGGCGTCGACGTGGCGCAGCACGCCCATGCCCGGGTCGTTGGTGAGCACCCGGGCCAGCTTCTCGGCGGCCAGCTCGGTGCCGTCGGCGATGCAGACCTGCCCGGCGTGGATCGAGCGCCCCATGCCGACGCCGCCGCCGTGGTGGATCGACACCCACGAGGCACCCGAGGCGGTGTTGACCAGCGCGTTCAGCAGCGGCCAGTCGGCGATCGCGTCGGAGCCGTCGAGCATCGACTCGGTCTCCCGGTAGGGCGAGGCGACCGAACCGGAGTCGAGGTGGTCGCGGCCGATGGCGACCGGGGCGGACAGTTCGCCGGAGGCGACCATCTCGTTGAACTTCAGGCCGGCGAGGTGCCGTTCGCCGTAGCCCAGCCAGCAGATCCGGGCGGGCAGGCCCTCGAAGGAGACCCGCTCGCCGGCCATCGTCAGCCACCGGTGCAGGTGCTCGTTCTCCGGGAACAGCTCCATGATCGCCTTGTCGGTGGCCGCGATGTCCGCGGGGTCACCGGACAGCGCCGCCCACCGGAACGGGCCGAGGCCCTCCTCGAACAGCGGGCGGATGTGCGCGGGCACGAACCCTGGGAACGCGAAGGCGCGGTCGTAACCGGCCTTGCGGGCCTCGTCCCGGATGGAGTTGCCGTAGTCGAAGACCTCGATGCCCTTGTCCAGGAAGCCCACCATCGCTTCGACCTGGGCGGCCATCGACTTGCGGGACCGCTCGGTGAACGCCGCCGGGTCCTGCTCCGCCAGCGCCGCCCACTCGTCGAGCTCGACGCCCACGGGCAGGTAGGAAAGCGGGTCGTGCGCGGAGGTCTGGTCGGTGACGATGTCGATCGGCGCGTCCATCTCCAGCAGCTTCGGGAACACCTCGGCGGCGTTGCCCACCAGCCCGATCGACAGCGGTTTGCGCTGGTCCCGGGCCTCCACCGCGAGCCGCAGCGCGTCGTCGATGTCGTCGGCGCGGACGTCGAGGTAGCGGTGGGCGATGCGGCGCTCGATGCGCGAGGGGTCGCACTCCACGCAGATCGCCACGCCCTCGTTCATGGTCACCGCGAGCGGCTGCGCGCCGCCCATGCCGCCGAGCCCAGCGGTCAGCGTGATGGTGCCGGCGAGGGTGCCGCCGAAGCGCTTGCGGGCCACCGCGCCGAAGGTCTCGTAGGTGCCCTGCAGGATGCCCTGGCTGCCGATGTAGATCCACGACCCGGCGGTCATCTGGCCGTACATCGTCAGGCCCAGCGAGTCGAGGCGGCGGAACTCCTCCCAGTTCGCCCAGTCGCCCACCAGGTTGGAGTTGGCGATCAGGACCCGCGGCGCCCACTCGTGGGTGCGCAGGACGCCGACCGGCTTGCCGGACTGCACCAGCAGCGTCTCGTCCTTCTCGAGGGTCTTGAGGGTCTCGGTGATCGCATCGAAGGCCGCCCAGCTCCGCGCCGCCTTGCCGGTGCCGCCGTAGACGACCAGGTCGTCGGGGCGTTCGGCGACCTCGGGGTCGAGGTTGTTCATCAGCATCCGAAGGGCGCCTTCCTGCTGCCAGCCGCGGCAGTTCAGGTCGGTGCCACGCGGCGCGCGGACGGTGCGGGCGTCTTCGTTGGTCATGTGCTGCTCCAGGGTCGCCTCTTTGCGTTTGTCCCATCAGATCCCGCGCCACGCCCCGCGGACAGAACCGAGCCGCTTCTTTCTCGGATCCGAGACACCTGATGAGTGGCCAGGCGCCGTCGATCCCGATGGCGGAGATGTGCCGCGCCGAAGCACTCTTCCGGCCGTTCTCCTTGTTCAACTACATGGCTCGCGCCGAGGACCGGCTGGAAGGCATCTCGTTCGTACAGCAAGCTGTGGCGAAAGGGTTGCGGCCCAAGATCGATAGCGTCTTTGAATTCGCGGACTTGATGGCTGCCTACCGGCAGCTGGAGTCGAACCGTTCAGCAGGGAAGATCGTGGTGAAGGCGTAAATTTTGCGTAGGGCCCGGTCAGGAGCCATCAGCTCTAGCTCCCCGCAGTTTTGCTTGAAACGGGGAACTGACCACGGCGCGGCACTTTCCGATCAACAGGACTGAAAAGCCGCGGGTTGGAGCACCTGCGCTTCCGCGGACGGCCCGCTCAGGTCGCTAGCGGGTCGCGGCCGGAGATTGCCGCCGTCAGCCTGGCGGCGCCGCCGTGTATCGCCTCGCCGACCACGGCCGGCTCGTGGCGCTCGTGGAACCGGCTCCACGTGGTGCTCAACGCCGCCACCGGCCGTCCACTGTGGTCGAACACCGCGGCGCCCACGGAGCGCAGGCCGGGCGCGACCAGCTCCACCTCCTCCGACCAGCCGCGCTCCCGGTCGACCGCCAGCCCCTCCCCCAGCTCCGCGAGCGTCCGGGGGCCGCGGCCGGTGCGGGTGATGAAGTCGCTGCGGTGCGGGAACAGGGCGCGGATCTGCGCGTCGGTGCCGCCGGCGAGGATCGCGCGGCCGTTGGCGGTCAGGTGCGCGGGCAGCCGCACCCCGACGTCGGTGATCAGCGAGACGTCGGCGCCGGAGGTCGGCTGTTCCTTCAGCAGGTACACCGTTTCCGCGCCGTGCAGGATGCCGAGGTGCACGGTCTGCCCGAGGCTGCGGGCCAGCCGGCGCAGGATCGGCGCGGCCCGCCGCTCCAGCGGCTCGTGCCGGAGGTAGGCGGAGCCGATCTCGAACGACACCACCCCGAGCCCGTAGGCCTGCTCCGCCTCCAGGTACACCACGAATCCCTTGTCCACCAGGACGGAAAGGATGTGGTACAGCGAAGAGCGGGGAATGCCGAGATCCCGGGCGAGACTCGCCGCGCGCACCGGCCCGGGGCCTTCGGCGAGCCGGACCAGGACGTCCAGCGCCCGCCCGACTGCCGGTGACGCGCTCGACTCGGCCACCTCATCCACCTCCTGCGACGGGACGATTCTCGCGGATCCGGTTGCGCATCGCCGCCCAGTAGATCGCGCCGGGCACGACCAGCCCGAGCAGCCACGCGATGTCCGCGCCGCCGAGCAGCGGAACCATGAAGCCGGTGAAGACCTTGTCCACGTTGGAGAACGGGATCTGCACGACGATGCCGAAGAAGTAGGCGACCAGCGCGGGAACGCACCAGCGGCCGTATCTCCCGTCCGGGTCGTACATCGCGTCGAGGTCGTAGTTCTCCTTGCGCAGGAAGTAGAAGTCGACCAGGTTGATCGCGCTCCACGGCGTGAGGAAGTACAGCAGGAAGTGCAGGAACAGCACGAAGTTCGACAGGAAGTCACCGCGTCCCAGCACCGCGAGCACGCCCCCGAGGACACCGACGAACGCGATGTAGCCGACCCGGGCTCCTTGCGAGAGCACCGCCCTGCGGGTGAACGCGGTCAAGGTGGTGGCCACCGTCATGTAGCCGCCGTAGATGTTGAGCACGTTGATGGTGAACTTGCCCAGCGCGATGGCCAGCAGCAGCGGCAGCACCAGCGCCTCGCCGCCTAGTCCCACCACGTAGGTGACCTCGTGGCCCTTGAACTCCTTGCCCGCCACCGCGTAGGCGAGCGCGCCGAAGGACATCGCCCACGTCGCGCCGAGCGCGGTGCCGCCGTAGGTCCACCAGAACGTCGCCCGGATCGAGGTGCTCGCCGGCAGGTACCGGGAGGTGTCCGCGACGTACGGGCCGAAGGTGAGCTGCCAGGACGCGGTCAGCGACAGCGCGAGCAGGAACGCGGGCAGGTCGAGTTCCGCGTTCGCCAGCACCGGCCCGAGGTCGTGCGTGGTGACCAGCCGGAACGTCAGGTACACGAACACCACGACCGACACCAGCGACGCCAGCCAGCCGAAGCGGTGGATCAGCCGGTATCCGACGATCGCGATCAGCGCCGACAGCGCCGCGTAGAGCAGGATGCTGGCGTCGACCGGCAGCCCGGTGATCGCGGCCAGCGCCTGGCCGCCCAGCACGTTGCCGCTGGCGAAGTAGCCGAGGTACATCAGCACGACCAGGACCAGCGGCAGCACCGCGCCGTACACGCCGAACTGCGCCCGGCTCTGGATCATCTGCGGGATGCCGAGCTTCGGCCCCTGCGCGGCGTGCAACGCCATCGGGATGCCGCCGATGGCGTTGCCCAGCGCGATGGCCACCAGCGCCCACAGCGGGTGCAGGCCGACGAGCACGGTCAGCGCGCCGGTCACGGCCGAGGTGATCTGCATGTTGCCGGCGAACCACAGCGTGAACAGGCTGCGCGGGTTGCCGTGCCGCTCGCCGTCGGGGATCGGGTCGATCGATCTGCGCTCGACCTGCAACGGTCCGGCCATTCGCCCTCCTCGCACCGCGGAATTCGTTCGTTCCATTAGTCGCCGCGCGGGTGCCCGGAGCAATCCCCGGCCGGGAGCAGTTGTCCAGGATGACAGACAGTCCGGGCGCGGGAGGGGTCACGCCCCTCCCGCGCCCGGGAGTCCTGACTGCGAACGGTGTCTCAGTCGAGAGCGCCGACGACCTCCTCGACGGCGTCGACCAGCGCGCCGGACCGGCACAGCTCGACGGCGGCCTCCATCTCCGGTGCGAGGTGCCGGTCGGTGCCGGGCCCGGCGACGTCCTGCCGGAGGCGGTCGCGCACGGCTCCGGTGGCGGGCGACGGGGTCAGCGGCTGCCGCAGGTCCATGGCGCGCGCGGCGGTGAGCGCCTCGATCGCCAGGACGCGGGTGAGGCCGTCGACGGCGCGGCGGAGCTTGCGGGCCGCGGACCAGCCCATCGAGACGTGGTCCTCCTGCATGGCCGAGGACGGGATCGAGTCGACGCTGGCCGGGGCGGCGAGGCGCTTGAGCTCGGAGACGATCGCGGCCTGGGTGTACTGGGCGATCATGTGGCCGCTGTCGACGCCGGGGTCGTCCGCGAGGAACGGCGTCAGGCCGTGGTTGCGGGCGGGGTCCAGGAACCGGTCGGTCCGGCGCTCGCTGATGCTGGCCAGGTCCGCGGCGACGATGGCGAGGAAGTCCAGCACGTAGGCGACGGGGGCGCCGTGGAAGTTGCCGTTGGACTCCACGCGGCCGTCGAGGGTGACCACGGGGTTGTCCACGGCGCTGGCGAGCTCGACCGCCGCCACCGACTCGGCGTGGGCGATGGTGTCGCGGACGCCGCCTGCGACCTGCGGCGCGCAGCGCAGCGAGTAGGCGTCCTGCACGCGGTTGCAGTCGGGGCCGGCGTGGCTGGCCATGGTGCCCGAGCCGGCGAGCACGCGCCGCATGTTGGACGCGGCGGCGGCCTGGCCGGGGTGCGGGCGCAGCTCCTGCAGGTCGGCGGCGAAGACGCGGTCCGTGCCGAGCTGGGCCTCCACGCTCATGGCGGCGGTGATGTCGGCCAGCTTCGCCAGCTTGCGCAGGTCGTGGCAGGCCAGCACGAGCATGCCGAGCATGCCGTCCGTGCCGTTGATCAGCGCGAGCCCTTCCTTCTCGGCGAGCTCGACCGGGGCGAGCCCGGCGGCCGCGAGGGCTTCCGCGGCGGGCAGCGCCTGGCCGTCGGCGTCCCGCACGGTGCCTTCGCCCATGAGGGCCAGCGCGACGTGCGCGAGCGGCGCGAGGTCGCCGGAGCAGCCCAGGCTGCCGTACTCGTGGACCACCGGCGTGATCCCGGCCGACAGCATCGCGGCGTAGGCCTCGGCGACCTCGGGGCGGACGCCGGTGCGGCCGGTGGCCAGGGTGGACAGGCGCAGCAGCATCAGCCCACGGGTGACCTCCCGCTCGACCTCCGGGCCGCTTCCGGCGGCGTGCGAGCGGACGAGGCTCTTCTGCAGCTGGCGGCGCAGTTCCACCGGGATGTGGCGGGTCGCGAGCGCGCCGAACCCGGTGGAGATCCCGTAGACCGGCTTCGGTTCTTCGGCGAGGCGCTCGATCCGGCCGCGGGTGTCCGCGAGGGCCTGGCGGGCCTCAGCGGAGAGCTCGACCCGCGCGCCGCCGCGGGCGACGCGGACGACGTCGGCGGGGCTGACGGGGCCGATTCCCACGACCACCGGCTGGGCGGTGGTGGCCGCGTTGGCTTCGGTGCTGCTGAGCATGCTCAATGTCTTACTTCCTCGTGAGTTGGGCGTCTCGCGCGATTCATCCGGCTGGTGGCGCCAGATAAAGCATAGGGTTGTCTATACAGCTGCGTATTCGGTGGTCAGCCGGTGCCGGCCTCGGACACGGCGAGCCGGTCGCCGTCGGAGCTCCCGCCGGTGCCCTTGCCGCGGCCGACGCCGAACTTGTAGAAGATCGTGAGAGCGGCGAGCCACACGGCACCGACGACGAGCGCCACGCGGGTGTCCGCGGAGAACGCCAGCAGCACGAACACGAAGACCAGGAAGGCGATCGCCGCGATCTGCGCGTACGGCCACAACGGCGACGGGAACTTGAGCGCCGACGCCTCGGCCGGGCTCATCTTCCGGCGAGCCTGGAAGTGCGCCAGCATGATCATCAGCCACACCCAGACCGTGGCGAAGGTCGCGATGGAGGCGATGATCGTGAAGATGTTCTCCGGGACGACGTAGTTGAGCACCACGCCGATCAGCAGCGCGCCGGTCATGATGACCACGGTCATCCAGGGCACGCCGTTGCGCGAGACCCGGCCCATGATCGCCGGCGCCTGACCGCGCTCGGCCATGCCGAACAGCATGCGGCCCGCGCCGAAGATGTCGCTGTTGATCGCCGAGAGCGCGGCGGTGATGACCACGACGTTGAGGACGGTCGCCGCCGAGGTCAGGCCGAGGCCCTCGAAGATCTGCACGAACGGGCTGCCCGAGGAGCTGATCGACTGCCACGGGGTGATCGACATGATCACGCCGATGGTCAGCACGTAGAACAGCAGCACGCGCACCGGAACGCTGTTCATCGCGCGCGGGATGGTCTTGTGCGGCTCCTCCGCCTCACCCGCGGTGACGCCGATGATCTCGGTGCCGCCGAAGGCGAACATGACCACGGCGAAGGACATCAGGAAGCCTTCGATGCCGTTGGGGAAGAACCCGCCGTGCGACCACAGGTTGCTCACGCCGGTCTCCGCGTGGGCGCCGCTGAAGCCGAAGACGAGGACGGCGATGCCGCCGAGGATCATCGCGATGATCGCGACGATCTTGACCACGGAGAACCAGAACTCGAGCTCGCCGAAGACCTTGACGCTGAGCAGGTTCACCGCGCCGATGACGAACAGCGTAGCCAGCACCCAGATCCATCGCGGCACGTCGGGGAACCAGAATCCCATGTAGACGGCCAGCGCGGTGACGTCCGCGATGCAGACGATGATCATCTCGAAGGTGTAGGTCCAACCGGTCAAGAAGCCCGGCAGGCGCCCCAGGTGCCGACTGGCGTACTCGCCGAAGGACCCGGGCACCGGGTCGGCCACGGCCATCTCGCCGAGCGCCCGCAGCACCACGAAGACCACGGCACCGCCGATCAGGTAGGCCAGCAGCACCGAAGGGCCGGCCTGGCTGATCGCCTCGGAAGAGCCGTAGAAGAGGCCGGTACCGATGGCCGAACCCAGGGCGATGAAGCGGATGTGCCGTGCCGTGAGGCCCCGGGTCAGTGCCGCCGCGCCTTTTCTCACCATTTCCTCCCAGCGGGAACAGCGTTGTTCCCTCCGTTGCAACCGGAACCGCCGGCTGTGCTGCCGAACACAATCCGAGGCGGTGCGATATGTATAGTGCTGTATATACAGCTCGTCAAGAGTTCGGCCCGAAATCCGGGCGGAGCGCGCGGATAAACCGGACAAACGCTGGTGAACAGGGAGGATCCGAGGATCAGGTCGCGTCGAAGGTGCCTTCGAGCCGGTACCGCGAACCGGGGTGCAGCAGCCGGGCGGTGCTCACGAGCTGCCCCTCCGACCAGGTCCGCCGGTGGATCAGCAGGCACGGCTCGGCTTCCCCGATGCCCAGGAGCGCGCAGTCCTCGGCGGTGCCCAGCACGGCCTCGACGACGTGTTCGCCCTTGCCCAGCGGCGCGATCCGCGACAGGTAGCTGTTCGGCGTCTGCGTGGCAAAGTCCTGGTCGAGGTAGTCCGGGGCGAGCCCGGGATTGACGTGGCGGTCCTCGAGCTGGATCGCGATGTCGTCCTCGAAGTGCACCACGAGCGAGTGGAACACCGGCCGCCCCTCGGTGATCCCGAACAGGCGGTGCATCCGCAGGTCGGCGGGTTCCTCCCGCAGCAGCACCACGTCGGTCCGGTGCCGGTGCCCGCGCCGCTGGACCTCGTCGGCGATGTTGCGCACCTCGTACAGCGCGGAGCTGCTCTTGCGCTCGGCGACGAAGGTCCCCACGCCGGCGAGCCGGACGATCAGCCCCTCCGAGCTCAGCTCGCGCAGCGCCCGGTTGATGGTCATCCGCGACAGGCCCAGCGCGTTGACCAGCTGGCTCTCGGACGGCAGCAGCTCGCCCTCGGGCCACCGCCCGGAGCCGATCTGCTCGATGATCACGTCCTTGAGGCGGCGGTAGGCGGGCGCGGACTCGCGGCGGCTCTCGCGGAACAGCGCGGCCACGTCCAACGCATCAACGGCCACCGGTCACCGCCCACCTCGGAGATCAATCATCAGCCCGCGCCCAGTTTATCCCGCACGACTTGCCGGAAACGCCCCGGGCGCGGCGACGCTACGGCTTGCGAGCCACACCGCCGGTCATGAAGCGCCGAAGAGCCCGCCGACCGGTGCTTTCGCGGCGGTCGGCGGGCTCTTCGGCTCCTCAGTCGTCCAGGAGGTCTTCGATCGTGATCGGGATGTGGCGGACCCGGGTTCCCGTCGCGTTGTAGATCGCGTTGGCCACCGCCGCCGCCATGCCCACCGTGCCGATCTCGCCCAGGCCCTTCGCCCCGACCGCGTTGTGCAACGCATCCGGGTACCTGACGAAGTGGACGTCGGCGTCCGGGATGTCGGCGTTCACCGGGACCAGGTAGCCCGCGAAGTCGCCGTTGGCAAGGCGGCCGCTGTCCTCGATCTCCAGGCCCTCGTGCAGCGCCGCCGACACGCCCCAGATCATCCCGCCGAGCGCCTGGCTGCGGGCCGCCTTCTCGTTGATGATCCGGCCGCAGTCGAACACGCCGAGCATCCGCGACAGGCGGGCCTCCCGAGTCCACTTGTGCACGCGGACTTCGCAGAACTGGGCGCCGAACGAGCTGAACGAGTGCTTCGTCAGCTCCTCGCCGGGCGCCGAGGAACCGATCGCGGAGACCGACGAGCGGCCCACCGAGTGCAGCAGTTCGCCGAAGTCCATCGCGCGGCCGTCGTCGGCCAGCACCCGACCGTCCTCGTAGGACACCTCCGCGCCCTCGAACGGCGCGCCCGGCGACGACGCCAGCGCGAGCAGCGCGTCGATCACCTCGGTGGCGGCGATCATGACGGCCGAACCCGCGCTCGCCGTGCCGGTCGAGCCGCCGGACATGCCGCCCGACGGCAACGCCGAGTCGCCCAGCCGCGGCGTGATCCGCTCGACCGGGATCGCCAGCGATTCCGCGCCCACCAACGACAGGACGGTCAGCAGGCCGGTGCCCGGGTCCGAGCCGCTGGTCGCCACCACGGCCGTGCCGTCGGCCCGCAAGGTGACCTCGACGCTGGCCGGGAATCGCAGCGCCGGGAACATCGCGGTGGCCACGCCCATGCCCACGAGCCAGTCGCCGTCGGTACGCCCGCCCGGCGAGCGGTCCGCCCAGCCGAACCGCTGCGCGCCGACCTGGAAGCACTCGTCGAGGTGTTTGCTGGACCATTGCAGGTCCTTGCCGGGCGGCGCGATCGAGTTGTTCCGCAGGCGCAGTTCGATCGGGTCCACGCCCAGCTCGACCGCCAGCTCGTCGATCGCGCTCTCCAGCGCGAAGGACCCGGGCGCCTCCCCCGGCGCCCGCATGAACGTCGTCGGCGGGATGTTCAGCGGCACGATCTTCTGGCTGATGGCCAGGTTCTGGGTCGCATACCACTCCCGCGAGGTGCCGTGCGAGGTCGGCTCCACGAACGACCGGTCCGTCGGCGTGGTGCACCACGACTCGTGGCGCAGCGCGATCAGCGTGCCGTCGGCGTCCGCGCCGAGGGAGATCTTCTGCAGCGTCGCCGCGCGGGTCGCCGTCGCGGTGAAGACCTGTTCCCGGGTGAGCGCGGCCTTGACCGGCCGGCCGAGGGCCTTCGCCGCGGCCGCCGCCAGGAACGCCGGGGTGGAGGTGCGGGCCTTGCCGCCGAAAGCGCCGCCCACGAAGGGGTTCAGCGCGCGGACCGATGCGCGGTCCAGGCCCAGCGCGCCGGCGATGTCGGCGGCCTGCAGGTCCGAGCCCTGGTTCCCGCTGTAGATGGTCAGGCCGTCGGCGTCCCACACCGCGACCGCGGAGTGCGGCTCCATCGCGGCGTGGTTCTGGGTGGCGGTGCGGTAGGTCGCCTCGATCCGCACCGGGCTCGACCCCAGCGCGTCCTCGATGGACTCCACGCCGTCCGCGAGGACCGTGATGTCCTCGTTGGACGGCGCGTCCTCGGCCGCGGCGAGGCCGTCCTCGAACGAGGTCAGGGCCGGCCGGGTCCGGTAGGAGACCTCGACCAGCATCGCCGCGTCCCGCGCCTGCTCGAAGGTCTCCGCCACCACGAAGCCGATCGGCTGGCCGTAGTAGGTGACCTCGCGGTCCTGCAGCGGAACCCACATCTCGCCGAGGAACGGAGAGCTCGGCTTGCGCAGGTCCAACGGGTCGAACGGCGTGTACACACCGACGACACCGGGCGCGCTCTTCGCCGCCGTGACGTCCATGGCCTCGACCTCGCCGTGCGCGATCGTGCTGAGCACGACGTACCCGTAGGCCATGCCGGGGAAGTTGTTGTCCGCGCCGTACTTCGCCTGCCCGGTGACTTTCAGCGGGCCGTCCAGCCGACTGGTCACAGGCGGCTCCCTTCGGTCAGTTCGAGCAGTGCGCGGACCACGGTCCGCTTCAGCAGGGAAACCTTGAAAGCGTTGCCGGACAACGGCCGAGCGCCGTCGGCCGCCAGGGACGCCGCGGCCTCGAAGGACTCCGGCGTCACGGGCGCTCCGCGCAGGGCCTCCTCGACCGCGGGCAGCCGCCACGGCACGGTGGCCACGCCGCCGACCGCAACCCGGGCGTCGGCGATGCGCGAGTCCTGGACGTCCAGCGCCACGGCGGCGGAGCAGAGCGCGAACTCGTAGGACTGCCGGTCGCGCACCTTGACGTAGGTGGAGCGCGACGCCCAGTCCAGCCGCGGCACCACGATCTCGCCGATCAGCTCGCCGGGGCGTAGATCGTGCTCCACCTCCGGCGAATCGCCCGGCAGGCGGTAGAAATCGGCCAGCTTCGCGGTGCGGCTCCCGGCGGCGCTGAGCAGCCGGACCTCCGCATCGAGCGCGACCAGCGCGACGGCCAGGTCGCTGGCGTGCGCCGCTGCGCACGAGTCGCTGGCGCCCAGGACCGCGTGCGTCCGGTTCGCCCCCGAGATCGCGGGGCATCCGCTGCCCGGTTCCCGCCGGTTGCAGGGCGTGGCGACGTCGCGGAAGTACGTGCACCTGGTGCGCTGCATCAGGTTCCCGCCGATGCTGGCCATGTTGCGCAGCTGCTGGGAGGCGCTCTGCAGCAGGGCCCGGGAGATCGCCGGGTACACGCCGGGGTGCTCGGCGACGTCGCTCATCCGCTCCAGCGCGCCGATGCGCAGCCCGTCGCCGGTGTCGATGCCCCGCAGCGGGAGCTCGTTGATGTCCTGGACCTGTTGCGGGGCGAGGACGTTGAGCTTCATCAGGTCGACGAGGGTGGTGCCGCCGGCCAGGAACGTGCCGGGCGAGGCGAGCGCGGCTTCGACGGTCGTCGGTGCCGTGAGTTCAAAGGGACGCATCGGCCTGCCTCGCTTGTTCGATCGCCGCGACGATGTTCGGGTAGGCCGCGCAGCGGCAGATGTTGCCGGACATGAACTCCCGGACGTCCTCGACGCCCTGCTCGACCGCGGCGACGGCCGACATGACCTGACCGGACGTGCAGAACCCGCATTGCAGGGCGTCCTGGTCGACGAACGCCTGCTGGACCGGGTGCAGTTCGTCGCCGTCGGAGAGGCCCTCCACCGTCGTCACCGGTCGCTTCACGGTGGCGGCGAGGGTGAGGCACGAGAGCACGGGCCTGCCGTCGACGTGCACGGTGCAGGCACCGCACTGGCCGCGGTCACAGCCCTTCTTCGGGCCGGTGACGCCGAGGTTCTCCCGCAATGCGTCCAGCAGCGTCACGCCGGGATCGACGTTCAGCTGTTCGGCCCTGCCGTTGACTTCGAGTGAGATGTCCACTTGATCTCTTCCCCGCGGGCCGCCCGCGCAGGGCGACCGCAGCGGTGTCGCTTGTGGTGGTGGGAGCAGAGCTGAGACCATCGCCGAAACCGGATATTCATCCGCTTCGGCGCCTCACCGACGCTAGCGGATACTTATCCGCTCTGCAAGGACGACACCACCCGCGAAGGTAGCCGCAGGTCGACGGACGATTGTGCATTACATTCCGGGGAAGGACGCGGCAGCCAACCGGGAGGGACGATGACGACGGGCTCGGTCGGTTCCCGACGCGCGGACACCCGGCGCAACCACGAGCGCATCCTCACCGCGGCGGCGAAGGCGCTGGCCGGCTCGGGAGCAATCGCGTTCAACGCCATCGCGAAGCAGGCCGGCGTGGGCGTCGGCACGGTGTACCGGCACTTCCCCACCCCGGAGGCGCTCGTCCTGGCCGTGTACCAGCGCGAGCTGCAGCACCTCGTCGACGTCGTCCCGAGCCTGCTCCGGCAACACCCGCCGAAACAGGCGTTCCGGATCTGGACGACCGACCACCTGACGCATTACATGATGACCAAACGAGGCCTGGCCGGAGCCCTCGGCGCGGCCACGTCGTCGCACGGCGAACTGTTCGCGAAGGCCCACGAGGCCATGGTCGGCGCGGTCGCCACGCTGCTGGCGGCCAACGTCGAGGCCGGGACCGTCCGCGCCGACCTGGACCCGGAAACGGTCCTGCGCGGGCTCGGCGGCCTGCTCTACCTGAATCCCAGCGACGACTGGCGCGGCCCGACCGAGAAGCTCGTCGACCTGCTGTGGCGGGGCATGTGCGCGGGAAATTGCCGCCCCGATGGCGACGGCCGACTAGCATGACGTGGCATGTGCCGCAGCATCAAGACGCTCCGCCCGCCCTACGCCGAAGACGTCACCGAAGTGGACATCCGGGCGGCCGCGTTGCAGTACGTCCGCAAGATCTCCGGGTTCCGCAAGCCCGCCGCGCACAACGAGGCCGCCTTCGAACAGGCGGTGGACGAGATCGAGCAGGCCACCGCGAAGCTGCTGGCGTCGCTGGAGGTCCGCGGCTCCCGGTGACGCGCGCCGGTCAGGAACCGAGCAGGGCGATGTCCGACGGGTGCTGGGCCAGCGGGGTCACCTCGATGGTCATGTACGGGAACAGCGGCAGGTTCCAGAGGATCTCGTGCAGCCGCTCGTTGTCGGCCACGTCGAAGACGCTGAGGTTCGAGTACTGCCCGACGCAGCGCCAGAGGTGCGCCCACTCCCCGCCCTGCTGCAACTTCTGCGAGTACGCCTTCTCCCGCGCGAGCGTGTCGGCCTTCACTACCGGATCCATGTCGACGGGCAGATCGACGTCCATCTTCACCGCGAACAGCACGGCACTTCCCTCCTGACGTTGCACGCCCGGGCGACGGGCACCGCCGACCAACTTACTCGGCGCCGCGACGCCGATCAGCGCCGCTGCCTGCCGACCGGCACATCGAACCGGCCGCCGCACGGGGTCTGCACCGATCAACACCCGTTCGGCGGCCATCGTTTCGCCCTATTCGTCCGTTCGTCGAGGGCTATTTGATTCTGTGATCCAGCTCTCCTTGAATAGGGCGACCGATCACTAGATCTCCCACTCGGGCCGCACCACCGAGCGTGCTCGCGCAGGACAACCGCCGACGCCGTACTCGATGAAGAGCCGGAGGTCCGGGTGCCCGCACATCGCAACTTCCTCGCCGCAGCAGCCATTTCCGCGCTGCTGGCGCTCACCGCGGCGTGCGGGGGCATCAACACCGAGGCGACCGGATCGGCCTCCGGCGGTGCCGGCAGCACCTTCCGGTTCGCCTACTCCGTCGGCCCCAGCCGCTACGACCCGCACCGCGCCTCGTCCAGCTTCGACAACGCCTCCCTGTTCCCGGTCTACGACCGCCTGGTGCACCTGACCACCGCCGCCGAGCCGGTGCCCGGCCTGGCCACCGGCTGGCAGTACACCGACGGCGGCAAGCGGCTGGTGTTCGAACTGCGGCCGGGCGTGCGGTTCCACGACGGCACCCCGTTCGACGCCGCCGCCGCGAAGGCGAACCTGGACCGCGCCCGCACGCTGCAAGGCTCGACCGTCGCATCCGAGCTGAAAGCGGTGGAACGGGTCGACGTGCTCGGCCCGATGACCGTCTCGCTGGCGCTCACCGCGCCGGACAGCTCGCTGATCGGCGTGTTCTCCGACCGGGCTGGGATGATGGTCAGCCCGGCGGCGTTCGACGACCCGCAGCTGGACCTGCGCCCGGTCGGCGCCGGGCCGTACCAGATCGTCAGCTACAGCCCGAACGACCGCGTCGTGCTGCGCCGCTTCCCCGGCTACTGGGACCCCGCCGCCCAGCGGGTCGAGACGATGGCGATCGTCATCCAGCCCGACACGACGACGCGGATGAACGCGCTGCGCGCCGGCGAGGTCGACGCCGCGCTGCTGGCCGGGAACCAGGTCGCCGAGGCCCGGCAGTACGACCTCGGCGTCGTCGGCGACGTGACCCTCGCCTTCTACCACCTGCAGCTCAACCGCACCCGCGCCGAGTTCGGCGACATCCGGGTGCGGCGCGCGCTCAACCACGCGATCGACCGGGACGCCATCATCCACGGCGTGCTGTTCGGCAACGGGAAACCGGCCGCGCAGCCCTTCCCGCCCGGGTACTACGCGCACGACCCGGACCTTCCCGATCCCTACTCGTACGACCCGCCGAAGGCGCGGCAGCTGCTCGCCGAGGCCGGGCTGGCCGGCGGTTTCGAGTTCGAGGCGATCGTGCCCAACACCGATCCCGGCACCGCCGTCGCCGTGCAGGAACAACTGGCCGACATCGGAGTGCGGATGAAGATCCGCGAGGTCTCCTCCGGCGAGGCGGCCGACCTGTTCTACGGCAGGCAGCAGGGCGACGCGATGGTCGCGCCGTGGGGCGGACGCGCCGATCCGATCCAGACCCTCGGACTGCTCTACACCAGCAAGGGGTTCTCCAATCCCGGCGGGCACACCGCGCCTGAGCTGGAGCAGCTGATCGGGCAGGCCCGGCGGACCATCGACCCGGCGGCGCGCACCGAACTTCTCCACCAGATCGACCGAATGGTCCTGGACCAGGCGCTGGACGTGCCGGTGGTCTTCGCCGACACCAACTACGGGCACGCCGCGCGCGTCACCGACCTGCGCAGCTGGTTGTCCAACAAGCCCGAGTTCCGCGGCGTCGGCGCGGCCGGAACGGGGAGGTGACCGGGTGCTACAGCTCGTTGTCCGCCGCCTGGCGGCGATGGTTCCGCTGCTGTTCCTCGTCTCGCTGATCGTGTTCGGGCTGGTGCTGCTGGTGCCCGGCGACCCGGCCATCACCATCGCCGGGGAGAACGCCACCCAGGCCCAGATCGAGGCGACCCGCGAACGCCTCGGGCTCAACGACTCGCTGCTGGAGCAGTACTGGCGCTGGGCGAGCCACGCCGTCCAGGGCGACCTCGGCACGTCGATGTTCAGCAACCGCAGCGTTTCCGGCGCCATCGCGGAGCGCTTCCCGGCCACCGTGTCGCTGACCGCGGTCGCCATCGTGATGGCGCTGCTGATCAGCGTGCCCGCCGCGGTCGCCGCGGCCACCAGCCGGGGCCGCTGGCTCGACCGGTTCGCCACGGTCGGCACCTCGGTGGGCGTGGCCATGCCGAACTTCTGGCTCGGGCTGCTGCTGGCCACCGCGCTGGCGCTGAACCTGCGGCTGCTGCCCGCCACCGGGTACGTGCCGCTGGACGACGATCCGGTCGCCTGGCTGGCGCACCTGCTGCTGCCCGGCTTCACGCTGGGCCTGGCGGCCGCCGCCGAGCTCACCCGCCAGCTGCGCAGCTCGCTGATCGACGTCTTCGACCAGGACTACCTGCGCACCGCCCGCGCCAAGGGCCTGCGCACCACCAGCGTCATCGCGAAGCACGCGCTGAAGAACGCGGCCACGCCGGTGGTCACGGTGCTGGGCATGCGGATCTCGGTGCTGCTGGGCGGAACAGTGGTCGTCGAGCAGATCTTCGGCATCCCCGGCCTCGGCCAGCTGGCGATCACCGCCGTGCTGCAACGGGATCTGCCGATGGTGCAGGGCGTCGTCGTGGTCACCGCCGTGATGGTGATGCTGGCCAACCTGGCGGTCGACCTGTCCTACGGCTACCTCAACCCGAAGGTGCGGGCGCAATGAGCACCGGCGAGGGAGGAACGGAGTTGACCGACACCACGCAGCGGTGGACGCGGCACGTCGTCGCGGAGACCACCGCGGACGACCTCGGCCCGCCGCAGTCGCCGAGGCAGCGGTTCTGGCGCCGCTTCCGGCGGCAGCGCCCGGCGGTGCTCGCGTTGTTGTTCCTCCTGCTGCTGACCGCAATCGCGGCGTTCGCGCCGCTGCTGGCCCCGGCCGATCCCGACGACCAGAACCTGCGCAACGTGCTCGCCGCGCCCGGCGCCGACGGATATCTGCTGGGCACCGACCAGTTCGGCCGCGACATGCTCAGCCGGATGCTGGTGGCCAGCCGCATTTCGCTACTCGCCGCGGTGGAAGCCGTCGGCGTCGCGGTGGTGCTCGGGGTGCCACTCGGGCTCGTCGGCGCGTACCTCGGCGGCCGGTTCGACCGCTGGGTGGTGCGGCTGGCGGACGCGTTCATGAGCTTCCCGCCGCTGATCCTGGCGGTAGCGATCGTCGCCGCGCGCGGCCCGGGCCTGACCAACGCGATGTTCGCGGTCGGCCTGGTCACCGCGCCGCGCCTGCTGCGCCTGGTGCGCAGCTCGGTGCTGTCGGTGCGGGAGGAGACCTACATCGAGGCGGCCCGCAGCATCGGCACCCCGGCGGGCCGCATCATCCGCCGGCACGTGCTGCCCAACGTGCTGTCGCCGCTGCTGGTCCAGCTGTCGCTGGTCGCGGCGTTCGCGATGCTCGCCGAGGCGACGCTGAGCTTCCTCGGCCTCGGTGTGGTGCCGCCGCAGGCGAGCTGGGGCTCGATGTTGCAGGAGGGCGCGAGGTTCGTGTCGCTGGCGCCGCACCTGGTGGTCCTCCCCGGCGTCGCCATCGCGCTGACGGTGCTGGCGTTCAACGTCCTCGGCGATGGGCTGCGCGACTCGCTGGGCCGGGAGATCAGGAGCGGTCGATGAGCGTGCTGCAGGTGTCCGACCTCGACGTCCGGTTCGCCACCGACCGCGGCTGGGTGACGGTGGTCGAAGGTGTGTCGTTCGCCGTCGAAGCCGGGTCGACGCTGGGCCTGGTCGGCGAATCCGGCTCCGGCAAGACCGTCACCAGCCTGGCGATGCTGGGCCTGCTGCCGCCGCGGACCAGCCGGGTGCCCCGCGGCAGCATCCGGCTCGACGGCACCGAGCTCGTCGGCATGCCGCAGAAGCGGCTGGCCGACATCCGCGGCAACGACATCGCGATGATCTTCCAGGAGCCGATGTCGTCGCTGAACCCGGCGTTCACCATCGGCGACCAGATCGCGGAAACCGTGCGACGGCACCGGAAGGTGTCCCGCAAGGCGGCGATGGAACGCGCCGTCGCGGCGCTGGACCAGGTCGGCATCCCGAACGCGGCGAGTCGGGCGCGCAGCTACCCGCACGAGTTCTCCGGCGGGATGCGGCAGCGGGCGATGATCGCGATGGCGATCTGCTGCGAGCCGAAGGTGCTCGTCGCCGACGAGCCGACGACCGCGCTGGACGTGACGATCCAGGCCCAGATGCTCGACCTGCTGCGGCAGATGCGCGACGAGCTCGGCATGGGGATGGTGTTCATCACCCACGACCTGGGCGTGGTCGCCGACATCTGCGACCGGGTGGTGGTGATGTACGCCGGGCAGGTGGTGGCGGCCGACGACGTCGACCACCTCTTCAGCCACCCGCCGCACCCCTACGCCGAGGGCCTGCTGGCCGCCATGCCGCAGGTCGGCGGCGCGGAGTGGCTGGCCACCATCCCCGGCCAGGCCCCGACGCCGGGCGCCGTGCCCGACGGCTGCCGCTTCCACCCCCGCTGCCCGTACGCCGCCGACCGCTGCGCCGCCGGCGCCCCGGAGCTGCGGCTGTTCGACCGGCACCGCGCCACGCGGTGCGTCCGCTCCGACGAACTCCTGCTGCGAGGCCCGGCATGACCGCACTGCTCGAAGTCGAGGACCTGTCGGTGAGCTTCCCGTTGCAGCGCGGCCTGTTCCGGCGCGGGGCGCGGCTGCGCGCGGTGGACGGGGTGTCGTTCGAGGTGGCCGCCGGGGAGATCCTCGGGCTGGTCGGCGAGTCCGGCTCCGGCAAGTCGACCACCGGCCGGGCCCTGATGCGGCTGGTCGAACCCGACAGCGGCGCGGTCCGGCTGCGGGGCACCGAGCTGACCGCGCTCGGCGGCCGCGAGCTGCGGCGGCACCGCAGGCACATCCAGATGGTGTTCCAGGACCCCTACTCATCGCTGGACCCGTCGATGGTGGTCGCCGAGAGCGTCGGCGAACCGCTGGAGGTGCACGAGGGCCTGCGCGGGAAGGTGCGGGACGAGCGGGTCCGGGACCTGCTGGTGCGGGTCGGCCTGTCGCCGCGCCACCTGGAGCGCTACCCGTACGAGTTCTCCGGCGGGCAGCGGCAGCGGCTGGCCATCGCCCGCGCGCTGGCGGTGGACCCGGACGTCGTGATCTGCGACGAGGCGGTGTCCGCATTGGACGTTTCGACGCAGAACCAGATCATCAACCTGCTGGAGGAACTGCGCGCCGAACTGGGCACCTCGTACCTGTTCATCTCGCACGACCTGTCGGTGGTGCGGCAGCTCGCCCAGCGCGTGGCGGTGATGTACCTCGGGCGGCTCGTGGAGGAAGGCCCGTCGCAGCGCCTCTACGCACACCCCGCCCACCCGTACACCGAGGCGCTGCTGTCGGCGGTCCCGGTGCCCAACCCGGGGGTGCAGCGCCGGCGCGAGCGCATCGTGCTCCCCGGCGATCCGCCGGACCCGACCGATCCGCCCGGCGGCTGCACCTTCCACCCGCGCTGCCCGTACGCGATGGACGTCTGCCGCTCGGTCGTCCCCGAGCCGACGCCCGTCGACGGCGGCGGCACGGTGCGCTGCCACCTGCACACCAGCGGGCCCGTGCTGGCGGGCGGTTCCGTCCTGGAACTGCGTGCCGCAGAATCGGGGGCGGCAACCGACACCGGGAGTTGATGGGCTTGCAGACCGCCACGGCCGCGCTGAACGACGTCCAGACGCACTACTGCGCCAGCGGTTCCGGCCCGGCCGTGGTGTTCGTGCACGGCCTCGCCGAGGACCACCGCAGTTGGCGGCGCCAGCAGGCGGAGTTCGCCGACCACCGCACCTACGCCTACGACGTGCGCGGGCACGGCGCCAGCACGCTCGGCGACGCGAACGGAACCCTGGCCCAGCTGCGGGACGATCTGCTCGCGTTCCTCGACGAGGTCTCCGGGCCTGCGGTGTGCGTGGGATTCTCCCTCGGCGGCACGGTGGTGCTCTCCGCCGCGGCGCACCGGCCGGATCTGGTCACCGGCGTCATCGTGCTGGGGACGTCCTCGGTGGTGGGGCGCGCGGCGGCCGAGATCAACCTGCAGCGAGCCGCGGAGACCGGCGACGCCGTGCTCGCCTCGCTGCGCGCGGACACCGCGATGATGGTCTCGAACTCCACAGTGGACGTCGATGAGGTGGTTGCGCGGCGCGCGGAATCCATCGGCGACGGCCGCGGCTACGCGAACGCGGCGACCGCGATGGCGGGCCTGCGCGGCAACCCGCTGACCCCGGAGCTGGCGGCGATCAAGTGCCCGGTGGCGGTGATCGGCGGCGAGCACGACGTCCTCTGCCCGCGCAAGGCGGCCGACATCCTCCTCGAAGCACTCCCCCAGGCCACGTATCAGGAAATCCCCGACGCGGGCCACCTGATGAACGTCGACAACCCGGAAGCCGTCACGGCCGCGCTGCGAAGCGCCCTGGCCGCGGGCCGCGGGCCTCTCGAGCCGTCGTAACAACCCGAAAGGCCCACGGCCCGCCCGGATCAGAACAGGAGGGCCATGAGCTGGATCGGGATCATGGCGATGATCGACGCCGCCGAGACCGTCAGCGTCACCGACTTCAGGGCTCCTCGCGTCGTCTGCGGCAGCAGGGTCTGCAGCAGCCAGAACGTGTTGCTGGTCGCGTGGATGACGAACAGCGAGCCCGCGCCCGCCGCCAGGGCGACGAAGATCGGGTCGATGCCCAGCAGCGGCATCACCGGGCCCAGCACGCCCGCGGCGGTGATCGACGCCAGCGTCACCGAGCCGATCGCGATGTGCAGCACCGCTGCCACCAGCCACACCAGCAGCAGCGGCACGACCGTGCTGGTGGAGAAGTAGTCCTTCAGCAGCTCGCCCAGGCCGACGTCCTTCACCGTCTGCGCCAGCGAACCGCCGACGCCGGTGAGGATGAGGATCTGGCCGCTCTCGTGGAAGCCGCGCTTGAACGCCGCCGCGGTCTGCTCCGCCGGGAGCTTCCAGCGCGCGATGAGCACCGCCCCGATCAGGCCGATGAGCAGGGCGATCACCGGGTCACCGAGGAAGTCGACCCACGGCGAGGAGAACTCGGCCATCTCCGCGATGGCGCCGAAGGCGATCAGCGCCAGCGCGAGCAGCAGCGGGGCCAGCAGCAGCGGCAGCGGCGGGAGTTCGCGCGGCGACCGCTCCTCGTCGGCGACCTCGGCGACCGGCAGCTCCTCGGTCTCGTCCAGCTTCGGGTTCCACAGGCCGCGCTTGGCCAGCGCGGTGAACAGCGCCAGCGTGACGACGATGGTGAAGACCGCGGTGACGGTGCCGAAGAGGAACATCTTGCCGAACGGCAGGTCCAGCACGCCGGCCAGCGCGACGGCCCCGACGCCGGGCACCACGAACACCAGGCCGACCTCGATGCCCAGCGCCATCGCCGCGCACATCCGGGCCGCGCCGTACGGCCCGATCTGCCGGGACAGCCGGCTGGCCAGCGGCGCGGTGATCACCAGCAGCACGTCCGCGAAGATCGACTGGAGGACCGTGCCGACGGTGGCGCCGAAGGTGTAGGGCAGGCTGCGCGGCCCGAAGGTGCGCACGAGCAGGTCGACGAGCTTCTCGATCGCGCCGAGCGAGGCCATCAGCGAGCCGAGCAGCACGCCGAACGCGATCAGCAGCCCGACCTCGGTCATCAGGTCGCCGAAGCCGGTGGTGATGGACTTGATGGTCTGCTCGGGGCCTAGCCCGGAGACGAGGCCCAGGTAGATCGCGCCGAGGACGAGCGCGATAGCTGGGCTGATCTTGGCGCGGAGGATGAGCACGACGACGCCGACGATGGTTATCGCGGCGTTGGCGAAGACAACGATGTCCGACATCTATGGGTCCGATTCGTCGGGGTCGGCACGAGCCGACTCCTGAGTTCTGCGGCGAGCAGCGCTTTTCCCGCCGGGTCGGGTTTTGCCCACCCGGCGGCTACGAAGACGGACCGGCGAAGCATACACATGATCGTTGCGTGATCAAGGTCTTGTTAATCCTCATCCGGGTAATTACCGTCCTGTCTTGCCGAATAAAGGCATTGGTTTCCCAAATATTGACAAAGCAGGGGCTTGCGGAGACGGACAACTCCACGCCCCGGGCGCTCACATCGCCCTTGCCGCAACACCGTGAAACAGGAGAAGACCGATGGCGCCCAACGGACACGGGCCCCTCACCGGGATCCGGGTGGTCGAGCTCGGCAACTTCATCGCCGCCCCGACCGCGGGCCGGATCCTCGCCGAGTTCGGCGCCGACGTCATCAAGATCGAACGCCCCAAGACCGGCGACGAGCTGCGCAACTGGCGGCTGCACGGCGGCGACGTGTCGCTGCTGTTCCGCACCATGGCGCGCAACAAGCGCTCGATGACCCTCGACCTGCGCTCCGCGCAGGGCCAGGGCGTCGCGCGGAAGCTGATCTCCGGCGCGGACATCGTGCTGGAGAACTTCCGGCCCGGCACGCTGGAGAAGTGGGGACTCGGCCCGGCGGAGATCCGCCGGGCCAACCCGGGAGCCGTGCTGGTGCGGATCTCCGGGTTCGGGCAGACCGGGCCGTACCGGGAGCGCCCGGGCTTCGGCGGCGTCGCCGAGGCCTTCGGCGGCGTGCGGCACCTGACCGGCTATCCAGGCATGCCGCCGGTGCGCACCGGCGTCAGCCTGGCGGACTCGGTGGCCGGGCTCTACGCGGTCATCGGCGCGTTGATGGGGCTACTGCGCCGCCGCTCCGGCGAGCCCGGCGAAACCGTCGACGTCGCGCTGTACGAGGCGATCTACTCGCTGATGGAGTCCTCGGTACCGGACTTCGACGCCTTCGGCGTCACCAGGGAGGCCACCGGGGCGACGATCCCCGGGGTCGTTCCGTCGAGCACCTACCGGTGCGCCGACGGCAAGTACGTGGTGGTCGGTGGCAACAACAACGCCATCTACGCCCGGCTGATGGACCTGATCGACCGCCCCGACCTGGCCGGCGATCCCGCGCTGCAGACGAACGTCGGCCGGGTCGAGCGGGGCGCGGAGATCGACGACGCGATCGGCTCCTGGACGGCGCGGCTGGACAGCCCGCGGGTGCTGGAGCTGCTCGCCGGGGCGTCCGTCCCCAGTGGACCCATCTACGACGTGCCGGACATCGTGGCCGATCCGCACTTCGCGGCCCGCGGGATGCACGAGCGGCACCCGGTGCGGATCGAGGGCGACGAGACCCGCGAGGTGCTGTTCCCCGGCATCGTCCCGAAGCTGACCGAAGAACCGGGCGGCACCCGCTGGCTCGGCCCGGAGCTGGGCCAGCACACCGACGAGGTGCTGGCCGAGCTGGGGCTCTCCCCGACCGAGACCGCCGAGCTGCGGGCCGAAGGAGTGATCTGAATTGGTACTCATCACCGAGGTGTCGCTGCGCGACGGGCTGCAGATCGAGCCGGTGATCGTGCCCACCGCCGACAAGGTCCGCTTCGGCGAGCTGCTGGTCGACGCGGGTTTCCAGCACCTGGAGATCGGTTCGTTCGTCAACCCGAAGCGGGTGGCGACGATGGCCGACACCGCCGAGGTCGTCGCGGGCCTCGCCGACCAGCCGGCGACCTTCCACACGCTGGTGCTCAACGAGCGGGGCGCGCAGCGCGCCGTCGAGGCGGGCGCGAAGAACGTGCGGCTGGTGCTTTCGGCCAGCGAGGGCCACAGCGTGTCGAACGCCGGTGTCGGCACGGAGGAAGCGATGCAGCGCATCGCGCGGGCCGCCGAGATCGTGCACGACGCCGGAATCCGCACCGAAGGCTGCATCGCGACCGCGTTCGTCTGCCCCTTCGACGGCGACACCCCGGTGGAGCGCGTCGTCCGGGTCGCGCGGCACTACGCGGACATCGGCGTCGACGTGCTGCACCTCGCGGACACCATCGGCGCGGCATCGCCGGGCGACATCAACCGCGCCGTCACCGCGGTGCGCGACGTCTTTCCCGTGGAGCGAACGGGTCTTCACCTGCACAGCACCTACGGCATGGCCGACGCCAACGCCTGGGAGGCCTACCGCTGCGGCATCCGGCGCTTCGACGCCGCGCTCGGCGGGCTCGGCGGCTGCCCGTTCGCGCCGGGCGCGACCGGCAACATCGCCGCCGACGACCTGATCCACCTGTTCCACCGGGAAGGCATCGACACCGGGATCGACGTGTCCAAGCTCGGCGCGCTGCGCGATCACCTCGCCGGGCTGGTCGGGCACGCGCTGCCGTCGGCGCTGGCGAAGATCCCGGCCGCTCCCGCGGAAGTCCGGCGCTAGCCGTGGCCGCGGAACCGTTCGCCACCGGCGTCGGCGTCCTGGACCGCTCGGTGGCCATCCTGGACTGCGTGGAAAGCCAGCCGATGGGCACCAGCGAACTGGCCAGGACGCTCGGCCTGACGGTGTCCACCGCGCACCGGCTGGCCACCGCTCTCGTCGCCCACGGCCTGCTGCGGCGCGACGCGGCGGGCTGCTTCCACCTCGGCCCGCGCTTCGCGACCTCGGCGCTGGCCGAGACCGCGCGGCCGGTGCTGGAAGAACTGTGCGTAGCGGCGGGAGAATCGGTGCAGCTGTGGGTCCGGCGGGCAGACCACCGGCTGTGCATCGTGAGCGTCGAGTCGCCGGAGGAACTGCGGGCCAGCCAGCCCGCGGGCACCCTGCTCCCGTTCCCGCACGGATCGTCCGGTCAGGTGCTACTCGGCGAGAGGAACCCGGACGGCCACGACTGGGTCGAGAGCGTCCAGGCTCGCGCGCCGGGCGTCGGTTCGGTCAGCGCTCCGGTGCGCCTGCACGGCGACACGGTCGCGGCGGTGTGCCTTTCGGCGCCTACGCAACGACTCCTGCCGAGCCCCGGGCAGCGCTTCGGCGCCCAGGTCGTCGCCGCCGCGGAACGGATCGGAGCGGCCCTCGGCGGCTAGTTCGCGGCCGCTGCTGGGCGAACGGGTTCGACGGCGATCCGGCCGACGGGTAACGCAGAACCCCGGCACCTCCGTCCACATCGGACGGGGATGCCGGGGGTTCGCGCGAGCTCAGCGGGCCAGCTGGGTCTCCAGCTGGTCGGCCAGCTTGTTCATGATCCCGGCGTAGCTGGCGTAGCTCATCGGCGCGACCGCGTCCCATTCGACGAAGCGGTTCGCGGCGGCCGCCGGGTGCGAGGCGAACACCGGGTTCTCCTTCATCTGCTCCGGCTTCATCGAGGCGGGCCGGGCGTCCCACAGCAGGACGTCGCCGGGGTAGGCGTTGGCCTTCTCCCAGGACAGCCGCTCGAAGTAGCCGCCGCCGGCCACGTCCGGGTTCTGCGGCGTCGTGATCGGCAGACCCAGCTCCTTGACGTAGTAGTCCAGGTCCGGGTTGCGGGCCGGGACCACCACGAAGTACTCCTCCTTGGTACCGCCCACGGCGAGGATCGACTTGCCCTCGGCGCGCATCCGCGCCCCGATGTCGCGCAGGCGCTGGGCGGCCGCGTTGAACCGGTCCTCGTCGGCCTTCACCCGCTCCGAGTCGACGTCGCCGCCAAGCGCGCGAGCCAGTTCCTTGTACTTGCGGATGGCCTCGGGCAGCGCGATCCCGGACTGCACGACGCCGGCCGTCGGCACGATCCGCTTGACCGCGTCCTCCTGGTCCTGGACCAGGTGCCAGAGACCGGGGAATTCCGCGTACTTGCCGCTGACCAGCAGTTCCGGCTTGAGGGAGGTCAGCCGCTCCAGGTTCACCTCGCCGTAGCCCGGCCCGGTGACGTCGGTGACCTGGCGGGGATCAATGCTGCCCGCCTCCGGCTCGGTGGAGCCGTCGTCGCGCACCAGCGGCCCGAAGGTGCCGACCACGTTCACCCCGAAGTCCTTCAGCGCCCCGGCCGACGAGACCTGCGCGACGATCCGCTCCGGGCGCTTGTCCGCGTTCAGAGTGATCCCGCGATCATCGGTGTAGGACCATCCGGTGCCCGCCTGGTCGTCCTGACCTGGCGAAGCGCATGCCGTCAGCGAACCGACGGCGACGAGCAGCGCGGTAGCGGCTCGGATCTTGTGACGCAAACCAACCTCCCCAAATTCGTAAGGCTAGGCTAACCTAGCATTCGATCTCGGGAGGTTACGGATGCCAGGTACGCGGACCGCGCAGTTGACCGAGCACAAGCCCGTCTACCGGACGTTCCCGGTCGAGGTAGCGAGGGTGCAACGGCTCGGTCCGAGCTTCGTCCGGATCACCTTCACCGCCGAGTGCCTGCGCTCCTTCGGCGCCGGCGGGCACGACCAGCGGATCAAGCTGGTGCTGCCGCAGCCCGGCCGCACACTCGCGGACTTCCCGAGCGGCGCCGACTGGTACCAGCGGTGGCTGGCGATGCCCGACGAGATCCGCCCGAACCTGCGCACCTACACGGTCCGCGCCTACCGCGGCGAATCCGCCGAGCTCGACGTCGACTTCGTGCTGCACGGCGGACCCGGCCACGGCGGCCCCGCCTCGAACTGGGCGGCGCAGGCGCGACCCGGCGACGAGATCGGCCTGCTCGGCCCCGACCGGCCGGGCACCGGCCGCATGTGGGGCTGCGAGTGGGCGCCGCCCGCGGCGGCCAGCCACCTGGTGCTCGCCGGTGACGAGACCGCCGTGCCCGCCGTCGCCTCCATCGTCGAATCGCTCCCGCCGTGCGCTCGCGGCATCGTCTGCCTCGAAGTGCCGGAAGAGCACGACCGGCAGGACTGGAACCTGCCCGACGGCGTCGAGGTGCGCTGGTTCCCCCGATGCGCCGCGACGCCGCACGGCACGCTGCTGGAGGAAGGCGTCGCCGAGGCGCTGAACGAGCTGCGCCCGTCGTCGCGCGGCGACGCGGCCGAACCGGACGACGTCGACGTGGACACCACGACGCTGTGGGAGGTGCCCGACACCCCCGCCGACGCGGCCTCGCCCGACGCCTTCTACGGCTGGCTGGCCGGCGAGGCGGGCGTGATCAAGCGGCTGCGGCGAATGCTGGTCAACGACTACGGCATCCCGAAGCAGGCGGTCGCCTTCATGGGCTACTGGCGCGAGGGCCACTGCTGACCCCCTGATCTGTCGGTGCCTTCGGTTACTGTGCTCTGCGACACCAAAAGTCCAGTGCAGAGGTAGCCGAAGGGGCGCAGCAATGGCCGCCACGACCACGATGGCCACCGACGATTTCGTCGCGCAGGCCGACCCGTACCGCCGGGAACTGCTGGCGCACTGCTACCGGATGCTCGGCTCGCTGCACGACGCCGAGGACCTGGTGCAGGAGACGTACCTGCGCGCCTGGCGCGCCTACGACCGGTTCGAGGGCCGCTCGTCGCTGCGCACCTGGCTCTACCGGATCGCCACCACCACCTGCCTGACCGCGCTGGAGAACCGGAAGCGCCGGCCGCTGCCGACCGGCTTGGGCGGCCCCACCGACGATCCCGGCGGCGAGCTGGTCGAGCTGCCCGAGGTGGCGTGGCTGGAACCCATCCCCGACGGCATGATCACCGACGAGCACACCGATCCCGCGGCGATCGTCGGCGCACGGGAGAGCACCCGGCTGGCGTTCATCGCCGCCCTGCAGCACCTGCCCGCCCGGCAGCGCGCGGTGCTGATCCTGCGCGACGTGCTGAAGTGGAAGGCCGCCGAGGTCGCCGACGCGCTCGGCATCAGCACCGCCGCGGCCAACAGCGTCCTGCAGCGCGCCCGGGCCCAGCTCGACCAGGTCAAGCCGTCCGAGGACGACGCCCCGCAGCCGCTGACCGCCGAGCAGCGGCAACTGCTTGAGTGTTATGTGGCGGCGTTCGAGGCCAAGGACATCCCGGCCATCGTGCAGATGTTCACCGACGACGCGGTCTGGGAGATGCCGCCGATCGCGACCTGGGTGCGCGGCGCGGAGCACATCGGCCAGCTGGTCGACCTCCAGTGCCCGGCCGGTCCGGGCGAGTTGCGGCTGCTGCCGGCGCGGGCGAACGGCCAGGTCGCCTTCGGCGTGTACCGGCTCGAGCCCGACGGCGTGTTCCGGCCGTTCCACCTGCAGGTGCTGGACTTCGACGGCGCGAAGGTCAAGCACACCGTCGCGTTCTTCGACGTCGGCCTGTTCCCCAAGTTCGGCCTGCCCGACACCTGCCCGGCGTGATCCGGCGCACCGGAACCGGGGCGGGCAGGGCGGCTAGCTCAGCGGGTGCTCGGCGAGGAACCGCAGCACGGCGCCGGAGGATTCGGCCTGCTGCTCCTCGAAGTAGGCGTGGCGGGCACCTTCGAGGTAGTACAGTTCGGCACCGGCGATGCGCCCGGCGAGGATCGCGGCGTTCTCCGCCGGGCTGAAGATGTCGTCGGCGCCGTGCAGCACCAGCGTCGGCGCCGTCACCCGGTCCAGCTCCGCCCAGCTGTCGTGGCCGTTGCTGGCCCGGAGGTGCCCGCGCCGGGCGTGGTGGGGCATCCGCCCGCCGAGCGTGACGTACGGGCCGGGATGGGTCCGCACCCATTCCGGCGTGTACATCAGGTCGATCAGGGCTTCGCGCGCCGCGTCCGCCGACGGCTGCGCCAGGGACCGGGTCACCTCGGCGTCGGCGCGCAGCCCGCGGGTGCCGCCGACCGAGGTGCAGCCCAGCACCAGCGCACCGATCCGGTCCGGGTGGTCGATCGCCACCCACTGCGCCACCTTGCCTCCCATCGAGGTGCCGTAGACGTGTGCTCGCGCGATGCCCAGGTCGTCGAGGACGGCGATCACGTCACCGGCGAAGCGGCGGACGCTGTACTCCGCGTCGGCGGGCTTGTCGCTCTGCCCGGTGCCGAGGTAGTCCAGCACGATCGTCAGGTAATCGTCCTCGAAGTCGGCGTGCACGTTGTCCCACCAGTGGTGGGTGTTCGCCTGCCCGCTCAGCAGCACCAGCGGTTCGCCGGAGCCCCGGACCTGGTAGTAGATCTTCGCTTGGTCAGCTGTCGTCGCGAACGGCACGCGAACATCCTAGAGTGGCCGGCGGAGACGTCTGGGTGCCTGGTGGCCCCCTCGGCCTTCAAAGCCGGTGGCACCGAGAACCTCGGTGCGGCGGGTTCGATTCCCGTCCGTCTCCGCCGGTAAACCCGCCGCCGACGTGCTGCAATGGGGCCATGCCCGAGACCGCGGCGATTCGCCTGACCCAGTACGCGCACGGCGGCGGTTGCGCCTGCAAGATCCCGCCCGGCGAACTGGAGTCGGTCGTCGGCGGCCTGGCGCCCGTCGTCGAACGGCCGAACGCGGAACTGGTCGTCGGCCTGGACACCGGCGACGACGCCGCCGTGGTGCGCGCCGACGGCGGGCCGGCGATCGTGGTCACCACGGACTTCTTCACGCCCGTCGTGGACGATCCCTACGACTGGGGCCGCATCGCCGCCACGAACGCGCTCTCCGACGTCTACGCGATGGGCGGGACGCCGATCGTCGCGGTCAACCTGCTCGGCTGGCCGCGAGACGTCCTGCCGTTCGAGCTGGCCGCGGAGGTGCTGCGCGGCGGTTGCGACGCCGCCGGGGCGGCGGGCTGCCACGTCGGCGGCGGGCACAGCGTCGACGATCCCGAGCCGAAGTACGGCCTGGCGGTCACCGGCCTGGTCGAGCCGGATCGGTTGCTGCGCAACGACACCGCGCGTCCCGGCCTGCCGCTGTCGCTGACGAAACCACTGGGCATCGGCGTCCTCAACACCCGGCACAAGAGCACCGGCGAACGCTTCGAGCAGGCGATCGACGCGATGACGACGCTGAACCGCGATGCCGCCGCCGCGGCGGCGCGGGCGGGGGCGGTGTGCGCGACCGACGTCACCGGATTCGGCTTGCTGGGCCACCTGTTCAAGACGATGCGCGCCTCCGGCACCTCCGCCGAGATCGACGTGACCGCCGTGCCGTACCTCGACGGCGCGCGGGACGCGGTGCGGGCCGGGTTCGTCAGCGGCGGCACCCGCCGGAACCTCGACTGGGTGCGGCCGCATCTCGATCCTGGTTCGGCGCCGGAAGAAGACCTGCTGCTGCTCGCCGACGCGCAGACCTCCGGCGGGCTGCTCGTGGTCGGCGAGGTGCCCGGCGCGGCGGTGATCGGCCGGGTCCGCCCTGCCGGCGCCGCGACGATTTCGCTGCTCTGAAACGCATCCGCCCACATCGTGGGCAGCCGCGGTGATCCATTGACGCTTCCCGGGGACGCTTCTAGCGTTCTAGGCATGGCTCAGTCGGTGCAGTTGGTCACCAGGGACCACGTCGACCTCCTCCGGGTGAGCTCCGCCGCCTGTCCGCGGCGCTGAGCGCCCGCAGTCCCGCGCTTCTCCCGGCATCGTTCGCCGGTCCCACACGCCGCTTAGCCCCGGCGCCGTTCCCGCGCGCCTCCGGCGCGCTCCCCACTTGAATCCACTGTGGAGTCAACTCCGCCCGGCAGCAAGGACCTGCAGATGGCACCACGACCGAACCTGCACCTCGCGGTGGCGCTGGACGGCGCCGGCTGGCATCCCGCCGCGTGGCGGGAGGAATCCGCCCGCTCCGCCGAGCTCTTCACCGCCGACTACTGGGTCGACATCGTGCGGGAAGCGGAGCGCGGGCTGCTCGACCTCGTCACGATCGAGGACTCGCTCGGCCCGCAGACCACCCTCGACGAGGGCCCGGACGACCGGACCGACCAGGTGCGCGGCCGGCTCGACGCCGGGCTGATCGCCGCCCGCGTCGCGCCCCGCACCACGCACATCGGCCTGGTGCCCAGCGCGGTCGTCACCCACACCGAGCCGTTCCACATCTCCAAGGCGGTCGCGAGCCTGGACTACATCAGCGCCGGCCGCACGGGCTGGCAGGCGCGGGTTTCGGGGCGCCGCAGCGACGCCGCGCACTTCGGCCGTCGCGAGGTCGACCCGGTGGAGCTGTTCGACGAGGCCGCGGACTACGTGGAGGTGGTCCGCCGGCTGTGGGACAGCTGGGAGGACGGCGCGGAGATCCGCGACGTCGCGACCGGCCGGTTCATCGACCGCGACAAGCTGCACTACATCGACTTCGCCGGGAAGTGGTTCAACGTCAAGGGACCGTCGATCACGCCCCGCCCGCCGCAGGGCCAGCCGCTGGTGACGGCGCTCGCGACGGAGGCGGCCACGCACCGGTTCGCCGCCCGTGCCGCGGACATCGCCTTCACCACCCCGCACGACGCGGAGCAGGCGCGGATCGTCGTCGAGCGGATCCGCGCCGAACAGCTCGACGCCGGGCGGGCGCACGACGCCCTGCACGTCTTCGGCGACCTGGTCGTGTTCCTCGGCGAAGGCGCGGCCGATCGCAAGGCACGGCTGGACGAGCGGGACGGTTCGGTGTCCACATCGGACTCTCCGGTGTTCACCGGCACCGCGGCCGAACTCGCCGACCGGCTGCTCGCCTGGCGCGAGGCGGGGCTTTCCGGATTCCGGCTGCGGCCCGGCGCAATCCCGCACGACCTGACCGCGATCACTCGGGACCTGGTTCCGGAACTGCAACGTCGCGGGGCGTTCCGCACCGCGTACGAGGCCGACACGCTGCGCGGCCTGTTCGGCCTGCCCCGGCCCGCCAGCCGCTACGCCACCGCCGGAGGACACCAATGAGCAAGCAGATTCACCTGGCAGCGCACTTCCCGGGCGTGAACAACACGACGGTGTGGAGCGATCCGGCTTCGCTGAGCCAGATCGAGTTCTCCTCGTTCGCGCACCTGGCGCGCACCGCCGAGCGCGGGAGGTTCGACTTCCTGTTCCTCGCCGAAGGGCTGCGGCTGCGCGAGCACGCCGGGAAGATCTACGACCTGGACGTGGTGGGCCGGCCGGACACCTTCACGGTGCTGGCCGGGCTGGCCGCCGTCACCGAACACCTCGGGCTGGCGGGCACGATCAACTCGACGTTCAACGAGCCCTACGAGGTGGCCCGGCAGTTCGCCAGCCTCGACCACCTCTCGGGCGGCCGGGCGGCCTGGAACGTCGTCACGTCGTGGGATGCGTTCACCGGCCAGAACTTCCGGTGCGGCGGCTTCCTGCCGGAGGACCAGCGCTACGAACGCGCCGAGCGGTTCCTGCGCACCGCGTGGGAGCTCTTCGACTCGTGGCACGGCGACGAGATCGTCGCCGACAAGGAATCCGGGGTCTTCATCGGGGACCCGCTGGCCGGTTCCTTCGCGCTCCGCGACGCGCACTTCGACATCGCGGGCCGCTTCAACGTGCCCCGCAGCCCGCAGGGCCGGCCGGTCATCTTCCAGGCCGGCGATTCCGACGCGGGCCGCGAGTTCGCCGCCTCGGCCGCCGACGCGATCTTCACCGGCCACGCAACCCTGGAGGCGGGCAAGGCGTTCTACGCGGACGTCAAGGGCAGGCTCGCCCGGCACGGCCGGTCCCACGAGGAGCTCCTGGTGTTCCCGGCGACGACCGTCGTGCTCGGCGACACCGACGCGGAGGCCCACGAACGCGCCGCGCACATCCGGCGCCAGCAGGTCAGCGGGCAGACCGCCATCAGCTTCCTGGAACAGCTCTGGAACACCGACCTCAGCGACCTGGACCCGGACGGACCGCTGCCGGAGTTCGATCCGGCGATCGGCACCGACGCGATCACCAAGGGCAGGGCGAGCACCCGTCGGCACCGCGACCCGATCGCCATCGCCCGGCAGTGGCGCGAGCTGGCGGAGGCCAAGCAGCTGTCGATCCGCGAGCTGATCATCGAGGTCACCGCGCGGCAGTCGTTCATCGGCACCGCGGCGAGCGTGGCCGAGGCGATGAACCGGTCTGTGCAGGAAGAGGCGTCCGACGGTTTCATCCTCGTCCCGCACCTCACCCCCGGCGGCCTGGACGAGTTCGTCGACACCGTGGTGCCGCTGCTGCAGGAGCGCGGCGTGTACCGCACCGAGTACCCAGGTGCGACGCTGCGCGAGAACCTCGGGCTGCCGCCGCTGGAAAACCCCCGGCAGAGCGCGAAAACCGCATCATGACCGAGCCGTCCCGGAGGTCTCCGGTGTCCACTGCCCTCTCCGTCCTCGACCTGTCCCCCATCGTGTCCGGGCAGGGACCGGCGGACGCCCTGCACAACACCATCGACCTCGCGAAGCGCACCGAACATCTCGGTTACCGGCGCTACTGGGTCGCCGAGCACCACCTCACGCCCGGCGTCGCCTCGGCGGCGCCGGCGGTGCTGATCGCGCTGATCGCGGGCGTGACCAGCCGCATCCGGGTGGGTTCGGCGGCGGTGCTGCTGGGCCACCACGCCCCGCTGGTGGTCGCCGAGCAGTTCGGCACGGTCGCGCACCTGCACCCGGGCCGCATCGACCTCGGCCTGGGCCGCTCGGGCCTGGTCCGCGGCCGGGACTTCGTGCGCCGGTTCGCCGATCCGGCCGACGGCCCGGCGCCCGAGGGAAAGGTGGTCGACGGCCTGCTGATCCCGCCGAAGCCGCGGGCGCTTGCCAAGTCGAAGCGGTTCCTGGCCCGGATCGAGGAGCAGCAACGGCTGCTGAGCACCGGCGATCCCGCGGAAGCACCACTGGACTACCGCACCCAGGTCGAGCACATCCTGCGGTTCGCCGGCGGCGACTTCCGGTCGTCCACCGGCGAAGCGGTGCACGCCGTGCCCGTCGAGGGTGCCGATCTCGACGTCTGGGTCCTCGGCTCCAGCGCCGGCGAGAGTTCGGCCGCGGCGGGGTCGCTGGGTCTGCCGTTCGCGGCGAACTACCACGTCAGCCCGTCCACGGTGCTGGAGGCGGTCGCGTCCTACCGGGAAGGTTTCGCCGCCTCCGCGAAGCTGCCCCGGCCCTACGTGGTGGTGTCGGCGGACGTGGTGGTCGCCGACACCGACGAGCGGGCCCGGGAACTCGCCGCTCCGTACGGGCCGTGGGTGCACAGCATCCGCGCCGGGGAGGGCGCGATCCCGTTCCCCAGCCCGGCCGAGGCCGCCGAGTTCCGGTGGACCGACCAGGCGCGGGAGATCGTCGCCGACCGGGTGGACACGCAGATCGTCGGCACGCCGGAGGCGGTGGCGCGCAAACTGGCGACACTGCGCGACGCCACCGGCGCCGACGAACTCGTGATCACCACGGTCACGCACGACCACGCCGACCGGGTCCGCTCCTACGAACTGCTCGCGAAGGCCTGGCAGTAGGCCTAGCCGCGGCCGATGAACGGCATCGCGGTGGCGGTGACGGTCAGGAACTGCACGTTGGCGTTCAGCGGCAGGCCCGCCATGTAGAGCACGGCGTCGGCCACGTGCCGGGCGTCGAAGGTCGGTTCGGGGCGCACCGAGCCGTCCGCCTGCACCGCGCCGGTGGCGATGCCCGCGGTCATCTCGGTGGCGGCGTTGCCGATGTCGATCTGCCCGCAGGCGATGTCGTAGGGCCGGCCGTCCAGCGAGATCGACTTGGTCAGGCCGGTGATGGCGTGCTTGGTGGCGGTGTAGGCGACGCTGCGCGGCCGCGGGCTGTGCGCGGAGATCGAGCCGTTGTTGATGATCCGGCCGCCCTGCGGGTCCTGCTCCCGCATGACGCGGAAGGCGTGGTGCGCGCACAGGAACGAGCCGGTCAGGTTGGCCTGCACGACGGCCTGCCAGTCCGAATAGGACAGTTCGCCGACCGAGCCGGCGGCGCCGAAGGTGCCCGCGTTGTTGACCAGCAGGTCCACCCGGCCCCAGGCGTCGCGAACGCCGTCGAACAACGCGGCGACCGACTCCGGGTCGCCGACGTCGGCCGGCACCACGAGGGCGGCGTCCGAGTCCTGTGCGGTCTCCCGCAGCGGCTCGGGCCGCCGTCCGGCCAGGGCCACCCGGTAGCCCGCGCCGAGCAGCGCCCGCGCGATCTCCCGCCCCACGCCCGATCCGGCCCCGGTCACCACCGCGACTCGCATGTCGCTCATCAGCCCTCCCGTCGTCATTGCCAGCGGGCTCATTGATACCCCACGGCCGCGCACGGGTACTCCGGCGCCATGAGCATGCGTCCACGAAGCGCGCGAGCGGCGCTGTGCGGCCCGGCGTTGCTCGCGGCGTTCGCCGCACCGGTGGGCTGCGCCGAAGCACCGACGAACCTCCCCGTCGTGCCCGTGCAAGTGCAGAGCGGGGAGGTGACGGTGCGCGGCGTCGTGCGCAGCGGGGTCGAGCAGGGGTGCCTGGTCCTCAGCACCGCCGACCGGGAGTACCTGCTGGTGCATCCCCCGTCCACGCTGCGGCCGGACGTGACCGCGGTCGTCCGCGGCAGGATCGAGCCGAACATGGTCACGACCTGCATGCAAGGCACGCCGCTGGTGGTCTCGGAGGCGCACACCGCGTGAGCCGGTCACCGGCGTAAGCGGGTGCTCTTGACCTCCTTCCCGTGCAGCGCGAGCGCGTAGATGACGATCAGGTCCAGCACGATGACGACGCTGGACCAGAACGGAGAACCGAGGAAGAACGCGATGTTGGCGAGCAGGCTCACCACGGCGATGGCGATCGCGGCCACGCGCGCCCACACCCAGCCAGAGATCACCCCGACGCCGGCGGCGGCGAGGACGACGCCGAGCACGACGTAGGCCCACCCGACGTGGACGACCGCAGGGGTGCCGACCGGTGTGACGAGGCTGGTCCCGGAACGCGCGAAGGACGCGATGCCGTAGATCACCTGAACGACGCCGACGATCAGCAGGACGATGCCGGCGAAGATCACCCACCCCAGCCACCGAGTGGGTAGGCCGCGATGCGGCACGTTGTGGGACGTCATGGTTCGGCTCCCTCCGCGGACTCCACCGCCAAAGGGTTACGAGGCACCCCGAGACGATCCAGGGCCGAATTGCCTTTAATCCGGTGTGCCCGCCGACGCGTCGGCCCAAACGGTGGAGGAGCGCGGGGTGTCGATGCAGTAGTCCGTGGCGCGCGCCGCGAACAGCCGGGCGCCCAGGTCGAAGGCCTTGCCGAGGGGATCGCCCGGATCCCGGGCGACTTCGCCGCGCGAGTTGCCGAAGCCCTGCACGACGCCGACGAAGTCGTGGTGGAGGTAGCGCGCGAGCTCCTGCAGGTGCGCGGTGACGCCGACCAGCGAGCCGGGGTAGGTCTCCTCCGAGCTGACGACGGCGGCCAGCCGCTTGTTCACCAGCCGCCGCTTGACGTGCTCGTGTTCCGGGTAGCCGGCGGCCTCGTAGCAGAAGATCCGGTCGATGAAGATCTTCAGCTGCCCGGAGATGCCGTACCAGTAGAGGGGCGTGGCGAGCACGAGCGCATCGGCGGGGAGGACCTTGCCCACCAGGAGGTCCTCGTAGTCGTCACCGATGGAGCAACGCCCGGCGGCGTTGCGGCACACCCGGCAGTCGCGCAGCGGTGCTGAGACCACGTCGGAGAGATCGATGATCTCGACGTCGTGGCCGGCCTGCGCGGCGCCGGCGAGCACTGATTCGGCGAGCATGCGGGAATTTCCGTCCTTGCGGGGACTGGAGCTCAAGGCAAGAACTTTCACCGGGTAAGACACCCCCGTTTGATCGCGGTGTACGTGCAGCCCAATGCTCACCAGGAACAACCATGAAGACAAGCGGGACATTAAGGCCGGTACTGATAAGCTTTTGTGCATGTTCGCCCCGACCCGGCTGCGCCTCCTGGTCGCCCTCCACGAACAAGGAACGTTGCACGCCGCAGCGGCCGCGCTGCACGTGTCACCGTCCGCAGCTTCACAACAGCTGGCGACCCTCACGAAGGAAGCAGGGACACCGCTGACGGAGGTCGACGGCCGCCGCCTGCGCTTCACCGAAGCCGGCCGAGTCCTGGTGGACCACGCATACGCGCTGCTCGCCAACCTGGAACACGCATTCGGCGACGTGCAAGCGGCGGCCCGGGGAGACCTGGGACAACTCTGCGTAGGCGGTGTCCCGTCGCTGATCCCGACGGTGCTGATCCCGGCGGCGCAGGCCATCCGCGAACAGCATCCGAGGCTGCGGGTCGGTATCCACGAGATCACGGTGCCGGACTGCCTGGACCAGCTGTGCAGCGGAGACCTGGACGTGATCGTCTCGGTGACGGCGGACGTGGCGCTCCCCGACGACGACCCGAGGTGCACCCGCATCGAGCTCGGCACCGACGACTGCCACCTAGTGGTCCCGGCAACCCACCCGATCGCCGACCACCAGGTGGCCGACCTGAAGCGGCTGGCCGACGAGGACTGGATCAGCACGGCCGCAGGAGACGCCTGCGACCAACTGCTGCACTCGACGTGCGCAGCAGCAGGCTTCCGCCCGAACGTCCGGCACCGAGCCAGCGACTGGGCCGCGATCGCCGCACTCGTCGAGGCTGGACTCGGCATCGCCCTCGTACCAAGCCACGCCCGCCTACCGACCACGGCGGCGCTGACCACGATCGACGTCGAGGATGGCCCGGTACAACGGCGAATCCACGCAACGATCCGCCGAGGCACCGAAACCCGGCCAGCGGTGGCCCGCTACCTCACAACCCTGAAGACGGCCGTCGCACAGCACCGCGCATCCGGCTAGCGGCGAACGAATTCAAGAGGCCAACGCCAAACGATCAGAGGGCGTCACGATTCGCCCGCCGGGCCCCGTGGCGCGGGGATGAGCTCCCGGAGGTACTCGCGGTGCCGGGCAGGCAGTGCTCTGCCGCCTGGTCTTGGTGTTCGTCTG
>NZ_FNOK01000115.1 GCF_900106995.1 Saccharopolyspora shandongensis
CCGAGGGACAGGTCGCCATTCTTCCCACCTCGCATCCGCTCGCTGGCAGATCCCACGTCCGGACGGCGGATGTCAGTTCACTGTCGGACCTCCCGCTAGCCCGCTGGCCCGGCCCCGACGGCGCCTATCCCGAGGGCCCCGGCGCGGAAGTACGCAACCAAACGCAGCTCTTCCAGCTGATCGCGCTCGGCCGCACCACCGTCGTCATGCCCGAATCCTGCCGCGCCAACCTGCTCGAAGGCCTGGCCGCCGTGCCGGTTCTAGACGCGCCGACCGTGACGACAGTCATCGCCTGGCCGCCACACAGCCGCTCCCGAGCACTCGCCGATCTAGTCCGCGTAGCCACACGCCTCTGAGCCTTCGCACCCGCAACCCCGCCCCTCCGCTCGCGGAGTTCCTGTTGCGGCACCGCAATCGCCCGGCGGCATACCGATAATCCTTACTATCCATACGATTTTGGTTCTGCGTATGGTTGGCGCACGGTTCTGGTCGCGGAACTCCAACCCCGGGTTGGGATTCGCGAACCGGGCCCGTGAAGGATGCGCGGACCATGCGCCGGGTAAGTCGACGTGCGTGTGGGCGTCGCAGACCGTGATCTCTCGTCGAACCTCCAATTGCCCTAAAGGGCAAGATCGGAGGAACGAAATGTCTATTCGGAGGCGCGCCTGAAACAACTTTGCCGCAATAGGCAACCGCACCGGAAGGCGCACGTCTTCAGGAACGAAGACCACAACGCGCTCAATGCGCGGCACGAAAGGATCAAGAATGATGCTCAACCGGCCCCGGACGCTGGGTGCAATCGCCGGGCTGTTCAGCGGGGCGCTGCTGCTCGCCGGATGCGGCCAGCCGGCGTCGACCCCCGCCGCACCTACGCTGGGGGCCGTGAACACGCCGGCAACGGCCGCCGGGATCGCTGCCGGCGATTCGAATCCCCAGCAGGCCGACGAATCGGTCAGCAAGGCGACGGGCGAGACGGCCCGCGAGTCCAGCGGGGCGGGCAGCGGCCACCAGTCCATCACCGAGTGCGCGGCATCGGACTTCGCGGTCGACCTGACCGTCCAGCCTAACCGCCCCGGAGTCCTGCTGATGGCCGTCACGAACAAGTCGAAGCAGGACTGCCACGTCAACGGCTGGGCGGACATCGCGCCCGTCGACATGTCCGGCAAGGCGCACACCGAAGTGCCCGTTCAGAAGGTCGAGATCCCGGGCGGCCCGACGGAGGTCACGCTCAACCCGGGCGAGACCGCGTTCGCCGGCGTACTCGTCGAGCGCGGCGACAAGGCGGACCCGAACACCGTGGTCGCCACCGGTTTCAGCGTCAGCGTGCCGGGCGTCGACGGCCCGGTGAACGCCAACATCGTCGGCATCGACGGCACCAGCACCGAGAACGGCGGTCTCTACGCCGAGTTCCCGCTCAAGTCGATGAAGGCCGGCACCCTGCAGCCCACCACCCAAGGCGTCACCGTCTTCTGATCCGGTAAACGCCGGTGAGGGGCACCCATGACCGGGATACTTGGTCACGGGTGCCCCCGCACCGCATCGCCCGCGGGATCAGCCCGCGGTTGTGCACTCAAGCCGTGCCAGTGAGGACCTGCTCCAAGTAGGGGTTGATCAGGATTCCTTCCGGATCAAGAGATTGGCGAATCCGTTGTACGTCATGCCAGCGTGGATAGCGGGGTGCGAGGCTGCGCGCGGTGTGGGAATGCAGCTTCGCCCAGTGCGGGCGACCATCAAAGTCGCCGAGAACCCTTTCGGCGCATTGAAATATCTTGTCGTGCGGGCTGTGCGCATCGGTCGCCAAGTTGACGTAGCCGGTTGGGCGCCCGTAAGCCGGACTGAGTGGGATGTCATTTCCGGGCGCTACCCGTATCTCCAGGGGCAGAGAAACCACCTCGCCGGCCGACGGTAGTGCTCGACGCAATTCTTGCAACGCCTGCCCTAACGCCTCGAGTGGCACGGCGTACTCCATCGCCACCACCCGGACGCGTTGTGGAAACGTGAAAACCCGATGGCTCACGTCGACGAACGACCGAAGCGGGCGGCGCGTCAGGACTTTGGAAGCAAATGGCACGAGCGCGGCATTGCGCCGGTGGGTCCGGAGCACGCCATGCAGCCCGACATGGCCCGCCAGATAGTGATCTCGCCAGGCCTGCCACCGCGACGGGGGCCTGCGCGGCGCCGTCGTGCGCGACATGGCCCGGATGTGTACCGAGTCGCTCCACATCGGCCAGAAGAAGATTGGGTGATCAACGTTCGCGATGAGTTCGGGCAGGCGCCCGATCAGCCGGGCGAATGGCTCCGTTGCCTCCTCAAGGCCGAGCGAAAATGCCGGTACGCAACGGAATGTGATCGTAGAGATAACCCCCAGTGCGCCCAAGCCCAGACGAGCGGCCGAGAACACGTCTGGTTCGGACGTCGCCGAGCACTCCACGAGTTCCCCGTGTCCTGTGATGAGCCGCATACTCGCGATCTGGCTCGACAGGCAGCCATACCGGGTGCCCGAACCGTGCGTCCCCGTCGAGACCAGGCCGGCCGCGGTTTGAACGTTGATGGTCCCCATGTTCTCGAGCGCGAGTCCGTACCGGTCCAACTCGGCGTTGATGCGCCAGAGCGGTGTGCCGGCCTGGACCGTTATCGTCATGCCGACCGGGTCCACCGCGATGACATCGGCGTACTCGTGCAGTTCAACGAGGGTGCTATCCGTGCTTACCAGCGCCGCGAAGGAGTGCCCGGATCCGGCGAGGCGCAGCGGCTGACCGGTGGCACTCGCGTCTCGCACGTACTGGGCCAACTCGTCCTCACTACGCGGACTGACGCGACGGGCCGGGGTGCACCGGGCGGACCCAGCCCAGTTTGTCCACATCGATCGGGTGTCGGGGCGCTCTGCGATGCCAGTCATGGCAGGAACCTGTGCGAGGCGTAGCCGACCTGCTTGTAAATCCAACTGTAAGTCTCGGCCATTCCCTCCCGCAGCGAGACAGACGGTGCCCAGCCGAGCTGTTCGCGGATCAGCGTGTTGTCGCTGTTTCGTCCCCGCACACCTTGGGCAGCGGAAAGGTTGTAGCGCCGTTTCAGTGAGCTGCCAGCGATTTCCTGGACCAGATCGACGAGTTCGTTGATGGTGACAAGCTCGTCACTACCCAGGTTGAGCGGCTGGTCGCAGTCGCTGCGCATGATGCGGCGAATGCCCTCGACGCAGTCGTCTATGTAGGTGAAACTCCTGGACTGCTCCCCGTCGCCCCAGATCTCGATCTTGTCGTCGTTGTTGATGACCGCAGCGGCGACTTTCCGGCAGATCGCGGCCGGGGCTTTCTCGCGCCCGCCGTCCCACGTTCCGTGCGGGCCGTAGATGTTGTGGAAGCGGGCTACCCGGGTGCGCAGGCCGAAGTCCTCAGCGAAGTGCCGGCACATGCGCTCGTCGAAGAGCTTCTCCCACCCGTAACCGTCTTCGGGCATCGCCGGATAAGCCATCTCTTCCCGCAATGGTTCGAGATCCGGGGCGGCCTGGTGGGCGGCGGCGTAGACGCAGGCGGAGGAGGAGAAGAAGAACCGGTCCACGCCGGCATCGCGGCTGGCCATGAGCAGGTGCGTGTTGATCAGCACGGACAACATGCAGCGCGCCTTGTTGCCTTCGATGAAGCCGATGCCGCCCATGTCGGCGGCTAGGTTGTAAACCTCGTCCATCCCGTCGACCGCCGCACGTGCTGCGTCGAGAAGCGATAGGTCGGCCACGACGTTTTCCGCGTCGGGATGCACCTGGAACCACTCGTCAACCGGTTTGCAGTCGACCACTCGCACGCGGTAGCCCTCGCTCAGCAGTCGAGCGGCCAAGTGCCCGCCGATGAAACCTCCCCCGCCAGCTACGAGGGCTGAACTCCTGTGGTCACTCATGGCAACCAACTCCCTGGTCAGGATGAACATGTGTAATCGATCTGGACAAGAGCGACTGCTTCGACAGTTCGACCGGCCACCCGCATGCCTGTCTGGCGAGTTTCGCTGGGCCGTCAGGGCACGAGAACCTCCTCGAAGCGGGTGGCTATAGGTTCGATCGCAAAAGCGCGGCGGGCGTACTGCTGTCCCGCCTCACCCATGCGCTGACGACGTGCGGAGTCAGCGAGCAGGGCGAACGCTGCCGCCACGTACTCATCCGGGTCATCTGGGTTGACTACGAGCCCCGCTCCGGTTTCCTCCAGCAGCTGCGCGGCACGATTCGTCGAAGGGATGGCAGCGAGCACCGGGCGCCCGGCGCAAAGGTAGGCCAGCACCTTCGAGGGAACCGACATCTGACCCGCTGCTGTGCTGAGCCCAGCGAGCAGCACGTCAGCTGCTGCGAACATCGACGGGACCCGGTCGTAGGGCTGGAAGTCGTACAACTGCAGCCGACGTATTCCCAGTTGGCGCGCCCTTTCCAAGGCAAGGCGGCCAGTTCCCTCGCTGACGACGTACACGACGCCGCTGTTCCGGGCGTCGCAGGCCTTCGCCAGCCGCACCAGCAGGTCTGCGCCGTGGCGATCGTCCAGCGTGCCGGAGTAGAGGAAGATGTGCTCTCCGGAGCTGCGGTCGGACCTCGCCGGTGCCCAGTCGTCGCTGTCGCATTCCATTTCTGCAAGCGGCGCCCAGTTCTCGATCACGGTGATGTTCTCCGACGGCACCCCGCACTGGCGAACGAAAGCCGCGAACGGCTCGGCGATGGCGACAACCGCATCGCTGCTCAGCAAAGTGGCTTTCTCGCACCGTGCGGTGCGTTCCCACTCGTCGTGGTGGCCGGTCTCGCCGCTGGGTGCACGCGCGGAGTAGACATCCTGCAACCAGTACACGAACCGGATTCCCCACTCAGCGCAGGTTTGCTGGATGTGCCGCTGAACCGGGACCGGGCTATTCCCCGAAATCACCACGTGGGGTGCGAAATCTCTGATGAGTCCGCCGACGTCCTGCCCGTACGTGCCGGGACCCGAACCGCGGTGTCCTTGCCGAGGCATGCCAGTGATCGACAGGCGGTCGGAATCCGTTTCGCCGACCTGCAACTTCCCTTGTCCGACTGCGATCGTCGAGCAGTACACGTGGCGGACACAATGTCCTCGCCGGGCCAGTTCGCGGCTGAGTTCGGCTTGGAAGGGATGTCCCAGGTAGTCGTGCACGACTATGCGTACGGCGCGTTGACTGGCGATGATGACCTCCGGATGCCGTGCGGCCCAAGAGCGCTGCGGTCGGCGTCCTCACTTCCTACTCGGGAGCAGCGCATCGAGCCCAGCGAACCAGGGAAAAAGTGCACGATTCTCTGCCCTTTTCCACCGGATCTCTGTCGTGCCCGACTCGCGCCGTGTTGTCTGTCTCCCCGATTCCCCAGTGTCACGGGAATCCTTGAACAGGATCGGACAGTGTGATGTCACGGTCAGCACCGAGGCTCGTGAGCGGATCGAGGCGCGGTGCGCGCTCGCCATCCCATGAAAATGCACGCCTGAGGACTCGGACAGCCATGATCGACGCCCGCCACCGGAATACCGCACTCCTGGTTGCCGGCTGCTTCTTCATGGAGAACCTGGACGGCACGATCGTCACCACGGCCGCGCCGAGCATCGGCGAGTCACTCGGTGTCCCACCGACCGCAGTCGGCCTGGTGATGACGGCCTATCTGCTCACCCTCTCCGTGCTGATCCCGCTGAGCGCCTGGCTGACCAGCAGACTGGGTGTCCGGCCGGTATTCCTTGCCGCCATCGCGATCTTTACCCTGGCCTCGCTCGGTTGCGCGGCGAGCGGCAGTCTTCCGGTGCTGGTGGCCATGCGGGTGGTGCAGGGCGTCGGCGGCGCGATGATGGTGCCGGTCGGGCGGATGGTGGTGCTGTCCAGGACGGATAAATCGGACCTGTTGCGGGTGATGGCCTACATCGTGTGGCCCGGTCTGCTGGCACCGGTCGTCGCACCGCTGGCCGGGGCACTGATCACCACGTATGCGTCCTGGCAGTGGCTGTTCCTGATCAACGTGCCACTAGGTGTGTTCGCCTTTGCCGTGGCCTGGAAACTGATCGGGGAAGCCGACAGCGGCACCGCCCGGAGGCCGCTTGACTGGCTCGGCCTGCTGCTCACCTGCGGCGGTCTCGGCGGGATCACCTATGCCGCGCACCTGATTTCGGACACCGACGCGGGCTGGCCGGTGACCGCCACTCTGACCGCGTTGTGCCTCGCCGTGCTCGCCGTTGCCTGCTGGCACCTGCTGCGCGCTCCGAGCCCGTTGGTCACCCTGCACACGCTGCGCGTGCCGACCTTCCGGCTCTCCCAGTCCAGTGGGTTCCTGTTCTGGATCGTGGTCGGAGCCGCACCGTTCTTGTATTCGCTGATGTGCCAGGAAGTGTTCGGCTACAGCGCGACCAGCTCGGGCGCATTGGTGCTGTTCATCTTCGTCGGTAATCTGGTGATCAAACCGGCGACCACTCCGCTGCTCAACCGCTTCGGCTTCCGGCCGGTGCTGCTCGCCGCCACGATCACCCTCGCTCTGTGCATGACCGGTCTCGGTTTCACCACCTCGTCCACCCCGTGGCCGATGCTCGCCGGGCTGGCTCTGCTGTCCGGGGTCGCCCGCTCGGTAGGGCTGACCGCTTACGCCACGATCGGGCTCAGCGATGTCCCGCCCGAGCAGATGCGCGATGCCAACACGCTGGCCGCCACCACGCAGCAGCTGTCTACCGGGCTGGCCATCGCGGTGGCCACGGTGGCGCTGCGGCTCGGGGAGCCCTTGGGTGAGCTGGTGTCCAGTGCCCGCGGCGGAGCCGCCTACACCGTGGCCTTCACCCTGCTCGGGCTGACCGCGCTGATCGCCACCGCCGGGGCGTTACGCCTCCACCCGCATGCCGGCAACGCCGTGCGCACAATCCGTCCGCCGCGCCCTGCAGGTGTCGGCTGACGCAGGGATTCTCCAATTTTAGGCAAAATCGGGAACCCCTGCCGCGGACGAGGCGGCGGCACTGGGGTGCAACGGTCGACATCTATCTCGGATGCAGATCGGCCGAGGTTGCTTTTCGGTGACCAATCGCACCCGCGAGCATCCCGAGCGGCCGGTGAACGTCCTGCGTTGTAAGAAGACGATCGAACAGGAGGCAGATCATGACCGCCAAGTTCCGCCGCATCATCGTCACGACCGCCGTCGCAAGTGCCACCGGCCTTTCCGCGCTGACCGCTGGTTCGGCGGTGGCCAACCCCAGCGACGCCCCGTGCACCAGCGACGACATCAACGTCACGGTGACCAAGGACCTCGCCGAACCCGGTGAGTTCGAAGCGTTCCTCATCAAGTACACCGCAGCGAACCCGACCACCAAGTGCACGCTGCAGGGGCCTCCCCTCAAGGTGGGCTTGTACAGCGAATCGGGCCCGGTCCCGGGGGTCGTGGTGGAGTCGGACGACAGCCCGGGGGAACCGGTCATCGTGGAGGGGTCCCTGTTCGGGATCTCGCGGATCTCGCAGCGGACCACTAATCCCCCCAACCCGGTGATTCCCGCCTCGGTCGAGTTCGAACTCCCCGGTGTTCCGGACGGTCAGGGCGCCCACGAGGTCGCCGCGTGGCCGGCCGGTGAGCCGATCAAGGGTTCCGCGCCGTACGCCACACCGATCACCCAGAGCGCAGCGGACTGAGCGTCACCCCCAAGCACCGATGCCTGAGCCGAAGGCCCGCACCGTTGGAGGTGCGGGCCTTCGCAATGCCACGGCCCATCCGGGCGCCGGCTTTTTGCTAGCGGTGCATGTTGTGTGCCGGCAGCGTTTCGCAGCGTGGCGCGGAAGATTGACGATAGAGACATCCAGACAGGACTGTGCTGCGCCACTGCGCCAGTCGGTAGGAACCGCATCACCGCGTCAGAATGATCGGGCAAGGTGACCCGGATCGTGCCCTTTGATGCCGTAGATGGGCTGACTGGGGGGTGACATGGTGATCGTTCGTGGAGTTGAGTCAGTTGCTCGAGCAGATCGCCGACGAGGTCGCCCCGCTGCGCGGGGCCGGAACTGTCGCGGATTACATCCCGGCGCTCGCGCGAGTCGACCCAGGTCGTTTCGGTATCGCGCTGGCCGATCTCGACGGCGGCGTCCACGGGGTCGGTGACTGGGAGACGCCGTTTTCGGTGCAGAGCATCTCGAAGGTCTTCACCCTCGCGCTCGTGCTGGCCGGCAGTGATGAGGCGCTCTGGC
>NZ_FNOK01000037.1 GCF_900106995.1 Saccharopolyspora shandongensis
CAACTTCTACGCGTTCGCCGTACCGGCCGTGTTCGGCGCCGCGTGCATGCTCCTGGTTCCGGCGAAGACGGCCTGAAAATGCGCGGAGGCTGGAGTGGACGGGTCCATTCCAGCCTCCGCGCATTTCTGCTCGCTGCCATCACCACACGGTTCGACCCCACGAGCCGCACCTACGATCGCTCGGTTGATGGCCAGGTTCGGCGTGATGTTCCGCTGGTATCCGTACGGTCCTGTATGGACGGGCCGCAGGGAATCCACCTCGACTTGACCTTCGCGGTCGCGGCGTGAGGTGTTGCGGGCGAGGCATCGGATGTTGGCGGCGATGCGTACGCAAGCCTGTACGCAAGGACGTTTCCTGGGGGGTCGGCCGCCGCATGGGTATCGGCTTGCCGATGCGGGGCCGCGGGACGCAGCATGGCTGGAATCGCGCGGGAGCTCAACGATCGCGGGATGCCGTGCCCTTCCTGCGCGTCGACACCGTGCTGGGTAGGAGGCTGTACGCGCTGGCGTTCCCCGAGCACGGCACGCGGCGGCTGTCTCTCGCGCGATCTCCCTGCCAGGCGGGGTGCTGTGGACCGCACCCCTCGATGCCCAGGGCAACGCCACCGCGCTTCGACCCCCACCGTCCGAGTTGCCAGATCGCGCCGGATTCCCCTGTCGGCCACCTCGTCGATGGCCGACAGGGGACGATGTTCCTATGCGACTTCTGCAGTGGCGGTCTGGTTCGGAGCGACGGAGACCTCGGTGTAGCTGTAGGTTTTCCCGTTGATCTCCTCGGTCTTCGCCGGCCGGTCCTTGCCGTCGACCTTGATCGTGGAGTGCTCGCCCGGGAAACGGGCCTGCCAGATGTAGCTGTCGGAGCCCGTGTCGTTCGTCAGGGCCGATTTGATCGCCCCGTCGTGGCGCAGCGTGAAAGTGTTGCCACCGATCTTGATTTCCTTGATCTGCAGCCAGTCCATGTCGGAGGGCATGCGGGACTGGGTGCTGAGGGACTTGGCCGGGGCGTTGGGCTCGACACCCATGAGGCCCTCGACGGTCTGGCTGAGCAAGGTGTAGGAGACCTCGGGATAGTCGCCGTTGGGGCCCTGCTTGGTAACGGGATGCTGGTCGTTGCGCTTGTCGTAGACGTACTGCATCCACTTCCAGGCAGTGTCGTTGTGCTGGTAGGCGAAGAAGGTGTCGGGAAGGTAGGAGATCGCCTCGATGTTCGCGGGCTTCCCGCTGCCGCTGGCCTGCTCGTCGATGTAATCCAGGTAGGCGTCGGTGCGCGGACCCGGATCCATGATCTGCTTCATGGGCATGAACCAGCTGTTCTCCTTGCCCCAGCCGGTGAGAGGCTCACCGTCGGTGGTGTAGGCGCGGATCATGGACTCCCCCGAACCGGAACCGCTCCAGGTGGAGTTGAAGTATTCCTTTAGCTCGTCGGCCTTCTTCCGGAACTCCCCGGCCAGGGCGTTGTCGCCTTTGCTCTCGGCCAGCTCGGACATCGCCCGGTAAGCCTGGTATTGGGCCCCGATGGCGTCGCCTGCCTCGGCGAGCGGTTCGTCGCTCGCCTCGTTGTAGCTGGCGGCTCCGGCGAAGATGCCCTTGCCCGTGCCCTCCGCGACGCCGTTGGGCTTGTTGCCGTCGTGGCGCTCGACGAACTCCTTCGTCGCGTGGCGGTAGAAGTCCCAGAGCGTGCTGTCGTCGACGTAGGCGCCGTCTCCGCTCCAGCGGTATGCCTCGTTCGCTTTCTCGACCAGTTCGAAGGTGGCTGGTACCTCGCGGACGAAGGAACTGGGGCTGACGTAGTCGATGGACAGGGGTGTCTTGTTGTCGAAGTTGACGGACCACACCGGGTAGTAGTTGTGCTCGTCGGTCGCGGACGCGGCGAACGCGCTGAGCATGGCCTTGTTCGCGTCGCTCAAGCCGAGGACCGAGGCGCCGCTGATCTGGTGGGCCATGTCGCGTGAGTAGTAGCCGCTGCGATGGGCGTAGCCGGCCCAGTAGGAGAAGCCGTAGACGCCCGTACCGGTGCCCGTGGGGTTGCGCTCGTCGACGTTGAGCGGTCCGTTCGTGCCCGGCTGCTGTACCCAGCTGTTGGCTTTGCGCTTCGACCAGTCGAACATCTCGACGATCTTCGGGTCAGACGACGAGACCACGGGGTCGACGGGCGCGGCGGGCGAGACCATGAGGTCGTCGGCGTTGACCCAGCCGCTGCCCGATTCGAAGGCGAGCTCCAGCTCGTCGCCGCTCTTCAACGCGATCCGGCTGAGGGTGTACCGGGCATAGGTGGGCCGGCTGGGCAGGTCCACCGATCCAGCCGTGGTGCCATTGACGCGGGCAACGAACTTCCCGCCGGCACCCCCCGTGGCGATCCAGGCTGAAAAGTCGTAAACACCATCACTTGGTGCCGTAATCCTCTGCGAAACCTTCTTTCCGTCTCCCTCGTCGAGGTAGGCCAACTTTGCGCCACCGTGGGGCTGATTGGTGGCCACTCCGGCACCGGAAGTGACGTCCCAGCCTGCGGTTCCCTCCTCGAATCCGGGGTTCTCGATGCTGAGTGGTGTCGATGCCGCCGCGGCTGAATCCCCCAGGATCAGTGGAGTCAGCGGGGCCAGGGTGACAAGCGCGGCGATGGTCGCAAGGCGTGCGGACGGGGGGCGTCTCATGGCTGGCTCACTCCAGGAGGTGGAGGACGGGTGGCCGAAAGTTAACCGTCCGACCCACAGGCTTTCAAGGGCCATGCAGGTCTGGTTGGTGGGATCGAGCAGAAAGTTTTCATTGAAATATTGCAAGTGAATTCGGCTCATTGTTAGCCTCCCTGCGCCGGACCTGCTCCCGAGGGAGGTCGGCATCCGAGCCACGGGCAGAGGTGGTTGAGCATGAACATGAGTCGTCGCAGAGTGCTGGGACTTGGCGGGGCTCTCGCCGTGAGCGCAGGTCTGAGCGGCCTCGCTGCCTGCTCCTCTGAGGCGCGTGTCGGCTCGGCCGGTGACCCGGCGAAGGGCGATATCACGGTATGGAGCTGGGCGGGGCCGGCCGCTGAGATGCGGGCTCTGGTACCGAAGTTCAACGAGCTGTACCCGGGCATCAAGGTCACGGTCCAGGACATCGGAAATCCGGCCATCTGGGACAAGATCACCACTTCGATGGCGGCTGGTGGCGCAGGGCTCGCGGACGTGCTGCACATCGGTGTCGACTACCTGCCCGCATACACGGACCGGTTCCCCGGGCAGCTCGCCGACCTGAGTGCGCTCGGTGCGGGCAAGTACCGGACAGCCTTCCCTGAAGGTCTCTGGCGGACGGTCTCCCCGAAGGGATCGCGGATCGACGCGCTGCCCTGGGAAGCCAATTCGGGCGGCTTCTACTACCGTGCCGACGTTTTCGAGGACGCCGGTGTGGACGTGGCTGCCCTCGAAACCTGGGATGACGCCATCGAGGCCGGTCTGAAGATCAAGGAGAAGACCGGCAAGCACCTGCTCGGCATCGACAAGCCCGCCTCGCAACAGGACTCGGCCAACTTCTTCCAGCTGCTGCTCCAGTTGCAGGGCTCCACGTACTTCAATCTCGACGGCGAGATCATGGTCAGTTCTCCCGAAGCTGTGAGAGCCATGACGCTCATCAAGCGGATGAACGACGCCGGCCTGGTGAACGACATTTCTGGCGGCATGAACGTCCTGATCAGCTCGATCAAGAGCGGTACCGCGGCGGTACTGCCATGGCCGACCTGGTTCGGTGACGAAATCGAGGAAGCCGTTCCCGGCGAGGCCGGACTATGGGGGGTGCGCCTGCCGCCCGCCGTCCGGCCCGGCGGCACCAACGTCGCCACCGTGAATTCCACCCACCTCGCCATCTCCGGCACCAGCCACCAACAGGCCGCTGCCTGGAACTTCGTAGAGTTCGTTCTCACCCGGCCTCAGTCCCAGGTTGAGATCTACAAGAACAAGGGCATTGCCCCGGCCCTGCTGGCGGCGTACGAGGACCCCTTCTTCCACCAACCGTCGACATTCTTCAGCGGTCAGAAGAAAGGCGAGATCTTCTACGAAGCGCTCAGCACCGACTCCCAAGCTTTCAACTACACCTCTGACTACGCCCGCGCGCTCAAAGCGGTCACCGACGCACAGACCAGGGTTCTGCTCCGAGGGGCCGACCCGGCCACCGAACTGCGCCGAGCCGCTGACCAACTGGCCGCGCAGACCGCACGCAAGGTGGCCCAATGACCATGTCTGCCACGCAAACACACACCGCGCCCGCGCCGCAGAGAGCGGGGCGAAGCCCGCGGGCGCGTCCGAGCGTGCGCCGTCTCGCGCCGTACGCGTTCATCCTGCCCGCCGCGATACTGTTCGCCACGTTCAAGCTCTACCCCATCGGCTGGTCGTTCGTCCTCAGCCTCTTCAAGTCGGTCGAGGGGGTCGACACCTACGTCGGCTTCGACAACTACGCCCGGCTGTTCGCCGACCCTCTATTCTGGACCGCCCTGCAGAACACCGTCATCATCCTGATGATCCAGGTGCCGCTGATGCTCGCGCTCGCCACCGGTCTGGCGGTCGCGCTCAACTCCACTGTCCTGCGGGCGCGTTCGGTCTTCCGCCTCGGGTTCTTCCTGCCGATGACCACCGGCCTCGTCGCCTACGGAATCATTTTCTCCATACTCCTCAACCAGCAGTACGGGCTGGTCAACTGGCTGCTCTCGCTCATCGGCGTCGGTGAGGTGCCATGGCTCGCCGACCCGCTGTGGGCGCAGATCGCCCTGGGCCTCGTACTGACCTGGCACTACACCGGCTACAACGCCGTCATCCTGCTCGCGAGACTGCAGACCATCCCCAGCGAGCTCTACGACGCCGCTGCCGTCGACGGTACGAGCGCCTGGCAGTCCTTCCGGCATGTGACGCTCCCGGGGCTACAGCCGACGATCCTGCTCACCACGGTGCTTTCCACCATCGGCACCCTGCAGATCTTCGACGAGCCGTACGTCCTCACCCGCGGCGGCCCGGACAACGCCACGCTCACCATCGGCGTGTACCTGTACCAGAACGCTTTCACCTACTTCGACTTCGGCTACGCCTCGGCCATCGCCTATGTACTCGCCGTGCTGATCGGAGTCCTCGGCCTGATTCAGTTCCGGGTCCTGGGAGGGAAGTCATGAAGCAACCCTCGAGTGGCAAGAGCATCTTGCTCACGTCCGGGCTGGCCATCGCTCTCGCAGCAGTAGTTCTTCCGTTTTACTGGGTCGTCATCGGCAGCACCCACAGCAGTGCCGACATCTTCGGCTCCCCTCCACCGCTGCTACCCGGCGGACACCTGACGCAGAACCTCTCCAGTCTCCAGGAGACGGCGCACTTCGGTCAGGTCGTGCTCAACTCCCTGCTCATCGCGGGCAGCTACACCCTCTGCGCGGGCCTAGTGTGCACGCTCGCCGGCTACGCCTTCGCCAAGTACCACTTCAAAGGGCGTGACTGGCTGTTCGGTCTGCTGATGCTGGGTCTGGTCGTCCCCAACCAAGTCGCCTTGGTCCCACTGTTCAAGATGATGGCGGAGTGGCAGTGGCTCAACACCTACCAGGCCGTGATCATGCCCAACCTGGCACTGCCCTTCGGGATTTTCCTGATGCGCCAGTCCATGGCCGCCCTTCCCGACGAGCTGCTTGACGCCGGACGCATGGACGGCTGCGGGGAGTTCCGCATCTTCCTGCGTGTCGTGCTTCCGCCGATGAAGCCTGCTCTGGCCGCCCTGGCCATCTTCCTCTTCCTCTTCCAGTGGAACGACTTCATCTGGCCGCTGATCGTCCTCCGCGACAGCGCCTCCTACACGATCCCCGTCGCACTCGCTTCCCTGCAAGGACTGGACGACACCGACTACGGCGCCATCCTCACCGGAACCGCCATCGCTGCCATTCCCATGGCATTCGTTTTCCTGGCCCTCCAACGCCACTTCGTCTCCGGCCTGCTCGCCGGAGCCGTCAAGGAGTGAATGTGAGCATCCTGTCCGCTGAGGCTGTCACCACCGCTGAACTGGCCCCGGCTCCTTTCGAACCGCTGCTCGACACGGTGGAGATAGCGGTTCTCGCTGCCGGTGCGGGTCCTGTTTGGACGCTGTCCGAACTTCCCGGCGGCCTGAGAATGCTGCAGGTCGAATCCCCTGGCGCCGCCGTCGAGATCCGGCTGTCGGTTCCGCTCGATGACGCTGTCGGCTACTGGCACCCCAAGGCGGGCTGGAGCCGAACGCTCGTCGCCGACTGGGCAGGACGGTCCAGGGTCAGTCTCATCGACGGGCTGGCCGTCGGCTGCCTCTACGACTACACCGGTGCCACTCTGCTCACCTTCGCCGCCGCCGACCCGGTTCCGGAGGTCTCGCTGCGCTTCGGGGTGTCCGAGGAGAACGACACCCACGTGGTGCACCTCGAACTCCCGGCATCCGACACGCCGCATCGCTTCCTCTTCGTGCCCCGAAGCCCGTCGGTGGCTTCCGCACTGAGTGCGCTGCGTGGATGGTACGAGACCGAGATGCCTGCGCCCATGCCGGTTCCGGAGGCGGCTCGGCTGCCCTTGTACTGCACGTGGTACGCCTTCAACCAGCAGATCGACGCAGCGGAAGTCGAGCGGCAGGCCGAACTCGCCGCGGACATGGGCTTCGGCACGCTGATCCTGGACGATGGTTGGCAGCGTTTCGGCAGCGGCCGCGGCTACGCCGGTGTCGGCGACTGGATCCCCGACACCGACAAGTTCCCGGACTTCGCCGCCCACGTCGCACGCGTACGCGGCGGACTGCGCTACATGATCTGGGTCGCTCCGCTGCTCCTCGGCCCCCAGGCGGATTGTTACGAGGAATGGGCCCCTTTCGCTCCGGTCGCCGCCACGGTCCCCGGCGCCTACGTCCTCGATCCCCGACACCCTGAAGTGCGCACCCACGTCGTCGGCACATGCCTGCGCCTGGTTCGCGACCACGGCCTCGACGGCCTCAAAGTCGACTTTCTCAACGAAGTCATGGTCTACGCCGGCGATGAGCGCGGTGACGTCGGGCAGGCATTGAAGCTTCTGCTCACCGAACTGCGCGGCGCGCTGCTCGCGGAACGCTCCGACCTGCTCCTGGAGCTGCGCCAACCCTACGTCGGCCCCGGCATGGCAGCCTTCGGCAACATGCTCAGGTCCTTCGACTGCCCAGCCGACTCCACCGCCAACCGCGTCCGCACGATCGACACGTCCCTGCTCGCCGTGGGAGGCGCCGTTCACTCCGACCCGCTGCTGTGGGACACGTCCGCCCCGGTGGAGGCGGCCGCGAGGCAACTCATCGGTGCCCTGCACTCGGTACCGCAGGTCTCCGTCCGCCTCGACGCGCTCACCTCGGAGCAGGCCGAGGCGGTCCGCTTCTGGTTGGCCCAGTGGCGTCGCCTGCGGCCCCAACTGCTCGACGGGACAGTCGATCCCGGGCGCCCCGACGAGCTCTATACCCTGGTCAGGGCCGAGTCCGACGGCGTGCACGTGCTGTCCGCGCACGACGACCGCGCCATTCCCGTGCTGCCTGCTACCCAACGGGAGACGGTCCTGGTCAACGCGACGACCAAGAACCGGCTGGTCGTCGATGTGGAGGACTCGGGAGCCCAGGTGGAGGTCGATGTCCGTGGCCCGGACGGACGTATCATCGAGCGGACCCGGATGTCACTCGTACCCGGCCTGCACAGCATTCCGGTCCCGAGGATGGGACTGGCGCTGCTGACGAAGACCACGTGACCCGCCACGGGAAAGGGAGAGAATGAAGGTCGGCATCACTGAGATCGCTGCGCGTGCGGGTGTGAGTGAGGCGACTGTCAGCCGGGTCCTCAACCGCCGTCAGGGAGTGGCGAGGAAAACCAGAGACGCGGTCGAAGCGGCCATGACAGAACTCGGTTACGAGCGTGCCGTGGAGGGGCAGCTCGTCGCGGTGATCACCGAACACGTCTCCAACCCCTTCTTCGCCGACGTCGCTGAGCGCATCGAGGCGACTCTCGCACCACACGGCCTCAAGACGGTGCTCTGCCCTGCCTTTCCCGGTGGTGTCCAAGAGCGGGAGTTCATCTCCTCCATCGTCGACAAGGGCATCGCGGCAGTGGTGTTCCTCTCTTCCTCCAACACGGTGGAAGGCGCCGACACCGAGACCTACGAAATGCTGCGTGCCCGCCGCATCCCTTACCTCGGTGTCAATGGCGAATTCGCCGACAAGGTGCCAGTCCCCGTCTACTCCACCGATGACATCTTGGCCGCCGAGCTGGCTGTAGACCATCTGCACCGGCTCGGTCACCGTGCCATCGGCATGGCCTCCGGCCCGCTTGGCAACCGTCCGGCCGACCGTCGGGTGCAGGGGTTCCTCGCTGCCATGGAGCAGCGGGGGAGCAAGGATGCCGAGCGCTTGGTGATACGGCAGTCCTACTCGGTCGAGGGCGGTCAGGCCGCCGCGCAGGAGCTACTGCAACTCGGTGCCACCGGCATCGTCGCGGCTAGTGATTACATGGCCCTCGGTGCGATCCGCGGGATTCGCCGGCAGGGATACGCGGTGCCCGATGATGTCTCCGTCGTCGGATACGACGGCTCCATGATCACCGAATTCGTCGATCCTCCGCTGACGACCGTCCGTCAGCCGGGGGACCGGCTGGCGCTCGAGGTCGGCAGGAGTGTCTTGTCGCTGGTCAGCGGTCGCGACGTACCCACCGGCGAACTCCTCTTCGATCCCGAACTGGTAATCCGGTCTACGACCGGACCCCCGCCGACTATTCCGCGCACCCGGCGGTGATCACGGTCACGACGTGGTCCCGACGGCCGAGGATTCCGTGCTGTTGGACGCCCGCGCCGTCACCAATCGAACATAAATAAACACGCTCTCTGTGTGCTCACGTTGACGTCGCCGACTCCGCCGCGTGCGCGGAAGATGGTGGGATCTTCTGTCAGTCACGGGGTTTTCGTCTCGGTCTCTGATGTTCACCCTGCTTTCGCTGTGGTAATTCCGGTGAATGTCGCCCAATTTTACTAGTCTATTTATGTTGACCGTTGATCGGTGATGTGTGTGAATGTAGGTCTATGCTGACATGTCCTCGATGAGGAGTGGCAATGAAGCTTGCGAAGCGCCCATTCGAAGAATCTCCGAGGCGACGTAGGACTCGTGCTCATAACAGACTGCTCGGTGGCCTGACCGTCGCAGTGCTGTGCGGTGCGGGACTGTCGCTGGCCGGTCCTGCGCAGGCCGCCCCCGCTGAGGGCGGTGACGGTCTCGCTTTGACGCCTCCCATGGGATTCAACAACTGGAACACGACCCACTGCGGGCCGGAGTTCAACGAGGAGATGGTCAAGGGGATCGCCGACATCTTCGTCGAGAAGGGGCTGAAGGACGCCGGCTACGAGTACGTCAACCTCGACGACTGCTGGGCGCTTCCCGCGCGGGACGTGGACGGCAAGCTGGTGCCCGACCCCCAGCGTTTCCCGAATGGCATCAAGGCCGTTGCCGACTACGTCCATTCCAAGGGGCTGAAGTTCGGCATCTACACCAGTGCCGGTACGAAGACCTGCAACGTGGACGGCTTCCCCGGTGGGCTCGGCCACGAGAAGTCCGATGCCCAGCAGTTCGCGGACTGGGGCGTGGACTACCTCAAGTACGACAACTGCAACAACTGGGGCGTCGACGACCAGAAGCGCTACACCGACATGGCCAACGCGCTCAAGGAGACCGGGCGTCCCATCGTCTACAGCATCTGCGAGTGGGGCGAGAACAAGCCCTGGGAGTGGGCGGGAGATCTCGGCCAGCTGTGGCGCACGACCGGTGACATCAGCGACAGCTGGGACAGCATGCTGTCGATCATGAAGGCGAACCTGGAGCTCGACGAGTACGCGGGTCCCGGCCGCTGGAACGACCCTGACATGTTGGAAGTCGGCAATGGCGGGATGACCGACACCGAGTACCGCACGCACTTCTCGATGTGGTCGATCATGGCTGCGCCGCTGCTGATCGGTTCCGACCTGCGCCACGCGGACGAGGCGACGATGGAGATCCTGGGCAACCGCGAGGTCATCGCCGTCGACCAGGACCCGCTGGGCAAGCAGGGCAAGGTGATCTCCCAGGACGGCGGCCGCTGGGTTGTGAGCAAGGAGATGCAGGACGGTTCCCGGGTGGTCGCCCTGTTCAACGAAACCGACGAGCAAGTGGAGATTTCCACCAAGGCCACCGATGTCGGTTTGCCGGTCGCCGACTCTTACACGGTCCGCGACTTGTGGAAGCACGCGGACTCCACTGCGAACGGTGAGATCTCGGCCGACGTTCCGGCGCACGGCACGGTGCTGGTCCGCGTGGCGCCGCAGCAGTGACCTCGCACGAATACTCGCAGGTGGAGTCCTTCTCTCCCAATTCATCACGCGCGTGACCGCCGATACCGGTCAACACCGGCCGGTGGACAGGCCCGGCCTGGGCAATGCCCTGGCCGGGCCTGTTCATGACATTGCTCGCGCACGAACTCGACGAGCCCCCAGGAATCCGGCGCTCGACGGAAGACACCGATCGTTCTTCCGGCAGGTGCGCTAGCGCAGCCAGGACCGCGCGGTCGGCTCCAGGCGGAGAGTCTCCGGGCTCGGCTCGGGACTGTTGTCCTGCACGGCGACGGTGACGGCCACGTCCTCATTCTCGCGGACCGGCAACGCCGGGAACGTGTTGGGCGCATGCTCGCTGCGCAAGGTCGCAACGACCTGGCTGCCCGTGACGTGGCGATCGGACACGGTGACGGTGACTGGCTTCCCGGGCGTTTTCGGTCGCGTGAACGGCCCGCATGGCCGCAGCAACAGCACATCGTCGGAGTCGACCATGGTGGCGTTCGCGGCTTCCCGGTGCTCGGCCCAGACCGGCCCGTGGTAAAAGCCGGTCAGGCTGGCGTGGCGGGCCGCCATGTCGGCGAACCCGCGCAGCCACACAAACCGGTCCGGGTCGTCGAGGTCGCGGAATGTGCCGATGATCCGCATGCCGAGCGCTTCCTGCGGCTCGACGAGCTCACGCTCGAACAGCTCGATCAGCACGTCCCGCTGCCCCGGTTTTAGCATGTACTGCCGCAGCTCGACCACGCCACACCACACCTGCTCCGTCATGACCGCGACCGTAGCGGACCCTCCCGACAATTCCGGGGCATCAACCGGCCAGGCCGGCGTCGAGCTGGCCGAGGTCCTCGAGGAATCAGACGTGCCACCCGCGGTTGGATTCACGGACCGACCTGCTCCGCAAACGCATCCTGCTCAGCGACTGAGCCCCGGGCCAGATTCACGGAAACCCTGCCAGAGCCCACAATCGGCCGCCGTTGACAGAAGCGGGGTGACAGCGCGTTGGCCACGATGTGTACCGGCTGCTGTCGCGTCCCAGAAGGCTACGACGCCTCAGTTGCCACTACTGCGGCAGCCGGCGAACTACGCACGTGCCCCGAGTACGTAGTCGCCTCGGTACTTGCACGAATGTCTCCGCAACCGGGCCCGAAAGACACTGGGGCGCAATCCAATGAAGTGAACTCAGCGAGGAAACCATGCTCCTCGCAACTCGCTTGTGCGGGGAGTCTGAGCCGGTCCCGGCGCACTATCTACGACGGTCTGGTCGAAGGTTAGAAGCGGTAGTGGAGCACAGTGGCCTCGAGGTGACGGGACAGGATGGTGCTGCTCGCTATCGCACCGAGCATCAGTCGCCAAGCCGGCGATGTCGCGATCTCGGCCACTTCGGGTGACCGCACGTTGAAGATCTCCTCGACCAGCTTCAGGTCGGGGACCCAGCGTTCGGGTGCGCGCGGATCGTTGAACCCGATGCCCGGCACATCCCCGAAGACGCGCTTGAACGTCCAGACCGCGGGCCTGGTGTAGCTGTTGTGCGCCATCTCCCCACTCTGAAAGTGGCGGGTCAGCCGCAGCAGCAGCGATTGGTAGTCACTCATGGAAAGGAACGGCACCAGACCGTTATGGACGATCATGGTCGGCCGGTCGCCTGGAATGTCCGCCAGCCAGCCCGGCTCGGTCAGGTCGGCCGCGACGAGGTGAACGCCCTCTCGTTCCGGCACCAGCTGCCGCCGCAGGTCGATGACCGTGGGGAAGTCGATGTCGTACCAATCCACCGTGGGCGGCGGGTCGGTGCGGAACACTCGGGTGTCCAGCCCGGTGCCCAGATCCAGCACCACCGCGTCCGGATGTGCCGCGACGAACCGGGTCACCACTTCGTCCTCGTGCTTGGCCCGCACGGCGCCGGAGAAGACCTTGGTCTTCGGGTCGAGCCGCTCGCTCCGGAACAGGGCGAACCTCCTCAGGTCGTATCCGCTGGCCTTGAGAATCTCATCGGCCATGGGGTCGCCGAGGAACGGCCGGGGCAGGCGGCTGTCGAGCGCCGAGATGCCGAGGGTGAGGAATAGACTCTCCTGCGTCGGCGTGAGCTCCGGAAGGGTGATGCTCATGTGTTTCCGTCCTCTTCCACTGGCTGTTGGCGCCATGCCTTTTCGGCGTTCTTGAGGAGGGTTTCGTCGGTGTAGAGGCCGCGGGTGAAAAGCTCCAGCGTCGGCGCCGACAGCCGGCGCAGCACTTCCGGCCCGAATTTCTCGTGGCCCAGGGCACGTGCCAGCGCTGGCGGCATGGTGAGCACAGCCATGCTGAACACGATGCCCAGCACGGCTTGCGCGCGCGGATCCGAGGACGGATGCATCGTGCCGTCGGCGACTCCGGCCCTCAAGATCTCCTCAGACTCGGTCACCATCATGTCCACAATGGAGGTAGCGACGGGCGAGTCCTCCTGGATCGCGCGGCCCAGGTATTGCACCAGCAACTGGTACTCACCCGGACTGGACAGGTACTCACCGAGAAGCCCTTGCACCATCTCGGGACGCCCCGCGGCATGGGCCCGTCTGGTCTGCACGCGCAGCACGTACTCGTCACATGCGTCCCGAAGCCCAGCCTTGCTCCCGAAGTGATGGAAGATCAAACCGATGCTCACCCCGGCGTCCGCAGCGATCGCCCGCATGTTCGCTTTCTGAAAGCCGTCTCGGACGAAATGCGCGATGGCGACGTTGCGGATCCTGGCCTGTGTTGTCAGGTCCTCCGGAGGCGGACCATCCGGACTGGCTGAACTCATGCTCAGGATACTAATCACACGTTCAGCCACCGGCAAGGCCAGGTCATCGAAGCGTCCCCTATGACGAGAGCTCCCGTTTGTGCCCGCAATGATCGTCGTTAACGGCGGCATGCGGGAGCGACGCGGAGTGGGATCTCTCCGTCGGGCGCGGCGGCGCGGAGTCGAGGGCGTGCGGCTTCGGGTGTGGTGAGCAGGGCGACGATGGTGATGGAGCCGCGGCCATGGGCGCAGACCTGCTCGGCGGCGGGTTCGGGCCGCTGGGCCGGAGCCTGGATTTGCTCGGTTGGCCGTGCGTTGCTGGCCTGGTTGGGTTTGCGTCTGCGGTCGAAGGCGACGCGCTTGCAACGAGACGAGCAGTGGCCGGTGGCGGCGAAAGTGTCCCAGCAGACGGGGCAGACCCATCCCCGCTGAAGCCGAACCGACTAATGCCACCAATACCAAACGGTGGAATTGTCAAGAGTTGTGGACTGGGTCGTTGACGTCTACCGAGGCAGTTCCCATTCGGTCCGGGTGGGTTCGTACTCGACTTCACCGTGCTCGGAGCCCTCGATCGCCTCCGGCCAGTCCCCAGCGAAGTTCCGGACGAAGGACAGGCCCGAATTCTCCATGACAAGACGGGAACGAGAGTTGACGACAAGGCCAGCATCGCGCGGGGCGTGTAGGTACCCGTGATCAATAGGAAGATCCGAAGCTGGACTGACTCCGGGGCCGGGGCCCGTGGCTTGTTCAGGCGGGGCTCGCCGAGCACCGGATGGGGAACTTCGGGCAGCCACACGAACGAGACGATGAGCGCGATCGGCGGCACCAGGTACAAGGCGTCTGCGGAGACAGTCAGCGGCAGCCGGGCCACGGCGTAGCCCCAGAGACGAACCCAGGAGCGGGGCAAGACCGAGATACACCGCCAATACGAGCGCCCCCGACGGGGCACCGGCGACGGCGCGCAATGTCGCCGGAAACAAAGGCAGTGCAAGGACGGTCCCGGCCGCCCCGATGCGAATGGCCGGAAATGCCGAGGCCCAGAGCACTACGACGCCCGCCAGGTCGGCGAAGCTGCGGGAGCCGATGCGTGCGTTCACATCTCTTACGATGCGAGCCATAGGTCGGCACTGTCGTCGAAGGCACTGCGGGCTGTTTGCATACGTGGGCTGTGGGCCCGCCTGGGGTGGGTCATCGTCGCGCGACGACGATGGTGATGGCCGTATCGCTGACTACCAATGCCAAGCCGGATCCACAGAGGATCGAAGCCTCCGAAGGCCGGAGTGATTTGGGACGAAAGACTCGAGTGGGCCTTCTCGACCGCGGGCAACCTGGCGATGTCCGTGCCCCTATTGGATCACGATGGAGGCAGAGATGGACGTGCATCACCGAACCATCACCGTCGATGGCCACGCGATCTTCTATCGGGAGGCCGGGCCATCGGACGCTCCCGCCCTCGTGCTGCTGCACGGGTTCCCGTCCAGCTCGTACATGTATCGTCGACTCATCCCCGCCCTGGCCGACCGCTACTACGTCATGGCCCCGGATTACCTCGGGTTCGGCGAGTCGGACGCGCCCTCGGTTGAGCAGTTCGAGTACACCTTCGACTCCCTGGCAGCGATCGTCGACCAGCTCCTGGACCGCCTCGGGGTGGGCAGCTATGCGATGTACGTTCAGGACTACGGGGCCCCGATCGGATGGCGGCTCGCATTGGCCCATCCCGAGCGGATCACCGCGATCATCAGCCAGAACGGCAACGCCTACGAGGCAGGGTTTGTGGAGGGCTTCTGGGCACCGGTGTGGGCATATTCCACCGAGCCCACGCCCGAAACCGAGACGGCCGTCCGGGAAGCGCTGAGCATGGAGGCAATCCGCTGGCAGTACCTGCACGGTGTAGCGGACCCGAGCCTGGTCAGTCCGGACACCTGGACGCACGACTGTGCCCTGATCCAACGGCCCGGCAACGATCAAATCCAGCTGCGGCTCTTCCGCGACTACGCCACCAACCGCGCCCTTTACCCACGGCTGCAGGAATACTTCCGGAACAGCCAGGTGCCACTGCAGGCGGTGTGGGGAGCCAATGACGGGATCTTCGCGCCCGAAGGCGCTCGCGCGTTCGCCAACGATCTACCCAACGCCGAGATCCACCTGCTCAACGCCGGTCACTTCGCACTGGAGACCCAACTAGACACCATCACGGGCTACGTGCACGGATTCCTCGGGCGAGTCAACTCCCAATCGCCCGCGAGCGCGTGATGTCCTCTGCGGTCCTCAATGACCATTCGCAGGAAGCCGTCAGCGCAGCAGCCCAGGCGGTAGGTGACCGAGCTAATGTTGAGGGCGGGGATGGTCATGCAAGCAATCGTTATCGAGAAATTCGGTGGACCGGACTGCCTGGTCTACACGGATCTGCCCGAGCCCAAGGCCGGTCAGGTCGTCATCGAGATCAAGGCGTTCGGTCTCAACCACGCCGAGATGCACATGCGCCGGGGGGAGTGGGCCGAGGCCGCACCGGTCAGTGGCATCGAGTGCGTCGGCTTGGTGGACTCGTGCCCTGGTGGTGAGTTTCCGGTCGGTGCGAAGGTCGCGGCGCTGATGGGCGGGCTCGGGCGCACCATCAACGGCAGTTACGCCGACTACACCCGGGCGCCTGCATCCAATGTCGCGCTCATCGAGTCCGACCTTTCGTGGGCCGAGCTGGCTGCCATCCCGGAAACCTACGCGACCGCGTGGACGTGCCTGTTTCGGAACCTGGAGATCACCCCAGGACAGACGTTGGTCATCCGGGGAGCAACCTCGGCCTTCGGCCAGGCCGCGATCAACCTGGCGGTCAACGCCGGCGTGCGCGTTATCGGCACCTCTCGCAAGTTCGTTGGACATGCTGCGCCGTGGGGGTCGTGCCTGCTTGGCGGGCTGGCTGGGTGGTCTCGACCCGATCAGGGACTTCAATCCGCTGGCGCAAATGGCGAGCGGGGTCTATCTGACCTTCTTCGCCAGCTTCGTGTTCGGCAGGCCGGGCTTCCCGCTGTCTGATGTGCCGCTGCAGAACATCGCGGAGCAGGTGGCCGCGGGCCGGCTGAAGGCGAAACCCTCGCGCGTGTTCAACTTCGAGGACGTACGCGAAGCGCATCGCGTGATGGAGGCCGGCGAAGCCAAAGGCAAGATGGTCGTCGTCCACGCATGACCTGCCACCTGTCACCAACGAAGGCGTTGTTCCGGTCGTTGCCGGGACGGACTAGTCGCGCGCCCCGCACGAACGAGTCGTGTGGCGGTGAAGGGGGGCGGCTCGGTCGGTTTCGGAGAAGTAGCCGGTCTCTTCCCACCCGGGCAGGACGGCGATCCGGTCGGGGTTCTCGCCCTTCTTGAGGGCGTCGCGGGTGTCATTCGCAGGCAGAAGGCGCAGCCGTTGATGTGGGAGACGCGGATCTTCAACAGCTCGACTAGCAGCGGGTCGAGGCCCGCCGCGGCGGCGGTCTCTTTCACTTCCGCAGACAGGGCGATGAGGGTCTTGTAGGCGGCCGGGTGCTGCTTGCCGATGTTGACGCGTTGCGTGTTCGTCATGGTTCCGTCGCTCGGGTCTGTGGCCTGCACCGTGGATTCACCCCAGGCGCCGCGGTGGCGGTAGTTCGTGCTCCGGCAGGAGGCAGCGTCCCCTTTGAGGATCGTTGCCGCCCGCTGGGCGACCCGGGTTATGGGTGGGGGTCGTCGGTTTTGAGGTTGTCGCCGGTGTTGGAAACGAAGACGACCAGGAGCTTGGCAGGTTCCGTCCGGCTGGTGTTCTCCGTGAGGACGTGGTGGGCGCCCGGCTGCTCGACCCAGTTCTGGCCTTGGCGGTAGCTCGCCGGGTTGTCGTCGAGCTTGCTGTTCACGGTGCCTTCAAGGACGTAGGCGTAGACGAATGTCTCGCCGTGCTGGTGCGGCAGCGCCCGTGCACCGGGCGGGAAGTCGACGACTGCCGAGGTGAACGTTTTGCCCTGGACGTTCGGAAGGGCCTGCTGGAGCAGGGGCGTCAGGGTTTCTGCGGGTGGTTGCGATGCCATGGCGGTGGTCGGTGCCTTGGCGTCGTCGGGCCGGGTCGAGGGGGAGCAGGCCGTGGCCCCGGCCAGCGTGGCGACGCCAGGAGGCCACCAGCGATCCGCATTCCGATCACGATTGGTTTCCTGTTCAGCCTTCGGTGACGCGGTTGATATTTTGTAAATAGTCCTCATTGGAGAGAGGCGCTGATTCGGGCGAGCAGCCCGTTCGCGCGCAGGCTCGAGGAAACTCTGCAGCTGGTCTCACCTGCTCGCGAGCTTCCCCCGTCGGTCCTGTTTTGCTTTCTCACCAGGTAGACGAGGAAGCCCTTCCAGGTGTGACAGCTCAAGCCTGAGAGGGTGCCGTCCGCGATCTGAACCATGTCGACGGAGCAGATGCGGCCTCCCGGTGGAACACGAGGACGCGCTCCTCGGCGAAGTTGGGATTCCGGTGGTTGCGCGACTGCCGTTCCGCCGGCATCGAGAGGATCTTGTTGCCGGAGTTCTGAGCTGACCGCAATAACGCCGACCTTGCGCTTCTCCGTCCCTGTCCGTCCATCTTGGAGCAGTGGAAGTGTCCGACGCAGACGGGCTCAGGTGTCGAAGCTGGCGTAGTAGGCGGCGGCCATGTCTTCGTCAGCGTGGCCTCGGGTGGCCGCCCGGGCGAGGCGTTGTGCACCCGCTTCGGCGACGTCGAGTTGGATGCCGTGCTGCTTTCCGGCTTGGACGATCAGTTGGGCGTCCTTGGCGGCGGTGGCCACCGCAAAGCTCGGTGGGGTCAGGCGGTCTTCCAGGATCAGGGCGGCTTTTGCATGCAGGTAGCCCATGTCCAGCTGGCCGCCGCTGATGATGTCGAAGAAGCCTTGCGGGTCCACGTCGAGACCTTTGGCCAGGGCTAGAGCCTCGCCGACGGCGCTGGTGACGGCGATGACCCAGCTGTTGGCCACGAGCTTGAGGCGGGTGGCACCGGCGTCGGCACCGTCCTCGCCGGTCCACACCGTGCGGGTGCCGATGGCGTCGAACACCGGTATGACGGCTTGCCTGCTCTCGCTGGGTCCGGCGGCGAGGACGACGAGCTGGCCGGCCTCCGCGGGCTGGCGGGTTCCGAGGACGGGCGCGTCGAAGAAGACGAGTCGCTGCTCGTGGGCCAAAGCTGCGAGCTCGCCGACGGCATCGATGCCCGCGGTGGTCGACTGCACCCACGCGGTGCCGGGGCGTAGTGCTGTCGCTGCCTGCCGCATCACGTCCAGCACGGCGGCACCGTCGTAGAGCATCGTGAGCACGACGTCGGCGTCCCGAACCGCCTCGGCGGGGGTGTCAGCGATGTGCACGCCGTCGGCGGCCAGTGGTTCGGCCTTGTCCCGGGTGCGGTTCCAGGCGCGCACGGTGTGCCCATTGCGGGCGAGGCTGCGGGCCATCGCGGCGCCCATGATCCCGGTGCCCAGGACGCTCACGGTGAGGGTATTCGACATGACATCAATTCCTTCCTTGCTGTGCCGCGATTTCGGAGTTTCCGTCGGGCGGACTCGCGGCTGGTTCCCGGTTCAGGCCGTGGTCGGCCTTGCGGCTGAGCAGGCCGACGATGGCGAGCAGTGCGAACACGACGACCGTGAACGCGGTCATCACCACGGTTTCCGGTGCGTAGCGGGTGGCGACACCGAGAGCGAGAGGCGGCACGGCCAGTCCGATGTAGGAGATGAGGAACAGGCCGGCGAGGGCTTCTCCTCGTTTCGGCGGTGCAGCCATGGCCGCGACGGCACCGATGGCGGATTTGAACAGCAACCCGGTGCCGATGCCGGCAACCACCCCGCCGAGCACGAACGAGGGGAGGTTCGCCGCGTACATCCCGATCGCGACGGTGGCGGTCCCGGACGCCTGCGCTAACAGGCCGATCCGGCGCCGGAGCTGGGAATCCGCTCGGCTGCTGAGCGTCTGGGCCACCACGGCGGCTCCGAACACGGCGAACACGATCAATCCGGCCAATGCGCGCGAGGGCTGGTGCAGAGTACCGCCGACGAAGCCCGGGGCCAGCGAGGTGAACAGCCCGAAGACCGCGAACGCCGCGAAACCGGCGACGGCGGCGGCGAGGTAACCGGCGGGGTCGCCGTGATCGGTGCTGACCCGTTGTGGCCGGTAGCGCGGCCTGGCGGAACGCACCTCGACCGTCTCGGGGGTGAGGAGTACGGCGACGATGCTGAACAGCAGCAGGGCGGCGAAGACAGCGTACGGCAGGAACAGCGGTGCCCCGAAGTACTGCGCGATGGTCCCGGCGAGCAGCGGGCCGAGGCCCAGTCCGCCGAGGTTCGCAGCGGTCGAGACGATCTCGAAGCGCTGCGGCGAGGCGCCGGGGCGGTGCCCGCTGTGCAGCTCGTGCAGGTGCGCGGTGGCGGTCGCGGTGAGCATTCCCACGCCCAGGCCGGTGACCAGGCGCGCTGTGATCAGGACCGGCAGCGAAGGCTCGGTGAGGAACAACGCGGCGGCGGCGACCTCGAGCCCCAGTGCCGCGATCAGGATCTTCTTTCGCCCGACCCAGTCGGAGATGTGACCCGCGAGCAGCAGGCTGGCCAGCACACCGACGGCGTAGACGGCGAACACGATGGTGACCGTGAACGTCGAGAAGCCGTCATATGCCTGGTAGAGGGGATACAGCGGGGTCGGCACGGTCGAGAATGCCATGGCGGTGAGGAACGCCGCGGCGATCATCCAGAACCCGGCACCGTGCCTGCGGGCCGAGATCCCCCCGGAGGGGGTTTGCGTGCGGATGGGCAGCGGCATGTGTCGACTCCGTCCGGAAGTTGCGAGAGGCACTGCTAGTGCAACTCGTCCGGGTTCCGCCCGCATCCCTTTGGCGGAGATAAGTTGCGATACGCGAAATCTCGAAACGAGATAGATCGCCGCGATGAGCAGTGTGGATCTCGGCAGGCGGATGTCGTCACCGCCAAGCGCCGGCGGAGGACATCCAGGGGTGCGGCGATCAGGACGGTCGGCACTCCGCGAGGAGTGCGTCGGCCATCGCCACCGCGGCCGGGGAGACCGGGGATCGGGCCGAGGTGGCGAGCGCGAGGGTCCAGGTGATGGCCGGGGCGACTGGGATGGGGTGGAGGTCTGCGTAGCGGCTGGCCGGTGTGGCGGGCATGAGCGTGACGCCGAGCTCGTTGCGGACGAGGCCGACGGCGGTGTCGTAGTCGGACACTTCGTAGGGGGTGTCCGGGTCGATTCCGGCGGCGGCGAGGGCCTCGTCGGTTTGGCGGCGGATGCCCCAGCCCGCGGCGAACCGCACCACGGTTTCTTCGGCGAGGTCGGCCAGGTGGATCTGGCGGCGGCCGGCGAGGCGGTGGTCCGGGCGGCAGAGCAGGACCATGGGTTCGTGCGCGATCGGTTGCAGTGCGACGTTCGCCGGCGCTCTGCTGGCCGAGACCAGGGCGAGGTCGAGCGAACCGTCCGCGACGGCGGCGAGATGCCCCGCGGTGCCTGCGACGCTCTGGCGCAGCCGCACCGACACCAGGGGGTACCGGGCGTGGAAGCGGCCCAGCGCGGCCGGCAGGTCGAGCGGGCCGGAAGACATCAGGGTGCCGAGGTCGACGCTGCCGCTGAGCTGTTCCCGGTACCGCGCCACCGAGTTCTTCGCGCGGCGGGCGGCGGCGAGCGTGCTGCGGGCCTCGGCGAGGAACGCGGCACCGGCGGGGGTGAGCGCGATCCGGTTCCTGGAGCGGTCGAGGAGCTGCATGTCGAGCTCGCGTTCGAGCTTCGCGACGGACGTGGACACCGCCGACTGCACCACGCGGACGCGTTCGGCACCGCGGGAGAAGCTGCGTTCCTCGGCGACGGCGACGAAGTACTCCAATTGGCGTAGCTCCACACGAGGAATTATCTCATGCAAAGATGGTCACTATCCCGGTAGTTCGTTAGGCGAGATGGTTTGCCCGCGCGATGGTCGGCAGTTCCGGGGCGAGGTCCCGACGGCGACGAGCGATCGATCTGACCGAGGGAATGATCACGGCCGCCGCGCAGCAGACGTTCAACGGGGCCATCAGCGAGCGCACGCGCGAGATCTTCGTGCGGTTGGTGCAGTACCTGCACGACTTCGACCGGGAAGTCCGACTCACCAGTGAGGAGTGGTCCACTGCGGTGGACTTCCCGGAGCGGGTCGGGCACATCTCGAGTCCCACCCGCCAGGAGTTCGTGCTGCTGTCGGAAATCCTGGGGCCGAACGTGCTCGTCGACCAGGTCAACCACAGCAACTGTTCCTCGGCCACCGATTCCACCCTGCTGGGACCTTCTACATCGAAGGTCGACCGTGCGTGGCACGGCTGTACAGACCGACCTGGCGGTCGACCAACGTCAGGGCTGCGTTTATCGCGGGTCAGTTGCTCGGTGGGCTTGTTCGCAGACACCGCCCGCTCCTGCGTGCACGGCGGGCAGCGGACAGCCGCGGGATCTGTGAAAATGCATTAGCGGCCTTCAGACGTGTGCGTTGGGTTGCGAACCGGCGAAAGAACCCCAGATCCGGGCGCACATGCGAACGCAGTCCCGAACGGTGCTCGCTCGAAGACGGCGGCCGGTGGGAGGAGACGGTGACGACCGACCGCACTGCCGGGCCGCCGATAGCGACGGGCGGGGTTGTGACGCCGGGATGACTCGTCGACGAACGAACCAACCCGAGTCGGGGGATGACAAGCAGGCGGCCAACGCGGCGACGAGCAGCGGAGAGCAGCCGCCGGGGCCGGGACGTCTCCTTGACCGGCGCTCGCCCTTCTTCACAGGCATGGCAGCGGCGTCCGGCGTGGCGGTGACCTACGGTGTCGTCCAGCTGATCATCACTGCGCGTCAGGTGCTGATCCTCATTGGCCTGGCCTTCTTCCTGGCGATGAGCCTGGAACCAACGGTGTCGTGGTTGGTGCGCCACGGGCTTCCTAGATGGACCGCCGTGGTGAACGTGCTCGTCGTTGCTCTGGGCGCGGTGGCCGGATTTCTCGCGGCGGCGATCCCACCCCTGTTGAATCAAGCAGGCCAGTTCGCTGTGCAGGTGCCGGGATACCTGAGCAGCCTGCAAGACCCACGGTCCTCACTCGGGCGACTCAATGCCCAGTTCGAACTTCAACAGCGCGTGGAGCAGTTGCTCACCGGACAGAGCGCGGCGCTGGCGCAAGGACTGCTCGGGGCAGGACAGCTGTTGTTCGATGTGGTTTCCGGTTCGGTCGTGGTCGCGGTGCTTGTGGTGTACTTCCTGGCTTCGATGCCGCGTATCCTGCGGACGCTGTACCGGCTGGTGCCGGCACAGCGGCGGCCCCGCGCCATGCGGATCGGCGACGAAGTCTTCGTCCAGACCGGTGGGTACCTGCTCGGCAATCTGATCACCTCGCTGATCGCCGGGACGGTCAGCTTCATCTGGCTGGTGATTTTCGGCGTGCCGTTTCCGCTGTTGCTGGCGGTGCTCGTCGCGCTCTTCGATTTGGTGCCGGTGGTCGGCCCGATTACGTCTGGTGTGATCGTCTCGTTGGTTTCCCTGACCGTGTCGGTGCCGGTTGCGTTGGCCACCGTGGGCTTTCTCGTCGTCTACCGGGTCGTCGAGGATTACCTTCTAGTGCCGAAGATCATCGGCCGGACCGTGCAAGTGCCCGCCGCCATCACGGTCGTCGCCGTCTTGCTCGGTGCGGCTCTGCTCGGAGTCATCGGGGCATTGATCGCTATTCCGGTAGCCGCTGTGATCAGACTCCTGGTGCGCGAGTTCGTGCTGCCTCGCCTGGACCACGCGTAACGGTCTGTCCTGGCGCGCCTGCACGACGCGCTGCTGCCAAACAGTGAGAACAAGCTGGGCGTCGAACCGTCGTGAACGGATGAGGTTTGGCGCTACGACACGGCGGAATCCGCGCCTGCTCCGGTTAGCTTTCGGTCGCTCACCACGACGTGTACACCCCCTGAAGCATCCCGGTTCGCCGATCGGAAGCAGCACCGGAGAAAGACGAACCACGTGTGGGGTGGTTAATTTCTAATAAGAGCACCGATTCTCGACAGTTTCACGTCATGTCCGTTGCGTGCGTAACCGCGGTGGGGCCGCGTGTTCGACAGTGCGGCGTGTGTTTTCCCGTGGGTCCAGAAGTGGGATTTCGGCTATGTTCGTCGCGTGGGCGTGGCAGTGGGCGCCGAAATCCTCATCGGCGGATTGTTGGTATCGGTAGCGGCGTTGGCGGCGTTGGCGCGCGTGTTGTCGATCCCGTACCCGATCGTTCTGGTGCTCGGTGGTGCGGCGATCGGGTTCGTGCCCGGGCTACCGCACGTTGAGCTCGATCCCGAAGTCGTCCTGGTGGTTTTCCTGCCGCCGCTGCTGTACTGGGCGGCGCTGTCCGCCAACTTCCGCGATATGCGGGAGAATCTGCGAGGACTGACTCTCAGTTCTGTCGGTCTGGTGCTGGCGACCATGGCCGCGGTGGCGGCAGTGACCCACGCCCTCGTACCGGGTCTCTCGTGGCCGGCGGCCTTCGCGCTTGGCGCGATCCTGTCACCGACCGATCCGCTCGCTGCCGGTCTGGTCATGCGGCGCCTTGGCGTCCCTCGGCGACTGGTCAGCGCCGTCGAGGGTGAAGGCCTGTTCAACGATGCCACCGCGCTGGTGGCCTACCGCGTCGCCGTGGCGGCGATCGTCGGCGAGAGCTTCTCGCTCGGCCGCGCCGGGCTCGTTTTCGTGGCGGGGGCCGTCGGCGGGATCGCGATTGGCCTGGTCGTCGGCTGGCTCATCATGGCTGTCCGTCGCCGCACCACCGATGCCCAGGTGAGCCTGACGATCTCGCTGCTCAGCGGGTACGCCGCGTTCATCCCTGCCAACGCCCTCGATGCGTCGGGCGTGCTGGCGGCCGTGACCACCGGCATGTACGTGGGGATCCGCGGCGTTCCCGTGCTGCCCGCGCCGACCCGCCTTCAGGGGGTGATGGTGTGGGACATCCTCACCTTCCTGATCAACGCGGTGCTGTTCGTGTTCATCGGTCTCCAACTCCCGAGTGCGGTAGAGGGGTTGGCCGGTCACACCATCACCGCTCTTGTCTCTTACGCGCTCTCGGCGGCGGGCGTGGTCATATTGGTGCGGCTGGCCTGGTTCTTCGTCGTCCCGTACATAATCCGGGCGATCGACCGGCGACAGAGCCAGCGGGCCCGCCGGGTGGGAGCGCGCTATCGGCTGGTGCTGGCCTGGAGCGGAATGCGCGGCAGCGTCTCCCTGGCCGCCGCTCTGGCGCTCCCGCTGACCACCGAAGCCGGGGCACCGTTCGGTCCACGAGGCCTGATCATCTTCCTGACCTTCGCTGTCATCTTCGCGACGCTCGTCGTGCAGGGGCTGTCCTTACCCGCTCTCATCCGGTTGCTCCGAATCTCCGACGACGGTGCAGAGGAGCGCGAGGAGCTTCGCGCCCGGTTGGCGGCAACGCACGCCGCACTCGCCCACCTCGACGAACTGGCCGGGCAGGAGTGGACCCATGAGGACAGCGTCGACCGGTTGCGCCGCGCGTACGAGTACCGCAAGCGCCGACTCGGCGTACGCACCGGAAAGATCAGCGACGAGGGTTACGAGGACCAGTCGCTCGCCTACCAGCAGATGGTCCGCGCGGTGCTCGAAGTACAACGGGTGACTGTCTTGAACTTGCGCAACGAAGGGGAGATCTCCAATGAGGTGATGACTCGCATCGTCCGCGAATTCGATCTCGAAGAAACACGACTGGAAATCTGAGCAGCCCGCCACCCAGACACACAGCTTCCTCGCCCGCACCGAGCTCCGACCAGACAAGACATGGTGTGGGGCTAGCAGCTGGTTTTGCTTGAGGAAGTGAGCGTGCCCTCGAGATGGCCACGTCGCCGTCGCAATGAACGACGCGGCCCTGGCCGATGATCGTTCCCTGGCCGGGCCGGCCGCAGGAAATGCACGTTGAGCTCCAGCGTGGACTGGAATTGATCGAGTTGGAGCGTGGCGAGCAGGGCTGGCCGACCGTGATACGTCAGAGTCGATACTGCCCCAGGCCAAGCACGTGCCGGGACCTTCGTCGGTGGCAATGCCCCGCTGCAGCGTGCGTTACTGCTCGTGGCTAACGCCGAAGCGGGCACGATCGTTACTCCATGGTGCCGGGACGGCGTCGAGAGTGTCTGGAGGAAAGCCGAGGTGCCTCGACGCGCTGCACCTCGACAAGCTCACCGAGGCCGTGCTGCGCGAGCAGGCGCAGCACTTTGGAGGCTCCCCCGAGGAGTTCGCTGCCCAAAGCGACGCCGCGCAGATCGCGCTCGTGCGCGCGCTCGGCGAACTTCGTGAACCTGGCCACGAAGAGATCGCGTCTGCGCTGCCCGCTTCAACGGGCCCTTGGCTTGAGCCTGGGCTGCTTCCCGGAGACTTCTACGCCTGCGAACAGCTGCTCTCCGACGAGGAGGGTGACAAGGTCGAGCGCATCCGTGAGTTCGCGCGTACCGAGATCGCTCCGATCGTCGATGACTACTGGGCGCGCGCGGAGTTCCCACTCAAGATCATCGACGGCTTCCGCGAGCTCGGCCCGCTGAGCTGGGCGGATCCACATTCGACAGAGAGGCCGCCGAGCAATTTGCTGACGGGCTTCACCGCGATGGAGCTTGCGCATGCCGACGCGTCGATCGCGACGTTCTTCGGCGTACACAGCGGGCTGGCGATGGGCAGCGTCAGCAAGCTCGGATCCGAGGAACAGCGGCTGCGCTGGCTGCCGCAGATGATCCGTTTTGAGAAGATCGGCGCCTTTGCGCTGACCGAGCCCCACAGCGGCTCGGACGTTTCGGGAGGGCTGGAGACGACTGCTCGCCGCGACGGTGACACGTGGATTCTCAACGGCTCGAAGCGCTGGAGGACCCGCTGAGGACTGATCTTGGTCGCGTAGCACAAGATCGGGATACCGCGTCGGGTTTCTCCGAAAGATCGTTGGTGGCTGCAGACGGGCGGCTACGGTCCGCCAGGTGTCGGTGGAATTTCTGACTCATGCAGTGGTGTACGGCAGTCCGTTCAGTCTTCGGCCCGATGGGTGACCGGCGCCTCCGTATATTCGGCCGGGAACTCGTACCAGCGGCGCCGCAGGCAGACGTACCGCACGTCGGCTTCGACAAAGTGGACGAAGGCCGAGACGGTATCGGCCAGGCGTTGCTGTAGATCGGGTTGAGCCAGCTGCCCGTCTTCGGTGAATGCCTCGTAGGCGCGGGCCAGGCTGAACATGTCTGGGTAGACCCGTGTTCCGAGGTGTTCCAGCGGGACCCTCAGCGCCCACAGCCCGCGGTTGCCGCCCACCAGCGAGGGGGAGGCCGAGACGAGCAGTGCGTGCTTGGTCTTGAACGGCTGCGGCGTGATACGGGAAACCCAGTCGATGGCGTTCTTGAGTAGCCCGGGAACGGAGCCGTTGTACTCGGGGGAGGAGATGACAAAGGCATCGCAGCGTTGGATGCGGTCGCGCAGGGCCAGCGCTCCGTGAGGCGGGCCCTCGGCGGCCTCAACGTCCCCGTCGTACAGGGGCATGTCGAAGTCGTGCATGCGGCCGATGTCAACCTCGGCGCCGGCCTGTGCGATCAGGCGAGCGGTAAGGGAGGCGAGCCGGGCGTTGAGGGACCCGGCGCGCAGCGCGGCACCGAAGACGAGCACCTGCACAGGAGGAAAATGAGCGTCCGTCGTCACGGTGTAACCCCCTCCGCGAGACCTGTGTCGTGTCGTCAGTCTGTTCCGCCCTGACTTGCCGCGCGAATCCGATCGTGGGCGTTCACCGCGCTGAGCCGCCGGGGCAGCGCGGGTGGTTGCGTTCCTGGTTGCATCCGGCGGCGTTCGCGGCTGACCGGTGCAGGGCGCTGAGCTGCAAGCACATTTCCACAGACCCTCTGGTGTCCGCTGTCGTGGTCTCTTCCAGGCTGATCAGCGTCGGGTCAAATAGATACGATGATTTCAGTATTTAATGAAGTTTAATCTGGGTGTTGTTGTGATGTCGTAGCCGCCTTTCAGCGAACAGCCCCCGCGGTCACGCTCTTAGGAACGCCAGTAGATCGGCGTTGATCGTCTCCGCCTGTGTGGTGGGCATGCCGTGCGGGAAGCCTTCGTAGGTCTTCAACGTCGCGTTCTGCAGAAGCTTCGTCGACAAGAGTGCGGAGTCTGCGTAGGGCACGATCTGGTCGTCGTCGCCGTGCATCACCAGGACGGGCACCGTGATCTTCTTCAGGTCTTCGGTGAAATCAGTTTGCGAGAAGGCGACGATGCCGTCGTAGTGCGCTTTCGCGCCGCCCATCATGCTTTGGCGCCACCAGTTCTGGATGATGGCCTCCGAGGATTCCACGCCCGGCCGGTTGAAACCGTAGAAGGGCCCCGCCGGCAGGTCGCGATAGAACTGTGAGCGGTTCGCCGCGAGTTGCGCCTGGAACCCGTCGAAGACGTCTTTGGGAAGGCCGCCCGGATTGGCTTCGGTCTTGACCATCAGCGGCGGTACTGCGCTGATGATCGCGGCCTTGGCCACTCGGCTTTCTCCGTGTCGGGCTAGGTAGTGGACCACTTCGCCGCCGCCGGTCGAATGACCCACATGAATGGCGTCCCTCAGATCCAGATGTGCTGTCAACGCCGCGAGGTCGTCGGCGTAGTGGTCCATGTCGTGGCCGTCGCCTGGCTGGCTGGATCGCCCGTGGCCGCGCCGGTCATGGGCAATGACCCGGTAGCCGTGTTGCAAGAAGAACAACATCTGAGCGTCCCAGTCGTCAGCTGAAAGTGGCCAGCCGTGACTGAACACGATCGGCTGACCCGAGCCCCAGTCCTTGTAGTAGATCTCCGTGCCTTCGGTGGTGGTGATGGTGCCCATACGATCCCTTCCTTCAACGTTTGTGGGATGGCGCGGAGGAGCGCTGCCAGCTCGCGCGCCTCTTTTCGCATGCACATCCTTAAGCACGCGCCCGAACGGTGCACAATCTACAAGGCTGTACCCGAAGCGGCGGTGGCCAAAAAGTAGCGGTGGTGCCCAACTCGTGCGATTGATCGTTGGATTTGAGTGTTGCCCTGTGGCGGGCTTGGCGTGGAGTGCCGACTTCGCCGCGGTGGTCCTGCTGTCGCTGCTCTTTTCGATGTCCGGCGGAAGCACCGGAGGCCGGCTCGTGCCGCTGATCGTCTTCGTCGCCTTCGTGGCCGCCATTGGGCTCGCGGTGGCAGGCTGTTGCTGTGCGAGCCATCCGTGTCACGGGAGTAGACGTAGCCGCGACGGTTGGCAGGACCGAGGGCCTCGTCGTCGCTGTTGGCCCGGCATATCGCGAACTGCACCACCAGAAGCGGGAGGGTACGGCCTAACCGGAACCTGCCAGCGGGATCTGGAGACTCATCGTGCCTTTCAGATCCAACCAGGTCTTGTCCGGTCCCCGGACAAGGCGCAGCACCACCCCGTCGCAGCCTGGACATCGGGCGACCAGTCCGGGTGCGCGCTGGTAGACGCGGAGCGTAGCGACCGGGCCGGTGCGCCCGCAGTCCATGCAACGCTCGACGGCGGCTGTGACATCGACTGCGAAGACCTCCGCCAAAGGCCCGGCCAGGGCGTTGCCGTCCACGTGCTGCTCGGTGTTCGGCTGTGTCATGTCATCCTCCACTCGGCCCGAACCTCTCGGTCTTGATGCGCCCGGGTGCGTGGCCCAGCGCCACGAGAATGTTGGCGGCCGTTTCGACAAAACCCGTGGGGCCGCAGACGAAACAGCTCGGTTCGAACTCCGGTGGCCAGCCACCACGGTTGATGTCCGCGATCCCGATCCTTCCGGGCTTCCCGGTCCAACCCTGCGGCGTCGACCGCGTGTACACGTAGGTCACGTCCAGGCCGTCGTCCCCACGCGTCGGCTGAGCCAGCTCCCGGGCGTAGTACACCTCCGCAGGCGAGCGGACCGAGTAGAGCAAGCGAAACGGTGTACGACTGCGGGCCGCCCGACGCGCCCGCACCATCGCCATCAACGGCACGATGCCCGATCCTCCCGCGATCAGGAGCACCGGCTCGGTCTCTGCCGGGCGCCATACGAACCAGCCACCGAGGGGTCCGCGCACCTCCACCGGGTCTCCTAGCGAGTACACCTCGGTCAGGTACGGAGACACCTCGCCATCGGGCACCCGCTGCACCGTCAGTTCCAGCCGATCACCGTCCGCGGGGGCGGCCAGTGAATAGCTGCGCTGCGCGCTGTAACCATCAGCGGCGGTTAGCCGGAGGTCGACGTGCTGCCCGGCCGAATGTCCCGGCCAGCCCGTTACGTCCAACACCAGCGTGCGTGCCGTGGGCGTCTCGTCGCGGTAGTCGACAAGACGCGCGACCCGCCAGCTCAGTCGGCCGGTCAGTCGCCCTGATACCGCTGCTCGCGCCACGGGTCACCGTAATCGTGATAGCCGATGGTCTCCCAGAATCCGGGTTCGTCCTCCAGCAGCAGTCGCATGCCGTGCACCCACTTCGCCGATTTCCAGAAGTACAGATGCGGCACGAGCAACCTGGCCGGACCTCCGTGCTCGGGTGGAAGATCGGCACCGTCGTACTCGTAGACGATCCACGCCTGGCCATCGAGCAGATCCTCCAACGGCAGGTTCGTCGTGTACCCACCGTAGGAGTCCATCAGCGCGAATTCTGCCGCCGTGTCCACCTCGGCCAGTAGCGTGTCCAGCGACACGCCCCTCCACATCGTGCCCAGCTTCGACCACTTGGTGACGCAGTGGATGTCCACTTTCCGCGTCTCCCCGGGCAGTTCCTGAAACTGCGGCCACGACCAGCGATGGACCTGCCCGGTCTCCGTCGTGATCACGAACTCCCACTCACCCAGCGGAACCTGCGGCGTCGGGCCCGCGGACAACACGGGGAAATCCTCGATCAGGTACTGGCCTGGCGGCAAGTGTGGCCCGGTCGGACGCGGCCGCCCCTGAAAACCAGGCGACACGATACCCATCGCAGTCCCTCCCCAGCACAGCTGACGAATCAGCGCCATCCGTTGATCAGGCACAACGAGCGGAACGCAGTCGACAGCCGCTCAACATGTCGAGAGCCCATCAGCATCGGCACCCGCCAACATGCTGGCCACGGTCAAAGCACGAAAGAGCCGAAAGACCCAAGACGGTCAGTCGTCGGGCTAGGCCGCGGAGAAGGGCGTAGTACGAACGGTTGTCCACGTCGAGGGTCATGCCAACCGGATAGACGGCAGCTTGCGGGACTGGGCAGCGCGGCGCAGCATCCTCCTGGAGGTGGTCACGCCCTCACCGGAGGTTCACCATGCGAATCGCTGTGGCTGGTGCGACCGGCAATATCGGCGCCCGCACCGTCTCGTTCCTTGAGCGCGAGGGGCACGCGGTGGTTCGCATCAGCCGCTCTCTCGGCGTTGACCTGATTACGGGCCAGGGTTTGGACGCGGCGCTCGAAGGGGTTGACGCGGTGGTCGATGCCATCAGCTCGCCGCCGATCAGCGCCGCCGAGACTCGCGACTATTTCAGCACTACCACGAGAAATCTTCTCGCCGCCGAGGAGCGCGCGGGCGTGCGTCACCACGTATTGCTGTCGATCGTCGGAATCCACCGGATCGAAGGCGGTACTGCCCACTACTCGGGAAAGCGCGAGCAAGAGCGCCTGATCGAGGAGGGCCACGTGCCGTGGACGATTGTGCCAGCCACGCAATTTCACGACTTTGCGGCGTTGGCTACTAGCTGGACCGAGCGCGACGGCGTCGCTATCATCGCCCCGCTACTCGTTCAGCCGATCGCACCCGACGACATAGCTCATGTCTTGGCCGAGGTCGCCATCGGGGAGCCGCAGGGCCGCTACGTGGACGTCGCCGGCCCTGAGCCGCAAGACCTCGTCGACATGGCCCGCCGCACCAACGACATTCTCGGCCGCAAGGTGAAGCTGGTTCCCACGTGGTCGGGCCCCCTGGATGAGTCGATGGCTGGCAATGTACTGCTGCCCGGCGAGAACGCCCGCATCGCCCCGACGACGTTCGACCAGTGGCTGGCGGCTGGCGCGCGATAGCCGGCCGCCCCGGTCGAGCTTCATCACCGGATCGACACGGCACACCGACGGCGGCAGTGCAACGGTCTGACAAACCAAGGAGACGCGATGTCGAAGCAGGACGCCAACGACAAGGTGCAGAACGCGATGACCGTGCTGCAGAACGTCACCCCGTCCTTTCGGCCGGCGGACGGGGAAGTGATGACCCTGGTGATCGAGTGGCCACCCGGCGATCCCGGGATCCCGCCGCACCGCCACCCCGGCGGGCCCTGTTTCGGCTACGTGCTGGAGGGCGAAATGGTCTTCGAACTGGAGGGTGAGCCGCCACGGTTGATCAAGGCCGGCGAGGCATTCTGGGAACCCGGCGGAGATGTAATCCACTTTCAGGACGCCAACAACCGCACCGACATCCCTCTGCGTTTCCTCGTGACGATGATGATGGCTCCCGGTCGGCCGATGCTGGTCTTCGTCGACGACGACGAGCTCGAGCGGCGCCGTTGGACAAGGCGGCCACCTGATGAGCGACCTGGTTGAGACATGGCGACAGCACAGACTTGCGATTCCGGAGATCGCCCGCCGACTGTGGGTCACCGCTTCGCCCAGGTCGCCTTCCCGAGGGGTACGACGCCAAGCGCAATCGGCGCTTCCGCTATCCGCATCGGCCACCGCTCGTGGTTGTCGAAGTCCGTGCTGACCCGGATCACCTCGTCAGAGAGCTCGCGAGCGAAACGTCGCCGACCTGGCAGTAGCAGACCATCGCGTAGAAGTCGTACGGGCAACCGGTTCGGCAACACAGTGCTGGCGGCTGTTACCGCACGTCTCGGCGACGCCGCGCACCCCGAGCAACTTGCTGTGCGACTGCACGGTGACGAGCGCGCCCTGTGGCTTGGACATTTTGACAGCCCGGAATGGGCGGAACGCCGGGCAGGCGAGATCACTACAGCTCTTGCCGTCCGAAGCGCCTTCCTGCCCGTAGTGCTGAAGGGTCCTCGTTGCGGATCTGAGCCAGGAAGTCCTCGTCCTCGGCTTGGATGTGTTGCGCTTCGGTCAGCACGTCCCGCACGCTGTGCGCCGGGATGACGACGGCGCCGGCGCGGTCTGCGTAGATGTAGTCGCCCGGTGTGACGCACACGCCGCCGACTTCGACGGGGATGTTGGCCGCACACGGCATCACGGTGTCGCCGCCCGCTCGGGTGGCCTCGCCCCTGCACCAGGTGGCGAAGCGGTACCGGGCCAGTTCGTCGAAGTCGCGGAGCCGGCCATCGCAGAGCAGCCCGGCGAGCTCGTGGTTGTGCAGGCGGGACATTTTCGTGCCACCGCCATGCGAGACGTCCGGGTAGCCACCGCTGGAGAGCACCAGGACTGCCCCTTCGGGGGTATTTCCTACCGCTCGGTAGAACCAGCCGGCGAATCCTGCGGTCTTGGTATCGGTGAAGTCGTCGCGGTAAGGCAGGTAAGCGATGGTCACGGCGGGGCCGAACATCGAGCGCTGCGGAGTGGGGCTGACCAGGCTCAGCACGTGCGCGCGGTGGTGGTGGGCTCGTCCCATGGCATCCACGATGGCAGCGCAATCGAGCCCGGTGACCATCGTTGCCAGGTCCGTGTCCTGTCCAGTCATCGTGGGCTCTCCTTTGGGCGTATCCGTCAGCGGTAGTCCGGGTGGTCGAACCGAAGTGACAGCCCGTAGCCCACGCGGAACGCTGGTTGCTGTGGGCGTGCGGCCACGCCTCCAGCTTGCCGGAGCATGGCGGCGATGTGCATGAGGTCGTAGGTCATGAAGGTGGCGCTGGAGTTGGTGAAGTCGTTGTCCGGGCCACCCGTGCCTTCGTCGAGGTAGCTCGGTCCGGGACCGACCTCGCCGATCCACCCCGCGCCGGCTTCAGGCATCGCAAACCTTCCGTGCACCCATCGGCGACGGCAGCCTCTGTTCAAGGAACTGGTCGTCGCAACATCTCGGGTGTGAGGAGTTGCGGTGGGAAAGTCGAAGTTGCGTCGGTGGGATCTGGCGGGGCTGGTCGCTGTGGCCCCGAGTCCGGCACTCTCGGCTGCCTTGCGCCCCTGTGAGTGGCTGGCGGTGATCCGCAGTGCTTCAGGGACGCGCCGCTGGCCCGTGGAAAAAGAAGACCGGCTGCTCACTGTGGACGAATACCTGCAGGCTCGCGGGATCAAAGGCCAGCAACTGCGTTCGATGCGGACCAGCTTCGGAACGAGACCCCCAGCCGCCTGCAGCTGGGGGAGCCCGGCGTGGTGACGACATAGCGGTGGCGCCGGTATGCGGCTGCGCCCACGCCGGCCAGGCGTGGGCGCAGCCGCATAGGGGTCAGCCCTTGATGCGCACCCGGTCGAGCGGTGCCGGGGAGATCACCTTGTGCTCCCTGAGGTAGTCCAGGAAGACCTCGTGGTCAGGACCGTTGCGTACCGGGTCGGTGTAGCCCTCGAAGGCGCTGTATCCGTCCGCGCCGATCACCGTGTACGCCAGCGCGGCCACCCGGTAGGTGCGTTCCGGATCCAGTGGCTTCCCGTCGATCAGCACCTCGCTCGGCTCGACCCGGTCGCCGACCGCCCGCGCCGGATCGTAGCTGTACGAGACATTGTGGGAGACCGCGAGCGGCGCAGACTTCACGCTGCCGTCCGCCTGCTTCTGCCACTGCTGCTCGAGAATGACGTCTAGTTGACGTCCGGTGACCCCGACGGTGAGCACTGGGTTGCCGTAGCCGTAGGCGTTCCAGGACTCGCCGAACAGGATCCGGCCGTCAGCGTCGCCGGGGTGGCTGCCCTTCGCGAACGGCAGGTCGCCGCGGACGGCGGTGCTGCCCTTGGCGGGCTTGGCGGAGATAAGCGCCAGGTCGGCTTTGCCGTCCCGGGTGCGATTGGCGTCCCAGTAGTGGACGTCGGCGAACAGGTCGGCGGCGGTGCTCTCGCCGGCGGTGTTCGGCGTGCGGGTGAAGGAGCCGGTCTGGGTGGCCACCGGCTCGGCGAAGCGCTCGGCGCCGCGGCCGGCCCAGTAGTCGACGATCTTCTTGACCGCCGGATCCGGCGCGACATCCCGGGTTACCGCGTGGTTGACCGAGCTGGTCCGGTCCCGGATGACCTCACCGGTGCTCGGATCGAGCGACAGCCTGATCTCGTTGATGAGCGCACCGTGGTTGCCCGCCTCGACGACCGGGCGCGGGTTGCCTTCCGGGTCGGGCAGCATGCAGTTGAAGCGCGAGTGCCAGTGGCCGCTGACCACGGCGTCGATCTCGGGCGTGACCTGCTTCGCCAGGTCGATCACCGGCCCCCAGGCGGAGTCGCACTCGTTGTAGCTCGAGGTCGCGGCGGTCTTCGGGGAGCCACCGTCGTGGACGTTGAGGACGATCGCCTCGACCCCGCGGCGCTTGAGTTCCTCGGCGTACCGGTTGGCCGTCTCCAGCTGGTCGAGAGCCCGCAGTCCCGGCTGATAGGAGGTGGAGCCGGTGGGGGTGTCGGGCACCGTGGTGGTGATGAAGCCGACCGGGACGCGCTTGCCGCCGGGAGCGTCGAACCACTCGATACGGTACGGGTCCACGACCGGGCGGCCGGTCAGCTTGGAGACGATGTTTCCGGACTGGAAGTCGAAGTCCGCGCCCTGGAACCTGCGGCCCGTCGAGTCGGTGAAGCAGCTGTCCTCGTTGACCGTGCCGAAGCAACGGCCCTTCTCCATGTGGTCGACGAGGAAGTCCGGCGAGACGTCCAGCTCGTGGTTGCCCATGGCCGAGAAGCGCAGGCCCATCTCGTTGAGGACTTCGATGGTCGGCTCGTCCTGGAAAGCGTCCACTTCGAAGGGCCAACCGGAGAAGTTGTCGCCAGCGGAGAAGAAGACCGAATTGCGGTGCCCGGATCGCAACTCCTTGAGGTGCGAGGCCAGATACGCTGCCCCTCCGACGGTGACCGGGGTGCCGTTGGGCCCCGGTATCTGGCCGCCCTGCCCGGGGGTGGGTGGCTGTAGGTACCCGTGGAAGTCCGAGATGCTGAGCAGCTGCACGTCAACAGGGGCTGTGGCGTCAACAGGGGCTGCGGCGGTCGCCGGTGCGGCGGAGACTGCGCCGGCGAGCAGGGTGGCGCCGGCGGCGATGGCGCTGAACCGGCGAAGGATGTTTCTCAAGGCGATGCCTCTTCCGGAGATGGATAGACGTGCTCATCACAACTTCCAGTGGTGTCCTGGTGGTGAACGGAATGCTTCACGTCGAGGCATTCGCAGTGGCCGAACGATCGGGCGGCGCCGGATCGTCAGGGAATGACGGGGCTGGTTGCGTGCGACCCTCCATGACGTGGTTGGGCAGCCAGACCTCGGTCACGTAGCGGGCGAAGCGCTGACGTCCGGTCGCGAGGTTGACGAACTTGCCGTCGGCGATCTGAGCTTCTGCACGTCGCCGTGCCCGCTCCGCGTCGCGTTGCCGGGCGAAGGCGTCGGCGGAGCGTTGTCGGCCGCGGAGGTCCCCGTTCATTGAGCCTCACCCCGCCCGCAGCTGCCTGGACGGTGCATAGCGCTGCTGTTGTGAGTGCCGGTGCGGCGGGCCAGTTCGATGTGGAAAGCCCGGCCGGAGCGGACGGTGCGTGGACGGTTAGGGCGCTTTGGTTGGGAAAGGGCAGCGTGGCGGCGTGCGACGAGGCTGCGGTGCCAGCGCAGCACGTTCCGTGGCAGCCGGTGCAGTAGCGCCGCCAGAAACGCTCGATCAGCTGGGGCGAACCGCGCCCTCTCTTGACCGAGCTGACGCTCTAGCACTGTGATCTGATGGCGCAAGGCGAGGATCTCGATGTTCTTGTCTCGGTCGTTCATCGGCAGCAGGCACAGCACGGCGAACGCGTTCGTCATACCGAGGTAGGCCAGTCGCAGCAGCACAGTCGATCACCATGCCGTGGCGCTTGACAGCAGCGAAAGCGTCCGTTCGAGCGACTACGGCTGACCTGCCCGGACACCGCCTCGCACCAGGGCGGATGAGGTTATCGGCAAGGGCAACCCGGCCCACCCGGCGCACTGATGTGCGAACCAACCCTTCGCCGCCCACGCCTAGATTGAAGCCGACGGCCAGTTCATCGGCGAACCACACACCCCACGACCACTTGTCGTCGTGCGGGCGTTCCGGCGCAGCATGAAGCGATTGATCAAACTTGGCTGATACCCGCCGGGCGTCTTATCGGTCCCCTTGATCAGAGCGCTGCCGGCAGCGTCGAGATCTGCTTCACGGTGAAGTCCACCTCCGCTGCGAGCGCCTCGACCGGGGCGGTTTCGGAGTCGTACACGATGCGGGTCGAGGCGATGCTAGCGCCGCAGAACCCGAAAATGCCGTGCTCGATCTGAGTCCGGAGTGCGTTGCTGTAGCCGTGGCGTTCGTAGCCGTCCACATCACCACCTGCCACTGCCAGCAGGTGCACGCTCAGCTGATCCAGCTTGGGGAGTAAGCGTCCGGCCGGGGCGTACTCGAAGGCCCAGCCGTTGATGAATACCCGGTCGATCCATCCCTTGAGCAGAGCCGGCATAGACCACCAGTACACCGGGAAGACGAGCACCAACTGCTGGGCGCGGTCCAATCGTGCCTGCTCGCCCACGACATCCAGCGGCGTGGGCCCCTCGTCGCGGTAGTGCAGCAGGTCGGCTGCGGTGAAGCGAGGGTCGAATGCTTCGGCCGTGAGGTCGACCAGCTCGGCGGACCTTCCGTCGTCCGAGAGAGCCGCGGTCACCTCACGGGCGAGTCCATGCGTCAACGACGCGACGTCGGGATGGGCAACAACTACCAGACTATGCACTTGACGTCGCCTCAGCAGGAATGTGTGTATCGATAGAGCTTTTCCGGAGGCGGCTCCTCGATCGCACGCTGGGCGTCGGCGGACCCGGCGACCGCAGCTCGAGAGGACGCGCCGGCCGCCCTTCGAGCGGCGTCGTGCGTGCGGGAGCTGCCGGGCGGTCATCGCTGCCAGGCTCCGGCCGCTGCGGCCCTCACGACGTAGTCCTCGAAGGTGCGGGGCGCGCGGCCCAGCACTGTGGCGACACCATCGGTCGTACCGGCGATCACCCCGCGTTCCATCATGACGAACATCTCGGTGACGTGGTGGGCGTCGTCCTCGTTCAGGCCCTGGTCGACCAGCGTCGCGGTGTACTCGGCCGGGGTGATCTGCTTGTAGGTGATGGGCTGCCCGGACGCTCGGGAGATCAGCTCGACGGCCTCGGCGAAGGTCAGCGCGCGGGGTCCGGTGAGCTCGTAGACCCGTCCGGCGTGCCGGCCGGGCTCGGTCAGCACCGCGGCCGCGACGTCGGCGACGTCCTCCAGGTCGATGAACGGCTCGGGAACCACGCCGGCCGGGAGCGCCAGCTCCCCGGCGACCAGCGGGGCGTGGAAGAGGTCCTCGTCGAAGTTCTGGTCGAAGTTCGACGGCCGCAGCACGGTCCACTCCAGCGCCGAGCCGCGCACGGCGTCTTCGGCCGAGCGCATGTCCAGTCCGAACGTGGAGTCGCCCCAGGTGTCGGCGCCGTGCCCGGAGAGCAAGACCAGGTGTTGCACGCCGGCGGCCTCGGCCTGTGTCACGAAGTCGTGCACTGGGCCGGGCACGGCCGGCGGCACGATGTAGGCGGTGGCGATGCCCCGCAGTGCCGGATCCCACCCGGCGGGGTCGGACCAGTCGAACGGGGTCTGGCTGGACCGGGAGGCAGCGCGCACCGGCGTGCCGCGCAGCCGCAACCGGGCGGCGACCCGCCGGCCGGTCTTACCGGTGGCGCCGAGAACGAGAGTGGTGTCGTTGCTCATGGCAGCGATTCAACCGAGCCATCTCGGACGAATCCATGGGCGAGAAGCTGGATCGCCTGTGTATTCGTCTAACCGCGCGTGCGTGGACGCCTTCGGTGATCTGTTCCGTGGCGTACGAGCTCAGGGGTCACTGTTCGGCAGCTCGACCCATTCCGCGCCCTGGTCGTTCCAGCCCAACGGTTTCGGGCTGTACAACGTGTCCGGCAACGTGTGAGAGTGGTGTGCGGACTGGTTTGACGAGGCGCGCGCCAACCGCGCCATGCGCGGTGGCTCGTACCTGTGCCACGATTCGTACTGCAATCGCTACCGCGTCGCCAACACACCAGATAGCTCCAGCGGCAACCTCGGCTTCCGCACCGTCGCCGACGTCTGACATCCGGGTGGGTTGGCTGCCCAACGGTGTAGCTTGATCGGGCGGCGCAGTTCGGCGGCCGATTCCAGCACGGCCGCGATGCGGTCCGCGCCCTCCTGGCCGCCGTTTACCTCGGGGGCCAGACTGGCCTGGTCGACGGTGGGCACGACACCATCGGGGGTGGCCACGACGATCTCGTGTCCGGCGGCGGCAAACGCCTGTTAGGGGGCCGCGAATTCCTCGGCCCAGTACCCGGTTGCGGATCAACTTTCCCGAAACGGCCGCCTCAGGGAGGTGAGGGGCTTGGTGAACTGACGATCTGCACGCAGTTCGTCAGCGACGACGGGATCGACGGTAAGGCCGAAGTCCGCAAGCTTGCCAATAGATTCGCGCATGCCTCCGATAGAGAAACTGAAGGCTTGACCCGCTGATCCGCTGACGCGCAACCGAAATCGGCGGCGTGGGCCGGCCGCACGCCGGTGGACTGGGGTGGCTGCCGATCAAGACCGCTGGTGTTGGGTGGTTGGGGCGGTGAGCAGCCCCTCTGCGGCATCGACGAGTCCGGTTACCCACTCGGGCGTGTCGGAGGCGTTGTGGTCCTTGGCTCGTTCGTGGTCGGCGATCGTGTGCAGGACAAGGTGTTCGAGCATGCGCAGGCGCGCTTGCATCGTCGAATCCGGCAGGTGGGCCAGGCAGCGGCGGATGCCGACCCAGACCAGTCGCAGGCTCGTCGCCGTTTCCCAGCCCCAGGACGTGCGGTAGCGCGGGTCGGCCGAGAACTGCGCGAGGAACCGGGCGTAGTGGCAGTCGGGTTCCGCGGTGCCGGCCGCGAGCGGGAAGACGAACGCTTCCAGCAACGAACGCAACTCGCTGTTGCGTCCCTCGACCTGCATCTCGGCGAGGTGGCGCAAGCGCTGATCGTTGATCGTGCGCATCCGGTAGTCGAAGATCGCTTCGATCAGCGAGGCCTTGTTCCCGAAGTGGTACTGCGCGGCGGACGTGTTCCGCTGGCCCGCTGCGACGCCGACCTCCCGCAGCGACACCTCGCCGATGCCGCGCTCCGCGAATAGCCGCTCGGCGGCGAGGATCAGCCGGTCACGCGTGTCGTGCGCCGGCTTGGCCGGACTCGCCATGTTCGCTCCATAAGGGGCCTGTCGTCGGGTTCCGCTCCATTGTGCCAAGTGCCTTGTGGGTTTAAAACGAACGCATTAACCTCTGGAACACGCGAGTTAGGGAGGTTCCAGTGAGGTCGATCCGAGCCTTCGCCGTGCGGTGACCCGGCTTCCCCGACCTCGCCGTTCCGGCGGCGGAGAGGTGAGTTGTCCAGCCCGCGCCGTCCGATGCGACCGCTTGCCCTGGAGGAGGAACGCCCGTCATGACCTCGCCCGAGTTGGACTGGGACGACCCCACCGATCTGCAGAACGCCACGCGCGGCCTGGTCGGCCGCCTCGACCCGTGCATCATTCGCGACGCTTCCGGGCGCGTCGTCTGGGACAACGAGCGCTGGTCCTTCCTGAAGGAGATTTGCCCGGACACGGCCAATCCCAGCCTGTGGCGGCAGGGTCGGCTCAACGCCCTTGACGGCCTGTTCGAGGTCGTGCCCGGCATCTACCAGATCCGCGGGTTCGACGTCTCCAACATGACGCTGGTGGAAGGGGAAACCGGGGTCATCGTCGTCGATCCGCTGATCAGCGAGGAGTGCGCCGCCGCCGGCCTGGCCCTCTACCGCCGGCACCGCGGCGAGCGGCCGGTCACCGGCGTCATCTACACCCACAGCCACGCCGACCACTTCGGCGGCGTCGGGGAAGTGGTGGACAAGGCGGACGTGGCCGCCCACCGCGTCCCGGTGATCGCCCCCGAGGGTTTCATGGAGCACGCGGTCAGCGAGAACGTCTTCGCCGGGCCCGCGATGTTGGCCCGCGCGCGCTACATGTACGGACGCTGGTTGCCCGCGGGGCCGGACGGCGTGATCGGTTTCGGGCTGGGCCAAGCCACATCGTCCGGCCGGGCCGGCCTGATCGCCCCGACCGAGCTGGTCACCAGCACCGGGCAGCAGTGGGAGATCGACGGCATCCCGATGGTCTTCCAACTCACCCCGGGCACCGAGGCCCCCAGCGAGATGAACTTCCTGCTTCCCGAGCAGCGAGTCCTGCTGGTGGCCGAGAACGCCAACCACACTCTGCACAACGTGCTCACGTTGCGCGGCGCGGAGGTCCGCGACGCTCGGGCGTGGGCGGGATACCTGACCGAGACCATCCAGCTCTTCGCCGACCGGGCCGATGTCCTGGTGGGCTCGCACCACTGGCCGACCTGGGGCCGTGCCGAGCTGATCAGGTTCCTCTCCGAGCAGCGCGACGCCTACGCCTACCTCCACGACCAGACCGTGCGGCTGATGAACCGCGGACTGACCGGTGCGGAGATCGCCGAGGAGTTGCAGGAGTTCCCGCCGTCGCTGGCCAAGGCCTGGCACGCGCGCGGCTACTACGGCTCGCTCAGCCACAACAGCAAGGCCGTCTACCAGCGCTACATGGGTTGGTTCGACGGCAACCCCGCCCACCTGTGGGGGCACCCGCCGGTCGAAGCCGCCCGACGCTACGTCGACTTCATGGGCGGCGCGGACATGGTGGTCGAGAAGGCCCGGAAGTCCTTCGAGGACGGTGACCTGCGGTGGGTTGCCGAGGTGCTGAACCACGTGCTGTTCGCCGAACCGGAGCACGCCGAGGCTCGCGAGTTCCAAGCCGGGACCTTCGAACGGCTCGGGCATAGCGCGGAGAACGGCACTTGGCGCAACTTCTACCTCACCGGAGCGTGGGAGCTGCGGCAGCCCCTCGAAGAGCGGCGGAACACGGCCGGCGGCACCAACTCGGAGATGATCCCGGCGCTGTCCACCGAGCAGCTCTTCCAATCCTGGGCGGTCCGCCTCGACGGACCCGCAGCCGCTGATCGACGCCTGCTGCTGCGCTGGGAATTCACCGCCCCAGCAGAGACCTGGACGCTGCTGCTGGCGAACGGAGTGCTCACGCCGATGCGCGGCGAGCCCATTGGTGGCGAGCAACCGCACAGCGCGCTGCGGCTGGATCGGGCCGCGTTCAACCGAGTCCTGTCCGGACAGACGAACTTCCCGGAGGCGATCGAAACGGGGGAGATCGTCATCGACGGCGACGAGCAAGCACTGTGGACGCTCTTGGGGCTGATGGAGAAGCCCGCCCGCTCCTTTCCCGTCGCACTGCCGTAGGCACGCGTCTGCTCGGCCGATCGTGGTGGGTTCCCGCAGCCGACGAGAACCCACCACGATTCAGCGCTCCCGTCCTGGGCCGGTTGCGGCCACCAGGTCAGTGGTCGTCCAGGGCGCCGGACATGAGTCGGTGGACCACCTCGGCGAGCAACTCGGTGCCGGCGCAAATGTCCTGATCGCGCGTGAATTCGCCCTCGTCGTGGGAGATTCCCGCAACGCTGGAGACGAAGAGCGTGATCGCGGGCGCGACGTCCTTCATGTTCACCGAGTCATGGCCGGCGATGGTCATCATGGTCCTGTAGCTGAAACCGAGCTCGCTGGCCGCCCGGGCGGCGAGGTCGACTCCTGCCGGGAGGAACGGCGCCACACCCACCCGTGTGTCTGGACCAGTTCGATGTCGACCGCAGCGCGTTCCTCGATGCCGGGAATCAGCTTGCCACCGGCGAGGCCGGTGATGCTGGTTTTCGCTGACAGGATGACGTCGCGCACCCGCTGATGAAGCCCAATGGGAGCTCCCGGACCTAAGCCGTTTTCTTCGGCACGTTCGACGAGAAATCGTTCATCGCCGCCGCAGGCGCTGTGGGTACAGGCAATGTCGGCCTGGGTCTTCGGATTCGACGCCTGGATCCTGTTGCCCCAGGCCATCGCGGCGGTGCTGACCATGTGAGTAGTGCATCACGGCTTCGGGGTTCTTCGCGGCGACCGCCGCCGCGCGTGCACTGGTGTTGACATCGCTTTCCGTGGCCTTGAACCGGCGCAACAACCCAGATGCGTCGCTGGTGCTGCTGTCCCTGGCGCTGTGGGCCCCAACGCCGTGCGCTCTGACAAACTCACCTATGCTCTGGGCGGCGGTGGCAGTCGGTCTCGCGTTCAACACGAAGATGCTGCAGGGGGCGTATTTCGTTCTTCCGGTGATCGCGCTCGGCTACCTTTGTGGCCTGCCAGCTGGCCCAGCTTATACATATGTCCATAATGGACAGTGCGTTCGGGTCAGATATTGAGTATTCCGATAATACGTGTTCGTATTAACTTGCTCGCAGTTCATCCCATATACCGAGGAGGTTTCCGTGACGCGCTCTGAGGGCACCGCCCGCACGGTGGCGGCGGTGCACGCCGCGCCCGTGTTCATGAACACCGAAGCGACCATCGACAAGGTGATCGGTTTCGTTGAACAAGCGGGCCGAGACGGTGTCGAGTTGCTCGTCTTCCCCGAGACCTTTGTCCCTGGATACCCGTACTGGATCGAGTGTTACCCGCCGCTGCAGCAGGTCGCCGCCAACGTCCAGTACACCGATGCCTCTGTTGAGGTTCCAGGGCCTGAGATCGAGCGCGTTCGGGCGGCGTGCGCGAGGGCCGGTGTCGAGGTGGTTCTGGGCATCAGCGAGCGGCTCCGTGGTACCCGGACCTGCTTCAACTCGCAGGTCTTCATCGACGCGGACGGGAGCCTGCTGGGTGTCCATCGTAAGCTCCAGCCCACCTATGCCGAACGCATCGTGTGGGCTCAGGGCGGGGGCGCGACGCTATCGGTGTTCGACTCCCGCTCCGGCCGTATCGGCGGCCTGTCCTGCTGGGAGCACACGATGAATCTGGCCCGTCAGGCCTTGCTGGAACAGGATCAGCAGATCCACGCCGCGGCGTGGCCGGCCCTATCGACGATGGCCGGGTTCGAAACCGTCGCGGATGCGCAGATCGAGGCCATGATGAAGACCCATGCGCTCACCGCGCAGGTATTCGTCGTCTGTGCAGCCAACCCGGTCGACGAGACCTGTCTCGCCTGGATGCGCGACAACCTCGGCGAGCAGACCTTCGTAACAGCCGGGGGCGGCTGGTCTGCGGTCATTCACCCCTTCAACTCCTTCCTCGGCGGACCGCATACGGGTTCGGAGGAAAAGTTGGTCACCGCCACGATCGACTTCGCCGATGTCGGGGTTGTGAAGGCCTGGGTCGACGGGAAGGGGCATTACGCGCGGCCCGAGGTCCTGCGGCTGGGGGTCGACCGCAAACCGCTCTGGCACGACGAGCGTGAGGTCGAGCCGGATCGGGCGCGTGCCTACGTGCACAACACTTCGTTGGCGATGCAGGGAGTCCCCGTGGCGCTGCCGCAGGGTGCGGCGCGCCCGGCGCCGCAGGAGTGGGATGCCTCTGCGGAGCGGGAGTTGAATCCGTAGGCGCCCTATTGGCGATGGTGTCCCCGCGCGGCGGTCGCTGGGCGAGCCACTCCAACGAACACCACGCCATACCTCACCAGTTCCTCCCACATCGCAATCCGTGCGGGAGGTCTCGGCTTCGAGATGGGAAGGGGCCGAGACGGGTGAGTGGACCGGGTCCGGATTTGTGAACGTATTGGCGGCACGTCATCGTGGCTCGCCGCGATCCTCCGCAGGACCGGACGGTGGTGTGCGGTTTGCGTTCTACGGGCGGATGTCGACCAGTGGGTTTCAGGATCCGGGGACCCCGCGTGCGTGGCAGCGGGCGGTGTCGGAGGAGTTGGTCGAGGGGTTCGGTGAGATCATGGTCGACTTCTTCGATGGTCGCCAAACTGAGCGTGCGCGACTGCGCGTTTCCTGGCGGTCGCGCACGCGCCGACTGCGTCAGGAGTCGTCGCCTGCGATGTTCGCGACGGTGTTCTCGAAGCTGGGGCGGGTGATCATCGCATAGCCGTAGATGGCTGCGCTGAACACCGCCATGATCACGGTGCCGGAGACCGTGCCGATGGGACCGTTGCCGCCGGGCAGCAGGGCGTCCGGGTCGGCGCCGAACTCGCCGAAGTAGCTGATGATCGCCATGCCCGCGATCCACAGCATGCACCATGACCCGGCGCGCAGGTCCAGCGCGGGCAGTTTGCGCCGGGCGAACCGCCGGTAGCCGATCAGGAAGATGTAGCCGAGCGCGATCGCCAGGAAGAGCTTCTCGTTGATCTGCCACCCCGTCCAGAACACGATCAGGTTCGCCGACAGGAAGGCCAGGTAGGCGATGGTGTCGCCGCCGGGCAGCCGGAACGGTCGCGGCTGGTCCGGCAGGGTTCGCCGCAGCGCGCCGTAGACCACAGGGCCGAACGCGAAGGTGAGCACCGTCGCCGAGGTGATGAATCCGATGATCTTCTGCCAGCCGGGGAAGGGCAGGAAGAACACGCAGCCGAAGACGAAGGTGAACACCGCGGCCAACCACGGCACACCGCGCCGGTTGAGCTTGGTCAGCGCCAGCGGTGCGTTGCCGTTCTGGGCGTTGGCGTAGGCGATTCGGGTGGTCACCGCGGTGTAGATCAGCCCGGTGTCGCCGGGGGAGACGATCGCGTCCGCGTAGAGGGTGATCGCCAGCCAGGTCGCGCCGAGCAGGGTTGCCAACCCGGCTAGCGGGCCTGCGACGTCGGTGAAGGTGACCTCGGACCACCCGGCGCCGAGCAGTTCGCCGGGCAGTCCGGTGAGGAACGCGATCTGCAGCAGCACGTATAGCAGGCCGGTGACAACGATGGAGCCGATCACCGCGAACGGCACGTTGCGCTGCGGGTTCGCGGACTCGCCGGCGAATTCGACGCCCTGCCGGAAGCCGAGGTAGGCGAACACGATGCCGCCCGCGGGCAGCGCGGTGAACACCGCGGCGCCGCCGTTGGGGAACATCCCGCCGTGCGCGACCAGGTTGTCCGGGTTGAACGACAGCGCGAAGAACGTGCCGATCACCACCACGATGACCAGCAGCTTCCACCAGACCAGCAGGTCGTTGAACCGCACGAAGGCCTTCACCCCGAGCACGTTGATGACGCTGAACACCGCCATCAGCGCGATCGCGACGAGCAGCCCGGACGGGGTCGCGACCAGCACGCCGTCCTCGGAGGTCATCAGCCACGGCAGGTAAGGCTTGGCGTACTGGATCACCGCGAGGACCTCGCTCGGCGCGGACGCCGCGCAGGCCACCCACATCACCCAGCCGGCGAAGAAGCCCGCGAAGGAACCGAATCCGTACTGCGGGAACCGGATGACCCCACCGGTCACCGGGAACATCACGGACAGTTCGGCGAAGGTGAGGCCGATCAGCGCCACCATGACCGCACCGATGATCCAGGAGAAGATCGCACCAGGACCGGCGATTTGCGCCGCGCTTAGCGCGCCGAACAGCCAACCCGAGCCGATGATCGATCCGATGCCGGTGAACAGCAGGCTCCGGCGCCCGATGACCCGGCGCAGCCCGGTGTCCATCCTGACGGTGGTGCTGCGACCGCCTGGTGTGGTCGGTGAAGGTGCTGCCATGCCGTGCCTCCCTGCAGGTTCGGTGGGACGCGCGGGACGCGGGGTCAGCCCCGGCTGACCAGTTCGGTGAGCAGGATCTGGGTCCTGGTGTGCACGACCGCCTTCGTCCGCTGCAGCCGCAGGATGATCTGTTCGAGGTGATCGGAGTCCCGTGCGTGGATCAGCGCCAGGGCGTCGGCACTGCCCGCCGTGGTCCACGCCCGCGCGATCTCCTCCTGCTCGGTGAGCAGTGCGGTCAGCGCCTCGCGGGTGGTCCCGGCGGCGGCGAAGACGCCGATCAGGGCTTGCAGTCCCAATCCGAGCCTTCGCTGATCGAGTTGAACCGTGTACCCGCGGATCACACCCGATGCTTCCAGCCGCGCCATGCGACGTTTGACAGAGGATGCGGCGAGCCCGGAAACCTCGGCAAGACGTTCCAGCGAGGTTCGGGCATTTCGGCCGAGTTCGCGCAAGATTCTTCGATCTACGTCGTCCACGTCCAGGATTCTTGCATTTCCGGGGGAGGTTGCGGTCGTTTCATCGACATCGGTTCGGACGCGGCTTAGCTTCCGGCGTATGGAGATTCGCCGGAGGACCTCATCGGCCGAGATGCTTTCCGCGGTTGCCGTGGACCTGTTCGGGGTGGCTGCGGAAGTCACGCCGTTGCCGGGAGAGCGCCACGCCAACGCGCGGCTGGACGTAGGCGGCAGACCGCGCTACCTGCTGAAGGTCTACTCGGCGGACACCGGGGAATCCGATCTCGCGCTGCAGAACGCTTTGCTGGTATGGCTTTCCGATGCCGGCACGACGACGCTGGCGGCGTCCGGCACCGCCGTGGTGGACGGGAAATCCCGGACCGCGCACCTGCTCGACTGGGTGGACGGCCGCGAGTGGTCCCAAGCCGGTCCGCCGGAACCGGCGCGGTTCGCGGCCTTGGGTGCGGCGGTCGCGCGGCTGGACCGGGCGCTGGTGGGCTTCGAGCACTCCGAGCTGGATCGGGCCTACCGGTGGAACCCGTTGCAGGCGACGGAACTCCTGGCGATGCTGTCGCTGGTCGAGGAGACCGATCGGCCGTTCGTGGCCGCGGCGCTGCAGCGGTTCGGCGAACTCCTGCCGGATCTGCTGGAGCTCCCGCAGCAGGCGATCCACAACGATGCCAACGAGAATAACGTGATCGTCGCGGACGACGGGTCGATCGCCGGGATCATCGACTTGGGCGATGTCGTGCGCGCACCGCGTGTCTGCGGGCTGGCGGTCGCAGTTGCATACGCGCAGCTGGGGGTGTCGGACCCGGTTTCCGCAGCGTGCCAGGTGGTTTCCGGCTACCACCAGGAATCGCCGCTGACCGCGGCCGAACTCCAGTTGCTGCCCGAGCTGGTCGACGCCCGGCTCGCTATGAGCATCACCAACGCCGCCGAACAGCGCGCCGCCGACCCGGACAACCGGTACCTGTCGATCAGCCAGCCCGCGATCCGCGCGCTGATCTCGGACCTAGCCGCGGAGCCCCGACCGCTGCTGGCCGCGCGATACCGCGATGCCTGCGGCTACCGCGCGGTCGCGGCCGAGCGAAACGTCGTGACCTGGTTGCGGTCGGCCGCCTGCGATCCGGCGCCGATGCTGCGCACGGATCTGAGCACGGCTGACGTGCACTGCATCGACTGGACGGCGCGGGGACCAGCGGAATTGCAGATGCAGCACGGTGCGGATCGGGTTGCAGCGGCCATCGACGCGCAGGTCCGGGCCACCGGCAGCGACATCGCGCTCGGCCGGTACCGGGAGGACCGCCTCGTGTACCGCTCCGAGGCGTTCGCGGGGCAGCGCGGCCGGCGCAGCGTGCACATGGCGATCGATGTGTTCACCGCCGACGGCGAGCCGGTGTTCGCGCCGCTGGACGGCGTGGTCACCGCGGTGGACTACCGTCCGGCGGACTGCGACTACGGCGGCGTGCTGCTGCTCGAACACCGCTGCGGGGACGGTACGCCGTTCTGGCTGCTGGTGGGGCATCTCAGCGAGGCGAGCACGACCGAGCTACGGCCCGGGGACGCCGTCCGGCGGGGCGAGCGGATCGGCTGGACTGGTTGGGCGCCGGAGAACGGCGGCTGGCCACCGCACATCCACGTGCAGTTGTTCACGACCCTGCTCGGTCGCTCGACCGATCTGCCCGGCGCGGTGCGCCCGGACGAGGTCGACGTGTGGGAGAGCATCTCGCCGAACCCGAACCTGATCCTGCGCGCGCCGGAGCCCACCGCGGTCGATCCAGTCCGCTCCGCGGCGGACATCGAGGCTCGTCGTCGGACGAACCTGTCCACCGCGTTGTCGCTGAGCTACGCTGAGCCGCTGCACATCGTGGCCGGTGAAGGTGCCGAGCTGATCGATGCGGACGGGCGGCGCTACCTGGATCTGGTCAACAACGTTTGCCACGTGGGGCACTGCCACCCGCGGGTGGTCGAAGCGCTGTCCGCGCAGGCGGCGGTGCTCAACACCAACACCCGGTACCTGCACACCGGGATCACCGAGTTCGCCCGGCGGCTGGCGGCCACGTTCCCGGATCCGCTGAACGTGGTGCTGCTCACCAACTCCGGCAGCGAGGCCAACGACCTGGCGCTGCGGCTGGCGCGCACCGCCACCAGTCGGGAGCACGCGTTGGTGCTGGACTGGGCCTACCACGGCAACCTGAGCTCGTTGATCGAGATCAGCCCGTACAAGTTCAACCGCGCCGGTGGCACCGGGCCGGGGGAGCGGGTGCGGATCTGCCCGGTTCCCGACCCGTACCGGGGCGAGTTCGGCGGAGATGGCCCGCGGTACGCGGCGGAGGTCGAGGCGCAGTGCGCGGAGCTGCCGCCCGCCGCGTTCATCCACGAGTCGATGCCTGGTTGCGCCGGGCAGTTGGAGCTCGCCGACGGTTACCTCGAAGCCGCCTACGCGGCCGTTCGGGAGGCAGGTGGTCTGTGCATCGCGGACGAGGTGCAGTGCGGGTTCGGCCGGGTCGGCACGCACATGTGGGCGTTCGAAGCGCACGGCGTGGTGCCGGACGTCGTCACGCTCGGCAAGCCGATCGGCAACGGCCATCCGATCGGCGCGGTCGTGACGACACCGCAGGTGGCGCGGCGATTCGTGACCGGCATGGAGTACTTCAACACGTTCGCGGGCAATCCCGTTTCCTGCGCTGTGGGCCTGGCGGTGCTGGATGCGGTGGAGGACGAGCGGTTAATGGCGAACGCGGCGACCGTCGGCGCGCACTTCAAGGACAGGCTGTCGGCCTTGGCGGCGCACCACGAGGTAATCGGGGACGTGCGCGGGCGCGGGCTGTTCCTCGGCGTCGAGCTGGTTTCCGATCGACGGCGCAAGGAACCGGACGCCGCGGCGGCGCGGCGGGTCGTGGAGGAGGCCAAGCGGGAGGGCGTGCTGCTGTCCACCGACGGGCCCGCGGACAACGTCCTGAAGATCAAACCGCCTGTGGTGTTGACCGTGGACCAAGCAGATCGCGCGGTGGCTGTGCTCGACCGCGCGTTCCGGGAGGGGTGAAACCCCGGTGCCACTTGGGCTGATCAAGACGCGGCAATTCCCCAGCAATCCAACTTGGACACTTCCCGACCCGCCAGGAATCCGATTCGGACATTCCGTTGGCCTCAGTAGACCGGGGGAACGGTCGGATGTCGCAACAGGACAATGTGATCTGGGAAGATGTGGGAGATCAGCACCATTTGACGATAACCGACGCAGAGCGCCTGTGCCGCTTGCTGTAACTGCTTCGAACGAACCTGCGCTGACCTGCGAAGTCGTGTTTTCGCAGGTCAGCGCAGTGCTGTGAACAACGAGATTCGTGCTGTCCACATTGGACAACATCTGCCAGGTGCGTTCCCGCTGGGGCGGCTACCGCAGCGTCGACTTCGCCAGCACCAGCAGCACCGACGCCGACCAGCTGAAGTTGCTGGAGTTCAGCCGGGTCCCGACGAGCGGGTCGTAGTTCTCCCCGATCGGCTCGTCGCCGAGGAGCCCGTCGGCCCGCCGGACCAGCGCGGTCGCGGCCCGCGTCGCGTCCGGCCGGTAGCCGTAGTCGGTCAGCCCGCTGATGGCGAAGTACGTCTGGTCCAGCCAGTTCGGTCCGCGCCAGTAGGCAGTCTGGTCGAACCCGGGTGCCGACACCGAGACCGTCGGGAACGGCAGGTAGGTGCCGAACGCGTGCGGGTCGAACAGCGCCCGCCGCACGCCTTCCGCCTGCGGCGGTGACGCCACGCCCGCCCACAGCGGTATCGCCCCCTCGATGCCCATGCCGCGCTCCGCCAGTGGCCGCTTCGTCGCGACGTCCACGTCGTAGTAGTAGCCGCTGGCCGGGTCGAAGGCGTGCTCGCGCAGCCAGGCCGCGACGCGCTCGGACTGCGCGCCGAACCGCACCGCGTCCGCCGGCCTGCCCAGCGCCGCCGCGATCCGGGCCAGGTACCGCTCGTCGGCGGCGAGGTAAGCGTTGAGGTCGACGGACTCCTGGTCCAACGAGTACCCGATCACCCGGCCGGTCGGGTCGGTGTTGGTCAGCACCCCGGAGCGGTCGAACCGGGGCGCGTTGTCCATCCCGCTCTCCCACGCGGCGGCCTGCCGGATGTCGGCGGGCGTGGCGTTCTGCGGGTCCGCAGTGGCCCCGTACTCGGCGATGCCGTTGCGGTCGTGGTCGCGGGTGCGGTACCACCAGTCGTGGAAGGCCACGAGCTTCGGGTACATGTCGGCCAGGAAGCGCAGGTCGCCGTTGCGCTGGAAGACCTCCCAGACGGCCCACCCCGCCAGCGGCGGTTTGCTGTTGCGCTCGTTCCAGTTCCCGCCGCCCTGCGTGGGATCGTTGTAGAAGACGCAGTCCGGGACCATGCCCGCGTCCTGCGGGCGCGCCGAGCCCGCAGTGAGCTGGTGGTCGAAGGCCGACCGGATGGTGGACTCGGCCAGCGCCGGGTCGAACTGGGCGACCCCGACCGCCGTCTTCCACGAGTCCCAGGCCCAGAAACCACCGGCGAACCACTTGTAGGTCAGCGACGGCGTGATCCCGTCCGAGGCCAGTTCCCCGGCCGGGCTGCGCCAGTTGGTGACGAGCGTTTGCACGCTCTTCACCGCCAGCCCGGCGTACTCGGCAGGCACCCCGGACAGCGCCGAGCCGAGGTAGCGCCGCCAGCGCTGCCGGACCTCGTCCGCGGCCTGGTGCGGCTGGTGCAGCGCCCGGTCGACCACCGGATTCTGGGCGGTCCGCTCCGCGGCGGTGAAGGTGTAGGTTTCGGTCCAGGCCAGGTCGCGGGTGCCGCCGGCGGGTAGTGCCAGCGGGGTGCGCAGCACGGTCGAGTAGGAGCTGCCGGTGACGGTCGTGGTCACCGGTTCGGCGTGGCGCACCTCGAATCGTTCCGCACCGCTGGTCATGAAGTTCCAGGTGTCCCGGACCCGGGCGAAGTCGACGGCGACCCCGCGGCCGGTCGCGGCCAGCGCGAGCGCGTCGCGCACCGGGGTCCTGGCCGGGGTGAGCAGGCTGCCGTCCCAACCGACCTCCAGCCGGCGCGGCCGGTCGCTCCGAAGCCGGGCTTGCACCAGCGCGGTGCGGTTGCCGGTGAACTGCAGCCGAAGCGTCAGGTGCACGCCGTCGACGTCGTAGCTCTGCTCCAGCGCGCCGGGGTAGGAGACCAGCCGGGGGTGCGGGTCGGCGCCGAGGTCGACCGGCTGGCCGGTGTCGGCGTCGCGCAGCCGGATGCGGGTGAACTCGCTGCTCAGGTACCAGGGGTATTCCTGGGCGAGGTACAGCGGACCGGTGAACCCTCCGGCGAGTCGGCGGTCGCCAGGCGTGGGCAGACCGTAGCCGTGCCAGGCGCCGGCGTCGGAGAAGGCGTTCAGCGGGTTGAACTCGGGTGGCTCGGCACTGGTGGGGGTGCCGTGCAGGTCCAGCACGTCCGGCCAGGCGCTCGGTTCGGCCGAGGGCGGGGCCGGTGGCCCGCCCCGGTCGGCCGCGGTCGACGCGGCCACGTCGGCGGTCACCAGTCCGGTGCTGAGCAGCACCGCACCGGCCAGGCAGGCCAATCTCCGGACGACGCTCATATCCGCCTCTCTCCCGTCCCGGCGCCTGGTCGGTCGACCGCACCGTCCGTCCGCAGTGGACTGTCCGATCCCGTCCGCAGTGGACGGCGCAGCACCGCCGCGCCTCGGGCGGGCAGCTCGATCTCGGTTCCGGACGGCCGCCCGGTCAGCAGGTCCACCCCGGCCGGGAACAGCTGTCCGACCGCCACCGGCTCGACGTTGTGGTTGAGCAGGAACAGGTATTCGGCGTCGGTGCCGATTCGGCGGACCGCCTCCACCCCGCTCGGCGTCTCCCCGTGGGTGACGCCGGCAGCGCCGAGGCAGTCAGCGAGAAGGGTGTCCAGCCCGCCGGAGTTCAGGCTGCAGCCGACGTACCAGGCGGTCCCGCCGCCCCGGTGGTTCCGGGTGATCGCGGGTACGCCGGCCAGCTCGCCGTCGGCGTACCGGGCGACGGGGGCCGCAGTGCGCACTTCGACCCACTCCGCCCAGGTCGTGGCGTGCCGGTAGCGGTCCTGGTCGTCGTCGGCGGCCAGCCGGGCGACCGCCCCGTCGGCCAGCGGCCACCACTCGTCGACGGCCACCCCGAGCAGGTCGCCGAGCGGTCCGGGTGCCCCGCCGGGGTGCACCCGGTCGTCCCGGTCCACCACGCCGCTGAACGGCCCCACCACGAGGTGCCCGCCGCCGTCGACGTACCGGGTCAGCCAATGCGCGGTGTCCGGCTCGCACAGGTACAGGTTCGGTGCCAGCAACAGCCGCACCCCGGTCAGGTCCGCGCCGGGCGGCACGAACCGCACCGGCAGGTTCCGCGCGTACAGCGGCTCGTACCAGGCGCGCACGATGTCCAGCCACCGCATCCGGCTGCTGGGGTGCTCGTCCAGTTCCAGCGCCCACCAGTTGTGCCAGTCCAGCACCACCGCCACCTCGGCCGGCACCCTGCTGTCGGCCACCTCGGCGAGCCGTCGCAGGTCCGCCCCGAGCCGAGTCGTGCGGGCCCAGCCCTGGCTCGCCGTCCCGCGGTGCGGCAGGAGGGCGCTGTGGAACTTCTCCGCACCCGCGACGGACGCCCGCCACTGGAAGAACAGCACGCCGTCCGAGCCCCGGGCCACCGTTTGCAGGCTCCACAACCGGGACAGGTCGGCTGACTTCGGCACGTTGACAGGCCGCCAGCTGACCGCGGACGCCGCGTGCTCCATCAGCAGCCAGGGGGCGCCGTGCCGCAGCGAGCGCATCAGGTCGTAGTTCATCGCCGCGTGGACGTGCGCTTGCGGGTCGGCCGGATCGGGGTAGGCGTCGTCGGAGACCACGTCCTCCTCGGCGGCCATCGCCCAGTAGTCGAGGCTGCGGAACATGCTCATGAAGTTCGTCGTCACCGGAACCGCCCCGGAGTACCGGTCCAGCACGGACTTCTCCGCCCGGTAGCACTCCAGCAGCGCGTCCGAGCTGAACCGCTGCCAGTCCAGCTGCTGGGTCGGATTCCTCGGGCCGGGCGCGGTGCGCGGCGGCTCGATGTGCGACCAGTCGGAGTAGTGCTGGCTCCAGAAGGCCGTGCCCCACGCCGCGTTCAACGCGTCCACGGTGCGGTACCGGCGGCGCAGCCAGGACCGGAAGTCCGCGGCGGAGACCGGGCAGAAGCACTCGGTCACGTGGTCGCCGTACTCGTTGTGGATGTGCCACATCGCCACCGCGGGGTGGTCGTGGTAGCGCTCCGCCAGCCGCTCGACGAGGCGTGCGGCGGCCTGGCGGAACACCGGTGAGCTCGGGCAGTAGTGCTGGCGGCTGCCGAACTCCAGGCGGACGCCGTCCGCGGTCACCGGCAGCACCTCCGGGTAGCGGCGGACCAGCCACGCCGGGGGAGACGCGGTCGCCGTCGCCAGGTCGACCGCGATGCCGTGCTCGTGCAGCACGTTCAGCAGCCGGTCCAGCCAGTCGAACGCGTAGGACCCCTCGGCCGGTTCCAGCCGGGACCAGCCGAACACGCCGACGGTCACCAGGTTGACGCCGGCCTGGCGCATCAGCGCGGCGTCCTCCGACCACGTCTCCTCCGGCCACTGCTCGGCGTTGTAGTCGCCGCCGAACAGCAGCCCGGGAACCCTCGTCATGCTCACTGCTTCACCGCCCCACCGAGAAGTCCGGACACGAACTGCCGCTGGAATGCCACGAACACGACGACGAGCGGCAACGTCGCCAGGAAGGAACCGAGCATCAGCCCGGCGTAGTCCACGCGGGTCAGCCCGATCATGGTGTTCAGCGCGACCGGAATCGTCCGCATGTCCGGGGTCTGCAACACCAGCAGCGGCCAGATGAAGGCGTTCCACTGGGTCATGAAGGTGTAGATGGCCAGGGCGCCCAGCTGCGGTCGGGACACCGGCAGCACGATCCGGTAGAAGATGCGCAGGTCGCCGGCGCCGTCCAGGCGGGCGGACTCGATCAGCTCGTCCGGGAAGTCCACGAAGGACTGCCGCATCAGGAAGATGCCGAACGCGTTGGCCAGGAACGGCAGGATGGCCGCCTGGTAGCTGTTGATCCAGCCGACGCTGGCCATCATCTGGAACAGCGGGACGAGCAGCACCTGGGCCGGGATCATGATGGTGACCAGCAGCACGCCGAGCAGGATCCGGCGCCCGCGGAAGCGGTACTTCGCCAGGCCGTACCCGCACAGCGCGCTCACCGCGGAACTACCGATGGTGTAGATCGTCGCGATCAGCACGCTGTTGACCACGGCCTGCCCGAACCCGGCCTCGTCCTGCAACGCGCGCAGGTTGGCCATGATCTGGTCGCTGGGCAGGAACGGCGGCGGCGACTCGAACAGCTCCGCGGTGGTGTGCGTGGCGGCCACCGCCATCCAGTAGAACGGGAAGATGCTGACCACCGCACCCACCGCCAGCAGCGCGTAGAGCGCGGCCCTGACCAGCAGCCGACCCGGTGTCCGTCGTTTTGCCGTTCCGGTCACTACGACCTCCTCCCCAGCACGGCGAACTGGACCGCCGACAGCACGCCGATGAGCACCACTAGCAACCAGGCGATCGCGGCCGCGTAGCCGAAGTCGAGTTGCTGGAAGCCGACCCGGTAGAGGTAGAGCACCGGGGTCAGCGTCGCGTTGTCCGGCCCGCCCTTGGTGAGCACGAAGTTCTCGTCGAACAGCTGGAGCGTGCCGATGGTCGAGGTGACCGTGCAGAACAGGATCACCGGCTTGAGCTGGGGGAGCACCACGCGGAGGAAAGTGGTCGCCGCGCCGGCCCCGTCGATCGAGGCGGCCTCGTACTGCTCCCGGGGCACCGCCTGCAGGCCGGCGAGCAGGATCACCACGTTGTACCCGGTCCAGCGCCAGGTGACCGAACCGATCACGGCCACCTTCGCCCACACCGGATCGTTCAGCCAGTCCACCGGTGGCAGGTGCAGCCAGCCGAGCAGCTGGTTGACCACGCCGCCGTCGGTGGTCAGCAGGACGCGGAACACCACGGCGTAGGCGACCAGCGTGGTCACCGCGGGCAGGAAGAACACCACCCGCCACGAGGTGCGGAACCGCAGCCAGGACTGGTTGAGCACCTGCGCGAGCACCAGGGCCAGCCCGATCATCACCGGCACCTGCACCAGCAGGATCAACCCGGCGTTGGCCAGCGCGGTGCCCACCTGTGGATCGGCGAGCAGCCGCCGGTACTGGGCCAGTCCCACCCAGACGGTCTGGCCGTCGCGCCGGCCCAGGAAGCTCTGCAGCAGGCTGGCCAGCAGCGGATAGGCGAAGAACAGGGCGAACAACGCCACCGCGGGGGCGGTGAACACCCAGCCGAACCCCGGCCGTCCCGCCCGGAACCGGCCGAGCGCGCGCCTGCGCTCCTCGGTTCTCGCGGGCTTGGTCGGCATCGCGACCTCGCTAGTCATGGGCGAGCTCCCTACCGGTCGCGTTGGCGATCTGCCGCGCGGTGTCGCGCAGGGCCTGCGCCGGGTCCTTGCCGTTCAGCAGCACCCCGGCGACCATGTTGTGAACCAGGTCACTGGCCCGGCTGGAATCCGTGGTGTAGACGAACGGCGGCGCGTGTCCGACCATGTCGGCGAACAGCCGGTAGACCGGCTGGTTCCCGAAGTACGGTTGGGGTTCGTCGAAGAACGGGTCGGACAGCGCGGGCAGGTAGGACGGGAACAACCCCTGCTGCCGCATCATCTCGACCGCGTTGCTCCTGCTGGCCAGGGCGAAGTGGACGAACGCCCAGGCCGCGGTCGAGTTCGCGGCCTGGCTGGGGATCGCCAGCGTCGATCCGCCGCTGTTGGACGTGGTGGGGCCGCCGAGGTCAAATGCCGGCAGCGGGAGGACGCCGAACTTCCCGGCCAGCTCGGGCATCTCGGAGGTGAGGGTGCCGGTCCACCAGACCGCGGTCGGCGCGGTGGCCGCCGTCCCGGACTTGGTCGCCGACACCAGTCCGTCCCAGCCCTTCTCGTTGTCGATCAGGTCGGCGTCCTGCATGTCCTTGAGCAGCCGCAGCGCCCGCAGCGCCTGCGGGCTGTCCAGCGCCACCCGGCCGTCCGGGGTGAAGTACGAGGCGCCCTGCTGTTGCAGCAGCAGCGGGAACATGCTGGTTTCGTTGGTGATGTCGTCGACGAACAGCTTCTTGCCGGTGGTCGCCTTGATCTTCTTCCCGGCGTCGAGCAGCTGTTGCCAGGTGGTCAGCGAGGCCGGGTCGACACCTGCCGCGGCGAGGTGGTCCCGGCGGTAGAACAGCCCGACCGGTCCGGAGTCCCAGGGCAGGCCGTATAGGCGGTCGCGGCCGTCGGTCGACGCCTGCCACTTGGTCGGGTCGAAGTCCTGCTGCTCGCCCTTCGCAGCCGGGGCCAGGTCGACGAACCCGTGCGGGAAGTTCCCGGTGTAGCCGGCCATGTGGTCGGTGCCGACGGTCACCACGTCCGGCAGCCCGGAGCCGGACTGCAACCCGACGGAGATCTTGTCGTAGGCGTTGTCGTATCCGATGTCCACAATGGTCACCGAGACCTTCGGGTACTTCTTCTGGAACTCCGGCACCAGTGCCTGCAACCCCTCGGCGGCGACGTCCCAGGACCACACGGTGACGTTCCCGGATACCGAGTCGGGTGCGTCGACGACGCCGACGAGCTGTTGTCCGTTGCTGGCCAGCGGGGCCGTGTCGGCACCGCCGATGGCGCATCCGCCGACCACGCCCAGGACCGCCAGTAGCGCGACTGCCTGCCAAGGTCGCGAGCGGCGTCTGGTTGTCCGCATGTTCGTCTCCTGTCCCGCGAGGACGCGTGCCTGGGCACGACAGCCTCTGCTACCGGGTTCTGGGCGCGCCGAGGTTTGGCGCAGGGTGATCGAGCACGGGGCCGGATGCGGCCCTGCACACCGTGGGATGCCTGTCGTGGCGTACTCGGCCGCGTCACCCGCTGCGGTTGACCAGTTCGCTGAGCAGCACCTGAGCCCGGGTGTGCGCGATGGCCGGGATGCGTTGCAGGCGAAGGACGATCTCCGCCAGGCGGTCGGTGTCCCGCGCGTGGATCGGGGTGAGTGCGTAGGCGGTACCAGCGGTGGTCCATGCCCGCATGATTTCCTCCTGCGCAGTCGGCGAATCGGTCAACTCGTCACCGGAGGTTCCTGGCGCCGCCAAGACTCCGGGCAGGGTCGGCAACCCCGGCCCAACGCCCGCCGATCGATCTGTTGGGTATGCCCACGGATCACTCCCGACACCTCGAGCCGCGCGATGCGACGTTTGACAGAGGATGCGGTGACGCCGGAAACGTGCGCAAGGAGTTCGAACCAGGTCAGGGTGCAAGCACGCAATTCTTGCAAGATTCCGCGATCAATCGCTTCCGCGCGCCGGAAACTTGCACGAGGCACGTCGGCCGTACGCGATCTCCGATGTTTGCCGTACCGGCGACGGGGGAATGGAGTGGGGACGGATGCTCCGTCACTTGATCGTCGCATCATGTCCGAAGGTGGGTAGCTATTCACCTGGTGTGAGCGTGGGTGGTAGCCATGCGCCGGTGGTGAAGAGTTGGTAGAGGGCGCCGAGTTCAGCGAAGCCCCATTTGGTGGCGGTGTCCAGATAGGACTGGACGATGGCGAAGTCGGTGAGGCCTTGCAGAGTGCGCCAGCAACCTGTGGGGCTCGGAAAGTCATCGCCGCAGGTTAGGCGGCGAACCATGGAGCCCGCGGGCTCCACGCGCTGCCTGCGGCCAGTGCCCCACACGAGCTGGGCAGTCGCATTCGTCTCCGAACGGGTCCGCCGGCGCCGGGTTCTCGGCGTGCTGACTGATCCCGGCGTCCGAGCCGTTCGATAACCGCGTCGGGCTCTTTTCGCGGACCACCTCGTCGAGACGGGACAGCACCGGGGCCGCCCGATCCGGCTCGTTGCCCACACTCCACATCGTGATCGACGGGTGGCTGTAGTCCCGCTTGATCAACTCCCGCAGTTGCTGCTCTGCGTTGGCCACTCTCACCGTCGCAACCGAGCAGGCCACGCAGTACCCCAGCCGCCGCGATGTACGACCGCATGCATGAAGGCCCCAGCTAACACGGGTGCACCTGCCGCACAACAGGGTCGATACGCCAGTCGCGCCCCACCTGTTTCGGACACTTGTTCGGGCCCCTGACCACGTCAGGCCGTCCGACCCTTGCGGCCACCAACTCCTGGGACGCACCGTGGACCTCGGTTGGCATCCGTCGATCGTCGTCACCACCTCGGGCTGGTCGAACACCAGGTCCGGCATCCACGAAAGCGAACATCATGAAACGGGAAAACCGGCTACCGCGGGAGCACTCGTCCGACCCGTCCGAAGGAAGCCCACAACCAGCGGACACCGAGCAATCAACTACCGAAGGACAGCCAGGCGGCTCCACCGACGAGCGCGACCTACGGCGCCACGCCGACATCGCGGCGGAAGGCGAGTAAGTCTCTGCTGCGGCTCTTGAGCAGGCGCCGGAGCAGCTCGCCGTGTCAGCGTCTCAGCATAGGGTTGCCAGCACGAAATGCGGTTGCCACTGCGAAAAGTGGGGCACGCAGTACTTCGCAATGATCCGGTTGCGGCGCAACGCGTCGAACGAGTCGGCGTACTCGCCGTAAGACATTCTTAAGTGTCACAAGTGTTCCGATGCCGTCCACAGTGCGATTCACTGATGTCATGCAAGACGACGCCGAACACTCAGGCTCGTCACTCGAGCGAAGCCAGTCAGTCGGAGATCCGGACTACGGATTTCCGTCGGGACTGTGGCGGGCTGTGGCCAGGCGGCGCCCTCCAGGGTTCGGCCGGAGCAGGTTGCCGCGGAGTCCACTGCGCGGGCCGTGGCTGACGTCGGTATTCGGCTTGGTGCTGCTCGTGGGGTTGCCGCTGGTCATCCTCACGGGCCTGTTGTCCTACATCGCCTACGGCCCGCAGTTCGGGCAGGCGCTGCCGGTTGATGTCGGCTGGCTGCGGTTACCCGGGTTCGAGTGGCCGACCCGGCCCGCCTGGCTATACCGGTTGACGCAGGGGGTACACGTCGGGCTCGGTCTTGTCCTGATTCCGGTGGTCCTGGCCAAACTGTGGTCGGTGGCTCCGAAGTTGTTGAGCTGGCCGCCTGTTCGGTCGGTCGCCGAATTGCTGGAACGGTTGTCGCTGCTGTTGCTGGTCGGTGGCGTGCTGTTCGAGATCGTGACGGGTGTGCTGAACATCCAGTACGACTACATCTTCGGGTTCAGCTTCTACACCGCGCACTACTTCGGGGCGTGGGTGTTCATCGGCGCGTTCGTGGTGCACGTTCTGGTGAAGGTGCCTCGCATGGTCCAGGGGCTGCGGTCCCGATCGCTGCGTGCGGAACTGCGCACTTCACGCGAAGAAACACGTCCGGAGCCGCTGGCCGACGATCTGGTTGCCGTTGCGCCGGCGGAACCGACGTTGTCCCGGCGCGGAGTGCTGGCGTTGGTGGGGGGCGGGTCGGTGCTGGTCGCGGCGCTGACCGCGGGGCAGAGCATCGGAGGCTTCACCCGCCAAGCCGCATTCTTGCTCCCCCGGGGGCGTACCAACGGCGAGGGCCCGAACGCGTTTCCGGTCAACCGGACGGCCGCGGCGGCAAGGATCACAGCCGAGGTGGTCGATCAACGTTGGGGCCTCGTTCTGCTGGGTGAAGGACGCGTGGTCCGCATCGGACTCGACGACCTGAGGCAGATGCGGCAGCATGCGGTGCGGCTGCCGATCGCCTGCGTGGAAGGCTGGTCCACCACGCAGCTCTGGAGCGGCGTCAGACTGCGGGAACTTGCAGCGGTGGCAGGGGTTTCAGTACCGGCCCAGGCTCATGTGCGGTCGCTGGAACGCGAAGGCGCGTTCAACCAAGCGATGTTGCAGGGCAACCAGGTGCTCGATCCGGATTCACTGCTGGCGCTGCGGGTCAACGGCGCGGATCTGTCCTGGGACCACGGTTACCCCGCCAGGATCATCGTGCCCGCACTACCGGGTGTGCACAACACCAAGTGGGTCAGCTCTATCGAGTTCCGAAGGAGTTGACAGGGTGACCAGTCTGTTCGTCCGGTTCTACGGAGCGGGCCCAGTGCATCTGCTCGCGACGCTCGGGTGCTTCGGCCTCACCGCCTACGTCGTCGGCAAGGTCGTTGACGAATCCCTGTTCGGTTGGATGCTGGTGTGGTTCGGTGCAGCCGTCGTGGCTCACGACCTCGTGCTGTTGCCTGTGTATGCGCTCGCCGATCGCGTGCTGGTCAAGGCTGAGCATGCGCGGCGACGATCTTCGCGCACACTGTCGGTAGTCAATTACGTCCGTGTCCCCGTGTTGGCGTCAGGATTGCTGTTCCTTCTGTTCTTCCCTGGGATCGTCCGGCAGGGCACCGAGACGCACGTGGCCGCGTCTGGTTTGGATCAGCAGCCGTACTTGGGCCGCTGGCTGGCATTCACCGTTGCTGCCGTGGCGCTCAGCACGGCGATCTACTTCCTGCGTCTGGCACACGCCCGTCTCCGCCCGCAAGCCCGCAAAGCCCAGACGCTCACGCCGTACGAGGAAGGGCGCGTGGTGTCTGCCGCAACGGCTGAAGGATCCGACGCGCAGAGGTCCACAATGCGCATTCTCATCACAGGTGGTGCCGGCTTCATCGGTTCCCACATCGCCGATCTCCTCCATTCCGAAGGTCACGAGGTGCGACTACTGGATGCGTTGCTGCCTGCCGCGCATGCCGGTAGTGCTCGCCCCGACTACCTCGGTGACTACGAGTTCGTCCAAGGCGACCTGGGAGAGCCCGTGGTGCTGCGTCAGGCGTTGGCGGGTGTCGACCTGGTGTGTCACCAGGCGGCGATGGTGGGCCTGGAAACCAGCGTGGCCGACATGCCGGACTACGTGATGTACAACGATCTCGGCACTGCCCGGCTGCTCGCCGCGATGGCCGAGGCCGGGATCGGTCGACTGGTGCTGGCCAGTTCGATGGTCGTCTACGGCGAAGGCCGGTACTCGTGCCCCGAGCATGGTGTGGTCCGTCCCGGGCCGCGTACGGCCACCGATCTCGACCAGGGGATCTTCGAGCCCCGCTGCCCGCGCTGCGGTGGTCTGCTGGAGCCCGGAGTCGTCCCGGAAGACGCCCCGCTGGATCCGCGCAACACTTACGCCGCGACGAAACTGGCCCAGGAACACCTCGCCGCCGTGTGGGCCCGCTATACCGGCAGTTGCGCAGTCGGGCTGCGGTACCACAACGTCTACGGGCCTCGGATGCCGCGCAACACCCCGTACGCGGGGGTCGGATCGATCTTCCGTTCCGCGCTGGCGCGCGGCGAAGCTCCTCGCGTGTTCGAGGACGGGCGGCAACGGCGCGATTTCATCCACGTCCGCGACATCGCCAGAGCGAACCTGCTCGCCATGCGGCAGACCAGCCCAGGGTTCAGCGCCTACAACGTGTGTTCAGGGCATCCGCACACGATCGGCGATATGGCCCGCTCGCTCGCCGAGTCCGCCGGCGGGCCGGAACCGGTCGTCACCGGGCAGTACCGGCTCGGCGACGTCCGGCACATCGTGGCCGATCCCGGTTTGGCCCGCGCCGAGCTGGGATTCGAGGCCGAGGTCGATTTCCAGCAGGGGATGACCGAGTTCGGCAAGGCCGAACTCCGCGAGTGACGGCTACCTGCCGAACGCCTCGGGTGCGATGCCATGAACCTGGGTGTCGACGTCGATCAAGGCGAGTCGGCCGGGATCCCGCAATGCGACCGTGAGCGCGCCTGATCCGGCATCCACGGCTGCTCCTTCGGAATCGCCGGACGGCGGCGGGAGCAGGGTTCCCGCCGGTGCCGCGTGCGGTGCAGGAGCCTGTTCAGGTTCTGCTGGTAAGCACCGACAAATACACGCTCACCGGCCGACGTCGCCCTTGCCGATAACCTCATCCGCCTTGGTCCGAGGCGATGTCCGGGTAGGTCGACCATAGTCGCTCGAGCGGACGCTTTCGCCGTTGTCGAGCACCACGGCATGGTGACCGACTGTGCTGCTGCGACTGGCCTACCTGGGCCTAACGAATGCGTTCGCCATGCTGCGCCTGCTACCGATGAGTGACCGGGACAAGGACGTGGAGATCCTGGCCCTGCGCCATCAGATTGCGGTGCTGGAACGCCAACTCGGCAAGAACAGGGTGCGGTTCACTCCGAGCGATCGAGCGTTCCTGGCGGCGCTGCTGCACCGGCTGCCGCTGGAGGTGTTGCGTCGGCTTCGGCTGCTGGTGCGTCCGGACACGGTGCCGCGCTGGCACCGCGACCTGGTCGCACGCCGTCACGCGACCATCTCCAAACCGAAGCGCCCAGGACGACCGCGCACCGTCCGAGCTTTGGTGCTGCGCCTTGCCGCAAATGGGCGACGACCTGGGGAAACCATCCGGTTGCCCGTGGGACAAGCGCCACGGGCCGTTCTCCGCGAGGCGGATGACTTCGGCGCCCGCGGGTGCGCAGGCCGGCGGTTGCAGCCTGCCTCTCCGGCTGATGCGCCGAAACCGGTGTGGCACTTGTTGTGTCAGTCGTTGTGGAGCACGTACGACCAGGCGGGCTGGTCACCGCCTGTCTCGTCGACTTCGACCAGTGCTCTCAGGACCCAATAGGTGATCTGCTCTCGCTCGGAACTGGCCGGGGGCAGAATGCTCCGCGTACGCAGCCCGATGACGTACAGAGCGACCATGGTGAGGAAATCCACGAGGCTGTGCGCGGAGGGAAGGCCGGCGAGGCGATCCTGGCCCGGCTCCGCGGGAACGCGCAGGACATGTCCGGTGGGGCCGTCGATGACGAGCTTGCCGCCCATCCACTTGCCGATCTGGAAGAAGGGCCCGCTTTCGGGGACGGGCTCGATTCCCCCGGGCCAGGAGGGCAGCTCGTCGAGAATTCCGATCCCCCAGCTGCCGAACGGGAAAAGCCCCATGGCCCCCTCCATCATGTACGGCAGACCGAAATCGAGGAGGAGTTCGCGCGTCGCCGCGTGGGTGAGCCGATCCGGAAGGTCCTCGACCTCGATGGGATAGAGCGCGTCCTCGCCGAACAGAGCGATGAGGTCCTCGTGGCTCGGCGCCGGCGAGTCGATCGGACTGCACGGGCCCGCGTCCGCGTAGTCCCAGCTCAGGGGTTGCTGCGAGGCGCCGAAGTCGGAGATGTTCACGCCGTCCGCGGGCTTGATGACGATCAGTCCCAAGTCTCCTGCGAAGACGACGACTTCCCCCACGGCCAGCGGCTCGCAGGGCAGCATGAAAGCGCGCTTGTTTCGTCGGGGCGACGACGAGGCGAACAGTTCTTGGACACGAGAAGGCGCGACGGAGCCGCTCCCGGGGGACGCGGGCCAGGTGAGGTCTGCACGATGCTCCGCCGGAATCTCGTCGTGTTCCCAAGGGTGGGCGACACGCTCTCCCGTCTCCACGTCCCAGATCGAGACGAACGGCTGCTGCGCACCGTCCACCGTCCGCTGCTGCAAACCGGCGATGGCGGGTCGCCCCTGCCAGCGCACCTCCGCCAGGGCGGCAAATCTCCCGGCCCGCAGGTAGCGCACGTGATAGCCACCCGGCGGCCGCCAATGGGCCCACTTGACCTGCCAGGGCAGTGTCACACCAGAGGTGGCGACAGCGGACGCGAATTCGAGATCGTCGCGCGAAAGCGCCATCAAGTGCAGCCACGAAGCCCACTCTGCCTGGTGCCGCGGTGTGACTCCCCACCCCCACAGATGAATCGCGTCGGCGGCAGCCGTGTTTCCGGAGATGATGAAGCTGATGCTTCGTGCCGCGTCCATGAGTGCCGTTTGCGGCAGATTGGCGATGACGCGTCCGTCCCGAAGAACTTCGTCGAAGGTTCCTGCCTGTACGGCGTGCATGGCGAGCCCAGTGGCCGCGTACAGGCCGACGGCACCGCCTTCGGCCCACCCCTCGGGGTGGCGAAAATCCGAAGCCGAGCGCATCAGCCAACCAGCCAACTGCTCATGGACGCTGGAGAGTTCGGCAGATTCGACCTCCTGGCGCAAGGTCTCGGCCAGGCCCTCGTCCACGAAGGAAACCCCGAGAGGTCCCAGCCGAAGAATTTCGGGCCTTTCCCTCGCGAATTCAGCGAGTTCGTCCTCGGATGCCGCTTCACCGGTCAGCGCGGTGACAAGTCGGGCCCAGACGGGGACGGGTGCGAAGCGGGGCTCGGCCAGTGTCAACGCCCGCACGGCAACGGACTCCTTTACCGCCGGCGGATGCTCGACGGCTGCCGCGGACAGCCGAAACACCGCTCTGGGATAAACGTGGGCCGGCAGCAACTCGGGAACCACGTGGACCACCACGCCCAACTCGCCACGCGCCAGCCGCGGAAGGGTCGAGGTCACCAACCGCTCGGCCTCGTGCGACCGCCGTGTCGGCCCGGCACGGTGGGCGTTGACGACCAGCAGCAACCGCTCCTCGGGCCACGAGCCGAGCGCGAAACGCCAGTCGTCCCGCTCGTCCGCGGACAGATCGACGCCGAGTGCCGCAAGGGCCTGCTGCATGACCTGCTCGGCGGTGAGGCCGGTGGCGTCGACGAGAACACTCCCCGGTACGTCCTCGTGCACTCGCTGCATGACGGCCCCGGCATCGACACCGACCGGGGCGACGACGTAGGCAGCGCTGCCGCCCCGTCCACCGGCACGCCACCATGCGCCCACGCGACCGGGCACTCCTTCCGCGGGAATGCCCACCGATGCCACTGTCACGTCGCTCCTCGTCGCCACCGCTACCGAACTCGATCACAGTAGTGGGAGCGCGCTCGGGGATCGGTGCCTGTGCGGGGAAGCTGGCAGGGGGGTTCGGCCTACGCGGGGAGTTCGCCGACCCAGCCGCCGATGCTCGGCAGGCTGGGCATTCTCGTGGCAAGTTCGGTAGTCGTCGGCCGCGATCCCGGGGATATTCGGGCGTGAACGCGTGCAGAGTTGGGCGCAGGGTTCCGCTGGTATCGCACGCCCGTTCATGGCCGAGGTAGATCTTGATGAATTTAACGGTCAGCGGCTGGGGAAGTCGCGACGCGGCGCAGCATCACGATCCAGTCGTCCTCGCTCGGCCAACCCGTCAAGTCGGTGAGCTGCCACGTCTCGTCGCCCACGGGGAAGGTCTCGCCAATTCGGAGGGTGTGATTCTGCTCCTCGGTGGTGACGGTCACGAGTCGAACCCTGACCGATGCGTCGGACTCCCTGTAGATATCGTTCACTGAGAAGCTGGCGTTCTGCATATTTCGCTGAATTCCGTGCCAGAGGCCAATCGTGTCGGCACTGCTCATGTCTCATCCTCCAAAGACGTGTACTGCTTGCTGCAGTATTGCGGCCCTTCTGATCTCTCAACTCTGTTGTTTCACAGTGCTGTATCAGACATCCGGTCCAAAGCCTTCCAGCCCTCAGGTGGGCCGTCCCAGCCATTAGGCCGGCGCAGGCTGCGGTACAGCTCGATCGCGGAGTCCGGCGGAAAGTTGGGGACATGGGTGACGGCTCCGTCGCTTTTGGAGATCACCATGTGACTGCCACCCAACGGCACCTGAGTGCCGGGCGGCGGCGGGGGCATGACGGCGTGGACGAGGAAGCCGATGTCGAACTCAGCCACGTGCAACGGCGCCGGGTTTCCTTCCAGATCCAGCACTTCGAATCGGGTGCGAGCGGCAGCCAACGCCTCCTCGGCAGTGGCGGGGATGGGCTGCACCGGTTCCGGCGCGCCGGAATGCGACATGGACTCTCTCCTATCGATGAAGGGACGAACAGTCGACCCTAGTGCCGTGACCGGAAACGATCATCGGTTGGTGCTGACTGGCCTCGTGCCGATTGGATGTGACGGCATGTCCGATCGGCGCGGGGAGGCGCGATGGCAGAGCCGGTCAGGGTTCGCAGGCTGACTGAGCAGGAGGGGCAGAAGCTGCAGCGGATCGTGCGGCGGGGCAGTACCAGCACGGTGCGCTTCCGCAGGGCGATGATGCTGTTGGCCTCGCGGGTGGAAACACAGTGCCGGTGATCGCGAATCTCGTGCAGGCGGACGAGGACACCGTCCGTGACGTGATCCACCGCTTCAACGAGATCGGGCTCTCCTGCCTGGACCCTCGATGGGCGGGAGGCCGTCCCCGCCTGCTTGACGCCGACGACGAGGACTTCGTTATCGAGACGGCCACCACCCGCCCCACCAGACTCGGCAAGCCCTTCACCAGGTGGTCGGTCCGCAAGCTCGCCGACCATCTGCGGCGCAACGTCGCTCGTCGGATACGGATCGGCCGCGAGGCCCTGCGGTGCTTACTGGCCCGCCGGGGCGTGACGTTCCAGCGCACCAAGACGTGGAAGGAGTCCACCGACCCGGACTTCGACGCCAAGCTGGACCGGATCGAGTACGCGCTGACCGAGCGCCCCGACCGCACCTTCGCCTTCGACGAGTTCGGGCCGCTTGGCATCCGCCCGACCGCCGGCTCCTGCTGGGCCGAGCGAGGCAAGCCGGACCGGGTGCCGGCGACCTTCCACCGCACCCACGGCGTCACCTACTCCCATGGCTGCTACTCGGTCGGCGACGACACCCTGTGGGGCATCAACCGGGGACGCAAGGGCATCGGCCCCTCCTGGGCCGCGCTCAAGAGCATCCGGGCGGCCCGTCCGGACGGCGCCCCGATCTACGTGATCCTGGACAACCTGTCCGCCCACAAGAACTGGCGCATCCTGCGCTGGGCGGCCCGGAACAAGGTCGAGCTGTGCTTCACCCCGACGAACGCGTCCTGGGCGAACCCGATCGAGGCGCACTTCGGGCCGCTGCGGCAGTTCACCCTCGCCAACTCGAACCATCCCAACCACACCGTCCAAACCCCAGTTGCACCGCTACCTGCGCTGGCGCAACCAGAACGCCCGTCACCCCGACGTCCTGACCGCCCAACGACGCGAACGCGCCCGCATCCGCAGCGAGAAGGGCATCCGCTGGGGCCGCCCCCGCGCCCAAGCAGCCTGATCACCCCAACCGGCGCACCCTCAAAGCGCACTAGCTGGAAGGGGTTGCCCTCTTCCCTCGCGATACGGTGCTGCGATGTCTCGATCAGTCGAAACCGGATCAGTGTTGTCTCCCGTCACCGCGGACGACGTCGACCTGGCCGTGCGGCTCGCCGTGGGCATCCTTCGGGACGCACCCCCGGAGGGGTGGGGCGGCAAGGCCGGTTCGCTGGAGTGGGACTGCTGGGAGACCGCCGAGCACCTCGCCAACGACCTGTTCTACTACGCCGTGCAGCTGGGGCCGCAGAGCCCACCGCTGGACACCCATGTGCCTTTCGCGTTGAGCCAGAAGAGGCCGGACGGACCCGCGAAATTCCTCTTCGCGGACCGTGCTGCGGGTCCGGCCGGCCTGGTGCAGGTGCTGGAGGCGTGCGGCGCGCTGCTGGTCGCCATGGTGCGTACCACGCCGCCCCAGGTCCGCGCCCACCACGGCGCCGGGGTGTCGGACCCCGAAGGCTTCGCGGCGATGGGGGTGGTAGAGACGCTGGTACACATGCACGATCTGGCGGAAGGCTTCGGGCTTGCCTGGACCCCGCCCTCCGCTCTCTGCTCGCGGGTGCTCGCCCGTCTGTTTCCAGAGGCTCCGGACGGCGCGGATCCCTGGCTCACCCTGTTGTGGGCCACCGGCCGCGCCGAACTGCCGGGGCACCCTCGTCTCACCACGTGGCGCTGGGCCAGCACACCGCGGTCATAGGAGCGGATCTGCTTCAGCCGCGGCCAGGCTGATGATCGTGCCCTTACCGCGGCGAGAGCGCACCAGGCCACCCGTCCCAACCGGCAACCCGGCGAACCTATGCGGTCACGGCACTCGCTACAACGGCACGCGGTCTCCTCGCCCGAGAGTCGGTCGTGGATGGGCTGAATGGGTGGCAGTACGTGTATGCCCGTCACTGTCGGGGCTTCACCCCGGGTGTTGGACACCTGACACACTTGGATCTTGATGGTCCGGGTGGACTGGAGTCCTGCACAGATGGTCATGAAGCACTACCCGCCGGAGTTCAAAGCTGAAGCGGTCGCGCTCTACCGGTCTCGCCCTGGTGCGACGATCGCCGCGGTGGCCGCTGATCTCGGGGTCAACGCCGAGACGTTGCGGAGCTGGATCCGGATCGATGACCGACGAGGCGCCGGACCGCGTAACGAGACCACGGAAACCTCAGCGGCCGCACCGGCTTCCGGCACGCTGGAGAGCGAGAATGCCGCGCTGCGCAAGCGGGTCCGCGAGTTGGAAGAGGAACGCGAGATCCTGCGCAAGGCGGCCAAGTATTTCGCCGGGGAGACGCGCTGGTGAACCGCTTCCAGTTCGTCGCCGACCATCAGCGCCGTTACGGCGTGAAGCGGTTGTGCCAGGTCATCGGTGTCGCGCGGTCCAGCTTCTACCACTGGAAAGCCACCGCGGCGGACCGAGCAGCTCGTAGTGCTGCCGATGATCGTCTGGCGGCGCGCATCCGCGTGGTGCACCGGGAATCAGGCGGCACCTACGGCGTTCCGCGCATCACCGCCGAACTGCGGGAGGCTGGGCACCTGGTCAACCACAAGCGGGTCGCCCGGGTCATGCACGGGATCGGGCTTTCCGGGCTGCGGCTGCGTCGCCGGCACCGCACCACGATCGGCGACCCCGCGGCGGCCAAGGCCCCTGATCTGATCCGGCGGGACTTCACCGCCGAGGCGCCGAACACCCACTATGTCGGTGACATCACCTATCTGCCGATCGCTGACGGGACGTTCTGTTCTGCTACCTGGCGACCGTGATGGACCTGTGCTCGCGCCGGCTGGTCGGCTGGGCTATCGCCGATCACATGCGCACCGAGCTGGTCATCGACGCCCTGCGGGCCGCCGAACGCACCCGGGGCAGCCTGGCCGGCGCGATCTTTCACGCCGATCACGGGGCGCAGTACACCTCTCGGGCGTTCGCCGACGCTTGCCGGGAAGCTGGAGTGACCCAGTCCATGGGTGCGGTGGGAAGCTCTGCGGACAACGCCGCCGCCGAGAGCCTGAGCGCGGCCTTCAAGCGTGAGACCCTTCAGGGCGCCCGGTGGTGGGACAGTGAACGTGACGCGCGGCTGGCCGCGTTCGGCTGGCTTCACCGCTACAACACCCGTCGTCGTCATTCCTATCTCGGTCAGCGATCCCCGATTGCCTACGAGGACAGTCTGATCCCGTCATCGGCTACGCTGCCCGAAGCCGCATAACCCCGTGTCCAACATCCGGGGGCAAGGCCCAGGCTTGGGTAGTGCCTTGATATGGCGCCGCATGACGGTCTCGGAACCAAGGCCAGGCAGGGTAACCGCAAGCCGACGGAAACGACTGGTAGCGGTTCCGGAAGTAGCCATGCCCCGTCGAAGCCGTCGCTCAAGGCTGCCATATCTTGGCTGAAACGAACGGGTTGGCGAGTTCTTCATGCCCTGATCGCCGGGATCTCTGCGAGCGCGTCGCACAAGTTCCATCACTGGATGAACAAACTCGCCGACGCCATCGCAAACGCCTCGCCGGGCATCAAGGCTGCGTTGAAAGGAATTTCGGCGGCACTCAAGGGAAAGAACCCACTGTGGGGAGCCATCAAAGCGGCGGTCTTCGGATTGAGCTTCAAGACCAAGATCATCCTTGTCCTCGTTGTTGCCCTCGCACTGCTTCTGGGCCCGGTGCTGCTCGTAGTCCTCTTGCTAGCCCTGATCGTCGATGGGGTGGTCGCAGCGGTGCGGGCAGCGGGACGTTCGTGAACGACTGGCTGGTCGACGCCGGGGGGATCGAACCCTTGATGGAGCGTTTGTGCCGCGTCCCCGACGGTGTCGCGTTACTTTCAACTGCTCGGCCCGCGTCGGACCTGCGTGCCGGCGCCTCCGGAGCTGTCACGCAGGCCTTCTCGCCTTACGCCTTCGAATGCCTCGCGCGCCGCGCGCCCGACTTCTTTGACAGCCCAACCAATCCTCTCTCAGACGTCCTTGGCTGTGACTCCAGTGCGACGTCCCCAGTGCGATGTCCCTTGAGCTTGAGCGGGTCGAGGAGGCACCGACTTGAAGAGCTACTCGAGTATGGAAGGCCTGATCTCGTCGTCCTTAAGCGACAGTTCCGTGTCGAAGCGTCCTCGTCGGGTTCTTGCGATATTTCTCAGAGACATGCTCCTTGCACGACGCAACAGGCGGTCGGGAGCAGCCAGATCACGCGAGCGGACATGTCGAGTTGACCGCGTCCGCCGCCGTGCTGGGCGCAGGCGGGGTCGGCATGCCAAGATTCGCCGAAGGACACGATTGGGCGGGCCGCGCCACCTGCGTCCGTGAGACAGCGTGTGGTTGCGCATGTCGGTTCCGCCTTTGCGTCGGGTTTCCGGCGTTCAGGTGCGGGAAGCTAGTAGGGGGATCACGCCGCCTGCGATCACCGCTTCGACCTGTCGAGGGGATAGGCGGTGTCGTACTCGGAAGGTTCGGTTGCGGGTGGTGTTGCGTACGTCGAGTTCGTCGCCGGTCAATAGGGTCTCGCGCAGGCCGTCGAGGACGAGGGTGTCGTCGGTGCCGATGTCGGCGTAGTCGCTGGGCTCGGAGAACTCCAGTGGCACGATGCCGAAGTTGGCGAGGTTCTGCCAGTGGATTCGCGCGAAGGACTTCGCGATCACCACTTGGAGTCCGAGGTAGCGAGGTGTGATCGCGGCGTGCTCTCGCGAGGAGCCCTGCCCGTAGTTGTGCCCGCCGACCACGATGTGGCCCTCGGGATGGGAGCGGGTGCGGCGCGGGTAGTCGGTGTCGATCCGGGTGAAGGTGTACTCGGCCAGCGCGGGGATGTTGGAACGCAGCGGCAGGGCACTGGCGCCCGCCGGCGAGATTTCGTCGGTCGAGATGTTGTCACCGGCTTTGAGCAGGACCGGCGCCTCGAACCTGTCGGGCAGCGGTGGGAAGTCCGGCAGGGCGGAGATGTTGGTCCCTTTGACCAGTTCCACCGCGCGTGCCTGCTCTTCCGGAAGGGGTGGTACGAGCATGGCGGTGTTGACCGAGGCGTTTTCCGGGAGCGCGAGTTCGGGGTAGTCCTGGTCAAGGTCGCGCGGGTCGGTGATCACGCCGGTGAGCGCTGAGGCGGCCGCGGTCTCCGGAGAGCACAGCCACACCGAATCCCCGCGTGTGCCCGAGCGGCCGGGGAAGTTGCGCGGGAAGGTGCGCAGGGAGTTGCGCCCCACCGCGGGTGCCTGTCCCATGCCGATGCAACCCATGCAGCCGGACTGGTGGATTCGCGCCCCGGCCGCGATCAGGTCGAACGTGGCCCCCATGCGCGTCATGTCTTCGAGGATCTCCCGCGAGGTGGGGTTGATGTCGAAGCTGACCGCGTGGTCGGTCTGGCGGCCGCGGACCATCGCTGCGGCGATCGCGAAATCGCGGAGGCCGGGATTGGCCGAGGAGCCGATGACGACCTGGCTGATCTCGGTCCCGGCGACTTCCCGGACCGGTACGACGTTGTCCGGGGCGGAGGGGCGGGCGATCAGCGGTTCCAGCGTGGTCAGATCGATGTGCTCCTCGACGTCGTACGGCGCGTCGGCGTCGGCGGCCAGCGTCCGGAAGTCGTCCTCGCGGCTCTCGGCGCGCAGGAAGTCGCGGACTGCGGAGTCGGCGGGGAACACCGTGGTGGTCGCGCCCAGCTCGGCGCCCATGTTGGCGATGACGTGCCGGTCCATCGCCGTGAGCCCGCCCAACCCGGGGCCGTGGTATTCGATGATGCGGTTGACACCGCCGGAGACGCCGTGGCGGCGCAGCATCTCCAGAATCACGTCTTTGGCCGAGACCCACGGCGGGAGTTCTCCGGTCAGCCGCACGCCCCAGATCTCGGGCATCCGCACCCGCAGGGGGTGGCCGGCGATCGCCAGCGCCACTTCCAGGCCTCCGACGCCGATGGCGAGCATCCCCAGCGAGCCGGCCGCGCAGGTATGCGAGTCGGAGCCGACCATGGTCTTGCCGGGAAGACCGAAGCGCTGCATGTGGGTGGGGTGTGAGACGCCGTTGCCGGGCTTGGAGAACCACAGGCCGTAGCGCTGGCTAGCTGACCGGAGAAACTCGTGGTCCTCGGCGTTCTTCTCGTCAGTCTGGAGCAGGTTGTGGTCCACGTATTGCACGCTGATCTCGGTTCGGGCGCGCGTGATCCCGAGGGCTTCGATTTCCTGCATGACCAGCGTGCCCGTGGCGTCCTGGGTCAGGGTCTGATCGATGCTGATGGCCACCTCCATGCCGGGCGAGAGATCGCCGTCGACCAGGTGCGAGGCAATGAGCTTGTGGGCAAGGTTGCGAGCCATCGACATCTCCTTCCTGACATAGGCACACCACTTCAGACCTACCCAGTATGTCGATCTGTGAAACGATGCTCACGTTCCTGGGTCAGGTGCCCGACCGGGGGCGGCAGCTCGCGCGTTCGTTGTTTCTCTGCGGTCGCCCAAGGGCGTGCTAATCCGACGCTTGCCCTGGCGCTGCGGCTGGGGTGCGATGTACGTGGCACCCTTGGTGGATCCAGCGGTGGATCTTCGAGTCGAGCCTCGGGCTTGGAGGTGCTGAAGACGTGGGTGTAAGTCCGACAGCGTTGCGCACGGCGGGGGACAACGCTGCTGGTCAGACGGGCGGTGGCGGCAATGTCGTCGGAGGGGCTGTTGATGAGGAGCTTCTCTCGCACGCCGCCAGACTTGATGTGGCTCATTGGCTGCGGCATCGCCTGCCTATCTCGGCGGAGTCGCCTCGCCGTGAGTTGCGCGTGGGTTCTTCGTGAAACAGATCCGGTACCCCAACTATGCGTAACTTGACGAACCGCGGACTCGGCGTAGCGAATGTGGAAGCGGGATCTGATTGCTGTACGCCTTCACTTGCCATCTCCGTGGAGAGCACCTCGGATGTGACTTCAGCGCGGGCGTAGTCGGCGGGCCACTTCCACCTGCGGCGGTGGATCTTCGCGATGCTGGACCTCACCGGCAACTCGTGATGTTCAGATACCCGGATGGTGCCACCGTACGGTGAGCAGATCGCCGGCGGTGGGGTGGATGCCGGAGGGCGCAAGCACCAGGTCTCCCTCGTGCAGGACGGTCGCCGCTGCGGTGGCGCCTGTGAGGCGGTCTTGCACTAGCCTGCGCAGGCGTGCGCCGCACTGGCGGTAGAAGCGCAGCTGGGTGCGGCGGCCGAACAGCAACCAGCCCAGCCGGGTGATCGGGCCCAGGGCGGGCGAGCGTTGCGAGAAGCCGGTGATCACGAACTCGACCGCGCCGGACTCCAGGTCCTTGACGAGTTCGTAGCTCATTCTGCCGCGCTCGAGGTGGCCTTCGAGCGTCGCGTAAGCCCAGCCCCACACCTGCTGCGAGCCACCACGCGTCTCGTCGACCACATGGGTCACACGCACGCCCATGTAGAAGCGCAACCCGTGGAAGCGCCCTTCGAGGAGCATGTCCCGCCCCAGCAGGGGGTCACGGCCGTCGTAGACGGCACGGACGATCGCAGGCACCGAGAACTCGTAGTCCCGGACGAGTCGGCAGGCGATCTCCCAGGCGCCGCCGGGCTCCGGCGGGCCTGGTCGTTCGCGCGCGAGGTATTGGCGGTAGGTGTCGAAGTGCCATTCCGGCGGTTGGACTTGCTCAGCGGTGAAATTCACCTGGCGGTGCCGCAAGTTCCCCAGAGCTGAGACGTAGTCAACGCCGCGGAGCAGTCGAGCGCGCATCGCGACTTCGTTCGAGTTCGTGCAGTGAAGCACCAATCGACCACAGCGTTGGTGGCCACAAACCGGTGAACAGGGCTCGGCGCTCGGCGTTGCCGCGCTGTTCCTCGTCGACGGTCTTGGCCCTGACCCACAGGCCCAAGCACAGCAGAACCGACCCCAGCGACAGCACCTGCAGATGGGTGCTGCGCAGCCCGACCTGGTGCAGTGCCCGAACGACCACTGGTCCTCCCCGTGTCATCGCTGGCGTTTCGGGGCATGACACGAGCATGCCCGGCCCGGGCAATCCACGCGAAAGGAGTGCCGTTGTGGCGTCCAAGGGTTCTTTCGTCCGCCGCGCGCTCGCGGTGGCGCGTTTGCTGCTTGGCATGGCTTTGATCTCGTGGCGCTACCTGTGGCAGATCACGCCGCTGCACCGGAGCGAGGAGTGCGGAGATGAGTCGGACCTGCCCCCTGCGTTGCCCGATGACCTCATCGACGAGCGCTGCCAGCTGGTCGGTGATGGGACCGGCCAGCTGTTCCACCGCACCTTCAGCGTGCGGATCGAGGCCGGCGACCTCGACGCCCCCACGTTGATGGCGGTGGTCATGACTGATCTCAACCGAGCCTTCCCGCGCGAGGTCGCGACGGTGCAACGAACCCGAGGTAGGGAAGGTGGTCTGCGGGTCGGTGACGAGCTCGTGGTCCGGATGCCGGGGCCGTGGAACGCGCCGGTCCGGGTTGTGGCCTGCGAGGACGCTTCGTTTCGGATGGTGACGCTGCGGGGGCACCTCGAAGCCGGGCAGATCGAGTTCCGCGCCCGGCCGGAGGAAAAGGCGGTTCGATTCGAGATCGAAGCCTGGGCACGCCCCAGCACCCGGCTGGTGAATCTGCTCTACGCACGAGCGCGGCTGGCCAAGGAAATGCAACTCAACATGTGGGTGCGCTGCTGTCTGCGCGCCGCCGACCTCGCCCACGGCCGAGCACGCGGAGGCGTCCATATCCACACGCGCCGCACGACCACATGCGCCCGGGAACCGAGAGCGGGTCCGGATTCAACGTCGACATGCCCCTGAGCCAGGGCTGCATCACAAAAAGGGGCGGTTCAGCCGCACCAACCCTGGATCGCGGTGGCGAAACGGGCCGTGAGTCGTGTGGCAGCTATGGCCGCCCAGACGACTCACGGCCGGCTACCGGCAGATTTCCGGTCGCTCGTTGCCCGGTGCCCGCGACGTTGCGGGTTTACCTTGGCGGCACGGCGTCACGAACCTCCAGGACATTTCAGGGGTGTGGGAGACATGTCCGAGGGTGCATCGGAAGAACCCGGCGAGGACCGGTTCGAGGTCGAGCCGGAGGATAGCGACACCGACGAACAGCAGAGCTACGACGAACTCGAGCTAGGCGGCGAGGCGAACGAGCCGCCGGACGTTTTCCTGGACGTCCCTGTCCTGAAAGTGGACGAGATCAGCCTCGAGGTCGAGGATCTCCGCGCCCGGGTGTCCCTGCAAGCCGAGGTCCTGGACCTGCTCAAGCTCAATGTCGGGGTGGACGCGGCACTGGGGCGCGTAGCGCTCGAGATCAAGGGCGTCGAGGCGCAGGCGCTGTTGAAGGTTCGCCTCGACAACGTCGCCGCGATCCTGGACCGAGTGCTGAAGACGATCGACCGCAACCCGCAAATCCTCGAACACGTGACCCGGGGCGTGGAGTCGGCGGCCAAGGGTATCGGTGCGGGAGCTGGTGAGGCGGTCAAGCAGGTCGGGGGAGGTGCAGGTGAGGCGGTCAAGCAGGTCGGGCGCGGTGCGGGTGAGGCGGTCGAAGAGGTCGGGGGAGGTGCTGGTGAGGCGGTCAAGCAGGTCGGGCGCGGTGCGGGTGAGGCGGTCGAAGACGTCGGCGAGACCGTCGAAGAGGTGGGCGAAACCACCAGAGGCGCCGTCGAACAGGTCGGACGAACTGTGGACCAAGCGGTCGAAGATGTCGGGGAAGCCGTCGGTGACAAGGACACGAGCCGTCCCACCAAGGGCGGTCAACGCCCACGGGAGCGAGCAGGGGGAAAAGCCAGACGTGGCGCCCAGGCCGGCACACCCACCGAACGCTGGGCGTCAGGCGGGCCACGGCGGGAGCCTCCCAAGCGGCCCAGACCGACTGGACGGGATGTAAACCAGTGACCGTCGATGGAGCAGCGGAGGTGACGTTCACCAGCATGGTGTACGCGCGGGAGATGCGCTTTCACGAAGTGCCGGACACCCAGGTCGAATTCACAGGCCATCCCGGCGAGGAGTCGGCGTCCGGCAGCGAGCGCACCCACCTCCCAGACCCCGTTCTCGCGGGCGTCACATACCGCGAGGTTCACGTCGACTACCGGATCGTGTCCAGGCTGCGGACGGAGCCTGGTTGCGGCAGCGACGGCTCATCCTGAACGCCCCTGCCTTGTCGCGATGCGTGCGGTGACGGTGCGCGGCGGCCACGGTTAATCAGGGGCGATATCCGTTGCAGAACATGGGAAAGTCGACTGGGTACGCGCGGCAGCGACGATTCTCGCCGAAACCGCAGGAATATCCCGGTTCCGGCATGCCGATCCTTACGCCGGTCATCCCGCCGAAGGTGGGAACGAGATGATCAGTGGCGCTCGTGCGGCCGCAGCGCCGGTTCGTCGGGCTGAACGGCGTTCACCGGCGTCGTGGGCCGCTCGTCCGCGAAGGAGCCTGTGGAAGCTTCCAGATCGGCGCGGGTCGAGGCCAGCAGAGAGCGCCCCCTGGTCTCCGGGCCGAACCACACCGCGGGTAGTCCGATGACCAAACACGCCAGCACGGCGAACAGCGACACCGCCCAGGAGCGGCCGCCGGCCCACTCCACGAGTGTCAGGGCGATGATCGGCGTGAGCCCGCCGGCGATGGCTCCGCCGATCTCTCGGCTGAAAGTGAGCCCTGTCATCCGCACCCGGGCAGAGAACAGCTCCGCGAAGTAGGCGCCCTGCGGGCCGAACATCGCGGCGACGCCAAGGCCGAGCCCGATGACGAGCGCGACCGTCAGGCCGGATCGGCTGCGCGTCGTGTCGATGATCCAGAAGAACGGGAAGGCGTACAGCGCGCAGAAGACCGTGCCGAACAGCAGCACCGGGCGGCGGCCGAACCGGTCGGAAAGAGCCCCGAACAGCGGCATCGCCACCAGCGCTGCCAGCGCGGCGACCGTCACCGCGAACGGCCCGGCCGAGCCGTCCATGTGGAGGGTGTCGCTGACGTAGGACGTGATGAAAGTCAGGAAGAGGTACGCCATCACCGTCTGGGCGCTCTGCGTGCCGATCAGGACGAGCGCGCCGCGGCGCTCCTGAGCGAGCACCTCCCGCACCGGCGCCTTGGCCACCTCGTCCTTGCGGTCCACCTCGCGGAAGGCCGGTGACTCCTGCAGGCGCAGCCGGATGAACAGTGCCAGGACGATGACCAGGACGCTCGCGGCGAACGGAAGTCGCCAGCCCCAGGCCAGGAACTCATTCGGCGGAAGGCTCGCGACCGCACCCATGGCTGCGGACGCTAGCAGCAGCCCCAGGTACACGCCCGACGCCGGCCATGCCCCATGCAGACCGCGACGGCGTGGCCGGGCGAATTCCACGGACAGGACCGCGGAACCGCCGAACTCGGCCCCGGCGCCGAGCCCCTGGACGATGCGCAGCACCACCAGCATGACCGGTGACCAGATGCCGACCTGTTCGTAGGTGGGCAGGAAGGCCATCAGCACGGTCGTACCGCCCATCACCAGCAAGGTGACGACCAGCACGTGGCGCCGGCCGAGCCGGTCTCCGAGGCTGCCGAAGAGCGCGCCGCCCAGCGGCCGGACGAAGTAGCCGAGGGCCAGGGTCGAGAACGCGGCGAGCGTGCCGACGAATGCGTCGTGGGCAGGGAAGACGATCTTGTTGAAGACGAGTGCCGAGGCGACCGCGTACAGGTAGAAGTCGTACCACTCCAGCGCCGAACCGATGAGTGCAGCGGGTATGACGCGCTTCATCGACGTGTCCGGGACGGCGCTGGGCGCGTGTTGAGATGCTGCCATTTCCTGCTCCTTTGCGGAGAAGTGGAGAGCGGAGTGCGAACGGTCTCCCGGTCGATACCGGTAACGGGGGGGTGACGGGACTGAGCGGGCCGTCCGCTACGCGACCCGCAGATTCGCGATGGCGTCCTCGTCCCACTCGATGCCGAGGCCGGGAGCCTTTGGCGGTATGACGCAGCCGTTCTCGATGCGCAGCGGACTGCGGGTGATCGAGCCGAGCTGCGGGATGTGCTCGACGTACATGCCAGCCGGGACGGCGCAGGCCAGGCTGGCGTGCAGTTCCATCAGGAAGTGGGGCGCGACCTTGACGTTGAACGCCTCCGCGGCGTGCGCGACCTTCAGCCACGGCGTGATACCGCCGACCCGCGCCACGTCGACCTGGACGATGCCCGCGGCACCAGCAGCCAGGTACTCGGCGAAGTGCCCCACGCTGTAGATCGACTCGCCGACCGCGACGGGCACGGTGGTGGAGCGGGCCAACCGCAGGTGTCCGGCCACGTCCTCCGCGGGCAGCGGTTCCTCGAACCAGGCGATGTCGAGCGACTCGTAGGTGCGGGCGCGTCGGATGGCCTCGGCGCCGGTCATCGACTGGTTTGCGTCGACCATGATCTCCCAGTCGGGGCCGACCGCCTCCCGGACCGCTGCCAGCCGCTCGACGTCCTCCCCGGCGGTCGGCTTGCCCACCTTGAACTTGGCACCGCGCAGTCCGGAGGCGCGCGACTTCACGGCGTTGGCCACGAGTTCCTCGGTGGTCAGATGGAGCCAGCCGCCCTCGGTGTCGTACACCGGCAGCCGGTCGTGCGCACCCCCGGCCAGGCGCCACAGGGGCTCCTCGGCGCGCAGGCACCTGAGATCCCACAGCGCGGTGTCGACCGCGGCCAGGGCGAGCGAGGTGAGAGCGCCGAAAGCGGTGGCGCGCGTCGAGGCGAGCGACTTGGCCCAGATCGCTTCGATGTCGCGGGCGTCGGAGCCGATCAGGGTCGGCGCGAGGTGGTCGCGCAGCAGCGCCAGGACGGACGAACCGCCGGTGCCGATGGTGTACGAGTAGCCGGTGCCGCGCAGTCCGTCGTCGGTCTCCACCGTGACGAGGATTGTCTCCTGGCGTACGAAGGTCTGCGTGGCGTCGGTGCGCAGCGCCTCGGGCTCGATGTTGACGAGCCGGGTGTCGACCTTGGTGATGGTGGTCATCGAGCGGGCCTTTCGGAGGGTTGCGGCGTTCGATACGGAGGGCGTGCGGGCCGGGTCAGGTGGCCAGCAGGACGACGTCGAGGGTGCGGGGACTGTGGACGCTTTCGGTGCGGTCGAGTTCGATGTCGCTGGTGGCGGGGTAAATGCGCCTCCACCCCCAGCCGCTCCAGCAGCTGGACTGCCGCGATCCCTGTGCCGGGATACAGCGTGTCGTTCACGCACGTCACGAGCAGCGCGACCCGCATGCGTCACTCCTTGCCCTTGCTCTCGCGGTATCTCTGACCGCTTTCGCTGTCCTGTACTGCTGATCGGGGCCGGTACTGGGGTTGCTGTCCTGGTCAGGTGCCTGGCACCGAGGCGGGTTCGGCCTGTTGCCGCCAGGTGGTTTCGATGTCCTCCAAGGACCTGCCCGCCGTCTCCGGTACGCGGGTCAGCACGAAGGCCAGGCCGAGCGCGGACAGCAGCGCGTAGATGCCGAAGACCCAGAAGCCGATGGCGCCCAGCAGATCGGGGAAGGTCAGTGAGAAGAGGAAGTTGAAGAGGTATTGGGTGAAGGTGACCACGCCCATACCGAGGGCGCGGGCGCGCAGCGGCAGGATTTCCGGTACGTAGAGCCAGAACACCGGGCCGAGGCCGAAACCGAAGGCGAAGGTGAAGACGAAGACGCAGATGACGTCGAGCACCGACTGGTGGGGGAAGAGCGCCAGCAGGACCAGCGGCGGTACCTGGCTTCCCAGGCTCAGCGCGAGCAGCTTCACCCGGCCGAGCCGGTCGATCAGCGGAAGGGACAGCGCGGTGGACAGCACCAGGGCGCCGCCGACGCTGTAGTTGGCGATGATCCCGGTGTCGGGGGAATGGCCGGTGGCGTCGGCGAAGACCGTTGGTGCGTAGTAGACCACGGCGTTGATGCCGGTAAAGACCTGGAAGAAGGTGAGGGTCAGGCCGATGGCCATGGCGGGGCGGTAGCGGCGCAGCAACTCGCGAAGCCCGGCCTCCTGCCGGCTCAGGCTCCGCCGGATCTCGGCGGCCTCGGCGTCGGCCTCGGACGTCGAGATGCGCAACCGCTGCAGCACCTGGAGTGCCTCGGCGTCCCGGCCTCGCAGGGTCAGCCAACGCGGGCTCGCCGGGCTGAGCAGCATGCCGACCAGGAAGAGGGCCGCCGGCAGTGCACCCAGTCCGAGCATCCACTGCCACGAGCCGGAGCTGCGCAGGGCGTCACCGGTGCCGTAGGCGGCGAGAATGCCGATGTTGACGCTGAGCTGGTACAGAGCGCTGATCATGCCGCGGGTGCGCTTCGGGGCCAGCTCGGTCAGGTAGATCAAGCCGAACATGTTGGCCAGTCCCACGGCCAGGCCGAGGGCGAAGCGCGAGATGAGCAGGGTGGCGACGCTGACCGAGAAGGCGCAGCCCAGCGAGCCGACGATGAAGATGACGCCGGCGACGAGGAGTAGGTGCCGGCGGTCGTAGCGCTTGGCGGCCAGCGAACCGACCACGATCGACGGGAGCGCGCCCAGCAGGATCAGGCTCGTGACCAGTCCCTGCTGAGTCGGCGAGAGCCCGAATTGGTCGGTGGCGAAGGGCAGTGCTGTCGCGATCGCGCCGGAGTCGTACCCGTACAGCAGGCCGGCCATGCCGCCAAGCACGGCGACTGCCTTGACGAAACGCGGCATGGGTGCCGCGGCGGAGGCGGGGGTGTCGTCCTGCTGCGGGCCCGGACCTGGGCCCTGCTTCGGGCCCGGCGAGTGCCGCCCCGTGTCGACGGACCGCGAAGAGTCGACCATCTGTCCTCCCGAGACCCAATTTTTTCCTATAGGAAATATGCTCCGGGGAGACTACGCATGAGGCCTGCGGTGTAGTCAAGGGTTCTGATACACCAGGTTTCGCCGTCTTGCGGCGCCCAGTCGAGGTAGGGGGTTCGCAAAGCCACGCGTTTTCCTATAGGATTTTCGGAGCGATAGCGCGAGCTCAAGGGGTGTCCGTATGCAACTCATGCGACTAGGGGAAACGGGCCGGGAACGCCCGGCCGTTCGCGACGACACGGGGGCGATCCGCGATCTGACGCCCGTCACCCGCGACATCGACGGCGCCTTCCTCGCAGACGGCGGGATCAGCCGGGTCCGGCGCGCACTGGAGGCGGGCACCCTCCCGCTGCTCCCCGATGCTGACCGGCTACGGGTTGGAGCTCCGGTCGCCCGCCCGACGGCCGTCGTGTGCATCGGACAGAACTACGCGGCTCATGCCGCGGAGTCCGGCAGCGAGCCCCCGACCGCCCCGATCCTCTTCTTCAAACACCCCAACACGATCGTCGGCCCTTACGACGATGTACTGCTGCCCCCGGGCGCGGAGAAGGTGGACTGGGAAGTCGAGCTCGCCGTCGTCATCGGGCGGCCTGCTCGATACCTATCGTCGGCAGCCGAGGCCGCGGCTTGTATCGCCGGCTACGCCATCTCGCACGACGTTTCCGAACGCACCTACCAACTGGCCGAGTCCGGCGGGCAGTGGTCCAAGGGCAAGTCCTGCGAGACGTTCAACCCACTCGGGCCCTGGCTCGTACCCGCCAACGAACTACCCTGCGGCCCGCAGGACCTGACGCTGCGCAGCCGGGTCAACGGTGAGCCACGCCAGAACTCCTCGACCGCCGACATGATCTTCGGTGTCCAGGAACTCGTCTGGCACCTCAGCCACTATCTGACCCTGGACCCCGGTGACGTCATCAACACCGGCACGCCCCAAGGCGTCGCGCTCTCCGGGCGGTTTCCCTATCTGAAGGCCGGCGACATCGTCGAGCTGGAGATCGACCGGCTCGGCCACCAGCGTCAGACACTGCGGGACGCGCGCGTCGGCTGAAACCGGCCGAGCCCGCGGCCACCGGAGGGAGCCCGGCATGCAACGCATCACCCAGGTCATCAAAGTACGACCCGAGAAGCTCGCCGAATACCGGGAACTGCACCGCAACGTCCCACGGCCGGTGCTCGACCGATTGCGGCGCAGCAACATCGCCAACTACTCGATCCATCTGCTCGGCGACCGGCTCTTCAGCTACTTCGAGTACCACGGCGATGACCTGCCGGCGGATCTCGCCGCGGTCGCCGCGGACGAGGCCACGCAGGAGTGGTGGAAACTCACCGACCCCTGTCAGGAGCCGGTCGAGGAAGCCGCGCCGGGGGAGTGGTGGACCGGCATGCAACAGCTCTTCCTCATGGAATAGGCACACCAGCCATGGCCGGCACCGGCGCACCCACCGGTTTCACGGCACGCACAACGCGCCGACGCTACCCCATGACGAACGGACGAAGGACAGCGAGCATTCATGGCAGAACAGACGGAACAAATCGCACCCGACGCCGAGTTCGGTGGGCTAGTGGCCGCGGTGACCGGCGGTGCCTCCGGCATCGGATTCGCCATCGCGACCGACCTCGCCCGCCGCGGCGCCGAGGTCTGCGTCCTCGACCTCACGACCGACAACGTGCCCGACGGGCAGCACGGACAGGTCTGCGATGTCAGCGACACGGCCTCCGTGCAGGCGGCGCTGGCCGCTGTCGGCGAGCGCTTCCAACGCCTCGACATCCTGGTCAACAACGCGGGCATCGGCGCTCAAGGCACGGTCGAGGACAACGACGAGTCGCAGTGGCGGCATGTCCTCGACGTCAACGTGATCGGTATCGCCCGGGTCAGCGCCGCCGCCCTCCCGTGGCTGCGGCGCGGTGCGGCAGCTCGGCCTGGCAGCACCGCCATCGTCAACACCTGTTCCATCGCGGCAACCGCCGGTCTGCCGCAGCGCGCCCTCTACAGCGCCAGCAAGGGCGCCGTGCTCGCACTCACCCGAGCCATGGCCGCCGACCACGTACGCGAGGGCGTGCGCGTCAACTGCGTCAACCCGGGCACCGTGGACACCCCCTGGGTCGGCCGTCTCCTCGACGCCGCCGCCGACCCGGCCGCCGAACGGGCCGCCCTCCAAGCCCGCCAGCCCACCGGCCGACTCGTCTCCGCGCAGGAGGTCGCCGCCGCCGTCTGCTACCTCGCGAGCCCCTTCGCCGGGGCGACCACCGGCACCGCCCTCGCCGTCGACGGCGGCATGCAGGGCCTGCGGCTGCGCCCGGCTGAGCCGGTGAACGCACCATGAGCGCGGACGGCAGGCTCCCCACGCGGTTCCTTGGCCGCGCCCGGCTTCCCGTCACCAGTCTGGGCTTCGGTGCGGCGTCGCTCGGCGGCCTCTACGCACCACTCGGTGACGATGAAGCGCACGCCACGCTCGAGGCCGCTTGGGAAGCGGGCATCCGCTACTTCGACACTGCTCCGCACTACGGCGTCGGCCTGTCGGAGGAGCGGCTCGGCCGCTTTCTCGCCGACAAACCGCGTGGCTCGTACGTGGTGTCGACCAAAGTCGGCCGACTGCTCGTCCCGCACGACGGGCCGGCAGCGGACGTCCAGGGCATCGCCGGGTTCTACGGCACTCCCAACCGCGTGCGGGTGACCGACCACAGCGGCGAAGGCGCGCTGCGCTCTCTCGACGAGAGCCTGCGGCGGCTCGGTCTCGATCACGTCGACATCGTCTTCCTGCACGACCCCGAAGACCACGTCGAACAGGCCCTGGGCGAGGCGTATCCGGTGCTGGAACGACTGCGCGCGGAAGGCGTGGTCGGTTCTGTCGGCGTCGGCACCAACCACACCGCCGTTCCGGCCCGTTTCGTCCGGGAGACCGACGTCGACTGCTTGCTGATCGCCGGTCGATACACCTTGCTGGATGCCGGGGCCGCCCGCGAGCTGTTCCCGCTCTGCCAGCAGCGGGGCGTCGACATCGTCGGCGCCGGGGTGTTCAACAGCGGTCTGCTGGCCGCCCCCGGGCCCGGCGCCCCTTTCGACTACTCCGCCGCCCCCGAACACCTGCTGCGCAGAGCACAGCGGATCGCGGCGGTCTGCACCCGTCACGACGTCACCCTGGCCGCTGCGGCACTGGCGTTCCCCGGCCGTCATCCGGTGGTGCGCACGGTACTGGCCGGTATGCGCACCCCGGACGAGGTGCGGCAGAACATCGCGGCGGTCAGAGCACCCGTTCCCGAGGAATTGTGGGCCGACCTGGCGGCGAAGGGGCTGTTACCCGAGGGCTCCGCCGTGCCGGAGGTGACCTCGTGACGGGGCGGCCAGCGGACGGGCGCGACGACGGCGGTTGTCCGGACACCACCCGCGCCGACAGCCGGGTCGACGCGCACCACCATGTGTGGGATCTGTCGGTGCGAGACCAGCCGTGGATCACCGGAGAAGCCCTGCGGCCGCTTCGCCGCGACTTCCTCCTCGCGGAGCTGGAGCCGCAGGCCCGCGCCGCCGGGGTACACCACACCGTTGTCGTGCAGACCGTGCCGGACGAGCGGGAGACCGCCGAACTTCTGCGCCTGGCGGCCGGCCCCGGGCCGGTCGCGGCGGTCGTCGGCTGGGCCGATCTCACCGACCCCGCCATCGCGGACCGTCTGGCTGCACTGCGGGAGCTGCCCGGTGGGCGGCGTCTGGCGGGCATCCGACACCAGGCGCAGGACGAGCCCGACCCGCGCTGGCTGTGCCGCCCCGACGTACGCCGGGGTCTGCGCGCGGTTGCCGAGGCCGGACTCGTCTACGAACTGCTCGTCACCCCGACGCAGTTGCCGGCCGCCGTGCAGACCGCGGCCGCGCTGCCCGGCTGCCGGTTCGTGCTAGACCACCTTGGCAAACCGCCGGTGGCCTCCGGTGCGTTGCGGCCCTGGGCCGACGACCTCGCCCGGCTCGCCGCGCTGCCGCACGTCGAGTGCAAGCTCTCCGGCCTGGTGACCGAAGCCGACTGGCAGCACTGGACCGTCGAGGGAATGCGGCCGTACGCCGAGCACGCCCTTCGGCTTTTCGGTCCCGACCGCATCCTCTTCGGTTCCGACTGGCCGGTGTGCACTCTGGCGGCAGAGTACGCAGCCGTCGTTGGTGTCGCGGAACAGCTCAGCGCCACGCTCTCGCAAACGGAGCGGGCTGCCGTCTTCGCGGGGAACGCACGCCGCGTCTACGGCCTGGAACGCCAGGTGCTATCCCGTCAGAGACTCTCCGATCAATAAACTGTCCGCGTCCGTACGCCGCACATTCCACCAGCCGAGGAGGTCGGATGTTGTCGGAAGACCTCCCCGGTCCCCGGCACCGGGTAGAACCAGCGGACCGCTCGGCTCGCCAGACGTCGCCGCAGCGGCAGGCCCTCGCCGACCGCGTCTACGAATCCATCAAGGCCATGGTCATGGACCACGAGATCGCACCCGGAGCCCGGGTCGGAATCGAGGCCCTCTCCCGTGACCTCCAGGTGTCACCCACCCCGGTACGTGAGGCTTTGGCCCGGCTGGAATCCGACGGCCTGGTCGTGAAGCGTTCACAGGCCGGGTACCGAGCCACCGAGCTGCTCACCCCGCAGGACCTGGAAGAGCTCTTCGAGATGCGGCTGCTGCTGGAGCCGAAGGCGGCGGCCCTCGCCGCCAGCAACGCCAGCGAGGAACAGCTCGACCAGCTCGAACAGATCGTCGAGGACATGCGGTTCCGGCCAGGCTCCGGCAGCCGGTACGCCGAGTACCGCGAGTTCGCGGTACTCGATCAGCGCTTCCACAACACTCTCGCGGAGGCCGCAGGACGCCCCCTGCTCGCGGACGCTGTGGAACGCCTCCACTCCCACCTCCACATTTTCCGGCTCAGCAGCATCCCGGGCGCGGGCGAACAGACTCTGGCGGAGCACGAACGAATCGTCCGAGCCGTACTGCGCCGCATCCCCGACCGCACCGCCGAGGCGATGACAGAACATCTGGAACGCAGCCTCGAACGGCAACGCAGCCGCCAGGAGCCGCCAAGTTTTGGATGAGCGTGCTCGTCAGCCTGAGCTCGACTGCGCGTTCGTGCCGAGCAGGCGGGCATTTCGGTCGTCTCGATGATCGAAACGCTGCCCGCCGAGTTCGTCACCACAGCCTGGGAAGGCGTCCTGCATTGCAGCGTGACTTCCGTCCACAGTGGTCGCTCCACGCAGCTGTGGGACGCCACGGTCACCGAGGACCGAACAGCCGCAGTGTTCCGCTGCACCCAGCTCATCCTCTGGCCGCGGTAACCGATGACCGTCGCCGACCCGATCCGGCGTGATCCGTCCGAGCCGTTAGAAGTCCGGGACCTGGGTGAAAGCCCGTCGGACTGGGCGCTGGTCTCCGCACCCGTGCGATCCTGCTCGACGGCGTCGCTGTGCACGCGTTTTCGCGCTCCCTTGCGCCCCGAGCCGGGAAGAGATCCTCCTACGGTGCCGCAGCCCCCTGCTCGCCGGTTGTGTGAACGGCACGTTCAAGGAGTTCTTCGGCGGTGTCAAGTGTTCAATGCACCAGTTGTTGATCTTCAGGAGGGGGTGCGGGCGGTGTGTTGGTTCAAGATAATCAATATTTTCAGTGTTGATTGAATGTTATTTGGTCGTCGTGGTGCTGGGCTGGTTGGGCGAGTGGAGCAGGACACGGTCGCCGGGCAGTAGGCTGCTGCAGTGCCGGACCGGGGCGGGAAGCCGCAGATGTCCCTGCTTGGTGATCTTGAACACGCCATGGGTGTCGGTGTGGATGATCAGAAGGCGGCGGCTTTCGCGGATGGCCAGTCGGGTTCCGGGTGTCCAGCCCAGCGCGCAGAGCACCGCCTGATCGGCGATGCGTCCCCGGCCATCGACTGCCGCCAGCCCGTACACCACGCCACGCTCGTGTGGTGCCGGGACGACGGGGAGGGGAAGCGCTCGGCGGGTGCCGACGGCCCCAGGGCGTCCTGCCGCCGAGGTGCTGTCCTGTCGCGCAGGTATTGCGGAGGGGACCACCGGCCTGATCACGGAGCCGGTCACATCGACCACCCCCACCAGACGTGATGGGGTAGCCATAGGAACGCTGAATCAGCGTATTGGAGTGCCTTCAAAACTGGCACGTCAGATGTAGCAGGTATGCCACATTTTTGTGTCCGAGGGGGGAGTTGCACACTATCCACCCGGCTCGTGCTTCCCGAAATTGGTTGAGGCAGGGGTATATCGCTGTCCCGCCTGTTGCCGGCGGACGCGAAAAAATCTGGGTGGGCGGACAGTTCGGTCCGGATCGGCGGACATGAAATCTCCGGATGGGTGGACTTGAGATCTCCGGGACACGCCTGAACTGCAATGCAGGGAGGGAACCCTCCGGCGGGGTTGGCTCTGATTGCCGATCAATGCCGACCCCGTTCCGGAGGGATCCCGTGACCAAGTCTGACAGGGAGATCATGGAGATCTTGGAAGCGTTCGACCTCACCCGCTGCGCGCACTCGGCTGCGGAGCTGGCTGGGGTGGACGAGAAGACCGTGAAGCGTTATGTCGCGATCCGCGACGTTGGGAAGGATCCGCTGGTGAGGACGCGGCGGGCCCGTTCGATTGACCCGTTCCTGGGCAAGATCGAGGAACTGGTGGACAAGTCCCAGGGTCGGGTGCGGGCGGATGTGGCGCATCAGCGCTTGGTGGCGATGGGGTTCACCGGCACCGACCGCACCACGCGGCGGGCGGTGGCCGAGGCGAAGGCGGCGTGGAAGGCCGGGCACCGGCGCAAGTACCGGCCCTGGCTGCCTGAGCCGGGCATGTGGTGCCAGTTCGACTGGGGCGAAGGCCCGCGAGTTGGTGGGCGTCGCACGCAGTTGTTCTGCGCGTGGCTGTCGTGGTCACGATACCGGGTCGTCATCGCGAACTGGGATCAGACGCTGGCACTCTGGTGTCTTGTGTGGACACGGTGTTGCGCCGATTCGGTGGCGCGCCAACGTATCTGCTGACTGACAACCCGAGGACGGTGACGATCGACCGGGTGGCTGGGGTTCCGGTGCGGCATCCGGACATCGTTGCGGCAGGCCGGCACTACGGCTGCAAGGTCGAAACGTGTGAGCCGTTCGACCCGGAGTCTAAGGGCGGTTCGGAGCACACGGTGAAGATCGCCAAGGCGGACCTGGTGCCCACGACCGCGAATCTGCTGCCGGCCTACTCGTCGTTGGCCGAGCTGTCGGACGCGTGTTTCCAGTGGTGCGAACGCGTCAATGCCCGGGTGCATCGGGAGACCGGGGCGACGCCGGTGGAGCGGCTGGCCGTCGAGCGGCAGCATCTGCATGTGCTGCCGCTCGAGCCGCACGCGATCGCCCTGGGCGAGGAGCGCCTGGTGGAGACCGATCAGACGATCCGGTTCGGGTCGGTGCGTTACTCCACCCCGGACGGACACCAGGCCAGCAAGGTCTGGGTTCGGGTGGCCGGTGAAGATCTGGTGATCACCGGCCGGACGTCGGCCGGGCTGGCTGAGATCGCCCGGCACGAGTTGTCCACCCCAGGCAACCCGCGCATCGTCGACGCCCACTACCCGCACCACCCCGGCGGGAACCTGCCCCGCCCGCCGAAAGTGCGGGCTCGCACCCCGGAAGAGGTCGCGTTCCTCGCCCTGGGCGAAGGGGCCAGGCGCTGGCTGGTCGAGGCCGCCGCCACCGGGGTGACCCGCATCCGCGTCAAGATGGCTCGCGCGGTCGAGTTGGCCGCGGTGCTCGGCGCCGACCGGGTCGATGAGGCGCTGGGGCTGGCCGCGATCGCCGGCCGGTTCGCCGAGGCAGACCTCGCCGCGATCTGCGACCACCTCGCCGCCCGCGGGCCCGCCGACGACGTGGTCCGCGCCGATGAGAACCACTCGGTCCAGCCAGGCACCCGCGGCTGGGAGGTGTTCGGCGCATGAGCAGCCCCAAAGCACCCGCCATCCCCGACGAGCTCGACCGGCTACTGCGCCGGATGCGGCTGCCCTACCTGCGCAAGGCCGCGCCCGACGTGCTCGCCACCGCCCGCGCCCAGCGCTGGGATCCCGCCGAAATGCTGCGCGTCCTGCTCGACGAGGAGGCCACCGGCCGGGCCTCGGCCACCCGCCGACAGCGACGCAAGACCGCGAACTTCCCCACCGGCAAGACGTTCTCCACCTGGCAACCCGAGGAATCCTCCATCCCCGAGGCCACCCAGAACGCACTATCCACCCTGGAATGGATCAGCAGGCACGAGAACCTGGCGGTCGCCGGACCGAGCGGCACCGGCAAAGGCCACTTCGTCGAGGCCCTCGCCCACGCGGCCATCGAAAACGACATGCGCGTCGCATGGTTCACCATGGAAACCCTCACCACCGCCGTCGGCAAAGCCAAGGTCGACGGCACCATCGCCCGCGCCATCAGCAAGATCTCGGCTGCGACCTCATCGTTGTCGACGACATCGGCATGCTGCCCACCGGACAAGACGCCGCCGAAGCGTTCAACCGGATCATCGACGCCGCCTACGAACGCCGCTCCATCGCGGTCACCAGCAACATCCACCCCAGCGGCTTCGACTCGATCATGCCCAAAACCCTCGCCACCGCGACCGTCGACAGACTCCTGCACCACGCCCACCTGGTCACCACCAAAGGCGACTCCCACCGACTCGCCGAAGCACTCGCCGGCAAGGGGGTGATCCCCTTGAACTGACCATCCCCCGGAGAACTCCTGTCCATCAACCCGGAATCCTCATGTCCGCCATCCCGGAGGCAGTCCACCCACCCGGACTACCAAACGTCCGTTGACACCTGTCCCGCCGGGAGTCCGCCTGGGACGCATTGATGGGCCGGGCGGGTTTGCCTTGTGAGCTGTGAAAAAGCCGACTGGTGCACGGTCGGGACAGGTGCTGTCGGGTGTCCCAACGTGTGCCCGAACAGCCCCCGTGGCCCTTGTAGCGGGTGCTCGGTTTCGGGACACGGTTACCTGTCCCGCTACAGCTATGTGGGGAACGTCGCTGCCCTGGTGTGGAGGGTCCAGACGGCGCACAAGATCAACCCAAAGTACCTCCGCTACCACCGCGAGCCACACAGCTTTAGGGACAACGGCTGATCCTTGCCCGTACCCAAGGAAGGATCTCCATCCGCCGTCGAGTAGCGGCCTCTTCGACAGGAAAGACGTGATCAAGCGCTTAAGCTGGCATTTGCTGAGGACCCAGTGGTGACGACCGCTCACACCCCGCACCCAGCGACACCCGGAACCAGCGGCCGTAAAGCCCCTCGCAACCGGAGGGCAAGGGCCGACACCCACCCCAGCGCCTGCGCTGGAGCTCTCCTCCTGCCAGTCGTCGAAGTGATGTCTGGTAACAACTGGGGCGCAGAAAACGACGCTTGCAACGTGATCTCTCGCTACGCGATCCTCTGCCGAGGCTGCCAAGAGCGATTTGTCATTCATCTTACGGTAGCACCCAGCAACTTGACGCGCTTCTATTTACCATGCCCAGCGTGCCGTGTGCCTATCCGAGGACGCATGCAGGGAAACGAATTGAAAACACTTAAGGTTGATTTCGACGCCGAAATGCTCAACAGTGAGCCAGAGTCGAAACTCGCCGTTACCGTCGATCCTCATGTTCCGAGTAATTTTATGGCTGCGGAAATGGGCGAATTTGGTTCCGCGCCGACCATGACCCTCCTTCATCTCGCCGGTGAGAGCAACGTTACGAACCTATTCACGCACCTCAAGCGAGCACGTTTCGCCGCCGAGAAGCTTTGGCCGGAGGTTCGACGCATATACGAGTACTATTTGGAGGGCGACTGGGCGCGCTTTAACGCCTCTGGTGCCAACCTCCTCAGAGAGGAGTGGCAACCAGCGCATACGTGCCACGAGAGGTCATTAGCGGCACATAGGGCAGTCGAGATCGTACTTGCTCAGATCGTTGACGACAGGCACCTGGCGACTGCGAGATTTCTTCTGCGGTACCAACGCAAACATTACGCAGCTTTGCGAAACCTCAAGTATCGGTCTTTTATAGGGAAAGAAATAGATTCAGGAACTATTGGCCTGCTTCAACGCTACACTTTCGATACTCTCGAATTGTTTATCTCGAAATTCGATTCTTGGGAGATGGGCCAGTTGCGTCGACTCATACCGGACGAGCGCCACAGCCTGCTTAATGAGCCGTTCCGAGTAACGGTTCGCGACGCTGTGTGATCTTGGGGCGCGCCGAGCGGGGATGCGTGTGAAGACGCGGGATCCCTGCTACGAAGTGGTCTTCTCTCAGATCAACTTCACAGGGACCCCGCGTGTCTACGAGTGTCACATGTACCGCTGTTCTGGAGGTATCCGAGGACAGCGTCTTGTTCCTGTCCGGACTGCCGCACGCCGAGCGTCTCCGGCGGGGTACCCGCAAGGGACGGCGTGCGATGGGGACCTGCAAGCAGGCCGTTTTGGTGCTGCGCTGGTTCCTGGAAGACACCCGGATGGCGGTGCGGGCCAGGGACAACGCCGTCGCCTTGTCGACGGCGTATGAGTACCGGGACGAGGGCATTTCGGTGCTCGCCGCGCGCCGGCCGTCGCTGCACGGGGCGCTGCTGACGGCCAAGGCGGCTGGTCACTCGCATGTGATCGTGGACGGCACGCTGATCCACACCGACCGGATCTCCACCCCAGGCCCCATCCGCGGGGTGGATTTGTGGTGGAGCGGCAAGCACCGCCATCACGGCGGGAACATTCAGGTTGTCTCCGCCCCGGACGGATGGCCGCTGTGGACCTCCGACGTGCGACCCGGCCGGGAGCACGACATGAGTGCCGCCCGCGCCGACCCCGAACTGCTCACGCGGATCACCGACTGGATCACCGACGGCGCTCTCGCCCTTGCCGACCTCGGCTATGAAGGCGAGCCCGAGACCTTCACGATCCCGTGTAAGAAGCCCAAAGACGAGCAACTCACCATCGACCAACAGTCCTACAACGCCATCCACGGCGCCCTGCGCTGCCTCGGCGAGCGCGCCAACTCGCTACTCAAGACCACCTATAGGGCTCTACGTCGCTACCGCGGCTGCCCCTGGCGCCTCGGCGACATCGTCGCCGCCCTGGTCCTGCTCCACCACGAACACGGCCGCACCACATGATCAACCAAATTGATCACACAACGTCACGGGAGGTTACGCGGAAAGGCTCAATGGCGGAGGTAGCATCGGTGGGCCAGAAGTTGGGGGCGATCACCCAGCCTGTACCGTCGGACACTCGGGACTAAAGGCACTGGGGGCAGCGAATTCCCAGCCCTAGCCTTCTGGCTCTGATTCAGACAGAAGTGATCATTGGCGATCAGACCTGGGTGTTCGAAACAACACGGATCGGACTTGATCCGATCTCCGGCGAGGATGAGTACGAGACGGCCGTGACCGAGCCGGGTGACCGTATCTCCAAGCCCGTCCGGTACTGCTTGACGTCAGAACGGGCCCACGAGGTCCATCAGACGTTCGTGAACGCGTTGACCGCAACCACGAACGCCGTCACTGTCGCGAGCCGATCGCTCCCTTAGCCGAGGTGACCAGCTCGGCAACGTGCCCAACACTGTGTTGTCCGGCTTGCCCAGCTGCACCTGTGGTCAAGGTGACCATGCCGGATTTAGTTCTCGGCTTTGACAGTCACTCCGCCTGGCTCCGGGCCGCCTGTCTCCCGCTTCGCGCCCGGCTTGGACCGCCTGCAAGGCGAACTGGATCAACCACCCCGCCGCGAATGTTGATCACAGCGCTTATGCGAAGCGTCGCACACGCAACTATCCACAGTGGCCCCAATGGGCATGGGTTTGGGCATGAACGGTCGCCGATCATGCCCACAGAGCACCATGAGAGCGAGATCACACGCCCAATGACCAGGCGATACACCAGAGCCACAGCGTGAAGCCGACTCAAAATCCGTACAGTGTGCGTTCGAATCGCACCGGGGGCACTTTGTTGACCAGGCGAAACAGCCGGGCATACGGAACCGGCTGGATTCGTGCGCTGCCTGGGGATCACGGTCACTTCGGTGGCATTCGTAGGGCTCCGTCGAGGCGGATTACCTCGCCGTTGATCATCTGGTTGTCGATGATGTGTGCGGCGAGCGAGGCGAACTCTTCCGGTGTGCCGAGCCGGGGCGGATGGGGTACGCGCTGTTCGAGGGTTTTCCGTGCTTTGTCGGGAAGGCCGAGCATGAGGGGTGTGGCGAAGATGCCCGGGGCGATGGTGTTCACGCGGATCCCGTGTTCGGCCAGGTCACGCGCGGCGCTGAGCGTCAGCGCGGTGATACCGCCTTTGCTGGCGGCATAAGCGGCTTGGCCGATCTGGCCGTCGTAGGCGGAGATCGAGGAGGTCATGATCACGGCGCCTCGGTCGCCGTCGACCGGTTCGTTCGCGGACATCCGCGCGGCGGCGAGTCTGAGCACGTTGACCGTGCCGACGAGGTTGATGTCCAGCACCTGTTTGAACTCGTCGAGCGAGAGCGGGCCGCCGCTTCCCAGGATCCGCCCCGGTGTCGCGATCCCGGCGCACGTGATGACCACTCGCAGCCCGCCGAATCCTCAGCGGCATCGAGTGCACGTGACACTCCCGCTTCTTCTCGAACATCGGCGGGCACGAAAACCGCGCGTTCTCCGAGGGCGTCAGCTAGCGACTGACCTGAGGAGCAGGGCAGGTCGGCGATGACGACCGAAGCGCCTTCGCGGTACAGGCGCCGCACGGTCGCTTCGCCGAGACCAGAAGCACCTCCAGTCACCACAGCCGCCGTTGTCGGATCAATGCGCATGTTTCTCCTGGAATCGCGTGGGTTTCGGAAGCTGGCGAGTGCGTTCGTCAGTCAGCGTGAAGCTCGCGCAGTTTGAACCGCTGCACCTTCCCGCTGGGTGTCTTGGGGAGCGCGTCCACGAACCGGATCAGTCGGGGGTAGGCATGGGCCGAGTAACGCTCGCGCACGTGCGCCTGAAGCTCCCGAACGAGGTCGTCTCCGGGCTCGGCACCTTCGAGGAGAACGGCATAGGCCACCACGATTTCGCCGCGCACACCGTCCGGGTCCTTCTGCCCCACCACGGCGACGTCGGCGACAGCGGGGTGGGTGATCAGCACGCTCTCCACGTCGAACGGTCCAATCCGGTATCCGGCGGCCAGGATGACGTCGTCGTCCCGTGCGGTGAAGAAGAAGTAGCCGTCCTCATCGACACGTCCGGTGTCGCCGGTGAGGTACCAGGCGCCGTCCCCGGTGAAGCGCTCGTCGGTGCGCTCGGGCTCTCCCCGGTACCCGGTGAACCAGAACAGCGGACTCTTGGTCGACACCGCGATCCGTCCGTCGACGACGTCGGCGACGATGCCCGGCAGCTGCTGTCCCATCGACGCGTCCTTGAGCGGACGTGCCACGTTCTCGTGCGCGCAGTTGCCGATGACCATGCCCAGTTCGGTCTGCCCGTAGTGGTCGCGGATCTCGACGTCGAGGGTCTCGCGCGCCCACCGCACGATGTCAGGTGTCAGTGGCTCTCCCGCCGAACACGCACGCCGCAGCCGCACGCCCTCGACGAGGCCGCTGCGGCCGATGGCCCGGTACATGGTGGGTGCACCGGCGAAGTTGGTCACCGCCTGCCGTCGCAGGACCTCCGTGGTGAGCTCGGGGGTGAATCCGGCGTCCACCAGCAGGTTGCGCCGGGCCGCGGCCAGTGGTGTGACGATGCCGTAGTAGAGGCCGTAGGCCCACCCGGGGTCGGCCGCGTTCCAGTGCACGTCGTCCGCCGTGACGTCCATGGCGAAGTGCATGTACGACCGGAACCCGGCTATCGCCCGTACCGGCACCGGAACGCCCTTCGGCCGCCCCGTCGTGCCGCTGGTGTAGAGCTGCAGGAATGTGCCGTCGCCGCCAACCGTCTCCCGCCCGGTGTGGGGTTCACGGTCGGCAGCGGCCCGCTCCAACTGGTCGACGTCGAGTGCCGTGATCCCGGGAATCGGGTCGACCTTGGCACGCTGCGCGCGGTCGGTGATCACGAGCTCGGCGCCGGCCGCCTCGACGCGCAGCTGGACGGCTCCGGTGGCGAACGCGGTGAACAGCGGCACGTGGACCGCACCGAGGCGCCAGATCGCCACGAGCGTGACGATGAGTTCCGGTCGTTTTCCCATGAGCACCGGCACTCTGCTGCCGCGCCGCAATTCGTGGTCGGCGAGCACGGTGGCGAGTCGGCGGGAACGCTCGGCGAGCTCACCGAAGGTCAGGTCGTGCGTCCGCAGGTCGGCGTCGACGAAGGTGAAGGCGACCGCATTCGGGTCGTGCCGGTCGCACAGCAGCCACGCGACGTCGGCGTCCCGTGCGTCGTACTCGGCGAGCCAACCTTCGATGGTTGGACGGGTGTCGCTGGTCAACGCTGCCTCCCGCGGGCTGGTTCGGGATGGATTCGTCACGGCGCACGCTCCGGCGCCTGGCGGGACAGCGCCCGGATCGTGTCGACACCACCGGGGTCGATGATGTCGCCGTGGCGGGAGAGGTTGTTGGCGTGCCCGGCGATGTGCAGGGCGAACGCCGACTCCAGCGCCACGTCCTGGCCTTGGGCGGCGAGGCTGTTGTTGACGCTGGACTTCGCCAGCCGCAGCGCGTACTCGGGCATGCGTGCGATCCGCCGTGCGAGGTCGAGGGTGAAGTCCGCGAGGTCGTCGTCGGGGACCACGTGGTTGACCATGCCCAGCCGATGTGCGTCCGCAGCAGTCACAGGAGCGCCGGTGAACAGCATTTCCTTGGCCTTGCGCGCGCCCACCTCCCACACGTGGGTGAAGTACTCCGCACCGTTGAGCCCGAATGCCGCTACCGGATCAGAGAAGGTCGCCGATTCGCCGGCCACGATCAGGTCCATCGGCCACAACAGCATCAGCGCTCCGGCGATGCAACGCCCGTGGGCCTGGGCGATCGTGGGTTTGGGCAGATCGCGCCACCGGCGGCACATTCCCAGATAGGCCTCGCATTCGAACGCGTGCCTGCCCTCGACCCCGTCGGCGTCGAAAGCGCCCTCGAGGGTGGCCACGGACGGCCCGGGAATCCTCGAGTCGCGTTCGTTGAGATCATGTCCGGCGGAGAAGTCGGGTCCCGCACCAGCCAGGATGATCACCCGGACTGTCCGGTCCCGGACCGCGATCGCCAGCGCCTCGTCGAGGTCGTAGAGCATCTGGGGGTTCTGCGCGTTGCGACGCTCGGGCCGGTTCAGCACCACCCGCGCGATACCGGTCTCCGGGCTCTCGAGAAGCACGGACGAACTCATGCAACCCCCTCGTCCCCGTTGTGCCCCGCCGCCTCGAGGTACTGCTGCTTGAGCCGGCGCTTGAACAGTTTTCCGGTGTCCTCGCGCGGCAGCTCGTCGGCGAGCACCACTTCCCGCGGTACCTTGTAGCGCGCCAGGCGGGAGCCGACGTGGGTCCGGATCTCGGCCGGGTGGAGGATCGCGCCGGGGACCGGCTGGATGTGGGCGGCGAGCACCTCTCCCAGGTCGGGGTCGGGGATGCCGAACACGGCCACATCGGCGACCCCCTCGAGGTCGAGCAGGCACGCCTCGACCTCGGCGGGGTAGATGTTCACGCCGCCCGAGACGACCATGTCGTTGAGCCGGTCGCTGAGGTAGAGATAGCCCTCGTCGTCGAGGTGGCCGATGTCGCCGAGGGTGAGGTAGCCGTCCCTTTCCATCCGACGGCGTTTGGGCTCGTCATCGATGTAGGTGAAGTCCGGCCAGCCGGTGAAGCAGCGCCCGTAGACGATGCCGTCCTCGCCCACCGGCTTGTCAGTTCCGTCCTCTCCGAGGATGCGCACATCGGCATCAAGGATCGGGCGCCCGACGGTGCCGGGACGGCTCAGGGCCTCCGCCGTGTCGCAGGCAGTGAAGGCACCCACCTCGGCGCCGCCGTAGTACTCGTGCACGATCGGACCCAACCAGCCGATCATGGCTTCCTTGACGTGCCGCGGGCACGGCGCGGCCGCGTGCACGATGGCCTTCAGCGAGGAGAGGTCGTAGGAACGCCGCACCTGCTCGGGCAGCTGCAGCAGCCGGTTGAACATCGTAGGAACCATCTGCACGCTGTTGACGCGGTGCTCCTGCACCAGCCGCAGGAACTCCTCGGCGTCGAAGCGAGGCATGATGTGCAAGTTCATGCCCAGCGCGACGGCGAAGGTGGCGTGCACGTTCGGAGCGGAGTGGTAGAGCGGCGCCGGGATGAGGGTCGTCTCGGCTGGAGCCAGGTGCCACAGCTTCGCGATGTTGGCCAGCAACGTCGGGCGGTCGGCCACCGCGACCGGGTCGCGGAGCACTCCCTTGGCCCGCCCGGTGGTGCCGGACGTGTAGATCACGCTCATCGGGGCGGCAGGTGAGGGTTCGGTGCGGGGTTCGTGGTCGCCGATGCGCTGCGACAGCGTCGGCCACCTTCCGGTGGACGGCTGTTCGGCCAGCCCGTAGGCACACCGCACCCCGGGCGGTATCTCCGCCTCGATGATCGGCAGCCCGGGTGCGCTGGACTCCACGGCCGGCAGCAGGTCGGTGTGGACCACCGCGAGCCGGGAGCGGCTGTCGGCCAGCGCGTGTGCGAGGTCGTCCCCCGTCCAGTGCCAGTTGATCGGAACCGGGGCAGCCCCGACGAGCCCGACCGCGAGCGTCACCTCCACGAACGCGATGTCATTGCGCATGACAACGGCGACGCAGTCGCCCGGACCGATCCCGTCGGCGTTGAGGGCCGATGCCAGCCGCGCAGCACGGGTGCGCAGCGTCTCCAGCGACTGAGAAGTTCCGCCTGAGTGGATTCGCGGTTCGCTCATGCCAGGTCCCTTCTCAGTGGAAGTCGGCCGGAACCGGAGTGAAGGGCACCCGGCGCGTCCACTCCTGGATCGCCCGGCCAAGAACCTCGTCGTAACTCATGCCCTCGATGGGAGCCGCCTTCTCCACCTCGGCGAGCACCGCCGGCGGAACATCCGGGATGGACACGCCCGCGTGCTCGGCCCACTTCTGCGTCGAGTTGCGGAACTGGCGGGTGGTCACCGGCGAACCGATCACGTTGGCAGGGTCGGCCATCGCCCGTTCCGAGGTGACGAACACGACGCCTTCCTCGGTGAGCCGATCGAGGATCCGCTCGATGGTCGCACCGGCGACCGTCGTGCCGTGGATCAGCATGATGTGCGCCGGTGACCGGCCGAGCGCGGCAGTAGCCGCGGCTGCTTGGTTTTCTATCTGCTCGATCGCGGTGTCGACCAAGGTGTCCTCGATCCAGCGCTGCGCCGCCCGGTCCGTGAGCCGCAGGGCGCGGTCATAGGCGACCATGAACTGGGCGTCGTAGAACCAGAGCGTGACCGGGGAGGACAGGAACCCGTTTTGGCTCAGGTGAGTCTGGACCTGGCTCGTTTTGGTCGCGCTGTCGCCCTCCATGGCGAAGGCGTAGCGGAAGTAGCGCGACGGCGATGCCTCTATCCATCTGCTCAACAGCCGCTCGCTGGTCTCGATGTCGCGGAGGTAGGTGTCGACGTCCAGCCAGTTGAGGCTGATGTGCTGGTGCGTGTGGTTGCCGACGTAGTGCCCGGCGGCGCACCAGTCATCGAGGATGTCGAGCATGCGCGGATCTTCCTCCGTCGGCGCAGTGCTGTTGAAGGCGTAAACGCCGGGAACCCCATAGGCTTCAAATGCCTTCATCATCTTCTTCGACACGGTGTGCGGACCATGCCCTTCGGGAAACGGGATCCCGGTCCACTGGAATTGGTCGTCCACGGTGACCGCGACTTCGAGGCCTGAAAGCAGACCGCCAGAAGATTTCGACATCGGACTCTCCTTTGGGTTTGAGCGAAACTCGTGCCATCGTTGCGACAGACTCAAGCA